>NZ_CP143889.1:1200000-2400000 GCF_036417355.1 Akkermansia sp. RCC_12PD | reverse complement strand
GCCAACATTCCCAGTGACAGCATTCCGTTCGAGCTCGGAACCGCCAGCCGCATTTACGTGCAATGCCGCGTCAACGGCAGCCGTCCCCTGCTTTTTCTTTTTGATACCGGGGCCACTTCCATGGTCATCAACAGCAATTCCCTGGAAGGCATTCCGATGGAGTTCAATGAAACTATTGTGAATTACGGTGCCACGGGTTCCAATGAGGTCCGCAAAAGCGCGGAAAACAAATTTTCCGTCGGAAAGCAGTCCCTGTCCAGCGTCCCTTTCATCGCCATTCCCTATGCCCGTGACCAGTGGGACGGCGTTCTCGGCCTCTGGTTCATCCAGCGGCAGGTCACGGAAGTCAATTACACGGACCGGAAAATTTACCTGTATCCGCACGGTTCCTACACGCCGCCGCCAAACGCCATCCGCCTGAAGATGGAATACGTGATGGGAATCCCGGTAGTTCCCGCCCAAGCAACGGTCAACGGGAAGGTTTACCAGCTCCGCCTGTCGGTAGATACGGGTTCCGACCGCGTTCTGGACCTCAATACCCCCTTTGTCAACAAGCACCGCCTCCTGGGCAGCCAGGTTCCGTTCTCCGTCTCCAGCATTTCCAGTTCCGATGCCAATACGGGCAGGCTGGAGAACGTCATTTTCGACAGCATCCAGCTCGGCGCCTGCAAATTGCCGCGCATTCCCGGAGCGTTTTCCACCGTCACCAGCGGCATCCAGAGCATGCCGGAGATGGACGGAGTCATGGGCAACAACCTTCTGAAACGCTTCAACCTCGTTTACGATTCCCAAAACGGCTACCTTTACCTGATTCCCAACAACCTGCTTTACACGCCTTTTTACGACTGCCTCCTCCAGCCCCGGAAGACAGTGCCCCAGGCGCCTGCCTGCACGGCAGGAAGATGAACCGGAATGCCCGCCTACCGGGAGCTTCCGCGCAGGTTGATAATCCGGGTGCATAGCTCCACCAGCTTGTTTCCGGCGCGGGAATGCAGGAACCGGTAAAGGCCGAACAGGGCACACCTCACGCGGAAGTCGTGCCCGCAGGCAATGTATTTCAGGAGACGGAAAGGGGATTCCGGGGACTGGGCAAATTCTCGCCACCCGTATTTGTCCAACAGGGCGCGGACCGCATCCAGGGCTTCCTTTTTCTCTCCCGCCGTCTGGTGGAGCAGGTTGGACGAGAAAAGCTGGATACTGCCGTTCAGCCAGTTCAGGACCGTTATCCTGGCTTTTTCCAGACAGCCCAATTCCCGGTAGGCAGCGGCGATCAGGTCCACGCGCTCCAGAGCCGGATAAAACCCGGAACCCTTTTTGTCCGGGGCCTTGTAAACGTTAACCAGGGAATCCGGACGAGTAGGACGGTAAATGTACAGGCAATCCGGTATTTTGACAATATTCCGCACATAGGGGTGAAGCAGGTTGTTGAACAGGGCATCGCTCCCCTGCCTCATTCCCTCCCGGAAGCGGAGGCCCGTCTTTTTCAGGAAATCCGCCCGGTAAAGCTTGTCCCAGCACAGCTCGCTGAACGTTCCCATGGACGCAAAGTCGTAATGGCTGCAGTGCCATTCCGGGCATTGCAGGCCGTTGAGCATGCTCCACCGGACGGAGAGCGGCATGTCCCCGGCAATCGTGGCCCCCATGCAAACCAGCTCCGCTCCATACTGTTCCGCCGCCAGATACAGGCGCTGGAACATGACGGGGGAGACATAGTCGTCCGGGTCGGCAAACCCGATGTACTTTCCGCACGCGGCATCCAGCCCGGCATTCCGGGCCGCCGCCACGCCCGCATTGGGCTGGTCGATGATGCGGATTCTTTCGTCCGCGGCTTCATATTCCCGCAGGATGTCCGGCGTTCCGTCCGTGGAACCGTCATTGATGCAGATGATTTCTATGTCCCGAAGCGTCTGGGCGCAGACGGTATCCAGGCATTTTTTCATGAATGCGGCTACATTGTAGCACGGAATGATAATGGAAACGAGTGGCATGGTCATCAGGCAAGGTTCGTGTTTTCAGAATTTTTCAATGCATGGAACAGGTCCATCCAGGAACGGGCAATGGCGTCCAGCCCATAACGTCCGGCCTTCTTCCGGGCGGCGGCTCCCATGGCGCGCCTCAATTCGGGATGTTCAATCATCCGGATGACGGCCTCCGCCAGACGGCCCGTATCTCCTGGTGGAACCAGCAGGCCGTCTTTTTCCGGATCAATCAGATCCCGCGGTCCGCACGGGCATTCAAACGCCACGCAGGGCACGCCGCACGCCATCGCCTCCACCAGCACCATGCCGAATCCCTCAAAAAGGGAGGAAAACACCAGCATGGAGGACTGCAGCAGTTTTTCCTGCACCTCAGAGGTGGCTCCGCGCAGAAATACCTGCCTTTCCAGCCCCTTTTCCCGGACCAGGTTTTCAAGGGATTCCTTTTCCGGACCGTCCCCCCATATCTCCAGCTCCCATCCGGGATGGACGGCAGCCACTTTTTCCCACGCACGGATCAAAAGGTCAAATCCCTTGACCGGAACAAGACGCCCCACGGCAACCGCGCGGGGACGGTCCAAGGAGGCAGTCCGTTCCGTCCGGCGGATGCACGGGTTCGGAATCACGTGCACGCCCTTCCTTCCCTTCCAGTTCGTCTCCATATCCTGCCGGGTAAGCACCACGGTGGCGTCATAGCCGCCCTGGCGGAGCGCGAATTCATAAAAATCGGAAACGGCGGCCATGACACGCGCCCTCATCCCGCCCTGAAGCCTCGCGTAATCTTTCCGGTAGGTACCGGAGTAGTGGTATTCGCGCACGGTTTTCCATGGTCTGCCGCGGGAAATCCGGGAAATCATGAACTTTTCCGACTGCCCTACGGAAATGACGATATCCGGCTCCAGCTCCCCAAGGGTTTTCCGGAGAGCCTCCGCATGGCGCCTGCGCCTGACAAGGATGCCCTTCATCACATACAGGAATCCCTTCCAGTCGTCCTCATAATAATTCACACCCAGGGTCACCACCCTGACGCCCGGCGGCAAATCCGCCGCAGTCCGGCGGGCGTCGTTGGCCGCAACCAGAACGACTTCATTGCCCGGCACGGCGGCCAGCGCCGCAGCCTTGGCGCGCGTGACGGCCTGAATTCCTCCCGCCGCGTCCAGATCATCCAGTACGTACGCAATCTTCATATTCCGGTCATCCGTTGTTTCTGGTTTTCACGATAATCAGGCACATCAGCGCTATTCCGAAGGGCACGGCCGCCAGCGTCAGGAACGGACGCGGGGATTCCTGCAAAAAGCGGGCATGGCGCGCCAGCAGGGAGGCGGACACGTAATGCACCGCCTCCATGAAGCGCCTGCGCCCGGAAGGCTGGCGCTTCATCCCCTCCTTCCGCAGAAAGGCAAATCCCCTGGGATTCCGGACGTACTGCCTGAACATGTTTTTCGAGGAACCGTCCTCCCGGTATTCCACCAGGCAAAGCACCCTGTTCATGGCCAGCAGGGGCGCCGCTTCGTCCGCCAGCATGTACTTGTAGCCCAGCCCCACATACTTTTCACCGGGAAACACGGGATAAGGCGGCAGCCGCTTCATCAGCGCGGTCCGGTACACGAGCTTCTTGTCTCCCCTGCCCCCCGATGCATAGAATCCGGTCAGCGTCATCTCCCTGCCATCCTCTTCAAAGGCCGTTCCGATGAGTTCCCCGGTACGGACGTCGGCGTCCAGCCCCGCAATTCCGGCCAGACGTTCGCTTCCGCGCCGCTTCCAGAGTTCCAGAATGGCAGCCACGGCGTCTTCCGTCATCAGGTCGTCGGAATCCAGGCAGACGTTGAGTTCCGTGTCCATGAGCCTGTACGCGGCATTATGGGCCGTGTGCATTCCTCCGTTTTCCTGATAGTGGTAGCGTATTTCCACATGCCCCGCCCGTTGCCATTCCCGCACCAGGTCTGCGGTTCCGTCGGATGATCCGTCATCGACGACCAGCCAGACAAAGTCGCGGCAGGTCTGCCTCAGCAGGCTTTCATAACAGCGGCGCAGGCATTCCGCCCTGTTGAAGGTCGGCGTGAACACGGTCAACGTCTTCATTGTCTTCATGATTCACCTCCCTGTTCCAGATAGAATTCCTGAAGCTTCTGCGCATTGCCGGCAATGTCCAGCCCGGCTTGCCGGATGGCCTCCGCCGTATCGTTCCGCCGCCATCCGCAGGCCAGTTCCTCCATTTCCCGCGCCCAAACCGCGGGGGATTCCCTGAGGGACAGAAAGCTTACGTGGCCCGGCACCACCGCGGCATCTTCCGGAACCCGGTCGGAGGCCAAAACGGGCAGCCCCGCCGCCTGGGCCTCCAGCATGGCGATGCCGAACCCCTCAAACCACGACGGGAAAACGAAAACGTCCATTCCCTGCAGTAAATCCGGAATGTCGTCCCTGCCGCCCAGCAGGCGGATGCGTCCCCGCCATTCCGCACGCTCCGCCTCCTGTCTGACCTGTTCCTCCTTTTCCCCGCCGCTTCCCGCCAGCACCAGAAGGGAATCCGGATGCAGGACCAGGAACGCCTGAAAAACGCGCAGCAGGAACTCATGGTTCTTGGGCCAGGAAAAGTTGCCCGTGTGGCCTGCCACCAGTTTTCCCTCCCAGCCCATTTCCCTCCTGACCCGCTCACGGGTTTCCGGAGAATAACTGAATTTTCCCGCATCAATGGCGTTCCGGACCACCACGGCATCCTTCATTCCCTTGCGGCCAAAGAGCCAGCGGCCGCACAATTCATTGCACGTGAAACGGTGCGTCAGGTACGGGCGCATCAGATGCTTGAGCAGAAAACGGAACAGGGAATTTTTATCCATTCCCAGCGGGGAACTGTGCGCATGCGCCGCAATGAAGGGGATGTTCCGCGCGGCCGCTTCGCGGTACACCCAGTAGCCCAGCTCGGAGCAGTGCCCGTGAACCAGCCTGTATTCCGGGTGTTCGTCAAAGAAGCGCGCCACCTCCCTCCTGTACGCGGCCAGACCGGACAGGGTGATGGGCGGCAGCCTGTAAATCCGGCCGCCCAGTTCCCGGATTTCCTCTTCATAAATGCCGGGGGTCTCCCGGTGAACCAGGAAATCGAACTGGAGCCTGCGGCGGTCGATATGGCGGTAATAATTCATGACCATCGTTTCCGCGCCTCCGCGGTTCATGATGGTGAATACCATTAATACTCGTTGGGGGGTCATGTTGCCAGAATTCGCTTGATGATTCGCAGGAGCAGGTACAGGCCGGGAACGAATCCCGACTTCGCCGCCAGAAAGAACGTTTTCCAGTGGAACGGGAGCGGCTTCAGGGGAAGCGTTCCGACCGCCGCACGGCACCAGTCCCGTTCCAGCAGGTTCCGGAGCATGGCGGCGTGCCGCACCGGAGACCCGGGAGCATCGCAGATGTTCAGCCCCAGAAAGATGACGGACAGGGCCATGCGGTTCCGAAGGGCCCGCTCTGCCTCCGGACACGCGCCATGTTTCCTCACATGTACATCCATGCGCCTGAAGAGCTCCTCCCACTGCGCCACCAGGTCCGGCTTGTACCTTCTGGTCAGCGCCCCGGAAGCCGTCTTCCGGTAATGGTAGAACGTGGAAGGAATATAGACGGCCCTCCGGGCCGCTCCGAACAGGGAAAGATTGCAGAGAACATCCTCCGCGGAACCGATGAGCGCGGTATCCACAAACGCGGCCTCCGCATCCCGGAACAGGGAACGCCTGTAAAGCTTGCCCCAGGCCGTTCCGTAGGAATCCATCCTTTCCGGCCGGGCCAGTTCCGCGCCGCCGGGGCCCAGCAGGCGGGTTCTCAGCCACGCCATGGCTTCCCCCTCGAAGACGCGTTCCTCCGGCCAGAACAAAACCGGGGACGAGACCGATTCATATTCCTTCACATAGCTCCAGAAAACAATGTCCGCATCCCGGCCCCGCATGGCTTTTACCGCGTCCGCACACGCATGTTCGTCCAGCCAGTCATCCGCATCCGCAAACATCACGTATTCCCCATCCGCCCGTTCCAACCCGGCATTGCGGGAGGCGGAAAGTCCGGAATTTTCACGGGCAAGAACCTCCACCCGGCTGTCCCTGCGGCGGAAGTCTTCCAGAATGGAGCCGGTGCCGTCCGTGGAGCCGTCATTCACGCAGACAACCCGGATATCCCGGTACGTCTGGTTCAGGATGCTTTCCAGGCAGCGGGACACGTAAGCTTCCGCATTGTACACGGGAACGATGACGGAAATCATGGCCGTCCCCCCTTTCCTTCCTCCAGAACCCGGCCATACAGCCTGTTCCACTGCTCCGCCACCGTTTCAGCCGCGTAACGCCTCACATGTTCCCGTGCCTTCGCCGCCAGGGCTCCACGCAGCACTTCATCCCCCATCAGGCGCTCCAGGGCATTCGCCAGTCCGGGAATATTGTTTTTCTCCACCAGCAGGCCGTCTTCTTCATGGCTGATGATGTCCGCGGGACCGCAGGGGCAGTCAAAGGCCACGCACGGTACGCCGCACGCCATGGCCTCCACCATCATCATGCCGAATCCCTCATATTTGGAAGACATCGCACAGATGGAGGCTCCCAGGTACGCCGCCATGATTTCCCTCGTGGGCGGATGCAGCACAAAGCTTTCTTCCAGCCCCGCCGACCGAATCGCCGTTCTCAGCCTGCCTCCGTCGCGCTCCGCGCCGAACAGGTCCAGCCTCCAGTCCGGAAATTTCCCGTGTACCCTTTTCCAGGCCTCCAGCAAGGCCCCATAGTTTTTCTGAGGGGAAATTTTGCCCACGGCAATCACCCGCTTTTCCTTTCCGGAAGACGGAACGGACGGATAAAAGGGAAGAGGGTTGGGAATGACCTCCACATTGCGCATATTCCATTCCACCCTGTTTCCGGAGGCAGGCACCACGAAGCGGGCAAAGCGCCCCCCCAGGAAACACATGGCGGCAAATTCCATCTTCATGAAAACGGAAGGGCACCCGCCCTCCGTCTGGATCATCCGGGAGACATGGCGTTCATAGATGACCGGACGCCGCCCGGACAGCAGAAGGGGAATCCAGAATCCCTTGAACCCGTCGTCGCACACGTCCACCACATCGGGATTCACGGTACGCACCGTTTTCCGGATGCCCCGTACCCAGGCCGCCAGCCGTGCCACGGGGCTACCCTCCATCGCAACGTCATGAACACGGATTCCCGGGTGAAAATCGTAAAAGGGCTCCGCACCCCGTTCATTCAGAGTCATGATATGGATTTCGTCCCCGTATTCTTCCGCAAGCAGGCGCGTCCGGACGGACAGAACCCGTTCCAGCCCTCCCGGCCCGGTGATGCCGTTGGCAATGTATAAAATACGTCTTCCCATGTTCAGACCAGCGCCTCCAGTTTCAGGATTTCATCACGGTTGCCGTAGTCCCGCGCGCGGCATGCCGCCGCCAGGCTTTCCAGGCGGGCGGGATCATGCAGCAGGGAGAACAGGGCCTTCGCGGCGCCCTCTTCGTCGTTCGGGACAATGACTCCGTCCACGCCGTCCTCCACATGGCCGGAAGCCGTGGGAAAACGCGTGATGGCCACGGGACGCCCCAGAATCTGCGCCTCCCTAACCGCCACGGCCTTCCCTTCATAGCGGGACGGCTGCACATACAGGCCGCAGGCGGCCATATAAGGATAGGGGTTGGCCTTTTTTCCCAGGATAACGACGTGTTCCTCCATCCCATGCGCGGCAATTTCCCGCCGCAGGGAAGCCTCGTCCCCGTAGCCTGCCAGATACCACCGCAGCCCGTTCATTCCCATCTCCACCAGACGGGCGGCTATCCTGACGGCGCGGTCCATGCCCTTGGCATGGGAGAACCTTCCCACTGTGCACAGGCACGGAGAACCTTCCATCACGGCGGAAACGTCCTCCAGCGCGGCCTGCTCCCGCACTGCCCGGGGGGAAACGATGTTTTCCATCAGCATCAGCCTGTCTTCCAGCTCCGGGAACCGGGACAGGAACCCTTTTCCCGCCTCCGGGGAAATGGATACGATGCGGTCGTAACTGCTCCATACCGGGCGTTCGCGCTCCGCATTGATGCCAATGGAAGAGTAATCCGTATGAATCCAGGCAACTTTCCTGCGGGCCAGCACCTTGTCCCTGACGATGCGGTGGGGTGTCAGGAAACTGACCGCCAAATCGTACATTCCCAACTTTCTTAAGGATGGCAGAAAGGGGGCCGCAGCCGCGGCGGCATCATCGAACACGGCGTAATTTTCCAACCCGTTCAGACTTTTCCCAAAACGCGCGGAACGCCATTTGGCCCACAGCCGGGCGCAGAAAATTCCCAGCCTGCCTTCCGTCAGGATGTCTTTCAGGGGCCGGGACAGCGCCCGGTAGGCCGGGAGCTCCGGCAGCAGGTTCACCTTTTCCGGAATCAGCGGCATCAAATCCCCGGAATGCCTGTAAACGAACAGGTCAACCCGGAAACGGGAAGTGTCCAGCGCTTCCAGCAGCCCCAGCAGGGCACGCTCCGCGCCCCCCAGTTCCATATATTGAATAGCTATGAAAATACGCTTCATCTGCATGCCAGTCTGCGCACGTGAATCAACAATCCCTGGAAAGGCGCCGTCCTGAACAGAACGGCTGTGCAGAGCCCCAGCGGGACGACGACGGAAATAGTTCCCCACAGGAGCAGGTCAGCCAGCGGAGAAGCAAACCAGGACCGGGAACAGAAGGGATACGTCAGAGTGTAGCCCGCCGCCGTAAGCAGCACGTATTGCCCGTACGCCAGGAAGTATTTCCTCAAGGGCTGGTGAAACACATGCCTGTACACCAGCCGCGGAAACTGCCAGACGCCGATGGAAAGAAGGCTGAGCGTGGCCGCCAGCAGAACGCCCGCTATCCCCCACCACCGCACCAGTATCACGGCCAGGACGACGTTGATCACCCCCTGGAGAAGCGGGGAGTAGCGGTCCTGGTGGAAAATGCCCGCCTTGGTCTTGAACACCATGGCGGAGCGGCGCATGCCCACCACGAAGAAGTTCAGGATGATCACGAAGGAGACGGCTCCCGGCAGAATGTACCCGTCCCCCAGCCACCAGCCGATAAAGGGATTCAGCGTGTTCAGCAGGACGATGGAAGCCACGCCGGACACCAGGAAGTTGATCAGGAAAATCCTTTTGAAAATTTCATAAACGTGCGCCCTGTCCTCGCTGGCGATCAGGTTGCCCACGCTTTCCGCCATGCTGTTGATTACCTGCATGATGAAGGTGGAAATCGTTCCGACCACGAGCATGTAGTTGGAATAAAAGCCCACTGCCGCCAGCCCCACGAAGCTGGAAATGACAATGTTGCTGGTGGAATGCATGAAATAGCCCCCCACGCTGTGCAGGAAGAGCGCCTTGACGTTGACGGCAATCTGACTCTTCGTCACGGCGTCCACCGCATGGGTCATGCGGCTTTTCACATAGGGGTAAAGCGCGTCCACCTTCCGCACCATGGCCACGTTGAACCCCGCCAGAAACAGGGATTCCACCACCAGGTACAGGATGTAGTTGCCCGTATAGTAAAGGATGCCCAGCTTGGACAGGTTCAGGCCCACCTGGTAAACAAAATTGATAGTCCCCAGCCGATAGTTTTTCTGGTCCGCGTTGATCAGGGAATTCTTGTACGCCGTCAGGTACGGCAGGATGGAATTGAAAACGAAGATGAAATAAACCAGTGTCAGGTAGTCCAGATGATTCCCGTTCTTGATGAAACACCCCAGAAAGGGGTACAGGCACACGCACAGGAAAAACACGGCCGCCGCAATGAGGCGGTACACCTTGCGGTAGAATTGCAGCAGGGCGAGAATGCGAGGCTGGTCGTTTTCAGCCAGCGGCTTGTAAAGATGGAACACCACGCTGGTTCCGAAGCCGGATTCCAGCAGGGTGACCGCCGCCAGGATATTGGTCAGCAGCCCGTTGAGGCCCAGGTATTCCACGCCGATTTCATTGACGAAAAGCTTGCGCGTCACGAATCCCAGCAAGGTCATCGTGACCATCAGGCTGACGGTTACCAGAAAATTTTTGCCGGAATTCAGCGTTCTCATTCTTTCCGTTCCTCCCTATTGAGTTCCACGCTCAGGCGCAGGGCCATTCCCTGGGCAAAGGGCATGAGGCCCCAGACGTCCGAATACATGCCAATTCCCTTGGTATCCCCCTGGCACATGTCCAGCGCTCCGTTGCGGCGCGTCACCCCCATCAGGGCCTTTTCCGCACCAAAAGCGGCCTCCAGAAAACAGGGCTCCCCGGAAATGCGGTAGGCCTCCAGCATCAACAGGCCCATCAGGGCGGTTCCGGAAGATTCAAAGACGGATTCCGGCCTGGCAACCATCCACCCGAATCCGCCATTCCGCTTGCGGAGGGGCAGAAGTTCGCGGGACAGGGACACAATGCGCTTCGCCATCGCACCCGCCTCCGGTCGTCCGTGGGCTTCCATCAGGCGGTACAGTTCGCACAGCCCCAGCGCATACCAGCCGATACCGCGCGACCAGTCGTACAGCCCCAGGGGATAGCCGCGGTCCATCTCAAACCCGTGGGCCGGAAAAGAGGACCCGGCCAGAAGGGCCGCATCGTATTCCTCCACCTGCCTTGCCGCAAGGTTCCAGTATTCCTCCCGCCCCGTGCGCGCCGCGCAGGCCGCCGCCAGCGGACAAGCCAGGCCGATGGTGTCCACGTAGCGGACGGCGGGCTGCCCGCGCCTGTAAGCCAGAGTACCCGCCTCCGTTTTCAGGGATTCCAGAAAGGCCAGAGACTTTTCCATCAGCCGGTCCTCTCCGCCGCATCCGGCTTCCAGCACGGCATAATCCAGCAGCATCCTGTCCACTTCCCATGTTCCGGGATTTTCCCGCTCCAGATAATTCACGACCAGTTCATGCCTGCCGAGGGCGTCCCGCAGTTTTTCCTTCAGCCCCCCGTCATTCCGGTCTCCGGCGTAGGCATTCAGGCCCAGGGACAGGCCGCCTAGCTGCCAGCCCTGAATGGCGGCGTCCGCATATGCACCCCGCAGCATGTCCCAGAGGACCAGCCTTCCCTGGTCCTTTTTGGGGACTGCCGGCATGCGCTTCAGCCATGCCGCGGCCTTCCGGGCCAGGGCGTCCTGCCATGCGCGGCGGTCCCGCCAGCGGCCGATGCGGATGCGGCCCGTCCAGATTCCCATGAAGCGCCACGCGTCCACGCAGGCCGCCGCTGCCGTAAGAACCGCCGCTGCGGAAAGAATGGAAACATAAAGAGTCATGACCGTTTCACCAGGGATTCAAGTTCTTTTCGGCAGCCGCACAGCCGTTCCAGATACGCGGGAAGCACTTTCCCGTATGCCTCCTT
This sequence comes from Akkermansia sp. RCC_12PD, assembly GCF_036417355.1. Taxonomy (NCBI): domain Bacteria; kingdom Pseudomonadati; phylum Verrucomicrobiota; class Verrucomicrobiia; order Verrucomicrobiales; family Akkermansiaceae; genus Akkermansia; species Akkermansia sp. RCC_12PD. The sequence continues at coordinate 2,388,698 of NZ_CP143889.1, read as the reverse complement.
GATTTCCTTCTCCCTTTCCATCATCCGAACAAAGGCGTTCCGCAACTCATCCGGGCCGTCCAGCGACTGCACCGGGACCACGTGCCCCTCCTCCGTTCCGAACAAGTCGCGGGCAATCCCGCGCGCCTTGACGGAATACCCAGCCACCAGCGCGGGAACGCCCGTGGAATAAGCGGCGATGGATGCGTGCGTACGGGCGGCCACCAGGAACCGGCACCGGGAAATATACCCCTTCAAGTCCCCGCAGGGGGCGTCTTCAATCATGACCACCCTTCCCGTATGGCGGAAACGCCCGTGCAATTCCGCCAGAGGCTTGCGGTCGTCATTCCCGGCCCATACCACATGGGGAATCAGGGCCACGTTCATTTCCGTGTTTTCCAACAGCCATTCGACAAGCCGGGAATAATTTTCCATCACGGCTCCGGGCCTCCCCTCGTGCCCGATCACCATGGGGCTGACATTGATTCCGGCCATGTTCCCCTCCTTCCAGCCCTCCGGAACTTCCACCTCGTTGGCCGGCAGGGCAAACGCCGGGTCCGGATACAGAACCACGCGGGAAAGGCCGCATTCCCGCAGGGCGTCGTACGTGAGGGACTCCCGCGCCACAATCAGGTCAAACGCCCCGAGGTCCTCCAGCATCCTGCCCTTCATGTCCTCCCTTTCCAGGGAACAACCCCACAGGACCACAGGAACGCCGGCCTTCCGGAGCAATTCGTTCTGGAGGTAGATATGGACGGGTTCCCCGTAGCAGTAATTGTCCCCTCCGCCGCACAGGGCCAGGTCCGCATCCCCAGCTTCCTTCACAATGCCGCCGAAGGCAATCAGGTCAAACGCATCCTTCACCCCCAGAACGTGCAGCTGCATCCACGCCGCAGCCCAGGCCGGGGAAAGCCTCCGGATGGGGCGCCGTTCCGGCAGAACGCGCACCAGGCGGTCCAGGCCGCACCGGACGTCCTGCCCGCAGGCGGAGGAAACAAGGCTGCCCTTTTCAGGACGCAGCAACAGCATGGTGGACCTGACAATCGCCTCGCACCCGTGATTGCCGCTGCCGCCGTGAGGATATAGAAGAATTTTACGCATGGCCGTCTGATGATTTTTTCCCGGCGTACGCCCCTTCCAGGAGCAGGAACAGGCAGAAGGGGAGACGAAGAAAGAGGCAGACTTTCATCCATTCCGGACAGGGAAATGCGCCGGGATGGGCGCGCAGCAACGCGTTTTCCGGAACTTTCAGAATACTGCGGACGGCCTTGAAGCGGTCCTTCACGCCGCGGCACTCCTTGAAACGGTAAATTTCAAACAGGGAATCATACACCATTCCCCACCACCGGGACGCCAGATAATTCTCCACGAGGCCGCCCTGAAGCCCCTGGTCGCGGAAATATTGCCGGACCATCCTGAACTGTCCGGCAATCCATTCAAATTTTTCCGGAACGAACCGCGTGGACAGAGTGCCCTTTTCCGCCCTGCGGTAGAAATAAACGGCCTTGTCCACCGTCCTCAGCCGCCTGATGTGCTTCAGGTAGGCCATGTTGAATTCCAGGTCCTCCCCGTAGGAGACGCCTTCCGGAAAGCGGATGGAATACCTGTCCACCAGCTCCCTGCGGTACAACTTGGCAACGGGCCCGAAGAGCAGGAAGGAGCGGAACAGGCGCACCCACTCCTCCTCCCTTCCGGGGACGGCCTCCAGTTCCACCGGCACGGGCACCGTAAGCACGTCCTTTCCGCCGGCACGCACGGAACGCAGCCCGGCGACGGCCAGATCGCATTCCCCGTCTTCCACGGCGGCGGCAAGAGTCCGCAGGCACGCGGGCTCCACGCGGTCATCCCCGTCAACAAAGCACAGCCACGAGCCCTCCGTTTCTTCAATGCCGCGGTTCCTCGCCGCGGATACGCCCCTGTTCCTCCCCATGTGAACCGCATGGATCCTCTCATGCCGGGTGGCCAGGGCATCGCACAGGATGCCGCTCCCGTCCGTGGAACCGTCATCCACCAGGCAGACGTCAAAATCCGTCAGGGTTTGCCGAAGGACGGAATCCACACATTCTTCCAGAAAATGCCCGGCATTGAAAACAGGAATGATAACGGAGACAAAAGGCATGCGATTCAATGGGTTGTTTCAAAAAGCCCTTCCAGGGCACTCATCCGTCCGTCCAGATCAAAACGGCTGCCTCCGCGGAGAGCCCGTTCGCCGTAATCCCGGCGATCGGCCCTTCCCGTCAGGATATCTTCCAGAGCGCGGAGCAGGTCCTGCGTATTATTGCCGGCAACCAGCCCGAATTCCCCGTCCCCCAATTGCTCCCGGACGCCGGAACACAGGGTGGAAACCACGGGAATACCGAGAACCAGGCTTTCCGAAATGACGGTGGAATGCCCCTCGCTGCGGGAAGAACACACCATCCAGTCCGCCGCCCGCATATAGGGATACGGATTTTCCCGATGGCCCAGGAATGTGATCCTGTCCTGCAAGCCCCACTCCCCGGCCAGGGCCTTCAGCTTCCGGCCCTCCGGTCCTTCTCCCAGAATCCAGAGATGGAAGGAGAATCCCGCCTGCACCAGATGACGGCACGCTTCCGCCAGGCGGTCGAACCCCTTCTGCGGGACAAGGCGTCCGGAAGCGCAGAAAAGCATCTTCCCCTCCGGACGCTGCGGCACGAATTCCGCGGATTTTTCCCTGATGGCCTGCGCATCGATCGGATTGTAAAGAACCCTGGCATCGCGCAGGGGACCGGCCAGGGCCACTACGGATTCCCGAACGTCACGGGAAACGGAAACCACCGTATCAAACTGCCGGTAGGCCCGTTTTTCCTCTTCCGCATTCCTGTAGGCCGGCAGCGTCCAGTGATTGGCGGCAAGGTCGATATGCACCCATGCCAGCTTACGGCTGTCCGGATTGGGAGAGCCGCTGGCAATTCTGGTGGCGTAACCTTCAATGAAGGCCGCCTCCACATCATAGGTTCCGCGGACAAACATGCGGTAAAAGACCGGCGGAGGGCAATGCCTGTATACCAGCAGCTTCAGCTTGTTTCCCGCCTTGACTTTCAGGCGCGTCCAAAACCCGTCCCCTTTCCTCAGGGAATCAAGCAGAAAACGGAAGGCAATGTTCCGGGGATAACCGGGCGGCACGTCCTCCTTTTTCAGGCAATAGACGGAAATATCCCAGCCGCGCCCTTCCCAGCCGTTCAGCAGGGTTTGCAGGACTTTTTCCGCGCCGCCGCCCGTCAGGCTGTTGACGAAAAACACGATTCTTTTTTTCATCTTTCCGCTCCCTCCAGCAGACGTTCCACCTCCCGGACGGCGCCCGCGTAGGCCACCTGCCGGCCTCCCAAAGCCGCCTTTTCCCGCCATTCCGCACACGATTCCCCGCCGGACACGAAGTCTTCCAGCGCACGGGCCAGCGCCTCGTCGTCATTATCCACCATGCGGCCAAACCTGCCCATTCCCAGTTGTTCCCCGATTCCGGAGCATTCCACCGCCAGAACGGGCACGCCCAAAATGAGGGCTTCCGTCACGACGGTACTCATTCCCTCGCTGCGGGAACTGCACACGAACAAGTCCGCCCCCGCCATCCACGGGTAGGGATTTTCCATAAAACCGGGCATCAGCAGGGATTCCGAAAGTCCCAGCCCGGCAGCCAGCCGTTCCAGATCGCTTCTGAGGCTTCCTTCCCCAAGGAGAACCAATTCCGCTGCGTGGCCCCGCTCTTTCAGCCGGGCGAGGGCGCGGATAAGCCTGTCAAACCCCTTCTGTTCTTCCAGACGCCCGACGGAAACTATCCTGAAGCACTTTTTTTCAGGAACTTCCTCCACAGCGGCGGATTTGGCCAGCACCTCGTCCCGGTCCACCGGATTATGCACGACGACGGAACCGGGATGCGTTCCAAAACGCCTTTCAAAAGCCTCTTTCACCATCCGCGACACATGGGCCACCACGTGGAAACGGCCATAAGCCCTTTTTTCCTCGTCCAGCGACCGGAATACCACCCCTTGTGTCCAGGGCCTGGCTTCCAGGTCCACATGCACCCAGGCTATTTTCCTGGTCTTCCCGGCCTTTCCGCGCTTTCCCGCAGGCGCGGCCGCCAGCAGGCGGGTAGGCAGGCCTTCCGTAAAGGCCGCCTCCACATCGTAATCCCCGGCAATGAACCATTTGTAAATCCACCCGGCGGGCAAAAAACGGTACACCAGCGCGTACTTCAACCGGTAAAGCCAGCCCCGTCCGCCCACGATGAAGCGGTAGCGGGCGTGCTTCCGGACTTCATCCCGGTACTGCCCGCAATCCACGACAGCGCATACCGTCACGTTGAATTTGTCCCGGTCCAATCCGCGCACCAGGCCGGAAAGGATTTTTTCAGCTCCTCCCCCGGCGAGGGATTCCACCAGAAACAAAACGTTGAGACGCGAACCGGACATGATCATGGTTTTCAGGCAGGGTCATTTTCCCGGACACGGGGAAGAAGTGTCAAAACTCCTGTACATGGCATATTTCCGGGAGGAACGGGAATGGTTCTCCACATCGCACAGGACAATGCCCATGCGCTTCAATTTCCCATTCTTCCACGTTTTCTGCAGACAGGGCAGGTCGCGTTTCCTCACGCACCCGGCCCGCATGACGTACAGCGTGGCGTCCGCCAGCCTGGCGACGATGCGCGCATCCGCCAGGGAAGCGTAGGGAACGCAGTCCATGAAGATGAAGTCGTAATGCTCCTTCAATTCCTCCATTAGCACCCGGACGCGGTCATGCAGCAAAAGCCGGGACGGATGGTCCGGCAGAGTTCCGGCAAAAAGATAATCCAAATGATCGGAAACGGAGGATTTCTCCACCAGGGAGCGCCATCCGCCTTCCCCGGAGCGGTCCAGATTCCCTATTCCGGGCTTCCCTTGCCCTCCCAGCAGGGAACTGAGCGTTCCCTTCCTCAAGTCCATGTCCATCAGGAGAACCTTCTTTCCGGCCACGGCAAGGGACAGGGCCAAATTCACGGCCAGATAGGTCTTTCCTTCTCCGGGGCATGAAGATGTCAGCAGAATGCTGAAACAGCCGGGACCGTTTTCTTCCGCCAGAGAGACCAGGCGTTCGGCGAGAAGAGGAAAGCTTTCCGACAATTCGGAAGGCTCTTCCAGATTCACCACGATTTCCTGGTTTTTCAACTTCCTGGGCTTGCGGGGAAGCACCCCGTAAACGGGAATGTCCGTCAGGGATTCTATTTCCTCCCTGCGCTTCACCCGTGAATCCATCATCGCGGCAATCACGCATCCCAGGACGGGAACGGCCAGCCCGACGAGGAAGCCCACCAGCAGAATCTTGGGCACGTTGGGAGCCAGCGGACCGGCCCCTCCGCGCACGCCGTCCACCATCCGCGCATTGTCTTCCGTGGCGGCCAGGGCCAGGGAATTTTCCTCCCTTTTGTTCAACAGGAAAACATACAGGGATTCCCGGACGCGCTGCTCCCGGTCAATGTAGTTAACGTCCCGTTCCCTGCTGGAGACGTTCCTGATGTGCTCCCGCGTCTTCTCATGCTGGTCCTGAATGTTCTTCTTCTTGACCAACAGGGAAGTATAGTAATTGTTCACGGAACGTTTCAACGCATCCTTCAGGGAGGACAAATTGGCTTCCAGCTCACGGACAATGGGATTGTTGTCCCCTGCATTCACCTTCAGGCTGGTCTTCTTCAGCAGGGTGTCATTGAACACGCCGATCTGGTCCCGGATGCCCATGTCCGCTATTTTCGAATTGATGGGCACCAGCTTCGCGTCATGTTCCGCCTCCTCTTCCAGATACTGCTTCAGATATTCGATGGACTTGATCTCCAGCGCCAGCTCCCTCAAATCCTTCTTGTCATTGATGCTGTTCTCATATTCTTCCGTGAGCGCGGTGGACAGGTCTGTCAGGATATTTGTCTCCTTTTTCAGCTTTTCAACGGCCAGATCATTCTTTCTCATTTCCTCGCTGATGACAGCCAGGCGCTCCCCGATGAATTTGTTCGTCTTTGTGCCGCGCGTGTTTTTTTCTTTCAGGGACGCCTCATTGTAAAAATGGACGATGCTGTGGAGGATGACCTCCGCCTTCACCGGGTTGTTGCAGCGGATGGAAACATTGACCAGGTTATTCTTTCCATTTGCCTTTTTGACGGTCAATCCGCTTCTCAACCCCACCGCCGCATTCCTGACGGAGGTTTTCCTGACAATCACGGGCACGTTCAGCGCGGCTTCACTGAACCGGGGAGTTTTCTCCACGATGAACGTCAGGGAGTCGAAGCGGACCTCCTTGCCAAAAGTTCCCGTTTCCTGACCCCCGCGGTCCTTTTCATCCTTCTCCAGCCGGAATTCCTTCCCGGAAAGAGGAACCACGCAGAACCTGGCGTCAGCCGCTCCCCCCTCCGGCGTGAACTGCACCGCAATGGGGGAATCCTCATAAACTTCCACTTTGCGGAACTTGTCCTTCTTCCAGTAGGTGACGTCCAGCTTCAGCTTCCGGACTACCGTTTCCAGCAAGGAATGGGAAGAAAGCAGGAACATCTCGTTATCCAGGTTAGTGGCGACCGTATTGACGATGCCATTGGAGGTGGCCAGCACCGTGGCGGCCACGGATTCCTTGGGGTAATCGTCCTTGATGAGGATGGTGGTGGCCTTTCCGTAAACCTGGGGCTGCCGCGCTGCATACAAATAGGCCAGGGGAAGGCAGATGCACAGGGAAAGCACACACCAATACCACTTCCGGACAATCCGGCCCAGAATGGCCTTGGGGCTGGGAAACAGGGATACCGAGGCAGCGCCCACGGCATCCAGGGATTCCTTCTTGGGAGAAAGATCGTTCATGGGATTAAATGCAGAAGGCCAGGATGACCATGGCAATAGAGGTGCCGGAAATGAGGTAGGGATAAATCTGGAGCTGCTCGCTCCGGGTATTCACTTTTCTGTCGGACGGAGTGACGTAAATAACGTCATTCTGCTGGATATAGTAATAGGGGGAATGAAACAGGTCGCTGTTGCGCAGGTCCACCTTGGACGCGATGCGCTCTCCCCCAGCCTCCCGGATGATATAAATGTCACGGTTGCCATCCATGTTCAGGTCTCCAGCCTTGCTCAGCGCTTCCAGCAGCGTCAGGCGTTCCCCCTTGATTTCATAATTGCCCGGCTTGGACACTTCCCCGAGAACGGAGAATTTGAAGTTCATCAGGCGCACGCTGACGGCAGGGTCCTTGATGTACCCTTCCCTGATAATCTCGTTTTCAATATCGTTCGCCAGCTGGGTGCAGGTCTTGCCCACAGCCTTGATTCTGCCCAGAACGGGGAACACGATATCGCCGTCCGTATTCACGAAGTATCCGCGCTCGTCGTCCCTGGGGCTGGAAACGCTGCCGCTGTCCTTGTTGAACATCTGGGCGAGGGTGGGATTCTTGCTGCTGACGGAAATGAAGAGGCGGTCATCCTTCTTGATGACTATTTTATACTCCTTCCCGATGGAAGATTTCTGGTCCAGCACCAGGTTCTGGACATAATTGACTTCTTCAGGCTTGACACAGGCGGAGAGAACGCATACCAGGACGGCGCCCACCAGAAGGCGGCTCCACACGGTGGAACGGAGGAATGGATGTAGGTATTTCATTGGATGGATTAGGCAAGGGTTAGATGGTGAGGAGTTTTTTTGAGTGCAGGTAGTCATATTTCTGATAAGGGGAATTATTGCTTTTATATTCGGGAATCAACTGCTTCATGGAACGGATGGTATCCTCCATCCGGAGGGATTCAGCATGGGAGACCAGGGTTTCCAGGGAATTCTTCAGGGAGGAAATTTCATATTTTCTGGTCTGGAAAATTCGGATGCGCTTGTGGGCAGTTTCCAGGGTTTGCTCATCATCCGTCAGAAGCTCTTCATACAGCTTTTCTCCGGGGCGCAATCCGGTAAAGACGATGCGGATATCCTTCAAGGGGGAAAGCCCCGCCAGGCGTATCATTTTTTCAGCCAGATCCACGATCTTGACCTGTTCGCCCATGTCGAACACGAAAATCTCGCCGCCCTTCCCCATGGCATTCGCCTGTAGAATCAGCCGGCAAGCCTCCGGAATAGTCATGAAATAACGGACAATTTCAGGGTGGGTCACCGTCACGGGCCCCCCTCTCTTGATTTGTTCCTTGAAGAAGGGAATCACGGAACCGGCGCTTCCCAGCACATTGCCGAAACGGGTGGTGATGAAGATGGTGGAACCTTTTTCCGGATTCTGTTTCAATGCTTCTCCCAGACTCTGGACGTACATTTCCGCCAGGCGCTTGGTGGCTCCCATGACGCTGGTAGGATTCACCGCCTTGTCCGTGGAAACCATGATAAACCGCTTGACGCCGTACTTGACGGCCAGAGAGGCCACGTGCATGGTTCCTTTCACATTATTGACCACGGCCGTGCAGGGATCTTCCTCCATGATGGGAACGTGCTTGTACGCGGCGGCGTGGAAAATCAAATCCGGCCTGTACTCCCGCATGCGCCGCTCCATCTGGCGGTGGTGGCAGATGCTGGTCACGGCGCCTGCGATGGGAATATGCGGATAATCCTTTTCTATTTCCTTGCGGATCATCCACAGCGGCGTCTCGGCATGGTCAAGCAGCACGATCTTCCGGGGGGAAAACCGGCACAACTGCCTGACGAGCTCGCTGCCTATGGAGCCGGCGGCTCCTGTCACCATCACCACGCTGTCCCTGATTCCTTCGGAAATGACTTCTTCGTCGATCTTGATTTCCTCGCGCTCCATCAGGTCTTCAATCTGCACCCCGTCCACCGCAAATCCGGAATAGTCGTCAAACGACTGGAAAAGATCATGGGAAACGAGCAGGTTGATGCCCCTCTCCAGGCAGATGTCGGCCAGCTTTTTTTCCTCCAGAAGATATCCTTTTCCCACGAAAATGATGGCCGAGGCCTGGAAAACATCCAGAACCTCCTCCACATCGGAAACTTCCTTGACGAAACGCACCGGAATGCCCTTGATTTTCTTCCCGTCCGCATGCGGTTCCGACGTCAGGATGCCCACAATCTCATACTCATCACTCTTCAGGCTTTTGATCAGGGAAGCCTTCAACAGGCAGGCATCCAGTTTTCCGACCAATGCCGCCCTCTTGCGTCCGGTTGTGGTAATGGAAGCAACCGTTTTATTGGAATTGAAATTCTCCAGCCATCTTCTTCCGCCGATGCACGCCATGCGGCATCCGATCAGCGCTAGAGAAGTCAGAATGAAATTGAAAATGCCGCAGGCAATGAATATCCGGAAATACGCCGGCCATACAATGATACTGAACACGTACAAAACCACGTTGGACAGAAGAACGGCCACCATGATCCTCAGCAGGTCCTTCATGGTCGTATAACGGACAAGCGTTTTGTAAACTCCCGAATTCCAGAGGAAGAAGGCCGTAACCGCAAAATCGACAAGAAGGGCGTACAGCAGATTGTTGTCCACCCAGTCCCCCCGGTAGAGGAACCGGCAATAATAGCACGCCAGCACCGTCATGAAAGACGCCACCGCAATATCCAGGAAGAAGATAAACTTCCCGTTGACATTCAGTAAATAATGCCTGGTGTAATAGAGAGATCGCGCTATGGGGCTGTGAGTTATGGGCATACGTGTTAAAGGTTGGAAATCACATCAATGATGAGGTCCAGTTCTTCCTGGCCCAGGGCGCTCCCCGACGGCAGGCAGAGCCCCCGCTCAAACAGGCGGTCCGACACGCCGGCGCCATAAAAAGGACAGGAACGGAACACGGGCTGTAAATGCATGGGCTTCCAGAGGGGGCGGCTTTCCACGCCCGCTTTCTGCAAGGCCAGCCGCAACGTTTCCCGGTCAAAACGTGCTTCTTCCGGATTGACCAGCACGCAGGTCAGCCAGTGGTTGGAACGGTAATGGGAGGACGGGTTTTCCAGCAGGGACAGCCCTGGAACGCCGGAAAGCCGGTTTCTGTACTGCTCATGAATGTTGCGCCTCTTCTCCAGGAATGAGGGGAGGGAAAGCATCTGGCCGCGGCCTATGCCCGCGCACACGTTGCTGAGACGGTAGTTATAGCCGATGTGGGAATGTTCATAATGCGGCGCTTGGTCCCGTGCCTGGGTGGCGTAAAATTTGACTCTGTTCCGGGATTCCTCATCCGGGCAGCACAGGGCGCCCCCGCCGGAGGTGGTGATGATCTTGTTCCCGTTGAAAGAAAAAACGCCATAAGTGCCAAATATGCCGCATTTTCTCCCCCGGTACTCGGAACCCAGCGCTTCTGCGGCGTCCTCCAGCACGGGAATGCCGTATTTCCCGGCAATTTCCATAATCTCCGTCATGCTGGCGGGCATGCCGTAAAGGTCCACCGGAATAATGGCTTTGGGAGCGCGGCCCGTCTGCCTGATGCGGTCCCTGATGGCTTCCTCCAGAAATTCGGGAGACATGTTCCATGTTTTTTCCTCACTGTCCACAAACACGGGGGAAGCTCCCTGGTAAACAATGGGATTGGCGGACGCCGCAAACGTCATGGACTGGCAGAGGACTTCGTCCCCAGGCCCTACGCCCAGCATCACCAGCCCCAGATGCAGGGCAGACGTTCCGGACGCCAGAGCCACGACATGCCGCTCGCCCAGGTACTCTTCAAGATCCCGTTCAAAGGCGTCCACATTCGGCCCTACCGTCGTCACCCATTTGGAATCAAAAGCCTCCCGTACAAACCGCTCTTCCGCCTCTCCCGTCTGCGCCAGGGACAGCCAGATCATGGATTTCTTCTCGGGCGAGGGAGGCGCGGACTTTTTAAGCACGGCAGGGCACCCCACATAGGTTCCCTCTTCCAGCGCATCCCTGACGAGCGTGGAGTTAGCTCCCAGCACCACACGCTCCCCAACCTTCCGGCAGGGAAGCACCACGGAAGCGGCCCCCAGGAAATTGGAATTCCCCAGCGTGACGCCCCCGGAAACCTTGCAGCCGTTGGCCACTACGTTCCAATGCCCCAGGGCGACGTCATGCCCGATCAGGGAACCGCAGGTGAACAGGTTGAAATCACCCATGTTCACATGGCAGCTGAAGACATGGCCGAAGCTGATGACATTGCCTTTCCCCATGGAGACACTGCCGCAGTCATAAAACTTCACGTCCGGCGCGATGATATTCGGAAAATCCAGCAGGGCGTTGTCCAGCCGTCCGGAAATGCGCTTGAGCGCATCCGGGGAGGCTATCGCAAGCACGATGGACAAAGGCTCTCTCCATGCGTTCAAGTCTTCAACGGTGCCCAGCACCTGGCCGTATTCGTTTTTCGTGCCCGCCGGCACCTTGTCGTCAAAGAAGCCTATCAAATTCCATGCGGACGACGTTTCATTGATCGCCCGGAGACAGCAAGCCGTCTCCCTGCCGAATCCTCCGGCGCCTACAATAGCTATGTTCTTTTTCATTTTCCTGAACCCGTGAATTTTTGCATGGTGGCGCACCCTTCCGCGCTGATGCCCTGCCGCCGGACCACTTTGGCCAGCGTTAAAAAAATAATGCGCATATCCAGCAGGAAGTTCAGATGGTCCACATACCAGACATCCAGCTCAAACTTGCGTTCCCAGCTGATGGCATTGCGCCCGTTCACCTGGGCCCATCCCGTGATGCCGGGCCGCACGTCGTGGCGGCGCGCCTGCTCCGCTGTATACAAGGGAAGGTATTCCGGCAGCAGCGGCCGGGGACCAATGAAGCTCATTTGCCCGGCCAGAACGTTGAACAACTGGGGCAATTCATCCAGAGACAGGGAACGCACCAGGGCCCCCGCGCGCGTCAGGCGCTGTTCGTCCGGAAGCAGTTCTCCGCGGGAATCACGGGCATCCGTCATGGTCTTGAATTTGACAATGCGGAACAGCCTGCCGCCGCGCCCCGGGCGCGTCTGGCGGAAAAACGGCGTTCCCCGGTTGGCAAGGGCCAGCAGCAGCGCCAGCAGCAGGAACGGCACGGACAGCAGAGCCAGGGCCGCCAGTGCGAGAGAAAAATCCATAAGACGCTTGATGCCATTCCCGTATATCATGATATTCTCCCGTAAAAATTGAGCAGGGCATCCCATACCATCCGGCAGGAATATTTCCTCCTTACATTTTCCGCGGCTCTCGCGCCCATTTGCCGCCGCCGTTCCGGATCATCCCGGAAGGAGGCCATGGCGCTGCGCAACGCCTCTTCATCCCGGACGGCCACCAGCAGGCCGTTCACGCCATCTTCTATAATTTCATTGCATCCGCACACATCCGCGGCGATGGAAGGCAGTCCCATCGCTCCCGCCTGAAGAAGGGAGTTTGGAAATCCCTCTCTGTAGCTGGGCAGAACAAAAACGTCCGCGGCTTCCAGCCAGGGCCGGATGTCCTCCTGAAAGCCGGGCACGAACACTCCGGGCATCTCCAAATCAGCTGCAGCATAACCTTCCAGACCACCCACCAGCGCTAGAAAAACAGGAATTCCCCCCTGCTCCTCATCTCCGCGCAATGCGGAAAACGCGGCAAGCAATTCCCGGATGCCCTTGTCTTCCGTGATTCTGCCGACAAAGACAAACAAAACGGCCCCTGCGGGAAGACCAAGACGCCGCCTTTCCTCCTCCCGGCGGCCGGATTGCCGGAAATGCTCCAAATCAACGCCGTTGACATTACCGTAGGCCAGGACTTCCAGAGATTTTCCCGTCACTTTTTCCGCAATCAGAAGCTTTCTGACACCTTCACCCTCCGGGATGACATGGGTGGCGAACAGGCATGTAAGGCGGTCCATCTGCCTGAGCAGGAATTTAAACGCGCCTTTCCGGTAGGGGAAAATCAGCCCGGTGAACGTATGCACCCGCACGGGAACACGGGCCAGGGCGGCGGCGGCCATGCTTAAAAGACCGGCTTTAGGAGTCAGGGAGTGCACGCCCCAGGGGCGTTCCCGGCGGAACAGGGCAAACAAACGCCACAAACTCTTCAAATCCTTCCACAGGGAAATCGTCCGCTCTATTTCAAGCTCCACGGTCTCCACGCCTTCACGCCGGCGGATGCGCGCATGCTCCACACCGGGGGAAGCTACGGCCAGAACGTCAAAATACCCGTTCAGGTAATTCAACTGCCCCCTGAGCAGCAGGTCCAGAGACATGGGAGCCGCCGCAATCCTGATGAGTTTTTTTCTCATGCGTTGTAAATATTCATGTAGAAGGTAAACGCATAAATCAGCGGGAAAAAACCGGCCAGCTTCTTTTCCTGATCCGCCCAGAACCTGTACTTGAAGAAGGGATAAATGAATACGAATCCCATCAGGAACCAGGAGAGCTGGGCGAACCTGTTGCTGAACGCCGCATACATGCAGAGAATCCAGAACGCATTCGCCGCGATGTAAATATTGAGCAGCCACGTATACATGGCATCCCGGTACTCCTGCCTGAAAATAAAATAACAGCCCGTCACGATGGGAAGCGCACTGTAAAGGAGGAAATCCCAGCGAAACCCCGTGCTGCTGAAGAAGGGGCTGGCCGCCTTTACCTCCTCCGCGGAACTGATGTAGAGGGTCAGGCGCGGATCGTCAAACAGGCCGGAAGAGGCAATCATTTCCCCAATGGCCGGACCGGCCAGAATAACCGCCACAATGCAGGCCAGCCACGCCGCCACATAATACCGGGTATCTGTCAGGAACCAGGCGCAGGCTCCGGCTCCGATGAGCAGAGCCATGGATTTGTGCAGGCTGACGGCAAGAAGGGAAAAAAGCACCAGGTACTTGAGGTTATCCCGGAAGGACAGACCGAGAATCATCACGGAGGCGGCCATGCCGTTGCGGATTCCGTTGACCCCGTAAACCCAGAAGGTGAACATGGCGCAAGCCGTCAGAAAGGGAATGAACCACCTTCCGCCGAAAATCCTGTAGCTGGCCAGCGCCAGAGCCCCCACGTACACTGCAGAACAGGAAAGAAAATAGTCGTGGACATTCCCGTACTGCACCCACGCATGCAGAATAAGGGCAAACAGCCATTCCCCGCGCAGGGATGTCGCCTGCGCCATCCAGTTGCCGCTTTCCTCCGTCTGAAGCGTCTGGAATTCCGCGGCGTAATTGATGGTATCTCCGAATTCCGGGCTGACCGGGCGGGCCCCCATGTACAGGATCAGCGCCACAACAAAGACAAATCCTGTGAAATTATTCATTTTGGCCATGGAACCCGTATAAATCACGCCGGTTCCCGCCTGATATACAGCGACGGCCATTAATAAAAGAATGATCCAGTTAAACAAGGATGTGTACAAAGAAACTGGAATAAATTCAAAACACATACATAAAACAGAGACCCGTGCCTAAATATTACCGGATTATCAGTCCGTTTGAAAAAAGCTTCCGGGAAACCTAATAAAATCAATATTATGCGGAGGTAAATAAAAAAATCCCTATTGCTTAAGTAGGGTTATAATTGTCTTAATCTGCCTATTGCCAGGATCTTCGATTGACAGCGGACTGATAATCCGTTTACCCAGTCTCTTTAAGAAGCAACATTTTTTATTAGAGTTTATTATATATTGAATACTAAAAGAATAAAAACAAGAATCCGGAGGTATCCGACAACAGAAATGGTTTTTCGGCATTGTTTCATTCCGGCAACTATTCTATTCTTCCTGCCGCGTTCCGGAGAGGCTCTGTTCCCCCCTGCCCGCTCGGGGCATTTTTCCTGCGTTGAGGACGGCCATCTCCATCACCACCGGTAACATGAACACTTCCATCCAAAACGGCGCAGAGCTTCCCCTGGTCAGCGTCATTGTTCCCATCTACAATCTGGAAACGAGCATCTCCGCCTGCCTGGACAGCCTGCTGTCCCAGACCTGGCCTTCTCTGGAAATCATCCTGGTCAACGACGGTTCCACGGACCATACGCCGGATATTCTGAACAAGTATGCGGCCCGGCATTCCTGCATGACGGCCATCCACCAGAACAACGCGGGTGTGGACGCCGCGCGGTATGCCGGCATGGACAGGGCGACGGGGCAATACGTGATGTTTCTGGATGGCGACGACGTCGTTTTTCCGGACTGCGTGGAAGCCATGACCCGAATGGCCATGCGGGAAAACGCCGACATCGTCATCGGGGACTATGTCAGGCATCTGGACCGCTTCGGCCTCTTCCGCAGAAAAGACGGGGCCATTCCGGAAAACCGCGTGGTGGAGCGGCAGGAGTTCCTTTCTTCCTATTATTCCGGCTTTTTCGGCATGGACCGGTATGGCCTGTTCTACACTTACGGGAAAATGTGCACCAAGCTTTACGGCAGGGAATTCCTGCTTGCCAGCCGTCCCGCCCCAAGCGGACTGAGATATGCGGAAGACCAGTTGTTCAACCTCCGGGTCTTCCCCGCGGCAGAACGCATCGCCCTGCTGGCAAAGGATGTGTACGTGTACAAATTCGGGGGAGTGACGGGAAATCTCACGCTGTCCCTGTTTGACGACATGATCCGCCTGCACTCCCGCAAAATGGGCATGACGGACCGGGAAGACTGGAAAAAAAGCGAATTGAGGGCGTTCCTGAACAACGTCCGCAGTTTTCTGGCAACCCTGGCCGTTTCAGGCCAGCTCACGGCCCGCAGCATGCCGGAAGCCCTGCAAAAGCTGAACGAAAGTTCCATCTGGCGCCAGGCACTGGAAGCACATCCCGGAGTTGATGACAGTTTCTTTTCCGCCATGCGCCGGAACGACCACGCCGCGGCGTACCGGGAACTCAGCCGGAACACCTTCCTGAAAAAAGTCTCCTACAGGTTGCGCAGAATCATTCTGAAACTGGTCCGGTAAGGCGGTGCGCCCCATTTATTTGCCGGAAGGAATATGCTTGCTGAACGGGGTCTTTTCCCGGTCCGCGGGCATGCCGTGTTCATTGAACCACGGGAACATGTCCTTCCCCAGCGCAATGCTGATGATGGCCACGGTGTCATCCATGTTATAGCGGTGGTCCATTCTGGCGGGAACATATTTCCGCTTGGCCCGGAAGTATTTGGAGAGGAACTCCGGGTCCATGCCGCGGAGCTGTTCAAAGACCCAGAACGACTTGCCCCAGTGTATCTCGTTTTTCCTGCCTCCGTCCAGCCGGACGGCTCCGGGGCGTTCCGTGTTGCCGTAGATGTCGTACACGGTCATGTCCGGATCCAGGGTGCTGGCGCGGCGGATGGTGTTTTCAATGCGGCGTTTGCCTTCCTCCGGATAGCCCAAGTCGCCCATGACCACGTCCCCCACGTAGGTGGCGATGGGTTCGTTCCATACCTCGGGATGGGGAAGCACCCAGGAGTGGGTGAATTCATGGCACAGGAATTCGATCATGCCCTTCTTTTCCTTCGGAAAATTCTCCCAGAAGACGGCCAGGCCCACATAGCCTCCGGCGGAAAAACCCCCGCCTCCGGTCGCCAGCAGCCCCACCTGGTTTCCCATTCCCTGGGAGAGAGGCACGCCGAGGCGCTTTTCCATGGCGGGGCGGCATTGGGCCTCAATCCTGATCATGTCCTGGAAGTAGGGCGCCAGATAATCGGAATAATGGAACGTCACGCCATCCACCACCTTCGAATTTCCCATCCGGGTGGAACCTACCGCGGGCAGCGGCTTTTCTCCGCTCACCTCTTTGCCGGAAGCGGCCTCCTTCAGTACGGGCGTTACCCATTCCCTGTTCAGGGCGTCCTTGCCGTCAGGATTGCTGCCCAGCAAATTGCGGGCAACGGCAATCAATGTTCCCTTTCCTTCCTTCCTGCGGGCCATCACGGGGGCCTGCGCGGAATCCTGCACGAGGGTCTCCCACTTCCCTCCCGGTTTCAAGACCAGCACGCTCAAGTTGTTTCCGGCAACGGCGGAAGAACCGCCCACAGCGGAAGTCAGGGAGAAGGGGGGCACGGCTTTTCCTTCAAACCGGGCGCCGAATTCGGAGAGCAGCAGGTTCTGGCCTTTTGTTCCCGCATTCCCGGCAATCAGCACGCAGCCGCCCTGCCGCAGGAATTTCTTCAGAAAGGCGACGTCGCGGGCATTGTAGCGCACGTTGCCATCACAGCCCAGCAGGGCGATCAGGTTGATGTTGTCCGTATCCAGATCATAGAGGTTGCCCCAGTTGCTCAAGACAACCTGGTCGGGAAGATACTGGCTGCGGAATCTGCCGTCCGCATAAAAGGAGAATTCATGGGACAGGTCGGCAATGCCGTGAACGCGGACATTCTCCGCGGCCTGCGCGAAAAGACCGGACAGGCAGAGGAACAGGGACGGGATTAGTTTGGGGAGCCACATATATGGAATCTATACGGAGCAAATTCATGGGGTTTTTCATCAACCTTGCTCTCCCGCCGCCGCAGAGCCGTCTCCGGTTACGGGACAGCCGCCGTCCGGGAACCTTGCAACAGGTTCCCGGACGGCGTGAATTCAGGCCAGCATGGACCTGGCCATGTCTGACAGATCGTCGTCATACACGAATTTGCAGCGGTCTCCGCGCTGCTTGAACAGTTCGAAGAAACGCGGCATGTCTTCTTCCGGGATGGAAAAGCCCAGCGCGTCCAGCCGCATTTTCACGGCGTGCCTGCCGGAATGCTTGGTCAGGGGCAGTTCCGTAGGGCCCCAGCCTATTTCCTCCGGGTTCATGATTTCATACGTGCTGCGGTTTTTCAGGATGCCGTCCTGATGAATGCCGGAACCGTGGGAAAAAGCGTTCGCCCCCACCACGGCCTTGGAACGGGGAACAGCCATGCCGCTCATCTCCGCCACGATGCGGCTGGTTTTCACCAGCTCCCGCGTCCGGATGCCTGTTTCCAGGCCGGAAAAGAAGTCCGGGCGGGAATGGACCGCCATGACGACCTCCTCCAGAGCGGTGTTTCCGGCCCGTTCCCCGATGCCGTTGATCGTCCCTTCCACCTGCCGGGCTCCGGCCCGGATGGCCGCCAGGGAATTGGCCACGGCCATCCCCATGTCGTCATGGCAGTGCACGGAAATGACGGCGCGGTCCACGTTGGGGACGTTGGACTTCAAGTAGGAGATCAGGCGGTGGAATTCATCCGGCATCGTGTACCCCACCGTGTCCGGGATGTTGACGATGGAGGCTCCCGCGCCAATGACGGCTTCCACCACCTCCGCCAGAAAATCGGGTTCCGTGCGGGAGGCGTCCTCCGCGGAAAACTGCACTTCCCGGCACAGCCCCGCGGCCAGGGAGACGCCCTTGACGGCCATCGCCAGGATTTCCTCGCGGCTCTTGTTCATCTTATACTGGCGGTGAATGGGGGAAGTCGCCAGAACGAGGTGGATGCGCCCCCGGTTCCCGGCCGGAGCCACGGCCTCATGAACGGCCAGAATGTCTTTTTCCACGCAGCGGGCCAGACCGCAGACGCGGCTTGACTCCGTGCGCTCCGCCACGGTGCGGACGGCCTGGAAGTCGCCGTCGGAAATGACGGGGAACCCGGCTTCAATGACGTCCACGCCCAAGGCTTCAAGCTGCATGGCTATCCGCACCTTCTGTTCCACGGTCATGGCGGCTCCGGGGCATTGTTCCCCGTCCCTCAGCGTCGTATCAAAAATATGTATGTGTTCTTTCATTACAGTAAAAATGTTAAGTGTTCATTCCTTCGGAAACTGCGCACGGAAAACGTTCCTGTTCCGGAATCATTCCTTTGGCGCAAATCAAGACCAGCCGTTTACTTCCCTCGCGCCGGAACGGCTCACCGGCGCATATCAAGATATCTTCACGGACTACCGTCCGAGAAGTAGCAATAGACGACCTTGCAGGAACAGGGTATTCATCTTGCCTATTTTTACAACAAATCCTCCCCGAATGGGCGGAACAGGCCAGACAATGCACTTCCGCCGGATTGTTGTCAAGCCTGCGGCGCGCGGAAAGGCGCATATCGGGAATGATACTTTTACCCCCGCAGGGAAAAAGGACCCGGAAGACGAATCACATTTCCCGGTGGGAACGGATTTCCTGAATGGAAATGGACAGGGAGGCCCTGCCCCGGTAAACGTTCCGGTCAATCGTGAAGGCGATGTCCCACGGCGGTTCGGGGAGTTCCCGTTCCGCGCCGTTGAAGAAGATGGCGTCCCGTTCCACCATGCCCTGGCGCATGAAGAGCTTCAGATGGTTGGTTCCCACGCGCTTGGGCGGCTCCGTGGGGAAGACGTCGGAGCTCATGAAGAGGGGCTGGGGATTGGAGTTGCCGAAGGGTTCCAGCTTTTCATAGCTGTCCAGCAGGTCCAGAGTCAGGGCCTGGAAGGAGACTTCCATGTCTATGTTCAGCACCGGGCAGCGCTGTTCCTCCGTGGTGGTCTCCGAAACATAGCGGTTGAAGGCCCGCCGGAAGTCGTCCATGCGGGATTCCTCAATCACCAGGCCCGCCGCCATGTCATGGCCGCCGCCGGAAACCAAAGTGTCCGCGCACTGATGGATGGCCTGCACGAGGGAGACGCCGGGGATGGAACGCCCGGAGCCCTTGCCCACCCCGCTTTCATCAAAGGCGATGACGAAGGTCGGCTTGTGGTACCGCCGCATGAGCTGGGAGGCCACAATGCCCACCACGCCGGGATGCCACGCGCGGGAGCCCAGTACAATGACGTTGTCCCGCTCCGGGTCAAAGGAGTTGTGGAGCATTTGGACGGCGTCCGTCCTGATAGCCTCCTCCTCCTCCTGCCGCTTGCGGTTATGGGAGTCCAGCATCTGGGCGAGCTGGACGGCGCGCCTGTTGTCCATGGTCAGCAGCAGTTCCAGGGCATCCATGGGGGAGTCCATGCGCCCGGCGGCGTTGATGCGCGGCCCGATCCGGAAGCCCACGTGCGCGGCGTTCAGGAATCCGGCATGGCTGGCGGCGTCCGAGGGGCGGATGCCCGCTATTTCCGTCAGGGTTTTCAGCCCCGTATGGCGGCTGTGGGCCAGCCTGCCCAGGCCGTGGCGCACCAGAATCCGGTTTTCATCCACCAGGGGGACGATGTCCGCCACGGTAGCCACGGCAACCAGGTCCAGGTAGAGCTTGAGGTCAAAGGTTTTCAATTTCCGCACCTTGAGCAGGGCGTGCGCCAGCTTGAAAACCACGCCCGCGCTGCACAGGTAGGTGTACGGGCTGTTTTCCTCTATTTTGGCATTGACCACCGCCACGGCGTCCGGCCTGCCCTGCGGTCCGGCCTCGTGGTGGTCCAGTATGATGACGTCTATTCCCCGCTTGTTGAGCATGTCCACCTCCCTGACGGAGGAAGTGCCGCAGTCCACCGTAATGAGCAGGCTGGGCTTGTCCGAGCATTCGCACAGGCAGCGTTCCATGCCCGCTTCGCTCAGGCCGTATCCTTCGCGGGAACGGACGGGAATGAAGTACTGGGGGTCCAGGTCGTACGCCATCAGAATGGCCCTGAGCAGGGCCACGGAGGTGACGCCGTCCACATCGTAGTCCCCGTAGATGCACACGGTTTCCCCCGCGTCCACGGCCTGGAAGATGCGTTCCACGGCGGCGCCCATTTCCCCCATCAGGAAAGGATCGCTCAGGTGGGAGAGCCTGGGTTCCAGAAACAGTTCCGTTTCCGCGCCTCCCTTGAATCCGCGCTGGAGCAGGAGCTGCTTGACCAGCAGGGGAAGTTCCGCGGGGAATGCTTTCAGGGCCGGATCGTCCTCCTTCACGGAGGGGCGCAGAGTCCAATGAAAGCCCGGTGTCATGTCAATATTTTAACCCTCCGGCCAACAGGGTCAAGGTTGTTTCCGAATGTTTCAGCCGGGACGGCTGCCGAATGTACCCGGCACGGCTGGCCATTTGAATGCGCTCCTCATTCCCCGCGCCCTTTACGCGGAAGAGTTCCAGGCCGTTTTTACGAGGCATGGAAAAGGCATCCGGCCACGCCCGGTCTTTTTCTCACCATTCCGGTCCGGCCGCCTGCCGGAGCCGTCATGCCGGTACGCAGCAGGGCCGCCGGAATATCCGGGCGGCCCTGCGGAAGACGGATAAAACCGCCTATTTTTTGGAAGAGAAGATCACTTCATTGATCACGGCATCCTTCTGGGGAGCGTTGTAGAACAGGCGCACGGCAGTAGTCCCGGCGGGAATGGCGAATTCCGCCGCTCCGGCTCCCGCGGCCTTCTTGCCTACGGATGTCCACGCGCCTTCACCCCTGCGGGCCTGCACAGCGTATGCCGCGGACCCTACCACGACGAGTTTGGTCGCCCTGGGGTTGTCCAGATTGGGAATCACCACGTCCAGAGGCTTGTCCGCACGGTACACCGTTTTCAGGTTCCTGTCGCTCAGGGCCGCAAGGTTAGCTCCAGGATCGGCGGGGGGGGACGTCGAATTTGAACATGTTCAGCACCACGTCCTGTTCCTTGCCGCTCTTGTTGACCAGTTTCATGCCCTTGATGCCCTTGGGAAGCTGGTTGGCCTTGGCAATGAAGTTTTGGCCCTGCCTGTCCAGCTTCTGCACCACGGGCTTGGCGGCCCCTTCCACATCCAGCACCACTTCCGCCCAGGAGTTCACGTCATCCCGTTCCAGGTTGATTTCCAGCCAGGTGGCGTCCGTGGGCCCTTCCAGGTCCAGGGCGATGAATTCTCCGGGCTTCATCTTATGGGTTTCCATCACACGGTTGATCCGCACGATTTTGTCCGATTTCTGCACGGAAACGCCTTCCAGCCCCGCCACATTGGAGGAAGCGCGGGCGGCGGCCGGCGCATTCACGGAGATTTCACGAATGGCCGTCCATACGCCACGGCCGTTGTCCGTCTTTTTAGGTTCAATGACGCGGTAGCGCACGGCGCGGACGGAAACGGGCTTGGGCGCCTGCCACGCCACCTGCATGCCGGAGGTTTCCGGTCCCAGGGGCTTCCAGGTTTTCATGTCCTGGGTGGCTTCCAGCTGCCCTTTGGCCACGTAGTCTCCGTCCTTGTCATTGCGTCCCATCAGCACTTCCACGCTCCTGACGGGGATAGCCATGCCGTAGTCCACGCCGTACCAGTCCCCCGGCTGTCCATAAGCTCCGGAATGCCAGAAGGTGCCGCGGTCCCCGTCACAGAAGAGTTCCGCCTTGTCCATGCTGCCGCCCTTCACCAGGGGCTTGGGGGAGAGGGCGGGCGTTCCGGAAAGAGACGGGAAGGTTTTCCTGGAAACGATGTCCGCCAGTTCATTGACGGCGGGTGTCATTACGCGGGAACCGGTTTTCACCGCGGAACGGTACAATTGCCCCTGCTGGTTGTGCTGCTGGGAGATGCGGTCCATGGCCGCAAGCGCCTGCGTGGCTTTCACCAAGTTCGTCACGGCCGCCTTGGGATTGCTGCTTTCCAGAGCAGCCACGGCGTGCTGCCCGGCCATGCCCAGTTGTTCAAAGGCGTCCACCCAGGCGCCAATTTCCTTCATGAGGCGGGGGTTGTCCACCTTTTCCCGTATGACGGGAGCGGCGGCGGCCATGCGGGAGAATTCCTTTTTGAGCAGGTCTGTGTCCGATTTCACCACCTTGCCCTCCCGGGCGGCTTCCAGCACGCGGTTGACCACAGGGGCTATGTTCACGGATTCCTCACGCCGGTAGCCGTGACCGTTGGGGCCCTGGTCGGAGTTGTGGTCCACAAATGCCTGCATGGCCTCCGCAGCCTGCGGATAGAGGCGCACAATGCCCTCCTTCCAGGCTTCGTCCGACTTGAAGCCGTTGATGTTCCAGGCGTAGTCGGCAATGCCGAAGAGCGTTACCTTGGAGGCTTCCGGCTTGTCCATGGGGTTGGAGACCAGCCCGCTCATGGATTCCCGTGATCCGGGTTCCTGGGGCAGTCCGTAAACGCGGCCCATGCACAGGTTGGAGCGGCAGTAGTCCGTAACGGGAAAGTTCCACCAGACGTAGGACGGCCTCTTGATTCTTTTGTTCACCCATTCCTGGCCCTCCAGTGTGATGTCATGGCACACGGAGTTGCCCGTCCACATGATATGGACGGAGGGGTCAAGCTGTTCGCCCAGAATGTCCAGGTAAGTTCCCGGCTTGTCGTCCGCCCAGCCGCGGTTGTACTGGGTGGGGCACATGACCAGGGGAGTAACGTCCTTCTTGACCTTGACGAATTCGTTGTTGATCTTGTTCAGGAGGAGGGCCTGCATGTCTCCTCTCTTGCCTTCGGTAAAAATGTCGTCAAAGAACACGGCGAAGGAGCGTACTCCCAGCTTGTACATCATCTCAAACTTTTTGATGACGTTGTTCATGTCTTCCTCCGTCCACTTGATGTCCTTGCCGGGGTGAATGGCCCAGACGAAGTCCACATGGTTTTCCCGGGCCACTTTCACCAACTCCCTGATTTGGGCGGCCTGGTCCGCGGGATAGGGATCCCGCCAGTGCGGGGAGGAATGGTAGGGATCGTCCTTGGGGCCGTAAATGTAGGTGTTCATTTTGTTCTGCCCGTAGAAGCGCAGCTGGCTCAGGCGGGCTTCATGGCTCCAGGGGGTGCCGTAGAATCCTTCCACCGTGCCGCGGAACTCAATGTCCGGCCAGTCAGTGATTTCTCCCACGGGCAGCATCACGGCGTCGCCGTTTCCGGTCTTTTTGCCCAACTGGCGCAGCGTCTGCATGGCGTAAAACGCCCCGCGCTCGTCATGGGCGCCGATGCCCACCTTCCCCTGCGGGGAGACCACCAGCTTGTACGCGCCGGATTTTTCCGGCACGCCGGCCAGCAGTTTGTCTCCCTGCGTCCTGGCGGAACGGACCACGACGGACGGTTTCCCGGAGAAAGCCGCCGTCTGGGAAGACAGTTTGGATTGCTGGGGAACGGGATAGACAGCGGGCGCGCCCATGACGGGGCCCGCCAGCAGGGCCGCCACGCCAAAACCACATTGAAGAAGTTGAAAACCATTCATGATAATGCTCGGTAATGGAATCAGAAAAGAGTGCCCATCTCAAGAAAAAACCGTCCGTATCCGCCTGGGGCATGTCACCGAAAAGAAAGACGGAGGCATGAACGAACACGCCGTCCATGCCTCCAGAATCCCTCCCGGAACATCAGGATCACGGGAGCCGCCATCCGGCCCTTTTCCCTGAAAAAAAGGAACCGGAGAGCATTTCAGGCTGCCGTCAATAGGCGAAACTTACTCCCGCGTTGAACCGGTGCGCCACAGCCTTGTTTCTTCCCTCAAATTCGTATCCTGCGTACGCCCTCCAGCGCGCATTCAATTGCAGCGCACTGTTCACGTTCACCCTCACCGCGTTCCGGTCGGGCGCCGTTCCCCTGGCTTCCCAGCGGTAACCGTTGAGCAGGCGCTGGGCAGGCGCGCTCGGGTTTTCACGGTACACATCGGGCAGGTAGCTCACCGCCACGCTGTTGATCCATTCCCTTCCCTTCAGTTCGCTGCGGCAGGTCAGCCCCACGCCCACAGGCAGGGACAGGTTTTTCAAGTGCCCTTTTTCAAAACGGCGCGCGTCCCACCCCGTTTCCGTGAACGAACCCTGGGTCACGTCCGTGTATTCCAGCCCAAGGTTGAAATCCACCGCCAGAACATCACTCAACCGACGGCTCCACTTCCCGTTGAGGGTAGCGGCCAGGGTGCGGTTGGTCCATTTTCCGCGAGACCATCCGCCAGTGTGGAAGGAATTCATTCTGTTGGCTGTCCAACCGTAGCCAGCGGAGGCCGTCACCATGAGAGCGTCCTTCCTGCCGAGGTCTTTGTACCATCCTCCATAGAGCATGGCTATGCGGCTCTGCTGGCCAATGTCTCCCACAAAGCTACGGCTGTACAACCTGCCGTACAGATCGCCGAATCCCAAGCCCAGGATGGTATTCTTCGCCACCCTGCGGTCCGCTCCCACGGCATATCCGCCGCCGTTGTAGTCAAACCCGTCCCGGCCGCCTTCGGTGGCATGGAAGAGGAAATCTCCCAGCCCCTTGACCCAGTAGTTGTTTTCCGGCCCCGCCAGGAAACGCAGAGCGTCCAGGCTGCCGAGAGCGGCGCCCGACATGCCGAGAGCATTGGAGGCGGAGGACCACATGGAGTTCAGGGCCATGTCGCCGGCCAGCTCGGGCAGAATTTCCTGAATGTCCTCTTTCCCGGGCGTGGGCGTCCAGACAAGCTGAAGCTGTTCGGAAAAGCCGTCGCCGTCCGCGTCCAGCCATTGGTGGCTCCAGGTGCCCGTGTAGGCATAGGGGCTATCCACATTTTCGGAGCCAGTAGCTAGAGAATAAGGTCCGGAGAAGTCGCCCTCATGCGTCTTGTCCGAGTCCGTAAGCACAATGAAGACACGCTTCTGTGCCCAGGAGTTGTCTGCATAAAAGTAGTCGGCGGATATGCCGTTGTCCAGAATACCGACGGAACCGCCCAGCGTGAAGGAATCTGCAGCCGAGATGGAAATCCCGCGGGAGGACTGCGGGGAAGACGCCCACGGAAGCTGTTTCTGCATGTCGAAAATGAAACCGTGGGAAATATCCACGTCCCTGGCATTGATGAAGGCGCTGCTTCCCGGACGCAGGACAATATCCGCATGGGAGACGGTGAAGGAGGCGGCGTTGACCGTGCTGCCGCCGGTGATTTCCAGAGTCCCGTTTTCCAGGGTCATGGAAGTGTCCTCCCTCAGGTCGGAATTACCGAAGACTACGTTATGTTCCAAAACAAGGGTACCCCCGTAGAGAGTGGTTTGTCCCTTGAAGTCATTATAACGGCTGGCAACCAGATGGGAATCTTCCCCCTGGTAGAGCTCCCCGCTGAAGATGACCGTGCCGCCTGTGGTGCGGGGATTGTCGCCATCCATATACTGGTTGATGGAAAAGGCGATGTTTTCCCGGCTGGAACTCAGAGCCGAACTGGTGACGGGGTCGTTGAAACGGATCTGCCTGCCTTCGGAAGCAGCCAGCTGAATGCTCTGATCGCCTCCCATATGGATCGCGTTGGCGATTCCGTTTTCCACGGAGAAGGAACCGTCAGAGTGCCGGGTAAACGTGCCGCCGGTCATGTTGCCGCTGAAAAGAACGTCACGGGTCAGAGCCAGGAACTGGCTGGAACTGCCTGCGTAGCTGCCTTGCATAAGAATGGCCCCGCCTTTGGTCCACGCGTAATTGCCGGTGAAGGTCGCTCCGTCCCGCACCGTAATGTTCGAATATCTTGATGAAGTTATGTATATCGCTCCCCCGGAGCCTATGCTTTCGTAGGACGGACTGGCGGAAGAAAAAACGTAATTCCCTGTGAATACAGCGCCGGGGCCAAGAACGAGCGAGGAAGTCTCCGAACGGGATGATGATGAAAGCGCAATCGCTCCGCCGTTGCTGTAACGGCCGGAAACATAATTCCCGGAAAACACGGCATTGGAGCCTATGACAAGGCTGTTTCCCCCGTAGTTTGTGCTGTCCGGCATGACGACATAAATGGCTCCGCCAGAGCCGCCGTAACCTCCTAAAAGATAATTTCCGGTGAATGTCGCGTTGTCTCCTATAACCGCTGCGGAACCAGTTGCTCCGTACACCTGAACCGCACCCCCGCCATTGCCGGAAGCATAATTTCCGGAGAATACGGCGTTGTTCCCTATGGTCAGCGAAGCGGTTTTGCCATATGAGTGTATGGAAATCGCTCCTCCATTGCCGGCAGCTCGGTTATCGGCGAACATGGCGTTGTTTCCCATCGACAGTGCGGTGGCCGCTGATGAGTACAGGCAAATCGCCCCACCGTATCCGTTAGCGGTGAAGGAATTTCTATCAGAGCTGTAATTTTTCGTAAACGAGACATTATCGGAAATTTTTAAGGAGATGGGAGCAGAGCTGGAGCTGTTGTTGTAGAAAAATACTCTGGCTGGAGCATTGGAAAAAACGACCGATTCCATATTCAGCGTGTAATTGCCTTTGGCCGGACTAAACAAAGGCGTATTTCCCAATCCAGACAGATCCACCGTACGCGGCGTTTCCGGATCATTGGAGCGGAAATTGACGAGAACGGGCAACTTGGAAGTGAGGCTGGAGTCATCGTTATTCAGAATGACAGTGTCTCCCGCTGCCAGGACTCCGGCTGAAGCCAGCTCCGCCAACGTCTGGTATACTTTCCGGCCAGGGTCGGAGGTCTGGGAAGCGTCCACGGTATAGTCTGCCGCGGAGGCGGAAAGGGACATGAAGAAGCCCGCAAAGAGGCTGCGACGCAATGAAAAAGGAATCGTAAATTTCATAATTTTTTACACGTTAATGTGTATAATATGATAACAAATCCGTTATCCGCCTACAACAGCAAAAAAACCTTATTGAGTCATCCTTCCGTTTTATATCCAGAGGAGTACGACACGGCCATTCCTTTCCAGAGGAACCACCCCTCTTCGTTTTTAAATGATTGCGAAAAATCAATCCTGTCATCGGAACAGATGCCATCCGCAGGCTCTGCCCGGCCGACGCTATTTGCGTTTTCATGAGAGCCGGACATGTCCCCTTTTGCGTCTTGCAGTCCCGTTTTTCCCATGTAGAATACATTCTCCCTACCCCCCTGCCCCATGGAAATTTTCATTTTACTGCTTGTGCTGGCCCTTCTTTCCGGCATGGTTTTCACGTTTGTGAAGGCCTGCCAGGTCATTTTCCTGGAACACAAGGTACGCAAGCTGGAAAACGAACTTGCCGAAATCAAGGCGCATATGGACATGCATATGTCCTACGGCAAATCAGTTACGGGAAGCACACCCCAGAACGCTGCAAGACCGGGAGCCGCCACACCGCGCCCCGTGCCATCCCCGCCACGGGCCGCCACGGCCATCATCCCCTATGAGACCCCCGCTCCCGCACCCAGGAAGGCCAGACAGCCGGCAGCCGTTTCCCCCGCCTTTTCCTGGGAATATTTCATAGGAGCCAAGCTGCTTTCCTGGATCGGCGGATTCAT
Organism: Akkermansia sp. RCC_12PD; assembly: GCF_036417355.1. NCBI lineage: Bacteria > Pseudomonadati > Verrucomicrobiota > Verrucomicrobiia > Verrucomicrobiales > Akkermansiaceae > Akkermansia > Akkermansia sp. RCC_12PD. The sequence goes on along the minus strand of NZ_CP143889.1, from coordinate 2,360,965 downwards.
CCTGTTTCTGGGAACGGGTTTCTTTGTCAAATACAGCATTGACAATGAATTGATTTCTCCGGAATGGAGAATCGTCCTCACCTACCTGACAGCCCTTGCCCTGCTGGGAACGGGCCTCTCGCGCCTGAAGAAAAGATACCCCACCCTTTCCGGTACCCTGACCGCCACCGGCATTCTGGTGCTGTACCTGGCCACCTGCGCGGGCCGCATGTTTTATGCGCTGCCCTTTTTCAATACGGCAGTTTCCGCCCTTTTGCTGGCCGCCACCACGGCTGCTGCGTTCGTCCTGGCCGTGCGGCTCCGCTTCCAGGTCATTGCCGTTCTGGGCATCATCGGCGGTTTTCTCACGCCGGTCATCCTGTCCACCGGGCAGGACCACACGGTTTCCCTGTTCCTGTACATGACCCTTCTGAACGCCGGGCTGGTTTCCGTGCTGGCTTTCACGCGCTGGACGAAAGTGGGAGCCATCGGCCTCGCGTCCTATACGCTGCTGCTGATGGGCTGGTTTGACGAATACAACGCGAACGGACACATTCCGGCCGTCACCCTGCTTTCCCTCTGCACACTGCTCCTCTACTGCGGCTGCGGCCTGTACTCCGGCATCCGGCAGGAGAAGAAGGCCCCCGGCACGGGAAGCTCTTCATTCCTGCTGGCTTTCGGGGCGATTGCCGTGGCGTGCCTGACGGCTTTCCGGATGCAGGCGGAAGGCAATCCCCTGGCTCTTTCCTCTTCCTCCCGGGCGCTTCTGCTCCTGGCCGGGATGTTCCCGATGATCGCCCTTTTTCCGCTGGCCAGGGCGAGGAGCACCTACTGGTCCTGGTTCCTGCCGGTGGGCATCTTCACCGTTTGCTACTTGTGCGCCTCCTTTACGGAACATCCCAAACCGGAAAATTTCCCCTGGTTTTCCGAGCTTCTCCGCGGAATATTCGGCATATTCATGATCGCAGCTTCCTACAAGGTGCTGTCCGCCCGCACCCTGTCCGGAGGGGCCTGCCTGGCCGACCTGCATCCGGGTGTCAGAATCTCCTGTTTCACGGCGGCGGCCTTGGCGTGGCTTCCGATCATCTGGCCGGACTCCCCGCTTCCCTTTTACGCCATACTGATCGCGGGCGTCTTCTGCTGGATGGCCGTCCGGCACGGCCGGGGACAGGCCCTGATGGTGGCCGTAGGCGGTTTTGCCCTGGCGGCATGGCATCAGGAATTCCACCCTTGGGTGCCGTTTTTCGTCTTCGCGTTCCTGTTCCTGCTTCCTTCGTTCGTGATCCGGCGCTTCCGCGACGGACTACTGGCCTGGAGCGCCTCCGCCCTGTGCGTCCCTCTTTTCTATTTTGTCTGGTTCCAGTACGGAATGTCCCACCATCCCGTCTCCACCCGGTTCTGGGCTTCCACCGCCGCTCTTCTCTGCGCCGTCTCCCCCTTCCTGACGGCTCTGTACCTGCAAAGGCTTCCTTTCGAAACACTGCTGAAACGGTCCGCCGTCCTCACCTTTTACTACGGCACGGCCATCGGCATGCTGACCCTGGCCATCGGCTTCCAGTGGAGCGAAACGCCTCTGACCCTGGCCTGGTCCCTGGAAGGCTTCGCGCTCCTGCTGCTGTGCGGAAAGTTTCCCCAGGCCAAGCTGGCCTGGACGGGCTTTTTCCTGCTGGCGGCCATGTTCATCCACAGCGGCCTGTTCAAGACGGTTTCCCAGCTTGATCCGGGCCAAATGCCGGAACTGCGCCTGACATACGCCACGCTGGTGTTCTGCTGCATGGCCGGCGCGTGGTGGATGCAGAAAAAGGTGATGCCCCGCCTCACCGGCGGCCGTTCCGGACTCCGCTTCCTCATCCCTTCCCTGAACATCTTCGGAGCCATCCTGCTTTTCATCTGGATGAACATGGAGATTTCCTGCGGGTTTGCCGCGCCGGGGGACCATCCGCTGCTGATCCAGTTCGGCCGCAGCCTGGCGCAGGACCTGACCATATCCCTGGCCTGGAGCCTGTTCGCCCTGTGCCTGATCGCCGCGGGGTTCGACATCAGGTCCGCCAGGGTGCGCATGGCGGGGCTCGCCCTGCTGGGCATCACGCTGCTCAAGGCCGTGTGCTACGACATTTCCAGCCTCAGCCAGCTTTACCGGGTGGGCGCGCTCGTGGGCCTGGCCTTCATCGTGCTCGTTTCCTCCTTCCTGTACCAGAAGTTCAATTTGAAAATGAGGGGCAAAAGAAAGAACGCAGGAAAGGCGCGCCAAAGTTAGCGTCATCTCACTTTGGAAGACAAATTTGACCATTGCATCCCCTGCCGGGCGCACCATAATGGAAAACATGCTCCGGCGCGTTTTAATTCCTTTTCTGTGTCTTCTGGGCCTGTTCTGTACTCTGGGCGCCCAGGAAGCCCCCCCCTTGAAGATCGCGGCCCTGCACCCCGTGCTGGGGGACATGGCGCGCGCCCTGGGCGGCAGCCACGTCCAGGTTACGGATTTGCTGAAACCCAACGGCAACCTGCACAGCTTCGAGCCAGCGCCGCAGGATATCGCCGCCGCGGGACAGGCGCGGCTGGTGCTGGCCTCCGGCAAGAATCTGGAGCCGTACCTTCCACGGCTGAAAGACGCCCTGGGCTCCCGGGCGCAGATTCTGGACCTGGGGGCATCCATTCCGGACGTGCCCGTAGCCGCCGATTCCGCGGAACACGACCATCACGACCACGCGGAAGACGGCTCCTGCTCCCACGGCCCCAACGATCCCCACTGGTGGCACACCCCCGCCAACATGAAGAGGGCCGCGCGCGCCCTGGCCGCCGTGCTCGCCAACATGGACCCGGCCCACAAGGAGGATTACACAGCCGGGCTCTCCCAATGGAACCGGAAGATGGACCGTCTTTCCGCCTGGGCCAGAACGGAGCTTTCCGGCATCCCGGAAGCAGACCGCATCCTGGTGACCGGCCATGCGGCCATGAACCATTTCTGCCGGGAATTCGGCTTCCGCAGCATCAGCATGCAGGGGGTGAGCCGTGAAGACGAGGGGAATTCCGCCCAACTGGCGGCCACGCTGAAAAAACTCCGGGAGGCGAAGGTGAAGGCCGTTTTTCCGGAATACTCCTCCAATCCCAAGAGCCTGAATGAAATAGCCAACTCCCTGAACATTTCCGTCGCCAAGCCCGTCAATACGGACGGCCTGTCCCCGGACGGGCACGACTTTGAAAGCATGTTCAAACAGAACGTCCAGATTATCAAGGAAGCCCTTTCCCCGGCCCGGAAACCATGACCAGTTCCCCCCTGAGACAGTTTTTTTCCCGCCCTGGCGGGGGCCGTCCTGCTGGGATTGGCGCTTTACAAGATGACTTCCGGCACTCCGGCGGAACAGGCCGTCCCGCATCCCCCCCAGGAGACTGCCGCTCCGGGTGTTCCCACCGTCATTACGGTCAAATGCGCCCACCGGCCCAGGAACATTTCCATAGCCTCCGGGGACGCCGTTCTCTGGAAGGCGGAGAATCCGGGGCTGCATGAAGAAGTGGAGTGCCGCCTTCCCCTGAAGGGAAGCTCCGCCACGCTCACCGTTTCCGCCCAATGGCCGGAAGGCACGCCGGACACCCCCGTGACGCTGGAGCTGGAACCGGAGGGCAGGCAGGCCGATTCCGCCACCCGGTGGTCCTTCGGCCCTTCATTGAACGATACGTACTCCTTCTCATGGAAATAAGCGCCCCCTCCCCTCACTGCGCCCAGGACCACATCTGCTGGGGCGCTCATGCCAGCCATCCGGAGCGCCACCGCCTGGATGTGGAGAACGTCACCGTGTATTACGGCAGGCTGCTCGCCCTCCACGACATCGGCTTTTCCATCACCTGCGGGCACACGCTGGCCCTGATGGGGCCCAACGGCGCGGGAAAATCCACCCTGATCAAGGCGCTGGCGGGGCTGATTCATCCGGATGCCGGCAACATTCTGTGGAACGGGAACCCCCTTCATGACATGCCGAGGGAAATCGCCTACCTGCCCCAGCGCTCCGACGTGGACTGGTCCTTCCCCATCACCGTGCGCGCTCTCGTGGAAATGGGCCGCTACCCGGCCCTGGGCCTGTGGAAAAAATTCTCCGGGCACGACCGGGAGATTGTGGAAAAGTCCCTGCACGTGCTCGGTCTGGAACACCTGGCGGAACGCCAGATTTCCGAGCTTTCCGGCGGCCAGCAGCAGCGGGCCTTCCTGGCGCGCGCCCTGGCGCAGGAAGCGCACGTCCTCCTGCTGGACGAACCGTTCACGGGGCTGGACGCCCCCGCCTGCCAATCCCTGGGACGCCTGCTGGATTCCCTGGCCGGGGAAGGACGCCTGGTCATCGCCTCCCACCACGATCTGAACACGGCGGCGGAAATCTTTGATACGGTCCTGCTTATGAACCGCGACCTGGTCGCTTTCGGTCCGGCGCAGGAGGTGCTTTCCCCGGAACGGATACGGGAAACATACGGAATGAACGCCTGACCGGACAATTTTTCACGTTATGGACGACTTTCTTCAATTTCTCCGGGAACCCATCGCCCAGCGCTCCCTGCTGGCGTGTCTCATGATCGGCTTTGCCAACGGCTTCGTCAGCGGGCTGGTGATCCTGAAAAAATCCGCGCTGCAGATCGGCACGCTCTCCTGCGCGCTGCTGCCGGGAATCGCGGTGGCCGTGCTGATGTTCGGCCTGACGCGCTGGAGCCTGCTGCTGGGGGCCGTGGTGGCCGCCCTGCTGGTGGGGCTGGGCTCCCTGTTCGTGTCCCGCACGTCCAGGCTGAACCAGGATACCGCCCTGTCCATCCTGCATACCACGGCGTTTGCCGCCGGCTTCATCGTCCTGGTCCGGCTGGGTCTCCAGCAGAAGATAGACGACTGGCTGTTCGGCTCCATCATGAGCCTGTCGGATTCCGACCTGTGGATCGCCTTCGCCATCAGCGCCGCCAGCGTGCTGACGCTGCTGCTTTTCCGGCGCCCCATCCTGATTTACCTGTTCGACCCGGACATCGCCACCACCCTGGGCATTCCCTCGCGCCTGATCAGTTACGGCATCTTCACCCTCATCATCCTGGTGCTGGTCTCCTCCCTCCAGGCCGTGGGGGCGTTTCTGACGCTGGGGCTGCTCGTGGGGCCAGCCGCCACGGTTTACATGCTCACCAACAAGCCTTCCCATCTTTTCTGGGGTGGCGGATTGATCGGGGCGTTCGGCTCGGTGCTCGCCTTTTACCTCTCCTTTCCTCTCGGCTGGCACCTGGGGGCAACCATCATTCTGGTACTGGGCGTGATCTTCTGTGTAGCCTATTTGTATTCTTCCAGATGCGGTTTACTCAAACAACGCGGAAAGAAATCATCCTCTTTACAATAAGAAGGTCCTTTTTCATGACAATCCATGACACGCAGTCTTCTAGTCCAAAACAGGGCGCGGCCTTATAATGCGGGTTGTGAAAAAATGTGAGATATGCTCTGCACCGGCAACGGTGTTCCTGACACAGATCATCAACGGCAAGTCCACCAAATTCTGCCTCTGCGCCAAATGCGCCCAGGAGCGGGGCCTGCTGGACCCGGACGCCTTTGATCTGGCGGAAAAACTGTTTCCGAATCTTCAAGGGCAATTCGGCACAAAAGGAGGAGAAGACTCTCCCGCGCCCATTCCGGCGCTTCAGTCCCTTCCCCTGACCAACTGCCCGATCTGCTCCTTTACTCTTCAGGACTACAAGAATGTGGGCCGCCTGGGATGCAGTGAATGCTACAACGTCTTTGAAGAAGAAATCCTGCCCCTCCTGGCCCAGATACAGCCGGACTCCCACCACCACGGCAAAACGCCCGCAAGAGCGGAAAAACGTGAAACGGAAACTCAAACAATCAGCGACCTGGAACAACAACTCTCTCTGGCAGTAGCAAGGGAAGATTATGAACGGGCGGCCAAGCTGCGCGATCAAATCAAACAACTGCGTACGCCGACCAATTAACCTTCATGCTCTTTGACGATTTACTCAACAATCCCGCCAAGTGGATGGTGGAATCCAAAGACGAGCACGACATCGTGCTCACCTCCCGCATCCGCCTGGCACGGAATCTGACGGCTACCCCCTTCCCCGGCTGGGCCACGCGCCAGCAGCGCGCGGACACCCTGGCCCTTACCTCCGCGGAGGCGCGCCAGCTCCCCGCCATGAAGGGCGGCTATTACGCGGAACTTTCCGAACTGAACCAGCAGCAGAAGCAGCTGCTGGTGGAACGCCACCTCATCTCACGGGAGCTGGCCGCCCGTTCGGAAGGCTGCGCCGTACTCATTTCCCGCAACCAGAATGCCAGCATCCTGTTCAATGAAGAGGACCACCTGCGCCTGCAGTATATCCTTCCCGGAATCCAGCTCAAGAAGGCATGGAACGCCGTGTCCAGGATAGACTCCGGGCTGGAAGAGAAGCTTCCGTACGCATACAACACGCGCCTGGGCTACCTCACTGCCTGCCCCACCAACCTGGGTACGGGCATGAGGGCCTCCGTGATGATGCACCTGCCCGGCCTGGTCATCTCCGAACAGATGCAGCAGGTCGTCCAGGCGGCGGTGCAGCTCAACATTACCGTGCGCGGGCTGTACGGTGAAGGCACGGAAGCCACCGGCAACCTGTTCCAGATTTCCAACCAGTCCACGCTGGGCGACAGCGAAGAACAGATCGTGGAACGCATGACCCGGTTCACGTCCGATCTTGCGCACCAGGAATGGAATGCCCGCAGAAAGCTGCTCCAGTCCGCCTCCCTTCAGGTGAAAGACCGCGTTTCCCGCGCCTACGGGCTGCTGACCAACGCCACCCTGCTTTCCACCCAGGAGGCGCTGGGACTGCTCTCCTTCCTGCGGATGGGAGCGTCTCTGGACATTTTTTCCCATCAGGCATTGAAACACGTCAATAAAACCATACTCAACATTCAGCCGGCCCATCTGGCGCGCCTGTCCACCACGGAACAGACAACCTCGGAAAACAGGGACCAGATCCGCGCGGACATCATCCGGAAGGAACTTTCCGGAAGCTAATGCAACCAAGAAACATTTTCCATAATATATGAATAACTTTACGCCCAGGGCGCAACAAGTACTGGCGCACGCGCGCCGGGAAGCGGACCGCTTCAATCATCACTACATAGGAACAGAACACCTTCTTCTCGGCCTCCTCAAGCTGGGCAAGGGCGTGGCCGTCACCATCCTGGAAAACCTGGGGGTGGAGCTCAACGCCGTGCGCCAGCAGGTGGAGCAGCAGATAGGCCGGGGCACGGAACCCCAGGCCGAAGGCAACATTCCCTATACCCCCCGGGTGCGCAAGGTCCTGGCCCTGGCCAACAGGGAAGCCCAGGAACTCAACCATACCTACGTGGGAACGGAACATCTTCTTCTGGGCCTTATCCGCGACGGCGACGGCGTGGCCGGACAGATTCTGCGCCATTTCGGCGTGGATCTGGAACAGGCCCGCCGGGAACTGCTGGACGTGCTCACGCCCAAATACCAAATGGATGCGGATGAAGACAACATCATTCCGGACGACGATGACGAGGAGGAGGAAAACGACTCCCCCGCCATCCCGTCAGACGAACCTACCGCTCCGGCCTATTCCAGACAGCAAAAGTCCAAGACGCCCGCCCTCCAGGCGTTTGGCCGCGACATGACCCAGCTTGCCCGCGACGGCAAGATGGACCCCGTCATCGGCCGCTCCTCGGAAATCGAGCGCGTCATTCAGATTCTATGCCGCCGGAACAAGAACAACCCCGTTCTGCTTGGGGAAGCCGGGGTGGGCAAAACCGCCATTGTAGAAGGACTGGCCCAGGAAATAGCCCAGGGCCACGTTCCGGAACTCCTGCGCAGCAAGAGGGTCATCTCCCTGGACTTGGCGCTGATGGTGGCGGGCACGAAGTACCGCGGCCAGTTTGAAGAACGGCTCAAGGCCGTGATGGACGAAATACGCCGGGAAGGCAACGTCATCCTTTTCATCGACGAATTGCACACCATCGTAGGCGCCGGTTCCGCGGAAGGCTCCATGGATGCCTCCAACATCATTAAGCCCGCCCTTTCCCGCGGGGAGCTCCAGGCCATCGGCGCCACCACGCTCAATGAGTACAGAAAGCATATTGAGAAGGATGCCGCCCTGGAACGCCGCTTCCAGCAGGTGCAGGTGGGGGAACCTTCCGTGGAGGATACCATCAAGATACTCGCGGGCATCCAGCCCAAGTATGAGGAACATCACAAGGTCCACTACACGAAGGACGCCGTGGAAGCTGCGGCCAAGCTCTCCCACCGCTACCTGACGGGGCGCTTCCTGCCGGACAAGGCTATCGACATCCTGGACGAGGCGGGAGCGCGCAAGCGCGTCTCCCAAATGACCCGGCCGGACAATATCAGCCAGATGGAGATCCACATTGAGGAACTCAAGGAGCGCAAGAACCAGGCCGTGGACGCACAGCTTTTTGAAGAAGCGGCCCATATCCGCGACGAAGAAAAGCAGGCAGGCAGGGAACTTCAGAACATGCTGGACGCCTGGCGCACGTCTTACGAGACCAACTACGTCCCCGTCACGGAAGAAGACGTGATGGCCGTTCTCTCCAAATGGACCGGCATCCCTCTGGCCCGGATGGAGGAAAAGGAAACCACGAAGCTTCTGCGCATGGAGGAAGAACTGAAAAGCAAGGTCATCGGCCAGGACGAGGCGGCCTCCGCCATCGCCCGTGCCCTGCGGCGCAGCCGCGCGGATATCAAGGACCCGCGCCGCCCGATCGGCTCCTTCCTTTTCCTGGGTCCTACCGGCGTAGGCAAGACCTACCTGGCGCGCAACCTGGCAGAAATCATGTTCGGCACCGCGGACGCGCTGATCCAGGTGGACATGAGCGAGTACATGGAAAAACATACCACGTCCCGCCTCATTGGTTCGCCTCCCGGCTACGTAGGCCATGACGAAGGCGGCCAGCTCACGGAAGCCGTGCGCCGCAGGCCCTACTCCGTCATCCTGTTTGATGAAGTAGAAAAAGCCCACCCGGACGTCATGAACCTGCTTCTCCAGATTCTGGAGGAAGGTAGCGTGACGGATTCCCTGGGCCGCAAGATCAACTTCCGCAACACCATCATCATCCTGACCTCCAACGTGGGGGCCGCCTCCGCCAAGAGGCAGAGCACCATGGGCTTCGGGGCCATGACCTCCGACAAGGCGGACTACGCCGCCATGAGGGAAAAAATCCTGGAGGAAGCGCGCAAACAGTTCCGTCCGGAATTCCTCAACCGCTTTGACGAAATCTCCGTTTTCCGCATGCTGGAACGGGACGATTTGGAACATATCGTGCAGCTGGAGGCGGACAAGCTCATCTCCCGCCTCAAGGCCAAGGACATCACCCTGTCCCTGAGCCCGGAAGCCCTGAGCCTGATCATCAAGAACGGGTACGATCCGCAATACGGAGCGCGCCCCATGCGCCGCGCGATCGAACGCCTGCTGGAAGACCCGCTGGCGGAAGCGCTGCTGCGTGGAGACGTGAAGACCGGAGACAAGATCGAAGCCGTGCAAACGGACGGGGCGGAAACGCTCAATTTCCTTCACATTGCCGACAAACCCGCTGCAAAGGTAAAAACGCCGCGCAAGAGGGCGCCGCGCAAACCCAAGCCCAAGGCGGAATAATTCTTCCTTGCCAATCGGCAGCTTCCCCCGCATTCATCCATGCGGGGGATTTTGCTTTTCCGGGGAAATCGGAAACAAAGGCTGAAAATCCTGAAAATAAAATGGAGCATTCTTTTGTTGCCACCAGGATGGCGACTTTTCTTTGCGCACCTTGATCAGTACGCTGCCGACTCTATGCTGCATGCATGTCAGTTACTCTCTTTCACTGGAAGAACGGTACGCTATCCGTTCAGTCATAAAACGTAGAGTCCCCGCTCTGAAAGCCGTCCCCGGCAAGCTCAAACTGGAATCCGTAAAACAGGAAAACGACCGTAATGTTTTTGAGACGGAATCCTCCGGGGGCACCCTGACTGCAAGCGGCAGCAGAACGGCCCACTGCCGCGGATTTGATGATTTCCTCAAGACCAACGGGCTGGGCATGGCAATCTGGGATAACAAAGGACATCCGCTGATGGAGAAAAGCCCTTTAGCCGCCGTGATCCCCGGACGGTGCAGCAACAACTGAAAGCGGTCTGATAGGTGACCCGCAGGCGGTGAAAGAATCTCAGGATTGACCAGCATGGGCTGGAGCCATGAACGGCCAATAACAGCCGTATCAGGTTCAACCTTGAGAATAATGTCCCCATCCTCCGCGCCATCACTCAATAGAGAAAGAATTCTCCTGACATTCTCCGGACCGTCGAGGCTGCGCCCGCAGTCAATGTCCGCACTACAGGAACAAATGTCCCGGCCATGGACGAAGATCCACGGAATGGAAATGGGGACGTAGGCCGTTTCTCCGAATGGCCGGAAAAACTTCCGGGGGGCCTGTTTACGAACACATCAGGGCAGAATGCCCTGAAAATAAAACATGTGGAATTAGCAGGCGACGGCAGGAGGGAACGATGCCCGCGGAAAAATAGAGCTTTGAAAAAGAATGCCTGAGAAAGCCCCCCTCTTTACGCTTTCAAGCAGAAAGCCTACATATCCAGGCGGTGCAAATTCTCCACCCTGTTATAACCCATCTTTTTCAGGATTTCCAAGGCACGGTCCGCACGCTTACCCGTGCGGCAGTATAAAAGAAGCAGGGTATCCTTGTCCGGTACCAATTGCGGTGCCAGCGTTTCCACCTCATCCACGGGGATATTTACTGCGCCGTCTCTGTGTCTGGCATGGAATTCCTCCGGAGTCCGGACGTCGATCAGCATGATGCCGTCCGCGGCCGGAGCGGGGGTTACGACGGATACGGCCCGGACCTCGCGGTTCTCCGCCTGCCTCCACTTGGACCACACGAATATGGCGGTCAGTCCGGTCACCATCACCACATAGGGCACGACATTTTTCATCCTTTTCATCTTCCTGCCGCCTGAAATTAATCACGTCAAATTGGAACAGGGGGAAATGCGGTAAAACTTTCCTCCTATGCTTCATCGTCAATCACCACGGCCTGGGACGCATAACCGAAGGCGGGGCTCCCCCACTCCACCACATCCCCCGGCTTCAAATAGCGGGGGGGCTTCATTCCCATCCCCACGCCGCCCGGCGTGCCGGTGGAAAGGACATCGCCGGGCCACAGCGTCATGAAGCGGGAGACATACGCGACCAGTTCCGGTACGGGCCAGATTAGTCCGGCTGTATTGCCTTGCTGGCGGATTTCCCCGTTTACCTTTAATTCCAGAGGCACTCCGGAACCGTCGCCCAGTTCCTCCGCGGAAATGAAGGTGGGGCCCGCCGGGGCAAAACTGTCGTAGCTCTTTCCCTTGGTCCACTGGCCGCCGTGCTCAAGCTGGTTGGCCCGCTCGGAATAGTCGCACATCAGGGTATAGCCGCTGATGGCGCGGGCAGCCTCCTCCCGGGTGGCGTTTTTCAACACATTCCGGATGATGACGGCCAGCTCTATTTCATAATCCAGCTTGTCACAGCCGGGAGGGTACAGAACCACGTCACAGCAGGAAGTAATGGCGGAAGTGGCTTTCAGGAAAATGGCGGGCTCCTCCACGGAAGCGCCGTCAAATTCCCGGGCGTGGTCGGCATAGCTCTTGCCCAGGCATACCAGCTTGGACGGGGAACAGGGAAGCGCCGTGTCAATCATCCAGTCCCGGTCTACAGCCTTGGCGGCCGGATTATCCAGGAATTCCGCTATCCGCCTCCCCTCCTCTCCTGTGGAATCGGCATCCCCGCAAATGCAGGCGTCCACTTCCTTCAGCACGGAATCCGCCACCAGATAAGCCTGACGGGATTCGCTCCACAGAGCCATGGTGCGCTCCGCCTGGTCATTGAGGTAAAACCTGATTTTCACCTCATCACTATAGCAGGCGTCCCCACGCTGACAAAGGCATGCCCTGTCATTATCCTGAAACGAGAGCGCCCGGAGATTACCCGCGTAGGGCTTGCTTTCATGGAAGAGTCATACTACCATGTTTTCCCTTAACTGATACATATCATGTCCGACCAAGTATATTTTTTTGACACCACCCTTCGCGATGGAGAACAATGCCCCGGAGCGTCCATGAACCTCCGTGAAAAATTGGAAGTGGCCCGTCAAATGGAACGACTCGGAATGGACGTCATTGAAGCAGGATTTCCCTGCATCTCGGACGGAGACTTTGAAGCGGTGCATACCATCGCCACGGAAATCAAGAAATGCCGCATCGCCGGGCTGGCCCGCTGCGTCAAGGCGGACATTGAAGCGGCGGCCAGGGCCCTGGAACCGGCAGGCGACCGCGCGCGCATCCACATCTTCCTGGCCACCAGCAAACTGCACATGCAGTTCAAGCTGAAGAAGGCGGAAACGGAAATCCTGCGCATGGCGGCGGAAGGCGTGTCCTGCGCCAGACAATTCGTCCAGGACGTGGAATTTTCCCCGGAAGACGCCTCCCGCACGGACCTGAACTTCCTGACCAAGGTCGTGGAAACCGTCATCGACGCCGGGGCCACTACCGTCAACATTCCGGACACCGTCGGCTACACAACGCCCGACGAATTTTACCGCATCATCCGCCACCTGAAGGAAAACGTGCCGAATATCGACAAGGCCGTCATTTCCGTGCATTGCCACAACGACCTGGGGCTGGCCGTAGCCAACTCCCTGGCCGCCATCCGCGCCGGAGCCCGGCAGGTGGAAGGCACCATCAACGGCATTGGCGAACGCGCCGGAAACGTGGCTCTGGAAGAAGTCATCATGGCTCTGCGCACCCGTTCCGACCAGTTCGGCAATGTCAGGGACAACATCAACATCAAGGAAATCGTCCGCACTTCCCGCATTGTGGCGCGCATGAGCGGCATGCAGGTACAGCGCTCCAAGGCCATCGTGGGGGAAAACGCCTTCGCCCACTCCTCCGGCATCCACCAGCACGGCATCCTCAACTGCCGGGAAACCTACGAAGTCATGGACCCGCAGGCTGTCGGCTGGGGTTCCACGGAACTTCCGCTGACCAAGCACTCCGGACGCGCCGCCGTCAAGGCCAGGCTGGAGCAGCTGGGCCACGTGCTGACGGAGGAGGAAGTCAACACCGTCTTTGAGCGTTTCAAAAAAGTGGGCGACTCCAAAAAATTCGTCTATGACGACGACCTCTCCGCGATTGTGGACGACTCCCTGCACGCTTCCTCCGGCCTCTGGGAACTGGACTTCCTGCAATTCGTGGCAGGCAGCCACGCCCGCCCCACGGCTACGGTCGGACTGATCAAGGAAGGAAAAAAGTTTGAAGACAGCTCCACGGGCAACGGAGCGGTAGATGCCGTCATCAAGGCCATTGAGCGCATCACCAAGCGCAAAGGCACCCTGAAGGGCTACAGCGTCAACGCCGCTTCCGAAGGCAAGGACGCCCTGGGAGAAGTCACGGTACATGTGGACTTCGGCCTGCCCAAGCCCATTGTGGGCAAGGGTGCGTCCACGGACGTCATCGAAGCCTCCGCCCGCGCCTATTTGAATGCCGTCAACCGCTTCATCCGCATGGAAAACATGCCCCGGCCCGCAGATGCGGACAAGGGAGCCATCTGACCAGCGGCCCTTGATCCCCTCCCCTGCCCCCGGCGGGGAGGGAAACGCCCTTCCCCGGACAACGAGCTATTTGCTTGATTCCGTGCATCTGCCATGCCATAAACATCCGCCCCCTGAAAACACTGTACACGCCCATGAAAATACCATTCCTCCTGTTGTGCCTGGCCTGCGGCGCCATGGCCGCGCCTTCCGCCAAAAAACAGCCGGACGCCGCCAAGCCGCTTCCGCCCCTGGAAAAAGCGACCATCTCTATTGACGGCCATCCCGAAAGCGTAGCCGCGGATGATGAGGGCAATATCTACTTCACCTCTATCGGATCCAAACTCACGCCCACGGAAGAGGACAAGGACGGCTATCTGGGAATCATTCCCTACGGTTCCACGGAGCCGAAGAAGATCACGGACGTGGATACCCTGAACGCACCCAAGGGGCTTCTGTACAAGGACGGCTTCCTGTACTGCACGGACATCAGCATGGTCTACAAGATAGACGCCAAAACCGGCGCCATAGAAGGGTATGTGGACCTGGCCTCTTCCCGCATGAAGTTCCTCAATGACCTGGCGTTCATCAACGGCAGGCTCATGGTCTCCTCCACGGACACCGACCAGATATTTTACGTGGACACGGAATCCAAATCTTATGGAGAGCTGGTGACCAAACAGCCTATCCACAAGCCGAACGGACTGGCCTGGGATCCGGAAAGAAAAGTCATCTACGTCTGCGAATACGCCACAGACGAAAAAGGCAAGCCCAGCGGAAGGCTCCTCTCCGTAAACCCCATTTCCCGCGAAGTAACGGAACTCTCCCGAGAACGGGGACAATACGACGGCCTGGCCTACCGCGACGGAGCACTCTACTATAGCGACTGGTCCCAGGACAAAAAGCCGGAAGCCATACGCAGACTGGACCTGAAGACGGGGCGTTCCGCCCCCGCAGCCACCGGCCCCATTGAAGGGACGGCGGACTTCATCCTGTACGGCCCCATGATCGTGGCTCCGGGGATGACTGAAAAGAAAATCCACATCATGCCCATTGGCGGAAAAAAATAACTGCCCCGCCGCGACCTGCACCACGCCTTTCAAGCCCGCCCGTGGCATCTGCCGCGCTGGCGGGCTTTTTCAATTTACGGCTTGAAGTGCACGGGGGGATGGCTTAGGTAATGGGGATATGAGCAAGATTTCAGACCAAATCATGAACGGCATGAAAACCGCCATGAAAGCCAAGGATAGCGTCACTCTCAATACGCTGCGCGCCCTCAAAACGGCCATGACGAACGCAGCCATCGCCAAGGGTGGCCTGGGCACGGAACTGGACGAAGCGGAGGAACTGGCTGCAGTCCGCAAGCAGATCAAGCAGCGCGAGGATTCCGCGCAGCAGTTCCGCTCCGCCGGGCGTCAGGAGCTGGCCGACAAGGAGGAAGCAGAAATCACCGTGCTCAAGCAATTCATGCCTGCGGAACTCGGCAGGGAGGAAGTGGAAGCCATCCTGGAAACCGTCCTGCAGGAAACCAGAGCATCCAGCAAAAAGGACATGGGTCGGGTCATGAAGCTCATGCAGGAACGTACCGCGGGCAAGTTCAACGGCAAGGAACTGGCCCAAATGGTATCCTCCAGACTGTCATGAGCTGCTGTGCCGCCATCATTGTGGCGGCCGGGTCTTCCCGGCGCGCCGGATTCGACAAGCTGCTGGCCCCGCTGCACGGAGTCCGCGTGCTGGAACGCAGCATCCGCGCCTTTGCCAACTGCCGGGAAGTTTCGGAAATCGTTGTGGTCTGTCCGGAAGAACGTTTCCGCGCCATTGACTCCGCAGATCTGGAAACGGGAATTCCCATCACCCGCGTGGACGGAGGGGCGGAACGCCATGAATCCGTACAGAACGGACTGGCCGCCTTGCTTTATACGCCGGAGCTGGTAGCCGTGCACGACGGTGCGCGCCCCCTGATCACGGTAGAGCAAATCTCCCGCTGCATCCAGACAGCCAGGGAATGCGGAGCGGCTGCCTCTGCCCGCCCTGTCACGGACACGCTGAAAAGGGCGGACTCCGAACGTTTTACCCTACCCGAACAGGTGGACAGGGACGGCCTCTGGTGCATGGAAACCCCGCAGGTATTCCAATACCCCCTGTTGCTGGATGCCTATGTGGAAGTCTCCGAACGGGACATCCGGGTGACCGACGAAGTCACGGCACTGCAGCTCATCGGCCATCCCACGCGCCTGGTGCACAACCACGAGCCCAACCCTAAAATCACCTGGCCGGAAGACATCTCGCACGCTGAAATGCTGCTGGAACTCACGCACCGCCGCAATGACCCATGACCAGCCTGTTATGTACAGAATCACGCACAGTCCTCATCCTGGGCACGGGTTACTTGGGCCGGGCCTTGGCTGAACGCCTGCGGGAAGCCGGGCACATCCCCCTGACGGCGGATATTGACCCGAAACAGGCCATTTATGAAGCGGACATGACGGACTCCGCCTCCATGCACAGGCTGGCGGCACGGATTCCGGAACCCTGCCTGATCGTCATGTGCGCCAGCACGCGGGGGGGCGGGACGGAAGACTACCTCCGATTGTATACCAAGGGGGCGGAAAACACGCTGGAAGCATTCCCCGGAAAACCGGTTATCTTCTGCTCAAGCACTTCTGTATACGGCATTACGGACGGACGCTGGGTGACGGAAGAGCACAACGTCTACCCCACGACGGAAAAAAGACGCCTTCTTCTTCAGGCGGAACAGACCATCCTGGCTGCACAGGGAACCGTAGTACGGCTGGCGGCCCTGTACGGACCGGGGCGCTGCATCCTAGTCTCCGATTACTGCGCCAAGGGAGCCGCCCTGCCCGGCAACATGGACAGATGGATGAACTACATCCACAGGGACGACGCCGTTTCCGCCCTGTTCCTGCTGTGCACGCTCCGTCATCCGCCCCGCGGCATCTACAACGTGGCAGACCGCACTCCCATGCAGTTAAGTGAGATCTACGCCTACCTTTCCGGGCTGCTCGGCATTCCAGCCCCCCCCCGTCTCCGCCGCGTTCCGGAGGCCGCCGAGGAGACACCAGCCAGCGCATTTCCTGCGCCCGCCTTCTGTCCCTGGGCTGGGAACCCCTCTACCCAAGCTTTGCAGACGGCGTGCACAACGTTCTGGAAGCGCTGGAGGAATAATGCCTCTTTGGCCGCTCTCCTGGTTGCCCCGTCTTGCGGGCCGGACGCATTGAACAGCACTCCTTTTAAAAATTCCCGCAACTTTCCAAACCGTTTTCCGAAAAAAGATACGTTACTCAAAGCCCTTTTTTCATCAAAACGGAATTACCTGAAATGACCATCACAAGCATGGCTTCCGCACCCGTTCCGCATTCTTCCCATGAGGGGCACTCCTTCCGCCTCATTCCCGAGGGAATGGCCCATACCGTGCTGATGCTCTGGATAACGGGAATGGCCGTGATCCTTGCTGGGCAGGACGATCATCCGGCTGTCCATTCCCGGCTTTTGGAAATCAAATCTTTTCTCTACGTCTTCGGGCTGTTGGCCGTTCTCTCCGCTGCGGGTTGCCATATCTATCGCCGCTGCCGCAGGATTCGGCCCCTTCTTTCCTCCGCCGTGACAACCTTCTGCGTGGCCGCCTTTATGCTGGGCCTGCTCTCGTTCCTCCTTTACGCCGGACTGACAGCCTCTTATGCACCGCCGGACAGCGCCCTGTCCAAACTGGAAATTCCCTCCGTTTACATCCATGAATTCTCCGCGGCAGCCCTGGTGTTCAGCTTGGTTCTTCCCCTGGGCCTCCTTTCCCTGGCCGCTTCTCTTCAGGCCTCCAGAAATCATGTCCCCGGAATAAAAGACATTCTGGCGGTCTTGTGGTGTCTGCTCGTTCCCTTCCTGTGTATCTTCCTCCTCCGCTCCCCGGAAGGGGACGAAAAAAGCAGTTCGGCACCTCTTCACAAGCAGAAACTTCCAATGAAGAAAAAGGCCTCAAGTTTCATTCGCGGACTCCCTCCGCATCATGAAAACACCTTTTTTCCGCTGAATGGAGCCCGGACAGCACCCGTTGCACGGAGCCAAGATTCCTGACCGTCCCCCTTCTTGACTTGCACGCCGGGAACAGGCACAATCTTGCGCGCCATGCGTATCATTACAGGACTTCAACCCAGCGGCAAGCTGCACATCGGCAACTACTTCGGAGCCATGGAACCTGCCGTCCGCATGCAGGACCGCGGAGAATCCTACTATTTTCTGGCGGATTACCACGCCATGAGCACCGTGCACGACGCGGACACCCTGCGCGAAAACTGCAAAAATCTGGCAACGGATTTCCTGGCCGTGGGACTGGACCCGGAAAAATGCGTCTTCTTCCGCCAGTCTTCCGTGCCGGAAGTCAATGAACTGGCCTGGATACTCAGCACCGTATGCCCCGTGGGGCTGCTGGAACGCTGCCACTCCTACAAGGACAAGATCGCCAAAGGCTTTTCCCCCAGCAACGCCCTCTTTACCTATCCCGTACTGATGGCTGCGGACATCCTGATGTATGACTCCGACCTGGTACCCGTAGGCAAGGACCAGAAACAGCATCTGGAAGTCACCCGCGACCTGGCCGGCAAAATGAACGAACAATTTGGAGAAGGCACCTGCAAGCTGCCGGACGCCCTCATTGCGGAAAGCACCGCCATTGTCCCCGGGCTGGACGGCCAGAAAATGAGCAAAAGCTACCACAACACGCTGCCCATCTTCGGGGAGGAAAAAGCCACCCGCAAACTCATCATGAGAATTCCCACGGACTCCACTCCCGTGGAAGAACCGAAACCGACGGAAAACTCCATCATTCTCCAGCTCTACAAGCTCTTCTCCTCTGCGGAAGGTTATGAAGACATGGTCCGCGGCTTCCGGAACGGAGGCTGCGGCTACGGCGACTTCAAAAAACGCCTCTTTGACGCCTATTGGGAATATTTTCGTGCCGCACGGGAACGCCGGGTGGAGCTGGAAGCCAGCCAGGACTATGTGCACCAGGTGCTGGAAAACGGCGCAAGAAAGGCGCGGGAAACGGCATCCGTGGTGCTGGACCGGGTTCGCCGGGCCGTGGGCCTGGGCTGAACCGAGACTGAAACGCCCGGGAAGCCGGGACAGCACACGTTTTTTAGTGGCATGGAAAAGCACGGAATGTTATACAGAAATATATGAAGAATATTCTGGTAGCCATTGATTTCTCCAACGCCACGGACGCCGTCATCCATCAGATCGGCAAACTGGCCTGTCCCAACGACAGCATCATCCATCTGCTCCACATTGTGGAACCCAGCATTTGTTATGAAGTCTCCGGCGTGCTTCCGGATGAAGTCCCCGTCCCCGTCATGGACCAGACGGAGGAAAACGAAGTCATATCCATCGCTAAAAACCATTTGAAAAAAACGGCGGAGAAACTCTCCCAGCTGACAGACGCCACCATCGTACAGGCGGTGGAAGACGAATTCGAAATCAGCGAGGCAGTCATCAACTATGCCGAAAAACACCACATAGACATGATTGTGGTGGGCAAGCACAACCACGGCTTCCTTTCCACCGTCTTCCTGGGCAGCGTAGCCAGCTCTGTCATGCGGAAATCCCCCGTTCCCGTGCTGGTGGTTCCCGTTACCAAGGAAGAGCAGTAGGAGCAAAAAGACCGGGCAGATACCGTTCCCTTTCATGATAACCATACTATTTATAGGCGATGTGGTCGGAGAACCTGGACGCACCGCCTTGAAGCATGCGCTCCCCGGACTCCGGGAAACGTACGGAGCGGACTTTGTCGTGGTCAATGGGGAAAACGCCGCCGCCGGGCGCGGCATCACGCCCAGGCTGGCCCAGGAACTGCTGCAGGCCGGAGTGGACGTCATCACTACCGGAGACCATGTCTGGGACCAAGTGGAACTAGCCCCGTGGCTGGATTCCGAACCGCGCGTGCTGCGCCCCGTCAATTATCCCGAAGGCACGCCGGGGCACGGCAGCGTCGTGAGGGAGACGGCCAAGGGAAAAGTAGCGGTCATGCAGGTCCAGGGGCGCTCCTTTATCCAGCCGCCTCTGGAAAACCCTTTCCTCATCTCGGAAAAGGAGGCGCAAAGACTGAGAAACGAAGAACGCGTCCAGGTAATCCTGGTGGACATGCATGCGGAAACCACCAGTGAAAAAATCTCCACCGGGTACAATCTGGACGGACTGGTTTCCGCCGTCATAGGAACCCACACCCATGTGCAGACGGCGGACGAAACCATTCTGGAACACGGAACGGCCTACCTGACGGACGCCGGCATGTGCGGTCCCGCCATCGGCGTGCTGGGGAGGGAGCGGGAATCCATCCTCAAGCGGTTCCGCACCTCCATGCCGGCCAAATTCCCCGTAGCGGGCTGGCCCGTGCGCCTTTGCGGCGCGGTCATCCGTGTGGATGAGGAGACCGGGAAAGCCCTGGATATCATCCGCATCAGCCAAATCGTGGAAAAACCGGCCTCCTGACCATGTACAACGTGACTCCCAACCTGATGCCGTCCCCATTCATGGTTCTCTGCGGATATTTCCGCAAAGACATCATTCCGTGTTACTCTTCCGGCGCCATTGCAGTCACTCCTGAAAAGCAGAAAGGGCCGCTTGTCCCCTCCCCTGGCCTTCATCCCTGATTTACACACGACGCCATGAACTATGAAGCCAGATTCGGCGGCATAGGCCGCCTATACGGAACCAGAGGACTGGACACCCTCCGGAACTCCCGCATGGCCGTCGTCGGCATTGGAGGAGTAGGATCCTGGGCGGCGGAAGCGCTGGCGCGGTCGGGCGTGGGTACCATTATCCTGATGGACCTGGACGACCTTTGCATTACCAATACCAACCGGCAAATCCACGCGCTGGGAACAACCATCGGTCAATCCAAGACAGAAGCCATGGCGATCCGAATCAGGGATATTAATCCCGAAGCGGAAATCATCACGCTGGACAATTTTTATACGGAAACTAACGCGAAAAAGCTTTTTGGAACCGCGCCGGACGTCATTATTGATGCTATTGACTCCCTCTCTCCCAAGGCACACCTCATCGCCTCCTGCTACCGCAGCAAACATTCTCTCATCACCTGCGGGGGAGCCGGAGGACGGACGGACCCGTCCAAAATAGAAATTGCGGACCTCTCCCGGACGAAGGGAGACGCCCTGCTCTCCAACCTGCGCTCCAAACTTAAAAATGACTATGGCCTTCCACTGGGAGAAAAAAAACGCAATCTGAAAATCCCCTGCATCTTCTCCCAAGAAACGCCCGTCTACCCTACCTGTGATGGAGAAACCTCCTGCTCGCGCGATCCCGGCTTTCAGGGGAAAATGGGTTGTGACGCCGGTTTCGGCTCCATCACTCACATCACCGGCACCTTCGGCTTTTTTGCGGCATCATCCGCCATAAAAATGCTTCTGAACAAAAAAATACCATCAGTACAACCATGAACAAACGCCTGCTTCCCCTCCTAGGGGCCGTCATCCTTCCCATGCTCAGCCAGTGCAATTCTCTGGAAAAGGACATAGCCGCCATCAATGCCCGCAACATGGAAATAGCCCGGGAACCGAGGGGAAGCTACTTCGTAGGCCGTCGCTACCACGTACCGTCAACGCGCTTCTGGGGCTACCTGCGCCAGCCGGGCCAGACTTGGAGAACGGCCCAGCTCGTCATCATGGACGAAAGCGCCTGCCGCACGCCGGACCGGCTGCCGGAATATGCCGGGAATCCGCGCTATGCCTATGACAACAATTATGAATACAGGGTGTATGGCAAATACACAGGCAAATACGGTTACGAGCCCAACTCCAATTTGAAACTGCCCATCTTCAAGCCAACCCGGTTCGAACCCATCAACACCAATCCCGGCTGGCTCTTCAAACCCTCGGAAAAATATGACACCAAGGCCGTCACCCTGCGCCCGGCCATCATGCCCGTGGCAACCTCCCTCCCGGTCCGGTAAAAGAAGCTGCCTTTAAAAAACGGAACCAGCAGGATAAAAAAGAAGAAAAAAGCTTGATCTATTCGCTTCCGTGAGCTAAAAACTCCCCGCCTTAAGGCACCCATGCTCGGGTGGCGGAATTGGTAGACGCGCTAGACTAAGGATCTAGTGGTGATAAACCGTAGGGGTTCGAGCCCCCTCTCGAGTACCAACTGATAAGCCTCTTAATTTGAAAGAATTAAGGGGCTTTCCTTTGTCTAAATACCGAGCTGTCCAATTTAGAGCTGTTATCAAAAATAGGCACGAATTCGCAAAATTCGGAACACGTTTGGTAGCCATTGGTAGCCGAAATTGTTCTCCAAAAGCCACGTTTACAGCGGCATGTACAGCTTTGGATTTTGCAAGAGCATTTTTGAGAAGACATTTCGCATGATCCCCGTCATTTTCCTGTTTTTGAAGACTTCTTCCGGGAGTGACGGAATTCAGGACATGACCTGTCGTCGAAATATGCTACAAAGGGGCGATGCCCAAACCTTCTGTCATACGATGCGTGCTTGATGAACAACGCAAGGCTCAAAAAAGGAAAGCGGTCTACCGTGTTTCCATACCGGCTGAATTGTCGGAAACAGGCAAGAGGCAGAATCGTTATTTTACGACACAACGGGAAGGCAACGCCTTTGCCGTTCAGTTGAGGACAAGAAGAAATGCGGAAGGCAGCAGCGTGTTTCAAGTCTCTGCTTCCGAGGCGCAGCTATTCCGGGAAGCACAGCAGATTCTGGAACCTTATGGCCTTGATGTCTTTGGGGTCATCAAGGAGCTCGCTCCTCTTTTGGAACAGGTGAATGACGTAGCGGAAATCAGACGTCTTGTTCGGATGGGGATGGAACAGGAAAAGAGAGACAGCAAATCCATTCCTTTTTGTGACGCCGTATCAAAATTGCTGGAAGTAAAACAGCACGTCCAAAAACGCAGAGAAAGCACACTTTCCCAAATACGTTACATAACGGGACGCATCGGCAAATGCTGTCCGGATTTTGCTGTGACGCTCCTTTCTCAGCTGACGACGGACGACTGCCGGAAGATGATTGGCAGGACCTTCAAGCCGGATAAACAAAAGAATGATGCCCGGAAAATTCTCAGCAGCATCTTCAACTTCGGAATCAAACGGAAATGGTGCCATGAAAACCCGGCGCAGGCTCTTGACATCATTGCCATTCATGAACACGAAATCCATCCCCTGACTCCGGAAGAAATTGCAGGACTGTTCCAGGCTTGCCGTCCTCCGACAAGAGAGGAAAAAGGAATGCCCCGGACAAGCCGCAAAACGGTAGAGGGAGCGCGTCTCGACCTTACCTGTTGCTTGGCTCCTCTGGCGATCATGGCATTCGCCGGGATTCGTCCGCAGGAAGTAACCCGGCTGACCTGGAATGACATTTTCCTGGATACCCCGGAGAAAGTCATCAAAGTACGAAGTAGAGCCTCCAAGACGGGAGGAACTCGACAGGTCAACATCTGTCCGGCATTGGAAGCGTGGCTGCGCATGGCGCCTCATCAGGAGGATGACTCCATATGTCCGCCCCAG
The DNA here is from genome assembly GCF_036417355.1 of Akkermansia sp. RCC_12PD. Lineage (NCBI taxonomy): Bacteria > Pseudomonadati > Verrucomicrobiota > Verrucomicrobiia > Verrucomicrobiales > Akkermansiaceae > Akkermansia > Akkermansia sp. RCC_12PD. The sequence continues at coordinate 2,337,853 of NZ_CP143889.1, read as the reverse complement.
TGGCCCGTTCGATGGGCCGGTCTTCGTTACAGAGCCGGGTGGGATGCTAATGGGAAACGCTGGCCTAACGATGCCTTGCGCCATACCTTTGCCAGCTACCACGTCCTAATTCATCGGAACATTCCCCAGCTCCAGCTGGAAATGGGACATTCCAGTTCGACTCAGATCATGCACCGCTACATGAATCTGTCTGGCGTGGATCAGGAGATGGCAGAGCGTTTTTGGAATCTCCTTCCGGAAGGAGATTTTCAAAATTGCCAGAACACATGACTGTTCGTCTCGGTTTATAAACCTGGGGGACGGCTTGTCCCCTCACTTATCTTTTAGCCTTTTTACAGGAAAGAATCGAAATAGACGCCATGAAAGCGTCAAATTCGGCAACATGATACTTCTGGACGCCGCCATGCAGGCGAATCATCCTGACATGACCTGAACTCACGGCTTCTGCCAGTAACCTGCAAATGGTCGATTTACTCGTATCGTAACGCTTGGCAAGAGTAGCCTGACTTGCCCAGACGACAGAACCGGATTCAGTAGCCTGTCGGGTAAGAAGAACATCCAGGCATTCCCGAATGCCCCTTAGTTCTTCAATGATGTCCTCAGCAGAGACAAAAGTACCTTCTATGATTTTCATATTCTTTTTTATTTTATTTTTAGAAAAATCCATCATGACTCGAATTTTTGTTGGACTTTGTCCAACAAACCGGTAGCTTGAGGATATTATGTGGTTGTGTGGTACTGGATTGGTGTTGGTTTAGGGGGAGATTTTGTTGACTATCAACGCATTATCATACAAAAGGTGCGTCAACGCTTTTTGCCTCAAAATCTTACATTCGAGGTTCTTGCTTAGTAATATCAATTACAGAATGGTGGTTCATATTTACCCCCCTCTTCCATTGCGTCTGCTATTTTTGAGATATATTTTTTGATTTTATATTATATATTTTAGATAATCAGGAAAAAATACAGAAAGAATACTGTAAATATGGGATTTTTTATTATTTGCTTCCTCTGCTCCTATATGTTTCCACCTCTCCCCTCACGGGAGAAGATGACAAAAACCCGTCAACTCTTTGTTTCCCTTTGAGAGAGCATCGAATGTTTATCGTTGAGAAGAGGAATTCGAAGCGTCGAATTTAAGAACAAGGTAGTTTGAGAGAAAATTCTTGAGAATGGGGTTATCCAAGTTTCTGTGGTTTACAGTTATCTGATCCTTGTAGTGTTTGAACAGCACTTTCTCAAATTCCGGGGCATTTTCTATTATTTAAGGAATACTAAAAATATCAAGAATGAGTGTAAATAGCACGAGCAATTGATGTGACATGCTCATGAAACACTTTTCCTTCCTCTTAATGAATTTTTATAAATATTCATTAAGAATATCTTATGTGCTAGGCTCAGGACTCGTTAATTTCCAACATGGTTGATTTCTGCTACATTACATTGAAGAAAGCAATCAGCATGAGCAAAGACCTGTATTATCTATCGCCAGCACAACTTGAACGTATACAACCTTACTTTCCTCTATCTCACGGAGTTGCCCGGGTGGATGACAGAAAGGTACTCAGCGGAATCATTTACGTGATTAAAAACGGCCTCCAATGGAAAGATGCTCCCAGTGAATACGGTCCCTACAAAACTCTCTACAATAGATTCATCCGGTGGAGCCGCATGGGAATCTTCAATAAAATTTTCATGGAGCTTTCCCGGAAAAACGGATCCGTAGAACAATTGATGATTGATTCTACTCATCTCAAGGCTCACCAGACAGCGGCCAGCCTGCTTAAAAAGGGGCTCTATCCCGGTGTATCGGACGTACAAAAGGAGGGCTCAACACCAAACTGCATGCAGTTTGCGATCAACAAGGCAAACCCATAGCCCTGGCGCTGACTTGCGGACAGACCAGCGATTACAAGGGAGCTGCCATGTTATTGGATCATCTCCCTCAAGCTTCATGTCTGCTTGCCGATCGGGGATATGATGCCAGCTGGTTTAGAAATGCCTTGCATCACAAGGGAATCACCCCCTGCATACCTTCCCGGAAATGTCGCAAGAAGCCTGTTGATTACGACAAAATACTTTATAAGCAACGCCACAAAGTGGAAAACATGTTTGGGAGAATCAAGGACTGGAGGAGAATTGCCATGCGCTATGACCGATGTGCCCATACCTTCTTTTCTGCCATATGCTTTGCTTGTTGCGTTATCTTTTATCTTAATTAATGAGTCCTGATCCTAGCTAAGAAAAATCAACACCCGGAGCAGGTAATTCTGCTCCGGGTGTTGGAGATGGGTGTCAATACCCAATAGATTTCAAATACTCGACTGTATCGTCCGCTTCCAAGATAGATTTGAGGAAATCCTCATTTTCTGTCTTAGGTGCAGGAAAATCCTCCGGATGCTTGATCCTCTGTTCCCTGAGACGCCCAGCGAGTAAGTCTGCTACAGGCAGGCAGCTTTGCTTAGGGGGATCAATTATAATTTCACTCTCACATCCGCAAGGATTAGGTTCTACGGCAATGGCGTAGAACAGCGTTGGAACTAATAGCAGGCTCAGCACCCACACAGTGATCTTGGCACTCCGGGGCCACGGTTGTTTCATTGGTTTGTCTTTCATAATAAGAATCTCCTTTCGTTGAGTTGTTCAAAAGCAACACTCCCGCCACAGAGGCTGCGCCGGGAGTGTTGGATCGAGATTACAATTCTCTTAACGTTTCTTGTTGGATCTGATCTTTTTGACGTATTCGCTGCCGCAAGGCCTCTATGGTTTTCGCGTCAAGCTCGTCCATAATGTTGAACTTTAGTGGTGACACTTGTAGTGGTGGCACTTCTAGTGACGCTTCTAGTGCAGTATAATATAACACAGCAAATCCAGCTAATAGGATACCCAGCACCCAAACAGTGATTTTCGCACTGCGGGGCCATTGTTGTTTGATTGGTTTGTCTTTCATGATAAGGAATGTCCTTTCGTTGAGTTGTTCAAAAATCACCACCTGCTGAAGCCGTTCTTCAGCAGTTTGTTGTGATTGATTCATTTTTTGACTGGGTACTTATCCGACCATATATGTCGATAAGTATCTGCCAGGCCGAGTTTGCGATATAAAACCTCTTGCTGCCTGAAATATTCTTCTGTTGGAAATGGTGGATCAGTACAATTCTGCTTTATCTCGATACCCCAATTACATATATCGTTCTTTTCTTTCAGCTCGACATTTGCATTCGCCAATTCGTCTGTAATTTGTTCCAGCTTGATGTTACGATGAGCCGTCTCTCCCGTGCAGGCAAAAACGGCACAGAACGCCACACCCAGAACCCATACTGTAATCTTTGCACTGAGGGGCCATTTATTCATTGTATCTTTCGTTTCTACAGATTGATTTTAATTCATTTTTTGACTGGATACTTATCCGACCATATATGTCGGTAAGTACCTGCCAGGCCGAGTGTACGGAACCGATCCTCCTGCCGCCTGATATATTCTTCTGTCGGATGTGTAGGATCAGAGGTATTTAGCTCTGGCTCGAAAACCCAATTGATTATATCATTCTCTTTTTTCAGCTCGATATTTGCACTCAAGAGTTCAGCTGCTACTTGTTCCTGCTTGATATTGCGATGCGCCATCTCTCTCCAACAGGCGAAGCCGGCAAGGAGCAAGATGCTCAGTACCCACACAGTGATTTTCGCACTCCGGGGCCATGGTTGTTTCATTGGTTTGATTGGTTTCTCTTTCATGATAAAGAATCTTGTTTTTTATCCTCCTCTTCGATCGTGACTGGTCTGTTATTCATTATTGCTTGCTTTTCTTGTGGACCTATTAAATTGCTATTTGTAACCATATAGGATTTTTTTCAGGAACATGCTGATATTCATAGATGTCCCGATCTGCCTGATTTGTAAAGCAATGCCAGACAATGACACCAGTCGCTAAGAGGATCAGCAAGAGAAAGAAGGCAAGCACCTTGCTCCTTCTCAAAAGAACAAGCTTGCCGTGAACATGGGGAATCACAGATCCGCACTCTTGCTCTATACACCTGAGAAGTTCATCCTGATAGTGTACAGTAGTCCTTTCGAGACAAATGTCCGGCACCTCCTTGTTTTTATGATCCTCCTCTTCGGTAATGGATGGTCTGTTTTTCATTGTTGTTTTCCTTGTTGATGACATGCGTTTCTCCGGCAGGAGCATACGGCATGGTATAAAATAAATTACCAGAGTTACGGACTCCTCCAGAGTGATGAGGTTGGACAGCCATTGCTCCACTTTGGGGAAGGAACTTGAAAGATGGATGATGCCAGTTGCTAAACCGCCGTACTTGAGGAGTGTCCTCGCTATTGAAATACAGCATCCTCCTGCCTGTTGACAAAAATGGCTCTGGTGTATAGCGGGGGCACAGCATACCGGTACATGCTTCTAGAGGTCGATTTTATGCTCCTTTGCCTGCCTGACTTGGATCAACCCTTCATTGAGAAGTAAAAAGACCATACACCAACAGATGACGGCACATATCCCATATTTGCATAAGACCAATAATTCCGACTTCATCAACAAAGGACTGTTCCAAAACATGTGAAGCCCTATCGGGATAACAGCAATTCGCCAAAAAGAGGGCTGAAGGATAGGGGGAGTGCTGTTCTGCCGTTGTTTCTTCATAGCAAGCCAGAATGCCCCTGCCATAATTGCCGACCAGGAAACATGAGCAAAGGGAGCAAGAATTCCTCTCAGTACCGCCGTGTCTAATGGATCGGAACCATATTCAGTACTCATGATATAACCCGCTGTTTCAAAACCAGCAAAACCGGCGCCTACAGCGGCTCCACACAACATGCCGTTTAAAATTTGTCCATTCAGAAAGAATTTTCGGGCAAAGAAAATGACAACAATAAGTTTTGCGAGTTCTTCAATAGGACCGGCCCAGTAAGCAGCCCTTGGATTACCGGAAAGATCGTTCAAAATCAATGTAACAATCAAAGACAAAGTTCCTCCACCTAACACTAGGACGATAATCGAATACCACGAGATGTTCCTTCTGACATTAAATTCCGCAAACAAGACAAGAACGGAAAAGGGCACTGCAAAACTTATGGCAAACAACAGCCCTAAACTAGCCGCACCAGCAACAACAGGACTGTTATTAAATGCCTCAAGCATGCTTAGGCACCCGATACACATCAACAGGGAAAGGCCGAGAACACGGATGAAAATCCATGGCGCGGGCCAATCCGTAGATATTTCTTCCAATGAGGGGGTAGATTTCGACCCGCCTGACGTAAAAAAATCTATCCTTTCCTGCTCCGGCCTGCGACGAAACATCCCCTTGAACATGCTTTTCAAACTGAACTTTTCTATGGGAGAAAGCCCAGTTAGAGATGACAGCATTCGGAAAATACTCCCCCAAAAGGAGCTGTCCCCCTGATGGCTGCTGATAAATTCTCCCACTCTCACCCATTCCGTCATCCCTTCCTTCCACAGGAAAGCCGCAGGAGAAAGCTGCCCGGTGTGGTACCAGTTGCTTATTTCCTTCAACGTATATGGCCCCTTTCGACTTTCTCCTCCCGATGAAAGAAAATAAGACTCCTCCTTCTTCCCCTGCCTGGAATCGTCTGATGCATCCGTTTGTTGTGGATGCGGCTCGGCTTTCTGTTTCTGAACTTCGCGAAGAGGAAGCCATGCTGGCATTCCTTCCGTCCATACCAGATCATCCCCGCTGATTCTACGGGAAGCATACAATTTATCTATCTTCTCCCATGGGAACGGCCCCATTTGAGTTCCGTCCGGTAGCTTGATCAAATAAGACTTCATCTTGCTTCCTCTTTCTATGAAGATTTCCTTTTCCTTCCTTGAGGACGAGGAAATGACTGAATAATTCTTTCAGTGTACCAGAACACGGCGATCGGCCATGGTAACCAAAGCCAGGAAAGGAGATCAAAAAAGGGTCGAAATTCAGGTAGAAATCCATTGGTGATGATGCAGCTTCCGAAAGTGAGTTGAGTGAATAGCACAAAGGCAAACATCGGCCATGCTTTCAGTCTAAGTTTGGTTTGCTGAGAGACGCGGGCAAGCCAGGAGGCATTGTCGACCAATCCTACAAAGCAGACATACATCCAGTACAAATGAAACACGGGAACGAACAACAGCCCCACGGCCTGCCCCGCTGAGGGGATGCGACGACCATATTGGGTAATTGCCTGTATGCATTTCCACGCCTTCCACGTATTAATCAGTAATGAAATCTGTGCATACAGAAAGAACAATACTCCTATGCCTAAAATCGTTAATGAGAACTGGGCATAACCGGCATAAGTTGCTGATGCTATAATAATCAACAACGGGGACAAAATATACAGCATAGTCATTACCCAGAACGCTTTCATGTTATACTCCTGCCCAGAGAGAGTACTTCTTTCGTCCTGTAATGGAGGATTACCATATGAAGTGCTTTCTCTTGATGGTGACGATGTATTAGGTATGGGTGACATTTCCGGCATTAAACGAGAACTCTCGTTGCCTTCACTTGAGAAAGATGGAATATTTCCTTCCATAACTCCTCCTGAAATTTCAGGAGAAACAGGCTGTTGAGAATTTTTTCCGATTAACGTTTCAAGTGGCTCCCATGAGGATGCGCCCCTCTTGCAGCAAAGAAGGTTTCCGTCCAATCGACCATTGCGATACAGGGCTTTAATTTGTTCTTTGGTATAAGGGCCTTCGGTTTCTCCATCCGGCAAAGTAATCAGGTAGGAGGATTCATCCATATCCTTCCGGGATTTATCCTGCAACGCGCTTTCGGCAATGTCCGAATATGTGCCCCATTCAGAAGACTGAATTTCACGAATACGGGTATCAGACCGTATGGAGCTCTCCTCGTGGAGAACTTGAAGCACATGCTCGGAATAGGGGCCTTGCTGATTCCCGAAATCGTCGCAAATAAAATATTTTTTCATCTTTGATCTGAAAATTGAGTGCTGATATTCATGATCCTTTTATAATTTTTTGCGCAATCTACAAAAAATTCCTAAAGGAACTAAAATCAAGAGACACAGGAAAATGAACGAGAAAGTCATCCCGGAAAGCGGACTGGGATCCGTGTCCTTTGAAATGCCAAGTTTCTGATAAATATCTTCGGGGCGATCCATAGAACCACCCATAATGAGGCTTCTCGCTTTGATAATGTCCCGGGCTCGTTGCCTGCAGGCCGGAGATAAATTGGGGCTATAGGTTTCCTTTGAAGTAGCTATCATTTTGTCAACCTCTTCCTCCCATGAATAATCTCCCATTTCCATGACTGAGGGTAACGAGGGAAAGGCTCTGGACAAACTGGGATGATAGGCTGATCCCTGTCCTGCTTTGTTCGAAAGAGCCCGGTATTTGGCCATATCGGTCAGGTACCCGCGCATGGCAGGATCAATGTTTCCTTTATCGGCATAGGCTGCTTCAGCGGCTCTTGCGATCGCTACCGGGTCGGTAGACGTCTGAATGACGTTCCTGTACTTTTCATCAATTCCTTCCAGTGCCTGCGGATCAGGAGAACCCAAGGTTCGGTATATCATCCGGTTGGCATCGGTATCGCTCATGTACTGAACCGGCGGATTGACCGATATCGCAGGCTGGTTGGGAACTGTTGACGGAGATGGATTGGAAGGAGCTTTTGCTGCTTCCATTTTCTCCTCTGCTTCTTTTCGTTCTTCCTCCTTCTTACGCGCAATCTGTTGAGCTCGTTCCTCCTTTTCACGAGAGATTTCTTCCCGCCTTTCCCTCAGGCGTTGCTCTTCTCGTTCTCTTTCTTCCCGAAGCCTTTCTTCCTTCTCACGGGCAAGTTGTTGTTCCCTCTCTTCCTGTTCACGAGCAATTTCTTCCTTCCGCCTGTCCTCCTTTTCCTTAGCTTCTTCAAAGCGGCTTCTGAAATCAATCTCTCCATCGTGTGATTCGGCAATCGCTGTCACAGCAAGAGCCAGGTTTTCTGCGTCCTGAGGAATGTCCTTATACAGAGAACAAGCCAGGGTATCGCTTTGCTTCAATGCCTGAAGAAGTTCCCTCTTTCCGTTGGAAAGAGCATGTTCCGCATTCAGGATGACCTGCCTTGCTTTCTTACGTGCATTATTGGCCATATAGGAGTTAGGTTCTCCCGTCAATGGGCTCGGCCTCATGGCATCCTCCGCCTGGCGTTCATATTGTTCCGCTTTGGCCTTGGCTCCGGCTTGTTGCTGCAGGGCCTTCTTGTAGGAAGACTGCGCGGTAAAAAGTCGTTTGATGGATTGAATGAGCTGCTGTGCCTGATTCTGCCCTGCGGAATCCATAGACTTTTTGTTCTGTTCCAACCTTTTGACAACTATCCCGACTCCCTCAGCACTCCCGCCACTCATTTCCTTCAAGGAACCGTCTGCGTACGGTATTCCGGATTTTTCTTCTCTTTCGACAGAACTGGAATCTGTCTCAACAGTATGATTGACTGCCTCTTTCCTCCTTTGTTCTTCTTTCAAGCGGCTTTGCTTTCTCTTCTCCCTCAATTCGGCCTGCTGTTGTTCATAAACGGCTTTTTCCATCCAAGCGCCGTCAACAAAGTACTTTCCGGAATCATAGTTATCCTGGTATTTTTGCAATTGCTTCAGCCATGGATCGAGAATGGCGGAAGATTTCGGGAAGCGTTTCCGAAATACGCCCATCTCGTATTTTTGCTTCAAGAGCATTTCATATTGAGTCGAATCGGAGAGTTCCTGAGGAAGACTATTGGGAATATCGATGCTCCAATAGAGATTCGCAGGCAAATAGATATCTTTTCCGTTGACGTTGAATACCCCTTCGTTTCCACTCAACTTTCTCCTGCTGTATGTTGCGATTTTGGCCATGGAGTCCTCATGGAAACCTTGATCCTTCCATGCGACGATACCGACTCCTTCACAGAGGAAGGCTGAAAAAACTGATAATCCGATGAAGCAAAAGAAAATGTTCTTCACAATGACGAAGGGTTAGATTAACTATTGTTTTCTGTGAGTTATTCTACTTATATTTAAAAGTTGATATGAAAATTTGTTTTAATAAATTACATTATTTCTCTAATGATCTAATGCCGAAAGATCTCGTGTATCAAATCCCACAAAAAGTAACATATTTAATATTTCTGTTGGAGATGTATAGGAATTATCTCTGTTTTCAGAGTATTTTATCAATTTTTCGGAAACATCCCTTTTTTCTATATTTGCGTCAACACCTGCAGCAATCAATAATTTAATAAATTCAAATTTACCATCATTCAAATTTTCACTGAATAAAGGAACAGATCTGTGAACTAGTTTTGAAGGAATCAATAAATCTTCATCGATGGCTGTAGCCAGAGCTGTTTTAGGGAAATAGTGTTTTAAATAGTGATATTCAGAATCGCTTTGTTCGCGTACTTGATTAGGATCCGCTCCACATAATAAAAGAGCAACCGACAAATATTTTCCTCTTGAATCTATTGCAGCTCTTAATGGATATGATAAATTGGAATCTGCGCCCTCTTTCAATAATGAATAAATAATATTCTCATATTCAATTCGAAAATCTTTATTCCCATTTCCCATTTTTACAATTGTATGTGTAAGTAAAGTACAATCAGAGGAATACACATAATCAATAGATTTTTGGTTATTGACAATTTCTCCTAATTGGCTAATAATCCATCGATCAACTTTTCCTCCTTTCATTTTTAAATCATCATATACGGACCTTAGTGATGAGGCCTTCTCTATTTTTTCTTTTGCTGTGTTTATGGCATTTTTTATATTCAGTTCTTCCCCTATTTTCATTCGGAAAGAACGATATGGGAAATCCTTCTTAGTAATTTTCTCAAATGCAGAATTATCGTATCTGTGATTTGTAAATCCTATAATAGGTAAAATGATTAAAACAATAATTGATATAATGATAATAATTTTTTTCATGGAAATCAAAATTTAGGGCTATTTTTTAAGAATTTACAGCCTCTGCCCGTTTGTGCGGACAATGCCCTTGCCGCCGCAGTTGATGCAGGTGTTGTTGCCGAACTTGCCGCTTCCATTGCAGGTGGGACACACTTTGACTCCATTGCTTTGTTGGCATTTCAGACCTTCATGAGGAATAGGGGCGGTGTTCGAGATGGACAGACTTGCATGTGCAAGTAAGGCACAGCAGGAAACTGCTATCAGAGCCATGAGAGTGATACGGATTGTTTTCATTGTCGTGGGTTCCTTTTGGTGGGATTAGCGGGATGCGGATTGGAGCGGATGTACGACAGTGCTTCTTTCCGGGATAGATGCCCTCTCTCTGCTTATCGCAATGACAATCTCCAGAAGTACCTGCCGAAGGGTAAGGTTACGGGAGGCCATACGCTTCAACAGATACAGTCTGGCTTCATCGCTCAGCTTCTCGAGCAATTCGGGGATATCACACTGCATACTCGCCATACGGATATTTTTTATATCGTTTTAGAGTGTATTGTCAAATAGTATTATAGCTATAATGGAAGAAAAGATATTATCCATCCGAGAAATCTAGCTCTCAATCTCTTATTCTATCTGCCTATTTCTCTGGCATTCATGGCTTGGATGTTGACGAACAATAGCAGGAAAGCTAATATCTCTATCATGAGTTCAGACTCCAAACCACAGACGGATTTGAAAGCCGACGTCAAGCGTTGGCTCAAGGCTCGTGGACTGGACTACAGGTGGCTCGCACAGCAGTGCTTCGTCAGTGAAGTGACTGTCTACAACTGGATGGCCAAGAAAAAGATTCCGGAGGTCAAGGAGCACATCATCCGTTCCCTGATGATGGAGATGCCCGTGACGCTCCCGTCCGTGAAGGTGGAAACAGAGTCCCGCGTGATCCTTCAACTGCCGCCGGATGTCCAGGCGGCCCTGGAGCGCAAGGCTCTCGACAGCAAAATGACGCTGACCGATTTTCTGGCGACAAAAATCAATGAAATCGTTCGTGAAGGTTCTCCTGCTTCTTCCCTTGTCGATGAAATCGAGCACGAGGAATTCTCGGAAGACAAGGATTGATTTCCTCCAAGCTGATGGGGCATGATTGAATCGTTCATCCGCCATGCACGAAGCACTCGTTTCCCTCCCTTCCGCCCAAAAGGTCGGTCCCTACGTGATCGAACGTGTCCTCGGTCACGGGGCGAACGGCATTGCGTATCTGGCCCATGACAAGACGCTGGACAGAAAGGTCGTCCTCAAGGAACACTATCCTCAGGAGCTTTGCACCAGAGATGCCGACTCCCATTGCCTGATTCCCCTGGATGAAGACACGGAACACATCTTTGCCGAATCCGTCAACCAGTTCATCAGGGAAGCCCGGCTGATTGCTTCCTTGGAACATCCCTCCATCATCAAGATACACAGGGTATTCAGTCTTTCGCCCACAACCTGCTTTTATGTGATGCCTCTTCTTGAGGGTGGAACCCTGCGGGATGTTATCCACTCGGGCAAACGCATTCCTCCAAGCTCCATCATCTCATGGCTTCAGGCTCTGGTCTCGGCTCTCGACTGCCTGAACCGGAATCACATCGTCCATCTGGACATCAAGCCCGGCAATATCCTTTTCACAAAATAAGGACAGCCCGTTCTGGCCGATTTTGGCACCGCATCTCAGCGCCCTCCTCATGGCACAGTCAATATACTGGCACACTCTGCGTACTCGGCTCCCGAATTATTTACGGAAAACGCTGCCCCCGACATACGTGCTGACCAATACTCCCTTGCAGCGTGCTTCTATGAACTGGCGACCACCTGCCTCTGGAAAACAATATCCGAAGAAATTGGCGACGCACAGGCTCAAGAGCTATTGAAATCATTGGTTCAAAAAGAAAAGACGCTGGCGAGTATTACACCATACCTCATCCAAAACCTTTCCATAGAACGGGACGACCGTTCACCCTCGCCGGAAGCGTGGTTGTCAGGAATGAACCATGCTCTCCATCGAGAGCGCATCCACAAACTTCGGTACAGAATTCTGGCCCTCGCAGGCGCAACGCTCGTCACAGGAGGCGCCCTCACATGGGGGCTCTATGAAACAGGACTCCTGACGCAGGAAATCCAAAAAACGCCTGAAGATATACTTGTAGAGAAATTGCTTCAGGAGCCTGAAATAGAGCACTTCAACCGAGCCTCTCGGGAATTCCACGATTATTACAGTCGCATGTTCCTCAACTTGGCACAAAAAAAGGAATCCTCAACTCGTAAAACGCTGGAAACCATCGCCGCAGCCAAAAGTACCGACGAACTGGAGCAAATCAAACAATCATGGCGCAAACAACAACAATTTGACAACATGACCCTGCTGGCGGCGGAACGCGTGTATGCCATCAAGGGAAAAGGCATTGCTCAGCAATATAAACACCTGACTTCACCCACATGGTTTCAGCGTTGGAAGCAAAATCATCCTGCCTCCTGTTCCGACGATATCCTCCAGCCGTTATCCCCTCAGCTCCTTTCAAGGATATTCCCTCATCCCCTCCACAATCCTTCCTACCTCAGCGAAAGCCGCCTACGTATCAACGCCGCTTCGAGCAAAATCACCCATACTCTGGAGAAAAAAGCCCAGGACTTCGGCATCTATAAAACCACCTATCCAGATGGCACCCCCCGCGATCCAGCTATTTCGGGCAAGACGGATTTGGAAATGACGACACAACAAAATAGTTCCTTCAAATTAAATAGGTAAAAAGATATAAATCCAAAAAAATCAACACCTTCTATTTATCGTATGGAAACCTATAAACACACAAGCCGTATGCATACCGTCCTTCAACTCGCCGGTAGTGTTCCAGAATCCGTGACTCGTCAGAAGTGTTATTTATATCAGCGATAGTACAATTTAATATAGTTCTTTCTTTTTTCTTTGTCGTATCCTTGTTCTATATCGGTCGAAGGATCCAAAATTTTCACTTCGAAATCAGAGCCAAGTTTTATAAGATTTGCTTTTGTAATAGCTTTTCTCTTTGCTGCATTGGATACACAAAGAAAAGAATCTGAGATTTCTCCATTTCTATTTTCATAGTCTCGTCTATAGTTCGATAATTGATTGGCAATTTCGGCATCTACAGATAATGCAGAAAGCATTTCGGAAGTATTAACCATTACACCATCATTCTGTAACATTAAAGCAACATTCCGAGCAGCTTTGGCTAACTCAACTGTTTTTTCGGGATACTGTTTTGCTATTTGATGGATTGCAGATGAGCAAAAAGATGTTATATCTCTCGTTAACTGAAAGTCATTAACAAGTTTCTTTGCATAAAGGAAATTATTAGTCCAATAAAGTCCATCCATTCTAATTGTTGATGTATCAACGATAGATAGGATATAACCATCATCAGGTTTTGTATTGAGAATAAAACAACCTTTATCTATATGCTTCGTACTAATTCCCACTTGAGGAACAATAGAAAGGTTACCATTTTCATTGGCAACTGTTAAGAATTTGTCTTTTATTTCTGTTTTCAATAACAAGATACCATCTACAGAATCATCATTAATGCCACAATCTGTTAAATAGATTACATAAAACTCACCATTTTTTATATTGGGATGAATGCTTTGATCATACAAGTGTCGAGCCAAATTATTGGACTGTTTGACAAACTCATCTTCCTTTTCGAAAATGGCTTTGATAAACCGATATGTCGGATTCAAATCTAAAGAATCAATGCAGTCAAACTGACTCAAAACCTCAAACTTAAATACGTTCTTGACCAAAATAGTCAAGAAATCTACTGCAAGCGACAGATCTTCTACTTCAGTAGCAAAAGTAATGCCTTCACCGTCGGCCTTATTACCAACCATTTGCACGGTGGCATATTTCGGAATTCCTAATCTAATATTCATTTTTTCTCGTAAATATATTTAGGGACTAATCCACCATTTTCAGTCTTGGAAAATTTCCTAGCTGTATGGTAAAATTCTAGGTTCTTCCAATACGATTCATCAGCATGCTCAATCAAAATGATTTGGAAATGCTCTCCGAGCTCGCCAATCATTTCATTCATAAAGTCATTCAGCAATCGGAATGCCTTCGTCAATTGTCTCCTGTCATCATTATTGAGGATATCTTTATCAGCGTAGTAGGGCATACTCGGCTGGTCTATGAAAAGAAACGAACCAACTTGTTCAGAATGATGAGACTTTATTGACTTATGAAGTCCAAGGAAGAAACAAAGATGCAAAAACATATAGTTAGACTTGCTACCAATGTTACGGATGGGGTAATGTTCGCCATTTTTCAATAATGAGATTCTACGGTTCTCATCGTCATACAACATGGTAGAATCTGGGTAAGAGTCCACCATACCATTTGGAGATTGAAAATACTCGTTAATAGATTTATTCAATTCCACCTTTACGTCATGTGGCATCAAGTGGATTTGTCCAAGCTGAGAATTTAAGGCAGTTAATTTAGAAATTTTAGCTTCTTCAACACTTGATTGATAAGTATCTGGATTAGGCTTTTTTAAATCTTTTAGACGATACTTAAGGCTTACCGCTTGGTTCACCCATTTAGGGTTAGCAATCGTTTTACGAAGAGTGGAAAAATGTCTTAACTCCTCTTCAATAGTAGTAAGTTCCTTATTCAATTCATCATACCTTGAATTGAAGTCTGCCGGTAATTCCGTCTGAATAGGATTCTCTTCCTTGATTTGAATAAGCTGTTTCTCCAATAGCTTAAGAAGTTCAATTGTATCAGACGAGCTTACAACCTCGTCGATATGATTCTTTATATACTTAATCGGTTTTAAGCTGTCCTGTACTTTTGCGCCTGAGTTCTTATTTCTCTTCATCTCTGATAACAGAGAGTCATAGGTATTCAGAGTTGCTTTAATCTGGTCTTTGCGATTTTTCAGACGTTCTAATTTTGTAGTATCTTCATCATTTTTGATTAATTGGTCATACTCAGATATGGTATGCTGAATATAGCGTCTAAGTTCTCCTGCGTCCTCTTGTAGAAATAGATTATCAGGAGAAACCAAATTAAGCTGGAACGCCTGTTTGTAGATAGAAATAAGACTTTCCTTATATTCTCTTTCAACGACTTGCGCCTTAAGGTGATTCTCTTGATATTGCTTTAAATCTTTTTCTGCTTTTTGAATTTTGTCTTCTATTTCTCTACTATTATGACAACGAATTCCATTGGCGTATTCCAATGCAAAATTAAGAAAAGAGTCGAAACTCTTGTCAACGAAGAAGGCAGTGTCGAAATATGTATTTGCAGATGAAATAATATCTTCAGTCAAGTAGTTGAGCGGAAGAAAGTGTCGAAATGACATAGGGATATTCTTTCGTCCCACTTTTTTATTATGATCTGGAACCTGAAACATCTCGGAAAGCAAAACTTTCATTTCACCCACCGAATGAGTCGGAGTATACGGGATTGGGTATTCTTTCTGTTTCGACCAATGCACATCTTGAGTTCCTGTCCCCAAATGAGGAGCTTTCCTTATAAGAATATAACTTTTCCCATTGAGATAAATGTTTATACCATAATACTCAACATTTTCATTAATTATGTTTTCAACAATTGTTGGAGCATCTGACAGAAGACAATAATCAATAACTCCGAGTATAGATGATTTCCCAGTAGAAGAATCTCCGGTAATTACATTTATTTTATCTGGCTCAAAGCGATACGTTATCGCGTTCTCTTCATTTTCAAGAAAACCCTTGAACCACAATCTTATGCTTGCAATATATAAATTCATAGCTGTATATTAAATTTGCGATACATATCTTTAGCCGAAAAATTATGGCATATTTCAAATAAATGCTCTGCTTCACGTAGTATTCTTTGCAATCTTTTACTTTTGAGATTCCCTTTTGGAAATTCTTTTTGCGTTGATTCAATGTAGTTTAAATTTATAACTATATAGTCAGACTGCTTTAGAATTACAAGGGCATTTATAAAATATGGTCCAAATGCTGTGATTTTACGAGTGAGAAGAGCATGAGAGCAAACTCGACTAGTACATTTTTCTAAATTAACGGAATCGTGTATTATAAGCCTAAGATTATCATCAATTAACAAGGTGCAAAAAAGATATAAGGTCGCAATATCCAATTTTTCAGTTTTAAGTAATTGGACAATACAGGCCATGAATATCATTTCGTTATTATATATTCTATTCATTTCTTCTTAAATTTATTTTCCCAATCAAGATGCCAACCTATAAGCGGCAACTCAGGAATAATTGCTGTTGAAGAATTGGAATAGTAGTAAATACACCCTTCGCTAACTTCAGATCCTAAAGAAGCGTCAGCTAACTTAAAATCCTTTTCTCGTAATTTATCGACGGTGTTACATCCAGCTTCGTATAAGTCCTCTTGTCTTGGATTAGGAGGGATATTACGGTGAGCAGAATGATGAAACGTACGCCAAGCCGAGCAAACATCTTGAGTTAATTTATCAATGTCATAAGAAATCAAAGTATTGTCATCCCAATGATCATGAAAATTGTTATGGAATCGAAGCCAACTAGTTGTTAAAGCCGCAATTCTATCTGTATCATCTTCTTGTGTATCATTAACTGCGAATAATTGTTTTATGAACAACAGTTCTCGAGGGTTTCCTTCGAAATCCCGGTAACTATAGTCTGTTCGAAAATGAAGCTTCTTACGCCCTATATCAAGGATGCTCTGATATTGTTCTGCAAAAATAGCTCCAGTAAATGACACGGATTTACCTGCCAAAATGTTATCAATGGCATTATCTTTTAAACTACTCATCAGATTATTATAAACCCAATCTATGCGGTTTCGATTTAAGGCGAATCGACTGTACATCAGTTCTTTTATGTCTTCCTTAAGTATATCTGAAGTTGTTGATACAGAAATTTTACCAATAAAATCAACTAAGTATGGCTTATTCAAAAGGTCTGAAATTATTTTAGATACGTCAATGCGGCTCTTTTTAGAGCCACTTACCCCGGAAGCATCTCCTTTAGACCTTTTGGACGCTTGTATTTCTACTATTGCCGACCTAAGATCCTCAATAGAATGCGTTATCTTAAAATTCTCAATTGCCTTTATGAAAGCATTTTCGGAGATTTTTTTATTAGTCACTAATTGAAATTCGGTATTTTCTAAAAAATCGGATTGTTCCTCTATTAACTTCATCCAAATAGAAATAGTCTTCCATAAATCTATATCACGGTTACTTAAAGACTTTGTTTCTCCACGAGCATTTTTTTGCACACTATGTTTGACTTGGTAAAGGATTAGCCTATGGTCTGACTGTTCGCCAACATCATCGTGTAATTCGAAACTAATAGTTGTGGATTGGTCCAACGACTTTAATAACATCAACACGAAGTAATCCCACTGATACTCAAATGCCACAAAAATATCTGCGGCCGAGCGCTTGTTTTGTTCTTGAGAGGGGGTACTCATAGTGAATAAAAATACTATTAAAGGTGTGTCACATGAGAACATGTGAAAGGTAACTTTTCCATTTTTGCGCTACTTTACTACGTAGATTTTCCTTTTTCAAGAGTATACACCCAAAAAGTACGTTTTTTTTCAGGAAGCTCCACAAAGAGAAATCGTATCATTCGACGTATTGTTTACATTTCGGATGTAATATAACGTATAATGCGATCTGACAGCTAAAAAAGAGGAGCCTGTTGGGACTGCCTCTTGAACGCCCTCCTCAGACAACATATCGTCTTAGAAGGCATATCTCATCGTTGGGCGATGAGGTTGTAAATGGCTTGGAGTAATTGCGCTAGGATCATGGAATCAGCGGGGCGGATGTTGAGACCAGGGATCTTCCTCCTCTTCTTCGTAAAAGGAAGGAGGACGAGATCCGCTCCTCTGCTTGTTCCGAATGAACTCGCCGACTTTGTCGGAGGCGTAGCCCAGCAGGATGCGGGTGAGCTCGAACAGGATGATTTTGATCATGGGCATGGCGGTTGTGAGTGGGTGACGGCGTCGACGAGGATTTGCTCCAAAGCCTGGACAATGGCCTCGGCGCCTTTTTTGTACACGACGACGGCGAGCAGTTTCCCATTGTGATGGAGAACCGCCCAGTAGCGCGTGTCCTTGTATTTGACGATGTGATACATGGTTCCGGTGTCTGGATGAATGTCTTTTCAAAAGAGGCAGAACCACAGAAGCAGCCCTGCCGTCATCAAGCCGAAGGCCAGCACGATTCCCCATTTGAGGAGAGCGAACAGCCACGGGAACAGGAACCAGCCTGCAACGGTCACGAGGAGAAAGGTCAGCATACGGATGAGGGGTGATGATGATCTTCCTGTTCGATGATTGTCCGGGAGCCGGTTGATGCCGGAGTATTCCTGCCGGCCAGCCGGATGTTGCCCAGATAGGAGGCCCATTCCAGCAGGGCTATTCGCCCGTCCCAGGTGGGATGCCATGTGCGGGGGAAGACAAAGGGATCGTCTTCCCCCGTTTGGCAGATGAGCAGCCCGCGGCGTTCCAGCAAGCGAATGATTTGCCTGACCCGCCCTCGTTCTTCCGAGTGGAAGGAGCCGATCAGTTCATCGCTCGTTTGCCCGGATACGGATTGCGTGAGGATCAGGACTGCGGCTTGCGCTCCCGTCAATGAGTAGGATGGATTCATAAGATGTTTCCTTTCCTGTTTTTTAACTACGCTCAGGCAATCAGTCCGCAGACGGAATCACACAGGCCGTGCAGAGCCTGGCTCCGTTTGGCGACCACATGCGGGTTGACGGCCTTGAACTGCTCCGTGAAGGCGTTGAACAGGCTCCAGACGGTACGGGATCGGAATTCTTCATGAAGCGGCTCCCGCCAGTACCGGATGACTTCCGGCAGGACGGTCGGCGTGATTGCTCGGCAATCAACCGCGCGGATCAGGAGATCGTGGGCGGCCTTGTCCGTCAGCCTTTGCTTTTTGTAGGCGGCAATCCGTTCGTCTTCACGATGGAATTGTTCCCCAAGCCTGCCGACGGCGCGGGAGGTCATGAAGCGCAGATCCCGCACGGCGAACCTCGTATGTTTTCGGGAGAGTTTCACTTCTCCGTTGAACGCGAGGTTGTCGCAGACGAACACGCGCGTTCCCATGACCAGGGAGGCCGGGAAGGTTTTGTCGTGGGAGTTGCGGATGCCGACAATCCACGAGTAGTCGCCGGGGCCGTCGTCGGGCCGCAGGATTTGGAGTACGCCAAAATACCGCTTTCCTTCATGGCTGAGGGCATGGGTGGTTTCTCCGATGCCGAAGCCGTAGGCGGCGAGCTGGGATTCCACTTCCTTCAGCAGGAAGTCATGGGGAAGCGGGAACCACGATTCCGTGCAGGACGGGGTTTCCACATGGGAAAGCGTTCTCCTGTCGACGACTTCGGCCCCGCAGTGGAGGAGAAGCCCCTTACGGAATACGGTTGGGGGAACGACCGGAGCCGCTGCCGGTTCCGGTATGATGTTTCTCTGCTGGAGGTGGGCTGCCTGTCTGGTATCTTCCAAAGGCAGGATGTGCCGGGCTGTCGCCGGATGGTGAGGCAATGCGATAATATTGTTCATATTGATGATGAAATATGGGTTGAAACGAAAACACCCGCTTCCCTGCGAAGGGAAAACGGGTGTTGAGGAATGAAGTCAGAAGCTGAATGCCTGCCTTCAGGTCTATATAACGGGCAGCCATTAAAAATTGCTGTCTATCGCCAACCGTCTGAGTGAATAGAAGGATGTCGGGACTGTTATCCTGAACTTATGCGGTACTTGTCCGCAACTTGTTCGGCGCAGCATCGTTTCCAAACCTTTCTCTCAAAGAAAAGTTTCAAAATCATAAAATGATTGCGTAAATATACTGTTTGTGTGTATTTGCGCAATCAAATCACGCAATGGAAGGACTAACCGTCAGATCCCGAATACAGGAACAGGCAATGCCAAGAGGATTTTTGTCTGGAGAGACAGGTCGTCATCAACTCTCCACACTGTCGTCCAGCCGCCATGTTCTCAGATAAGCCACTCATAGCATAGCCAATCCAATAACTCTTTTAAAAGAAACCGCTCTTAAGAGAATGAACAAATTGTTGGCAAATTATAACAATTGATTACATTTTGTTCATCTTCATGCTTGTTATCAAATCGCACCAGGAGGAGAAAGGAAACAGTGCCTAGGAAAGGGAACGTCCCCGCATTTTCGTCCCAATCTCACGGGAATAGCATGCGCGCGGAAGACTCTGTAATGTAAATATCGCATTCTTCTTCCTTCCGCAGATGCTCTACAAAAAGTTCCTATTGAGGAAATATCCGGATCTCGTCAGAAAAGAAATACACCTTCTCCTTGTGTCTCTCCTCAGGATACATTCCGTAATAGGATTCATGAAACCCACCCAAGACTTCCATAGCCAGGCGAGAGAGCCGGTCGTCGGCAAAATTGATCCAAATCATATTTTCCCTGCTTACGCCGCTCTCCGCCAACTGCTGCATGATGGCCTTCCATGAATGTGGACTTGCCCCCGCGCCTTACTCGCATGCAAATGTTTGCCTTGCGCGGAAGTGTTTCGATGACCAAATCCCGGAGACTTCCAGGCTCAAGAATTCTTGACCGTGATAAAGAAGTATTGTCATTCTGACTTCATTCAAGTCAGAATGACAATAAAACAAGACTTGAGCCAAGACAGAATACGACTCCTTTTTGTACGCGATGGAAACAGATTTCATGGAAAATATGATTCCGGTAATCTATTTCTCGACAATTTTCATTTCACAATAGGAACCAAGGACGCAGCAGATAAAATAAAGTCCTTACTTGCCCTCCTTCCATGGAGGAGGACAAGTAAGAGGGACACAAGCAGATGCACACCGTATTCCAAACACAACTTTTGTCTTGTGTCAGGCATAGTTCCCGGAGGAAGAAGCCTTTCGGGATGTTGCTCCTGATGTTTCGATCAATTCTTTGATCAGGGTAGACGCTTCCAGCTTGTTCAGCTGAGAGACGCCTTTGCTGAAACAGAGTACGGCCAGATCATGAAGTGCGGAATCGTTCATACCGTTTTTGCGGGCTAGAGAGAGTATGACCTGCTTCTGTTTCTCGGAACAATTCCATGCCTGTTGATCGGAAGAAACGGTGGCAGAGCGTTTATCCCCGGATGGTTGCATGGAAATCCGGGGAACTTGGCGCATGGCAGGAAGCGAAGGGCCGGATACATCTCCCAAACCATAGGAGGCATCGGGGACAAATCCGACCTGCTTGATCTGGGCATCCACAGCGGACTGGAGCGAGCTGTAGAGACGTTCTGCGGCGAAATCGAGTTCTGACGTGTTTCCGATTTCCGTTTCGATGGAGACTTCGAACTGATGGGAGGAATACCCCGGCAGGCCGAGGCGTTTGCTGTAGTTGGCGATGAGTTTGATAGCCATGATGATTTGATATGTTGATGGTTGATGATGAAAAGGCCTCTGCACACAACAGCGTGCAGAGGCCGGGAAATGGCGGATACCTACTCCGCTCATCTTCATATAACACCATTGTCATCCTAATTGAGGGAGGAAGGGGGCGGATAATTTCGATCAAATACCTCATTTTTACCAGTAGCCAGGCTTCCTTTGTAATCTTGGGGGGGGGGCGGCTCCGCCCCCGCTCGCTGGCTCTCTTTTTTCTTTTTCGCTTTCGCTCAAAGAAAAAAGGATCCGCTCGACGACGCAAGATTTAACACGGAAGCTTACCTTCCGCCTCACCTTGGGCACGCGTGCCCAAGGTGGCCCTTCCTTCAATTTAAAAATGATGATTTGAACTTGTTTTTTCCAAAGCATGATCTCTTCTGGCATGATATTTTCCGGCATGCCTTTGCACGTATCCTTTTCTCTCCATTCTTCGCAGGAAATTGACCGTTTCCATACCAAGGTTCCGGATGGGCCATCCCTCCGGCGTAATGAGAGCTTTCAAGGATTCCATCTTGATTTGGCTTGCTCTCAGTTTGAGTTCACTATCAGGGGATTCAGACCATAACCGCAGTTTACGATCCATATTAAGAACGGAAAGCCACCATGGGGCTATGGAATCGGCAGCATACGATGGTTCGCTTAAACTGTTCACCAAGTTCTCTATTCGTCCCCGTGAATGTTTAATGACACGATCAATGAGGCGGCACAAGTCATCCAGACTGCCGCACATTCGTTTTTTGCATGCGCCTTCAGGAAAATCCGCAACAAGTCCTCCTCTATTACATCTGAGCTCAAATTTGAGGATGTCTGCTGTCTTGGCGTAGCAGACGAGTTCCATGTCCTTACGCGGATATCCGTGGCAGGATACGAGGCTTTCCTGATTGACCTTTCCGCAATCAATAGCGCCTGACCGCTCTCCATGTGTTCTAAATAGATCCTCTTTGAAATGCCTCTTAAAAAATGGCTCCAGATGTTTGACGATGAACGGAGCATTCCCTGTGGAAAGATAATGGTAGCAGACTTCCATGCTTGTAAGAGTAACGCTCACTCCGTTGTTCCAAATGCTTTCCACGGGATATTTCTTCTGCTGACTCAGGCAATAAGCCCGCTTGATATCCTCCCATTCCATTTCAATGGTGGCAGTCAGCATTTTTTTAAGAATCTCGGTACGTTGTTCTGCGGTAATAGGTGCAGATATCCAGTTGGCCGATTTTTGATCGTGAATGGATGGGTTGTGGAAATAAAGCATAGCCAGCTGTTCTCGTTTGGACCGCTGTTCTGTATGCCCTTCTAAAAGCCAGGGATGATTATTCAATGTTCTCAAGAGATTGGCCATGATATACATGGTGATCTGGACGCTTTCCTTTTGCTGACTGATGAGAAGATTTACATGGGCAAGAGGAGGTTGTACTTCCCTTGGTGAGCGAAATGGCCAACAAGCGCTGAAGTGGCCAGGTAATGAACAATGATTGGTGAGAGTCTTCCGAGGCCCGGTTCCTCCTTGATAAGGAGCCGGCAAATAAAGAGAGAGTTTCCTGGTCGACAATTTCAATTCATTTTCCCGTAATGTCTTTTGATGAACGTTATGCAGCAGGCTCTTACCCAAAGCATGATTGGAAGGGTTGCCTTCCAGATATCTGATGAACCCATTTAGATCGGTTATGCCATGCAGAGCTGTCCTCACGTTCAGAACGATTTTGTCAGGCAGGGCTTTTTCTTGAGAAGGAAGTGGACATCCCCACAAGAAGGTATCCCAGGTACATGGGGTGTGAGAAGGGACTGCTTGGAATGGCTGCTCCGTTTGGTTTGGATTTTCTAGTTCACAGAGAGCCTTTGTCTTTGGCTTCCGGATAGATCTGCATCGTCGAACAACACGGATGAGAGCAGATTGTCCTTCCCGCTTCAAACGCTGTTCCGTTGCATGAATGTCTACAAAACGGCTTTTCCCGATGTTCAGGATACAGAGAAGCCCGCTCTTCTCCCAATTGTAGACCGTCCTGCGGCATGGCATGGCAGAAGGGAGGAACAAAGAAACGCCCCACGGGAAAAGCGACAATTTGACAAGGGTAGTTTTCCCGAATTCGTACCGAAATCCTCTTTGCAAAGCCTGTTCTTCCAAGTTTGTCTTCAAGGTTGACAAATCTATAAGCCTTTCTTCCTTTATTCTTGTGACGGGAAGAATTCTTCCTTTAACCCACGAATAAAGAGTGACTTGGGATGGTGTAGAGCCTTGTGCAAAAAAATCGTTATTATCTACGAATTCTTTGATTCGACAATATTGAGATTCCGATATGGAGGATGCCTGTGCTGACCGCATCCTTCCGGAATTTACTCAGACTGCGGATAATTTAATCAACTATCGTACATGGAATTTCACTTTCTGATTTTCAATCACAAGCGACTTACAATGAATATACCAAATATTGAGTGCGTCCTATATCAGAAGTTCATGAGAAACGGATGCGGAGGGTATATGGCTCCTGCATGCCGACTTTTGAAAACTCAATGGTTCATTTTCCGGAAAATGAAATTTATCTTTTACGAAGTCGGGAACCAGCCGAATCCCCAACGGGTCAAGAGTTGTGCCAACGTGGTATTGGATGAACATCTGGCTCCTCCTTCCTGCAGCCTGGAAGAGATGGACAGGATTGAAGAAGAGTCTTTCTTGCAGGAGGTGGAAGGCGGAAACAATTGAATCCATTTTTCACGCACATCCCAGCGAGTGAAATTCTTAAATCCTTTTTCCGAACACAGAGTGATGAAAACCAGTTTGAGAGCACGCCAGGTATTGACTCCATGGGGGTGTTCTGCTGGCTGTGCGATATCCATGGCAAGAATTCTGTCTGCTTCTTCTCTTCCCCATGCGGAAGTGATATTTTCCATGGACCATCCCAAGGTATCCCTGGAATCCAGGAGGGATTCGTTTTGAAAATCTTCAACGGGCGTTTCCAAAAATTTTGCGGCCTTTTCTAAGGGAAATGCTTTCAACATGTCGGCAGCTCTGCGGAGTTTTTTTATCAACTGTTCGCACTCCCGGGGTGTTTTGACGATGGATTGGGCATACACTTTTTCACTTCTCAATACTTTTTCATCATCAAAAGAACAGTTCGGGTCGAAAAGATCGGTTGATTCGAGCCTCATACCTTCGGC
The DNA here is from genome assembly GCF_036417355.1 of Akkermansia sp. RCC_12PD. Classification (NCBI taxonomy): domain Bacteria; kingdom Pseudomonadati; phylum Verrucomicrobiota; class Verrucomicrobiia; order Verrucomicrobiales; family Akkermansiaceae; genus Akkermansia; species Akkermansia sp. RCC_12PD. The sequence continues at coordinate 2,313,344 of NZ_CP143889.1, read as the reverse complement.
ACAATACGATTCCCAGGGCAGAGAGTAATAAAGATCCAGATACTCTTCCGAAAAAACTCCGTATTCATCAACGACGCCGGCTTCCTTGATTTTTGGCTTCAGGAGCTGCCTGGGGAAAAGAGTCTGCGTGTATTGAAACGCAGATGTATGAATATCAATACGGAAGGGGAGATTTTGGGCATACCTCAGGGCACTCAGATACCCTCCTTTTTCTCTGAGTTCTTTTTCAATTTCCTTACGCAATATTCCTTCTTTGAGGCCTTTTTCAACAGATGCTTTTTGATTCTTCTCTGATGCTGCAAGGATTTCTCTCCATCGGCTTATGAGACGATTTCTGGCTGAGCATATTCGCTTCTGTTTTCCCTTTGGTGTTTCGATAGAGACTTCCTCCGAATACTCCCAATATTCAGATTGGAGTAAAGGGAGGTGAGCTCGTCCTTGAGTAGCCATGATTTAGATTAAGATGAGATTTTCTCTCAAGCAAGCAGCAAAGGGATGCTTAATATTTGATTGTTTTCTCTCAACGCATTACGAACTAAAATCAATTTATTTCCTGTCAGCCCGATAGTTGTCAAAGGAATCCGAACTCTGGGTAAATTCCTTTGGGATGCATTTGGAACAAGCATCTCCCATCCCTGTACCTCAATACTGCCGCACCGGTCAATTCATGACCAACTCTGGAATTTTTGTTTCAGGGTCATCTCCCTCATGGGGAACCGTCCATGCCTGGATTGAAGACAAACACCTTCCTGTGAAACGGATAGGAAAGACGATATTTATAGACATGAAAGCGCTATTCCAGCGTCTGGAACGACAAGCTCGCGTAAATGGGTTCCGATATGTCATGGAGGAAACTCAACTTGTCAAATTATCGCTTTTCCCTAAAGGAACCGACTTGTTCGAGTCTTCGTCCTGCCCCTGCCGCAGAACAGTCTACAACTGGGAAAAGAAAGGCATTCTTTGCATCCTGTGTCTGGGAAGCAGCCGATTTGTCGACCTCAGGGCGACGAGGGAGCGCTTGCAAAGGGAACATTCATCCTCTCATTAACATAGTTGCCGTTGCCCCCTTTTTGATCATTCACTCAAAAACTTTAGCGCTTGAATTTACTCTATATGTAGAATTTACTGACAAAGTGAATTTTGAATATAGAGTAAATTTATGTTGTGCATATAAAGCAGATCAAGTAGAAGAGTCCTATGGAGTCAAGGCAGAAGGCATCTCTTATTTCTACAGAAAATGAATTGCGTGAGGCATTCGCAAAGCTTCACGATACATGGGACTTTCCGCGACTGTTCATTGAGCCAACCAGAGCAGTTCTTGATTTTGAGGAATATGATGATGCCGGGAAGCCGCAGGGATACATTGAACTGCCGACGGTTTACAGGCTGATGCCGCCTCGAAATCTGGATTCCTTTAGGGATCAATTACTCGTTCTTCCCTGTATTCCAGCGGGGCCGTTCGTGAAAAAAGCCTTGGAGGCTCATGTTGCCGTTGCTGATCCCAATGGAGCGTTTTATTACAAAAAAGGGAAAGTTTATTTTGGCAATACTGGAAGCCCCTTGAAACGATTTCGATTCAACAAGGGCGCCAGAGACTTGTTCTCCGGGAAAAGCGAACGCATTGTCCGGGCTCTTCTTTTCAATGTTTCCAAAAAATGGAGCCAAAAGGATTTGGCCGCATCAACAGGAACGAGTACAGCCTTGGTGAATAAAGTCATCAAGAGGCTGGAGGATAGGCAATTTATTGATCGTCATCCTTATCGGCAAGTTTCTCTTCTTCATGAACGGGAGTTGTTGGACATATGGCATGAAAAGCGCGCTCATCAGAGAGTTGTCCGGTATTCCATTGTAGGGACCGGTATTGCCGAACTGGCTGATATGGTGCATCAGTGGGCGGAACAGAACGGAGTCAGGATAGGGTTTACGCAATGGGTTGGGGCCTGGCAACGCGCCGCTTTTACGGAACCAGTCATTTGTAGTGCCTATGTGTCTCGTATTCCGAATTTGTCTGAATTGTCTCCGGGGCTGGTGGGGAGAAGAGTGGAACAAGGGGGAAATCTGCTCTTGTTCTATCCTGAAGATCAGGATGTCCTGCGTCAACTCCAACGTTCCCGTCATGTCCCTCTGGTTTCGGATGCGCAAATTTATATCGATTTGAAGGGACAGGGACTGAGGAGTGAAGAAGCCCTGGAGGCACTTGTACAATGTCCGGATTTTTGCAGGAATCATGAAATTTGATCATTATACCAGCTACAGCGAAGTTATTACGAATCATGCGGGAAAGGTGCTTGCCTCCCTGTGGGGAGCCTTGGAAAACTATCGTCATGGCATGGTTTTAATAGGGGGCCTGGTGCCCAGGTTCATCTGTTCCGGCAATATGAATACCACTCTCTTGAGGCCGGTGACTCTTGATGTGGATTTGGGAATCAGTGTTGCCGTAGACGGGGACATGTCACCTATCGATTGGAAATTGAGAGCATTGGGGTATCGGGAAGATCAGAAGGAAGGAGGGCGTTTTATGGCAGATATAGATGGCATTCGTATCCCTATTGACTTTCTCACAGAGCACGTCCGCCCCACCAGTTCGATAGAAATAGCCGGAATCAGAGCCAGTAATTTGCTGGGCGTTAAACGGGCTATCGAGTCCTCCCGCAAAATCATGTTTGAAGTTCCAGATGAAGAGGGGGAGGCCATACAGGTTCCTCTGCGTGTTTGTGAAGCAGGAGCTTTCCTCATGCTTAAGTTGCGGGCGTTTCTTCATCGCCGCCAACCCAAGGATGCCTACGACCTGTATTACGTCATGCGCTACTACGATGGGAAGCATCAGGATGGCTGGAATATTTTCCAACAGTTTGCATTCGAGAAGAAATCGGGCAATACCGCAACACAGGACGCACTTCAATGTCTGGAAACCTGTTTCGGCAGGGAAGAAGACGAAGGTCCCTCCAAAGCCGCCGATTTTGTGGGGACATACGTTTCTTCTGAAATGGCTCTGGAAATTCGTCAAACTCTCGTGACTGCGGCAGAGGCTTTGTCACGTTGTTAATGATGCAATTTTCAGTAAGACGAGGTATCGGGAAGAGGTCTTACAGGTGCTTTTTTCTTCTTATCCACTGTCTGGGAATACTTGGTTCGTCGACCTCTGGGCGACGAAGGAGCGATTGAAAGGGGAGCATTTGTCCTCTCATTAACCTCGCTACCAGTGAATGCACTTGATATTCGTCATCAATTCTAGCGATTTTTGCGCACTTATTTCATTTCAAGTTGATTTTCCCTGCAATTCTCGCTAACTTTTCTCTATTCGATCACATGGCTTCTTTCCTGTACAAGCAGTTCGGGACTGTTCCTGTCAATACACATACCCTTAAGTCTGCGCTTAAGGAGTACAAGGCTCCTATGGCCAAGATATCCCTCCTGCAGCGAGAAGGCGTCATTCTCAACCTTCGCCGGGATCTTTACCTGTGTCTTCCCGAAGATGGGGAAGGCACCTATTCGCGTGAACTTGTCGCGAATCATCTTCTTCATCCCTCCTATGTTTCTCATGAAACGGTATTATCCCAGGCAGGAGTAATTCCGGAACGGGTGACTCTCCTCAAGTCCTCCTGCATGAAGCGGAGCAAGACGTTTGACAACGCGACAGGCCGCTACGAATACATTCAGGTTCCTGAGGCTTATTTTCCGATTGGACTGACCCGGCAAAAGACGGAAGAAGGATATTTCTACCTGACAGCGACTCCCGAAAAAGCCTTGTGCGATTTGATTGTATCTTCGTCCAATCTCCGCATTCAATCGATGAAGACCATGCGGTCTTATTTGGATGAGTACCTGAGAGCTGACTGGGACATGATCGCCGGGATGGATATTTCCATTATTCGGGCATGTGCCGAAAAGACGAACAAGAAAAAGAACGAATTGAATTTTCTGGAAAGGACGATGTCATGCCTTTCATCAAAGATCAGAACAAGCTTAATATCTGGTCGACAGAGTACTTCCTGCAATTAGCGGACATGGTGAAGTTGTCCTAGGAAAATACTCGACCTCATTCGACCAACAAGCCCCTTCTTGCATTCGTTTGATTTACTCCATATTCGGAAATTTACTAATGCAGTGAATTCTGAATATAGAGTAAATTTCCAATCTCTTAAAAAGACGTAAAAGGGCAGATTTTACACCTGCAAAAAGGCGTTCAAAAAGGGCTTGCTTTTGCACGTTTGGTAGCCTATTGGTAGCCGAGAGGGGTTAAAAATCATTTTGCATTGATAATCAATAGTCATACATAGGACTAAGGATCTAGTGGTGATAAACCGTAGGGGTTCGAGTCCCCTCTCGAGCACCAACATTTTCATACCGCAAGTTGTTGATTTTCAGCGATTGCGGTTTTTGTTTTCTTGAAAGTGCAAGATATTAAAACGGTTTTTAAAGGCATTATCTTACAGGTAGAGGGTGTGGATTGGGGCACAAAGAAGCCCTCTCCCCGTTGCAACCAAGCATAAATGCTTGAAAAGGGTTGTATAAGGTTGAAAATCCTCAAATTTGCTATGTTATTGAGGCTAGATGGAAGGGTGACAGGCATAGTTGTCGCAATAAATAGGCAAAAGGTCAATTGTCTCCTATGAGACTCCTGCTGCATGCCGTTGGCTGATATCCGCGTACGTACCGCGAAAGGCCCGCGAGGGAACCGCGGTCATTAGGCGGAGGCTCCCAACCTGTTCTTGATTATACGGATATTCCCGGGAGATAGGTCTATACTGTGGCTGTACTCAATGGTTCTTCAGCCAGACGTGTATTGTTCGTTAGTTTTTTGACGCCAAGTTCTTTCATTACCAGCATCTCAGCATTTCCGGGGATATTCCCAGTTCTTTTATCAGTATCGAAATTCCCGGTTATTGCTGAGGCAGGGTTCTACGCATTTACGTTTGAACTCTTCGCCGTAATGTGTTGCGGTTTCCTTTGGTTCAGGATTGCGGTTCTTCTTTCAATCCTGTCCAGGTTCTGGCCATCCTTTCATCCAATGGAGATTCATTTTGAATTGATTCTCCATGCAATTCCTGCTAGCTTTATTTGATTACATGGAGTTTTTTTTGTCCAAGCAGTTCGGGACTCTTCCTGTCAATACACGTATCCTTAAGTCTGCGCTTAAGGAGTACAAAGCTCCTATGGCCAAAATATTCCTCCTGCAGCCAAAAGGCGTCACTCTCAACCTTTGCCGGAATCCTTACCCGTATCTTCCCGAACAAGGGGAAAGCACCCATTCGCGCGAACTTGTCGCGAATCATCTTTTTCATCCCACCCACGTTTCCTGTGAAACGGTATTATCCCAGACAGGAGTGATTCCGGAACGGGTAACTCCCCTCAAGTCCTCCTGCAGGAAGCGGAGCAAGGTGCTTGACAACGCGACAAGCCTTTACAATGGTGGCCTTCTTCAACAAAGCCGTTTTTTACGGAGGAACATGCCTTCGTAACTTCCATGGGTTGATCACTTTTCAAAGACAGGGACGGAAAATACAACAACAATCAAACTAGAATAACCTTCACTTTTTTCATCAAGGAGCCGGGCTATGAGCTTTAAAAATATTATTTTTCCTATTGCTGCCGCAGCATCGCTGTTTTTTTCAACTGAAACCGATGCGAAAAATTCCGACATTCTAGATACGCAAAAAATTGAAATGTCATTGAAGCAACAAGAAAAAAGCTTAACTGCAACACAACGGGAAGCATGGGATTTTTTTAAAGAAACAGACGATTATAAACGCATGCTGCCGTTCCTGAAAACTTGTCTGCAATTAAATAAAATTTTTTCCAATCCACGCATGATTTATGTTCCGGGCGACAATTTTACCATCATGATTTACAAGCCCAACAAAATAGTACGCGTTCACACATCTCATATTACGCCGGATATTTTTATTCCCAACCATGAAATTTCTCCAAAATATAATAACATTTCTGCGGGCTATGTGGTGCGTCCGAAAGGGGGCATAGCCACTGGAACGGACAAGGATGTTGATCTATTATATCAAAATATCAATCAGAAGATTCACTATCTCGTAACTTTTACAAAACCGAATACAAAAAATAACTCTTACCAATATAATTCAAAAGGGAGCTTCATTGCTCCTCCCGCTTTATATACGAAATCTCTTTCAAAAAAGGAAAAAGAGAAGATAGGCTTACATGAAAGCGAAAGCGAAGATAAAATTAATAATATTTTGGGACGCATTTTAACAAAAGAGCAGATCCTGGAATTGAACGGCACACAAGCTTATTGCCAATTTTGGTTTTCTCCACTGTCACATTACAGTGTTGGTAAACGCGCGTACGATTTTTTCAGTGTTGCACAAATCACTTCGTTGACAAAAGCGGAACAAGTACAGATTCAAGATGCCATCAATGACACTTTTGCCCGTATTTTAAACCACGAATTTTCATCACTCCCTCAAAAAATAAAAAAATTGTCTTTGTATAAAGAAGCTCCGCAAGAACTGGACATTCTCATCGCTCAATTAAATACGATTAATGAAGCACTTAGCCAGGGAGGGATCTTCAGCGGAAACCAAATGATTTCTATTGCCCATACTACGGTTATGGACGATATTTTATCAAAAAACAAGACGGCGATTAATACAGACAGGAAGAGTGAGAAAAGAACAAATCCCCCAATTGTGAAAACTGTGGGAACAGAAATTTCGTATAACATTATTTCAGATGATATTCCCGTCGTTCCAACACAAAAATCTTTTCTTCAAGATGCAAAAGAAATCCAAAATTACATGGAATTCCCGATACCAGACACAGTTTTGCGCACACAACGTACCTTATCAAACGTACAGGATAGTTTAAGTCAGATTATGACGCTTTTGTATACTTATCAAATGCCAAATTTGAATAAGAACGACCTCAAAGCAGGAAAATACGGGGGTTACGTCATTGAATTGCCCGTTTTACTGCATAATAGAAAAGGACGGATTACATTACAAGAAATGCGGCTCGTACAAAAAGTCGATAACCCGATAATGATCGGCATTAACGACACGCTTGGACGCGCTTGGAGATTTAAGGAAGTCATTAACGCGAATCCGAAAGAATGCTCTATGCAGCGTTTATCCAAAGTATTGGCGAAATATAGATTGAAAGATTATGATTATTCCTTTTTAGTTATTTCAAAAAGCGGTCCCCTGACTGATGAAGAAGCCACGGAAACGGCTTATCTGATTAAAACGCAAATCCGCGCTGCTTTTGAATCCTCGCTTGCGAATGTTCAAAAAAATGTGACACGCTTGAATATTTACCGTGAACCCGAAGGGAAAACACATATCGACGTTTTGGTGCAAAAAATTGCCGCCTTTGAACAGCTTGCAAAAAAAACAAGCCTTTTATTTGATTACAAGGACGCTCAACTCCCCTCCTCCCTTGCTCAGGAAAAAATTCTGAGCAGTATTAATAACAAGACATCCGGAATTTGACGGATCCGGGCCAGATAGGGCGGCCGCAAAACATCAGATCAATAACATCAGATGGCTGATTTGCACAATGGGTCATCTATTCTGAATACGTCTAAAAACAATTATATTAATCTCATCCATAGTCCAGATGGAAGTGCAATTCCCGTCACTTTTCAAGGAGCATTCGACAAGGAATATTTCCTAGATTATTTGAATAATCATCTCATCGCTCATCTGCGCATGAAAAATTATGGAGTAATGGGTAATTTGAGTTCTCACAGAGTCGATGAAGTGAACGATTCGGTTGTTCATCCAAAGTATTCCGGAGATTGACGCCGCGGGCAATTTGACCGTTTCCCTACTCATTATGCATTTATTCCGTATTTTTCTTCATGCCGGTCCTTCAATCCTGTAGCATGTGCCCATGCAAGAGAGAAGCAGCGGCTTTCAATGGCCCGCACCGTGGACCCCGGATATTCTCGCTACCCTGATGTTTGTGGTTCAGGAGGGAAAGATTCTTCTGATACGCAAGAAGAGGGGTATAGGAGCGGGGAAAGTGAACGGCCCCGGCGGCAAGTTTGAGCCGGGGGAAACGGCTCTTCAATGCGTTCTGAGGGAAGTCCGGGAAGAGCTGCGGATTAACGTAACAGACGCGCGGGAGATGGGCGTGTTGCATTTTTCCTTTACCTGCAGGACCATTCCGGAAATCCTCTGCCATGTGTTCATGGCTTCGTCGTTCACGGGCACTCCTTCGGAAACGCCGGAGGCAGAGCCTTTTTGGTCTCCCGTAGAGGAGATTCCCTACGATCTCATGTGGCAGGACGACCGGTACTGGCTTCCCGCCATGCTCGGAGGGAAGCGATTCCAGGCGTTTTTCACGTTCGATGGCGATAGAATGCTGGATTATTCCCTCGAAACGGAAGAGGAATAGCCACCCCGTTTCAATTACTCCCGGGTATCCGGCTTTCCGTTCGCAGAAATACGGGGAAAGAAGCGGTTGCCACGAGGCGCACCCGGCACTTCGGCGTTTTTTCCTCCTTTCCCTCCACGTTCCCGGCATCAGCAAAAGGTATTCCGCGCTCCTCCATCTCCACGGTGAGGGACACGAAAGACGTCAGAAGACTACGGCTACGCCCAATGCCGCCCGGTGTTCCGTGCAGGATTCCCGGAAACAGGCCTGATAGGAGGCATAAATGGAGAGGTTTTCGCTGCACACGAAGCGCGACAGGAATTTGGCCTTGAAGGCCTGGCGTGCCGGAGCGTATCCTCTGCCTCTGTACCGGGACTCATAGACGGTGTCGCCGTCCCACCAGATGTCGTTGAAGGTATGGTGGGGATTGTTGCGCCATATGTCCGGGCAGTAGCTTCCGGAAATGGCATTGGTCCACATCATGCCGTTGGAGAAGCGGATGGCGTGTTCCAGCGTCACTCCCACTTCAAGCGCCAGATTGTCGAACGATCCGCGGTTTTCCCACCTGGATTCCCTTCTCCAGTATTCATCATCATCCCACCACCAGGAAGAGTCATAGCCTTCGTCATCATAGTCGTCCTTTTTCACTTTGTTAGAGGCATGCACATAGCTCATCTTGGCGAAAGGCGTGATACTGAAGGACCTGGAGACTTCGTAGCGCCATGCGGCCGACAACGCGACGTTCCAGGTTTCCGTATCCCATGTGGAGTTTTCGTAGTTCATGCCGTGGTGGGCGCATTTGTTATCGGTATTGCCGAATCCCATATTCATGGACAGAAGAAGATGGGATTTTCTTCCGGTCTGCCTGTACAGGGCTCCGTAAATGTTGACCATCATCGTATCCTGGTCAAATTTGTCGCCTTCCAGAAATCCGGCGGGATGGTCCGCCATTTCCTTGATGTTCTGGGTACCGGACATGAAGCCCAGGGACAGGCCGAGCAGCCTTCCCCTTCCACTTTCGGATGCGCAGTAGTCATAGCCCAGGACTCCGCCGCCGGCCGAATAGTCGAAGGCGGGATGCTCGTTCCTGACACTGGCATTTCCGAAGCTTCCCATGCCGCTGAACCAGAAACGCGATTTTTTGCCGTCCTGAAAACGGTGCACGCCCATCTGGGAGTCGATGGCGTCAGAAAAGGCCTGCATGTGGCCCGTAGCCGCCCAGAGGGAATCCAGAGTGGTTTCAGGGCCGCTGTCCGGGAATTGGTTGACGGACTGGGCGTGCAGCAGGGAGGCACACCCGGCGGCGCTCAAACACCATGCATATAAGAAGGATTGTTTCATGACAGGTATAAATGTTTTTGTTTAACAGGTTTGACGAATCAGCAAGGTTGCTACCCGGAAAGCGCAGTAAAATGACGGTTTTGTTTATCCCGGCTTTTTTCAGAAAAAATTTACCTCTTTTTTCCCGCAGGAGATTTCCCGGCAGGAACGGCGGCAATGGCTTTCTGGCTGCCCCGGAAGCCTCAGTTCCATGTCTTTCATGTTCTCCAGGGAAGTCTGTTGAGCCCGGAATACGGCTCTATGCGTCAAGCGCACCGCCGCTTGCCCGGACATTTCGGCGAACCGCTTCTTTAAGCTTTTCCTTCCGGGCCGTTTGTGGTATGGGTGCGGGAGCAATGGCGCAGTCTCCTGCCCTTTTATTTGCTGACTGTTTCAATTCATCCATTATCTGACATGTATACCCCCGAGTTCAAGAATATCCTGACGACCACGCTGAACGGCCTTCGCGAAGAAGGCCTGTACAAGGAAGAACGCTTTATCGCCTCCCAGCAGTATTCCCAGGTAACACTGAAAGACGGCCGCTCCGTCATCAATATGTGCGCCAATAATTACCTTGGCCTGGCCAATAATCCGGAAGTGATGGAAGCGGCCAAGAAGGCGATTGACCAATGGGGGTTCGGCATGGCGTCCGTCCGCTTCATCTGCGGTACTCAGACCCTGCACCGCCAGCTGGAGGAACGCCTTTCCGAATTCCTGGGCACGGAAGACACAATTCTGTTCCCCTCCTGCTTTGACGCCAATGGCGGCCTGTTTGAAGGGCTGCTGACTGCGGACGACGCCATTATTTCCGATTCCCTGAACCATGCCTCCATCATTGACGGGGTACGCCTCTGCAAAGCCAAGCGCTTCCGCTACGCCAACAACGACATGGCAGACCTGGAAGCCAAGCTGCAGGAAGCGGATGCCGCCGGCGCCCGAGTCAAACTGATTTCCACGGACGGCGTCTTTTCCATGGACGGCATCATTGCCCAGCTTGACAAGATTCACGAACTGGCGGCCAAATACAACGCCATCGTCCATTTCGACGACTGCCACGCCACGGGCTTCCTTGGCAAGCGGGGACGCGGGACGCATGAGTACCGCGGCTTGTTCGGCAAGATAGATATCACGACGGGGACACTCGGCAAAGCCCTGGGCGGCGCGTCCGGCGGCTACGTTTCCGGCCCGAAGGAAGTGGTGGACGTCCTGCGTCAGAAGGCGCGCCCATACCTGTTTTCCAACAGCGTGGCCCCGGCGATCGTAGCCGCGTCCATCAAGGTGCTGGACCTTCTGGAAGGTTCCACGGAAGCGCGTGACCGCGTGGAAGCCAATACCAAATATTTCCGTGACGCGATGACCGGCGCCGGCTTCACCATCGGCGGCAAGGATCACCCGATTTCCCCGGTGATGCTGGGGGATGCCGTCCTGTCCCAGCAGTTTTCCGCACAGCTCCTGGACGAAGGCGTGTATGCCGTAGGCTTCTTCTATCCCGTGGTCCCCAAGGGACAGGCACGCATCCGCACTCAGATTTCCGCCGCCCACACCCGCGAACAGCTGGACAAGGCGATTGAAGCCTTCTGCAAAGTAGGCAAGAACCTGGGCATCATTTCCTGATTTCCCGGCCTGCTCATGACTTCGGACGCATCACCCGTACCCGGCGGCAACCTGCCGACACTGCCCGTGAAACGGGTGGTGCGTCCCACCCCTTCCATTCCTGACCATGAAGTGGTTCGCCAGATCGGCAGCGGAGCGTATGGTGAGGTCTGGCTGGCAAAAGCCCTGACGGGCGCGTGGAGGGCCGTCAAAATCGTCTGGAGGGAGGATTTTGAGGACGAACGGACCTTCAACCGGGAGTTTGAGGGCATTCTTCAATACGAACCTATCGCCCGCAACCATCCGGGACTGGTGCACATCCTGCATGTGGGCCGCCACGACGAAGGCTCCCCCTTCTATTATTACGTGATGGAATTGGGCGACGACGCCCGCACAGGAGTCCATATCAACCCGGACGAGTATATTCCCCGCACTCTTCAAACGGACAAGAAGTTTTCCGGCAACAAGCCCCTTCCCCTGGATTATTGCCTGGAGGTGGGCAGCCAGCTTGCCCACGCACTGCTGTACCTGCACAGCAAGAACCTGACGCACCGGGATATCAAGCCCGCCAATGTCATTTTCGTGAACGGGCGGCCCAAACTGGCGGACATCGGCTTGGTGGCCCATCTGGACCAGCGCAGTTTTGTCGGCACGGAGGGGTTCATTCCTCCGGACGGTCCCGGAACCCGCAGGGCGGATGTGTATGCCCTAGCCAAAGTGCTGTATGAGATCAGCACCGGAAAGGACCGCATGGATTTTCCCGAACTGCCGGATGAGTTGCCGGCAGGCACCGTGCAGAAAAAGTGGCAGGCGTTCAACACCATTATCTGCCAGGCCGCGGAACCGCGCGTGGAGGAGTGCACGATCGATTCCGCGGAGGAGCTGGCGGAGAAGATAGACGCCTTGAGGGGGTACGAAGTTCCGTCCCGCTTCCGGCTTCAGAAGAAAAGCCGCCGTAAGTTCAGACGCACCTTCCAGTTGCTGGGGGCCGCCATAGCCGGCGGCCTGACGGCGTACTGGGGAGTCCTATGGCTCAACGAACAGCAGCACGCACAGGAACCGGACACCCCGGCGGAAGCGCATTCCCAACAATCCGCGCCGGAGGAAGAGTCCAAGAACGGGTACGTGCTAGTCACCAGTTCTCCGGCGGGGGCGTCCGTCTATGACGCCGACGGGAATTATCTGGATGAAACGCCTTACGGCCCCATCGAATTGCCTGCCGGCACCACCGTCGTGTACACCATCAAGAAGTCGGGATTTGCGGACAAGGAGGAAACGGGGACCGTTGCCGGAGGTTCCACGCTGGCGCTGGGAGGAATCCTGAAAGAGTACCATCCCCCCACGGACAGGCAGCCCTGGAAGGATACGGAGGGCGTTACCTATCTTCCGGCGGAGACGCGCCACGTGGCGGAGACGCCTCTGACGGCCGCCCTGTTCAACAAGTTCCTGAAGGAAGACAAGCAGCAGGGCAATTTTCAAATGCAGCGGCAACAGGTGCAGCCGGGTCATCCGGAAAAGGATCTGGCCCTGCTAACCCAGGACGGCATTACGGCGTACCTGGCTTGGCTGAACAAGAAGTGCGAACGGGAAGGGCTGCTGGGCAAGGAGTTTTCCATCAGTGCGGACCCGGGGCCACAGGGTTCCGGACGGACAGACGGACGGAACACGTACATCCTGAACGTCACCCGCGTTTTCCAGGTTCCCATCACCGTCACAACCAACCCGCCGGGAGCCAGTGTGTTTTTCAATAACAGGCTCATCGGCAGGACGCCCATTGAGGAATACGTCAACCAGGTCCCTTACGTGATTGAGATCAAACTGCCGGGGCACGCCACGATGCGGCGCAGAGGGCTTGATCCGCAGGATCTGTACCTTTCTCTCCAGCTTGAACCGGATAAATCTGTGGTGTTCGGCGTCCCCTGGACCAACAGCCTGGGGATGGACCTGGTGCCTGCGGGGAGCAATACGCTGGCGATGGCCCATGAAGTACGCGTCAAGGATTTCCAGCAGTTCCTGAAAGCCACGGACCGCAAAGCGCCGGCCAAGCCGGGGTTCCCCCAGGAAGAGGACCACCCGGTGGTGAATGTGAGCAGGCAGGACGCGCGGGCGTTTGCCAAATGGCTCACCAACAGGGAGCGCGCCCAGGGGCTGATTGACCAGCACGATTCCTACCGCCTGCCCAAAGACGCGGAATGGAGCGCCTGGATGCAGCTGGGGGAGGAAAAGGGAGCGTCTCCCTATGAAAAAACGCTGCCGCATGACCATTCCAAGGAGGTGTTTCCGTGGGGGACCTCCTGGCCCCCGCCAAATGGAACAGGCAATTTTGCGGACCAGTCCGCCCTGATTTACCTTCCCTCCTCCCGCGTGATCGTGGACTACGAGGACGGCCAGCCCTACACCGCCCCAGTCAGGTCATTCCCACCCAACCGCCTGGGCCTGTATGACCTGGAAGGCAACGTGATGGAGTGGGTGGACGACAATTACGGAGGCCCTGAAAACCTTCCCATACGCAACCACGGAGTGGCCCGCGGCGGCAGCTATTTGTCTTTCCGCCCCAAGCAGCTCACCACCGGCATCCGCACTCCGCTGCCCGAAAACACGCGGGACGACACCCTGGGGTTCCGCCTCGTTCTTTCCTCGGAACGTCCGCTCGCCCCTTCGGCTCCCTGACGAAGAAAGCCTTTTCTCGCGGCGGGGCCACATCATCGAGGAACGGCTTTCCCCCGGACTGCGGCTTTACTGTTTCTCCCATTCAGGAAAATGTTTGAAAGGGGAGCGCATTGTGCTACCGTGCCATTGCACCGTTTTCCTCATGAAAATCATCGCCATCGCCAACCAGAAAGGAGGAGTGGGAAAAACCACCACGGCTATCAACCTGGCCGCCGCCCTGGCCCAGTTGAAAAAGAAAATCCTCGTCATTGACCTGGACCCGCAGGCCAACGCTACCAGCGGCCTGGGCATCGAAACCCGGGAGACGGCCAGCCTGTACCCGGCCCTGCTCAACCAGATTCCTGCAGAACAGTGCATCCGGCCTTCCGGCAGAAAACGGCTGGATATCATTCCAGCCACCATGGACCTGGCCGGCGTGGAAATAGAGCTGGCGCGGGCCGGCGACCATCTGACCAGGCTCCGGGAAACGCTCGCCCCGCTGCGCAAATCCGGTTCCTATGATTACTGCATCATGGATACGCCCCCCTCCCTGGGCGTGCTGATGACTTCCGCCCTGGCCGCCTGCGATGAAGTGCTTACTCCCCTCCAGTGCGAATGGTTCGGGCTGGAAGGCCTTGCCAAGATTTTGCATGTGACCGCGCAGATTTGCGCCAGCGGAGCCAACCCCCACATCAAGCATGAAGGTGTCCTGATGACCATGTACGACGGCCGCACCAACCTTTCCCGGCAAGTGATAGAACAGGTGGGACAGCACCTCCCCAGGATGCTGTACAAGACGGTCATTCCCCGTTCCATCAGGCTCGGCGAAGCGCCCAGCTTCGGCCATACCATTTTCGAACACGATCCCTCCGGCCCGGCGGCGGAGGCCTACCTGAAGGCGGCACGGGAATTCGTCAAGCGTCACAAGTCCTGAATTCCATTCCAGCCTTCCAGGGGTGGAACAGGCATTCACCTTGACTTGCAGGAAGCGGAATAGGAAAATATCCGCAGTTTCCGTTTCCGGAATTTTTCCCATGCCAGCAAAAGAAGGCCAGACAGACGCCGCGCCCGCGACGACAGGGCAAGCTCCGCCTCCCCCTCCGGCGACAGGCCTGGAAGAGATTTTGCCCGGCAGGCCCCCTCTTCCCCATGCGGAGGAAAAGGGCGCATTTTTCGTCTATCAGCGGGAGCTGGCTCCCGGCACGCGGCTGGAGCAGTATGAAGTTCTCAGTGTCCTGGGAAGCGGAGGCTTCGGCATTACCTATCTGGCCAAAGACCTGTTCCTGAACAGGAATGTAGTGATCAAGGAGAATTTCCCCGCAAGCTGTTCCTACCGCGACCCGCTGACCGGCCATATCAGGCCCAACAACGAACACGACCTGGAGAACTACACCTGGGCCCTGAAGAGCTTTTTGAGCGAAGCCCAGACCCTGGCGGAATTGAATCATCCGGGCATCGTCAGAATCCTGTCCGTGTTCGAGGCCAACGGCACGGCCTACTTCGCCATGGAGCACATCACGGGCCTGTCCCTGGATTATCTGGGGGAAAAGCTCCATACCACCGGCCACCGCTACACGGAGGACGAGTTGAAAGGCCTGCTCACCCGCCTTCTGCGCATCCTGGAATACCTGCACGCCAGCCACATTTACCACCGGGACATCAAGCCCGGCAATATCCTGCTGACGGAACAGGGGACGCCCGTTCTCATTGACTTCGGCGCGGCGCGCCACGCCCTGAAGCTGCACACCGCCACCGTCCTGACCACCCAGGGGTACTCCTCCCCGGAACAGGCCCTGGGCAAGACGAACATAGGCCCCTGGAGCGACCTTTATTCTGTGGGGGCTACCTTTTACGCCCTGCTCACCGGGCATCCTCCGGAACGGGCGGAAGCACGGCTGTCGGAAGACACAATGCCTCCCCTGCACAGCAATCCGCATCTGATGCGCCTGTATTCCCGCCAGTTCCTGCTTTCCCTGGATAAGGCGCTGGCCCCGCAGATCAACTGCCGCTATCAGGACGCCCGGGAGTGGATCAATGACATCTGCTCCATTTCCGGAGAAGAATCCTCCGCCACCATTCAGCTGACCCGCGCGGAGATCAACAATGCCCAGCCGACACACCGTTTGGGCGCTATAAAAAGTTCAGGCAAAAAAACGCCTTCCGGAAGGGCCACGGGCACTTCCTCCGCCGTTCGCAAGCTTTCAGCCCGCACCATCAGGCGCAACCGCCAAGTGATGTACCTGCTGGTGGGCAGCGCATGCACGCTGCTGGCAGGCGCCGCGGCGTTCTACCTGCTGGATTACCTGAAACAGGCCCCCATGGGCACAACGATCAACACGATCAAGGACGCCATCCAGCAGCCTGCCTCCAACGGGCTGGAAAAACTCCCGGCCATCCCCCCGCGGGACCTGGCCTCCATCCGCATTCCGGAACTGAGAATCGCGGAAGATGCTTCCCTGGAAGAGCGGAAAACGTCCCAGTTCCAGCTCCGGCTGGACGACAGCATGCTCAGCAGTTCCAGCCTGCCTTCTCCCTTGCCGGAAGAGTTGCGCATTTCCTGCATTTACCTTCAGATTTCCTCTTCCCCGGACGGCAGGGAGGACCTCTACCTGACCATCCGGGATTCCAACGGCGTTTTGGTGGACCGCTCCCTCAACCCCATTCCCTCATTCCCGGTTCCCGGCCAGTCCACCACCACGTTTTTTTTCCCGGCCCTCCCTCTGCTGTACACGGACCGAACATACACGTATGCCTTTGAAACGGCCGCCCAGCAACCGGTTCCCGTGCAGATGGCCTGTTTGAAGGGAGACCCGTCCCGGACGGAAGAGGTTTTCCCAAAAATCCGCATCATTGCGGCCCCGGCCATTCAGGACGAGTCCCTGCGGGAGGACCCCGCCTACCGGGAGCTGATGCGCCTGGTTTCCTCCCCGGCGTCCGGCCGCAACAGAACCGCGGAACGCCTGAAAGTGACGGCGGACAATATGGCGGCAGTGGAACAACTGTCCAGGGAAGGCTACCCCGTCGCCCAATATGCGCTCGCCAAGGCGCTGATGGCACCGGACTTTCCCGGAGGCGCCAGACCGGAAAACGGCGTGGAATGGCTTTACCGGGCCGCCACGGGAGGCTGTTATGAGGCCATGAAGGATCTGGGCGTCATGCTCATGGACATTCCGTCCTACTTTCCCGGGCTACCCCAGCAACCCTCCCTGGCCAGAAGGGATTACGCCCAGGCCGCCCGATTTCTGAGAATGGCGCTTCAGTACAGAGACCAGGAAGCCGCGTACCTGCTTTCCCTGATGTACTCCCAGGGCTGGGGAATGCCCGTTTCCACGGAACTCTCCCGCCTGATGATGGAACGGCTCAACGGCTCCGGCTACCTGACGTCCAGCCTGAACCTCCAGTCGGCCATTGCCGCCTGCTGGCTTCCCCTTCCTGTGGAAGCGGGAAGTTCCACCATTCTGAGATTCACGGTTCCCGGCCCCTTTGCCCCCGCAACGCTCAAAGGCGTAACCCTGCACAATACGTGCAAGGAGCAGTCCTTCTCTTTCAGCAAACTCAATGTGCTTCAAAACGGACGTGTCGTGCTGGACATTTTCGCCCCGCAGAAAGTCGCCCCCGGACAAAGCTCCAAGCCTATCGGCATTTCCATTCCGGAGGGATTCCTGGCGGACACCACACTGCCCCTGGAAGTGGAAATCCTGCTGGTTCCCGGCTCCAGCTGCGGCGTGGTGGAATTGCCGCTCCCGGTAGAGAAAGAGCGGCCGTGAAGAAAATCTGCTGTTCGTCAGTTCCTTCCGCAATTGTTCCAGTCCGTTCATTTTCACGAAAGCTTCTTGCTTCCGTTTGAGGAAATGCTAAAAGAGAACCATGACTCCCCTGACCTGCATGCGCCGCCTGGTTCCCCTGCTGGCGGCATTTCTGATGATTTCCTGCGGCGACCCATCCGTCTCCTACTGTAAAAAGGTGGCCGATATCAATACGGAATATTCCGAAAAAAGCGACGCACTGGCGGAACGGCTACTCAAGCTGAAGAAGAATCCGACTCTTCCGGGCTTGGAGGAAAGCAGCCGGCAGGCGGCCAAGATACTGAAGGACCGGGACGAAGACCTTGCAGACCTGAGCACCAGGGACGTGGACCCGGACCTGGTCGCCTTTGTGGAGGAAGACAGGAAACTGTTTGCCCGCGGAAGGGAACTGGCGGAACACTACCAGCAGTATTTTGAAAAATACCTCAAGGGAGGCCCCGAACTGACGCCCGATCCCGTACGCGCCGCTTCCAAAATAGGCCGTGGACGCCAGGAAGTGCGCAAGATTCTCAACGCCGCACGTACTCTGGAAGAAAAAGCGGAAAACCTGCGGAAAGAAAAGTCCGCCGCCTACGGCACGGAACTTCCTCCCCTGCATTTCCGCCTGCCGGACATGAAGGAATTGCTCTCCAACCGTTAATTCCCGGCATGAAAAGCAGATGGCACTTTTGCCGCGCGGCTCTCCTGTCCTTGGCATTCCTGCCCGCGGCGCAGGCGCAGCCGGAGACAGGACCATGGGAGGCCCTTTTCACGGGAATGTCCCTTTCCCAGAGGAAGGGCCATCCGGGCATTTCCTTTTCCTTCCGGATCACGCCTCAAGCGGGGCATGTTCCGCTCCTTCCCCTGGCTTCCGATGCATTGACCGTCACCGACAGTACCGGAAAGGATCTTTCCTTCCGGGGCATTGATTTTTTACATCACCTGAAACCCGCCGATACGGAAGATTTTGCGGAAGATTATACGGTGGACATGTATTTATCATCCGATTCCCTGCCGGATGCACGGGCCACGTCCGTTTCCCTGAAAGGAGCCATTCCCGTTCTGGCGGCGGACAAAAAGCAGGCGCTTCCCTGGCAGGCAATAACCCTGGGTGGAGACGCCGTTTCCATCCCTCTGCCTGAACGGGACAGGGAAGGAAAGAAAAAAAGCATCACGGTCAAGGCCCAAGTCCATGAAGGGCTGATTCCCGTGGAAGGATTTACCTATTGGCGGCTAACCATTGCCGGGGATGAGGACATTCTTTTCCATTCTCTTTCCCTGAAAGACCACGTGGGAAAGGAGCTCCCTCCGGACGCCCGCCATCATAGCCATTTTGGCAACAAATCCGGTCATCAATGGGAAATGAATTGGTTCCATGCCATCCCCAAACAGGAAAAGACCCTGCTCATCCGGATTTTCTGCCTGTCCGGAAAGAAAACCATGAACATTCTCATGGACCAGACAATCGGGCTCGGAGGCCCGATATCTTCACCTTCCAACACTCCCACTCCATGAAATCCCTGCTGCTGTTCCTTTCTCTCTCCTGCCTGGGCGCCGCTGCGGACAAGGCGCCTCCGCCACCGCTCTGCCATCTGGAATTCAACTCCTTCTCCCTGGGAGTCAACGGTACGACCAAGGAGCCTTATTGCATATTGTCCCTGAAGGGAAGGCCTCTGGAACACCTCAGTGTGGTCTTCATATCCAAGGAAAGGCCTTTCGATCTTTCCGTCACGGACTCCACAGGAAAAACCTATGCATTGAATCATGTTCTGATTGAGCCGGCGTGGGAAAAAGAGTGGAATCGGGAAGAAGAGTTCCATCTGCGCTTTTCTCTTTCCGAATGGCCGGCGGAACATGCGGAATGGCTACGCATCCGGGGGAATGTCTCCGTGGTGTGCATCAAAGCTTCCTCCCTGGATCCGGTGGAGGTCGATCTGATTCACCCGGGAGAAACGGAAATTCCCGTTGTGGGGAATGACATCCCGCAGAGCGACATTGCAGACCCGGCACGAACGGAGACCCTGATATTATTCGTGGAGAAGTGGGAGGGTAAGGAAGAGGAAGGCTTCCAATGGAAATTCAGCCTGGGCCACCGGGACAGCTTCCGCTACTGCGGCATGGAACTGGAAGACATGCAAGGGCGGCCCATTCCCTTCAAACGTTTTTCCGGAGGATTGTGCAGCGGCGGCGGCGGAACGACACGCTCCGAATATTTCACCCTTACCCGCCCCTATGAACAACTGAAAGTGCGCATTTTGCATGCCGATCCCCGCTACATTGAAATCAGGCAAGTGCCTGTTGACACCAGCGTGGGAATGGGAGGCCCCCTTAACAAGGAAAAAGTCCCTGCGGCTAAATAAAAACGTTCTTCCCGCCTCCGGCTTGCCACCAAGCGCCCTCCCCCAAACACCCCGGAGAACATGCCATGATCCAGATTTTTCCTTAGGCGGAGCTACCGGATTCCGTTGTCTGTTCCTCTCTCATCCAACACCCATTCCCTATGAAATACCTGTTGCTGTTTCTGCCGCTTTCCTGCGTGGCCGCGTCTGCTGACAATACTCCCCTGCTGCAAGGCTCACGGACGGAGTTCGCATCTTTCCTGACCGGGACAGACCACACGGAAAAGAAGAAATACTGCATGGTGACCCTGGACGGGACATACCGGGGGAAAGCCAGCATCATCCCTGCATCCGGGAAACCATTTCCCGGCCTTTCCATTACGGATTCCACGGGAAAGACCTATACGCCGGACAATATTCTGATTTCCATGAAGGCAGAAAAGGGACTGAATCAGGACAAAGAGTTCATTATCCAATTCTCGTTTTCCGAATGGCCCCCGGAAGACGCGGAGTGGCTGCGCATTCGGGGGGATGTGCCCGTCACCTGTACGGAATATTCATCCACGGATCCGGCAGAGGTTGATCTACTTCACCCGGAAGAGGTAAAAATACCTCTTCCGCAAAACAGCGCTCTGCAGGATGATGTGGCCGACCCCTCCCGGATGAGTTTCCTGACATTATCCGTGAAGAAGAGGAAAGACGTGGACGGCGGCCGGGATGGTACCGACGTCTGGGAATTCCTGCTGGCCTACCCCACCGATTTCCGGTACCGGGATTTGAAACTGGAAGACATGCAGGGACGGCCCGTCCCCGTCGGCATGCCGCCCTCTCTTTGCGGGTTCAGCGCCAGCGGGGGAGGAGGAACCTCCACCTATGAATATCTCGTTCTTCCGCGCTCTCATGAAAAACTGAAGGTGCGGATTCTGTATCTTGATCCGCGCAATTTTGAAACAAGACACGTATCCGTCGACGTGAGTTTGGGAATAGGGGGATCACTCAACAAGGGAAAAACAGAACCCTAACATAACCGCATCTTTTCAACTGAATATTTATGAAGCCCATCATCCTGCTGTTCATGATTCTTGCGGGTATTTTCCCCTGCCATGCCTCCGGTACTCCAGAAAAAACGGAGGACGGGAAGCCTGTGAAGTTTTGCGGCTTTCTGCTGGAACAAGCAGGCCGCCGCCAAAAGATTACTTTCAATTTCCTGGCGTTCTTTTCCGGGAAAAGGATACCTTTCTCGCCATCCACTACGGAAGGATTGAAGATCACGGACTCCCAGGGGAAGAGACTGCGGGTGTCACGCATTTTTGTAGATCCCGTCCTGGACTCGGAGGAGGAAAGAAAAGACAACATGGGCTGGAACGGGGCAGCCGCCATTTCCATTGAAACGGATACCCCTCCATCCGCCCAGGCCGCCTGGGTGGAAATATCCGGACACGTTCCTTTGCTGATGGCCTCGGAAGTGCGCCAGGCCCCGGTTTCCGGTCTTACCGTAAATGGAGAGGAGATTCATTTCTCCCTTCCGGAAAAAAAGGAGATCGTCGGGGATAACTCCGTCCATATCCGGGCATGCCATTATCTGGCATCATGGGGCGGTCCCCATTTGGCATGGAAGCTTTTCATTCGCGCCCCGGATTTTTTTACCATTCATTCCCTTTCCCTGACTGCACCCCAAAGAGGGAATACACCGCCTGCCTCCTATAAAAAATTCAACAGCCTCCGTCTTTTCGAGAAGACACTTCCGGAATGTTTCGTCTTCAACATTCCGGAGGAAGAAACCACTATGCAGCTCCATCTCTCCTATTTTGGAAACCTCCAGCCGGAAAAACTCCCCATCCATTGCCGCGTCAGCCTGGGAGGGGAAATTTTCCAGAACCATTGACAAACCGGCTCCCTCCATGAAAATGTTACTGTACCTGGCGATTGCTTTCCTTTTTCCCTGCTCCTTCGGCGATCCGCCTCCCGCCCTTGAGGGAGCGCACATGGAATTTGAATCTCTTGAAATTATTACCGACAATGATGTTCCCTGCATGAAAATTACATGCAGCGTCACCCACACGGCAAAAGAATCCATCATGGAATTCCCGCCAAAAGCCTACCTTCTGCTGAATGTCGTTGATTCAACAGGGAAAAGACTTCTTCCCGACAATTTGATGATAGTTGGAAAAAACTTCCTCCAAGTAGATGAAGAAGATTGTCCGGACAACCAGTTCCATGTGATTCTTTTTTTCAAGGAACTCCCCGCCAAAACCGCCAAATGGATACATATCCGCGGAAATGTTCCACTTCGCTGCTGTTCCCTCTCCTCTTCAATTCCCAGAGAACTTTTCTGGAGGGATGGCATGGAGGAAGAGTTTTCCGCAATAGACAGTGAAATGGTTCCGGAAGGACCGGTAGCGGACCTGGCAATATGCAAAAGCGAAACTGTTACCCTGGGAGCGGAACTTCTGCAAACCTACAGAAATAATTCCCAATTATGGAAAATCCATTTGAGTGCCATCGCTACCTTCCGTTTTTACGGTCTGGAACTCCTTGATGAACAGGGACTTCATGTCCTCTTTTCCTTAAGGCCCCGCAGCGCTTTTGCGGGAGGGGGAGGGGCCGGTTATTCTATGGAATGCGTTTTTCCGCGAGCCTACTCACGCCTGCAGGCCAGAATTCTTTACATAGATCCCGATAAGTTTAAAAATAAAAGCCTCCCATTCAACCTGACCGTCGGCCTGGCGGGAACTCTCAGCAAGAGACAGGCGCCATCGGCCAGGTAACTGCCCCTTCCCTACGAAAATATCCTATGAAAACAACCGCATTCCTCCTGTTTTTTCTCTGCGCCTCCCTTTCGTCCCCCGCCGGGGACGGGGAAAAAGATTTGCCGCGGGACAGTCTCGTCTTCTCGGAAATGAGGATTGTCCATCAGAAAAACGACAAATCCCTGACGCTGTCCTTCAAGCTGTCCTGCTCCGGTGGAGGGGTTCCCCTGACGCCCCCAGATGCACGTGGTCTGGCAGTGGTTGATTCCACGGGAAAAAAGCTCGGCATCCGGAACGTGCGGGTCATTCCCGAATTGTCCTACGAAAATGATTCCTTCCATGCCCCGGAAGGAAAAGCGGAGCTGAGCATCCAGACGAATTCCCTTCCCAGTGTTCAAGCCGAGTGGATACGGATTTCAGGGAATATTTCCATCCCCATGGGCCGTAAGGTGCTGAAATTTCCGGCTCAGGAAATTGAATTTGAAGAAGCTCCGTCCATCATTCGGCATCCCAAAACCGGAAATCCCATCCATCTCAGGATTTCATCAGCCGGACAGGAGGCGAACAGCCCGTTGTTTTCCGTCGATATCGGAAGCAATAGTCCGGTCATTCTGCATTCCATCACTTTCCAGTATCCCGACGGAACGCCTTTTCACCCTAAAATGATGGAGATCCCTGTCAGACAAAATGCGGAAAACGAACAGCCTCTGCGTCTTATCTATTTGTTCCGGCCAAATACCAGAACCCTCCTGGTGACGCTTTCGTATTTTGATGAAAGCGGAACAACGGAAATACCTGTCAACTTCAACATCGGATTTGACGGAAGTGCCTCACCCTTAAAGAAAATGAATCCATGAAGCTCTTGTTTTCACTGATTGTTTTTTCCGTTTTCTCCCTTTCATGGGGAAAACCGATCCCCGTTCTGAAAGGAAGCGGGGTAGAACTGGCGCCGCTGGACACCTCCCGCGAGTTCCTTTTTTTCAATTTAAAGATCAGCTATCAAAATGCCCCGGCTGTTCTGGACGCCAAAAAGAAGCTGTACCTTCCGGATATCAGAATGCAGGGGGGGAATCTGGACATCCGGAATTCTTCAGGAACGCTCTTGAATATAGGATGCATTTATATCACTCTGGATTCCTACAACCGGAAGGAAGAATCCGGAACGTTCAACCTGGGCATTTCCCTGGAAACTCCCCTCCCTCCCGAAACCCGCTGGATACATATCAAAGGAGAGGTGCCACTCATGTGCTCGCACCTGTCTTCCCTTCCAGCGGAAGACCTTGCTTTGAAAGAAGGGGAATCGTGCGACATCCTCCTGTCATTTCCTCCCTTTCTTACGAACGACGATGACATAGCGAACATGGAATCCATGCACCGCGTCACCCTTACCGCGGCCCGCAAGGTGGAGAAAGGAAAATGGACCATCATCCTGTCCTATCCTGAGGAATTTCCCTATACCTGCATGGAATTTTTTGACCAAAAAAACCGGTCCATTTCCGTAAAGACGGAAAATGCCGTTTATTTTTTCGGCGACGGCACCATATCCCGTCCCATTACCTGCACTTTTCCGGAAGATTACAGCCATGTGGGCGTCAAGGTCCTGTATGAACAGAAACGGGAAATCCGGCTGATGCCCCTCGACCTCACCGCAGGGCTGGGAGGCATTCGTGAATCAAAAATGCCGCCCATGAAAAAATGAAGGGCTTTTTTCAGAAGCTTTCCGCTAAAAAACAAGGTATCTTTTCCAAAAACAAGATTGACACCGGAAGACCTTTCTCCTAGTATCCGCGCACAGCATCAGCGGCGGGGTAGCCAAGTGGTAAGGCAACGGTCTGCAAAATCGTCATTCGCGGGTTCGATTCCCGCTCCCGCCTCCAAGATGTTGCAAAAACCGGTTCAAGTCGCGTTCGTCTAGCGGTCTAGGACTCCCGCCTTTCACGCGGGCAACACGGGTTCGAGTCCCGTACGCGATGCCAGTTTTCTTTTTATCTTATTCCTTGAACAGGAACTTTTTACGCCATTCGCAAGGTATGTTTCTGGCTTTTCCGGCACGCTGTGCTATAGTGTGAACGCAATGACCGCCCAAGACAGCATTATCCTGAACGGCGTCCCCTATTTTCTGGCGGAACCCTGTTCCGTCATACGGCTTCTGGAACTCCTGAATATGAAGGGAAATCCAGTGGTGGTGGAACACAACGGTTCCGCACTCCTGCCCCGGGATTTTTCCCGTGTTACGGTTGTTCCGGGGGATACGGTAGAAGTGGTCTCCATCGTTGCCGGCGGCTGAGTTTTTCATCATCAATATTTTACTTTACTTCACCCATGCCGACCATTCATGTCATGTCTCCCACTCTCGCCAGCCAGGTGGCGGCGGGCGAAGTCGTGGAACGGCCGGCCTCCGTCGTCAAGGAGCTGGTGGAGAACAGCCTGGACGCCGGGGCCAAGTCCGTGCGGGTGGAAATCCGCCGCGGAGGTGTGGGCCTGATCAGGGTGACGGACGACGGATGCGGCATGAGCCGTGAAGACGCCAGTCTCTGTGCCAAGCGTCACGCTACGAGCAAGCTTTCCTCCCTGGAGGAACTGTTTGAAATCACCCATCTGGGTTTCCGGGGAGAGGCCATCCCCAGTATCGCCAGCGTTTCCCGCTTCAAGCTTTGCACCAGGCAGCAGCAGGCCCTGGAAGGCTGGGAAGTGCGGATTGACGGCGGGATGGAGTACGAACCCCGGAGCTCCGGGGTGTCTCCCGGCACCGCCATTGAGGTGGCCGACCTGTTTTACAATACTCCGGCACGCCGCAAGTTCCTGAAGTCCGCGGAAACGGAGGCTTCCCACGTTGAACACCAGATACGCCTCCATGCGCTGGCATTCCCCCAGGTGCGCTTTACCTACAGGAGAGACGACCAGCTGGTGTTCGATCTTCCGGCCACCACGGACCTGCGGGTGCGCATTTCCGCCCTGACGGACCCCGCCACGGCGGCGGCCCTGATTCCGATAGAGGCCACCACCGGCCCCGGCATTTCCGTCAGCGGGTACTTGCTTCCGCTTTCCGAGGCCAGGCGCACCAGAAAAGGGCAGTATGTGTTCATGAACACCCGCCCGGTGGAAGACCAACTGATCAACCGGGCCATCCGCGACGGTTACGGGGGCTTCCCCACGGGATTGCATCCGGCCCTGTTCCTGTACATGGAGGTGGAGCCTGCCCTGGTGGACGTGAACGTCCACCCCGCCAAGAAGGAGGTGCGGTTCCGACGCGCCGCCGATGTGGTGAATACCATTGTGGAGGCGATTGCCAATACCCTGCAGCGCCATGCCCGGCAGGCCCCCCTCCCAGCCGCACCGACACCGGACGAACAGCCTTCCGAGCCATTCCCGCCGCCCGGTCCCGCCGGAAACGAATTTGAGACAATGGTCCCTTCTCCCGTAACCATTTCCCCGCCCAAAATTCCGGTTTTTACTTCACCAATGGAGCGGCCTCAGGGGACATCGGAAACATCTCCGATTTCCCCTGCCCGGCCCATTTCCCTGAGACAGGTGCCCCCTACTCAGGGACGCCTGGATTTTCAGGACAAGGCGTGTTCCCGGCCAGATGCCGCGCCAGGTACGGAAAGGAGGACGGAAAAGGATCTTTCCGCCGATTTCAAGTATCTGGGGACTCTGCACCAGCAGTTCGCCCTGTTCGAGACGCCGGAAGGCCTGGTGCTGATGCATCCCAAGGCTGCGCGGGAGCGCATCATTTTTGAACGGCTGCGGGCCCACAGGCAGGCCCCCATGCCTTCCCAGCATCTGCTCGATCCGGTGATGCTGGACCTGGACCCCCGGGATTTCGCCGTCATCCAGCAGTTTGCGCCCCATTTTGACCAAGCGGGGCTGACGGTCACGCCCTTCGGCCAGAATACCATCAGGATAGAGTCCATTCCGGCCCTGCTGGAACTGGACAACGCCAAGGCGTTCCTGCTGGAGCTGGTGGACCGCCTCACCCAGTCCGAGTTCAGCCGCAACGCCAAACGCATGGCGTATGAAACGTTCATTGCGGAGATTGCCAAGAAGTCCGCCTGGAAGGAACGCATTTCCCCCCACCGCGCTCCGGCCATTCTGAAGGAGCTGCTGGCCTGCGAAGTTCCGTATTGCACCCCGGCGGGCAAGCCGACTCTGGTCAATTATTCCATTCCGGAGATCAAACGGAAATTCGGCATGCAGGCATGACGGAGTAAAAGGAATTATTCATCCGGCCCGGCGAGCCGTCCGCAGGCGCCACGATACACCCCGAGGCATACGGCCCTGAATTTGGACGGGCTCCAGGAGTTATATACTGCGATGAGCACTCCGCACAAGGCTGCATATCCGGCGCATGCCGCCCATCTGAAGAGGGGGGAATGCGGATGTTTGAACCTCTGGAGCCATGCCCAGTTGCGCACCTTGTAGTAAAGGCGGCACGCATCCAGTCCCGGTTCATAGTAAAAGGCCTTGCCTCCCACTTCCACGAGCACCAGCCCGGTGGCGGGACGCGGATGGTGGAGAATGGAGCCGCTGACCAGGTAAGTGCGGAATCCGGCGTGGGAAATGATCCACGGGTATTCCTCATCCTCCCCGCGGATAAAAAGCCCGGCGGTCGGCCCCCGGACCTTGTCATGGATTTCACGGGGAACAAGGGCTCCCAGGAAAGCTCCGCCGGTCAGAAGGAAAGGGGCATCCGGAAGGGTGTCGCGACTTGTTACATGAATACGCCGTCCATCCTTTTCGTCCACAAGCACCATGGGCCAGGAGAGTTCTCCGTCCTGCTCCAGGTCCACTACCTTGCAGACCCTGACACACGGCCATTCCATGCCGTCCGTTCCGGGCTTATGGGACAAAAGACAGGCCAGAGCGTCCGGCTCCGGCCAGGAGTCGTCATCCAAAATCCAGACGGCATCCACATCCGGGAAGGAAAAAGCGCGTTCCAGTCCCCGCGCTATGCCGCCGGCATTACCCGTATTCCCAGGCATGTCAATCACTTCCAGTATGAACGGATAGGCCCCGGCCGCCGCCTGTTCCTTCACACCGTCCAAGGTGCCGTCTCCGGCCCCGTTGTCCGCCACCACGACGCGGTGCAGCGGAACAGTCTGCCGCGCCAGTCTCCGCAGGCACACTTCCGTGAGGGAGATTCTACGGTAATGTGAAAAAATGGCGCAGATCCGTTCCATGAGACAACGGAAAAAGGATAAAGGTAAAAACGAAGAAAGCAATCTCTTTATCCCTCGCAGGGCCTGTCCTGGAGACGCTCCATGTGCACGCAGGCAGCTTGCTCTTGGCAAGCCCTCCCGCTGCGGTTATAGTGCTGGCGATTTTTCCCGTCAGCCCATGCCAGAATCGACGTCCAGCAAACCTTCCGCTCCACGCATTGCAGAAACCGCCGCCGGCAGGACGCTGACGGCATTGCTGGCCCTGTTTTATACTGCCCTGGCCACCACTGCGGCAGGCGGAGAATGGCACACCTTTTTCATTCCGTCGTGTTTTCTGACAGCCGCGCTGCTGGTGTTTTGCTTTTGCCTCATACGGGGATATAAAGTGCCCAGCCCCGGACTTGCCGGATGGCTGGCCGCAGGACTGGGGGGAGGCTATTTTTTCCTGAGAGCCTGGTTTTCCCCCTGGTTTTACGAGAGCGTGGCAGACCTGACCCTGATCGTGACCGCGCTGGTGATGTTCATGGCAGGCACCTGTGCCGGAGCTGACAGCGGGAAAAAAAGCGTCCTCCCAACGCTGGCGGCGGTCCTGGGCCTGCTGAATGCCGCACTCTGGGCCTACCAGAACATGACTGGAACGGGCACTTCCTGGTTCAGGCCGGATTATTCCCTGTTCGGAACGGAAACCGATGGAACCGGGTTGTTCGGATACAAGAATTTTTCCGCGCATTTTCTGTCCGTTACCGGCTTTTTCCTGTGCGCCTGGAGCATGGCAAGCACCAAAAAATGGGGAATCCATCTGTTTGCGGGGCTTTTGCTTGTGGTTGCTTCCTTCACATGCGGCTCCCGCGCCGCTTTTCCGAATGCCCTGATCGGCGTGACGCTCTGTTTTTTTATCTATACTTCAAGCGTTTTCCGCAATAACAGGAAGTTTTATACGGCCGCCATCCTGTTTTTCCTGCTGCTTTTTTTCAGCACGGCCTATGTCGTGCTGGACCTGACGAACGGAGCGGGCAACCTGACGTCGATTCTGGATGTTTTCACTTTCGGCAACCGGATTACCCTTTCCAAACTGGCGTGGTCCCTGGCGGAGCAGGCCCCGCTTTTCGGCCACGGCAGCCGGATGTTCACCAATCTGGCCGTGGAATTTTTTCCGTTTCCCAATTTTCCCAATTTCACCCATCATGAGTATGCACAGGCCGCCTGCGATTACGGATACACCGGACTCGCCGTGATGCTTGCCCTGCTGCTCCTGTTCATTTCCCTGGGCTTCCGGAGCGTACTCCGGCTGGCGTCCGAACATCCCCAAGTCAATCCCCTGGGGCCGGCGGCCTTCTGTGCGCTGTGCATTGCCGCCGCCCACGCCTACGGAGAGTTTATCTGGCATAATCCGGCGCTTGCGGGCGCCGCCGCCCTGTGCTGCGGCCTTTCCTGCACCGCGTCTTTCTCCAGAGTAAAGGCTTCACGAGCCGGAGGACGCCTGGTTCTGGGAACAGGCGCCCTTCTGCTGGCGGCGCTGTCCGTGTGGTATGCCTGCCTAGCCTTCCCGACCTGGAAAGCATCCTGGCAGGCGGTTCCCGCATCTTCTCCCGACGGCATGCCCATGCTGGAACAGGCGGCCGCCGCCAGCCACGACCCGGACCTTGTGCGGCGCAATATCCTGCATGCCGCAGGGAGTTCCCCGGCTTCCGGAACCGAACGGCTCCGCCAACTGGAACGGCAGGAAGAGCAGGCGGAATTGCTCAGTCCCGGCAACCATGCCCTGATGGCGGCCAAGGGGCTGCTTTACATGCACCAGGGACGATACAGGGAAGCGGAAAGGCTGCTGCGTCCCTATGTGTCTTTTTCACGGTTTGACGACCGCATGTATGCCTGGACTACGACTTATGCCAATGTTCTATATACCTGGTGCATTTCCACCGCCCCCCATTCCCCGGACAAGGCCCTGTCCATGGCGCTTGCAGTAAAAGACCTGATGGAGAAGCAGGTGAGATTCTGGAACTATTACCGGATAGAGGATGCCGCCATGCGGCAGGAACACGCCCAGCGCAGAAATGAAGTCAACATGGTGATCCAGACGCTTCAAGCCCGCGGCGCGGTTCCCGACGATTCATGGAAGGAGTAGCAGTTTTCCCCGCCTCTCCCTTTTCTTTTTCCCGACGGCGGCTGTTTCACGGGAAAATCCCATGGTCCGGAAAAGGGCCATTGCCTTCCGGCGCAGGAAGATAAGGAAAACTTGGTACGGATTGCGTGACGGAGCATCCATGAAAACGGTATTTTTCCAGAAAAACCTTCACCGGCAACCGGAATTCTGTCATGGATTGCACCCTTGAAGCCAACGACGGATATCCGGTCTAGAGCGGCAAAACCGGAGCGATGATGGATTTTTGATTTAACAGGTTCAGGCACCCGTTGTTTCCAATTCTTCCTCCCCTGCCCGCACGGCCTTTTTCCCGGCCGTAAATCCGGAGCAACAGGCCTTCCGATTCCCGGCATCACCCCGACGCATGCGGCGCGGCATGTCCCGCACGGACTCAACAAAAAGATATTCCGCATGCTCTATTGCCGTTAACAGACATCATTTTCCCCAACATGAACATTTCAATCAAACGCATTTACGATCCGCAGGAGGCGGAAGACGGAGACCGCGTTCTGGTGGACCGGATCTGGCCCCGCGGCATTTCCAAAGAGAAGGCTTCCTGGAACGAATGGGCGAAAGAAGCCGCCCCTTCCACGGAATTGCGCCGATGGTTCGCCCATGATCCGGCCAAATGGGACGGTTTCCGGAAAAAGTATTTCGAAGAACTGGACCGGAATAAAGAGGCTGTTTCACATCTCAGCCAACTGGCCCGCAAGGGGAAGCTGACGCTCCTGTACGCAGCAAAGGATACAGAGCATAACGAAGCATGCGCCCTGAAGGATTACCTTCTACAGTACGCTTCCTCATGAATGCACGCTTATTTTTATGGCAGGCATGAATCGCAGCCCTGTACGCTGTATGCACCAGCCTATGGAAGGACGGCTTTCTTCTCTCGTTTATCAACAGGTGAAGAAAATGGAAAGGAGGTGAATATCAATGGCAACAAGTTCCCATATGGGAGACGATCACAGGAGCAGCTCTAAAAAGCGTTCCGGGTCCACTACCCACAAGACCGGGCAGCACGTCAAGCGTGATGCTTCAACAGGGCAGTTTATGAGCGACAAGCGAAGCTCCAGCTCCAAGGAAAGTCACAAGGAAAAACATTAATCCTGGTGTACTTACTGCCTGATTCAGGTTCCGGATGAACTCCGGAACCTTTTTTCCGTCCCGCCGTATCCCGGATGAAGCGGAAAAGCTTCCGCCGTCAGTTCAGGCCCAGTTTTTCAAAGGCCAGAATTCCCAGGGCTTCCGGAGCGTTCCGGTCCCCGCGGACAACGACGGCGAAGGGTTCTTCCCTTCCCGGCACGTAGTACGCCGCGCGCAGAACCAGTTCATCCCCTTCCAGGCAGGCGTGCACGCCCACGGGGGTGGAGCAGCTGGCGCCCAGGCGCACCAGGAAGGTGCGTTCCGCCATGCCGCAGGCGCAGGTTTCCGCATCGTTGATCCCGGCCAGCAGTTCCTTCGTTTTCCGGTCGGAAGCACGGCATTCCATGCCGACGATTCCCTGCCCCACAGCGGGAATGAAGGCTTCCACGGGCAGAGGGCGCATGTAGAGTTTTCTGCCCTGCACCACCGTTTCCGGCGCGTAGAGGCCGAGGCGTTCCAGCCCGGCTTTTGCCAGGATCACGGCATCCCATTCCGGATGCTCCACAAGCTTTTCAAGACGGGTGGGGACATTGCCCCGCAGGTCTTCAAACCGGAGCTGCCTTCCCCAGTACGTACGCGCCATGAGGCGGCGGCGGACGCTTCCGGTGGCAAGAGTTCCGCGGCCGTTCCAGTCCGGCTCCTTCGTGATGAGCACGTCTTCCGCCGCAGCGCGGGGAAGAACCGCAGGCAGGCGGAATTCCGGGGCAAGTTCGCTTGGCACGTCCTTGAGGCTGTGGACGGCCACATCTATGCGGCCTTCCAGCAGGGCCGTTTCCAGTTCCTTGATGAAGATTCCCTTGTCCACGATGCCGGAGACCCTGGCCACATCCGCCAGCGGCACGTCCGTACGGCGGTCTCCGGTGGTGCGGATGATTTCCCGGCGTATGTCCAGTCCCGGATGGAGCGCGGACAGGGCGGCGCGGACCATGTCCGCCTGGGCCAGGGCCAGGGCGCTTCCGCGGGTGCCGATGATGAGGGTGTTTTTACTGGTCATAGAGAGCGGTGTCCGGAAAGTATTTGGAGATGCCGTCCCGGATGATGGTTTCACACCGGGAGATTTCCAGCTCCCGGCTGAGCTTGGCTTCATCCGCAAGCTGAGTCAGGGTGTCGATGTCGTAAAGGTACACTTCGTCAATGTCCGCCACGTCCGGGGAGATGTTGCGCGGTACGGAGATGTCGATGAGGAACAGGGAGCGGTATTTGCGGGACGCCCGCAGGGGCAGGAGCGTCTCCCGCGTGATGATGCAGTGGGGGGCGGCCGTGGCGGCCACCACCACGTCAATGTCCCTGAGGTATTCCCCCCAGGCATCATACCGGATGGCTTGGCCGCCGATCATTCCGGCGAGTTCCACGGCGCGGTCAAAGGAGCGGTTGGCTACGTAAATGCCCTCCGCGCCGCGGGCACGCAGGGCGCGGCCGGTGACGCGGCTCATATCGCCCGCCCCCAGGATCAGAACGCGGGTGCCTCCCAGGTCTCCGAAGATTTGTTCCGCCAGTTCCACGGCCACGGAACCCACGGATGTGGCTCCCGCATGAATCTGGCTGTCCGTCCTGACCCGCTTGCCTATGGTGAATGCTTTCTGAAAGGTTTTGTTGGCGCAGGCGGCGGTCACGCCGGCATCCAGTGCCATTTGGTAGGCGGTTTTCACCTGGCCGAAGATTTCCGTTTCCCCCAGCACCATGGAGTCCAGCCCGCTGAGCACGCGGCACAGGTGCTCCAGGGCGAAGGCCCCCTGGTGGCAGTAGAAATGGGAGGCCATGTCCACCTTGCCGCGGCCGTCTCCCAGGAAGTGGGACAGGATATGCTCCCTGGCGTTTTCCGGGTTGTCCGACCAGTAGTAGATTTCCATGCGGTTGCAGGTGGAGAGCACCACGCACTGTTCCACGCCCGGCAGTTCCCGGATGCTTTTTCCCGCATTCTGGAGCCTGTGGGACGGCACGGAGAACCGCTCCCTTATTTCCACGGGGGCGGTCCGGTGATTCAAGCCTAGACAAACCATTCTCATCTGCTCACCAGAAAAATACTCATGGACGCCAGGAAGAGGACCACGCAGCAATAGGCCAGCGCCCTGCCCGGCATGCCGCGACGATAGATGAGCCACAACAGCACGGAGTAACCCAGCGTCAGTAAAATGACAATAACTGTTTTTGCCGTATGGATGGGCAAATTCCCCTGCCAGCCGAGCCATTCCCCTGCCAGAAGCAGGACGAAGGCTACCAGCAGGAGGCGTTTCATGCTGGTTTCCAGCGTGCGGATGGGCGGCAGAAGACGGCAGGTGCCGGGGATCTGCCTTCTTTTCAAGCAGGCGTCCTGCATGCAGAAGGCCACGCCCGCGGCGGCGGCCAGTCCTCCGGCTCCGTAAGACATCATGGCCACCCCTACATGGGCGGTCACCCAGAAGTCATGCACGCCCTGCACATCCGGACCGAACAGGCCGATCAGCAGGGAGAGGGCCGTCAGCACGGCAATGGCGGGCGCCGTGAAGATGCCCAGGACGGACATGCGGTACGCACGGCCGAGAAGGAGGTAGAACAGATTGATGGTCCAGGAAAGAAAGAAGATGACTTCCGACGCTCCCCGGATGGGGCACATTCCCGTTTGGTACGCCTTGACGCAGAGTGCCCCCGTTTGCAGGGCCAGCAGGCACGCCATCCACAGGTGGGCGTACATGAATCTGCGCCCGGAGGCAAGCAGGCGCCAGCCCAGTCCCGTGAATGCAAGGGAGAGGACGAGGGATGCCAGAGCCCACCAGTTGTCATTCATATCCGTTAAGAAGAGAGCTCAGGAACGCAGATCCCGTTCAATCACGGCATAAGCCTGGTGGTTGTGGATGGATTCAAAGTTTTCCGCTTCCACCCGGTACCAGCTGAATGCGGAGTGGCTCTGCGTTTTCAGCGCTACGTTGCGCACCAGGTCTTCCACAAAGACGGGATTTTCGTATGCCTTTTCCGTCACCCATTTTTCATCCGGCCTCTTGAGCACGCTGAACAGGGAGCAACTGGCGCAAGATTCCACCAGGTCAATCAGGTCTTCAATCCAGACGGGCCGGGAGGCAAAGCGCACGGAGTAGGTAACGATACCGCGCTGGTTGTGGGCGCCGTAGCTGCTCATGGCCTTGGAACAGGGGCAGAGGGTCGTTACGGGCACCACGACGGTGAGCTTGAAGTCCGCCAGCCTGTCGCCCGCCTCCGCTTCCATTTCAAAACGGACTACATAGTCCATCAGGCCTTCCCTTCCCGTGACGGGAGCCGCCTTGGCCCGGAAGAAGGGGAATTCCATTTCCACATGGGAACGGCTGGCGGAAAGCCGCCCGAGCAGTTCACGGGGGATGGAGAGCGCGGTATGCACGTCCAGGAGGGGACCATGCTGGTGCAGGGCTTCCACAAAACGGCTCATGTGCGTTCCCTTGAATTCTTCCGGCAGGTCCACGGCCAGGGAGACCGTCGCCACGGTGGATTGAATCCGGTTGAGCTTGTCCTGTATCTGGATGGGGAAGCGCAAGCCCTTGACGCCTACGCGGTCAATGGAGATGTTGCGGGTGTCCGCCTCCGACTGGGTATCTTTCAGTTCCTGCATACGGAAAGGGATGGTGGCTGGAAATGAAACGGGAGTTTGCCCGGTACTGGACAAACTCCCGCCTGTAAAGACAATTTCTTACCGAAAGAGGTTTCCCCTGGGCTTGTTACGGCAGAAGGTTGATCGCGCGGGCCCGCTTGATTTCACGGGTGATCTTGCGGTGCATTTTGGCGGACAGCCCGGTCACGCGGCGGGGAAGGATTTTGCCGGTTTCAGAGGTGAACTTGGACAGGAAATCAGGGTTGAGCAGATTGACCTGGTCCATCGGGATGTCGAGACGGCGGCGCGGCATCTGGCGATTGCACGTGCGGAAACGAATACGACGTTCTACAGTCTTGGGTTCAGTGGACATAATAATAAGAGATAGATAACTAAGCCGGCAGGTTAGCGCATTTCACGATGAAGCGTGCGGCGCTTCAGGAAAGGGTTGTATTTAACCTTTTCCAGACGGCCGGGAGTACGCAGGCTCTTCTTGTTACGCGTGGTGACGTAGCGGGACGTGGGCTTTCCTTCGGCTTTGGCCTCTGTGCATTCGAGGATGATGATGTCTCTAGGCATGATGAAAATGTGTTACGGGGGAGGATTTATACACTATTCTTCATCATCGTCAAGAGAAACAGATAAATCTACATCATTTTGTCCTCCCGCAAAGCCGAGGGCCACCCTGGGGCGGAACCGGGCGTTCTGCCCTTTTTCCTTTTCCCACTGCGCCTGGCATTCCACGGTAAGCCGGGCGAACGGAATGGCTTCCAGACGGGGAATGGGGATGACCTTGTATGACATTTCACAAATGCCGTATGTGCCGTTGTCAATGCGGGCCAAGGCCTGCTCAATTTCATACAGCCCGTCCTGCTCCTTGGAAAGAAGGCTGAGAGCGAAGTCGCGGTCATAGGCGTCGCTTCCGGCGTCGGCCTGGTGCTCGCCGGATCCGGAGGCTTCACTGCCTTCCGGATGGTTGCGGAGGGTGTCCCGCGCCACGCCGTTCATGCTGTCCAGCGACTTGTCGCGCAGGTCCAGCAGATGCTGACGCTGCATTTTGACAAAATGTTCCCACTCGGGGTTGGCCGCCAGCTCCGCCTTGGCGGCAGCAATGGCTTCCGTCTGTTCGTCCGTAAGTTCATTCCGTGCAGGAGCCGGAGCGGGGTCCGCCTTTTTGACGGGAGCCTTTTTCACAGCCTTTTTAGGAGGGGATGCCACAGCGGGAGCGGGAGTGGCGGTCTTGGCGCTCTTTTCCGGTTCGGCGTCCTTTTTCTTCCTGCAGCACTTTTTCTTGGGAGCCGCAGCTTCCTTGGAGGCAGTCTTGCTATCGGTTTTCTTGGGAGTAGGCATATGAAGTGTATCTATGGGCTGAGGTTGACGATGTTTGACGAACAGAGGGCTGCACCGCCCAACTGACTAGACTATGAGACACTACATGCCCGCAAATGTTCATTCAAGAAAATTCAGCCATGAAGCAAGTCATCCTTTTTCCCTGCCGGGGAGGTGGAATTCTTCCGCTTTTTAACGGGCGAGTACTTGTTTTAAACTTTCCATCGCGCCTCTCAATTTCTATATTTCTATTATATGACAGCTTCAACCATTCCCTCCATCGGCATTGACTTCGGAGGCACCTCCATCAAGCTGGGCGTCGTCCGGGGGACGGAAGTGATCGCCCATGCGCCTTCCATCGCCACCCAGGAGTACGGCAACCCCGACCAGCTGATTGAAGCCATAGCCCAGTTTGTGAACATGCTGCGCCTGAATCACCCGGAAGTGCAGGCCATCGGCATGGGGATGCCCGGATTCGTCAATTTCTACCAAGGCACCGTTTATACGCTTACCAACGTTCCCGGCTGGAACAATGTTCCGGTCAGGGAGATGCTCCAGGCGGCCTGCGGACTGCCGGTGTATGTGGAGAACGACGC
Source organism: Akkermansia sp. RCC_12PD (assembly GCF_036417355.1). Lineage (NCBI taxonomy): Bacteria > Pseudomonadati > Verrucomicrobiota > Verrucomicrobiia > Verrucomicrobiales > Akkermansiaceae > Akkermansia > Akkermansia sp. RCC_12PD. The sequence continues at coordinate 2,276,630 of NZ_CP143889.1, read as the reverse complement.
TAACTGCATGGCGTATGCGGAATGGAAGCTGGGCGCGGGAAGAGGGAAGCGGCACCTCGTCTGCCTGACGCTGGGGACCGGGGTTGGAAGCGGACTGATCGTGAACGGCGACCTGCTGCGCGGAGCCACCTGTTCAGCCGGGGAACTGGGACAGACCAGCATTGACTACCGCGGCAGGCTGGGACATTACGGCAACCGCGGCTCCCTGGAAGATTACGTAGGAAACCGGGAGATTGCGGCGGATGCCAGAACCCTGTATGCCAGCCACGGCATTGACAAGGCCATTGTGGATTGCAACCCTATTGCCCTGGAGCGAGCGGCACTGGCCGGGGACGAAGTGGCCGCCCAGGTATGGAGGGATCTGGCCGTGAAACTTTCCTGTGCCCTGATGAATTGCTGTTATCTCCTAAATCCGGAGGCGATTATCATCGGCGGAGGGGTAGCCAAGGCCAAAACACTGCTGTTCGAGCCGCTCCAGGAGATCATGAGAACGCAGCTTGCCGCCCCGCTGGCGGAGAGCCTGACGATCCTTCCCGCCCAGTTCGGCACGGAAGCCGGCATTCTGGGGTCCGCCCATCTGGCTCTCAATACCCACTTCGGCGAAACATTCCGGGTCTGATCACGTGTCCTCACAGATACTCAAACTTGCCGGCAAGCTGGGACTTTCCCCGGACCAGGAAAAGGATTTTCTGGAGGCCATGCAGGCGGGGAACCGCTCCCGCAGTGCCCTGGTCATCACCCCCAGGGCTCCGGAAGGTTACGTGCCGCCCGTTCCAGCCGATGCAGTTTCCCGGCCCTGGAGCCATCCCCGCGTCGTTGTTCCGCCGGAGGGGGAAACGGAGGCCAAACCCGGTTCCCTGCCGGATTACGGGCACGGTTTTTATTACCCGCTGGACCTTTCCTCCGTCTGGGAAACCGCTCCCCTGGAGCATCTGCCCTTCCGTCCGGAGCGCTGCCTGGACATGTGCGCCTCCCCGGGCGGGAAAAGCATTCTGGCACAGGCAAGAGTTGCTCCGGGCGAACACATCGCCAACGAGGTACACCCCCGCCGGCTGGGCATCCTGCGGCACAACCTGCTGCGCTGCGGATTCCTGAACCTGTACACGCAGCGCCTGCGCCCGGACCAGTGGGCGGAACAGGCTCCGGGCTGCTTTGACCTTATCCTTGCGGACGCCCCATGCAGCGGACAGTCCCTGCTTGCCAAGGGCATCCCCAATCCCGGATGTTTCCACCCAGCCGCCACCGGAGGGAATGCCAAACGCCAGAGGGGCATCCTGCTGGCCGCCCTGCAATGCCTGGCTCCTGGAGGCTTTCTGCTGTATACCACCTGCACCTACGCCCCGGAGGAAAATGAACGCAACGTGCTGTACCTGCTGAAAAGGCATCCGGAACTGGAGACCGTTTCCGTGCCGGAATTGGAGCCTTTCCATTCCGGCTTGACGGAGGAAGCCTGCTACCGCCTCATGCCTTTCCACGGCGCCGGAGCCGGAGGCTTCACCTGCCTGCTGCACAAGAAAGGGGAAAAGCCCCCCCTGCCCCCCCTGGCGGATGAGTTGCTCGCGTGGCCCATCCACGCCATGGGCTCCCAAGTATCATGAAGATAGGAATATTCTCCGACATACACGACCGTACGGACCATCTGGAGCCGGCCATGCGCCAGATGCATCGGCAGGGCTGCGGCCATTTCATTTTCCTAGGGGACTGCACTACTCCGGAGAGCTTCCGGCTCCTGCTTGAGCTGACGCAAGGGCTTCCGCTGGACGCCGTACCGGGCAACAACGATTACGAGCTGCCGGTCATGGACCAGATGGCGGCCGCATCTCCGGCGGCGCGGCTCCATCCCGGACATGCCGTTATCACCCGGTATGGCATGAATCTTTCCCTTTCCCATTACCCCAAGTACGCATGGCAGGAAGTACGCAAGGGCCATGTGGACGCCGCCCTGTATGGCCACACCCACCAGGCCTTGCAGGAGATGGCCGGAAACTGCCTGATCGCCAATCCCGGAGAATTGCAGGGCAGGACCGGCCGACTCGGGTTCGGCATCCTGGATACGGATTCCCGCACCATGAACCTTCACACGCTTGATTTCAAGATACCATGACCTGTCTGAACGTTTGCTGCGCCCTGATCACGCTGCGCTCCGCGCACGGAACCCTGCTCCTGGCCGCAAGAAAGGCGCGCGGGCAATCAAACGGGCTGCTGTACGAATTTCCCGGCGGAAAATTGGAAGCGGGAGAAGATGCGCGCGATGCCATCGTGAGGGAAATACGGGAAGAGCTCGGCTGCATCATCCACCCGGTGCGTCCGATGACTCCCGTCCTGCACCGGGAGAAAGACCGGACCATACGCCTTATCCCATTTCTGTGCGAACCGGAGGAAGGCCGCCTGCCCATTCCTCTGGAACATGAAAGCCTGGGGTTCTTTTCCAGCCTCTCCCTTCCTTCCCTGCCCTGGGCGCCGGCGGATCTCCCTATTCTGCAGGAATGGCTTGACCGGAACGCCCGCTGACACTCCGGCACGGGGCACCACTTTCAAGCTTTTTTCTCCGGTGGCCCGGCTTTTCCTGTACCTTGTTCAGGTTCATTCATCCGGCCCATGTCTGAAAAAGGAACCAAAAACGTCTTGGATAATCAACCAGCATGGAGTATACAGGGAATTGGCTGCTGCACTCGTCATCACCCGGCAAAGTGGCCCGAACCGATATTACAGCATAATGGGGGCAGCCCCGGCGCAGGGCTGACTATGTCCTATATGGAAAAGTCAAAACAGCGACGGAAGTCCCCGCTCTATTGAGACACGGGAACGTGGCTCATTGCCGGAGACGGTGCAGCGGTGTCTTTAAAAAATGGCGCAAGACGGCCGGATAAGAGGCGTTTAAAGAATTCCATCCCGTATCCGGCCCATTACGGAAGCATGTTGTAAATGCTTTCCAAGTGCGCATTCATTCGCTTCCTCGCCATTGAACGTCTGGATCCGCTTTCACAGAGAAAAGGGCACAAGAGAAGGATGTTTCATTCCCCGAAAATGGGACAGTCGTTTTTCGTCCAGAGCCAGGCACTGATCAGATAGCCATGTTTATTTCCTTATTCGGAAATTCCCCGTAAATTTCCTGTGAGGAATTAATTTTTCATACGAATATCAAGAATATAAAAGATGACTCACCAGTACAGGTAAGTCTGGAATCAGCAACTAATCCGATAAAATAAAAAAATAAAATTTCTTATATAAATAAGAATTTTCTACAATTTCCATTTGAAGCATATGTACCTGTTATTGCTTGTATTTGGCGTAAAATTGATGGAATTAAAAACCAATTCCAGTCCCAGGAGTTTTCCTTTGAATAATCAAAAAATAAATTTCTCTTTTACACCTTCCGATCTACCTGAGGACAATATTTTTCTTTTTGATGCCATTTTCAAAAGGAGCATCCTTTCCAGAACATGAACACCTTTTAAACATTTCTCTTCTCAAATCCTATTCTTCTCCCGATTGCCATCTTCATTGCCGCCTGCCTGTTTCCCGGTGGCACATTGTTCCTTTACAGGTATTTCATTGTTCCCGTTTTAAGAGAGGCTATTTCTAGGCCATTGATTATCTCAAAGATGAAACGTCTGAAACTCTCTCAATTGAATTGAAACGGCCCACAATCATCCGGCTCCCTTCCCACAGGATTGCATGCAAACACGGAGCTTTGTCTACCCGGCATGGGGAACCAAAGGCAGGCGGCAGTGCATCAATCATGCATCATGGCAGGGATGGAGAAAGATGAAGATATCCATTCAAAGAGGGTTAAGCGGGAATTCAGCAATGGATCCCGCCCGGAACGCCATCTCTGACCAAATCAAAGGCTCCCTGAATAACCAGTTATATTTTTTCCAATCATGCATTCCACCTCCACCTGTCCGCAAAAACGAGAAGTCGCCGGTCTCTGGATCGGGGAAACGCTGCCCCCCCTGGCAGAATTATGCATCCGTTCCTATCTGAGCCACGGCATTCCGTTCCGGCTGTTCACCTACCGAAATTATGAAAACATTCCCGAAGAGGCCATTGTTCAGGATGCCTCCGAGGTTATTCCCGAAGAATTGGTTTTCCGGCATGACAACGGGAGTCTTGCCCCTTTTGCAGACTGGTTCCGCAATACATGGCTTGAGAGAAAGGGAGGGTTTTGGACAGATCTCGACGTCGCCTGCCTTTCCCCGAACCTGCCGAAACAGCTTCCATGGTTTGCGGAACAGGAATCCGGTCTGATTGCAGTGGGAGTGATCGGCTTTCCTCCCCACCATCCCGTCATGGAATGCCTCAGAGAGGTCTCGGAAGATCCTACTGCTCCCATGCCCTGGGATACTCCCGGCGAGCTGGAAGCCAAACGTCAATTCAAAATTGATTTCCCCGATCCGGTCCTTCGCCGTAAACACGCCATGTGGGGGAATGCGGGACCGGAAGGCTTTACCCGGACCCTTGCCTATTTCCAACTGCTCGGCATGGCCGATTCAAGTTTAAGCATTTATCCGCTGCATTACACGGTCTGGAGGAATTGTTACAACGGAGCCGTCAAACTCGACAGCCCCGCCCTGCGGAATTCCTGGGCTATTCATTTATGGGGAGAGATGCTCCGGCGCGAGCCTGATACGTTGGAAAACGTCAACAAGGAAAGCATTGTGGGGCAATTGCTGGATTTGCATATGCCACGGGCCGCCGTTCCCACCTCACCCAGAAGCAAAAAAAAGGTGTCCATTCTCGTGGGCATCTGTACTTGCGCTAATACGGAGAAAAAAAGGGAGACCGTCAGAAAAACATGGATGGCACAGAGTGTTCCCGGAATCGAATGCCGGTTCTTTCTCGGAAGAAGGGAAACGCCGGAAAAAGAGGAGGACGTCATCGCTCTTTGGGTGAATGACGATTACGATCATTTGCCGGAAAAAGTCCTGGCTTTCTTCCGGTACGCCCTTGAGTGTTACGATTTTGACTGGTTGTTCAAGTGTGATGACGATACCTATGTGGCGCTGGACCGTCTGGCGGCCCTGGTGGATGACCGATACGATCTGATCGGCGATTCGTCGTTGAAGGCAAAAGGGGCGCCCAGCGGAAGAGCGGGATATTTTCTTTCCAGAAGCATGGTGGAAAAAATAGTCGCCTACTCCGATATTCCATCTACCGGAGCGGAAAATCTTATTTTTGGAGAACTGGCCCTGCGACTGGGGGCAAGGACACTTGCCAGCAACCGCCTGAACATGAATTCCATTCCGTATCCCATGAAGGACAACGATGTGGTTACCGCACACTGGTGCCCTCCCGAGCATTTTCAAGGAACGGAAGATTTCCAGGATTTCTTCCCCATTACGGTGTATGAAGGCAGGCATGCCCACTGGACGGATTCCCTGCTCTTTTACCGGGATGGCACTTTCCGGCGGGAAAAAACAGGTTGTTCAGGGCAATACATTGCCTATGGTTCAAAAAAGTTAATTCTGAAATGGTTCCACTGGCCGGAAGAAATCCTGGTTCGTGATGGAGAGAATTATTCGGGGTCATCTCTATCTCTGTCAAGAAAGCCGGGGCAGCCTGATTTGCCGGCTGTTTTATATCCGGAACAGGTGACCGGAAATGTGGACGAATCTTCTTCCGGGCTGTTTCTCATCCAGATGGGCTGCGGTACCAACATACTCCCCGGCTGGATCAACCTGGATCTTTCCAAATATGACATTACGCGTCCCCTGCCCTGGGAAGATGGGTGTGTGGACGCCTATTTCCTGGAACACATGATTGAACATGTTTTGCCAGCGGAAGCATATGGCTTTTTCAAGGAAGCATGGCGCACACTCAAACCGGGAGGAGTACTGCGGCTCTCTTTCCCGGATTTGCTCCGCATCGCCAAACGATCCACTCCCGAATATATCCGATTTTTAGAGGAAAATCATTGGGGGGGACGGTTCCCCGGGAAGCGCCCTTCGCAACATTATTGAAAACCATCATCACAAGGCCCTATGGACAGCGGAAACATTGGCTGCCATTCTCGAATCCCTGGGATATGAGATTTCCATCTGCTCCCTGGGAGAGTCTTCCCATCCCCATCTGCAGGGCGTGGAAAAGCATGCAACCCAACAGGGACATGCATTCAAGGATCTGGAAACATCCTGCGTGGAAGCAATGAAGCCTTTTAATTCCTAATAAACGGTCATCCGAGTATGAAATGCGTGCTGCTCCAAGCGCCGGGAGAAATTCTTGAAGGAAGCGCTGAGTTGAATGAATTGGGATATCAGGCTGCCAGCTATCCTGTTTCCCAGAAAGTGGAAAAACTGCTGGATACGCGTTGCGAGGAGTTTACGGAATTTCTCGGGATGCATCCGGAGGCTTGCGACAAACCCTATGTACGTGTGCTGCGTATCTCGTTTGCCAACATGATTCTGGATCCTCAATTCAGGGAAGACGATCTCATTATCTTTGGAGAAAGTAATACCACCCCCGCCATTCCGGAGGAAAGGTTGCAGCCTGTTCTTGAGGAGATGGTCAAAAGCCATCCGGAAGTTGATGTCTTCCGGCTTTTTCACGAGTTCAGCCAGGAAGCGCCCAAGCCTCCCTGCCCGTGGGAAAGAATTGAGTTCGAACCTTACGCCACCTCCGGTCATACTGCCGGTTCCGCCTACGTATGTGGAACGCATGCCCTGGTCATTCCCGCTTCAAAAAGGGAAAAAGTCGCCCGGATTTTTTCTACCTGCCGCCTCCCCCCAGATACAGCCCTGGAGGCGGCCAATGGAAACGGTGAGCTGAGTATCATGGTGACGAAGTACAATTGCTTTTACCAAAAACCAAGAACCCGCCTTTTTGACAAATCAACCCTGTACAGCTACAGGGAAAGAAAAATGGCACTTTGCCTGTCTTCCTACAAGCGGTTTGAAGATTTGCAAAGGCAGATTTACTGCATGATGCATCAGTCGTACCGGAATTTCCATCTGTTCGTCGCCGTTAAAGGAATGTCCAGCTTTATCTTCCAGTCCATTCTTATTCCCCAATTCCAGGAATTCATCGACGAGGGACGTCTTACTCTGAGATGGTTTCCCAACAAGAACCAGCTTTCCAATTTGGCAGACACCATACGCGGACTGGACACAACGAATTATGAATTATTCCTTAAGATAGATGACGACGATTTTTACGGACGGGATTATCTTCTTACCATTAATGAGTTTCATTCGGAAATACCCCAACACCATTGCAGTTGTTTCAAGGATTGGAGCTGGGTGCATTACAAATACGGCGGAATTTCCTCACTCCAAAAGGAATTTTACTATGTTTTCGGAGCATCCATGGTACTTACCCGTTCCGTGATGGAACGCCTTATGGCCTGTGAAGAACATCCTGAAATGATTCATCCAATCGTGCAACGGTGGGATCACATACCCGGACATGGAAATATCGGCTTCAGCGAGGATAATTTCATCCACAAGCTGATGCTTGAAAACGGGTATAGCAACATCGCGCCTTTTATCGCCAAGAAGAAGATCACCCACCATATCATCGTGCAGAAGGCCAATGCTTCCGTCACGCGGGGATACATGCTGGACGGAGCATTCCAGAAAGCCAACACGAACGTTTCCCATGATGTTGATTCTTTTGAATATGTTCTCGGTCTCCGGCATCCGCAATGGAGTGACGCCTTCCGGGTTTTTGGAACATGCGGCAACAGGGTAAGCAATAATGATGCGGCGAAGATTCTTTCCATTTCCCCGGAAAAAATCGTGCTGGAGTGGGAGAAATGGGGAGAAGAGAGCTTTGTCCGCCAAGAGGATGGTTCCTACGAATTTCAACAGCCAGAGAAGTGATGCGCATCAAAGCAATCCGAAGGAAAATATCTAACGAAATATCAGGCATATTCATACGCTGAGGTGCAAGTACTCATCTGAATTTCTAAACCAGTATTTATTTTTCACAGTTCACGGCAACCAACTAAAATTTTCACTGCGGCCCATGTGAAAAACCCCATGCCATATATAATACATGGCAACCGGGAATATCTCCCTGAAACGGGAACGGCCGAATGCCGCACGCTCATCTTTCCCATGAGCCAGTTATATTAATGAATTAGTGGAATGAATATGCCATCATTGCAAGGGATGCGGCAGGAAGACCCCTGGCACAACTGATGCCTCCGGCACAGGGCGGCTCAAGCAGCCTTTGTCCTGGAGCAGCTTCTCCGTTGTTCCTCACGGCTCCTGACAAGTTGAAATGGTGAATCCCCCCTCCCCATGCAGATTGTGGGCGGAAGCGGCTTTCCGTTCACTTCAGAATGAGCGCATGCGGGCATGGAGAATCATGGATTTCAGATATTCCGCCGCACGACGCTCCCGTTCCTCCGCCGTACGGATACGGCCAGGACGATTGAAAAAATGAAGCAGTGCGGACAACAAATCAATTAAATCATTCTTGTACATACGGATGGATTGTTATTTCCGGATCAAGCGATCTCTCATCATTGGTTTAGCAAAAAACGTGCCAAATTTCAGGAAATGCCATAACATTTTTATTATTAATAATGGGTAGTATTCCAATCCAGAAATTCCACCTTTCCATTGATTTTCATTTTTGTAAGAAACAGGCCCCGCATTACAACAATGTAATATTATTAGTTAATATACCATAACTGTTCACATTCGGAAGAGTATCCTTGACCCGTCCTGAAATCATGAGAGGATACCCTCCGTTACGAAAAAGTTTTAACATGTGTGCAACTTTTTCATTATTGCGAAGTATATTATAGTCGTGAAGGGATTCATCAAAATCATCATCGTCATTGCCGTTCTTGGAGGCGCCTGGTTCGCCTGGGAGCAATGGAAGGGGAACGAACCGCTCCAGGTGGATTATCAGACAGAGCCCCTCACCAGGGGAGATATGATGATTACCATTGATGCCACGGGCGTCACGGAACCGGACGAACTGGTGGACGTGGGCGCCCAGGTAAGCGGCATCATCATGGAGTTCGGCAAGGATCTGAACGGCAAGGTGGTGGATTATTCCAGCCCGGTCAAGGCAGGCCAGATGCTGGCGGAAATCGACAAGCTGCCTGTGCAGCTGGACGTGCAGAAGGCGGAAGCCTCCAAGGCCCAGGCCCAGGCCGGAATAGCCCGGGCCAGGGCGGACATCCAGCAGGCCAAAGCCAAGCACCACCAAGCCAAGCTGGACCGGGAACGTGCGGAAAAGCTGGGACCGGGGGACGCCTTGTCCAAGTCCAGCTACGACCAGTATATTGCAGATGAAGAGACCGCCCGCGCCAATGTGGCCGTGGCGGAAGCCTCCCTGCTGGAAGCGGAAGCCTCCCTCAAGCAGGCGGAAGCCGCCCTGAAAAAGGAAATGCGGAACATGGAATACACCACTATTTCATCTCCCGTGGACGGGGTGGTGATCAAACGCCTGGTCAACATCGGCCAGACGGTAGTTTCCAGCATGAGCGCCTCCAGCCTGTTCTACATCGCCACGGACCTTTCCAAATTGAAAATATGGGCCGCCGTGAATGAAGCGGACATCGGAAGCATCAAGAAAGGCCAGGACGTGATATTCACCGTGGACGCCCATTCCGGCAGGAAGTTCAAGGGGACGGTGGACAAGATCCGGCTGGACGCCACGATGACGTCCAACGTGGTTACTTACATCGTGGACATTGACGTTCCCAACCCGGACAAGCTTCTCATTCCCTATCTGACGGCCAATGTGCAATTCATTGTCCAGGACATCAAGAATTCCCTGCTGGCTTCCAATGCGGCCCTCCGCTTCCGTCCGGATCCGGAACTGCTTACCGCCGAACAGAAAGCCGCTTTTGAAGAGATGCTGCCGGAACTGGCCGCTCCCGTCCAGAAGGGAGAGGAGAAAAAAGCCGTCATCTGGGAACTGAGGGATAATGTCCTTTACCCCCACCTGGTCACCAAGGGGGAAAGCAACGGCATGCTCACCCCGGTCAAGGGGGAAACGCTCCGGGAGGGTATGGAAATCGTTTCTACGGCCCAGGTTTTAAACCGTTCCAGCAATTCCGGCGACGGACCGTCCGCCTCTGCGGGCGGGGAAAATCCCTTCGCGCCCAAAATGCCGCCGCGCCGCAAGCCGAGCACGGGCAACACCAGCCAGGCTCCCGGGGGAAGCAAGGGCGGCCCGCCTCCGCGTCCCTGATCCGGAACTGCCGCCATTCTCGCCTAACAATTCTTTTACCGCTTCAAGCATTCAATAACGTGATCCGCTTACGTGACATAACCAAGGTGTACCATCTTGGAGAAATAGACCTCCCGGTGCTCAAAGGCATCACTCTGGACATCAAGGAAGGGGAATTCGTCTCCCTGACCGGGGCATCCGGTTCCGGCAAGTCCACGCTGATGAATATTCTGGGCTGTCTGGACCGTCCCACTTCCGGCCACTATTACATAGCCGGGGAAGACGTAGCCAAATTCAACCCGGCGGAACGGGCCATATTACGGAACAAGCGCATCGGCTTCGTCTTCCAGAATTTCAACCTGCTCTCCCGCACCACGGCCCTGGAAAACGTCATGATGCCCGCCGTTTACGCCCACCCTGCGCTGAGCATGAAAGCCATGCGGGTGCGCGCCACGGAACTGCTGAACCTGGTGGGCCTGTCCGACCGCATGGACCATACCCCGGCCCAGCTTTCCGGCGGCCAGCAGCAGCGCGTAGCCATCGCCCGCTCCCTCATCAACAACCCCGGCATTCTGTTGGCGGACGAACCGACGGGCAACCTGGATTCCACCACCTCCAAGGAAGTGCTGCACATGTTCAAGGATCTCAACCGCCAGCAGGGCATCACGGTCATCCTGGTCACGCACGACCCCAAAATAGCCGCTTTTACGGACCGGGCCATTAATATGGAAGACGGACTGATCTGCGAAGGGATTTCCGACAAGCTGAGTAAAGAAGACGTATGAAATTCCTTCCCCTCCTTAAGACCTGCATCAAGGCCCTGGTGCGCAATCCCATGCGCGCCGCGCTCACCATTCTGGGCATCATCATCGGCATTGCCGCGGTGATCGCCATGGTGGAAATCGGCCAGGGGTCCACGCTCCAGATCAAGAGCACCATCGCCTCCATGGGGGCGGACACGCTGAACATCCGCCCCGGAGCCATCTCCAAGAGCGGAGTCAACACTGGCGCCGGCGGCAGAGCCTCACTGACCAATGCGGACTGCGAGGCCATCATGAAGGACTGCCCCATGGTGCTCCGCGCCACTCCCGTGGTGCGCGCCAGCGGCCAAGTGATTTATGGCAACAAGAACTGGAGCCCGGAAACCGTGGAAGGCGGTTCCGTGGAATACCTGAAAATCAAAAGCTGGTACGACATGGAGCGCGGCCAGCCCTTTTCCGATGAAGATGTGGAGCAGGCCAGGCGCGTCTGCGTCATCGGCCAAACGGTTGCCAAGGAACTATTCGGGGATGAAGACCCCCTGGGCAAGGATATCCGCATCAAGAACGTCATGTTCAAGGTGATCGGTATCCTGAAGAAAAAAGGAGCCAACATGATGGGCCGCGACCAGGACGACTCCATCATCCTGCCCTGGACGAGCATTCGCTACCGCCTGCAGGGCCTAGGGGGCGGCTCCACCTCGGCATCTTCCAGCAAATCCACCACTACGTTCAACCGGGCAGACAAGTATACCTCTTCTTCCGTAGATTACTATACAGAGACGACGGATCAGCCGTACACGGATGCCCCGCATCCGCGCCGCTTCAACAACATTGACTTCATCATGGCCCAGATTGCGGACCCGGAACGTTCTTCCGAAGCCATCGACCAGATCACGGAGGTCATCCGCGCCAAGCATAGCCTGAAGGACGGCCAGCTGGATGATTTCCGCGTGTGGGACATGGCTGAAATGTCCCGCGCCATGAGCAGCACCACGGAAGTAATGACCAACCTGCTGATGATCGTGGCCATGATCTCCCTGGTGGTGGGCGGCGTGGGCATCATGAACATCATGCTGGTCTCCGTCACGGAACGCACCAAGGAAATCGGCCTGCGCATGGCCGTGGGCGCCCGGCCTCAGGACATCATGCGCCAGTTCCTGCTGGAAGCCGTCCTGCTCTGCGTGGTCGGGGGCGCCCTGGGCATCCTGCTCGGCAAGGCCATCTCCACCGTCGTCAGCCGGACCATGAACTGGGCTACGGCCTCCTCCCCGGAAGCCATGGTCCTGGCGGTAGGCGTTTCCGTACTCATCGGGCTGGTCTTCGGCTGGTATCCGTCCTGGAAAGCCTCCAAAATGGACCCCATCGACGCCCTTCGCCACGAATAACCATTCACCCCTTCCCTTTTTCATGTCACCCATGTTCAAATACATCCCACTCCTGACCGCATGCTGCCTGGCTTCCTGCATGGTGGGGCCGGACTTCCAGCGCCCGGCCAACGACCTGCCGGCCTCCTGGGCAGCGGCCAAGCCTCCCCACAGCACGGACCAAGACCTGCGTTCCTGGTGGCGTATTTTCGGCGATCCCCAGCTCAACCGCCTCGTCTCCACATCCCTCAACAACAATCCGGACATGAAGGTGGCCCTGCTCCGCATCCGGGAAGCCAGGGAAAGGCTCCGCATCTCGCAAGCCTCCCTTCTGCCCTCCGCAGACGCCAGCGCCGGCTGGAGTCTGTCCCCGGACCGGGGCTTCCGCAGCTCCACCTCTCAGGATTTTACCCTGGGAGCGTCCACCTCCTGGGAACTGGACCTCTTCGGTGGCAACCGGCGTTCCATTGAGGCGTACCGCGCCTCCCTGATGTCCACGGAAGCTTCCGCCTGCGCTGTCCGCACCTCCCTGCTGGCAGACGTGGCTACGGCCTACTTCAACTGGATCACCGCCTGCGAACAACTCCGCATCGCCCGGGAACAACTGGAAATCCAGCGCGGCACCCTCACCATTGCGGAAAAACGCCACACTGCCGGATTTGCTCCCCGGCTGGACGTGGAACAGGCAACTTCAAGCGTCGCTGCCACGGAAAGCCACATCCCCGCCCTGATTGCCCAGGTGGCCTCTGCAAAAAACCAGCTTTCCGTCCTGCTCGGCACTTACAACTCACGCATGGAACTGACCATGCCGAAAGCAGCCGTCTTTGAGAAAACGCCCGTAGTTCCGGTAGGACTGCCTTCGGAACTGTTGCGCCGCAGGCCGGACGTCATTGCCGCGGAAGCGGATCTGCACACAGCCGTGGCCAACGTAGGCGTCGCCGTGGCAGACTTATACCCGCGCTTCAGCCTGACGGGTTCCGTATCCGGCCGCGGCAACGACTTCGCCCAGCTCTTCCGGGAAAACAACAATGCGTGGTCTCTGGGAGGCAACCTGGTACAGCCCCTGTTCCAGGGGGGCGCCCTGCGCGCCAACGTACGCGCCCAGCAGGCGGCGGCGGAACAGGCGGCGGAAACCTACCGCAAGACATTGATTACCGCTGTCTCCGAGGTTGAGGAAGCCCTCATCGACTACGGCAATTACACCTCCCAGATGCCATACCTGCAAAAGGAAAACGAAGCCAACAAGGAAGCGTTCAGGATTTCCATGGAATCCTACCAGGGCGGTGAAACAGAGTTCCTCAACGTGATTACCGCGCAAAACTCCTGGCTCAGTTCGGAGGAATCCCTGGTCACCATGCGCCAGAATATCCGCAAAGCTATTGTCCAGCTTGCCCGCGCCCTGGGCGGCGGATGGTAGGGAGAAACGCCTCAACGGCCAGCTTCCGTCCAAAGAGTATGTTCGGGAATAAAGAGACCCTGCCGCAATAGAAAAAATGTAAAATCGTTATTAATATTTAATTACTAATATATTAGTTAAAATACTATTTATTAAATCAAAGATTCAGGTAGGAGAATCCAAGAGATTCTTCTACCTGATTTCTTTTAGAGATGTATGGTATCACACTGTGCAGAAATAAAATTCTTTCTTCCGGAATAACGTATCAGGCGTCTTTCATTTGGGCGACCGGTAGTTCTACCGTGTCTATAAATCATTTGAACAACTTTGATTTAAAAGACAATGAACAATACCGACAACACTCCGGATCCCCGCTATCCCTTCGTTCCCATGTTCGCCAACGGCCTCCCACAGGCCGATTTCTACGTCAACGGCGTCACCGCCCCCGTTCTCATCTCCCCACGTTCCGCTTCCGGCGACACTCGCCATGAGTGGACCGGGTACCTCAAGATCATGAAACGCGGTACCTATTTCCTTTCCCTGGACGCCGATTCCTCCATCTCCCTGGCCATCCCATTCAGGAATGTGGAACTGACCAGCGAAGCAAAGGACCTTTCCGTGAAGCCGGAGAGCGTCGTGCTGGAACAGGGGTATTACTGGTGCCAAATCGTCCATGAGCACCATGCCGCCCTGGGCTCCGGACAGGAGTTCTGCATTGCCATTCTTTCCGACAAGGCGGAGGCGCCCGATATCAATTCCTACCTCGACCCCAATGTAACTCCTCCGGACAAGGAAGGAGAGGAAGTTATCACCCTGGTCAATCTTTATCGGGACGAGGAAGAAGAGACCACCTCCAGCAGCTCTTCGGAAGGGGGAGGGGATGATTTTGAGTTTGATCCCAAGTCTAGCAGTTCCAGTTCCAGCTCCAGTTCCAGTTCCAGTTCCAGTTCCAGTTCCAGTTCCAGTTCCAGTTCCAGCTCCAGTTCCAGTTCCAGTTCCAGTTCCAGTTCCAGCTCCAGTTCCAGCTCCAGTTCCAGCTCCAGTTCCAGCTCCAGTTCCAGCTCCAGTTCCAGCTCCAGTTCCAGCTCCAGTTCCAGCTCCAGTTCCAGCTCCAGTTCCAGCTCCAGTTCCAGCTCCCTGTCTTCTTCCTCCAGCGAACCGCCCACCGAAGAGGAACCATGCCCCTGTCCCTGTGACTGTGACGAGGAAGGCGATGAGAACTGCGTCCAAAAGCAACCTACTCCGGGCGATCCCGATGACGAACAGGACTGCCAGGGTGATGCCTGTGTCAATCCCCCTTCTGCAGGAGGTCCCCCTCCTCCTTCTCCGGTCAGATTCATGAGGATGGCGCAATCTTCCACCCCCTCCAGCCTCAACTCCAACATCGGGCCTTCCATGCGCTACAACCACCCCATGGCATGGAGCGCTTCCTTCTCTCAAGAGGAAAGACGAGTCACCGTCAAACGCCCCTCCGGAAGCCATATCTATTTCAAGGCCCCGGAAGGAAGTGCCGAGGCTTCTCCCGTTGGCAGCTCCAGAAAACTGGACTATCGTGTACGTCTGCTCAATGAAAACCTCACTCCCAATATCCAGGGCACTCCCGCCTACATGGACATGGTGCTTCCTTCCGGCATGATCCTGCGCTTCTCTTCCTCCACCGGAGAAGTCGTTTCGGTTACCAGTTCTTCAGGACACATCATGACCGCCGAGGAGTATGCCCGCAAGGTTCAGGTCACCTACAACCAGAACGGGTCGCTCAACAGCGTCTATTCCCGGGCCCAGGGGCTGATGCGAAGCATTCCCGGAAACAACAGCCTCACTCTGGAGTGGTACGCTCCCGGGAATGTTTCTGCCTCCCATGATGGGGAATTTGTGGTTAACGGAGAGCCCTATAAAACGGCTTTCTACGAGACTTCCCTGGAAGGAGGCGTCACGGTAACCCGCATTACCAACCAGAGGTCCGGGCAGGAACCGCGGGTTATCGAACGCCGGGAGGAAGGCAACAAGGTGAGCATCATCAAAGGGGAGGGGAATGAGCGCGTCGTACGCACGATTGAACGCAACGCCCTGCCCGGCTCCAAGTGGGAGCGGATTGAAACGGTCAGGGGCATCAATGATTCCCGGCCTTCCAGCAGTACGCGCACGGTGAAGAAGTATACCGACGGAGGCTGGCTGACCATCAGCAGTACGGAAGGGTACAATACCCCCTTGGCCCAAACGACACTCTACACGTACAACGACCAGTACCGGGTGTCATTGATCATCCAGCCCGACGGAGGCTACACGCGCTACGAGTACGACGATCAGGGCCGTGTGGTTCTGCAGGCCATGCCCTGGGCAGGCGGAGGAGAAAAGGGAACGCGCACCACCTACGCCGACCTGCGTTTCAATGATTTCAGGCCGGCTACGGAAAGGGAAGTCATCATTGCCCAGGACGGAACGGAAACCGTTCTGAACCAAAGGAGCTACACTTATGAAGACAACCCCGAAGTCAACCGCACGACAGTGACCGAAACAGCTTTGGGCTCCGATGAGGTTCACACAAGCATTTCAGAAACTTATGGGGAAGCAGCACAGTATCCCTATGCCCGGGGAAGACAGAAGATGAGCCAGGGCATCAACGGTGTTCAGACCATTTATACCTATGAAGCCACCACGGATCATGGTGCTCTCCACAAAGAGACTTCAACTGTTCAGGCTAATGGGAGCATTGTTCCCGGTCAAAGTACCAGAACCGTCCAATACATCGCTGAAAACGGCACCACCACAAGAAAAGAGCAGTACGTCCACACAGGTGAAGACTGGTCTCTAATTTCTTCTGAAGACTATGAATACGATGCCGAACTCAAATTGATCAAGACCATCAGGGGCAACGGCAGGACCAGCACAACGGAATGGATGTGCTGTGGCCCGTTAAAGGAAACCGACGAAGATGGTATCGTGACCACCTATGGCTACAACTCTGCCAGGCAGCTGGTGGAAACCATACGCTCGGCTACCGAGACAACGCCCGAAACCATTACATCCTACACGAGAGACGCTACCGGTAGAATTATTTCCATACGCTGCGACACAGGGGCCATGACCACTATGGAAAGTACAGAATATGATAATCTGGGAAGGGTCATTTCCTCCACCGACATACTGGGGCGGGTAACACGTACCCAATACAATGATAACCAGCTTACCACCACCGTGACCACTCCCACAGGAGCCACGTTGATTACCAAGAGATACTACGATGGCACCACTCTCTGGCTGGGAGGAACCGGACAGGGAAAAGTAGAGACACAGCTTGAATTGACCGAAGAAGGCATCCTCACCACAACTTTGTCCCAAGGAATTGTTCTTTCCCGCTCCGTGGAAAACGGATTTGGTCAAACCGTTCGGCAGGAAACACCCAACACGAAGGGAGGCTTCGTGGCAACTAACAACACTTATAACGCCAGAGGGCAGCTTGTCCGATCCCAAGTAGAAGACATAGCTCCCACCATTACTGACTACAATGAACTGGGGAGAGCCGTCAGGCAAACCGTTCGTTTAAACGAATTGCATCCTGATGAACCTGCTAAAAACAGAATCACGGAAAACTCTATGCGTTACCAGCTCAGAGAAGACGGAATCTACCAGGTACAAACCGCTACAACTTACAACGCCCAGGGACGTCCCTTGACTCAAGTAACAGAAAACATGGTATCACAGCTGGATTCCGTCATCGAAAGCAAAATTATTTCCACCGATGTCTTGGGACAGCAGAGCATCCAATGGACGGAATACACAGCTGCCACCAAGCGCACGCAATTCAGCAGCATTCCCACTTCAACTATCGTCGCGGAGGCTCTCATGGTTGACAGGTTCACTGTCAGCCAGACCAGCCACGCAGGCATCCATTCCTCACAGAACCGCTCCTATGTCTCCACAGGCATGATTCTAAAGCAGACCGATGCCAGGGGAAATATCACCACCAGCGAAACCGACCTTGCCGGGCGTCACTGCAAAGTCACCGACTCTGCAGGCAACGTCACCACCACCAGCTACATGCCCTGCTGCGATGCCGTCGCCCGCATCACCAATGCCACGGGAGGCACTACCTGCTATTCTTATGACATCCGCGGCAGAAAGACCGCCGAGTACGGCACCGCCATTCAACCCGCATGCTTTGCCTACGATGAAGCCGACCACATGGTAGCCCTCACCACTTTCCGGGCACAAGAAGGCGACATCACTTCCGATCCTTCCGACCGCACAGACGGAGACACCACCACATGGCTCTACGACACAGCCACGGGACTGGAATTGAAAAAAACCTATGCCGATGGTTCCTATGTTTCCAAAACCTACGACAGGCTCAACCGCCTGGAAACACTCACCAAAGCCAGGGGCATTGTTTCCTCCTATGCCTACGCTCCCCTTACCGGAGAGCTTGTTTCCGTCTCCCACAGCGACAACACCCAGCCATGGTTCTATGCCTACAACCACCTCGGGCAGATGACCTCTGTTTGCGATGCCTCAGGAACCAGAGAACTCTGCTATGATGCCTATGGCAGGATACAACAAGAGACTTCCTTTGGGACCGTGGAAAGCTGCATCCAGGAAGACTACGATTCCTTCGGGCGTCCCTGCGGATATCGCCTGATGATCGGAACCCGCACCGTGCAGCACTCCCATCTTGACTATGGCCATCAAGGTGCCATGATCGGGATGAATATGGAAGGTTTGGCATCTCCCTTTACTTGGGAATATGATGAAACCAGCGGCTTCCTCAACCAATTGTCCTATCCCAACGGCATGGTCCGCAGCAACACCTACCATCCCAAGCTCAACCTCCTGGCCTCCATCGGCTATGAGGATGCCGGGACTGGCGACATGTTGGCCGGACATGTCTACCAGTACGACCACTTGATGCGTCCCGTTCAACGGAAGGATTCATGGGACACGGCTACGCCTGCAATCACCAGAAACTTCACCTACAATAGCCGCAGCGAGTTGATTGAAGACCAGATGAGCCAAGGAAGAAGTTTTGCCTATTGCTATGACAACATCGGCAATCGCAAAACTGCCCGGGAACAGGAAGAAGAAATATCCTATCAATCCAGCCCTCTCAACCAGTACTTGAAGATTGCCCAGGGAGAACAGGACTTCAAGCCTACTTACGACGCTGACGGCAACCAGACTGCTATCAAGACCTCAACGGGGATTTGGAATGTTTGCTACGATGCCAATGACAGGCCTGTCTCCTTCACAAGTGAAGACAGACGTATGGTCATTGATTGCAGCTATGACTACATGGGTCGGCGTTTTAGCAAGAAAGTCACCGTCAACGGGAATACATTCAGCCACGCTTATTATCTATATCGAGGCTATTTGCAAATAGCTGAATTGGACCTGATGCATCCTGAGCCAATGATAGAAAAGAGCTATCTATGGGATCCGACAGAGCCGGCAGCCACGCGCCTCCTGATGATGACACATTGGAAGCAAAATGGACAAGAAATGGAGGAACATCTTTTCTTCATGCACGACGCCCTGAAGAACGTCACTTCTCTTTTTGACGATCAGCAGGCACGAAGGGCCCGCTATGAGTATGCCCCCTTTGGTGCCCTCCTCACGGCACAGGGAGACATGGCTCAGGATAACAGGTTCAGGTTTTCCTGTGAGTATGCAGACGATGAACTGGGACTTGTCTATTACAATTACCGCCACCTCAATCCCGCTGATGGCAGATGGATTAATCGAGACCCCATCCAGGAACAAGGAGGATGGAATATTTATGGTTTTATTAAGAATTCTCCAAAAAATATGTTCGATATTCTTGGACTAGAATGTGCAGATGTATTTTTATTACCTCCAGAGTGGCTTAAAGAATTTAACCAAGCATGGAAAGATAGCTTTAACAAAGACGGAACTGTTACTGAACAGGGTGGCTCTATTATCCGCCCGGCGGGAGGAATAGGATCAAGTATCCGCAGAGGAAAAGGAAATGATAGTGGAAGTTTCGGTGATTTTCCTACACCCGGCAGTGGAGAAGAAATGGGAGGGACTTTCCATACGCATCCTTATTCGGTAGATGAAGGTGGATACGAAAATGTCTCATTTTCATGTGAAGATATCAATTTTTTGACCAATAACCATAGCGGGAAATACATAATAGTCATGGCTGGAGGATGTATCTATATTATGATGATTGGAGATACTAAAAAATCCAAAAAATGTGCAGATTGTTGTGATAAGTGGAAAAAAGGGTTCAATGCGTCTCAATCTGTATCCTTTCAGAAATGTGTTGAATCCGGTGTTAAAAAAGCTATTAAAGATTGCGGCCTATGTTATTACGAATCTTGCAATAAAGATGGAAAGTTCCCCGAAATGGCTATTCTCAAAAATTAATTTGTTTATGAGTAGGTTATCAATCCTTTTTTTATCGGTTGCTCTTTTTTCTAGTTGCAAACAGAGTTCTTTAAATATAATCAGTGAAAATAGTTCCAAGATCTGTATGCATGGGTATTTTCCTACAGGACAGAGCGTGAAAGAGACGTTAGCCGGCCTAGGACTTGATTTACGTGATGCCCAGTTTATTGATGAACCACCAGGAAAATTGAAAAAACTACGTTTTAATATCGAAAAGACAATTCCCGGATATCAAAAAATTGAAATATCGTTAAAATATGAAAAATCTCTTTTTTCCTCTCAGCGTAAATGGAAGAACAGTGATGTCAAGGAGGCTATTGTGACTAAAATTAAATTTATCAATTAGTTATTATTTATATAATCATGTGATTAATAAAAACGACAGCCTGCAGAAGCAGGAGAGACTTATGTCCGCAGTTACTGTTATATGAACTGTCAGTTTGGAAAAACTCTCGTTAAATAAATTATACATCACTCTTTACAAACTAAGGTTGATGGGCATTGGGAAAATACTATCCAACGCATGATAAAAATTTAAGAAAATAGTTTGGTGAGCCAGTATGCAGATCCCCATGTACATTAACCTATTCCGTTTTTTCAGATTCAGGGTAAAAGAAGAAGGACCTCAAGGTTCAGGAGCAACAGAATTAGCAGAATAGGATATAGAGCAATATGTACGGAAAACTGAAAATAATGTTATATGTTTTATGCTGGATCAGCCCTGCCGGGGCATCAGATCCACAGCCGGAAATATGGACACCCAACCCTGTAATTTCACAAGTCCGCGGCACCAATCTCTGGTGCATGTCAAATATAGAAAAAAGTACGCACGGAAGATATTTCCATTCTTGTATTTTTGGATTCAAAAAAAAGGGGGATCAAGAATTCTCTCTTGTGGAAATACTGCGTTTACCAAGGATCGAGAATCTTGTATACGAATGGAAAATTATTGACAATAAATTAGTTGTAAGTAACAAAAAATAAAAAAGTCATTCTTGAGTTGAATCTGGAATTGTTTTCCAAATTATCAAAACTGGATATTGAACTGGAAACGGAATAACAGGAATCCAAGTGCAGATAGCAGTAGTTGACACACCTCCCTGCTGGCGGACGTGGCCACGGCCTATTTCAACTGGATCACCGCCTGCGAACAGCTCCGCATCGCCCGGGAACAATTGGAAATCCAGCGCCGCACCCTCACCATTGCGGAAAAGCGCCACACAGCCGGATTTGCTCCCCAACTGGACGTGGAACAGGCTACCTCCAGCGTCGCCGCCACGGAAAGCCACATCCCCGCCCTGATTGCCCAGGTGGCCTCTGCAAAAAACCAGCTTTCCGTCTTGCTCGGCACTTACAACTCACGCATGGAACTGACTATGCCGAAGGCGGCCGTGTTTGAGAAAACGCCTGTGGTTCCGGTGGGTCTGCCTTCGGAACTGCTGCGCCGCAGGCCCGACGTCATCGCGGCGGAAGCGGATCTGCACACAGCCGTGGCCAACGTAGGCATCGCCGTGGCAGACTTATACCCACGCTTCAGCCTGACATCAATTCCTACCTCAATCCCAGTGTGGCTCCTCCGGACAAGGAAGGGGAGGAAGTCATCACCTTGGTCAATCTTTATCGGGACGAGGAAGAGGAGACCACCTCCAGCAGCTCTTCGGAAGGGGGTGGGGATGATTTTGGGTTTGATCCCAAGTCAAGCAGTTCCAGTTCCAGTTCCAGTTCCAGCTCCAGTTCTTTGTCTTCTTCCTCCAGC
The DNA here is from genome assembly GCF_036417355.1 of Akkermansia sp. RCC_12PD. Taxonomy (NCBI): domain Bacteria; kingdom Pseudomonadati; phylum Verrucomicrobiota; class Verrucomicrobiia; order Verrucomicrobiales; family Akkermansiaceae; genus Akkermansia; species Akkermansia sp. RCC_12PD. The sequence continues at coordinate 2,254,814 of NZ_CP143889.1, read as the reverse complement.
GGACCGCTCACTGAGGAAGAACCATGTCCATGCCCATGCCCATGCGATGCGTGCGACGAAGAAGGCGATGAAAACTGCGTCCAGCAACAGCCCACTCCGGGCGACCCCGACGATGAACAGGACTGCCAGGGAAATGCCTGTGTCAATCCCCCCTCTGCAGGAGGCCCTCCGCCTCCTCCTCCTGCCAGATTCATGAGGATGGCCCGTTCTTCCACTCCCCTTACCCCCAGCTCCAACAGCGGGCCTTCCATGCGCTACAACCACCCCATGGCATGGAGCGCCTCCTTCTCTCAAGAGGAAAGACGAGTCACCGTCAGGCGCCCCTCAGGCAGTCACATTTATTTCAAGGCGGAAACGGGAAGCTCCGACGCTTCTCCCGTCGGCAGCTCCAGGAAACTGAGCTATCGGATACGGCTGCTCAACGAAGATCTCACTCCCAATACCCAGGATACCCCAGCCTACATGGATATGACGCTTCCTTCCGGCATGATCCTGCGCTTCTCTTCCTCTACCGGAGAGGTCGTCTCGGTCACCAGTTCTTCGGGACACGTCATGACCGCCGAGGAGTATGCCCGCAAGGTCCAAGTGGCCTACAACCCGGACGGCTCTCTCAACAGCGTCTATTCCCGGGCTCAGGGGCTGATGCGCAGCATTCCCGGAAACAACAGCCTTGCCCTGGAGTGGTACGCTCCCGGGAATGTCTCTGCATCCCATGATGGGGAATTTGTGGTTACCGGAGAGCCCTACAAGACGGCCGTTTATAGAACTTCCATGGAGGATGGCGTAAAAGTGACTTACATCACCAATCAACGGGCCGGGCAGGAACCGCGGGTTATCGAACGCCGCGAGGAAGGAAACAAAATAAGCATCATCAAGGGAGAAGGAGATGAACGCATCGTGCGCACGATTGAACGCAACGCCCTGCCCGGCGCCAAGTGGGAGCGGATTGAAACGGTCAGGGGCATCAATGATTCCCGGCCTTCCCGCAGTACGCGTACAGTGAAGAAGTATACCGACGGCGGCTGGCTGACCATCAGCAGCACGGAAGGCTACAATACTTCCAATGAGCAGACCACCCTCTACACGTACAACGACCAGTTCCGCATGTCTTTGGAAATCAAGCCCGACGGAGGCTACACGCGCTACGAGTATGACGACCAGGGCCGGGTAGTTTTGCAAGCTACGCCGTGGGCAGGAGGAGGGGAGAAAGGGATGCGTACTGAATACGCCGACCTTTGCTTCAATGATTTCAGGCCGACAATGGAAAAAGAAGTGATTATCACTCCGGACGGCACGGAAACTATTTTGAGAACAAAAACATATGCGTATGTGGATACTCCGCAAGTCAGCCGAACGGAGGTGACGGAAACCGCCCTAGGTTCCGACCAGGTTTGCACAAGCATCTCGGAGACCTACGGGGAAATGGCGGAGTATCCCTATGCCCGAGGCAGGAAGAAGATGAATCAGGGCATTGATGGAGTGCAAACGATTTATTTCTATGAAGCCACCACAGACCATGGGGGTGTTCACAAGGTGACGGAAACTGTTCAGGCAAACGGAAGCATTGTTCCCGGTCAAAGTACCAGAACCGTGCAATACATCGCTGAAAATGGCACGACCACGAGAAAAGAGCAGTACGTCCACACAGGTGAAGACTGGTCTCTAATTTCTTCTGAAGACTACGAATACGATGCCGAACTCAAATTGATCAAGACCACCAGGGGCAACGGCAGGACCAGCACAACGGAATGGATGTGCTGTGGCCCGTTAAAGGAAACCGACGAAGATGGTATCGTGACCACCTATGGCTACAACTCTGCCAGGCAGCTGGTGGAAACCATACGTTCAGGTACGGAAACCACGCCTGAAACGATTACCTCTTACATGCGGGATGCTACGGGACGCATTCTTTCGACACGGCACGATGTCGGCGCCATGACGACAGTTGAAAGCACGGAGTACGACGACTTGGGAAGAACTATTTCCACAACGGACGTTCTTGGGCGCATCACCCGGACCGAGTATAGTCAGAATCAGCTTGCCATAACGGAAGTACTGCCTTCCGGTGCCACTCTGGTGACAAAAAGGTACTATGATGGCGCTATCCTTTGGGCAGGAGGAACGGGACAACGGGAAATGGAAACCCAGGTTGAGTTGACGAAAGAAGGCATCCTCACCACCACCCTGTCCCATGGAATTGTCCTCTCCCGAACTCTTCAAAATGGATTCGGTCAAATTATCCGCCAGGAACAGCCCAATACCCAAGGGAAATTTATCATGACCAGAAACTTCTACAATGGAAAAGGCCAGCTTGTGCATTTCCAGAATGAAAACATGGCTCCCATAGTAACTGTTTACGATGAATTCAGCAATATCCTAAGGCAAACCGTTCTTTTGGATGAACTCCATCCGGATGACGCTACAAAAAATAGAATTGCGGAAAGCTCCTCGTGCTACCAAACTCGGGAAGACGGCATTTACAAGATACAAACCTCCACAACCTATAATGCCGAAGGACTACCCCTCACACAGATTAGAGAATCCCTGATCTCACAACTGAACCCTGTGCCAGAAGGTAAAATACTTTCCATTGACGTCTATGGGCAGCAAAGCGTTCAGTGGACGGAATACACTACTCCTGCTAGGCGCACCCGGTTCAGCCGTGTTCCAACTTCGGATATTGTGGCTGAAGTTCTCGTTATCGACGGGTTTACCGTCAGCCAGACTGACCATGCAGGCATTCATTCCTCACAGGAACGCTCTTATACCTCTACAGGCATGATTCTGAAGCAGACGGACGGCCGCGGCAATGTTACTACAACAGAGTCCGACCTAGCCGGGCGTACTGTTAAGACAATGGATGCCGAAGGCAACATGACCTCCATTGCCTACAGTACCTACTGTGATTCCCCTTCTTGCGTTACTGATGCCATGGGAGGAACCATCTGCTATTCCTACGACATTCGAGGAAGAAAGGCAGCCGAGTACGGTACCGCCATCCAGCCGGCCTGTTTCTCCTACGACGAAGCTGATCGAATAATTGCTCTGACTACTTTCCGAGCGAACGAAGGGGACATCACGGTCGATCCTTCCGGTCGCACCGACGGAGACACCACTACATGGCTCTACGATGCGACTACGGGGCTTGAACTCAAGAAGACCTATGCCGACGGCTCCTGTACCGTTAAAACCTATGACAAGCTCAACCGCCTGGAAACACTCACCAGGGCCAGGGGTATTGTGACAACTTATCAGTATGCTCCGGCCACCGGAGAATTAGTCTCCGTTTCCCATAGTGATGATACCCAGCCCTGGTTCTATGCCTACAACCACCTCGGGCAGATGATCTCTGTTTGCGATGCCTCAGGAACCAGAGAACTTTCCTATGACGCTTACGGCAAAATGATTCAGGACACTTCTTTTGGACAGGTGGAAAGCAGCATCCAGAAAGACTACGATGCCTTCGGACGCCCCGCCGGATACAGGCTGATGCTTGGATCACGCACCATTCAGCACTCCCATCTTGACTATGGCCATCAAGGTGCCATGATCGGGATGAATCTGGAAGGTTTGGCATCTCCCTTTACTTGGGAATATGATGAAACCAGCGGCTTCCTCAACCAATTGTCCTATCCCAACGGCATGGTCCGCAGCAACACCTACCATCCCAAGCTCAACCTCCTGGCCTCCATCGGTTATGAGAAGACTCAGAATGGGCAAACAGTTGCCGCCCACAAGTATGAATACGACCACTTGATGCGTCCTGTCCAACGGAAGGATTCATGGGAGGCTGCCACTCCGGCGACCACCAGGGACTTCACCTACAACAACCGCAGTGAACTGGTAGAAGACCGGATCGGTCAGGATGGGAGCTTTAGTTATCAGTACGACAATATCGGCAACCGCAAGTCCGCCCGGGAGCTGGAGGAAGAGGTATCCTACGAGGCCAACCAACTCAACCAATACACGGACGTGACTGGGGAGACAGAACTGTTCACACCCTCCTTCGACCCAGACGGCAACCAGACCACGATTAAGACCTCAACGGGCATTTGGGAAGTTTCCTATGATGCCAACAACCGCCCCGTCTCCTTCACCAGTGAAGATGGCCGGATCACCGTCACCTGCGGCTACGACTATCAAGGACGTCGCTTTGAGAAAAAAGTTGCTGTCAGCGGAGCCATTACGAGCCATGCTCATTATCTGTATCGAGGTTATCTGCAAGTTGCCGAGCTAAACATGATGCATCCCATGCCCGTGCTGGAAAAAAGCTATCTGTGGAATCCGGCGGAAGCGGCAGCCACGCGCATTCTGATGATGACATGCTGGAAGGAAAACGGAATGGCAGATGGAGAGCATCTCTTCTTCACCCATGACGCATTGAAGAATGTCACCTCCATTTTTGATGACCGGCAGACACGAAGGGCCCGCTATGAGTATGCCCCCTTTGGTGCCCTCATCACGGCACAGGGAGACATGGCTCAGGACAACAGGTTCAGATTTTCCTGCGAGTTCATGGACGATGAACTGGGACTTGTCTATTACAATTACCGTCATCTCAATCCCCTGGACGGCAGGTGGATCAGCCGTGATCCCATTGCTGAAAACGGAGGGGAAAATTTATATGGTTTTGTTTCCAACTCTCCTTATGTTTACAATGATTATCAAGGGTTATGGCTTTCTAGGCGGCACAGGAGATTGACAAGACGCCCTCTTTCTACATATAAATTTATCCTTACTGTCAAAGAAAAAGAAATTTCACTCACGATCAAAGAAAAATTATTGGAGGTCATTGTTGAAGCAAATGTCGATACGGATTCTGGAGAAATGGGAAAAACCCAAGCTTATCATTACTGTACAGGATTGGACTCTAAAGAAACACATCAAGAAGCTAGAGATAATTATATCGCAATGCTTCTTGCAGAATCCAAGAAATTCGACAAAAAAATTTCCAAGGAAAAAGTATCTTCTGATGAGTGTAAAGAAGCCTTAGAAATTCTTGGACATTTAAACCATATGTGGCAGGATTATTATGCACATAAAGTAGAATTAGATGAAAATAAAAAATCTGTTGTAGGAAAAATTCAAGGATCTCCAGATGATCCTCAAATGTTTCCTGTCTCCTTCGGTTCTATGGGATTCAAGGGGGGACACGGAGGATTCTGGAGAATCATTAATCCATTTTCAAGAGTAGAACCAGGAGATAGAGCTGATGATGTGGATATTCGAAGACAACAAGCAAAGGAATATACGAAAACGCATTCTGATCTATTTTTAAAATCTTGGTTTAAAAAATGCAAATGTCACTTTTATCGAAAAGAAATCAATAAACATGGTGGAAATTGTCAATGAATACTATAAATATGCCTTTATATAAAATGCTCTTCGGCTCAACCTTTATTATTACCTGCGCCGCATTCGGGAATCAACATATATTCTCTGAGGACCAAATGATATCAAAAGTGGATATCTCTGAATTTCCAGACGACTGTATCAATGATCACGGAGCACATCCTACCATGTCATTTTCAAATGACGGAAAATATTTTGCTGCATGGAATGACGAATATGCGGAAATCCATGATTTAGGCTTCAAGAATGCCAAACTAGTACAACGCGTGATATTAGCAGGAAACTCGCCATGGGGAAAAGCATACCATGAAATATCTGCAAAAGCTGTTTCAGACACTTCAGCTCATATCACACTCAATGGCACAGCCCGAAAGTACATTCCTTTGCTTTATTCTTTATCAATAATACCTGACAGCTTCCAATCGCTTAAATTATGCGTTGCAAGGTATAAAGAATTAATGAAAAGATATGATTTTTTATTACAAAAAAAATCTATCAATATTATTATCCAAGGGGGATACAAGCTTTCACCTCATGGACAGCCATCGCTTGTAAGTTCTGTTGATTCGGGATGTATAGCATTTTTTGGACAGTCTACTCCGTTATTTAAAAATTCTGAGAGAGAAAGTTCTTTTAATAGCATATTGTCGTCTGATATGACCCGGGCTTGCATTTCCTACCCCTCCACTGCCTTTTTTTCCTTTTATCAGGGAGAAAAAAAAGTAATGGATATAACTCCCGATTCCCTTGGATTGGAAAAAAAACGCTGGGCGATATCCACCCCCTCTCTGTCCGATGATGGAACTCTGCTGGCGGTTACATTCATTTATGCAGGAAGGTTTGTCGCACCTTGGAACTTTAAAACGGCAGTCGCCTTCATCAATACAAAAGACAAAAAGGTGACAGGGAGACATATTTTATCAGGATCCCATCGATTAACATTTTGCTTTTCAAATGATAAAAGTAAAATAGCCATATGGGAAAGCGGTAAAAAAACAATTCATATCTTCAATTTTCAGTAGGAAGCCGGTTTCAGACCGGAAATATCATATAGACAACAAGAGCATTCCAAAATATTTGGATTTGGAACGCCCTTACTGTCATCCTGCGGGCTTCCCGGTTAGGAGTTACATTAACACCAGGAGATGATATTCCTACGTTCAGTGTCGATTTTTCAAAACTGACGATATTGAAAGTACCTTTTTTCACCCTTTCTGCATCGGGTGAATTGGAAACAGCAGGAAGATGATAAATGCAAGGGCTCACTTCATATAAAGTCGGGGGAAATACTGAAGGGATTGACTCTAAATGGGACGTTCAGCGGCAACTGGGAAGATGGCTTCAGCCAGGAGCGGTATGTTCCATCTGTAGGCTTGAATTATACAACCAAGATCGCTCAAAGTTTAAGCTTTGACGCGTCTGTTACATTACAGGATCTTTCACCCAATCCTCTCAAAGCTGCCTGTTTAGCTTCACTTAAATCATCTGGTTCTAGCCAAGACGGTAAAATACGTTACCATGCCTTATTAAGCGTAAATCAGGATATCGTACCAAAAGTACCGCCTGCCTTCATAAAAATTGAAGGAGGCGTAGAGTATAAACCGTATGACAACGTATCTTTTTACTTGAAGGGAGAAGAAAAAATAACAGAAAAAGACTCCGACGGGGTATTTTCTGCAGGAGTACGTATTGATTTTTAATTTCCAGAATATCACTGTATGAAAGCATCTATCATGATCTTATTGGTAATCTCATTTTGTATGAGCCAATTTTCTCTGGCCGCACAGCCTGTACACGTAAAAGTCCAAGAAATCCCGCCCAAGAAGGCTCAATCGGAAAAGCCTGCCTATTCTCCAGAACATATCCGAGAATTGGAAATAAAGGCAGCACAAGGAGACCCGTCTGCCCAATCTTCCCTGGCCACCTGCTATGGAAGAGGAAATGGCATCCCAAAAGATTATGATAAAGCGTTCTTCTGGGCTGAAAAAGCAGCTCAACAAAATGACCCTCATGCTTATTTCACTCTTTTTACTTGCTATTATCAAGGATTCGGTTGCCAAAAGGACATGCAAAAAGCCATCGAAGCCCTGAAAAAAGGTGCTTCATCAGGAGATGCAGATTGTCAGTATAACCTGGCCTATTTTACCTATCATGGAAAATTGGGAATCAAAAAAGATATGGAAAAGGCTCTTGAACTGGCCCGCCAATCTTCCCGGTAAGGCCATGCAGACGCCCTGAAATTCTTATCTCTGGCTTATATCAACGGAGAAGGAGTGGAAAGGAATGTCCCTCTTGCTTTGAAATATCTGGAGCAGGCAGCCAAGGAATCAAAGGATCCTGAATACTACACGGAGATGGGTAATTTCTATCTTTTATTGTGCAAAAAAGATAATCCTCTGGCAAGCATGGAGAAAGCCGAACAATGCTTCAGCCACGCAGCCAAAATGGGAAATGTTCAAGCTGCAAAAAAATACGCGCAAATACAACAATTGCGAACTGATGCCAGCCAATTGAAGCAGCAGATGCAGCCGGGAGACAGGGACGCACTGTTAAGGCTGGGGCAACTCTATATTCACGGCATTGAGGGAGCTCCTCTGGATAAAAAGGAAGGATACCGCTTTATCCTTGAAGCTGCGAATCTGGATTCTCCGGAAGCCCAGTATTTACTCGGCAAAGCATATGAATCCGGCAGTGGCGTCAAAAAAGACGCAGAGCAGGCCGTTCGCTGGCTGCGGAAAAGCGCTGCCCAACACCATGCCGGAGCTCAAAACGAATTGGGGCTTCTCTACATCCAAGGGGAAGGCGTGGAACGCAATGAGCACGCAGCGTTCAAACATTGGAAAGCAAGCGCCATGCAGAACCATCCCCTTGCCCAGTATAATCTCGTGGGCCTTTACATGCAGGGACTGGGCGTAGAAAAAATTACAAGGAAGCGGCCAAATGGTTCCAGTCAAGTGCGCAGCAAGGCCAACAGGAAGCTTTGTTCCTTCTGGGACAGCTATACCTGACGGGGGCCGGGCATGGAAAAAGATGAAAAGAAGGCTCTTAAATGGTTACTAATCAGTGCTGAACAGAAAAATCCGGATTCCATGTGCATCCTGGGAGAATTGTACATGAATGGAACGCCGGGATTGGAAAAGAACTGGAAGGAAGCGGAAAAATGGTTTCAACTCAGCGCCAGGCATGGAAATAAAAAAGCAATTCCCTTTTTGCGGTATCTGTATATGACGGGAGGGCCGGGGCTCGAAAAAAATTATGGAGAAGCGGTCAAATGGATACAGCCGCTGGCAGACGAAGGAGACCGGGAATCCCTTGATCTTTTGGGACAATTGTACATGCTTGGCGGCCCCGGACTTGAGAAGGATTACGGGAAAGCAGCCAAATACCTGACTATCCGGGCTGAACAGGGAGATACATCCAACTTGCTCAATTTAGACAATTTATATGTCCTGGGAGGAAACAACCTCCAACAGGATTTTGAAAAAGCACGGGAATGGTGGATCAAAAGCGCTTTGCTAAATGAGATTGATACTCAAAAAAATTTAGGAGCACTGTATTTTAATGGAGATTCCGTCCAAAAAGATTATCGGGAGGCGGCCAAATGGTTCCTCCAGGCAGCCCGGCAGGGAGATGCGGACGCCCAATACTCTTTGGGATTGATCTATGATCAAGGAGGCCATGGAATCGAACCGGACCGGAAGGAAGCGTTGACATGGTACCGCAAGGCTGCCGAACAGGACCATGAAAAGGCCAGACAGAAGCTCAACAAGGCAGATAGCGGAGCAACCGCAAAGTAGAAAGAAGAGCCTTCTTCCCGCCTGAAAAATCAGGTGTCAAAATCGCCCCCATCTTCATGGATTTCCTTCATTGCCGCACTGATGAGGTTCCGGGTTTTCACTCCGGGGAGCACGTTCAAGTCCATACGGTTCATGGCGTAGCCGAAGGACAGACCGTATTCCGGGTCGGCATAGGCATGGGAGCCGCCTGCCCCCGCATGGCCGAAGCCCCCGAAACCGAATAGATGGCGCAGCTTGCGGCCCGTGGAAAGGTCCACGGGGTCGTGCATGAATCCGCAGGAAAAGGCGGTAGGCGTTTTCAGGGTCAGGTCCGGCCCGTCAACCACCATTTCTTTCATCCAGCCACGCACGGTTTCCGGGAATACCTCCAGTTCATCCAGGCCCAGGCAGGCTTGGTAAAATTGAGCCATGCCACGAGCGGAAGCCACCCCGCCAAAGGCAGGCATTCCGGAAGTCCACGCTTCCGGAGTGTTCATTTGCCGCACACTGTTCAGGCCAATCAGGGTGTTGAACGCACGGTTCACGGGCGTACCTTTTTTCATGTATTCCAGATAGAACGGGGTTCCCATGTTGGACATGTCCATTTTGCCGGGGTAAAGGACAGCCACCCGGCTGAATTCTGATTCCGGCAGCCTGATGAAGAAGTCCAGATTCAAGGGGCGGCGGATGTATTCATCCCAGTATGCCCAAAGACGCTCCCCGGTCAGGCGGATCATGAGTTCGTCCAGCATGACGCCGTAGGTATGCGGATGGTAGCCGTGTTCGGGAGGCTGCCACGCGGGAGTGGTTTCCTCCAGGGCGCGCACGCAGTCTTCATGGTCGAATACATCAGCTTGACGGGAGAAAGCGGCCAAACCGCACTGGTGGGACATCATCTGAGCAATCGTAGCATACGGCAGCGGGAATTCCGGCCACAGTTCCCCCATGCTCATCTCCGGGGAGGCTCCCTGCTGGTACAGAGCCAGCAGCAGGGCTGCGGAAGCGGGTCCCTTGGTCGCGGAGTAAACGGGCACCAGGGAACGTTCCGTCCACGGACGCGTTTCATCCGCCACGGCAAATCCGGAGTGCAGGGAAACAATTTCCCGCCCCTCCTTCCAAATGGAAACGGATGCCCCCAATTCCCCGTAATCACGGAAGTTTTTTTCAAATGCTTCAATTATGTGCCGCTCGCCTTTCATTCCTCTCAACCGGACAGGAACAGCTTCCCCGCCTTGGTGGAAAAGTTTACTCCCCACTGCCTGGGAAGGCAAGTCCGGCACGATTCATATCCCATCCACGCCTTCACACCTTCCGCAGGATGATTCAGGAAAAATTCTTCCGCCGGACTGCCCGCCGGAAGGAAAGAGGCCTTATTTCCTCCTCTTCCCGGGAGGGAACAGGGCACAATGCCTTTTTCACCGTCAGCTTTAGGGAACATCGCTTTTGTGCGCAGCCAAGTATTCCCGCGTTCCCGTTTCATCCGATCCTCCTTCAATTCATTCAGGGAGAAGTTGATACGGAACAGATTCATGACGAATACATAAAAACACGAGATCAGCAAAAGGCCCACCTATACCCCCATGCCGATGACGACCACTGTACCGTTGGCGTTTCATGTCAGCACTCCGTAACCGGAGGAGATCATCAGCGAAATGCAGCCCGGAATGGAAACCAGGGAAGCCATCAGAATGGGCCGCAGGCTCAGAAGGGCGATCGCCGGAGGGACTTCCATCAGGCCTTTGTCGCGCTGCATTTCCAGATTGGCAAATTCCACGATCAAGATGGCATTTTGGCCGCCCACCCCGCCAGCATCCCCAGGCCAATCTGTGCACAGGGTGCCATCTCCAGGCTCAACCTGGAGAGGGTGTCCGGCGTGAACTCCGGCACAGGAAACCGGCATAAGGTGGAGATGAGAACGACAAGAACGGCAATCGAAGGAATAAGCGTGGCACGCCGGTTCTATAGGAAGATGTACACAAGGAGCGCCACAAGGGCGACAACTATAATGCATATGCGACTAGTCCTCTTCCCGGCAGGCGCCACTTCCCGGCATTCCATGAAAGAACACGGAGTCAGGGGTTACGGAAAGCGTCCAATACCATAAGAAGGCGGGACGGAAAACAAAACCCCGTTCCGGAAGGAAAAATCTCCGGAAAGAGCGCCCCCTATATCGGAACGGCCTACCTTTTTAAAGGGGAAGCGGAAAGTTTTTGCTATCCATCAACTATTAACTTTTAACTACCACTTTCAACTCAGCGCAAGTACGTACAGCCGGACGCCTTCCACCCTGAATTTGATTTCCCAGCCGGAGAAGGAAAGGCCGTATACCCGTTCCGGGTCGTCCTGGTACTGCGGCCGCGGGTCAAGGGAGAGCGTATCCTTCAGCGCCGCCAGTTCCTCCGGAGGAACGGAGGCGGCCAGCTCCAGCGGAATTTCCACTTCCAGCCGCTGAAAGGGGGAGGACGTGAATCCTCCGGAAGCCTCCGGGATGCAGTCCGCCTGCGGCACGTAGGGCTTGATGTCCAGAATGGGCGTGCCATTCACCAAGTCCACGCCGGAGAGGTGCAGCACAGGACCGTCCCGGGAATGCATTTCCACCCTGTCCAGCCTGACGGCGGACAGTCCTATGGGATTGGGACGGTACGGGGCGCGCGTGGCGAAGACCCCCATGCGCACATTACCGCCCAGGCGGGGAGGCCGAACCGTCGGACTCCAGCCTTCCCTCAGGTTTTCACTGAATATCCAAAGCAGCCACAAATGGGAGAATCCGTCCAGTCCCCGCACGGATTCAGGATTCCGGAATTGCGGCTCAAACACCAGCCGTGCACGGGCACCGGGCACCAGCCCGCTCTGACGCGGAACGCCGAATTTTTCCGGATAACAGGTGCTGACGCGGGCAACAGGCTGCAAGGGCAGTTTAGTTAATAGTTGATAGACGACAAAAACTCTCCGCTTCCCTTTAAAAGAGGTAGGTTTGCTCTCCGAAGACTACGGCTTCCACTTTTCCCTGGAGCGTTTTGCCCAGGAAGGGAGTGTTGCGGGCGCGACTGCGCAACGTTTCGTCCGTGACGGGCGTCTCTCCTTCCGGATCAAATACCACCAGATTGGCCGGGACGCCTTCCTCCAGGGAAACGGGGGGGAGCCCCATGAGCCTGCGGGGGGCGTCGCTGCAAGCGCGAACAACCGTTTCCCAGGACATCCTGCCGGTCTGCACCAGATACTGGTAGATGGCGGGCAGGAAGGTATCCAGGGCAATCATGCCCTGCGGAGCTACCACGAAGTCCTGGAGCTTGGAGAATGGCGTGCAGGGCGTGTGGTCGGAGACGATGCAGTCGATGGTGCCGTCATTCACGGCTTCAATCAGGGCGTCCACGTCCTTCCGGTCGCGCAGAGGCGGAAGGGTCTTATAGTTGGTGTCGTAACAGCCCACGTCTTCATGCGTGAACAGGAGATGATGCAGGGCCACTTCCGCACTCAATCCAGCCGTTTCCGGCTTGCAGCGGCGCAGGATGTCCGCGCTTCCGGCGGTGGAGACGGTCTGCACGTGCAGGGAGTTGCCCGTGTCCACGGAGAGGCGGATGATCGTTTCCAGACCGATTTCCTCCGCGCAGGACGGGGAGCCCGCCAGCCCCAGGCGGTAGGAAGTGGTGCCGGGATGCATGGCGGCCCTGGCCGTCAGGGCCGGGACGTCCCCGCGCAGGGCAAAGGTGAGGTTCAGGTTGCTGGCGTACTGCATGGCGCGGTACAGCAGCAACATGTTGTCCGGTGCGCGGTCGCCGTCCGTGATAAAACGCACGCCTTTCGCCCGCAGGGAGTCGTAGGAGGCCTGCTCTTCACCGCCGTCCCCCTTGGTCAGGCAGCCGGAGGGAATGACGTCCACCAAAGCGTCCGTGCGGCAGATTTCCATGAAGGTGGTGATCTGCGCGGCATTGTCCATCACGGGGGCGGTATCCGGCATGGCCATCAGTCCGGTCACGCCGCCGTGGAGGGCCGCCGCCGTTGCCGTGGCAATGCGTTCCTTGTCTTCCCGTCCGGGCTGGCACAGGTGGGCGTGAATGTCAAACAGGCCGGGAAGAACCAGTTTGCCGGCAGCATCAATGACTGTTTCAGCAGAGTCTGCGGAAAGAGTTCCGGCAGGGGCCTTCCCGGAAATCACCCCGCCGGAAATCAGAATATCCGCCGGACAGGAGCCGGACGCCATCCGGGCATTGCGAATAAGTACGGAAGTTTTCATGAAGGATCAATGCTGGGTTTGGGGAGTGAGATGGTACAGGATGGACATGCGGCAGGCGATTCCGTTTTCCACCTGGCGGTTGATCAGACAGCGCTCATAGTCCATTGCCAGGTCGCAGATTTCCACACCGCGGTTAACCGGGCCGGGATGCATGATGTACAGCCCTTCATCGGAGATGCGTTTCAGCCGCTCCTCCGTGACGCCGTATATTTTGTTGTACTCCCGCGCGCTGGGGAAGAAGGGGGCGTCCTGCCGCTCTTTCTGAACCCGAAGCAGATAGATGACGTCCGGCTTCCAGGCAAAGGCCTCGTTGAAATCGGAAAAGCGGGGAATGCCGGAATATTCCGTGCGCGGCACCAGGGAGCCCGGTCCCAGGTAGGCCACTTCCATCCCCAGCCTTTTCATCAGGATGGAGGTAGAACGCGCCACGCGGGAATGCAGGATATCCCCAACGATCAGCACCCGCCTGCCCCGGACGTCCGGAAACATTTCCCGGATGGTGAAGGAGTCCAGCAAGGCCTGGGAGGGATGAGCATGCGCCCCGTCCCCGGCATTGACCACGCTGGCGTTCGTATGGCGGGCGATCACGTTCGGAAGGCCGCTGTTGTAGTGGCGCACGATGACGTAATCCACCTTCATGGCCTGGAGCGTGGCGATCGTGTCCTGGACGGATTCCCCTTTCACCACGGAGGAGGTAGATACGGTGAAGTTGGTCACGTCCGCAGACAGGCGTTCCGCCGCCACCTCAAAGGAGGAGCGGGTGCGGGTGCTGGGTTCATAAAAAAGCGTCAAAACGGACTTCCCTTTCAGGGCAGGCACCTTTTTGACGCTTTTGGTGAAGAGCTCTTTCATCGGTCCGGCCGAATCCAGCAGCGTATGGATTTCCTCGTCGGTCAACGAGGAGATGTTGAGTAGGTCCTTGCGGGGATTCATGAAAGTCAGGGAATGGGTTGAAACTGTCTATTTGCCGGAGATGACCACCCGGTCCACGCCGTCGGCCTCCTTCATGCTGACGACGACCTTGGCTCCAGCGTGGTCCAGCACGTGGCCCGTGTAATCCGGCTGGATGGGGACTTCCCGGCCGCCGCGGTCAATCAGGCAGGCCAGTTCAATGCGTGCCGGGCGGCCGTAGTCGAACAGGGCGTTCAGAGCCGCGCGGATGGTGCGGCCCGTGTACAGCACGTCGTCCACCAGTACCACCCTCATGTCGTCCGTGGAAAAGGGCAGATTGGAGGAGCGGAGGGAGGGGCGCGCCTCCAGCTTGAAGATGTCGTCCCGATACAGGGAGATGTCAATGGCGCCGTACTGGGCGTCCACGCCCAGTTCCTTGACCTTGTCCACCAGCCGCCGGGCGATGATGTCCCCCTGGCTGAGGAGGCCGACAATGGCGAGCGGTTCCCCGGCGCAGCGGGCCACGATGCCGTGGGCCATCCGCTCCAGCGCGCGGGAAATTTCCTGCTCGTCCAACACGATTTCCTGTGACGGAGGAGAAGTCATCAGCCGGAAGGGGAAAGAGTGGATACTTACAGCCCCGCCAGCTTCAGAATGCGGTGAGCGGCCATGGCGGCGTTCACGGGAGTCTTCTTGTGCAGGCCTACCGTCGTGCAGGGCACGCCGCCCGGGCACTGGGCAATCGCCAGCAGGGCGTCAATGCCGTTCAGGGGGCCTCCGGGAACCGGTACGCCGATGACCGGCAGGGAGCAGCTCATGACGACCACTCCGGGAAGGGCGGCGGACAGGCCGGCCACGGCCAGGATGACGGCCTTTTCCCCGCTGGCTTCCAGATCCTCCAGGAATTTGATGAGCTGCGGAAGGTCGCGGTGGGCGGACAAAACCGTTTCTTCATAAGGGACTCCTTCCTGTGCGAAATATTCGCGGGCGGGTTCCATAAAGGGCTTATCATTCGGGCTGCCGTAGATGACGATTACTTTCATGGCTGTGCGTGCGGTTGTGAAACTTTCAGATTATGGCCCCAAGCCCCCTGCCCTGGCAAGACTTAACCTGAAAAAAACGGCTCCGCGGATGGAGATTCCATTCCGGCAGGGGATCATGATAGATCACGGGAATCAGGAGAAAGGATCGTCCTGCTCCTCATCTTCATCTCCATATAATCCGAAAACATACCACAGCAGCGTATTATAACCGTTTTCCCCGTCATCCTCCCAGGGGTCCTCTCCGCCGAATCCATGTTTCCTCTCCCAATTCCCGGACCATTCCATCATTTCTTCAACGGAAGGCACGGGAGGGTTCCCGGTTTCAAGACGGGCACGGAGACCGGCCGCACGCCTGCTCCAGTCCTTTTTGTCAGGATTACCAATGTTCCGCGGATTCAAGGTGAGGAGCACGAAGTTCAACAAGGCGGGAGAAGACGCAAACCGCTGAAGATTGTATTTATCCATGTACACCCTCATCTGAAATTCCAGCTTTTTCAGATCGTCCGCGGGCAGTTTCTTCAGAGGAACCTTTTCCCTGATGCTTGTAAACAGAATATCCCTCCATATCTCCTTGAAATCCTCCGGACACCTGTCCAGGGCTTTGATCGGAAAAGAAGCCATTTCACGCCTCATGGCCTCAACATCATGCTCAGCATCTTTCCGGCTCCATTTGAGAACCATGTGCTCCAGCATCAGTGCGATCATGAACCGCTGTATGGCTTCCCGATCCTTCATTTGCCGCCGGTCCAAATTGTCCGGAACATCCGGATTCATCTTCTCCGCACCCCCTACATCCCGTCCCCGGACAGGACTGACAACGCAGTACCATGCCCATCCTGCCGCAAGAAACCATTTTACCAGCTTCATGGCTTATTTGACCTGACAAATATAAGGACAGATGTCCGCTTTTTACTCTTCCTCATCTTTCCACTCGTCTTCTTGATTCAACAATTCAGGAGAAACAGCCAATTTCCCGGAATAAATATCCTCTTTCAACTGATTCAGACGTTTTAGGTACTCTTCCGGCGTTTCTCCCTCCTTTTTTACCGCACCATTGGCCTCCAGCCATTTGTCGGCGGCTTGCTCCAAAACCTGGCAACCATATTTTTCCTCAACCCTTTTCATGGAGTCTTGCAGCTGCTGCATCACGTCCCTGCCTTCTTCCGTTTCCTCCCATGCGTTGTCATCCTTCAACCACATTTTAAATACTTTCCTGCTCTGCAACCATGCTTCACGGAAGTCCTGCGGGCAGTCGTCCAACGTTTTCTCAGGCCACAGTTCCATCATCGTCTGCAATAGGAGACGCTCATCCAAGGCCTTCTGCTGCATGTCCAATTCCATTCCCGCAATCTCCAAGCATAATTTCCCTATGATCGCTTGCCTGGCTATGGCCAGGCGATCTTTCTCAAATTCCGGCGTTTTCCGGTACTCATCCACATCAGGCATATCCGGCGCCGCGATGTCCTGGCCATATCCTGTATCAAAACTGCAACAGCACGACACCACCGCCACGGGAATCCATTTCCATAAATTCATCACTGTTTTTATTTTAACATCCATCAAGAGAAATGCCAATCCGGGATTGCCCCCATTTTCCGCCGCCAATCCAATTCCCGGTCCGTCACTACGTCCCCGCATTTTCTTTTTCCCCGCATGCTTCACGCCTTTCAGGCATCAGCCGTTTCCCGGGCAATTACTGTCCGGCGACCGATTTCATGCATTCCGGTCCCGGCTTTTCTCCCGGCAAACCTTCGGGAATAACCCATTTCCCGGATTCAAGATCACTCTTTAATTGGTAGAGACGTTTCAGATATTCCTGAGGGCTTTCTCCTTCCCGGCGAGTTTCCTGACCGTCCAGCCAATCAATCAAAGGACGCATTAAAGGTTCCAGGTCATACTGGTCACTAAACCGTTTCCTAGCCTCTTCCAGCCTGGAGAACATTTCCTTGCCTTCCGGAGTTCCCCCCCATGAAATATTATCACTTAGATTTTTTTCTATACCTTCAAGGACCTCCACATAAGATTGCCGAAAATCTGCGGGACATTGTGCCAGAATCGATTGAGGAATCAGGTCACACATTTTCCTGTACTTGATTTTCCCATCAGGCAGCCGCGGATGTTCCTTCAATTCCAGTGAAACGATCCTACAGCACAATTCAAGCAGCACATTATACCTCACGATGGCCATGCGCGATTTCCGGAATCCCTCCATCTCCTCATCCACATTGGCCATATCCGGTTCCATGATATCCCTGTTTCCCGCCGAACCCAACGGACAGGAGGCAGCCGTCCCTGCCAGCAAAACAAGTTTTATAACATTCATGGTCCCTACATGTTTCAAATATACCCTTAAAAATCAATAAAGAATCATTCTCATTCCAAATTTTTCCCTTTCCTGTTCCGTTATTTCCGGGAATGTGAATGTTTCCTGCTCCACCTGTCTTTTCAAAACCTTGAAGCGCTCCAGCAATTTCGCCTTGTCCTTCCTGAAAGGGTCTATCTCCCGGCGAAGGAATATGATGGGGTCAGCCAGGGCTTCCTCCAGCCTGTACTTGGACTTGACAGGCTGCATGATGGCACGGCATTTGCCCTGGTACCGGGAATATTCCCTGTGAAATTGCGGCTCTTCCATTTCCACTCCTTCAAATTGCCGCACAAAGTCACGGCCAGCTTCCATGCAGGCCTGAAATGCCTGCCGGTAATCGTCGGGACACGCTTCCAAAACCTTGCCGGAAACAGAGGCAAGCTTGAACTTCAGCAGACCAAACAATCTAGCTCCCGCTCCGGTTTTTTCGGTTTCCAGGAAAAAAATCTCCTGCATGAGCCGCTCCAGTATTTCCATCCTGGAAATGGCCAGAATCATTTTCCTCCTTTCCTCATCGGACAGGCCGGCCAGGTCAACATTCGGTTCACCGGAGACAACGACATCCTGGGCAACAGAGGCAGGCAGCCCCGGCAAGCCGAGGCTGCACCACAACAATAAACGCAACATGGAAGCTAGGTTTCCAGACATGACATTCACCTGGTTCTATCTATTTTCGTCCCTTTACGTTTCTACCGGTATAACAACCTTGCCGGATTCTATTTTTTCCTTCAAATCCTTATAATACTCCAACAGTTCCTTTTTATCGGGTTGCCCTTCTCCATTAAAGGGGAACAGCAATCGGGGAATGGATGTATTCAGGACCTCATCTACCATGTATTTTCCCATCAACAGCTTCATGCTTTCCGCCATCATATACCGCAATTCGTCAGAAACCGATCCCGATTCCGCGAGTTCCTTCTCACAGGCATCTTTCCATTTTTCCATCGCCAGCCGGAAGTCTTCCGGGCATTCGGCAAGCGCCTTGCCTGGAATGGCGTTCAGCTCATGCTTCAGCCTGGTTTGCAAATCCACGGCATGGTCATCCTCCACCTCGGCCCTCTGAATATTTCTCTCCAGAAACATGAGCATAAAAAACCTGCATATGGCAGCCCGGTCCCTCTCCATATGCCTGCCCGCCTCCGTCTCCACATCCACATTCGGCATCTCCGGAGATGCCACGTCCTGAGCTACGGAAAGAGGAAAAACCGGCAATCCGGTGAAATGCCATAATAACCCCGGCATCACGACCCATTTTTTACGCATGTGCTTCATTAAATTTTTTAATTTTAAATATATTTCCCATCTCCTGCTCCGATTGGTACCCTAACACTCCATCCTTTTTCTATTCCCTTCTAAATAATCCAGCATCTCCTTTTTGTCCACACCTGACGGAATCAACAGCCAAAGAACAGATGAATAGTCCCTGGACTCCTTTTCCGTGATGAGCCATTAAAAGAATGGCTCATCACGGCTTCCTTCAACAGGTACTTGCTCAACAAAAGGCTCATCTCCTGTTCATGATGACGGTATAATTCGTCAGATACTTTCCCTTATTTCCGGAGTTCCCTTTCGCAATCCGCTTTCCACTTCCAGACCGCTCCTCTGAAATCATACGCCAGTCTTCCCTCCACTGATCGCCATTTCCTTTTGGCCAGCAGGCGTTCCTTCAATCTTTTTTCCGTTGCTTCCGTTCCCAGCGATTCCCAAGGATCTCGGGATCAACTTCGATCATTTTGGCGATCACGTCGCTGGATGTCCTCTCCTTTCCCCTGTCGAAAATATCAGCAGCCAGCAGGTTGTGTTTCCTGATGACGGGCGGCAGGCAGTCCGTAGCCCCGGCTTCCTTCTTTTCCCGGCAAATGACGGGGATAACGCGGCGCCCGTGGGTCTCTGGGTTCGGAGAAATGAATTCTTCAACTTCCTGATTGACGTAAGGCTTGTCCCGATCATTAGGGCAACCCGAGTGCTCGGAACAAACGGCGGCCGGAAGGAAGAATGATTCCCTGGACCGATGGCCTAAATAGCAACAAGCCGAGATGCTCCACGTCTTTAAACAGATGGAGCAGATTCGTCCACAAGCCGGAGGATCACTAGCAATTATCTCCAGGCTCAGAAGCATGCCCGCAACCTTGACCGTACGTGGATACGGTGCATCCACTATGAAAGCTATCCGGCCATGGCCCCATTTGTTGGATAAGTCTGCATCGTGATGATAATGAGTTATTTTTTTGATTGATGATTTTTTAAGGAAAGGAATCATGGTTGAAAAAATACCAATTTTTCTCTAAAAAAAATAGTTGCCATGCGAGCCGCGATTTGTTATAGAGAAAATGCTATCGGAGTTTTGTTGTAGCCGATCCTCGTTTCCGACAGTTTATTTATATTTCAACCTCAACTATTCCAGAACAATGAACACCCATCGCTTCAATGACGACGTCAATCCCTTGACTAACCGAGCCAGTTCCAATTCCGGCGGCGCACCGGAGCCCTTCAACAAAGAAAGCGGCCCGTTCAGCGACAGCTGGGATTGGAACATCTATGTAGAACCGCTTCAGCCGGGGGAAACCGCCACCTGCCATGTGATGCTCGGCGTGGACGACAACGGCTCGCTCATGGTTGACGGCCAGGGGGTCGAAATACCGGGCGAAGGCGAACATCACGGGGGCCAGTACCGAGAAAAAAACGAGTCTTTCCCGATTGAACCCGGCTATCACAAGGTGAGCATGACGTATGAAAACGTCGCGTTGCCGCCGGACTGGAAAAACCTGGCCATCCTTGCGTACTCGGTGGAGGTCGAGGTTTCCGGATCGGGGTCCTCCTCCTCCTACGTGCCTGATGAAGACGACCCTGAACCCGTCGACACGGACGACGACGGCGAGGATACCCCGTGCGAATGCAGCAGCAGTACGTCCCCGAGCAGCAGCGACTCGCAAAGCAGCTCCAGTAATCCATGTCCGGATAACGACAACGGCGAGGGGGAGAACGGCGAAGACCCGGAGGAAGAACCCTGCGCGTGTGAAGAAAACGCAGGCGGCTCCAGCAGCAACACTCCGGCGGCACGCAGCGGGCGCGCCTCCATGTCGGCCTACGCCTCTTCAACGGCAGGCAAACGCGTCGTGACGCAAACGCGCAAGGCGGAGATGCTCTGGCGCACGAACTTCGGTTCCTTCCGGGGCATGACGGGCCTTCCTCAGGGGCTCCTTGAAATCGTCGGGCGCACCTTCTCCCCGGAACTCTGGTCGCCGCGCGCGTTAAATTATTGGCACCCGATGGCGAACGAAATCACCGCGGCTCCGTCCGCGGGCATCGGCCCAAACACCGCCTTCCAGCTCCAAAGCGGAGGGACGAAGATCAACTACTTCAGCTACGCGGCGGGCAGCGGCGGCAGTGCGGGAAGCAGCAGCGTGGGTCCCATCGGCGGATCGGCCAAACGGGGCGGCTCCGCCTCGTTCCGGCAAACGATCGGATCGGCACGGAGCATCGTAGACTACAGCCTCAGCGTGCGCTCGAACGCGGGCCACACCGTCAGCTACTCGGCGGGTGCGGCCTCCTCGCTGAAATACGCCACCGGCTACACCGCCAAAAACGGCGCTTCCTACACTAAAGAAGAATTCGACGGCAAACTCGACATCGTGCGCGCCGCCGACGGCTCCATCCGCCAAATCTGGAACCTGTGGGACGGACTCGCGAACATCGAAGACATTACGTCCACCGGCTACCGCATCGCCCTCTACCTCCCCGAACAGGTGGGAGCCAAAAACAGCACGACCGGCCTCTACCCCGTCACGGGTAGCCCATTTAAGACCTTCACGATTTCGGGAGACGCGGCGACGGGCAAACTCGCCGTCACCGAACAGACCGCGGGCCGCATGCCCTACACCACCCGCTACTGGCAGGGAACGGACGGAGCCTGGAACATGGCACAGGGAGAAGGAGACGACGCTGTTTACACCCTGAAAGAAAAGCAGGTCGTTTCTCCCGATACGTGGAAACTCATCACCACCATCCAGCGAGGGGAACACGGCACGCCCATCTCGCGCGTCTGCGAAACCTACGCCGTCACGCGCAACGGCAACCTCTGCATGAGCCGCATCGAGGGCTACGGCACTCCCTACGCTCGCGAAACCACCTACGCCTACAACGGCATGGGCAAAAAGGCGAAAGAAACCGCTCCCGACGGCAGCGTGAAAACCTGGTCCTACGACCAATTCGGGCGCGAAGTCGTCTCCAGCGTCCCGTGGGCGGGAGGCGGCGACAAGGCCACCTACACCACCTACCGCGACAACACCCAGGCCGACCCGGACATCCTCACCCAGCGCGCGACCCTGACGGCCGCGGCCCTCGACCTGTGGGAAACAAACTACGTGTACACGGAGGCCGACCACGTGCGTCGCGTCGAAAAACACACTACCGCCCTCGGAGCGGAAGGCGAACGCCTCGAAGTGAAAGAAACCTGGCTCGGCACGGCCTCGAACGTCCACGCCCGGGGCCGCCTGAAGATGACCCAGGGCATCGACGGCGTGCAAACGCACTACGCCTACGAGCCGACCGATCAGTATGAAGCCCTCTACCGGGTCACCGCTGAAACGCGGGTTGCCGGGGAACCCGTGCCCGGCCACAGCACGCGCAAGGTCACCTACGTCTCCGAACAGGGCAACAACATGCGCTACGAACAGTACGCCCTGCTGACAGACGGCACGTGGGCGATGACCGACGCCGCCACCTACGAATACGACGCTGAAAACCGCTGGACGAAGCGCACCCGGGCCAACGGTCGCGTAACCGAACGCGCGATGATGTGCTGCGGCCCGTTGTGGGAAAAGGACGAAGACGGTGTCTTGACGACTTACTCATACAACACCGCGCGGCAGCTCGTGGAAGAAATACGCTCCGAAGTGATTGACGGCGCGACCGTCGTGACTCCGGAAACCATCACCAGCTACACGCGCGACGCACTCGGCAAAATCACCTCGATCCGTAAAGACGTGGGGCCGATGAGCGCCACGCAAAGCCGTGCCTACGACCTATTGGGCCGCTTGACCCGCGAGACCGATATCCTGGGCCGGGAAACGACGCATGCCTACAGTGAAGACGGATTGACGGAAACCATGACGACTCCCACCGGAGCGACGCTCATCACCCAGAAACACCCCGACGGAACCGTCCTGCGACGGCACGGAATCGGGCAGCGGGATGTACAATACACCACCGAAGCCACGGAGGAAGGAGTAGTTCGAAGTACGACGCTCCCCCAGAAGGCGGGAGAAGCGTTACTCAAAGAGCAATCCGTTACCAACGGTTGGAATCAGGTCATACGAATCTCGCAAGCCAACGCCAACGGCGGTCTCATCCACAAAAGGCACACCTTTGATGAAAAGAACCAACTCCTCCGGCAGGAAGTGGAAGGCATGGCCCCCGTCCTCTATGAGTATGACGATTTTGGAAACCTCGTCAAAACGACGTTGAAACTGGAGGAAGCTCCTACGCCCTCCAACTCGCTCATCACCGAATACGCCTATTCCCGGGAGCAACGTGCGGACGGCGTCTACCGCATCATCGCCACAACCAACTACAACAGCCAGGGAGATTCCTTTGCGCAACGTACGGCGGCGCTCCTCTCCGCCTTATCTGCTTCTCTTGCACAAAAAAGCATTGCCACGGATCCCCGGGGCAACGACACTGTGCAATGGACGGAATACACGGCGCCTTCCAAACGGACGGCCAAAACACAAACGCCGACTTCATCCATCGTCGCCGAAACGGTCGTTGTGGACGGTTATGCCCTGTCCAGGAAAGACCATGCGGGCATCGTCACGACTTCCTCGCGCTCCTACACGGCAACGGGCAGGACAGAAACCCATACGGACGCCCGGGGCAATGCCACCACCGTACATTATGATATCGCCGGAAGGGAAACGTCCGTCACCGATGCTGCCGGGAATACGACCACGACAGCCTATGACCCGGCCACTGCGCAACCCTCCCGTATCACCAACGCGCTGGGCAAAACGACGTGTTCCGCCTACGATCTGCGCGGACGCAAGACCGCCGAATACGGCACGGGAATCCAGCCTTCCGCCTTTGCCTATGACGAGGCCGACAGGCTCGTGACTCTGACTACGTTCCGGGCAGATGAGGAAGACATCACTGCCGACCCCCGCGAACGGACGGACGGAGACGTGACGACATGGAGCTACGACGACGCTACGGGCCTGGTCACCGCAAAAACCTACGCCGACGGCCACGGTGAAAGCTACGCCTACGACAACTGGAACAGGCTGGCGGAAAAACGCCAGGCCCGGACCGTAGACAAAGAAGGCACCCCTCTGACGACGACCTATGCCTACGACCCTCAGACGGGCAGCCTCGTCTCCGTCAGCCATAACGACGCCACGCCCGCCATCGGCTACACATACAACCACCTGAACCTGCTCACGCAGATTGCGGACGACTCCGGCACGCGCACCATCGCTTACACCCCATATAATGAAACGGAATCGGAAACCACATCCGGCCTTGTAGCAAGCGCTCTCCATTTCCAGCGCGACTCTCTGGGGCGGCCATCGGGATACAATCTGAACTATGCGGCAAGCACCGCCCTGCAAACCGCGTGGAGCTTCGACACCTCCGGGCGGCTCTCGACCGTCTCGTTGAACGCCGTCGCGAAACCCTTCACCTACGGCTACAACGCCGAGAACGGCCTTCTGGACACCCTCGACTACCCGAACACCTTGAAACGGTGGTACACGCGCGAAGACAAGCGCGACCTCCCGGTGAAAATCGACTACCTGCGCCCCGGCGGCCAAAATTACCCGGCCAAAACCGACTACGCCTACGACGAACTGGGCCGCCCCACGATGAAAAAAGATTACTTCAACGCGCCCGCGCCCGACCTCACACACACTTACAGCTACAACGACAGAAACGAACTCATTGCCGACGCGATGAGCCGGGGAGGTACCTTCGCCTACGATTACGATAACATCGGCAACCGCAAGACGGCACACGAGGGTACGGATGTTCCCGCCACGGCGTACACAACGAACCAGCTTAACCAGTACACGGCCATCGCCGAAGGTACGGAGCCTCCCTTCGCGCCGACCTACGATGCCGACGGCAATCAGACCAAACTGCAAACCGCCACCGGAGAATGGACCGTTGTTTACAATGCCCTGAACCAGGCCACGAGCTTTACGCAGGGCAGCAAACGCGTTGAATGCCGGTACGACTACTTGAACAGGCGCGTCGAGAAAGCTGTCTATGAGGGAGAAACCCTGATGTCAAAGAAGAGATTCATCTATAACGGCTACCTACAAATTGCGGAACTGGATGCCATGAACGTTTCGGAAACCGTGGCCCCCATTTTGAGGAAAACTTACCTGTGGGATCCCATGGAACCGATCGCAACGCGCGTGCTGGCGATGAGCGTCTTCGATGAAACGGGAACCTACGTGGAAGACCTTTTCTACACGCACGACGCCTTGAAGAACACGACGGCACTCTTCGGCATCCAGGCAGGCCGCCGCGCGTTGTATGAATACGGCCCTTACGGCTCGACCGTGAAGATGGAAGGCAATGCCGCAGAGATGAATCCGTTCCGGTTCGCCAGCGAGTACTTCGATGAAGAAACGGGACTTGTGCAGTACAATTTCAGGTACTATAATCCCACTGACGGCAGGTGGATTAATAAAGATCCTCTGATGGAAAAGGGAGGCGTTAATCTATATGGATACCTATTCAATCATGTTGGGATATACATAGATTGGATTGGTCTTTCTTCACAGAAACCAGGATGCCCTGAAGGTTCAACAGTAAGTCCTACAAAATGCCGATATAAAGGAAAATGTAAAGGTTCATATCATTACAAATGCTATTGCGTAACACCAGGAGCGTGGTTTATGCCAGAACATATGTCATCAGCCACAGAAGATTATATCTCTCCTCAAAATTTAGGAAAAGAATTCGATCGTTTTTGGTGTTGCTGTTCAGGTACGCCAAAGCCTAAAGAAATTATCTTGCAACCAGAAAGGAACTCTGAGCGTGAATTGGAACCAAGTAGCTTATCTATAGAGGAAGTTGCTGTTGGAGCGGCTGTTGTTGTTGGTACCGTTGCTATTGGAGCAGCGATTATTGCAACAGCTCCAGCCCAGGCTGTTGCATGTGTTGCAATAGTTGCTGTGGCAGGAATATTTTCTATATTCGACTAAATAATAATACTATGGACAAACGGCATAAGTATTTTGGATTTGAAATTTCCATTTCTCCGTATAGTAAAGAATTTCAGAATTCTTGTCTCCGCACTCCAGATTTTATTTTCGAAATCTCATCAATTAAATCCAAATCCCTCAAAGGCTGGCTAGTACTTTGGAGAAGCTATGAGAATTGCCTGTCAGAGAGGGGATTTATTCTCAAAGGTGGAAGAGAAGATGATCCCAACAACAATCTTGCGTTTCTTCCTTTGAGCGTCGTTTTATTCGGTTTTGCGGATATGAATATTATTGGACGAGTATGCAAGAGATTTTTTTCTATTGTTCCACGCTCAGCAGATAATAAAAGCAAATGTGATATACCTCCCATCAATTTAAGTATCCTAAGGGCACGTCTTTCTTGTTGCGGGAGTAATATTCATATTGAGGTATGTACTCTTCGGCATTTGATGTCTCTATACCGTCGTACAAAACTTATTGCCACTCCTCTTTGGAAAGTTCCGAATAAAATAATAGAGAGATATGCATTTAGTTTATTTGCTCGGGCCTCATATATTGCAAGTATCATGAACGATCAAAGATCATTTCAATACATGTTGCCTTTTTATAGAGAATTGAGATATTATGGGGGATTGTTATTGGGTTCTTTTGAGGACAAAAACTTTCATACGGCAAGAGAAGAAGAAAAAGGGCGGAAACTATTTCGAAA
This sequence comes from Akkermansia sp. RCC_12PD, assembly GCF_036417355.1. Classification (NCBI taxonomy): domain Bacteria; kingdom Pseudomonadati; phylum Verrucomicrobiota; class Verrucomicrobiia; order Verrucomicrobiales; family Akkermansiaceae; genus Akkermansia; species Akkermansia sp. RCC_12PD. The sequence goes on along the minus strand of NZ_CP143889.1, from coordinate 2,228,237 downwards.
TATTATGTTCACTAAATGGTATGCCGGCTCTCAATCTCAGCAAGAAATGTATCCTTCCGGTCTGATGAAAGATTGGGCAGAAGACATTGAACGGTACGTCTTGTATGATTTTCAACCTGGACGCAGGTTGAAATACAGTGAATCGAAAGGTAACGGTTATATTATCGAATGTAAAAATGATCAAGATGCTATGTATTTTGATACAACAAAACGCCGCCACATTTTACCGGAAAACACATCCCAAATATTAATTCACTCATCTACCAAAGAATGGATTCATGCGCTTCCGTAACTAATATACATCAGATATAGAATAAATCGATTAGACCATATGGTATTAAGCTCCCGGAGCACTTCAGACATAATTCGCCAATAAGTTTATATTGATGAGAAGATTCACGCTTCTGGGATTCTACGCTCAACTATGACGGTTCTCTACATCGTCGGTTTTCCTTCCCTCTATGGCGGGGCGGGAGCGGAGCTGTATCATCAGGTCAGAGCTTGGGAAACGCTGGGGGTGGTGCTCCACTTTATCCCCACCCAAAAAAACGTCCGGAAGGCCGCGCTCTATGGCGAGATGACGGAGCGCGGCCACGTGATCCACGACGCCTACGACTGGGCTGCCATTCCGGAAGACGCGCCCGTCATCAGCTTCTGCAATGAAGACTTCCTCACCGCGCTGCCCGAGATTCGCAGACGGACGCGCCGGACCGTCTTTGTGAACTGCATGACCTGGCTCTTCGGCAAGGAGAAGGAAGCCATGAGCCGGGGAGACATCGCTCTGTTCCTCTACCAGAACGACAAGGTCAGGCAAAGCATGGCGCCCCGCCTCCGAGCCATCAACGACGATCCTGCCATCAGCTTCATCACCTTCCGCCCGTACTTCGACTCCTCCGCCTTTCCTTACGTCGCCGACAGGGCGTCCGACTGGTTCGGAGCCGGGCATATCTCCCGGCAGGACGAAGACAAGTTCAGCAAGGATACGTGGCGCATCTACGAACACTTCGCCTCCCCCGTACCCAAACGCGGAACCTTCCTTGGCTTCGACGCCCGTAGCGCGGCTAAAACCGGCAAGCCCCCCGACTGGGTGGAGAGCTTCCACGACCAGAAATCGCTCTCCCAGCAGGAGTTCTACCGCCGCTGCCACATCGTGCTGCAACCGACGGACACGACGGAGAACTGGCCTCGCATCGGCTTTGAAGCCATGGCGAGCGGCAGCGTGCTGATTGTGGACAAGCGGGGCGGCTGGGAGCAGATGATCGAGCACGGGCGCACCGGGTGGCTGTGCGAAAGCCCCGGCGACTTCATCGCCTGCGCAACAAAGATGGCGTGGGAGCCCCACTACCGGGAGGACATGGCCGCCGCGGCGCGGGAGCGCGGGCTGGCGTTGGGCGGGCTGGAGGCTTCCCAGGAAAGCTGGCGGCAGGTGTTTGACGTGATCGAAGAGCTCTGAAGGCTGTTGTTGGGGGGCGCTTCCTTCTTCACGTAGTAATTATCCGGCTGGATGGGATGAAGAAGGATCAGGTTTTGGAACCCTATTCCATGAACCGACGAGATTCCAGGAAAAGAGAAAACTCCAAGCGTGACAGCACCCCTGAAAAAGGGTATAAAAGGTAGATGAACAACAACCCACAGGGGATTTTGTCTTCTGACCGAGTTGGCACACGTAATAATATTCTTCAGCCGCACGATATAGCTATCGGCCATTTTGGAAAGAAACAATTCCCTAAACGTTCTGATAAATGGGCTCTTCCATTTGGAGCTAAAGTCATTGTTTGGCCTAAAGGAGAGTCCGCTTTTATGGGTACGGTTTCCGATGTAGAAGCGTTTAATAAAAAACATCCCAAAAAAGCAGGCCCTGGTGATTGGATTGATATTTGGGATCCGGAAAAAAGCAGGAGGAATATAACGACAAAAGGCGTAATTATTATTGAGGTTCCTTATTGCGAGCCTTGTCCATCTTCCTTTTCGGAACTAACAATGGATATGATCCCTGACCGTAGTCATTACGCATAAAGATTTATGAAGTTCATTTCTATTATCGTTTTTTTTGTTTTATTATCTCATAATTCATATTGTTCTACATTTACACATGAATTATTGACGAGTAATAAAAAGATTGGACTATCAGATTCTTTGTTCTATCTTAAAAAGATAGAATCATTAGACAGTTATACAAATGAAAAATTATATGAAGGGTACGTAATATTTTCTAAAACTGATGACTCATTTCAACTTGTCCTTGAAAACAACATTAGAAGCTTTACAATTTATTTGTCTTCTTTAGATAATACACATTTTGTTATCTGTAATAATTTCGCTTCTAAAGAAAATATACTTACAATTTATCAACTATTGGATAAGGAGCCTTATCTGAAAAAGATATATCAAACCCCGGAAAGTAATAACGACCGCGTTTCTTGGGAGGTCTATGATTGGAAGAAAGACCACATTATCTTAAAAAGTAATTCTGAAGAAGGTAAATCAGATAAAAAACCATATATTTTCAAAGTACCAAGTAAGCTTTAAAGAAAAAGGGCGTAATAATATATATCTACAAAATGCGGTTGTTTCTTCGGCGGTATTTGTGGAAAAATAGCCAACTCGCAGCTCAGTTCTCCACTTACCGAGGAATTGACTACCGCCGCAAATAAGGCGGCTACTAGTATTTCTTCAGAGGGAGGTACATTTCTAATTGAACTAGGAGATCAAGGAGATGATGCCATGGAAAGACTAAACAGAAAATATGAATGTTTCGAATAAGAAATCCAATTAAATCATCAATCTAAGGGCAATGAAATGAAAAAATGGTTGCTTCCGTTTTTTGAAACGTTTATGGTATTTATCTTCTTAGGATGCTGCTTAGCTATACCTATTATTCTGGTAAACGTATATGCCGCGTCATATTTTTACATTATAGAAAATACTGAATTATTTGATTTTCTTTATTCAACACCTAAAGATGATCAGGTTTTAGTTGTTGTAGTCCTGCTTTTAGCTTCTATTTTTCCGACTTGGTATTTTGCATCCAGAGAGCTATTTTATCAGTATGAAAAAATGCTGTCAAAAATTAAAAAATCACCACCATTGATCGTTAATTCACAATGTTCAACTGGAAATTGTCTTGGTAAAATTTGTTCCTTGAAAAAATTAATCACTTATAAAATGAGTGCGAGAATATGTTTCTTTTGCAGACGGGCTCTTTCTATATTATTTTTTCTTTTTCAGACGGGTATGTGTTTGATGGCATTTATTTACCTTTCTGGAAGTAAAAACCTCAATAATGTCCTTCATGCATCATCAGAGATTTTTATAATATATCTTGCTATCAATTATACGCTTATTACACATTTAACTCTCAAAGGTATAGAACGTTGCCGAACGAGAAATATTTACTTTAATGTACAAAGTAAAAGAGAAGATAATTGAGTAGAAGAAAGCGAAAAATGCTCAAAGGACGAAACATTAGACATAAATTGGGATTACTCAATCTTTATCAACAAGACTGCGGAGTATTATGCGCACCGGATTTTTAATATATTTGACATTAACATTTACTTTTTTCTCCATGGCAAAAGAAGATAAAATCAACCTCGTTGAGAGTGCTCCCAACGAAGAAGCAATAAAGCAATCTTTTGCAGGGAAATTCGGTACTATAAGAATGATATACAGCAAGGATAGACGATATCTTGCGTTCGCCCATGACAGAGCGTCGGGTGTCATCAAAGAAGATATATACATCTACCAATATCAATCACATGAATGGGTACTCGTAGGAATGGTACACGCTTCTTCTTTGGCGTGTTGGGCAATCGATATAAACGAGAATGATTTAGTTATTTTAGATTTTAAACGTCAGTTAATTGCCCAATTCAGACAGCCCAAAAACAATTGACTCATTTCTTCTGGCCTACCTGTCATTAGACAAATCAAAGCTTCTTTTTTCTAAATGTTTGTTTAAAGAGTACGCAATTTTCATAGAAGTCTCGACCATGCTGAATAAATAGGTGCAGGGGCTTCTGCGGTACAGGACATGCAAGATGTGTAGGAATATAAGCAGAGACTTTTCCTTTAATGTCAGTAGCCCTCTACATCGTCGGTTTTCCTTCCCTCTATGGCGGGGCGGGGGCGGAGCTGTATCATCAGGTCAGGGTTTGGGAGGCACTGGGGGTAACGCTCCACTTCATTCCCACCCAAAAGAACGTCCGCAAGGCCGTTCTCTATGGCGAGATGACGGAGCGCCGCCACGTTATCCACGACGCCTACGACTGGGCTGCCATTCCGGAAGACGCGCCCGTCATCAGCTTCTGCAATGAAGACTTCCTCGCCGCGCTGCCCGAGATTCGCAAGAGGACGCGCCGGACCGTCTTTGTGAACTGCATGACCTGGCTCTTCGGCAAGGAGAAGGAAGCCATGAGCCGGGGGGACATCGCCCTCTTTCTCTACCAGAACGACCAGGTCCGGCAAAGCGTAATGCCCCGCCTCAGAGCGTTGAACGGCGATCCGTCCATCCGTTTCATGACCTTCCGCCCGTACTTCGACTCCTCCGCCTTTCCCTACGTCGCCGACAGGCCTGCCGACTGGTTCGGGGCCGGGCACATCTCCCGGCAGGACGAAGACAAGTTCAGCAAGGACACGTGGCTTATCTACGAACACTTCGCCTCCCCCGTACCCAAACGCGGAACCTTCCTCGGCTTCGACGCGCGCAGCGAGGGTAAAACCGGCAAGCCTCCCGACTGGGTGGAGACCTTCCACGACCAGAAATCGCTCACCCAGCAGGAGTTCTACCGCCGCTGCCACATCGTGCTGCAACCGACGGACACGACGGAGAACTGGCCGCGCGTGGGCTTTGAGGCGATGGCCAGCGGCAGCGTGCTGATCGTGGACAAGCGGGGCGGCTGGGAGCAGATGATCGAACACGGGCGCACCGGGTGGCTGTGCGAAAGCCCCGGCGACTTCATCGCCTTCGCGACGAAGATGGCGTGGGAGCCCCACTACCAGGAGGACATGGCCGCCGCGGCGCGGGAGCGCGGGCTGGCGTTGGGCGGGCTGGAGGCTTCCCTGGAAAGCTGGCGGCAGGTGTTTGACGTGATCGAAGAACTTTAAGCTACTGAGCGCGTATCTTCTTCACGTGGTGATCATCCCCGGCAGGATGGGGGTGGAGAGGGAGCGAGCCTGCCGCCCTATTCCATGAACCAACGGATTTTCCTGAAAAGAAGAAAACTCAAGGCGTGACAGTACACCCGAAAAAGGATAAAAAAGGTGGAGAAACATGGACCCGGAAAATCGAGGGGAAAAACCGCCACCGGAACATTTTTATAAAACTACAATACATGCCTCCTTGCCTGCGAACAACAGGATTCCTTCCCCACCTTCCGGTTTGCATTATTGGGCATCCGCCACGGCACCGCGTTTTAACAGGAAAGCACCCCGGTTCTGATGCCGTTTTCCGGTTTGCGGCACATTTTTATTCCTCCACTTTTTCCGGCATCACTATTTTTCCGGATTCCACCCCGTCTTTCAAGTGCCGGAATGCCTGGATGACGGATTCCAGCTTTCCGTCACTTTCGGAGCCTATCTGCCTCCCCATCCAGTTCATGATCTGCTGGTCCAGGTCTTCCATGCCGTATACCGCCAGAAAAGCGACTATTTCAGGCTCCTCCGGATCAAAGGGTTCCGGCTTCATCTGCTTCTTGCCCGCCAGCATGTCCTTTACACCCTGTATTTTGTCATTCATCAGCTTCTGAAGTTTTTCGGGGCACGCTTTCAATTCCTTCTCCGGAAATACCTTCAGCATGAGAGGGTAGATGTCCTCCTCCTTCCTGATGCGTCCCTGATTTTCCATCACGGGAATAATGGCAGACAGATAAAAGAGCACGAAGAATTTGCGTATGGCCGCCCGTTCATCCTCCATTTTTCTTCCTTCCTGCGTTTCCAGATCCACATTAGGCATAGCCAGAGCCGCCACATCCTGAGACATGCAGGGCAATAACGCCAGCACACAGCACAATAAGAGGGGAGTTCGGAATGTCTTCATGATTCATACTTGGACACCGTAACGATCCAATCGTTCGGAAACCTGCCACCTTACCTTTTTCTTTTTTATTTTACGCTTCTACACCTCCCTCTCCGGGATTTTTTTAAAAAGAACCATCTTCCAGCAAGCTGCCTTCAAAGAGACTTTCCCATGATATCCCGCATTTCCTGAGGGGCCGAATACCGTCTGCCAGCCATGGCGGGAAAGCAGGTAAGGAATACGCCGCATAAGATGCTCATTACATAAGTATTATAAAAGAAATACGTGTTTTTTCCACATCATCCGGACGTACTTTCCGCAGAAACAATTCAACCCTGCACCTGCTGCGCCAGGGCTTCCGCGCAACGGCGACCGTCCAGAGCGGCGGAGACAATGCCTCCAGCATAACCGGCGCCCTCCCCGCACGGATACAGCCTTTCCAGTCCGGGATGTTCCAGCGTACGTTCATCACGGGGAATGCGCACGGGAGAACTGGTACGGGTTTCACAGCCTATCAGCTGCGCGGATTCTCCCGCAAATCCGCGCCATTTATGATCAAACATCCGCAGCCCTTCCCTCATGCGCCAGACGATTTCCGCCGGGAGCAGTTCATGAAGGGGATGAGGCACAATGCCCGGATGGTAGCTGGTTGGAAGAAGGGAAGAAGACATGCGCCCTTTCAGAAAGTCAGGCACTTTCTGGGCGGGAGCCTTCTGCATGCCGCCGCCCGCATGGCAAGAAGCCGTCTCCAGAGCTTTCTGGTAGGCTACGCCCGCCAGCACGCCGTGCTCCCTGTGGAAAAATTCCGTATCTTCCGGATGCACGCTGACGACAAAGCCGGAATTGGCAAAGGGAGAGTCTCGCCGGGCCAGGGACATGCCATTGACCACCACTTCATCATTTTCCGTGGCAGCCGGAACGATGAATCCGCCGGGACACATACAGAAGGAGTGGACGCCCCGGTCCTGAATGGTAGCGGTAACGGAATAGCGCGCCGCCGGGAGCTGCTCCGGCCGCTTTTGACCCGGATTCAAATGGTACTGCCTGGCATCCACAAACGCCTGCGGATGCTCAATGCGCACGCCGACGGCAAATGGTTTCTGCTCCAGGACAAGTCCGTCCGCCAAAAGCATGCGGTACACATCGCGGGCACTGTGCCCGGTAGCCAGCAGAACGGCGTTTGCTTCAAATTCCCGGCCGTCCGCACAAGCAACTCCACGCACGCGGCGGCCGTCTGCGGAACGGAGCAAATGCTCCACCCTGGCGTTGAAGTGGATCTCCCCGCCCGCCTGGAGAATGGATTTCCGGATGGCCTTGACAACATTAGGCAGCAGGTTGGAGCCTATGTGGGGATGGGCGTCCGTCAGGATTTGCCGCGGAGCGCCATGAGCCACAAATGTCTCATAGACATCCCGCACGGGGCCGCGCTTGGTGGCGCGGGTAAACAGCTTGCCGTCAGAAAACGTGCCTGCTCCCCCCTCCCCGAAACAGTAGTTGGAGTCCTCAATCACCCGGCCCTGCCTCATGATGGGCGCCAAATCAAACCGACGGGAGGAGACGTCTTTTCCCCGTTCCAGCACCACGGGCTTGACGCCCAGTTCCAGACAGCGCAGGGCGGCAAACATTCCGGCAGGGCCAAATCCCACGATCAACGCCACTGGAGCGGCGCCCCTGACAGGGGGGTAATCCCGGGAAGGCAAGTGTTCCGGCGGCAACGGCTCATCCACGCCTGCCAGCAGCCGCAACTGGAACAGGATTTTCTTCTGCCGGGAATCAATGGATTCCTTCACCAGGCGAAGTTCCCGGATGCGCGAAGGAGAAATGCCCAGCCTGGCAGCCGCGGCGGCGCGGCGCGCCTTTTCATCCCCCGCCTTTTCCATTGGCAGGATCACATCCACCATGACGACGCCGTCTCCACTCATGGAGCCTCCTTCCGCGGTTTGGGCTGCTGCTGCGTGATGCAGTGGATGGCGCCCCCTTCCAGGACCAGCTTGCGGGCATCCAGGCCCACTACCTGTTTTCCGCTGAAACATTCCCGCAGAATGCCCAACGCACGGTCGTCATTCCGGGGCTGGTTGAATACGGGCACCACTACGGCATCATTGACGATGAGGAAATTGGCATAACTGGCAGGAAGCTGTTCCAGCCGCCAATCCTCCATCCTGAGCGGTTCCGGCATGGGGAGGGGAACGATTTCCACCCGGCTGCCGTCCAAACATCTCAGGTCCTGCAAACGTTCGTTATTTTCCGCCAGAGCGCGGTAATGGGGGGAGGACGAGTCCGGCTCCACGATGGATACCGCCGCATCCCGTGCGACGAAACGCACCATGTCGTCAATATGGCCGTCTGTATCGTCCCCTTCAATGCCGGAGCCCAGCCAGAATACCGTGTGCACACCCAGCATGCGCCGCAGTTCCGCCTCAATCTCCGCGCGGCTCCAGTCCGGATTGCGGTTGGGATTCAACAGGACGGCTTCCGTCGTGATCAGCAGACCGTCTCCATTGCCTTCAATGGCTCCTCCTTCCAATATCATCCGGGAGCTGCGCACGGGAAGCTCCAAGGAAGAGCCGACCATGGAAGGAATGCCGTTGTCCAGATCCCAGGGAGCGAATTTGCCGCCCCATGCATTGAACTGCCAGTCAGCCAGCATCAGGGAACCGTCGCGCACATCCTGTACAAAGATGGGGCCGTGGTCGCGGCACCAAACGTCATTGGCGGGGTGGTTGAAAAGGCGGAAATGTTCCTCTTCCACTCCGGCTTCCTGCAAAATCTGCCTGATGGCCGGATGCAGAGCCTCCGCCGCATTCACGCACACCTGCGCATGCGGAGCGATGGTGGCGGCCACAAGGCCGTACATCCGCTGCAATTCGTCCAGGCCGCCCTGCCACAAATCCCCGCGGTGCGGCCAGGACAGCCAGACGGCATCCTGCGGTTCCCATTCGGCAGGCCAGCGTACATCCGGTTCCATTGTCACGGAGTTCGACATGTCAGTTAGTCTGTTCCTGAAATTCGTAAGGCTCTTCAAACGCCTTGCGGAAACTCATGAATCCCTTGAAGTCGTCCAGGGAATCTTCCGGCTGTTTGGAGAAGACATCCTCTTCAATCAATAAAAAGACCATTTCCCCTACATGACCGCCGTTCCGTATTCCCCATTCCTTAAGCACGGTAGAAGCCATGGGGCCGAACTGGCTCAGGGCATAGTCCCGGAATCCCTCCAGCAGTTCCTGCCCGCTGACGTGGCGCTGCGCGCCGTTTTCCTGCTCTTCTATACGCTGCATGGTGAAGTCCAGGGCTTCCTTCAGAAAGAAATACGCCCTTTCCGCAAAACGCGGGTCTTTCTGCACAATGCGGCTCACGGCCTCTTCAAAGGTGGGGATCGTCATAACGGCTCCGCTCCACCCTATACGGGCCCCTGCGAAAATCAAGATTTTTGGGAGCACGCAAACTTCATGACTTTCCTTCCTTCCTCTCGTATTCCGGTCCTTCATATGTCCCTATGAACAGCACGGCCCTGTCCTCCGGACTGTAAACGAGCCACAGGAAGGGACGGTTGAATTCTATCTCCGGCCCCTTGCCGCGGGGAGGAGGGCCGGCAAAAGGATCCATTGCCCCGGAGGAGGAAACGGATGCCTCCAACCCCTCCTCCCGCACCCTGATCGCGCACTTCTGATACACGTCATGGATTTTCAACGGCTGTCCCGCGCAGCTCCCCATCCGTGAAAAATCGGCGCGCTCGTTAAACGCGTCTTTCATTCCCAAAGCCTCCAGAGCTTCCTTCATGGAGAGCGTATGGGAAGACTGGGAGAAACGGGGCAGCCGCAGATGATATCTGGCATATTGTTCCAGGGGAGGCGCGCCGGGTTCCCGCATTTTTTCCACGGCATGGCGGGCGGACAAGGAGGACAGGATGCCGTTCCATTCCTCTGCCGCCAGCCCGGCTATGAATTGCTTCAGCCTGCGTCCATCCGGAGGGAGGACGGCCATGAAAACGGGCGCACCCTTTCCGCCGGCGAAAAACAGGGAGGCCCCCCGCACGCCGTCCTTTTCATAATACATTCCTCCCTGCCGCGGCCAAGATCCTCCTTCCATGAAAACCTGCTGTTTCATCATGGGCACCTTGCAGGATGTGCCGTCTTCCCGGAAAAAAGTCCGCGGCCTGGTATCCTTTCCTTCAAATTTACTGTCCCAAAACGCCCTCAAATACATGGCGTTCACCAGCACAAGCACTGTCCGGTCACTCATCTGCCGCGGATTCAGAAGATGCCTGATGCGGTTTTCCGTGTTCCTTGCCGCCCAGGCGTTCACCTGCCGCACGGCTGCCGCCGTATTTTCATGGAAGGGAGCCAGAACTGCACCGTCCGCCCCAACGGCCTTTTTATAGGCGTCTTTTAGTTCTACGGTCCGGTCTGCAAAAATGCGGTTGGCGGAATAACAGCGCAGCAACCGCGAAAAATCCTCCGACAGAAAAGTCCAGTCCTTCCTGATTGCCCCGTCTCCGGGCAATACGGCCGCTATCTGCCTTTCCGTCTCTCCCGCCGCCCCAGGAAGCGCATAACGAAGAACTTCATACAGGGAAAAAGGAGAAACCATGACGCTGCCGCCGCCTTTTTCCACACACGCCTGCAGCAGGCGCAGCTCCGGAGGGGCGGAAACGGGGGGAGCCGGAGACACCGGAACCTCTCCCCATGACAAGGGCGCCAAAAGGAACGCATACGCCAATATCCTGAATATCATGTTCCTACCCTATCAAACTGTCGTCCTGTTGCAAGTCTTACGGACCGATGCCGTCAAAAAGCTTCATAAGCAGGAAGGAAACCTTGCCAGCCCCTGATGTTTTTGTTATGAATGGAATGCTTTATGTTCCGTTCCTCCATCATGCTTCTGGCAACCATGCTATGCGTTTCCTGCGTATCGCACCGGCCTATCCAGGACAGCAGTTCGCCGCCCATCGACGCAGCCAACCCGCTGGACGGCACTCCTGTAGCCCTTGCATGGAGCTCCTCAACCCAGTTGATGATGGGGGTGGATACGGGGGCGGTCCAGACTTCACTTCTTTTTTCACCGGCGGTAGAGTCCATCGGCGCGCGTCTGCGCGGCCGGGGAGCCATGCGGACGGCCAATGTCCCCATTTCCCTGAAGCAGAATGGAGAGCCCATTTCCAGAAAGCAGGATGTGGTAATGGTGGACCAGGCACCCTACGACGGATTGCTGGGATGGGAATGCATCAGGAAGTATGTCTGGAACATTAATTACCCCAAACGTTCCCACCGTTTTTTCAATAAACTGCCTTCCAGAATACGGTCCTGGCACAAGCTGGCCCTGATTCCGGGGGCCGATTATCCGCAAATTGCAGACAAACACGGACGCCGCATCATTCTGGACACGGGAGCACCCCACGCCGTTTATATTTCCAAGAAACGCTGGAACGCCATCAAGCAGGCCTATCCGGATGCCTTTGTGAGTGTTTATTCCGGCTACAGTCCGGCGGCGGGCGGATTTTACGCCCACGAGTGCATGCATGTGAGCTCCTTCCAGCTTGGCCAGCTTGAGTTGAAGAATATTCTTCTTTGTGAGAGTTTCGCCAATCCGGAGGTGATGGGCATCCCGGATGACATTGACATCATCCTGGGCTACGGGGCGCTGATTTCCCGCCAGTTCTGGCTGGACGGACCGGGATGCGCCCTTTATTTCAGCTCCACCAGCCACCCGATGCCCGGGCCTTCCTCCTTCAACCTGATGGGGGGAACCTTCATTCAGGACCGGAACGGGAACGGCCCCATGAAGGCCTTTGTGGCCGAGTGGTCCCCGGCCTGGAACGCAGGTCTGAGAACAGGCGATGTCCTGGTTTCCATCAATGGCCGAAAGAATCCCTATCCCGACCTCGTAGAGTATGTTACCACTCAACGCGGAGCGCAGGCCTCCGTCCTGGTGCAGCGCAAAAACAAACTCGTGTATATTCACTGGAAAGTGCCGGCCGCACCGCCCGCCGGGGACTATCATCCCACTCCCCAGGCAATCACGGAACAGGAATTCGAGGCCCATGTGAAACAACAGGAAAAAAAAGAACAGGAACAATCGCAGCAGCCGGAACCGCAGCAGACGTCTCCCAACCCATCGCTAAATCCGTCCGAATCTTCTCCGGCGCCAGGCAGGAAAACCGGGGATGCCCCCACTGCGTAACCCGGCACGTCCTTCAGCCATTTTCTCTCTACACGCGGCATGAACAAGCAGCATCAGAATTCCATCCATCGTCCGGCCGCCCGCAGCATCCCTTCCCCTTTCCAGAGAAGAATCTGCTGGTATGCCCTGACGGGAGTTTCCTTTCTGGTGATGCTTGGCATCGCCGCCTTTGTCATTTTTGAAGTGGTGAAGCTGCTGGGGTTTCTGGAACCCGTTCTTCTTCCCATCCTGATCGCCGCCGTCATTGCCTATCTGCTGGAGCCCATCGTCTCCTGGCTTGTACGCCGCCGGTTTTCCCGGCCCTGGGCCGTCATTACGGTTATGGGTGCAGCTCTAGCCATCCTGGTGGGATTCGGTGCTACCATCCTGCCGCCGCTTATCCGGCAGACGGATGAATTGATCGACAACCGGATGGAACTCTGGAACAAGACCTCCGAGCTGATTGATTCCACGATTGAGATTCCCTTCATTTCCCGCACCATAGACAGCGTTTACAAAACCAGCCTGAGAGAGTTGAACGCCGGCAATTACGCGGAAGAGGAAGAGCAGGAGCTCAGGAACGCCCAGACGGCCCGCGAAAAACTGGGGGCTTACATGACCATCAATTCCTCCTTCTACCAGGAAAAACTGATGACCTGGCTCACGTCCGGCGGACGTGTCCTGTACAGTTCCATTGGGATCATGGTCAGTATCCTGATCACGCCCATTTTTGCCTTTTATTTTCTTTTGGAAGCTGATAAAATTAAAGAAAAATGGCCCAGTATCCTTCCCCTCAAAGCTTCCAAATTCCGGAAGGACGTGGTGGACACAATGGAGGAAATCAACGGCTACCTGATTTCCTTTTTCCGCGGTCAGATGCTTGTGAGCATCATTGAAGGCATCCTGATCGCCATTTGCCTGAAGCTGGTCGGACTGCCGTATGCCGTCACCATCGGCGCGGCGGTCTGCGTGCTGGGTATCATCCCGTATCTGGGCATCATCAGCGCCTTTATTCCTGCGGTACTGCTGGCCTGGTTCACGTGGGGGGATTTCCAGCACGTCCTGATCGTTTCCGGCATTTTCCTGGCCGTCAACCAGTTTGACGGATGGATCATCCAGCCAAAAATCGTGGGGGATTCCGTGGAACTCCACCCGCTCACCGTCATGTTTTCCGTGCTGATCTGGACGCTTATCCTCGGCGGCCTGATCGGCGCCCTGCTGGCGGTGCCCCTCACGGCAGCCATTAAGGTTCTTTACAAGCGGTACATCTGGCAGAATTCCAGCATGCGCCCCATGACGGAACCGCCTCCACCGCCACATTCACCTCCTTCTGAAGAATCTCCTGCATTATCCTAACAACACACAACAACAAACCATGTACAAACCCGCAATACACCTCATGCTGACCCTGGCCGCGGCAACCGCCTGCACGGCCGTGGCCGCATCCAAGATCAATCCTCCCAAAGCCATCGTCATGATTTACGCTGACGACCTTGGTTACGGAGACATAGGCTGTTATGGAGCCAAGGGGATTCCCACCCCTGCCATAGACAAGCTTGCCAAACAGGGCGTCCGCTTTACGGACGCCTATTCCACCACCTCCGTCTGCACACCTTCCCGGTATGCCCTGTTTACGGGGGAATATCCCTGGCGCAAGGAAGGCACGGGCATTCTGCCCGGAGACGCCGCCCTGATTATCGACACCAAGAAGCCCACGCTACCCAAGATGCTCCAATCCCACGGTTATAAGACCTACATGGTAGGCAAGTGGCACCTGGGCCTGGGAGAAAAGGGAAAAAAGATTGACTGGAACAAGCACATCGCCCCCAGCCCAAATGAAATCGGTTTTGATGAAAGCTTCATCTTCGCCGCCACGGGCGACCGCGTTCCCTGCGTGATTCTGGAAAACGGCAACGTCCGCAATCTGGACCCGAACGATCCCATTGAAGTGTCCTACCAGCACAACTTCCCCGGCCTTCCGAACGGGAAAGACAACAAGGACCAGCTCAAGCTCATGTGGAGTCACGGGCACAACCAGGCTGTCATCAACGGCATCGGTCGCATCGGCTTCATGAAAGGCGGCAAAAGCGCCCTGTGGAAGGATGAGGAAAACGCTGATGTGATCACGGACAAGGCCATTGAATACATCCAGAAAAGCGCCAAGGCCAAGGAACCGTTTTTCCTGATGTTCGCCACGCACGACATCCACGTGCCGCGCTGCCCGGAAAAACGCTTTGTGGGCAAGAGCCAGCACGGCGTACGCGGTGACGTGACCGTGGAGCTGGACGAATGCGTGAGCCGCATCACGGAAGCTCTGCAAAAAGCCGGCCTGGAAAAGGACGCCTTGGTGATTTTCTCCAGCGACAACGGCCCTGTGCTGGACGACGGCTACAAGGATTTCGCCATCCGGGACAATGCCACCCACTCCCCGGCAGGTCCTTTCCGCGCCGGAAAATACAGCATTCTGGAAGGCGGTTCCCGCATTCCGTTCATTGTCAAATGGCCCAGTGTAATCAAACCCGGAACCACGAGCAAGGCCCTGCTCAACCAGATGGACCTGGGCGCCTCCCTGGAACAGCTCCTGGAACCCGGCAAGTCCAATTCCTTCCGCGACTCTGAAAACGTGATGCCCGCCCTGCTGGGCAAATCCGCCAAGGGCCGCGATTACCACGTCATCAACAGCACCGGCAAGGCGCTGGCCATCCGCCACGGCAAATGGAAGTTCATTCCCGCCGGCGTAGCCATCCGCGACGGGCTCAACGGACTGGGAGCGAAAATGAGCAAGTCCCCGAAAGGCGGCAGCCTGTTTGACCTGGAAAAGGACCCAAAGGAACTCAACAATCTGGCCGAGCAGCATCCGGACATCTGCGAGCAGATGAAAGCCAAGCTGCAGGAAATCCGCCAAAGACCGGAAACCAAGGCCGACCTGGTGGATCTGCTTCCGCTGGACGACTAACAGCCCTTCAGCCTGAATCATGAAAGAATCCGCTACATGCGCCCTGTGCGGGCACGGATACGCCCACCCGGACGATCTGGACGCGAAAACCGGCATGCACTGTGCCTCATGTGGAGCGTTGATTTACGTAAAAACGGGGCTTCCCTTCGGGGAAGCCCCCACTTCCGCTTCCCTGTCGGGGCCGGAACTCCCGGCAAAAAAGACGGCTCCGCTGCCTCCCGTCAAAAGAAAAAACGTTCCGCCCGCTTCCGACCGAAACCCGGACACGCGAAGGCCTGTTGAAGAAATCCTCAAGCAATTGCCCGCCGGAAAAACGGGCAGAACCGTCCCCGCCGCATCTTGGATGGCGTGGCTGCTGTCCACGGCCTGCCTGGTTCTTGCCTTTATCTTCCCTTCCTACGGCAATGACTCTACGGACCCTCTGTACATGCTGCAGTGGCTGCCTACCATCATCTTTTGTTGTACGGCGGCCGTTCTTTTCATCCAGGGGCTGGCTGGCGCCACACGCCGCTGATTCCTGCGGAATTGCCTGCCGCCGTCCCAGTGTCCGACTCCGTTCCGGATTTTTATGCTTGCCTGTCAACTTAGGAGGCTCTAAGTTACCCCCGTAATTTATGGAAGGGGAGGAAGACGTCCGGGACAACATGTGGAGAGCAAGACTGGACGCCATACTGATGCACAAGGTATGGGGGGCGCTCATTTTCCTGGGCCTCGTTTATCTCATTTTCTTTTTGAGCTTTGCCATCGGCGACCCTCTCGTCAGGCTGGTCCAAACGGGAACACAGATGTTCAGCATCTGGGCCTGCCGCTTGCTGGAACCGTGGCCCGGTTTGCAGTCCCTGCTGGGAGAGGGTGTCGTAGGAGGCGTGGGCGGCGTCCTGGCCTTCCTGCCCAATGTGGTTCTTCTGTTCGGCGCCATTACGGTGCTGGAAAACAGCGGCTACATGATGAGGGTCTCGCGCCTCATGAGCCGCATCATGAAAATCATGGGGCTGAACGGCAGCAGCTTCGCCCCCCTTTTGCTTGGGTTCGGATGTTCGGTTCCCGCCATTCTCTCCACCAGAAGAATTGAGGGGCGCAATGACCGCCTTGTCACCATCGCCATACTTCCCATGATGAGCTGCGCGGGACGGCTTCCCATCTACATGATGTTCGTTTCCGCCCTCTTTCCTTCCCATCTGCAGGCCACTGTCCTATTTGGAATTTATGCCGCCGGCATCCTGCTGGCCCTTTTATGCGCCCGGCTACTGAAAAACACCTTTTTCAAGACCGTGCAGAGGGACTCACCCCATCGCTTGAAAAAGCTGCGCATCCCCTCCCTGCGGAAAGTAGGCCTGCTCATGTGGTCGCGCGCCTTCATGTACGTAAGGAAAGCGGGCACCTTCATTCTCGGGGCTTCCATCATCCTGTGGTTCCTGAATACATATCCCAGGCCGGAAGAGGGGACTGTGGAAAATGCGGCCGCAGCCATGGAGCATTCCTATGCCGGACAAATAGGCCACTGGATGGAACCCGTCACCAGGGTGGCGGGATTTGACTGGAAAGTGAATTCCGCACTTTTGGGAGCCTTCGCGGCCAAGGAGATTTTCGTCACGCAAATGGGGATTCTCTACGCCGTGCAGGACGGAGATTCCGGTGCGGAAGCCCAGCAAACCCTGAACGCCCGGCTGAAAGCCAGCTATACCCCGCTGCAGGGCATCAGCATCATGATTTTCTGCCTGATTGCCCTGCCCTGCATAGGAACCGTAACCGTTGCCAAGCGCGAAGCCGGCACCTGGTGGTTCGCCCTGGCTCAATTCACTGGGCTCACGCTGATGGGCTTTGTGGCGGCTACCGTCGTCTATCAGGCGGGATTGCTGATGTAACCCCGGTGCTTTCTGTAAAAACAATTCCCGTCTTCTTCCGCGGAACACCCGGTTTTTCCGGGGTTGCCCATCGCCAGCCGCAACAAACGTCATCACTCTGGACGAACAGGAAAAGCGGCCCCTGTCCAAGCTTTATTTCCGGATTCCAGGCTGCCTCAGACGGAAGAAAAACGGAACGGGCACGCGACGGGCAATTTTCACAAGAGTTTCCTGAAACAAATCACGGGAAAAGAGAAAAAAAGAACCGGAAGGAGGCTTCCTTCCGGTTCCCAAACCAGTCTTAAACTGGATCTACATTGTCTTGATTACGGAAGACTCGTCATCGTCGTCCTTCGCCTTGCCGGCGCGCTTGACGGGAGCGGGCGTCTTCTTGATTTTCTCCAGAGCCTTTTCTACATCTGCAATGACATTGTCCTCACCGGCCTTTTCATTGGCCAAATCATTAGCCGCGTTATTCTTGGCTTCATAATCAGCCTTGGCCGCCGCATCGTTGGGATTATTCTTGTATTTGGCCTCCGCCTTCATCAGGGCTTCTTCCGCAGAGCGCAGCCGGGAATCCAGTTTATTGCTGTTTTCTTCCGCCGTCTGTTTGATGCGGCCGAGCAGCCGAATGACATAAGGCCTGTTGCTCAGCCTCTTAAACGCGGAAACCAGGAAACGGCGGCGATCGCTCGTCTTGGCGTCCGCAATCAGGGGTTCGAACAACTTGATGGTGGCGTTGTCGTCGCGATCACGGTCCACGGACAGCACGCGGAGAATGGAGTCATGCGCCTGGGAGCGCACGCGGGAGTGCAGGGACTCATCCTTCCATGCCCGGAACAGATAGGGAACGGCATCGTCCGTATTCCAGTCCCCCCAGGCCGTGACAATGACCAGAGCCTTCTTGGGGTCCTCCTTGTAGCTTTTTTCCATCATGTCCAGCACCTTGGGGTCTCCGGTACGGGCAAGAAGCCTGTAAAGGATCTTGAGATTTTCCTCCGGCATGCCCTGCTGGTACCGCAGCAGCTTGGAGGAGAGCCCGACGCGCTTGGCTTCCGGAGCCTCGTCAATAAGATAGCGCGCCGTACGGAATGCGGAAGAGACCAAGTCTGAAGAAACGTTTTTCTGCTGCAGAATTTTCATGACGTCATCCAGGTCGTCCAGCTTCATGGAAAAGCGCATGTACTGGAGCACCACGGCCTGCTTGTCCTGCACCTTCTTGTTCTTGCTGTCGCTGATGGAGTCGTACAAATCCTTGAGCAACTCGCGCATGACCGGGCTGGAGGACTTGGCCAGCAGCGTCACCATCATGGCGTATTTCTCCTTGCTGTAGTCGCGGACGTTTTTCTTCATGTCCCCGACCACCTGCCGAGCAATGTTGTCATCCATCTGGGCCATGATGGAAACCAGATGCGCCGCACCGGGCCAGTTGTCCCGGTGCCCCTTCACGCCTCTCACGTTATCCAGAAGCAGTGCGGCGTCCTCTTCATTGGGAACGACTTTCACATCCGGCACGCGTCCGAGGTTCCTGGAGTCAAACAGGCGGCTGCGCCCCAGCTTGGCGCCTTCCATCACCAATTTGTTCAACTGGGCGTTTTCACCTTCTACCTGATCCTTCTTGGCGTTGGTCTGCCAGGCGTAAATCCCCACGCCGCCAGCCATCAGAACCAGGGCGCACACGCCGTAGACGATCCCGCGAAGCAGGGATTTGGACTTGTCCACGGAGGCAGCCATTTCCCTGGCGTTTTCTCCTTCGGCAGGGGGCTGCATGCCTCCTCCCGGCAGGGGCGTCCCGGGAGAAGGCGCCGCGGACGCCGCCGGAACCGGACGAGAGGCCGGAGCGGCCACGGCGGAAGAAGCCGGAGGAGAGGCCACGGATGATTTTAAAACCTTCAGCTTGGGAAGAGCTCCCGCATCCGGAGCGGCGGGTGCGGGCGTCTCCGACGTTTCAACGGAGGCGGAAGGTGTTTTTAAAACTTTCAGTTTGGGAACGCTTCCGGCTGCCGGGACCGGGGCAGACTCCCGGGATTCCGTAACTCCCATATTAGGCTTTGCCGCTCCGGCAGCCTGAGCCAAAGCCACAGCCTGGGCTTCTGCAAGGGCCTTCTGGGCTTCCGCCACCTTTGCAAGGGCATCCTGTATCTGGGCATCCACCGAAAGATCAGCCAGGGGCTTGGAAGCTTCTTCCTGTTTTGCCTGTTCAGCTGCCAGCGTGGCCCGTTCCTCTTCCGCCGCCAAACGGGCAGCCTCCTTTTCCGCTGCCATACGCGCGGCCTCTGCAGCCTCCTGCTCCGCCTTGACTCTGGCGGCTTCCTTTTCCGCTGCCATTCTGGCAGCTTCTTTTTCTGCGGCAATACGTGCGGCCTCCTGTTCAGCAGCGACTTTTTCCGCAGCTATCCTGTCCGCTTCCGCCTGCTCCGCGGCACGGCGCGCAGCTTCTTCCTGCTCCCGGGCCAGTTTGGCCTGCAATTCCGGAGTCAGAAAACGCGGCTTGGCCACTTCCACGCCTTCCGCAGCGGGAGATGCGAATTTCACTTTGGGTTGTGCTGCAGGTGCGGCCGTCACCAAACGGCGGCGCATGGGCGCCTGAGGAGACGGCTGAGATTCGGGCTGATCAGTCATAATTGGAATGGAAATACTGAGAGATTGGGTTGAATTTACATGATCCGCCCTGGCCCTGCAACCTCAAAATCCGTAACCAACGCCCCCCGTTACATTCATTGAAACGCCCTCCGGAAGCATGGATGCACGGGTTCTCCAGGGCCGACAAACCATGAAGCGGACCAAAAATATCCGCCCGGGAAAAACCGTGCAATCAACAAGATTTTTTTCATGGATACATTAAGAACCATTAATTTTTTTAGTTACAAACAAGGCTGGAAATGTGAAAACCATGATTGAATCGTACATCATCCTTTAATTTTTCAAACAGTCTTTTAAATTATGTCAAAAAACATATTATTTTTCCTTGATCGCAAAGGCTGCATTTATTAAATATATGCCACTCGTCATACCATGAACTCCAACAATACAAAAAACCGTAGGCGTTATACGCCTGAGGAAAAGCAGGCCGTTCTTGATTTTATCGCCGAACGGAAAACGCAAAATAAAAGAGGTGCCCAAAAGGAAGCCGCCGCAAAATTCGGCATCAGCACGGTCACTATCTCCAGCTGGATTAAAGCCTCCAAGGTGAAGAGAGGCCGCAAACCCGGCACCAAAAATGCTCCTGTTGCCAAGAGCCAGCCCCTCTCTTCCGCACAGCCTGCAGATTTGCGCCGCTTGGCAGCCGTTCTGGAAGAAATAGCTGAACTTGAAGCTCAAACCGCCAAGCTTGAATCCCTCCGCGCTGAAGCAGACGACCTCAGGAACAAGATTACATCCAAATCAGCCTGAACTTTTACATCAATTTAATCCTACCGATAACCGGCCCTTCTTTCAGGAAGGCCGGTTATTTTTCTTTACGGAGATCGCACTTGCCCCTCCAGGACAAATCCTTTAATATTCCTCGCCGTGACTCAACCCGCCCACATCGCACCAGCGAGCCAGTCCGTGGAAGGCATGTATGCCGACTACTTTCTGGATTACGCCTCCTACGTTATTCTGGAACGGGCCGTGCCAAAAATCAATGACGGATTCAAACCCGTCCAGCGCCGCATCCTGCATGCCATGGACCGGCTGGATGACGGGCGCTACAACAAAGTGGCCAACATCGTCGGCGATACGATGAAATTCCACCCGCACGGGGACAGGTCCATCGCGGACGCCCTGGTAGGCCTGGGCCAGAAGAACCTGCTCATCGACACCCAGGGAAACTGGGGAAACATTCTGACGGGAGACCCTGCGGCGGCTTCCCGGTACATTGAAGCCCGGTTCACGCCCTTTGCCCGCGACGTGGTGTTCAGCCCCAAGGTCACGGAATGGCAGCTTTCCTATGACGGCAGAAACAAGGAACCCGTGAGCCTGCCCGTCAAATTCCCTCTTCTGCTCGCGCAGGGTGCGGAAGGTATTGCCGTGGGCCTTTCCAGCAAAATTCTGCCCCACAATTTCAACGAATTGATTGACGCTTCCATCGCCCACCTGCGGGGACAGGAATTCCAACTTCTGCCGGATTTTCCCACGGGGGGAATCATGGACGCCACCAATTACCGCGACGGGGAGCGCGGCACGGGCCGGGTACGGATACGGGCACGCATTCTTACAGAATCAAAAAAACTTCTCCGCATCACGGAAATCCCGTTCGGCGTCACCACGGAAATCCTGATTGACAGCATCGTTTCCGCCGCGGAAAAGGGGAAAATCAAAATAGCCCGCATTGAAGACAATACGGCCCAGCATGTGGATATTCTGATTCACCTGCCCGCCGGAGTTGATCCGGAACAGACCAAAAAGGCGCTGTTCGCTTTCTCCGCGTGTGAGGTCAGCGTCTCTCCCAATGCGTGCGTCATTGTGGAAGACAAGCCCCGGTTCATGCGCATCAGCGATATCCTGCGCTACAACACGGATGCTACCAAGGAAACACTGCGGCAGGAACAGGAAATACGCCTTCAGGAACTTAATGCGGCATGGCATCAGGCCAGTCTGGAAAAGATTTTTATTGAAAACCGCATTTACCTGACTATTGAGGACTGTGAGACATGGGAGAAAGTGCTGGATACCATTGACAGGGAACTCCGGCCCTTCGCCAGGAAACTGCGCAGTCCCATTACCAGGGACGACCTGATCCGGCTGACGGAAATCAAAATCAAGCGCATCTCCAAATTCGACGCCTTCAAGGCCGACCAGCACATTCAGCAGCTGGAGGCCGACATCGACCAGACGCAGAAAAACCTTAACCAGCTTACCAGATTCACTATCCGCTGGTTTGAATCCCTCCGCAAAAAATACGGAGCGGCCTATCCCCGGAAGACGGAAATCTCCTCCTTCGGCTCCGTGAACCGGGCCCAGGTAGCCGTGGCCAATGAAACATTGTATATTGACGAAGAAGGTTTTGCCGGTTTCGGCGTCAAGAAGGGAAATCCCGTGTGCAAGTGCTCCACGCTGGACGACGTCCTGATTGTAGACAATGCAGGCGTCCTGAAAATCGTGCGCATTCAGGACAAATTCTTCGCCGGAAAGAACCCCCTCTATATTTCCATCATCAAAAAGGGTGACGACCCTGTCTTCAACCTGATTTACCGGGATGGAAAAGACGGCCCCGTTTATGCCAAGCGCTTCCGGATAGGCGGGTTCACCAGAGACAAGGAATATCCCCTGACACGCGGAACGAAGGGAACGCGCATCTTCCACTTTTCCGTGCATGAAACGGAGCAGGACAGTGAACAAATCAGTGTGAACGTTTATCTGAAAGCCGTCTTGAAACTCCGCAACCTGATCAGACCTTTCCATTTTGCGGACATGCGGATCAAGAACCGCGGCGCCCAGGGCAACATCATCACCAAGCATCCGGTGGAACGCGTTTCCCGCATCATGCCTGCGGCAAAAGCCGGCAACGAAACCGCGGAAGAGGAACCATCCGCACCTGCCGGCGTGCCGGAGCCTGCGGAAAACGTATCTGCTCCGGTAGAAAAGCCCCGGCCTCAGGATCAGGCTCGCCCTGCCCCGGATTCATCCGCGGAACCGCCCCTGGAGCAGGGCTCCCTGTTTGACGCCTGACACGTTTAAAATACGGAAGGCTCCCTCTGCCGCCCATTTTCGGCTTGCCAGGGAGGGACATCTTCTGTAGACATGTGCGCATCCATTCATTGCGCCGCTTTAGCTCAGTGGTAGAGCACCCGCCTTGTAAGCGGACGGTCGTCGGTTCAAATCCGACAAGCGGCTCCATTATAAACCCCTCAAGTTTACAACTTGAGGGGTTTGCTTTTTCTTGCAGAAAGGAATACAGCCCCATATCAATGTGGAAAAATGTTATGTTGAGACCGCAGGAGTAGAAAAAGATGGACATGCATCAGTATTTCTGGTCCACCTGTAGACACCCTCGCCAAGCTTAGTCACAGAAGGCGTTCCCACCATTTCAGACCAATTTTTGTTTTGTTTTTTTCATAGGCATTCTTCATGCCCTGCTTTCCTCTGAGGACTGCTTGTTTTTCACTGATATTCATGTTCTTCCGAATTTTTATTTTTTTCATGAATTTTTTGAAATTAAATTGTTAATCAGGTAACTACTGTTGATTCTTAAGGGTAAAATGAGCGGAATCAGGCTACCGGCAAAGGTCTCTTGTTTCAAGGTTGCGTATCCAACAAACCGGGATACGTACGAACAATTCCCTAGGTCGAACACCTTGGGCGGCAATCCTGCGTATTCAGACGAGGTCTCCATGTAGTCTTTGCCGAAGCCGTCTTTATCCATCAGTGATAAAGCGATTTTTATTCTTGGATGATGGGTACATACGAAAAACAGGTGATAAAGCGCTGATGGAAAATAGTACTCCTCTACACTCGTCGTGACGCGAAGTCTCCCATCTTCTGTAACGACAACAAACGCCAACCTTATCGGTATATCTTTAATTGTTAAAGTTTTAACAAAATATTTTCTTAACACGTCCGCTACCACCTCGTCACTGCCTTCTCCCTCGCCCAACAAAAATAAAAACATGCCGGGAGTGTTGATTCCGCGGAGTAGCACAGACAAATTGCTATAAATGGTACCGTTTGCCACGAGAATCTTGAGCTATAGGCGAAAAAAGATACATCACTAGTATCTGCAACAGATTGTGAAGGTATCGAGCTCCACCCATTCATTGTGGTTGTATTGGCCAGCTTACTTCCGGTGCAATTATACTGTATAACTTCCCCCATCGTGCCGACATCCTCCAGCGTTGTATTTCTATTCGCTTGAAAATCCCTTATAATAAAGCCTGTTGGTACAGGAATAAATTAAGAGATTTACCATTGGTTATTATATCATGATTAATGTTAACGATACTATCGAACGTTTCAGTCCCGGAATGTATATTGTCACCGGTGAAAGTATTGGAGGCCTCCGGAATAGCAGCAGCTTCATTCCAAGCGGTACGTTCCTCCTCCGCAAGATGGATCATCTTATCTTCTACATGGCCGGCAAAGTCACTCTGTGCCGCCACCAGAACTCCGTTTACTGTATTAAGGCTATTCATGATTATTTCTTGTCATTTATTGTTGTGAAGTGGTTGGACAACGCCACTGCCGCCCCGTCCATGATCATGAACTCCGCATCATCCTGACTGATGAAAAGTCTCCATCCTCCCTGGACGTTGGCTGCTTCCACGGTCAGAGCAACTGCATCCCTGGATTCCGGAAATGTTTCTCCTTCCTGTCCAGGTGAGCTGATGACCCGGTCCAGATATGCCCAGACTTGAAGCGCCTTCCATTCGTCGGATAAAACGGCAACTCGGGCTACCACTTCATTGAAATTTTCTGCCTGTTCCTGGGAAATATCATCCTGCGTGAAGCGTCGGAGCTGAATAAACCCGTCTTTAACTACCTTGATGCATTCCCAGAAGGATGCTTCTTCACCACTATTGCAAGTCAGTGATGAATCTTTTCCTGTTGGTAACAACTCACTTTTTTTCACATGGACACCAAGCCGAACACCACAAAAAATGCCATGCAATACCTGCCAATGATACCATACAGCCTTAACGCAGCAGGCAGGATGATATTTTTTCTACATGGCTCCAACCTTTTATCGGAATGGAAACAGACATTCCCGTTTCATCAGGCAAACAACAGGAACTCTTAAACATAAACATGATTGATCCAGACAGAGCCATTGACTCTAAAGAAAATAACAAAAAATTTTCTGAGACAACTGATATCGTCTGACTTTCGTGTAAGAATGAAAAATACCCTGGATGATGCATGTTTTCAAATACTGATCATGCAAATTCTTCCTCAAGACTGGGACGGCGCTGATGTTCTCCAATTTCCACACAACTAAAATCAAACCATGAACAACAGCATTACTATCAGCGGAATTCCCGTGGCAACACAGGAAGGTCTTAATGACCATGCCAAAAATGCCACTGCCCATATTACAATGGAAGAAAGAGAAAAATGGAATGACAAGAGCGATATATCCACATTGAAAGCCCGTGTCGCCGTTCTGGAAAATAAAATCAAAACAACCCTCACCGCCGACAATATTGCACAGTACGCCGTCAGTTCCATCGGAGGATCAAAAGGGATGATTTCCCTAGGTTCCAACCTTACAATGGCTGGCAATACGCTTTCTTCGTCGGGAAGTGCCGATCTCTCCCATTATCGAGGACAGGTCAATATCCGCGATGAATCGGGCAATCCGGTGCTTACTGCCTCCACCACGGATAATGGGCCACATGTTCAGGTTGGCGATGTGCTGGATGTCTCCGTCGGCAATTCGCTCCTTGTCGTATCCGGATATGTAGAAGTCCCCAATTATGGCGTAGCTTCAAACCGTTTTGTCAGTCAAAACGGATATTGGTTTGGTGAAGACAACATTCATGCAACAGCCGTCCGAATTACGGCAGGTGTGGGCGTACTCTATCTTACCACCCCTGAAAGCACGGTCGAGGTAGGTACGTGTGTGAATATCACAACCCCTGCTCTGGAGTATGGAAGATGGGGTACAACATATGTAAGCATTACAGACAACGAGATGCGCATCAACACATCGCGCTGTGTCATATCATCACCGTCACCCATAGAATTCATGGATACAATCAAGTTTTCCGGATTAAAAGACGGCAATCTCGTGCTCTCCAACAGAATCGTCACCACTCAATAATCCCTATGGCTCACTTACTCCATATTCATATCGTTACTTATGCGGGCAATGCCCACACATTGCCCTATGCCGTAACCGCAGCTCGCCGGGCGTGGACCGCATCGCCAATCACCATTCTCGACGATGCCCGGCACCCCATACCTCCTTCCATGCAGCAGGACCTGGAGAACCATCCGCAAATTCAATACCGCCCTACCCACTGGGAGCGGGGCGGCAACTTGCGGGGTCGCACCTGTTTGCGGGGATTGCTGTCCGAATACAGGCGCAGCCTCCGGGAAACAGAAGCCCCCTATGTCTTGAAGCTGGATGCCGATACCCTGGTGCTCAATCCCGCAACTCTCAATACCCTGATCCTGCAAGGAGTGGATTATGGCACTCACAGCACTCTTGACGGTCCCTTCGGAGGAGGGTGCATCCTGATGTCCTCTCCTGCTGTACGGGCACTTGACAAAGCGGTGCGCCTCTGTCCTCTTGTTCCCTATGCACGTGAAGACAAGACGTTGAATGGCCTGGCAATGGCCTCGGGACTAAGCATGGCGCTTCTTGACGGCAATACGCCCTGCACGGACAAACCAGTTTTTTTCACGGGCATTGACACTCGCCTGCATGACCAGAAAGACTATGTTGCCCGCATGGCCGCCAATGTAGCCGTTGCCAACGTAGGCACGTCCAAGCTCACCGGAGCAGAACTGCTGACCGAATCGTACATGGCCCGCGCTCTGCTTGATAAAAGCACTACACCATGAGGACTAAACATGGATAAAGCCGGAGGAAAGAAAAACCGGAGAGGGTGGCTTGAAAACCCGCAATCCTGCCTTGTACCTCCGGCCAGTCCACGAGAGAGACCACCCGAAACATTTCTCTCGATGCGAAAATCCCGGCAAGCTGCAGCTTGCCGGGATTTAATATAGATATCTCTCCCATTTTTACTTTTGCGACGTTCTTCCAGAAAGAAACCTGTTCAATGACAAACCGCATTTCCACATGCTTTAAGAAGCCGGCAGAAGCGGGAGGAAGACAGCTTCACCAGGCGGCCATCCCCGCGTTTTCCGTGCTGGGTCAGAATCCATGGCAGGGAAAGGATTTCCCGTTCATGTTGCAAAAGGAGGCTCGCATCGCCCGACAGGAAGTGGAGATGCCAGGCGTCGCACCGCCGGCGCGGGAACCGGAAATGCAGGTTCAGGATTTGCGCCACGGGAGCGGATGAATCCACCCGGCGTGCCAGGAGCACGAGGCAGCGCGTGCGGATGTAGACGTCCTGGCGGAGACCATCCTCTTCCATGTGCAGGACCGTCCTGCCCGCGGCACGGTAATAGGCCTCCGCCAGTTCAATGGCATTCTTCATGATATACTGCGCCGGACAAGGCCGCCGGTTTTCTTATTTGTTTTTCGCCTGCACAACAGGCGGAACGTCTTTATCGGAAACGGCCTGCGTAAAGGTTAAACCGCCATGGGACATCGTCAGGCAGCTTCCATCCTTGCAGATGACCGCTCCTTCCGGCCCCAGTTTCACGGAATGGCCGCAGCCGGACAGGAGGCAGGAAGCCGCAGCGGCCGCCCCGGCCAGGATGATCCACAGAAGGCGTTCCCACCACGAAAGATGGGACATTTCCCGGCTGCGTTCGTAGGCTTTTTTCATTCCTTCCCTTCCCGCTTCCAAGGCGGCCCGTTTTTGTTCTTCACTCGGTTGGTTCATGATTTTATTCAGGGTTTACGCCATCCGGCATAGAGGAAAAAGGCACACCTTTTCATCCATTCCAAACCGTTTACCGAATCCTGAACTTTCCAAATGTCTGCCACTCAAACGCACACCGGACGGCCGCTTTCCGAATTTCCTGCCACGGAAGACAAATCCCCTGTTGAAAACGGAGGCGGATCATGATAGTCTTTTTCCAGTTATGGCAAAACCGGCTCTGGGGAAAGGCTTTGACGCCCTCATCAATCAAAATCTGTCTCGTGAATCCTTGGCAACTCCCCAGGCGGGAGACGTCGTGCATCAGTTGTCCCATGCCTCCATCATCCCCAGTTCGCTCCAGCCGCGCGCCATTTTCACGCCAGAGCAGTTGGCTGAACTGGTGGATTCCATCAAGGAACACGGCATCATCCAGCCCCTGATCGTCCGCAAAACGGATGACAACAAGTATGAGCTGATCGCCGGGGAACGGCGCTGGCGCGCTTCCGGGATTCTGGGGCTTTCCACCGTACCCGCCATCATCCGGAAGGCTACGGACAAGGACGTGCTGGAACTGGCGCTGATTGAAAACCTTCAGCGCGAAAACCTGAGTCCGCTGGAAGAGGCCGCCGGCTATATGCGCCTCAAGGCGGAATTCAAGATGAAGCAGGGAGACATCGCCAAACGGGTGGGCAAATCCCGCGCGGCCGTAGCCAACAGCATGCGCCTTCTGGACCTGCCGCGGGCCGTCCAGGACATGCTGGGCAATTCCTTCATCAGCGTGGGACATGCCAAAGTGCTCCTTTCCCTGAAGAATCAGGACCAGCAGATTCAGCTTGGCCGCGACATCGTAAACAAAGGCTACACTGTCCGCCAGACGGAAAAGGCCATTCAGAAGATTCTCAACCCGCCTGATCCGGCTCCTCCCAGGAAGCCCTCTTCACCACAGTACAAGAAAATTTCCGGGGTGCTGGCCAAGCAGTTCGGCACACCGGTAAGCATTTCTGAACAGGGAGGCAAAGGCTCCATCGAGATCACTTTTTCCAGCAAGTCCGAATTCACCCGTATCCTGGAACTTCTGGGCCAGGATGAATGGGCTGGTTCCTGATAACCCCGCACCCCTTTTCTTCCATGATGCCCCGCATTGGACTCATTTTCTTGACGGCTCTGCTGGTGCAGTGCGGCAATCCTGAAAAAACTCGGGAAGCCCATCAGGAGACCATACCCGCCCAATTGCAGGAGACAGACAATTTCCTCGGCAGTAATTGCATGTACCATGCCGCACGGATTACGGATATGGGAGACAGAAGGCCGTCTTCCCCCGGCTACCGCAAGCAGCTGGACTATCTGAAAAGGGAGCTTTCCAAGCATGGCTGGGAATGCGTGGAACAGGCTTTTGAAGCGCCTACTCCGCAAGGACAAACCCAATTCGTCAATCTGCGGGCCCGCTATGGGAAAAATCCGGATTTCAAGACTCCGGTCCGCGGACTGCTGACCTGCCATATTGACACCAAAACGGGCATTCCCGACTTTACCGGAGCCAATGATGGAGCTTCCGCCGCAGCCGCCATTCTGGAAACGGCCCGCATCCTTTCCCGGGATCCGACACGCGCCGGACAGCTGGAACTGGTGTTTTTCGACGGAGAGGAAAGCTTTTCCCAGCACATTGACAGCGATGACGGCCTGTACGGCTCCAAATTTTATGCGTCCTCTCTGCCGAGACCGCTGCCGGAGTGGATGGTGAACCTGGACATGGTGGGCCGGCAGGGTAAAAAGATCAGGATTCCGGCCATGACGCCCCAGTCCATGTACCGGGTTTATTCCCTCGCCATTCGCGAACTGGGCTATTCTCCTGTGGAATGGGGAGTCTCCGCCTACGGCATCATCGACGACCACGTCCCCTTCATGGAACTGGGCATGGATACGCTGAACCTGATTGACGATTTCCAGGACGGCAACTGGTGGCACACCTCCAGAGACAACATGGAAATTCTGGGGGTGGATTCCTTCAAAAGCACCGGAGAAATGACTTTGCACATCTTGCGCCAGCTGCTGCCGGCTCCTCCTTCTACCTGAACCCGTTCCTCAACCCGTAACTCCCCTATCCTCCTATGTCCTTTACCTCTCCGTGGCTGCTCTGGACTCTCTTCGCAGCCTCCATTCCCATCATCATCCATCTGGTCAACCGCTGGCGCCACCGGTCCGTGCACTGGGCGGCCATGGAATTCCTGCTTCGCGCGGCCAGGGAAACCCGTGGAACCAAGAAGCTGCTGCATTACCTGATTCTGGCCCTGCGCGTGCTGGCCGTGGTGGCTCTTGTGACGGCGTTTGCTCGTCCCCTCCTCGGCAGCTTCTTTGGCTGGGGGAGTTCCGGACTGAATGAAGTGCTCCTCGTGCTGGACCGTTCCGCCTCCATGGATGCACGGCCGGACAAGACCAATTCTCTGCGAGACACGGTTCCGCCCCTGGTGAAATCCACCTTTGACCAACTGTCAAGCTGCCGCCTGTCCCTCCTTGACTCCACCACTGAAACCATTACCCAGATTCCCGCACCGGACGCCCTGGCAGACCTGACCGTCAGCAAAGTGACGGACGGCGGAGCGGACATCCCCTCCCTGCTCCAGAAGGCCATTCCCTATCTGGAGGAATCCGCCTCCGGAAAGACGGAAATCTGGATTGCCTCAGACATGCAATCGTCCTCCTGGCGGCCCAATTCTCCGGTATGGTCCAGCGTACGCCAGAGGCTGGCGGCTCTTCCCATTCCTCCTTCTATCCGTATCATGGCGCTGCGAGACAGGCCGGAAACCAACCGAGGCATCAGAATCACGCAG
This sequence comes from Akkermansia sp. RCC_12PD, assembly GCF_036417355.1. Taxonomy (NCBI): domain Bacteria; kingdom Pseudomonadati; phylum Verrucomicrobiota; class Verrucomicrobiia; order Verrucomicrobiales; family Akkermansiaceae; genus Akkermansia; species Akkermansia sp. RCC_12PD. The sequence goes on along the minus strand of NZ_CP143889.1, from coordinate 2,198,019 downwards.
GCCCAGATCAACAACGGCAGGCTGGTGCTGGACATGGAGATTTTACGGCAGGGTTTCGATCCCAACCAGCCGGAGGAAGTTCCAGTGAACATTTCCGTAAATAACTCTGTAACTACCTCTACCCTCCAGCTGGCCGGGGAAACAACCACCATCCGCAAGGAAATCCCCCTGCCGCAGGACAAGGAATCCGGCTTCGGCTACGTTTCCCTGCCCCATGACGATTTTTCCAGGGACGACATTTCCTTCTTCACCTTCGCTCCCAAGCCCTTGGCAAACATCCTGATCAACGGACCTTCCGGGGAAGCGGGCAAAATCCTCTCCTTGATGGCCGCCCCCCCGGGACTTCCCGGAAGGAAGGCCACCATGCCGAATACCGTGCGTTCCGGACAGCTCAACCTTTCCTCCCAGGCCCTGGTGATCTGGCACGGCCCCCCCCCGCGGGCGGACATGGAAGAGAAGCTCAAGACTTTCATTGAAGAAGGCGGCCTGGTTCTCTTCCTTCCGGACGATACGGCCCACGGCACGCGCCGCCAGTTCCTGGGTGTCTCCTGGGGGGCGATGGAAATGGCCCCGGCCGACGAGTATTTCCGCGTGGAATCCTGGGACCGCCAGCGCGGCTTCCTCCGGGACGGCACGGATCAGACTTCCATCCCCGCCAACCGCCTCCGCGCCATCCGCCGGAAACCCCTGGCAGGCAAATACCGCGTTCTGGCCTCCTGGGACGACGGCACCTGTGCCCTGGGCCAGGTCAGGGCCGGAGCAGGTTCCGCCCTGTTCCTGACCACCCTGCCCAAATATTCCTGGTCCAATCTGGCGGACGGCCACCTGCTGCTCCCCCTTCTCCAGCGCATGGCGGACCGCGGCGCGGAACGCTTTTCCTCCGCCATTTCCCTGCGCGTGAATGATCCCGCCCTGCCCCAGTCTGCTACGGATGTTCCCATGCGCATGGACGACGCGCAGGGCTCCCATCCCTCCGGTTCTCCCGTGGACACAGCCGGCGTTTACCGCCTCGGTGCGCAGACCTATGCCGTCAACCGGCCGTGGTCGGAAGACAATCCTGACCAGATCACGGATGAAAAAATCCACATCCTCCTGCCGGACGCCGCCATCAGTGCCACGCAGGGCGGCGTTGAAAATCCCTCCCTGGTGCAGGAAGCCTGGAAGCTGTTCCTGCTGATCGCCCTGGGGTGCCTGCTTCTGGAAGCCCTCCTTTGCCTGCCCAAGCGCACGGCCAAACGCCCCATCCCCGCCAACCGCCTATGAACCTGAGCCTTCAACCCACCGTCCTGAGTGTCGCCGCGGCCGTTCTGGTCATGGCGGCCGGAATATGGATGAGCCGCATTTCCTGCAAGCGCAATCCCCGCCCGCTGACGTTCAAACTGGAAATACTGCGCCTGGTCATCCTGGGAGCCATATGCTTCCTGCTGTTCCAGCCGGAATGGGTCATCATTTCAGAGCCTAAGGAAAAGCCCAAGGTCTCCATCCTGGAAGACCGTTCGGGTTCCATGGAGACCCAGGACGTGGAAATCACCCCCCAGCACGTCGTTGCCCGCTCTGCGTATGTCCGGGAACTGCTCAAAGGCCATAGCACGGATTCCCTGAAAGAAACCCATGTAGTGGAAAATGCCCCGTTCAGCGTCCAGCCTGCCCCGGATTCCCAGGATTACGCCCTGGCATCTACGGATCTGGCCAAACCGCTGGAGGAAGCCATGCAGTCTTCCGACAACCTCCGCGCGGTCGTCATGTTCACGGACGGCAGCCATAATGCTTCCTCCTCCGTGCTGACACAGGCGCAGAGGATGCGTTCGCGCGGCATCCCCCTGTTCATCATCCCCGCCGGCAGCTCCGTTCCCCTGCCGGACCTGGCCCTCCAGGATGTGAAAGCCCCCACTTACGGCATCATCGGGGAAACGGTGCAAATCCCCTTCACGATTAAAAGCACTCTGGGCAGGGAAGTCAGGGCAACCCTTACCCTGTCTTCCAAAGACACCGGAAAGGCCGTCACCCGAACGGTCACCATCCCGGCGCAGGGGGAAGTATCCGACGCCGTGCTGTGGAAAATAGAAAAGGAAGGTTCCGAAACGCTGGAACTCAAGCTTCCCATCCAGCCGCAGGAACGGGTGCGTATCAACAACGCCTCCTCCTTCAGCATCGCCGGGCGCAGGGAGTCCATCAAGGTGCTGGTGATCGACACGCTGCCGCGCTGGGAATACCGTTTCATCCGCAACGCCCTGTACCGCGATCCGGGCGTGGACGTCCACACCCTTCTATTCCACCCCGGACTGAAGGAGATGGGAGAAGGCCCCGGGTACCTGGTCAAATTCCCGGAGAAAATGGAGGAACTGGCCCAATACGACGTCATCTTCATCGGCGACGTGGGCATGGGGAGCAAAGGGCTGACTCCGGAACAGGCCAAACTGCTCAAGGGGATGGTGGAACAGCAGGCCAGCGGCATTGTTTTCCTGCCCGGATACCAGGGCAAGCAAATGGAACTTCTTCAATCGGAGCTGGCAGACCTGATTCCCGTCACCTTCCTCACAAACAAGCCGGAAGGCACCACCCAGGCAGGCCCGTCCCCGCTCATTCTCACGCCGGAAGGCCGCGGCTCCCTGCTGACCATGCTGGCGGACACGGAGAGTGAAAACGAGGAGGTCTGGCGCAACCTGCCGGGCTTCAACTGGTACGCACCCGTGGAACGCCCCAAGGCGGGCACCACCGTGCTGGCCGTACACGCGGCAGACAAGAATGCCTACGGGCGCATACCCCTGATCGTCACCCAGTCCTACGGAAACGGGAAGGTGCTGTTCATGGGCACGGATTCTGCCTGGCGCTGGCGGCGCGGGGTGGAGGACAAATACCATTACCGGTTCTGGAGCCAGGTGGCGCGCTGGATGAGCTACCAGCGCAACATGGCCGCCGGAGAACGGATCCGATTGATTCCCAACCCGGAACGACCGCGCCTGGGAGATACCCTGACCGTCACGGCAATGGTATCTGACAAGCAGGGCGCACCCCTTCAGAACGGAGAAGTGTTCCTGGACATCACCGCACCGGAAGGCACAACGAGCCGGGTCCAGATGGAAAACATGGACCACACCTGGGGTTCCTTCACCGCCTCCGTCAAAATCAACCGTCCCGGCAAATGGATACTGGCGGCTTCGTCGTCCGACCAGCCTGACAAAGCTGTCATGCTGCCTGTCATCACCATGAATGAAACGCTGGAAAAAATCGGACAGCCCATCAATACCGCTCTGATGGAGGAAATGACTTCCATTACGCGCGGCCGCATGGTGAAAGCGGAAGAAATCCAGCAGCTTATCCGGGAAATCAAGGATCTGCCCGTGCCGCCTCCCATGGAAAAACGCATCCTGATCTGGTGCCATCCCTACACACTGGCCGCCCTGCTCGTTCTGCTCTCCCTGTTCTGGATAGGCAGAAAACTCAACGGAACCATTTAAACGGAACAACGCCCCGCCCATTCTCCGCAGGGATTTTCTTCCCGCACCGCCTCAACGGGCCGGAGAATCCTGCGCCTTCCTCTAGGGAGAGGAAGGCTGCGCAAATTTCAGCTTTACGCCAAACTTTTTCCAGGCTTCCGCCATGTCCTTCTGCACCTCCACCGGACTTTTGCCGTCCAGCAGAACGGCACGGGCCTTTTCCTGTTCTTCCGCATCCCAGGCCATGAGGTAGCGCCTGAGCCTGTCGGCCCTGCCCTCCCCTTCCAGATGGCACCAATAAACTGTCCACAGCAGATCGGCCCAGTATTCCGTGCCTTTTCCCTTTGGAGTCTGGTCATGTCCGGAGGCGGAATGGGAGGAGTCCCGCGCCAGCAGGTCCTCCAGCGCCGGGAGGGAATCCCGTCCCGCACGCAGGCTGCGTGGCAGCATGGCCGCCAGCCTTCCGGGAACCTTCCGGAAGACGGTTTCATCTTTTTCCCTGGGAAGAAACGCCATATAGGCGGAAAAACCGTCCACCAGCCAGTGCTCCACATCCAGAGACTGCATCACCCAGTGGGTAACGGCAAAACGGGGATCCACCGCATCCGGGTTGACCGGATTGCCCTTTTTGTCCCGCAGAAGCAGAGCCGTAAAACTGGTGGGGGAAAATTTGAGCCTGCCGTTCCGGAGGCCGGGAACCTTTTCCATCTCTTCCTCGCTGAAACACACCCGGACCAGATATTTGCGGGAGGGCTTGCGCGCCACCGTCAGATTCAGGGGGACCGCCGCCAGAGTTCGCAGAATGGATTCAAATCTCCGGGCAAGGGCCTCCTGTTCCGGCTTGGCCAGCCGCCCGGGGGATTCAATAATGAAATGGTCCGTCTCATAAATGCTCAGGTCGTCCGTCTCCTGAACGGTTTTCACGAGCAGAAAGCCGGCCAGACCCGCTCTCTGGGGCCAGTCCGCATTCCAATTCGGCTCCAGACGCGTATAGGACACGTCCCCTTTTCCCGTTTCGAGAGCGTTTCCGACATCCGTATCCGGCAAGGTTCCTCCGGACTTCACCCACTCCTGGATATATTCCTGATCGGCCCCGGAAAAGATGTTCCTGGGCACGGCGACCACCCGGCCGTCCTTCAGCTTCAAGTCCACCTCCGCATCACGGACGGCCACCAGCGCGGCTGTGACCGTCGCACCACGGTCATTCGTCCAGACGCGCGCATGAACGCCCCCGGCGAGGCTCAATCCGGCCAATGCGGACAATATCTTTACGGGGAGGATCATAGGGCTCCGTCTATACGCAAACGCTACCACAATGCCCCTCGGACGCAACCCTTTTTCAGGGCACGCCCCCGGCAACGGTGCCCCGCGGAAGAAGAAACCGCGCCTCCCTTCCGCGTCATGGCAACCGCCCGGAGGAGTTGACATGCCCCTTTAAAATCCATAACCTTGCCAAAGAAAGGAGAAGAATACATGCATATCAGACCGTTCAGAAAAAATCTTCCGGTGACCGTCGTCACTCTGATTGCGCTGGGCATCATGTTCTTCCTGTTCTTCATGCACCCCCATTCCCCGGAGGAATCCCTGGAATTCTACACTCCGGACGGCAATGGAGTGGGATCCTTCCGGGTGGACATTACGGAAGTGCTGGCCGACCCCGCGTATACGGAAATCAAGATCGTCCCGGAAGACATGGAATCCTTCCACCGCTTCATGGACAAATTCCGCAACAGGTCCGTAACGGCAAAAATCCCGGAACGGGGAAGCCATGCCATCGTTCCGGGCAGGGACATCCAGAATGACGGAATCCTGCGCCTTACCGGGAATTGACGCACACTCCTTTTCCAGACGGAAACGCCGGGAACAGGGAATTCACGATTCCGGCAGGATTTCCGGCCAGGGAGGGAGGAAAAGAGATGTCCTCGTTCCTGTTCCAGGAGCCATTAATCATGCCGGGTGGATTTTCCATGCGCATGGTTTCCGGCAAACAGCCTTCTCCTGCGTGAAAAGAAGCCTTCCGCGTTCCATGATCGGCATCCCGGCTCTCCCTGCCTACAGGGAACCGTCCTTCTTGTCCTCCAGGTCCCTGCCCCACCTCCGGGCCAGGATGGAACAAACCATCAACTGGAGCTGGTGGAAAATCATGATGGGGATGACCAGCAGACCGATGGGGGAACCGGCAAAAATCACGTTCATCATCGGGATGCCGGTAGCTAGGCTTTTTTTGGAACCGCAGAAGATGATCGCAATCCGGTCTTCCCGTGAAAAACGGAGCCTGCGGGAAAGAAAAGCCGTCAGCCAGAGAACGACCGCCAGTAGAACGGAGCAGAACCCCAGCACCTCCACCAGGGAAAGCCAGGGCAGGTTCTTCCAGACGCCGTTGATCATGGCATGGCTGAACGCCGTGTAAATAACCAGCCAGATCGTGCTGTGGTCCGTCCAGGAAGTGACGTTCCTGTGCGCCACCACCCATTTGCCTATCCAGCGCTGGGCGGCCTGCCCGGCCACAAACGGCACCAGGATAATGTAGCAAATGTTCAGGAAGGTAGAAAAGTCCACACCGTCCGACCCGCCGCGCGACCATACCAGCCCCACGAGAAGAGGAGTCAAAAACACCCCCAGCAGGCTGGAAACAGAAGCGGAACAAATGGCCGCCGCCACATTGCCTCCCGCCATGGAGGTGAACGCAATGCTGGACTGGACGGTAGAAGGCAGCATGCACACGTAGAGCATCCCCATGCACAGGTCGGGCCCCAGCACGGCATTCCACATGGGAATGCTCAGGATGCCCAGCAGGGGAAAGATCACGAAAGTGCTCGCGGCCACCAGGCTCTGAAGCCGCCAGTGCATCAGCCCCTCCCACACGGAGCGGCGGGAAAGCTTGGCTCCGTACAGGAAAAAGAGCAGGATGATGGCGGCATCGCTCAAGCGGCTGAAGACGGTATCCCACACGCCGGAACAAGGAACCAGAATCCCCGCGCTCACGCTTACCACCAGGCCGACGGTGAAACGGTCCAATTTGGAAAGGAATCCCGGCATGGAAAAAAGAATGATGAAAGAGGAGGGAATTCCCCCCCTTACTTGAAACGCACGGCGTGCTTCCTGCTCAGACGCAGAATGCTGCCGGGCGCCAGTTCAAGCGCGGAAGAGGGGTCCGTCACCTTGACGTCGTTCAACTGGATGGCGCCGGGAGTGAAATGCTCCTTGCGCAGCACGCCGTTGGATTTTTTCAACTGGAATACCGTTTCAAAGATGAAGCCCACCAAGGCCAGAGCATTCATTCCGCCGGGCAGGGAGGAGAGCTCCACTTCCGGCAAGTCCGCGGCGGCGAGATCCCTTTTGGAAAAACGGGTTTCCCAGTCCGCGCGCGCGGCGTCCGCAGCGGCGGCGTCATGGTAGCGGGCCGTGATCTTCCAGGCCAGCAGCTTTTTGGCTTCCATGGGGTGCAGTTCCATATCCCGCTTTTCCCCCAGAAGAACGAGGTAGTAGCGGTCCATCAGCTCATCGCTGGCGCTCATCATCTTGCCGAACATCATTTCCGGCGCTTCATCCACGCCCACGTAGTTTCCGTAGGATTTGGACATCTTGCGCACGCCGTCCAGCCCCTCCAGCAGAGGCATCGTCATGGCTATCTGGGGCATCATGCCCTGCTCTTTCTGTAAATCGCGCCCCACCAGAATGTTGAATAACTGGTCCGTGCCTCCCAGCTCCACGTCCGCACGGATTTCCACGGAATCCCAGCCCTGCATGATCGGATACTGGATTTCGTGCAGGCGCACCTCCTTGCCGCTTTCCATGCGGGCCTTGAAGTCCTCGCGTGCCAGCATCTGCTGCATGGTGACGCGAGCATTGAGTTTCAGCACCTCTTCATAAGACATCTTGCGGAACCAGTCCCCGTTGTACACAATTTCCGTCTTGTCCCGGTCCAGAATCTTGAAAGCCTGCTTGGTATACGTCTCCGCATTGGCCAGCACCTGTTCGCGGGACAGGGGGGGGACGCGTCACGGAACGGCCGCTGGGGTCTCCGATGGTGGCGGTAAAGTCCCCGATGAGCAAGACGGCCTGATGGCCCAGTTCCTGGAACTGGCGCAGCTTTTCAATGGCCACCGTATGACCGAGGTGAATGTCTGGCGCAGTAGGGTCCACACCCAGTTTCACACGCAGGGGGCGCCCCAGCTTGAGGCGTTCCTTCAACTCTTCACGGCTGATCACGACGGCGGTGCCGCCCATCAACATGTCTAATTGCTCATCTATAGTCATTGATCTGGCGCATAGAGTGCCGGGGGCCCCGTACCTTTTCAAGCTTATATCCTGTGCGCGAAGCATTAGACCCGGCAAACGCCCGGCCGGAACCGCAGCCATGCGCCGGAACAAATCCGCTCCCTCCCGTCCGTGCGCCTGGATGGCCATACGGATGTAGCCGAAAGAATATTGCCGTGTACTTATCCGCCGCGGAGAGACCGGCAGGCCCCTGTTCACGGGATGCGGTGCTCCGGAATCTCCGGGCAAAAGGCGGATGCCTCAGATGGTACGGTAAAGGTGAGGATAAGTGGTACGCTGAACGGCGGCGTAATGCGGACGCGGCCTGGGACCGGGCCTGTTCTGGTTGTTGTGCCAGCCGTTGTCGTGGTTGTTGTGATTGTAATGGTGGGAGGGACCGGGCCGGTAATAGTCGCGGTCATGATGGTGGCAGCCCGCGGCCAGGACGACGGCGGCCATTGCTGCAAGAATAGTTATTATTTTAATTTTCATATACAAAGAGTAAGACCACTTTGGACATGAAATACGAAGGGAAAAAGTCTGTCACCCCATCAAACGCTCCCTATTGACAAAGAAAACAGCTCCCAGCACGCACAGGAAAGCCCAGAGGTAATCCCACTTCCATTTCTCCCCGATGTAGAACAGGGCGAAGGGCACAAAGACGCACAGCGTGATCACCTCCTGCATAATTTTGAGCTGCGCCACGTTCAGGCCGCCCGCATTGCCGATACGGTTGGCGGGAATCATAAAGCAATATTCAAAGAACGCCAGCCCCCAGCTCATCAGGATAATGAGCAGCAGGGGTTTGTCGTCCACCGGGGAACCCTTCTTCAAATGGCCGTACCATGCCCACGTCATGAAGACGTTGGAAACGACCAGCATCGCAATCGTCAAAGCAACTTTCATTCTTTTAAAAAATCAATCCTTGGAGGACTTCGGGTCCAGCGCGTCCCGCAGTCCGTCCCCCAGAAAATTCAGCGCCAGCAGGGTCACGGAGAACAGCAGGGCCGGGAACAGGAGCAGTTCCGGGCTCACTTCCATCCGGTCCGCTCCCTCCTTGATGAGCGTGCCCCAGGAAGAATTGGGGGCCTTTACGCCCAATCCCAGAAAGGAAAGGACGGCTTCCAGCAGCATGATTCCCGGTACGGCCAGCGTCGTGTACACGATCACGGAGCCGAACAAATTCGGAGCTATGTGGCGGAAGAGGATTTTTACATGCCCTAAGCCCAGGGAACGGGCCGCCTCCACAAATTCCCGCCCTTTCAATTCCAGAGTCTGCGTGCGGACGATACGCGCCAGCGTAAGCCACCCCAGCGCACCGATGGCAATGAAGAGCGGAATAAGCCCGGTAATGGGGCTCACCATTTCCACGGACCATCCGGTAATGTCGGATATCCACTGCGTGAGCTGCCGGGAAGGGTCCTCCACGGAGAGGGAGAAAATGATCACCAGCACAATGAACGGCAGAGCGAAAAGCACGTCCACCAGGCGCATCATCAGGGCATCCAGCCTGCCCCCGGCATAGCCGGAAACCAAGCCATACGCCACGCCGATGACCAGGGACACGCCCGTGGCGACCACGCCGACCAGCAGGGAGATGCGGCCGCCGTACAGCACGCGCGCCAGAAGATCCCGCCCCAGCTGGTCCGTGCCGAACCAGTGGTCCCAGGAAGGGGCTTCCGCGATGCGCGACAGGTCCTGCACATTGGGATGCGGAAGCCACGGCAGCAGGGGCACCAGAAAACAGGAGGCCACGATCAGGACCAGGGCCAGCAGGGAGCACATGGCCGCACTGTTTCTAGAAAGCCGCAGAAAAGCGTCCTTCCACAGAGAGGAACCCTGTTCCTCCGGCACGTTCAGGCTTTCTTTTTTCATGACTCCACTCTCAGTCTCGGGTTAACGGCCATCTGAACCAGGTCTACAGCCAGATTGGCCGCGACGATCAGAATGCCGTAAAACAACACCAGCCCCTGGATGAGGAAATAATCCCGGTCCGTGGTAGCGTTCACGAAGTGCTGGCCCATTCCGGGCACCTGAAAGCAGGTTTCCACCACGAAAGAGCCGGTAATCATGGCGGCAAAAGCCGGCCCCAGATAGGAAATGGCCGGAATCAGGCCGCCACGCAGGGCATGCTTCCAGACTACCCGGAAAGGCCCTGCTCCCTTGGCTCGGGCCGTCCTGATGAAATCCTGGCTCAGAACCTCAAGCATGCCGCCGCGCGTCAGCCGGGCGAGGTAGGCGGCGTTTACGAGACCCAGCGTCAGAGCCGGCAGCAGCACGCAGCCGGGGGTGTCCCACCCCGCCACGCTCAGGCCGGGCACATGCATACCCAGCCCCACGCCCAGCAGCGGAGCCACGACGAAGGCGGGAACGCAGATGCCCGCCATGGACACCAGCATCACCCACCAGTCAATCCAGCGGTTTTTATACAGGGCGCCCAGAATGCCGGCGGGAATCCCCACCATGATGGAAATCACCATGCCGAGGACGCCCAGATGGAGGGAAACCGGGAAGGACTGCCCGATCATGTCCGCCACGCTGATGCCCTCCTTCACCAGGGAAGGCCCCAGGTCGCCGTGGGCCAGCATGTTCCACCAATAGCGCCCGTACTGGACAAGGGCGCTCTGGTCCAGCCCGTAACTGGCCTGCAACTGGTGCAGAACGTGTTCGGGCAGCTTCTTTTCCCCCATGAAGGGGTGGCCGGGGAGCATGCGGATCAGGAAAAACGTCACCGTTTCCAGCACAAAGAGGACCAGGATCCCCTGCCCCATGCGTTTCAGGATCATCCTGGTCACGGCCGTTCCCCCTTTCTTGCGGCCTGCGGGGCGCGCAGGCTGATATCTTCAAACAAATGGTTGTCCAGCAGGAGGGGATGCCAGCCCTGCACCTCCGGCCTCTTCAGGTAGGAGCGCCTGGCCCAGTACAGCGGAATCACGGGGGATTCCGACAGCATCAGGGCTTCCGCGCGGGCCAGCAGGGCCATGCGCTTTGTCTGGTCCCCCGTGGCCCGGCTTTCCGCCAGCAGGCGTTCATATTCCGGATGTGACCAGCCCGTGTTGTTGTTGCCGGAAGCGGCGCTCCACAAATCCAGAAAACTGGACGGGTCCAGGTAATCCCCGGACCAGGAGGAGGAACTCAAATCATACTGCATGGAATTTTGGGCGAATTTGTAGGCGGTCCATTCACAGGAACGTATCTCCACATGAATCCCCAAGTGTTTTTTCCACATGCCCTGGATGGCCTCCGCCATCGTCTTCTGCACCTCGCGGGAAGTAGTCATCAATTCCAGCCGGGGGAATCCCTCCCCACCGGGAAACCCGGCCTCCGCCAGCAGGGCGCGCGCCTTTTCCGGATTGAATTCCACGCCGTGCGGCGTGCTGTACCCCGCGCCGTGCGGCGTGAAGCCGAAGCACGGCTGGCCTCCCCCGCACACCACGTCCCGCACCAGCGCCTCCCTGTCCACGGCCATGGAAAGGGCCTTCCGCACGCGGGCGTCCTTCAACGGCCCGTGCCCGGTATTCAGCCGGTAAAAAATAGTCACGTAATAATCGTCCTGGCAGAAGTCCGCGCCGCCGCGCTCCCGTGCGTACGCCGTCATCTCCGGCGGCACGTTGTTGGTCACGTGCATCTTGCCGTTGAAAAACATGCGGGTTTCCGTAAATCCGTTCACGGTGGGAAGAAAGCGGACTCCGTTCAGGCGGACCGCCGCGGCATTCCGGTACCGGGGATTCCGCCTCACCTCCACATAGTCATTGAAACGGTGCTCCGCCATCACAAAAGGACCGTTGCCCACGGCCGCTCCGGGCCTGGTCCATGCCCCCGCCCGGCTCAGCATGCCTCCATGGGCCTCCACTGCATGGCGGGGGACCGGAAACCAGGTGCAGTGCAAAAGCAGCAGGGGAAGCTGGGGCATCGGGGAGCGCATCGCCAGCTCCAGGGTATGGTCGTCCACGGCGCGCGCGCCCACATGCGCGGCATCCCACAAATCAGGGCGTCCGGCGCGGACGTCTTCCAGCATGATGGCCGCCATCCGTTTTGCGGCACCCGCCGGCATTCCGGCGGGCCATTCCATCAGGAACGGCTCCCGGGCCAGTTCTTCCAGTTCCGGGGCATCCATGCCGTCCAGCTTCTTCCAGTCCACGCAGTCCATCAGGGCCGCATCCAGCCTGTATTCCGCGGCAAATGCGGAGCCGGGACCGCATAAAATCAGACTGCGGAAATTCCTGTTGTACGCCTCCGCATTCTTCAGGGGATAAAGCATATCCGCATACCTGCCGCCGAATTCCGGATGCAACAAGCGATGATAGGCATACACGAAGTCATGGGCCGTCAGCGGAGTCCCGTCGCTCCACACGGCATCCTTCCGCAGGAAAAACCGCCATACGTCCGCTTCCGGATTGTGCGCCCACGATTCCGCCACGGCGGGATGAAAAACGGAATCCTTCCGGGAATCCCCGCGCAGCAGCCCCTCCATCACGGCATTGATGATCTTGAAGTCGGAAACGGAGGTGGCTACGTGCGGATCAAAACTCTGGGGCTCCGTGTTATTACCCACAATCAGAATCCCGTCTTCCTGCGCCCGTTCCACGCTGGTATGCGTGTCGCATCCTGCAAGCAGGAACATCACGCAGAAAATCATGAACAGGCGCATGGCCGGATTCTGTCAGGTTTCCGCTGTCCACGCAAGATTTCACCTGAAAGAAATTCACTTTGCGGGCTGACGTGATTCTGGTCTTTTCCTGGTCGTCTGCACTCCAAACTGGCTTTTCCCGAATATCCCCCTATCATTTTTCCATGTTTAAATTCAAACATCATCTGTTTTGCCTCCTGGCCTTGTTTGCAGGCGCCTCCCTGGCGGCAGCGGCGGCAGACACGGCCCCCTGGCTCAGGGCCTGGATCAATGGGGAAGAAATAACGGGAACCACGTTGGAAAGCCGCTACAGCACCCCGGACGACGAACCTGCCAGTCCCGTCATCCGCTGGGAAAGGAGTGATTCGAGAAACGGCAAACCCATTCTTGTCCAGCAGGGAAAGGACAAGGAATCGTACACGCTGACGGACAAGGACGCAGGCCAGTACTTCCGCATCATCGTGGGCAGCGGCACGAAAGACGCCATTGCCAGTCCGTGGATAGGTCCGGTGATCACGGAAAAACAGGCGGAAAGCATCAATAACCGCTTTGATTCCGCCAACACCTACCAGGAAAATGTGGATGCCCTTCAGAAAGAGCTGTCGGAAAAACTCAAAGACGCCGTCTATTTCACCGTGGAAACCGGCCAGCTCCACGGTTCACCCTACGCCATGGTCAATAACGAACGGGTGCCTCTTCCTGAAGATATCCGGCCCTTCCGGGAAAACGGGAAAATCTATGTAAACCAGCCTTTTGTTCAAGCCGTTTTCAAAAAGGAACTGCCCGACGAGATCATGGAGGAAGCGGGGGGCCAGAAAGCCTACGAAATAGGCAACGCAGCCAGGGCGCTGAAACTCAATCTCTGGCTGGGGGACAAGGAGAAGGCGCCCGTACCCAATTTCCGGCTTCAGCCCATGGCCGAGGGCTTGGTGGTCTTCACTCCGGAGAAAAACATCTTCTCCCCGGTCAAGGACCGCGACCTGGTCAATGAAGCCATTAACCGGCTCTTCGACTTCAAGGCCAATGAAGAACAGCTCCAATGGTTCCGAGACGCCAAATTTGGCATGTTCATCCACTGGAACCCTTCCTCATTGCTGGAACGGGAAATCAGTTGGGAACGCAATGCCGCCCGTCCCTTTGACAGCAACAGCGGCAAGAAAAACGTCATGGATTTCGAATACGATTCCACTTACCGCCGTTTCAATCCCAAACAATATGACCCCAAAAAATGGATATCCGTCGCCAGGAAGAGCGGCATGAAATATGCCGTGCTGACGAGCAAGCACCACGACAGTTTCTGCAACTTCCCCTCTGCCTACGATACGTTTACCATCACCAATACCCCTTACGGCAAGGACATTGTGGGCCAATTTGCAGCGGCGGTGCATGCGGCCGGGCTTAAACTAGGCTTCTACTACTCCGGACGGGACTGGTACAACCCCTATTACCTGACCAACCAGCATTACCGCTATCTGGAATATTACTTCGGACAAATCAGCGAACTGCTTACCCGCTACGGGCAGGTGGACATCATCTGGTTCGACAACCTGGGCAACAGCTCCCTCAACCAGTGGGATCCCCGCACCATGATCCGCCGCATCAAGCAATACCAGCCCGACATTCTGATCAACAACCGCATGAACGGCACCAGAGGAGGCAACAAGGGTCCCCTGGCGGAAGACCTGAAAGGCGATTTTCTGACTCCGGAATGCAAGCTGGGACCGTTCAATGACAAAACTCCCTGGGAAAGCTGCATGACAGTGGCCGACATTCCCGGCACCCGCTGGACAGGCAACTGGTCCTACACCTCCAAAGCCAAAGTCAAGCCACTGGAAGAATCCATCAAATTCCTGATCAACAACACAGTCAAGGACGGAAACCTGCTTTACAACATCGGGCCGACTCCGCTGGGCACCTTCGTCCCCGAACAGGCCGATACCTTCCTGGCCATGGGCAAGTGGATCGCCCCCTACCGTGAGGCTATCTACGGCACGCGCGGCGGCCCCTACAAGGATATGCCCTGGGGCGGAAGCTGCTACAAAATGAACCGCAACGGCAAAAAAACCGTTTACCTCCACGTCAGCCCCCTGATTGCGCAGAAAGGAAAAGAACTGAAAGGTTCCGAACACCTGTTCATCAAGGATACGGGTGAGAAATTCACTAAGGCGACAATAATCGTGGACGGCAAGTTCAACGGAAAGAAAGCCAAGCTGGAGAAGGAAGACGGCCAGTACAAAATCACGCTTCCCGAAGGCATGTCCTGGGACAAATGGGATACCGTCATCAAGCTTCAATAACCTCTCTTTTACATCAGGAAACAGACAAGGCAACAAGTCGGTCCCGGTATCATCCGGGGCCGGCTTTTATTCTATAGGAAGACTCATGGGCCGTCCTTCGAGCTGCTTCCCGTTCCTGCAAAAACCATCAAAGGAACGTACGGAACAACATTTCCTCAGGCAGCGCAGGTTTCTTCCGCACTTGTTCACGCAAATGGCTTCCGCAAGCATAAAAAACCCCGCAATGGCCATGCGGGCCGTTGCGGGGCACTCCCCCGTATCAGGAGGGAAAAAACAGTGTCAGCTACTTGTTCTGAGCTTTTTTAGCAGCTTCAATCTGAGCCTTGATCCGGTCCTTGTTGGCAAGGATTCCAGCCTTGATGCGGGGGGCCTGCTGGCCCGCTTCCGTACCAGGCTTCAATTCCGCGACCTTGTCCAGAATCAGTACGGCGCCGTCCACATCACCTGTAGAATTCAGGAAAGTGCCGAATTCCATCATCAGCAATTCCTGCTGGGTTTCCGGAAGAAGTTTGTCGCGGTCGGGATAGGACTTCACTACCTGAAGAGCTTCGGCGGGCGTGGTATTGGCCGTCATTTTGCCGGCCAGGTAATCCTGCACTTCCTTCCGTTCCTTCTTGAGCTGGTCGGCGTGGGCATCCGCAGCTTTCAGACCGGACTTGTCGTCCTTGTCCAGCTTCTTGATTTCCGCTTTCACGTCACCGTAGAAATTGTCCACATACTCTTTGGGGGCCAGCTTAAGAACTTCCATTAGCGCAGCAACCTTGGCTTCATCCGTGGAAGCCTTCGCAACGCTGGCTTCCGCCGCCTGGAGGGCTTCCTTATTCTTCAGGGCGTCCTGCATGGCTTTCACGACGTCTTCCCTGGGCCTTCCGCCAACAAAGCCTCCAAAGGGCTTGCCGGAAGCATCCGCAAATACTACGGTCGGAAATCCCGTCACGCCGTACTGTTCGGCAAGCTTCTGATTGGCCGCCTTCATTTCAGCGGACTGTTCCTTGCCGCGCGGATAATCCAGTTCCAGCAGCACAAAGTTCTTTTGAGCTTCCTTCTGGAAATCAGGCTTGCTGAACACATTGGCGCGGAGCTGCATGCAGGGCGGACACCAGTCGGAACCGGTGAACTCGATCATCAAGTCCTTCTTCTGTTCGGCAGCTTCCTTTTTGGCGGCGTCCATATCGGTCAGCCATCCCTCCGCGGCAAAGCAGGGTGCGATGCAGGCGGCAACAACTATTGGCAGAATTTGTCTAATCATAGCTACAATCAATATTGAAGGGTCGGACACACGCCGTCAATCTCCCGTTCAATCATTTTTAGAAAACAACCAAAATGGCGCATCATATCCGGTGAAAATGACAGATGGACCAAATACGGCCATCAAACGCCATCCTTATTTCCCATAGGAAGGAATCGGGAAACATTCCACGCCGCGACCTGGCTCATCCGTGGAAGCCTTCGCAACGCAGATTTCCGCCGCCTGGAGGGCTTCCTTGTTCTGCATGGCTTTTATAACGTCTTCCCTGGGCATTTCCCCACAAAACGCCGAAAGACTTGCCGGAAGCATCCGCAAACACTACGGACCGGAAATCCCGCCATGCCATACTGTTCGGCAACTTTCTTTCTGGCAGCGTCCATACCGGTCAGCCATCCTTCCACGGCAAAACAGGGTGCAATCGGCAACAACTATCGGCAGAAGGCATCTGGCCATGGCTAGGATTTCACATTAAGACGGTGCCTGCCGGATGCCACCCTTTATCCCAATCATTTTTAAAAATATCCAAAATTCAACATTCTCCCTTTTGTAAAACGAAAGACGGCTTGCGGGAGAATCCGCTCTTCCGGCAACACGGGGGGAGTGACACTATTGCACCAATTCCGGGATTGCCTTTCAGCCTCTTTTCCCTTATGTACTGGACCTGTCATGAATACAGTTTTAATCATCGGAGCAGGCGGCGTAGGCCATGTAGTAGCCAATAAATGCGCTCAACTGCCGGAAATTTTTCAGAACATTCACCTGGCTTCCCGCACAAAAAGCAAATGTGACGCCATTGCGGACGACGTGCGCGCCAGAACGGGCATCAGCATCACCACCCATGCCGTAGATGCGGACGACGTACCCTCCACTGTAGCCCTCATCCGGGAGGTAAAGCCGCAATTGCTGATCAATGTGGCCCTTCCCTACCAGGACCTCACCCTGATGGACGCCTGCCTGGAAACCGGCGTCAACTATCTGGACACCGCCAACTATGAACCCCGGGACGTAGCCAAATTCGAATACTCCTGGCAGTGGGCGTACCAAGACAAATTCCGCAAAGCCGGGCTCTTCGCCCTGCTCGGCTCCGGATTTGATCCGGGTGTGACCAACGTCTTCACGGCCTGGGCGCTCAAGCACCATTTTGATGAAATCCACACGCTGGACATCATCGACGTCAACGGCGGCGACCACGGCAAGGCCTTCGCCACCAATTTCAACCCGGAAATCAACATCCGCGAGGTGACGGCCCCCTGCCGCCACTGGGAAAACGGAGCCTTCCGGGAAACGCCCGCCATGAGCATGCACCAGAGCTTCAACTGCCCGCAGGAAGTGGGCACCTATGAAATCTACCGCATGTACCATGAAGAAATGGAAAGCCTGGTCAAGCACATCCCTACCATCCGCCGGGCTCAATTCTGGATGTCCTTTTCCCCGAACTACCTCAAGCACCTGGAAGTGCTGCAGAATGTGGGCCTGACCCGCATTGACCCGGTCACGTACAACGGCGTGGAAATCATTCCGCTGCAATTCTTGAAAGCCGTGTTGCCGAACCCCGGAGACCTTGGCAAAACGACCAAGGGAAAAACCTGCATCGGCAATGTCATCACCGGCGTCAAGGACGGCAAATTCAAGGCCGTGTACATCTACAACATTTGCGACCACGAAAAATGCTTTGAGGAAGTAGGCTCCCAGGCCATCTCCTACACCACGGGAGTTCCCGCCATGATCGGCGCGGAAATGATCCTCACGGGCAAATGGTCCGGAGCCGGAGTCTTCAACATGGAGCAGAACGACCCGGATCCGTTCATGGAGGAGCTCAACAAGCGCGGCCTGCCCTGGCACTGCATCGAACTCACGGAAGAACAGGCGAAAAACCTGCAAGTCCAGTAACTCCCTCCGTCTCCCGGTTTCTTCCCCTTTTCAGGACCGTTCCGCCTCACGGCAGGGACGGTCCTTTTTATTCCCTTTCCCATGACGTACTGTTTTCGTGACCGAGTCTTTGCAGTGCCGCCGGGGGCTTCATTCCGAGCCGGGAAAAAGACCGGGCTTTCTGTCCTCTCCCGGAACCCGCCGCGCCTGCCCCGGCTCTTGGGGACCGTGGCCCCGGTATGCCGACTGGCGCAGGGGAGAAACCGCGACGTCCATTGTTTTTTTCAGCCCGTCCATAGCCGGGGCGTTCCACAGGATGATATCCGGATGCGGCTCCCTTCCCTCTTCCCCTGCCGGATGGGGAAGAAAACGGGATTTGCCGCCTCCTTTTCCAAAAGGAACGGGAATGAAACCCGCAGGGCGCATCCGGGATTTTTTTCTGGCATGAAGGAAGATCCCTGACAATAATGGGGAAGCCATGAGATTCATTGCCCTGTTCTTCATCTTTCTGCTTCAAATTGCGTGGGCGGAAGAACCTTGGAAAATCGCCATCATCGGAGATACGCACGACGCGCCCCCTCGCATGGAAGGAAGCGAAGGCGTGGCCGTCAATTTCATCAAGACCCTCTACGGAGAGATCCTGAAGCACCAGGTGGACATGGTCATCCAGGTGGGCGACATGGCGGACATTCAGGGAAGCGCACCCGTCAAGGGACTTGCCAAACGCAAGGAACTCAACAAAATGTTGGAGGAAAAAGGCATTCCCTTCTACGCCCTGCGCGGCAACCACGAAGCCATTCCCGGGCGCGCCGTTCAATTCCGCGAACTCTTCCTGCCCACCCGCAAACAGGAGGCCAAGGGACTGGCGACCAGAAAGCTCAACTACGGCATCCGCCACAAGAATGCCTCCCTGTACTTCATGGACATCGACCTGACTCCGGCCCAGCTTGTGGACTTCAGCGCGTGGATCAAGAGAAACAGGAACAAGGCGAACTCCGTCCCCCGCCATTGCCTGGTGTTCACTCACCGGACCCTGCAAACGCCCATGCAATTCCGGGAATGCCTGTGGGGCCGCTACAACGACAGCGCCGCCGAACAACAGAACATCTTTTACCGCAACCTCCGGGAAGCCGGCGTGCGCTTTGTCGTCACGGGACACCTGCACGCCCACGACCTCTACACGATTACCTCCCCGGACAGGAAGCACAGGCTGACCTCCCTCATCTGCGCCCCCGCCGGGAACAAGGTGCTGCCTCTGCCGCTGCTGCTGCCCACAAAATCCCGGGTCAAGACCCTCCAGTACCGTTCCGGCATCACGGCCTACTACATCCTGACCATCCATCCGGACTCCATGACGCTGGACACCTACGCCGCCCCCAACAACGGCACCACGGACAAGGGTCCGCAAAGCGACGAATTCAAGAAACTCCCTTCCTACCGGATCCCGATGGATTAAAGGAAAGAACATTCCTTCCCTGTTCACCGGAAAGGAAACTGGACGCGCTTGAGCTTTCCGGATAAACTCCCTTCCACCTTGGAATGCCAGGGCAGAAAGAAGGAACATGCCCGCCTCCCTTCTGCCGGACAGCGCCAACCTCAAGCTCACAGAAAATTCCCGGGACACCGGCGATTGCTACAAGTTATTGAGGACTGCATATTGACATCATGGAAACAATAAACGGCGGGTTGGAAATATCCCTCTGATAAACAGGTTGGCGCAAAACATCCTCTGCCCACCTGAACATCAGCCGGATACCTCCCCTGCCGTCGCACCTCACACGAGGTGCGTGGATTGAAACAAAACGATTTTTGAAACAGTCTAAAAATAAGTTTGTCGCACCTCACACGAGGTGCGTGGATTGAAACTCTTTTGTGGGATATTACAAGGAGAAAGATTGACGTCGCACCTCACACGAGGTGCGTGGATTGAAACTTCATAACTCACTCAATAGCAAGTATGACACAAGGTCGCACCTCACACGAGGTGCGTGGATTGAAACCAGAGAAGTTTAAGAATCTCGGAGAGATAGGCGGTCGCACCTCACACGAGGTGCGTGGATTGAAACGCCTACTACAACCAGCTTAATGGCGAATACATGTGTCGCACCTCACACGAGGTGCGTGGATTGAAACCTGATGGTACGGCCAATCCATCTTTGGTAGGCGAGTCGCACCTCACACGAGGTGCGTGGATTGAAACTTGATATTGTACCGGTATCCCGGCATCATGGACAGTCGCACCTCACACGAGGTGCGTGGATTGAAACTGTGCTGGGGTCGATGATCCATTTTTGGCTGTCGGGTCGCACCTCACACGAGGTGCGTGGATTGAAACGTCCAATGCGACCAGATTTTCGACCACGTCCACTAGTCGCACCTCACACGAGGTGCGTGGATTGAAACCACCAGTAATCAAAAATCTTGATGTCCCATGACTGTCGCACCTCACACGAGGTGCGTGGATTGAAACCGGGCTGACGCATGACCGGAGCAACAAGGCTTTTGTCGCACCTCACATGAGGTGCGACTAAACCGTTTGGGCAAGCGTTGGAATATCCATCAGAGCGGACAGCAGAAAGAAGAAAACCGCATTTCCCTGACGTGATTATGTTCGCGATGATTTCTGCACAAAGATTCCGTCCAAGTATTCCGCCTTGCTATCCAGTCCATTCAACCGTTTGTTTCCTCATGGCCGAATTCCGGCTGAAGGTTTTGTTCTTCCACGGCCTACCTGTTTCCCGCCAAAAAGCAATCACCGTTTCCATAAAGTCTTTTTTCCTGCCGGATGTAAATCCGCTTTTCCTTGCCTCTCCACCAGCCTCTCAATTTGACTTTTTCCGCATCCGCGCTTCCCCCAACGGGATATTTTCCATTCAGCTTCCGTATTTCATTTTTTCTTTTCCTCCCAGTTTCAGGCCGTTTCCATCCGGGCGGCCCGCACATTTCCACGCTCCACAACCCGTACCTTGTCGCAGGGAAAAAACAACCGGAAGAAAGGAAGACAGGCAGGAAGTTATTCCCCTTTTATTTTGTCCTGATACTCCGGATTCCATAGTAGGAGGCCGCGCCACGGTTAACATAGTCCTCCGGCGATTCGGACAAATCCACCCAGAAGATGAAGGAACACCAGGGCGACGGACGGGAGAAAGGCGGAACGGAAAGGTCCCGGATTCCGGCTTTTTTTTGTTTCAGAATCATGTTGACGCGTTCCCGGTGCTGGCGGTACATCAGCAGGTGGTCGTACAGCGTGGAGGCAACGCATGCGCTGGAGAAGACCAGAAAGAAGACAATGAATATCCGCGGACGGGGAACAGCGCCGGGAAGGCCGTACCAGACATGGATCAGTGCCATGACGCCCGTACCGAACAACACGGTTGCAGAGAACATGGCATGGTCCGCCGGAATCACGGCGGCACAGAAGGAGAGCGCCATGGCATATGCCGTCACTATACAGGCCGCTGCCGTTCCCATTTCCGTTCTCCACGGAAGAAACGCCTTCCGGTCCCTGCCGGAATGTTTCCACAGTATCCAGGCCGCAGCCAGGCCCAGCAAGAGGGGAAGCGCCAGGTATTCATGCATTCTGGCAAGCAGGACGGGAACGGATTCCAGCCTGTCCGGAATGCCGGAGAGAGGCACGGCGCAGCCGGGCGCGGCGGAGTTCATCCGGGCCGAGACTCCGGGGGCGAACAGCATGCAGCACGAACCCGCCACGTGCGCCGCAAGGCCTCCATAAAACCACAGCGGCAGTTTTTTCCTCCGGACCACGCGGACGAAGAGGAACAAGATTCCCAGCAGGAGCCACGTCCCGGGGATGTTGTTTTCATTAGTCATGCCCGCCAGGAATCCCAGAACCAGCACGGCCGCCCACCTGCGCCAGCCGGACGGCGCTTGGTTTTCCGTTTCCGCCAGACCGCGGTACAGGCACAGGAATCCCAGCCACAGGGCGGCGGCCCAGGAATAGTTGGTTGCCCCGGAGAGCCAGTAAATGGTGACGCCGGGACGGGCCGTACAGGTGAACAGCAGGAGCAGGCCCAGTCCGAACAGCCGCACGCCCGGCCAGGAGCGGGGGTTCACCCTCCGCCCGGCAGCCAGGTAGAACATCATCAGCGCCAGACCGACCTGCACCAGGGGATTGAGCAGGATAAAGAGCCATTTGCCGGCCGTCGCCACCGCAAATGCCAGATATTCCCCTATCCTGGGATTCCAGGTCATGTAGGAATCCACACAGCGTTCCCAGACCAGAGTGAAGGAAAAACGGTGTTCCATGCCCGTGAGGGCATGGTGGTACGTATCGGACGTGAACGGACTCCACCAACTGAGCAGAGCCACATACAGGAGGGAGGCGAGAATTATCGCCCAAAACCACAACCTGGACGCGCGGGGAGAAGGCATCAGTTCTGGTCCGGTTTCCTTTTTCTCAGCGCCGGGGGAAGGTCCAGGTCTTCCCCGTCCAGAATGAGGGGGCGCACGCGGGCGAACAAGCCGTGCCCGGCGCGTTCTTCCTCGCCCTCCGCGGGGGAAGCGCCTTCCTCCAGCCCCTTGATGTCGGGAGCGGGTTCCGGTTCTTCCTCCGGTTTTTCATCCGTCCCGCCTTTTTCCTCCACCAGGGGGCTTTCCGGCGGCGGGACGGCACCCGGCGCCGGGAGGACCGACCTTACCGGCACCAGTTCCTCTTCCAGTTCGTGCTCATTGCTCTTGACGGAGGGAACGGGCCGCTCCGGTTCGGGTTCCGGCATCGCCGCGGGGAAAGAAGGCTGAATGGTTTTCCCGGCCCCCGCAAAAAGACTTTCCTCCGGCACCAATTCCGGTTCCACAGGTGCCGCCGTTTCCGGCTTCAGGGGCGGAACGGGGCGGGACGCCGTTTTTTCCGCCGGCACGACACCCAGTACGGTCAATGCCAGACGGTCATCCATGCCGTCCGCCACGCTCGCGCCGATATGGAGGCGCACGGAACCGCCCAGCATTTCCGCCATGCCGTTCACCAGCATTTCCAGACGCTGGAGGGTCAGGGAAGCTCCGCCGCGGACCAGCACCAGAACATCGTCCACCGCACTCAGGCGCTTTTCCAGAAAGAGGGGGGAATTTTTCACCTGCGCCAGTATTTCCTCCACAGGGGCGTTCACGGAAGATTCCGCCACGCCGAAGGAACAGATGCCTTTCCCCGCTCCGGCCACGCACAGCAGGTCGTCCAGACCAACCTGGAGCAGGCTCCCGGAGGAGTCGAGAAGGGAGGGTACGATCAGCACGGCGCGCGCCATGAGGGCGTTGACGACGGAGAAGGCTTCCAGCACTCCCTTGTCGGAATCAATCAGGCTTTCCATGGCGTCGTTGTCAAAGCGCAGCACCATGTCCGAGTACAGGGCCAGCCGGGCCAGCGCTTCATCCGCAAGGGAGGAACGGCGTTCCCCCTCAAAACCGAAAGGACGGATAACGACGCTGACGACATAGGCGCCCTGTTCCTTGGCAAGCCGTGCGACTTCCGGAGCCACGCCGGACCCCGTACCGCCGCCAAGCCCGGCGGCGATGACGGCCAGGTCGCAGCCTTCCAGGGCCCGCAGGATGGCGGATTCACTTTCCCGCGCCGCCTGGGCGCCCACGGAGGCGTCCCCGCCCGATCCCAGCCCCCGGGTGATTCTGGCGCCCAGATGAATCTTGCAGGGGACGGAGGAGGCGTTCAGCAGGCGTGCGTCCAGATTCATGGCGCATACGGAGGAGGTCTGCGGCGCCAGGGCCAGCACTTCCTCCATGACCTTGGTGCCTGCGGAACCTGCACCGAAGAGGCAGGTTTTTCCGGACCGCGCGGCCGGTTCCCGTGTAGAAAAGTCCAGCATGGTGATAGGGATGTGGGGGTGTCAGGAGCGTTCCTTGGAGAAGAGGCCGAAGAGGCGGCCCAGCCAGCTCCGCTGCGGCGGCAGCTCCGCGTCCAGAATCTGGGCGTAGCGGATCAGGCCGATGGCCGTGCAATACCGCGGGTCGTCCAGGTAGGAGGGGGCTCCGTTTTTGGACAGCGTTGGGCGGCTGATCGCCACGCCGAATACGTGGGAGGCGAGTTCGCCCACGCCGCGCATCAGGCTGGCGCCTCCGCACAGATAGACTCCGTGGCAGCGGTTGCCCTTGAAGGTGTCCTTGGGCAGGGAGGATTTGACCAGATTGAAGATTTCCAGCAGGCGGGAACGTATGATTTCATTGAGCACGTTGCGTTCAACCGCGGCGTCCTTCATGCCGCCTTCCCCGCGCACGCGCACCATTTCATTGGTTTTTCCGGAGAAGCTGTTGGCGTCACCCTCCGTCTTTTTCAGCAGTTCCGCCTGCGGAAGGGGAATGCCGGTCATCAGGGTGATGTCGTTGGAGATATGGTCCCCGCCCAGCGGCACGCAGCCGGAGGCCACGAGCTGGCCGTCCAGATACAGCACATAGTCCGTGGTGCCCGCCCCCATGTCTATCAGGAGCGCACCCGCCTGCTTCACCTGCCTGTTGAGCACGAACTGGGCCGTAGCGATGGGCGCAAAGACCACGTCCGCAATGTCCAGAGGCACTTCTCTGACGCAGCGGAAGGAGTTGGTGATGCGGGATTTGATGCCGTGAATGATGTGGCAGTCAATGTCCAGCGTCCTGCCGGTCAGTCCGGCGGGATTGGTCAGGTTTTCCTGCCCGTCCACGGAGAAGAGGCCCGGCACGCGGTGCAGGACGAATTGTTCCGGTCCCAGGGCTACGTCGCGGGCGATTTCCGTCACCTCGTCCATGTGCTCCTGGGAAATGATGCTTTCATCCGGAGGCAGGCGGAAGGTGCCGCGGTTGTTCTGTCCCACGATGTGGGCCCCCGTCACGGAGAGGTAAACGGTCATGATGTCCACATCCGCATGGTCCTGGGCCATGTTCCAGGCGTCGTAAACGCACTGGATGACCTTGGAGGTGTCTTCTATTTCTCCGCGCACCACCCCCTCGCTAGGAACTTCACCCACGCCGATGATCGTCACGGTCGCGTCCGGCTTCACTTCGCCCACGACCATGCAGGTTTTGCTCGTACCTATTTCAAGCCCTACGTGAATTTTTGTCTTAGCCATGAAAGTCAAGGAACTATCAACGTCCTCACACCTGATAGCACATCAGGCTTCATTGATCAAGAAAGCCCGTGCGAACATACACAAAAAACACGGCCTGAAACCGCAGAGGACGGGTTAAAGTCCCGTAGGATGGCGCACCAGGAAGTTCCTGGTGTTCCGGCCGTCCACCCTCCAGCGCGGGCCTTCGCCGCGCCTGCCGCTGCCGGAAGTGTCAAACCGGAGGCCGCAGATGACCAGAAAAACGTGCCCGTTCTTGGCATAAACGGAGATCCAGTCCCCGGACCCTTTCTGCCCGTAATTAAGGAACAGCTTGGAATGGCGGGTGGAAGTCAGGAGGCCGGCTTCTTTCAAGACAAAAGAGGTGCTGCCGGAACAGTCGTAATGAGTATCATAGTGCTTCCTGTGGCCGCCCCCCATCCGGTAGGGTTTATTGACTAGAGAGTTGGCTGCTGCGATGGCCCGTTTCACCTGGACGGGGGCATTCCTGGGGGGAATAGCTTTTCCGTTGTGGAGAACGGCCGTCTTCCCGGGAACGAAGCTGTAGGCGGGAAGGCGCGCAGGAGCTTCAACTTGTTGTTGGGAAGAGGAGCAGGAGGAGAGTATAAGCCCGGCAAACAGAGCGGAAACCAGGCAGAGGGGTTTTTGAACCGCAAATGTCATAAGGACTATAAACTGCTCAAATCCGCCTCCTTTGGCAAGAAAATAAATTCGCCCCGTCCACATTGCGTAGTAGCCGGGGCGAATTTGTTAACAATATTTAGCTGTCGGAACGGGTGCGGGCATCCTTTTCCACGGCCGCCCACAGGGAGTCCAGAGAGGCCTGGACCTTGGGCAGCGCCTCCTTCACGGGCTCACCCGGCTTCCCGTGGCCGAAGAGGTAGTATTTGATCTTGGGTTCCGTGCCGGAAGGGCGTACCGCAAAGCTGCGGCCGTCCGCCAGGTCCACAAAGATCATCTTTTCCGCAGGGATGGGATCGCCTTCCACGTCCACCATGTCCCCCTTGGAAAAGTCACGGATGCCGCTGACGGCAACGCCGTCCAGTTCCGCGGGAGGATTGGCGGAGTAGGATGCGGAGAGGGCCGCAATTTTGGCGGCACCGTCCGCACCTTCCATGACCAGGGATTTGCCCATTTCCAGATAGACGCCGAATTTTTCAAAGAGCTCATGCAGGAGTTCCAGCAGGCTCTTTCCGGCGCTTTCCGCATAAGCGGCCAGTTCCGCAAAGATGATGGCGGCGGAGTTGGCATCCTTGTCGCGCACAAAGTCCTGGGCCAGGTAACCGTAGCTTTCCTCCCCGCCGAAAACGAAGTAGCGGCTGTATTGCAGACGCAGGGCCCGCGTCTGCTCCTCGCTCATCCTGCGGTAGTCCCTGCGTTTTTCCGCCGGGATGGCTTCCTCGTATTTCCCAAGCTTCTGGGCAATGTATTTGAACCCCGTGAGTACGTTGACCACTTCATACCCGAAGTGGTGGCCGATGGCGTCCTGCAGCCCGGTGGTGACGAATGTTTTCACCATGACGGCGCGGGAACGATTGGAGTCATTGATGATGCCGAGTTCCGACATGCTCATGCAGCGGTACCACGCCAGCAGGGAGCCGATCTGGTTGCCCGTCAGAAGGTGCATTTTTCCGTCTTCCCCACGCACGGCCACGCCCATGCGGTCCGCATCCGGGTCCGTAGCGATGACGATGTCCGCTCCGGAAGCGTCCGCCTGTTCAATGGCCATGGCCAGTGCCGGCGGATTTTCCGGGTTCGGGGAAGCCACGGTCGGGAAACGTCCGTCCTGTACGTCCTGCGCCGCCACGGTCTGCACATTGCAGCCCAATTCCTTCAGCAGCGGAACGATGATGTGGCCGCCCGTGCCGTGCAGGTTGGAGTAAACGATTTTGGCGCCTCCTTTGGCGAAGAGTTCCGGGCGCAGAAGCACGGATTTCAGCCTGTCCATGTAAATGCGGTCAAAGGAGGAGTCCAGCACGTGGAGTTCTCCCCTCCGGTTTTCCGGCAGGGGTTCGTATTCTTCCGAGGTCAGGGCGTTCACTTCCGTAATCACCGCCTTGTCATGCGGGGGGACAAGCTGGGCGCCGTCGCTGAAATAGGCCTTGAAGCCGTTGTCGTGGGAGGGGTTGTGACTGGCGGTCAGCACGACGCCGGAGTCCGCATTCAGTTCACGGATGGCAAAGGAGATTTCCGGCGTGGCGCGGGGGCTGTCGAACAGATAAACGTCACAGCCCAGGTCCGTGCCGATTCCGGCGCAGAATTCGGCAAAGTCACGGGAGAAATGGCGCGTATCGTGCCCGATGACCAGCCGGGGCTTTCTTCCCGGCTCCGTAGCCTCCACGTGTTTTTTCACATAGATGATCAGGCCGCGCATCGCACGCCCCACGTTGAAGTAGTTCATGCAGGCCGTTCCCACACAGGGATATTCCGGACGGCCGTTCACGCCGCCCTTCCCCTCTTCCGCAGTCGTGACCACATTACCGATGGTGCGGCCGCGGAGCCCCCCCGTGCCGAAAGCCAGGGTTTTGTAAAAACGGTCATTCAGTTCCTGCCATTGTCCGGCGGCGGCCAACTCCTCCACGGCCTGGCGCGCCACGGGAGACCTCGTTCCCGCCAGAAGAAGGCGGATGTTGGTCAGGGAAGATTCCAAAAGCCTACCCTCTTTCACGGCGTTCGTCAGAGATTCGTCCAATGTATTCATGCTGGCGGAATACTACATCATGCATCCTGTTTGACAATAGCTCTTTCCTCCATGCCTTGAGAAAAAACAGCCATATTTCCTCCGGCCAGCCGCCGGGAGGGAAGCCCGGCCCTTTCTTCCCGCAAAACCGGCCCTTCCGCCGCAGTCCCTTTACAGGGACTGGCGGTCGTACAGTTCCCGGTACAGGGGGCAGGAGGCATATAATTGCTCATGGGTGCCGTCCCCGACGATGCGGCCATCCTCAAACACCAGAATGCGCGTCGCCACCCGGATGGAGCTGAAGCGGTGGGCTACGATCAGCGCCGTTCTGCCTTCCACCAGCCGGTCCAGTTCATGCTGGATCTGGGCCTCGCTTTCCGCGTCAAGGGAGGCGGTGGCTTCGTCAAGAATCAGGATCGGGGCGTCTTTCAAAAACGCGCGGGCAATCGCCACGCGCTGGCGCTGGCCTCCGGACAGGCCGCTTCCGCCGTCGCCAAGCACGGTCTGGTAGCCCTCCGGCATGCCCATGATGAACTCGTCCGCGGAAGCGGAACGGGCGGCGGCGATGACTTCCTCATCCGTGGCGTCCTGGCGCCCCAGCCGGATATTCTCCATGATGGTGCCGTGGAACAGCACGGGATGCTGGGAGACGAAGGCGATGTTTTTGCGCACGTCGTGCA
Source organism: Akkermansia sp. RCC_12PD (assembly GCF_036417355.1). Taxonomy (NCBI): domain Bacteria; kingdom Pseudomonadati; phylum Verrucomicrobiota; class Verrucomicrobiia; order Verrucomicrobiales; family Akkermansiaceae; genus Akkermansia; species Akkermansia sp. RCC_12PD. The sequence continues at coordinate 2,169,856 of NZ_CP143889.1, read as the reverse complement.
GGGTTGCGGCCCTCACGTCCACGCCGTCCACAAGCACGGCGCCGGAACTGACGTCGTAAAACCTGGGCAGAAGGCTGGCGAAGGTGGTTTTCCCCGCTCCGCTGGGCCCCACGAGCCCCACCACCTCACCGGGGCGGATGTGGATATCAATGCCGTTCAGCACATGGCGGGCTCCGTCGTAGGAGAAGGAAACATGATCGTAGTCCAGCCTGCCCGCCGCACGCCCCAGCGGAACGGGGTCGGACGGCTCCGGCATGGTGTCGGGCTCTTTCAGAATGTAGTTGATGCGCTCCAGGGAGGCATACGCGCTTTTCAGGTTGGTGAGGGTGACGCCCAGGCGCTTGAGCGGGTCATAGCACATGAACAGAGCCGCGGCCAGGGCCGTAAATTCGGCTTTGGTCATGCCCATTTCATTTCCCTTCACCAGCAGGATGCCCAGGCCCAGAGCCGTTACGATTTCCAGGACCGGCACCAGGAAATGCCTGTATTTTACCGTCCTGAGGTTAATTTGAAAGAACCGCTGGATCAGCCCCAGGAATAATCCCACCTGCTGTTCCTGCATGCCGTAGGAGCGGATTTCACGCTGCGCCGCCAGGTTTTCCTGCGCGGCGGCGGTGATGTTCCCCAGTTCCTCCTGCGCCAGCTTGGCTTTCTTCATGATGCGGCGGCCGAAAAAGCGGATGGGCCACACCGCCAGGGCAATCAGCCCGAGATTCAGCAGCACGATGGCCGTATGCGGATTGACGAAGACCTGGTAAACGAGAAATCCCAGCGCGGCCAGCAGCGTAAGGGGCTGCTTGATGATGTCATTGGCCGCCACAACCAGGCCGCTCTGCACGCCGGCGGCGTCATTCAGCAGGCGGCTGATAAGGTCTCCGCGCTTCTGGCGGTCGATGAACGACAGGGGAAGGGTTTGCAGCCTGGAAAAGGCGTCCAGCCGGATTTCCTCCAGCACCTTCATGCTGACGATGCTGATCCAGTACACGTTGAAAAAGGTGCCTATTCCCCTGATGGCAAATATCAGCGGAAGCAGGGAACACACCGCGACAAGCACGGCGACGTGCATGTGTTCCGGAGCTACCGTCCGGGCAATGATGTCATGTATTTCCGGCGGAATTTGCGTATTGTCGAATACCACGGGGAATACCTTGGCAATCATCACGGGGAAGCCGAAGCCGCTGGCGGCGGCGGCAAGGGCTCCGGCGGCCAGTGCGGCGATGAACAGCTTCACCACCGGCTTCAAATACCGCGCGTACTCGAAAAACTGCCTTAACATGACGAGCCTCCTTCCTCTTCCGCAATCATTTGCTGCTTGGTGTAAAGATCCCGGTACAGGGGGGATTTTTCCATGAGTTCCTCATGCGTGCCGTCCGCGGCAATGCGCCCCCCTTCCAGAACCAGAATGCGGTCCGCCATGCGGATGGTGCTGAATCGGTGAGCAATGATGAAGGTGGTCCTTCCTGAAGCCAGCTTCTCGATTTCCTTCTGGATCAGTTCCTCGCTCTTCATGTCCAGGGATGCCGTGGCTTCATCCAGCACCAGAATGGGAGCGTCTTTCAGAAATGCCCTGGCCAGGGACACGCGCTGACGCTGGCCGCCGGAGAGCCCTTCCCCCATCTCGCCGATCAGGCGGCCGTAGCCTTCCCCAGTCTCATTCACAAAACTGTCCACGGCGGACATCCTCCCTGCCTGTTCCACTTCTTTGTCCGAAGCCTCCGGGCGGCCTATGCGGATGTTGTCCGCCACGGACCCGCGGAACAGGACGGGATACTGGGACACCAGCGCAATGTGGGACAGCAAGTCCCTTTTGCTCATTTCCCGCACGTCCACTCCGTCCACCTTCACGCTACCGGAGAGCACGTCGTAAAAACGGCACAGCAAGTTGATGAAAGTCGTTTTTCCCGCCCCGCTGGGACCGACAAGGGCAACCACCTGCCCCGCCGGAATGCGGACGTCAATATTCCGCATGACAGGGGCATCTTCCTGATAACTGAAACAGACATTGTTGAATTCGACTTCCCCCTTCCATTCTTCCGGACTTTTCGGGGTTTTCGGTTCGGGAACGTCGTCCGCGGCATGCAGCACTTCATTAATGCGCTCCAGCCCGGCTTTGAGGGTCTCCGCCTTGTTGTGGACCGCTCCCAGCCTTTTGACCGGCTCATAGCAAAGGTACATGGCCGTAGCCAGGGAGGCGAAGTCCCCCATGCTCATCCCGTTCATGTTGGCGACAAAGAGGGTGGCGGCCATGGCAACGGCGCTGACGAATTCAATCAGGGGCGTCAGCAGGCTCTGCCATCGGACCACGCTGATGGAAGCCTGGATGTAACGGCGTATCCTGTTTTTAAAGAGGTTGGTCTGCTGCTGCTCCAGTTCAAAGGCGCGGATGTCCCGCTGGGAAGAAAAATTTTCCTGGAGCGTGGAGGAAAGATCCCCCTGACTGGCCTGCACCGTGCGTGCGCGGACAAGCATCTTTTTGCCGATATAGCGGATGGGGATCACACAGGCCCCCACCAGGAGCATGTTGGCCAGCAGAATCAGGAACTGCTGGCTGACGGACGCCTTGTAAACCAGAAATCCCAGAGCACCCAACAGGGTGAGGGGCTGGATGATCAGATCATTGGCAATCTGAACCAGGGCGCCCTGGAGAAACTGGGTATCCTGCATCAGACGGCTCAGCAGGTCCCCCCGCTGGCAGCGGTCGTGGAAGGAAAGGGAAAGGTCCTGAAATTTCCTGTACACCTTGAGCCGGATGGTTTCCAGCACGCCCAGCCCTATTTTGGACAGCAAATAGACATTGACGAAAGAAGACAGGCCGCGGACCACCACGACAAGGGGCAGCAGGGCCGCCGCCGCCCAGACGGTCAGCCAGGGCAGTTCCTCAGGCCGCACGAACAGCAGCATGAGGCGTTCCGCATAGACGGGGAGCGGTTCTCCGTCAAAGATCACGGAGAATACCGACTGCAGGATCGCCGGAATGCCGAAGCCGCTGGAAAGGGCGGCGATAACGCCCCCGAGCACAGCTCCCGCCAGGGTTAACTTGTAAGGGCGAAGGTATTCGCGCCATAAATGCACGATGTTCTGCGCAGCGGGTTCCTGCCCCTGTGTTGACTGTTCCCTCATAAATAGTTGCGACTGATGCCCCCGCCAACGGACGGCAGGCAATCGGGACGGATCATACCATGAAGCGCGGACATGACAAGCTCCTTGCTGTAAAAACTCCACAGGAATATTCCCTTTATGGGGAATTCACGGTATCCCGGCTTGTCCGGAACCGCGGAATGGGCTAGCCTGCCGGACCATGTTGCGAACAGGACTGATCCAGCCGGAAACCATTCCCGGCCAATTTCCCAGAAATCTCCGGGCCATCGTGGAACTGTACCGGACCTGCCTGGACCGGGGAGCGGAAATCGTCATTTGCCCGCCTCTGGCCCTGGGGGGCATGAACACGGGGGAACTGGCCCTGCGCAGCGGCTTTCGGGCGCAACACCAGGCCGCCTTTGAATATCTGGCCCGTGAAATAGCGGAAGTTCCCCTTCTGCTTGGCGCTCCGGATGCCGGAGGAATCCGCCTTTATCTGCTCCGCTCAGGCCGTCTCCTTCCCCAGAAAGCCGTCATCCCGGGTGAACGCCAGGAGAAAAACTCAGCTCCGGCCGCAGGCCTGTTCCGGGGAAAGGAATCCGGGGAATTTACTGTCCGTCCCGTGGGGGAACAGAATGAACGCCCATCTTTCAAGCCGTGCCTGCTTCTGCGCATGCCTGCGGCTCCCTGGCATGAGGGACAACTGGAACAGGACGAAGAGGAAAGCCGCCGTCTGGCGCTGGAAACAGCCCTCCCGGTAGCAACCGTCCGCCTGGCGGGAGGGGAAGGTCCGTTTATGCTACCCGGAGCTTCCTCCCTGTGGTCCGGCACGGGGGAGCTGGCCGCCAGGCTGCAGCTCTTTGAACGGGACGCGGCAGTTATCCCGGCAGAAACGCCAGCGGACAGAACCGCCCCACTCCCTGCCCCGGACCGGCAAACCCGGCATGCGCTCCGCAAGGGGATAGCGGATTTCATCCTGAAGGCCGGCTGCGGCTCCGCATGCCTGAACCTGCTGGAGAACGCTTCTTCAAGCCTGCTGGTCCATGTGTTGAAAAAATCACTCCCCGATCTCCCTGTCACGGGATTCATTCCCCGTTTGTCCGGCACGCCGGAAAAGGACATTGCCCGTGCGGAACATCTGGCCGCCGGACTGGGAATCCGTACCATCAGCCTGCCGCCCATGAGTGAAGTGCAGCCCGGTTCCGCAGAAGAAGGCTGTCTTTCCGCATGCCGCATGCGCGCATTGGCGGATGAAGAGGGGGCGCTTCTGCTCTCATCCCTGAACGGAACGGACATCACGACGGACCTCCGCGCCATCCGGGCGGCCTGCACGGCGGATTTCATGCCGCTGAAAGACCTGTATGAATCCGAACTGGCTGCCCTGTTCCCTGAATTCGCCATCGCATCACCGGAGGCGGTCCTCCGCGACGGCCTGCTCATGCGCCTGCACAGGGAGCATGTGTCCGCCACGCACCTGGCGGCTCTCATGCTGGACCGGGAACTGGAAATACGCAGGTTGCAGAGGCTGGCCCGTACTACGGAATGGGACCGGAGAAAACTGCCGCCCGGGCTCTTCCTGCGCTCCATTCCCGGCACTCCGGAAGTACCTGCAATCCATCAGATGGCGGACTAGGACACGCCTATTCCCTTTTAACCTTGTGGCGTACATTGCGCTTGCTCTTCGCACGGAATAAGTGATTAGTAGGATCCATGCAGTTCTATGTAGCCACCATGATTGGCCGCACCGCCATTGGCCTGATTGATCGTCTGGGATCAATCGGACTGCTGCTGTACCAAGTGTGCGCCTGCATGTGGACCGGAAAGTTCCGGATGCGCGTCCTTGTGGAACAAATTGCAAAAATAGGCGTGCAGTCCCAGCCCGTCGTTATCATTACCGGAGCCTTCACGGGTGCCGTGCTGGAGGCGCAGACCCTGTTCCAGCTTCAGACGGTGAGGATGGAAACCATGGGGGGAGCCGTCGTCGCGGTGGGCATGTTCCGGGAGCTGGGGCCCGTCATCACCGGGCTGATGCTTGCGGGACGCGTGGGATCGGCCATGGCCGCGGAAATTGGTACCATGAAAGTAACGGAACAGGTGGATGCCCTTAAGTCCATGAACGTGGACCCCGTGGATTACCTGGTGAAGCCCCGCATCCAGGCCATGCTCATTTCCATGCCCATCCTGATGATGGAAGCCGTGCTGGTGGGCATCGTCTCCGCCTTCATCGTCAGCATTACGGCTTTCAACGTGGACCAGGCGTACTGGATGCACTTCATGAGCAAATTCGTAGCCATGGGGGACATCATCGTGGCGCTGGTCAAGGCGCTGGTCTTCGGACTCATCATTTCCCTCATTTCCTGCCGGGAGGGCCTGAATACCAGAAACGGGGCCGTGGGAGTGGGCAAGTCCACCATGCAGGCCATGGTGTATGCCTCCGTGGCGCTCCTCATTGCCAACTTCATCCTGACCATGATTCTCAACTCCATCTTCCCCATGGGATTCATGAGGTAACCTTTATTCCAAAGCCATGCAGCCGTTCATCCGCGTAAGCCAGCTCAAACAAAGCTTCGGCGCCCAGGAGGTGCTGAAAGGCGTGAGCTTTGATGTGGACAAGGGGGAGCTTCTGGCGCTGATCGGCGGTTCCGGCGCCGGGAAAAGCGTCATTTTAAAGCATTTGGACGGCCTGATGAACCCTCTGGACGGCTATGTGGACATAGACGGAAGGCGCATCAGCAATGTTCCGGAAAAAATAAAAAGGGAAATCCGGAGCAAGATTGGATTCATGTTTCAGCAGGGGGCCCTGTTCGACTCCCTCAGCGTGGGGGAAAACGTAGCTTTTCCCCTGCAGGAAGCAGGGCTGAAAAATGAAGAAGAGCTGGATTCCCGGATTTCTGCGGCGCTTGAATCCGTCGGACTCTCAGGACAGGAAGAAAAAATGCCCGCGAACCTTTCCGGAGGCATGATCAAGCGCGTGGCCGTAGCCAGGGCCATCGTCATGACGCCGGAATGCCTCCTGTACGACGAACCTACGGCTGGCCTGGACCCCATCGTCACGGACAGCATCAGCTTCCTGATCCGCCAGATCTGCAAGGACAAGGGCATTACCACCGTCATCGTCTCCCATGACATGCCCAGCGTGATCCGCATTGCGGACAAAATCGTCTATCTCCGGGAGGGAACGGTTTACTGGACCGGCACGCCGGAGGAACTGCTGCATTCCGAAGATCCGGTCCTGAAAAAGTTCCTGTACGGGGATTCCGGGGAAGACTGGGCCTCCCTGGCGGGAATGCATGAAAATTTTCAACGGGTTCTGCTGGAACGTGCGGAACGGGAAAGAAACCAATAGAAAAACCGCCATCACAACATGAAGCAAAAACTTAAACCGGAAACATGGGTAGGCATTTTCCTGATTGCCGGAATACTCATGATCCTGGGGGTCATTCTGGGCTTTGGAGGGTTGAAAACCACCAAGGAACAAACTTACCCCATCAACATCATTTTCAAGGATTCGGCGGGCCTCATCAAAGACTCCCAGATACGGCTGGGCGGCGTTTCCGTGGGAAAAGTCACCAAGGCCCCGGAACTTCTGCCTTCCGGCAATGAAGTGATGCTGGAAGCCAGCATCCAGCGCGGCGTAAAAATCCAGGTGGGTTCCGTCTTCCGCATAGACATGCAGAATATTCTGGGAGACAAGTATATTGAAATCGTTCCCCCTTCCCCACCCACGGACCAATACATCCAGCCTCATGAAACCATCATGGGACAGGCGGAGAGCGACATCAGCAAGCTCAAGAACAATGCCGTGGTGGCCAGCGAGGAAATCCTGGCCATCCTGAAACGGATAGAAAAGAATTCCGGCAATATTGACGAAGCCCTTCTCAACATCAGCGAGGCGGCCAAGGGCCTGTCGCAGACCACCAAGATCATCAATGAAAACCTTTTGGACCAGGAGAACCTCCAATACGTCAAGGGCGTACTGATGAACATGGACAAGACGGGGAAAGAACTCCCCGGCCTGATGGAAGAAACCAGAACGTCCATAGTCTCCATGAAGGAAACCATCCGGGATGCCCGCAAGATCATTGACGGAGTGGAAGACAAGCTGGAGAGACTGGATCCGGCCATCAAGGAAATTCCCTCCACGCTCACCGCCTTGCGCAAGGCTTCCGACCACATTGCCTCCGTTACGGCGGATGCACGCAAGAACCAGGGCTTCCTGGGCCTGCTGCTTTATGACGCCCGCTTCCGCGCCAACGCCCAGGAATTCATCCGCAACCTGAGGGATTACGGCATTCTCCGCTACCGGAACCCGAACGAGCCCCAGATCAAGCCCGACCCGCGCGGCGGTTTTTCCGGCAGCCGACGCTGACGGCGGCCCACAATTCCGCATGAAGCCATTTTACACACTTGCCATTAGTGGGAAGAATGCTAAAAATCCCTAATGTGAGAGGCGAACACATGTAAGCCGACATGTTTTCAACAGGAATTCAACCTTAACACTCTAATCAATCATGCAAGACAATCAAACCGAACTTGAACCGACCGTAACAGCAACGGATGCCAGCTGCTCCTGCCCCTCCGCCCGCGACATGGCCGTTACCAGATTTCACCAGGCCCGGGCTTTCGCTGCGGCCAAAGTAAACCAAATACGCAAGGCAGCCACGGAACAGGCGGGCACCATCCGCGATTACGCCCAGGAAAAGGGAGTGGTCATCCGCGACAAGGCCAAGCATCTTCATGAAGCCAGTGAAGAATACGTGAAGGAAAAGCCCACCCAGTCCATGCTCATCGCCATGGGCGTGGGTCTCCTGATCGGACTCCTCATCCGCCGCCGTTAATCTGTCCCGCGCCATGCGTCCCGCGCGCATGGCGCTTCCCCTTCCGTCCAATTCGTGCCATGGGTCTGATCGACAAATTGAAACGCACCTTCGTCACCCCGGTCATGGAGGAAAAAGAGGAAGGGATGGCTATGGCGCGTTCTCTCCGGGAAGCCGGTGCGGCCGCACTCTCCCATTTGGAAGCCTTGTACGGCCTGCTCAAGCTGGAGCTGGAAGAAGCGTCCAAACGGCTGGGCCAAAAAATGGCCCTGCTCCTGCTGGCCGCCTTCATGGCCCTCTTCGGCTACCTCTTCGTATGGTGCCTGCTGACCATGATCATGGCCTATTATTGGAACATCATCGCAGGGCTTGCCGTGACAGCCGGGTTCCACATTCTGGTTGCCGCCATTGCTCTGGCCATGTTCAGCCGCATTCGCGTCACTCCCATCGCCCCCGCTACGGCGGAAGAACTTAAAACGGATTTATCATGTCTGCAAATGGCTCTCAAAAAAAGCTCGAACTCCTGATGCAGGTAGCCACTTCCCGGCTGGACATCGTCAATGAGACCGACGCTTTCACCCAGAAGGTGCAGCATCAGGCGGACCATCTCCGGCAGCTGAAAAAAAGAGCCATGTCCATTCCTGTGATCGGCTCCATCGTCGGCACAGTGGGAGGCATTCTACTCATCAAAATGCTCACGGGAAAAAAGAGCCATCCGGCCCCGGCGCGTCCGCGCCTGTCCGGCCTGCCCGGAGGACTGGTCAATTCCTCCATGTTCAGGTTCATTATTGAAATCCTGATTACCCTGGCCTTCCCCTCCCTGAAAAAGCTGGGATTTGACTTGGCCAACAAAAAAATCCTCAGCCTGTTCAAATTCCGGAGCCATTGACGGCTCCCAGCCCGGCAAAGGAAAAACGCTATTTTTACGGCGGTTCCGAAAGTGGAGGACTTTTTATTTTTTGCTGGTCAAAAAAGGCCCCTTTCCGCTAGTATGTAGCTTTATCAGTTTGCTGCATTCAAAACATGAGCGAATACATTTTGCCCCACGTCGACGGATATCTTAAGCTTGGACAGGACTTTGACTGTTCCGATATCCACCTTGCCGTCAACAGCCGCCCCACATGGCGCCGGTTCGGCCAGCTTCTGCCCATTTGGGAAGAAGCCCCCAACCTCACCCCCAAGGACACGGAAATCCTGGCCCGGGGATTTCTGGAGGAGCCTGAATGGAACCGCCTTCAGCAGCGCGGCGACGTGGACTTTGCCTATGCCAACGACTTCGGCCGCTACCGCGCCTCCGTTGTCAAGCAGCGCCTGGGCTACGACATCTGCTTCCGTATCATCAACACGAAAGTCCGCACCATGGAGGAAATCGGGCTGCCGACGGACTATGTGGTGCCTCTGACCCGCTACACCAACGGCCTCATTTTGGTGACGGGCTCCGTGGGTTCCGGTAAATCAACGACGCTGGCCTCCATCGTGGACTTCATCAACCAGGATCGCCACGACCACATCATCACGCTTGAAGACCCCATCGAATACATCATTCCCTCTAAAAACTGCCACGTCAACCAGCGTGAAGTGCACAAGCACACGGAATCCTTCGCACGGGCTCTGCGCGGCGCGCTCCGTGAAGACCCGGACGTCATCATGGTGGGGGAAATGCGCGACCTGGAAACCATTTCCCTGGCTCTCACCGCCGCGGAAACGGGCCACCTGGTGCTCGGCACGCTGCACACGGGATCCGCAGCCCGCACGGTGGACCGCGTGCTGGACGTCTTCCCGGTGGAACAGCGCGACCAGATCCGCATCATGGTCAGTGAATCCCTGCGCGGCATCATTTCCCAGCAGCTTGTTCCCCGGGCGGACGGCAACGGCCGCGCCCTCGCCATTGAAATGCTCGTCAACACGCCCGCCATTGCCAACTGCATCCGCGAAGGCAAGACCTTCATGATTCCCGGCTGCATCCAGACAGGAAAGGCCCAAGGCATGATTCTGATGGACGACTCACTCAGGGCCCTTTACCAAGCGGGGCTCATCACCGCAGACGACTGTCTCTTCCGCTCCGAAGACAAAACCATCATGAAAGCCTTCCTGGGCATCAAGTAACCTTTAACTTTGACACATTCCTGTTATGGCTGTTATCGACCAATACTTCAAATATCTCGTAGAATCCGGAGGCTCCGACCTTCACCTCAGCGAAGGCCAGCCCCCAAAAATCCGTGTCAACGGCACCATTTCCGCCATCTCTGATGAAAATCTGGAAGGCCAGGCATTCAAGACCCTGCTCTCGGAAATCTGCGACCCGCAGGCATTCCAGAAATATCTGGAAGAAGGCGATCTGGACTTTGCCTATGAAATGGACGAAACTTCCCGCTTCCGCTGCAACTACTTTAAGCAGCAGCATGGACTGGGCGCCGTCTTCCGTCTCATTCCCACAAAAATCGCTACGCTGGAAGAGCTGGGCGTTCCAACGGTGGTCAAGGAATTCGCCCACATGAGGTCCGGCCTGGTGCTGGTTACCGGCCCCACCGGTTCCGGTAAATCCACCACGCTGGCCGCCATCATCGACTACATCAACAGCAACCAGGCACGGCATATCATCACGGTGGAAGAACCTATCGAATTTGTCCACCCCAATAAAAAATCCATCGTCACCCAGAGGGAGGTTCCCCTGCAGACGCCTTCCTTCGCGGACGGCTTGCGGGCTTCCCTCCGCGAAGACTCCGACATCGTGCTTGTGGGGGAAATGCGCGACCTGGAAACCATCTCCCTGGCTCTCACCGCCGCGGAAACCGGCCTTCTGGTCTTCGGTACCCTGCACACGAACAACGCCAGTAAAACCATTGACCGTATTATTGACGTCTTCCCCTCCGATCAGCAGTCACAGGTGCGCACCATGCTTGCGGGTTCCCTCCGCGGCGTCGTGGCCCAGCTCCTGATGAAGCGCAGCGACAAGCCGGGACGCGTGGCCGTCAATGAAATCCTCTTTGCCACTCCCGCCGTGGGCGCCATCATCCGCGAAGGCGCTACGCAAAAGATTCCGGATGTCATCGTGGGCGGCAAATCCATGGGGATGCAATTCATGGACGACGCCATCTGGCAAAAGCTCCAGCAGGGCATCGTTTCCCCGGAAGAAGCTTACATGAAGAGCATTGAAAAGAAGAGGTTCCGCAACTTCCTGCCCCCCGAGTCGGCCCGTCTGGCGGATTCCGGTGGTGGAAACTAAGCCTCCGTCGTACCTTGCCCCTTATGTCCCCCACCGGAAAATTCACGTTCAAGCTCGTGATCTATGGAGCGTTCCTGCTCTATCTGGTGGGGGACTTGTTCATTTGGCACGGCTTCCTGGCGGGCAGGATGGATGCCTACCTGAAACCCATGCCGGGGCCGCCCGGAGACAATTCCGAACGCATCGCGGAAGTTTACGGAGAACCGCTTACCGCCAACCAGCTGAACAGGAGAATTGCGGAGCTGGGCATTCTGCGCCAGCCCGCCGTGCTGGACATGGGAGACGGCATGACGCTCACCCATGAACTGGATGTGCAGAAGGAGCTGGTCCCCCGTGCTAGATATGACCTCATCAGCTCCTCTCTCCTGCGCCTGAAAACCCGGGTCAACGATTTGCAGCTCCCCAACCGCAATGCGGAAGCCGCCCAGGCGGAAAAGCAAATCCAGTCCCGTTTTGACGGCGACAGGGAGAAATATTTGGAAATGCTCCACGGCCAGAAACTCAACGAAGAGCAGCTCCGGCAGAAAATTGCCGCCCGCCTCAAGCAGACGGAACAGCTTTACCGCGCAACCATCAAGGTTGCGGATCCTACCGACGAAGAACTGAAAATCTACTACAATCTGGTCAAGGACAGGCTTAAAACGCCGGATTTGCGGCAGGCCAGACACATTTTCCTCTCCACCCTGCACAAGGATGACAATCAGGTCAAGCAGGCGGCGGAAGCCCTGTTGGCGCGCCTGCGGGCCGGAGAATCCTTCGAACGGCTTGCCAAAAGTACCAGCGAAGATGAACGGACGGCTTCCGCCGGAGGCTCCCTGGGCTGGATCAACCCGGCCCGTACTGCGGAAACCTTGGATCTGGACATTGCCTCCCTGCCTGACAACACGCCTGTGCTCGTCAAAAGCAAATGGGGATGGCACATCATGGAAGCCTCCCCCTTGAAGAAAGGACGCGTCCCATCCTATGAGGAGGTGCTGCCTGCTTTGAGAAATGCAGCCCAAAGCCTCAGAAGGGCGCAAGCCACAGGATTATACATGGACGGTCTTATTGAAGAAGCCCATCTTAAAAACCGCATCAAAAACAAACAAAAACATTAAACCACACCGGAGTTCCGGAAGAACCGGGCGATCCCCCACGGCATCTTTCTTATTTTTCATTTGGAAGGAGGCGTTATTCTTCTGCCGCATTCATTGCCGGAATGATCTGTCATCACGAGGAATCTCTCCTTGGCAAAATCCGGAGAAAGATGATCTTGCTAAAAAGCATTCTCCTTCCCGCGATACAAATTTGCTGCTACACGGAACAGGAAAGAAAATCAGGACCGCCTGAAATAAAATAAATTCTAACCTATTGAGCACGGAACTTCATCCGCATATTATCAATAGGGGCGAAGAAACAACAATTCATCAGGGATTCCTCTGATTTCCGCGGGTTTTCAACACACCGCAGTAAAGGGGCCGCTATATGCTTAAGGGCATTATAAAAAAATTGCCTTCCTGTATTCAATTGTGCTTGATCTCCACAAGGATGTCGAGTAGCTTGCCTCCGGTAATTCCTAGAGGGGTATTAGCTCAGTTGGTAGAGCGTCTCGTTCGCAATGAGAAGGTCAGGGGTTCGAATCCCCTATACTCCACCATCCATCTTTTTCTGCTGCCGGTTTGTCCCGTACAGAATTTCAGACCGCGTTATGAATGGCGACTTATTCAAGATTACACTGATTTCAGTCATTGCCATTCTTCTCGCCATTGTCGGGGGCCTTGTATCCGCAGACGGCGATCCAGTTTCCATTGCCCTTGCCATAGCCCCGTTCGCCTTGGCAGGACTATACATGATGAAGGAAAAGGTATGGTATCTCTGGATACTCATTCCTCCTCTCTTTATTCCTTTTTCAATTAATTCCTATGCTCCCCTATTCGCCTATTCTGTCGTGCTGCCCTTTTATTTATGGAATGTCATGCTCAGACGCTCCAGCTTGACCTGGAATTCTATTCCTCTGCTGGATACCTTAATTTTCCTTCTTTTCATCCATGTTGCCTATGTTTTTCTGACTCATCCCTTTGGATTGGGAATAAACATTCTGGAAGATTACTATGGAGGTAAGGGCTATATCATGTTTCTGCAGGCGCTGCTGGCATATGTATGTCTGTCTTCATTGAAAACAAGCAGCCAGGAGCTAGGAAAAGTACTCCAATGGTCTATTGCCCTGATCCTTTTCTTTACACTGGTCCAAACGGCAAGGGCATTACTCTCTCCCGAGTCAGCAGAAGGCATGGCGGGGAATGTGGGAACAGAAATGAATGAAGATGGACGAAATTCATCTTTTCTGGCCATTTCCACACTGGTACTTCAAGTGCTTATCTTAAAATACTCTGTATGGCAGATGATTAAACGCCCCTGGTGGGGATTGTTGGCAGCCTCGGCATGCGCAGGCATTTTAATTAGTGGGTTCCGTTCCACCCTTGCCGTTATCCTGTTGCTCTTTTTTATCGTCTGCTTACTTTACAAGCGATGGTTTGTCAGCATTGTAGTCCCCCTTCTCGGGCTAGGTATGCTTATGCTTCTCTCTTCCTCAAAAACCTTGCTTGAACTTCCTTTTGGGATACAACGCATCTTATCTGTCCTCCCATTTCTCGAAGTCAATTCCCAGGCCAGGGAGAATGCACTGGCTTCCACCGAATGGAGAGTTGAAATGTGGAAATGGGCTTTTGACGACAGGGAAAGATTCATTCAGGATAAGGTGTTCGGCGATGGATTCGCGCGCGACATCAATATCCTCAAAGCAAACATTTACGAAGAAGCTTACCATCTCACCAATAACCAGCAGCTCTCCTTTGCCTGGAACGGATTATGGCACAGCGGCCCGGTATCTACTATTCAGACCATTGGATATGTAGGTCTCACATTATATTTCATCATATCCATCATTGGCATGGTCTATGCATGGCAAGTCGGCCGCATTTACCGCTACAGCAAATACAGCCTAGGTATTCTGTTCGTTACAGCCATTTACCTTACCCGTCCTCTGGGTTTCTTTTTCATTTTCGGGGAAAGTACTTCTATTACTGAGGACATCATTTCACTGGGAATCATCAAGGTCTTGTTCTCCTGTGCCAAAAGAGAGGGATTGTACGTTTCCATCCATATGCGCAGGGAATATGTTCCTCTCATGATACAGCAGAAGAAAGAAAAAGCCGCGCTCCCCAGCCCTTCCGGAATTCCCTGCTGAATACTCCATTTCATTTTTCAGAAAAACCGTCTTCTTTCATTGCTTGAGGCTGGACTATTCGGAGGGGAATTGATAAGGTCCCGAAACGTTTAACCTCTCCATGGCATCCGCCCGTCTCCAACACATCATTGGCCTTATCCCGGCGCGCTGGGGTTCTTCCAGATTCCCCGGCAAACCTCTTCATCCCATTGCCGGAAAACCACTTGTCCAACACGTATGGGAGCGGGTTGCCCGCTGCAGCCGGCTGGACGACATGGCCATTGCCACGGATGACGAACGTATCCTTGGGGCGTCGCTGGCGTTCGGGGCAAAGGCGATCATGACCTCTCCGGGCCATCCCAGCGGCAGTGACCGTCTGGCGGAAGCCGTCCAAGCGTTTCCTTCCGCCACCCACATCGTCAACATCCAGGGGGATGAGCCTCTCATTGATCCGGCCCTGATCGACCGCCTGGCTGATGTGCTGGCAACAGATCCCGCCCTTCCCATGGCCACTGTCGCCTGCCCCATTGACAGAGAAGAAGACCTGGACAATCCCAACATTGTAAAAGTGGTTCTTGCCGGCAGCGGAGATGCGCTTTATTTTTCCCGGTCCGCCATCCCATTCGCCCGCAATTCACGTATTTCCCCGCCCCTCAGGCATCTTGGCATTTATGCCTACCGCCGGGACTTCCTTGCAAACTATGTCTGCTGGAAACCTACCCCCCTGGAACTCACGGAATCCCTGGAACAATTGCGCGCACTGGAAAATGGGGCCAAAATCAGAGTCATCCTGACGGACCATGTCAGCGTGGGAGTGGATACGCCGGAACAGGCGGCCCAGGTCGAACAGATTTTATTAAATACACACTAGGAACAGACATTATCATGAAATACATCTTCGTCACAGGCGGCGTCGTATCATCTCTGGGCAAGGGCTTGGCAGCCGCATCCATCGGCACTCTGCTGGAACGCTGCGGACTGAAAGTGACCCTGCAGAAATTCGATCCCTACCTCAACGTGGATCCGGGCACCATGAGCCCGTTCCAGCATGGAGAAGTGTACGTTCTGAATGACGGTGCGGAAACGGACCTGGACCTGGGGCACTATGAACGCTTCGTCCATTGCAGCCTTTCCCGCCTCAACAACCTCACCTCCGGGCAAGTCTTTGAAAACGTATTGAGAAAGGAACGCCGCGGCGACTACCTGGGCAAGACGGTCCAATACATCCCCCACGTTACGGATGAAATCAAGAACAGGCTCTATGAAGTGACGGAAAAATCCGACGTGGACATCATCATCACGGAAATCGGAGGCACGGTAGGAGACATGGAAGGCCACATCTTCCTGGAAGCCCTCCGCCAATTTGCCCTAGAAGTGGGCCGGGACAACGTCTGTTTCATCCACGTCACCCTGCTCCCCTACATCAAGGCGGCCGGGGAGATGAAAACTAAGCCTACGCAGCAATCCGTCGCAAAACTCCGGGAAATCGGCATTCAACCCGACGTCATCATCTGCCGGACGGAATACGACATGAGCGAGGACGAACGCCGCAAAATCGCCATGTTCTGCAACGTAGAGGCTAAAAATGTCATTGCGTTCCGTGACGTGAAAAACACCATTTACGAATGCCCCCTGGACCTCAGCCAGGACAAAATCGACCGCATCGTGACAAAACGCCTGGGACTGGACGTCCCTCCCCCGAATCTGGCGGACTGGCAGCGCTACGTAGGCAGGGTCGTCAGCCCCAGCCATTCCGTAAGAATCGCCGTTGTCGGCAAATACATCGCCCTTCAGGATGCCTATAAGTCCATTTATGAATCCTTTACCCATGCCGGCGCGGAAAATGACGCCCGCGTGGAAATCCTGCGGGTGGATGCGGAAGAACTGGAAGAAAAGGGAGCGGAAGCCCTGATCGGTTCCGTGGATGGCCTTTTGGTGCCCGGCGGCTTCGGCGACCGGGGTATTGAAGGAAAAATACAAGCCGTACAATATGCGCGCACCAAGGGCATTCCCTTCATGGGCATCTGCTTGGGCATGCAGGTAGCCGTTATTGAATATGCACGCCACATTTGCGGCATGGACGACGCCAACTCCACGGAATTCAACAAGGCTACGCCCTACCCCGTCATCTGCCTTCAGGAAGAACAGAAAGGCATTGAAAACATGGGGGCCACCATGCGCCTGGGCGCCTACAAGGCACTGATCACACCGGGAACCCTGGCACACAAGCTTTACGGCAAAGATAACGTCAACGAACGCCACCGCCACCGTTACGAGTTCAACCCAGCCTACCGTGAAGATCTGGAAAAAGCGGGTCTGGTCATCAGCGCCATCAACGATGAGCACGGACTGGTGGAGGTAGTGGAACTCCCAACCCACCCCTTCTTCATCGCCTGCCAGTACCATCCGGAATTCCAGTCAGCACCCAACAGGGCTCATCCGCTCTTCTCCGGCTTGGTCTCTGCAGCGCTGGAATATAAAAGCCGCTCCTGATCCCATCCCTGACCTGCAAGAGTTTTTCCGGAGCTGAAATTCCGGAAAAACTCTTCCTCTCCCGGCATGTTTACGGACTCCCTCGTCATAGCCACCTACTTTCTGGCCATCTTCGGCATTGGCATCTACGCGGGCCGCAAACAAAAAACCCTGACGGATTATGCTCTGGGAAACCGTTCCCTGCCCTGGTGGGCCATCCTGGCCTCCATCCTGGCTGCGGAAATCAGCGCGGCCACCTTCCTGGGAGCGCCGGGGGAAGGCTACCATACCCGCAACTTCACCTATGCCCAGCTCTGCATAGGCACGATTCTGGGCCGTATTATCGTCGGCAAGCTCTTCCTCAAACCTTATTACGACTATAAGGTAGTCTCCATTTATGAATATCTGGAAAAACGGTTCGGACTGCTGACCCGGCGCACTGCCTCCATGGTCTTCCTGATCAGCCGGGTTCTGGCCAGCGGAACCAGGCTCTACTTTGCAGGCATTCTGCTTGTCATTGCTTATCAGTTTATCACCAATACTCCGGCAGATTCCGAACAGATAGTCCTGCTCTACATCGCCGCTCTGGTCATCATCAGCATTGCCACCACCATTTATACGGCCATAGGCGGACTGAAAGCTGTCGTCTGGACAGACGTACTTCAGGCGGCGGTACTCGGCGTCTCCATGCTCTCCGCCCTTTGGATACTGTTCTCCCACATTCCCGGCGGCTGGGACTCCATTTCCGCCGTCATGAACGGAGGGGATGACTGGAAATTCTTTTCCTGGGGAACGGAAAAAGGACTCAGCTTCCTGGAACAGTGTTCCCACATTCTGGGACAGGAATATACGGTATGGGCAGCGTTTCTGGGCGCTACGTTCATCACGATGGCTACACACGGGACGGACCAAGACATGGTCCAGCGCATGCTGGCTGCAAAAAACAGCAAGGCCGGAACCCGCGCAGTCATTGTATCCGGCCTGATGGACTTCCCCATCGTCCTCCTGTTCCTCTTCACGGGCATTCTCCTGTACGTCTTTTACCAGTACAATCCGGCAGCCCTGCCCGCAGACACGCCCAAATTGCACGTATTCCCCTACTTCATCATTCATGAACTGCCCGGCGGAGTCCGCGGGCTACTCATCGCCGGACTGCTCGCAACCGCCATGGGGTCTCTGTCCACAGCACTCAATTCCCTAGCGACCACCGCCACGAAGGACTGGTACCAGGGCATCTTCAAGCCGGACGCCACGGAACGCCAGCTGCTCCGGTGCGTGCGGTGGGGCACGGTGGGATTTTCCCTGCTGCTCATTATGGTGGGCTCCGTCACGGCCTGGTACGTAGTACATCATCCGGAAGTACGCATTATCCAAATTGCTCTCGGCATCTTCGGCTACACGTATGGATCCCTGCTCGGCATCTTCCTGCTGGGAATGCTGACCCGCACCAGGGGCAACGACACCGGCAACATCCTTGCCATGGCGGCAGGCTTCATCGTCATAGCTGTTCTGACCGGACTCATTCCTCTCCCGGCTTCCTGGGAACAGCATATTCCGGAAATAGCCTTTCCCTGGCGCGTCACCATCGGCACCCTGGCAACATTCTTCGTCGGACTGTGCTTCCGCAGCCGTCACGAACTTCCCCGTTAAAGGGCATTATTCCTTCCCGGAATCACAATTTACGGACAAGAAAAACCTGGGGACATGCAAGGAACCCGACGCGTGCCACGGACTCCCTCCGGACAAACGCTGTTACCTTTACCCCTCTCCTTTTCTCCACGCATCACACCTCTTCAGGTGAGAGCCATCGGAAGGAAACAATGTTGAAGCGTCGGCCAAAAGCCTTGTTCACCGCACTCAAATCCGTCGTTTCCAGCGCCCCGGTCTTCATGTTCACCTTCGTTGCCGCCGTCTCGGGACTGTTCACAGGGTCCACGTAGTTGATGCCACGCTGCACCACCGCCTCGCACCACGCACGGGAAAGCACCACTCCCTCCCGGCTCGTCACTTCCCCGTAGGCGCGGATTGTAAACGTGTCGTCGCGCGTCGTCAGGATGTTGCCCAGCACCGCAAGCACGTCCGACTGGATCAGGTAGCCGGGAGCCGCCGTGAAGACCGACCCCTTGGCCGCATCCGCGTTCGGATAACCCGCCTTGGGTGTGATGACCATGTCCGTGAGTTCGTCAAAGGTGCTGTTGATTGAGCTTTCGTCAATGGCCGCCTGAAGCGCCCCCTTCACCCCCATCTCTCCGCTCTGCAGGCGGCGGTTGATGAAGTCGGACATGTTCAGGAAGGGGCCCCTCTTCTTGACTTCCTTGACCATGTTGTCGGCCAGTGCGCGGATCTGCGTGTCGCTGAGCGTGCGCAGGTCCGACCAGGCCATGGCCTCCCCGTCGGGGATGCCGTTGGTGATGCCAATGGAGCCGTAGTCGTCCACGTGGGACTTGTTGCTGCTGGCCACCCCGAAGCGGGAGAAATTGGCCTGGTTGCCGCTCAGCACCGAGGGCCTGCCGTTGGAAGAGTAGAGGAGCTTGCGGTTCTTGAGGCCCATGAGCATGGCCTCCCAGGCTCTCCGGGAGGTGGAGTTGACGTTGAAGCCCCCGGCGATGGGCAGGTACTTGGCGGAGAGCTTGTAGCCCTCGTCGGTTTTGGCCAGCTCGTCGATGACCGCTTCGGCGGGCTTGCCCTGAAGGTCCGGGGAGAGGCGCCTGTTGGCAATGCCTGCGGCCTTGTTGGAGGAAGTGTCCGTGGAGAAGGCCTCCTTGAGGACGGCCTTGAGGTCCTCTTTGGCGGAGCCGCCGATGCTGCGGGGCCGCGCGGCCAGGGATGAGGTGAACCAGGAGTCCCAGAGGGCGTCGTTGATCATCAGTCCGTGGTCCCAGAAGTCTCCCAGGGAGGCGTCGCCCATGATTTCATTGTGGGAGAATACCTTGTCGGCAGGCAGCATGGGGTCGGCAAAGGAGTTTCCGATGCCCACGCCCGGAACGCCTGACTGGTAGGCGAAGCGCTTGGCGATGGCAGCCCTGGAATCGGTCTTGTACCATCCGGGAGTAAGCCTGAATCCTGCGAATCCGGCGAGGCTGGAGGGCTGCTGGAATGGGAGTTCGGCGGCCACAATCTTGTTGACCTGTTCGGCGCCGGGTCCGCCGAAGGGGGAGAGTCGGGTGCCGTCGTTGGAGAGGATGTTGGAGATGGTGATCTGGAAGAAGTCGCTGTTGGATTGCTTGACCTCGAACTGGTAGGGGCTGTATGAGCGTCCGAGTTCGGATGCGGTGGGCATCTGGCCGCCCCAGAAGAGGGGGCTGGAGTGCTGCCAAGTCTTGGCGCGGTAGTCCTTGCCTTCCGGGTAGGCGCCTACGACGGGAGTCTTGCCCCATTTGGCGGAGACTCCATAATAGGCGATGAAGTAGGGATACGGTCCTCCGGATTCCGGTTCTGCGAATTTGCCCCGCTTGGAATCGTTTTCATTGGAGTCTCCGCTGGTATTGTTGGTCCATCCGGTCGTCGGAATCCTTGTGGCCTGGATGATTTGTTCTTCAAATCCCCAGTTCAGGTTGAGCATGGCAGGGGAGATTTTAGCGAAAACTTCCGGATCGGTTGTGGAGGAGCCGGAGAGCGTCGTAGGCTTCCCTATCTGGCCGGGGTTCATGAGCCCGGCGCCCATGACAAACGTGCGCAGCTTTTTGGATGCCGAGGAAAACTCGTCCGTATACTTATGGCACAGAACATGGTCGGGAGGAGTGCCCCATGATTTGTTGCCATTGTTGCCCACCAGTTCATCATCCGTTTCCGCAAACCGGGCCCAGAACGTATATTTGGTAGGCGTGTCGAATTCGGTGTTTTCAAAATACTGGTACTGGAGTCCCGTATAAATGTTGACGCCGTAGGAAGCCATCTCGCTCAGGTCCTGCGGCCAGCCTTCCCGAAGGGCGAAGTTGTCCGTCCGGATGTCATTCCCGTTGATTTTGGATTTGTAAACGGCTCCTTGCTGGATTTTGTCGGTACGCGTGGTGGAGGGAAGGGCAAAGACGACGATTTCCCCGGCCTTGAGGATGGATACGTCCCCCTTGTTTACCTCTCCGGTGCTGTCGTTCAGGCGTGCCGACTTTCTGTAGGAAGCGCCGAAGTCGGCAATCTGGCGGTCATTTACGGCGCCATAGGAACCCTGGGTGTAAGGAGTCAGCGGATGTTCCGTATATCTTCTCAAGTCGGAAAGAGGCTGGCTGCTTCCGTTGACATTGTCCGCAAACAGCATGGGCATGAAACGGTGTTCCCCGAAGTAGGAACCCCACGGGGAGCCGGACGCCCCTTCCATTTTCATGTCCACATTGTACGGGTTCCACCAGACAAAGACGGGGATGACGGAGACGGACGTGTTGATCCAGCCGCCGTTCTGGGCCTGGAAATCGTTCTTTGTCAGATAGGTCCCAATGAAATTGTAGTAACGCAGCAGGATGGGATGGCGCATGTAGGTGTAGCGGTTGTCCATCATTCCCATGTTGGCGGAAGCGTCCGCGGCTACCAGCGTGCTGGGCGTCTGTCCATTCCATTCCAGCGCGGCGGAGGCATCCTGGCCGTCCCTTTTGGTTGAAGAGTCCCACACATTGGCCCACAGGTGGAGCTGGTTCCAGGAGCCTATCGGCCGGTTCTGTTCCGTCGGAGTTCCGTCCTCCGTGGCGTAGGGACGCAGGCCGATGTCCGCCGTATCTCCACGGAACTCCTCAGGCAGTTTTTCCTGGGACAGCATAATATTCAAGTCCTTCTTCAAACCGCCGAATTTGGAATCCGTCTGGAGGCTGGAAGAAACCAGGGTGATGTCATGGTAAAGCTCTCCCAGGTCTTTCAGGCGGCCGTTTTTGCTGTTGGCAAGAAGCGTGTCACGGGAGATCAATTTTCTGGCTGCAGATGAATCGTCGCTGGAGCTTTCCGACATTAATGAGGCAATATTGAGGGTGTCCAGATCCGGGCCGGGGGTATCCCAGGTGGAGCGCAAAACGGTCAGCGTGTCGGTGCTTTCCTGGGAGGCATGGGGCATCAGGTTGATGCGTGCCTTCTGGTTTTCCGGCGTAATCCACCAGGCAATGTTTTTGCGGTTGTTGGCATTCTTTTTCAGCCCCGTATTCCTGGAAAAATCATCCACGCGCACCAGCCGGGCGTAGATTTCCTTTTTGTCCTGGTTGCGGGCTCCCACCGGAGTCCCTGCGGTGCCGGGGCCCAGCAGGCAGACGCTGCGGAAATTGCGGTTGGAACGGGTCCTTTGGCCCAGAAGGTTTTTTCCGGCTTCCAGGGTGCTGAGCCTGCGCAGGTCGGGGTCGGAAATCAGCCAGCGGCGGAACATGGAGCTTCTGCCGGTATCGTAAGTGGAAGCGATGCTCATGCCTGAGGAATTATTCCTGTTGAGCCAGGTGTCCCAGCTGTTCCAGGCGCCCAGGATGTAGGGGGAGCTTCCTTCGCTGGTGCCGGAAGAGAGAATGCCGGAGTTGGCGGAAACGCGCTGGTCGGGTCCCAGCTCGCACTGGAGCTGTCCCAGGGATACTTCCAGGGAGAATCTGGCCAGGGACTTGGCCTCAGCAGCGAAGAGCTGTTTCTCGGAGATGCGCACCTGGGAGGATGCGATGGTAAGAAGGCCTACGCTCAGGAGGGCCAGGAGCATCATCAAGGTGATGGTGGCAATGAGAGCGAAACCCTTGCTGACGTGTTTAATAGGGCGTTTTTTGGAAGGTTTGATCTTCATGAAAAGCTATGGTTTTTAGCGAGACGTCTTCCTATTAGTTTGGAGTTGCCAAGCCATCCACTAATATGGAAAGGCGAAAAGCCAATTCTTATCTCCGAACCTTATAAAAAGCGGAGGGTGCATGCAAGCCTAAAATTGGTTGAAAAAGGATGCTGAAACCTTGTTTTCCGAACCGGAATTTTCCCTTTATTTGAGCTCTGAGATGAATTGGAATAATATTTTTATTCATTTATAATCAAATGTTTTATTGAGGTTATAAAGATAAATGCGGATTCCAAATTCGGTGGCTTGAAGAAGGACTTGAACATTCTTCTTTCCCAGGAAAAACTGCCTGAGGAGTTCCGTGGAGATACGGCGGACATCGGCCTGCGTCCCTACGCCACGGAGGACGGAACTCCGACGGAACAGAACCGGCCGATAGGCTCCTGGAACCAGCTCCACCTGTGGGCCAATGTGTGGGACTCTTCAACCAAAAGGGACGGCCAGGATGCCTCCGCCACACTGCAATGGAATGGGCAGACGCCCAGCACGCTGGTAGCCGCGGACGCCTCCGCCAACATGGAAATGATGGACAACCGCTACACCTACATGCGCCATCCCATCCTGCTGCGCTTCTATTCCTTCGTGGGGATCAACTACGTCAAGCGCAACGCCCAACACGGCTCCCGCGGCGGCCACATTGACGTGCGCGTCTCCGTCATCCCGGTGTACGTGTGGTGGAACCCGTACAACGTGGACATGACGTTCACCGGGGCGGACGGCGGCCCCTGGGGCTCCTACTTCGGGGAACACCGATACATGCCGATCATGCAGACGAACAACTATTCACGCATGCAGGCCAACCTGATTGAGAATTGGGATCCCTCTTCAGCGACTTATTCCGAATCTCCATTCTCTCCCTATTCACCCAATGACGGTTACAACAACAGGCAGATTGCCGACTTCGGAGCGTCGTTCCGTAAAACTTCGGAATTGCTTTCTGGCGGCGTAGGCAAGGCGGGAGAACCTTCCGTACTTAAAGCCGGAGAAATCGTCATTTTTGCACATCCTGTCGTAGCCAAAATTGAACATGGCAACGCGGTCACCCAGTCCAAGGCCAACAAAAATGACATCCGCGTGGACAACTTCGCCTTCAAGGAAGGCTGGACTCAGGATCCGGGGCAGGTCAGTTCCTATGCCATCAACCAGGCTGACGGTATTCAATATCAGTATTTATCCGGAAGCGGCTATGAGGACAGAGGCACCGCCATGATGTCCATTAAATTTGCGGAAGATCTGGACGACCTCAATTATACGCCGCACAACATTGTCCTCTGCACGAAATACACGGATGAATTTTCCTCTCAATCCAAAAAACTCGGTACTCTTGTCATGGTTTCCGGGATCATGAATCCCAGACAGCTAGGCCAATCCGGTTCATTATCAAACGGCAGTGACCCTGCCGTATTTGACAAAGCCATGCCTGCTATCCTAAACCTCAACTGGGGTGCCTGGGAAAAGCCCCTGCTTGATCAAGTCAAGCTCCCGGCCGACATGTTCCTGGACAATGAAGGACCGGATGACAACAGAAAACGCCGGGGCTTTTACGGTACTGCGGCAGAGGACTCCACATTCGTAGCCTACTACGGGGTTTCAGTAAAATGGGGCAAGCCTCCGGTCATCGGAGCCTACCCGGAAGGCAAGGACTACCGCGCCAAGACTTGGCAGCACTCCAGCCCCCTCTTCTGGGGCGGCCAGATGCCCACCGCATCCGAACTCGGACGCTCATACAGCCCCTACCAGTTCGAGGTCAAAAATGCCAACAGCGACTTCTTCCCCATCACCATCTCCAACATCCTCTCCAACGACGGCACCCGACTCTCCCCCTTCGGCGGACCCGGCGCCGAACAGGTCAACAAGATTGTGGCCGCCGAACTCCCATTCCAGCAGCCCTCCAGCCTCGCCGGATTCGCAGGATTCAGGCTTACTCCCGGATGGTACAAGACCGATTCCAGGGCTGCCATCGCCAAGCGCTTCGCCTACCAGTCAGGCGTTCCGGGCGTGGGCATCGGAAACTCCTTTGCCGACCCCATGCTGCCTGCCGACAAGGTATTCTCCCACAATGAAATCATGGGCGACGCCTCCCTGGGAGACTTCTGGGACCACGGACTGATGATCAACGACGCCCTCTGGGACTCCTGGTTCACCTCATCCCTGGCCGCGCGGCCCCGCAGCATCGGCGGCTCCGCCAAAGAGGACCTCAAGGCCGTCCTCAAGGAGGCCTTCTCCACGGACACTTCCTCCAACAAGGCCGCAGGCATTGCCAACAGGCGCCTCTCCCCGGACCTTCAGGGCAAGCCCGCCGAAGCGGTCATCGACGAGCTGGCCAAAACCGACGAGGGCTACAAGCTCTCCGCCAAGTACCTGCCCATCGCCGGGGGCTTCAACGTCAACTCCACCTCCCGGAGAGCCTGGGAGGCCATGCTCATGGGCCTCAAGAACCGCAAGCTCCTCTACTCTTCCAACGGCAGGCCCTCGGTGCTGAGCGGCAACCAGGCCAA
Organism: Akkermansia sp. RCC_12PD; assembly: GCF_036417355.1. Classification (NCBI taxonomy): domain Bacteria; kingdom Pseudomonadati; phylum Verrucomicrobiota; class Verrucomicrobiia; order Verrucomicrobiales; family Akkermansiaceae; genus Akkermansia; species Akkermansia sp. RCC_12PD. Next base: position 2,144,784 of record NZ_CP143889.1, on the reverse strand, counting down.
TTTCTCCCGCTTCGGGGTGGCCAGCAGCAACAAGTCCCACGTGGACGACTACGGCTCCATTGGCATCACCAACGGCATCCCCGACGGGGAGGCCATGGCCTGGTCGGACCTGCGCACGCTCAGCGACACGCAGATCCGCGCACTGGCCGACAACATGGTCAAGGAAGTCAAGAAGAGGGGCCCCTTCCTGAACATGTCCGACTTCATCAACCGCCGCCTGCAGAGCGGAGAGATGGGGGTGAAGGGGGCGCTTCAGGCGGCCATTGACGAAAGCTCAATCAACAGCACCTTTGACGAACTCACGGACATGGTCATCACACCCAAGGCGGGTTATCCGAACGCGGATGCGGCCAAGGGGTCGGTCTTCACGGCGGCTCCCGGCTACCTGATCCAGTCGGACGTGCTTGCGGTGCTGGGCAACATCCTGACGACGCGCGACGACACGTTTACAATCCGCGCCTACGGGGAAGTGACGAGCCGGGAGGGAGTGGTGCTTTCCCGTGCGTGGTGCGAGGCGGTGGTGCAGCGTGGCATCAACTACGTGGACCCTGTGAACAGTCCCGAGACGGCGGCAACGAAGGTGAACATGAAGACCGGGGCGCTGGAAACGACGGATTTGAGTGCGGTGAACAAGGCTTTTGGCCGACGCTTCAACATTGTTTCCTTCCGATGGCTCTCACCTGAAGAGGTGTGATAAAGAAGTAAAAAATGGGTTGAAGGGCTTCCTGTCCGGGAATCCCTCCCCTTTTCCTACCGCCCTTTTCTTTCAGCATTCGGCAATCATTGACAGCCGCCGCCTTCCTTTTCCCGGAACGCGGCGGCTTTTTATCTGCGGGCCGCCGTCTCCAGGTTTCGTTTTTTCTTGTTGCATAATATTCCACATCCCTATTTTAAGCTTGCACGGCCTTCCCCATTCATGTACTTCACAAGGGATATAAAACCCGTCAAGACTGGCATTCCCAACAATGCTTTATTGACTTGCCGTTGTCTCCGCAGCATCCGTCTTCCAACCGCTCCCGTGCCGGTTAAATGCTCCGGTCAAACAATTGGTATCGGGTTCTCTTCCTACACTTCATATTTTCCAGAACATATGCGCATCCCATTCATCCTGACCCTTTCCTGCTTCCTCGGAAGCGTACCCCTCGTACATGGGCAGTCCCGCCAGCCTGCAGCACCCAGAACGCCTGAACCGGCTAGAAATTCCCCTGCGGGAGACACGGTGGACAAGTCTCTTTCCCCTGCTTCCGTCAACGGTATTCGCTTCGTGCTGAAAACCCCGATGACTCTCCCGGAAGTCATTTACATGCCCATTGACGGCAAAAGACTGGAAAAAGTGGAACTTCGCGCCGCGCTGCCAGGACGCCGCAGCGTTTATCCCCGGAGCAAGATCATTACCCTTTTCGGAGGGTTGGACCAAAAAGGCATGCCGACAAATAAGCTGGTTTCCAAACCGCTCCCGGATAATCTCGGTCCCAAAACGCTGGCCCTGGTAGGCAAGAACAGCAAGGGAGAGTTCACGCTGGATTTCATCAATGAAGCGGAACTGCCGATGAACTGCATCTACATCCAGAACCTCACCGGACGCACGTTCACCCTGGAGCTGCCCAATCCTCCTATGGGAGAAAAAAGCGCCATTGAGCTCCCCAGCATGGCGACCTACGTCTTTGGAAAGGATGTGGCAGGAGCCAGCGCGGCCCGCTCCACTCCCGCCAATCTGACGTACATGGCACGCCTTAAAGATGGAAAAGTCGTCAAGGTCAAGGAACGCGGCATGATGCTGACCACTTATCCCGGACGCAAAGTCGTCATGATCATTTCTCCGGATGCTTCCGGACGCACCGTCGTTCTTTCAGAACTGATGATTTTCAAGGAAAAAACGGTTGCCACGTCTCCAGCACGATAACGGATACCGTCCTTCCTGCGGGAAACCTTTCAGCTTCCTTCCAGGAAAGTCCATGCAGAGAGTCCTCCGGTCATTTCCGAGAGGATGGAATTCAAGCGCCTCCATTCCATTCTTTCCCGGCAGGGGCATGCGAACGTCCCGGAGATCGCCATTCAAGTAGCTCTTGGAATGATAAGAATTCAACATATATAATCACCTTGATAAATACGACTATTCAAGGGATTCTTATGAAGAAAGCTAAATCGGCTGATGCAAACATCCGTAAGGAATTCACCGGCATTCAGGCAGGATCAAGAACAAGCTGAAGAAACTCAGCTGCCTATCTGACAGCGTAGAAAACTTTCTTTGCATGAAATCTCTGGGAGAAAACCGGATGCCGAATGAACGGCAGTGGCACTTGATTCCCTTGCTCTGAACATTTACGGACCGGAATTGACAGTCTTTCCGCGAATATTAGCCGGCAGTATCCGAAAGAACCGGACCATGCGGAGAAAGTGGAGTTTGAATATACGGACAGGGACGGTTTCATTCAACACAAGGTTCCTTCCCGCATTCAGATTAACATGAAGAAACTGGAAAATGATGATACCCCGCATATTTCCAGGAAACGGAGCGCTCCTCGTCCGTTGTTTCCACTTCTCCGGTAGCCGGTAATGTAACCCATTACCTTTATACGCCGCACAGAAAACAGAACTTTTTCAGGAATGCCTCAAAGAACGGGAGACCATGAAGAGTTCTTTCCGAAGGGACTTTCCGCCGAGGAGATACACGACGTTCCGTTCCGAAGCCATCATGCATGAGCAACCATGGAAGGCTCCCTGGCCCCGTCCACAGGCTTTCCATTCCTCCGCCCACCTTAATACACCTTCGGCACCAGGCCCTGACGGCTCATCTTGTCTTCCACTTTCCGGCGGTTTTCCTCCAGGCGGCGCGCGTCATAAGCATCGTCCACCGGCTGTGCTTCCGGGATATTTTCATCACGGCTTGCCTGATATTGCTGCACTTTCGGAAGCACGCCCTCCACCAGCTCCCGGCATATCCAGGAAGGGAGAATGTACGTTTCCGTCCGTCCGGCACGGCTCAGGGCTAGTCCCACGAATTTGCCGTTGACGTCAATGACCGGACATCCTGCCCGTTCCGGAAACAAAGTCATGTCCGACTGGATGACCAGCGGGAATTCGTCACGCTTCAGACTCATGCGGTTACCCATGGAATTCATCATGTCCAGCCGTTTCTGGGGGAATTTCATCACTTTTGGCCTGGCCCCGGTGAGAAGCTGCCCCTCAACCTTCCGGTTTTGGCGCACCACTTCCACAGGAACGGTTTCCCCGGGCCGTACGCCCACCATGGCCGCACGTATGGAATACATCCCGTCCACAGGCTTTCCATTGAGCTTCATGAGCACATCCCCGGCCTGAAGGCCGCTGCGGTGGGCACCGCTCCCGGCTTCCACGCCGCCAATCATCACGCCCTCGCCATCCCAGCGGGGATCGGAGACGATGCCCAGATAAGGCTGGTCGTCCGCTCTCAGGCTGCGCTGGGCTACGGACACCACGCCGAAGTCACTGACATGTCCCGTGGGAGATACCGCGGCAATGATATCCCCTTCCTTGGCCTGCACATAGGAGTCCAGGTCAATGGGCGGTGCGGGCAGCCCCGGCACATCCATCATCAGTAGGTCGTGTTCCGGAAGAGCAAATAGAACCTTGGCATCATAAACTTTTCCGGAGGCGTCCACCAGCATGACCGGGCGCCTTTCCTTCTGCAAGTCGCTCAACTTGGTGAGTACTTTTCCCTTGCCTACTACGGTACCCAGCGCCACCTGACGGTTGCCGGCCACAAGCGCCACCACGGATTTACCGATGGGAACGGCTACCTTGTCCCAATCCCGGAAGATCTGGCGGGCTTGGGCATCCAGCACCGCCTTGTCCTCCGGAGCAATCATCTGGTCCGCGGGCAGGGGGGAAGCTATTTCCTGTCCACACACGGCACCCGCAGCCAACACTGTCAATAGGTATCTGATCATCATCCCTGAGGTTGTTCCATTTGTTTCAGTCCGGACATCAGGTCACCGCGCCTGCCGAAGGTAAGGTCGGCCTTATAGGCAGTTCCTTTCCGGAGAACGACCAAAGGCACCGTTTCTCCCGGCCTGTGACGCCCCAGCTCCCGGAGCATGTCGCGCACGGAGCGCAGGCCACGGCTGTCCATGTACGTAATGACGTCTCCGGGCCTGATTCCCGCCTCATCCGCAGGAGAGTCCACGACCACATCCTCCACCACGACGCCGTCCACGCCCATCACATCCATCATGGCAAAGCCGAGAACGGGAGAGTCCGGATCAGCCATGGGATGCAGTCCCAACTGGCCCCACTGGCGGCCGGAGAGCAGTTTCTCCCAATCATGGCGGAAGACGGAAACGGGAACATGGTTATTGATTTTCAGCATCGGCCCAATGGAGGAATGGATGCCCACCAGCTTTCCGGACAGATCGAAGAGGGGGCCCCCGGAATCGCCGCCTATCAACGTGCATTCGGAGATCAGGAACCGCTGCTTTCCGTCCGTGCAGAGCCTTCCCATGCGGATGGGTGCACGGCGTTCCGGGTCAAATCCCTTGGAATGCCCCAGGGCCACCACGAAGTCTCCTACGTGCAACGCGTCGGACTCGCCCAGTTCCACATGAGGATAAGTGCCTTCGCCAAGAATCTGCACCATGGCGGCGTCACGGGTAAAATTGGCTCCCAGAACGCGGCCTTTCATCACGCGCCCGTCTGAAAACACCACGCGCATCATCTCGTCGCCGCCCACCACGTGGGCCGCCGTCAGAATGAGCCCCTGGGGACTTACGATGACACCGCTGCCCGTTTCTCCTCCATCGGAAACCAGGGCTACCGTAGCGGCGGTGGCGGATTGAGCTACCTGTTGAATTTGTTTTTGCAAGTTTGCCATGGCCGGCACAGTCTCCGCGATGCCGCTCCCCGCGAATAACAGGGGCAAAAGCCCCCCAACGACCAAGTAATAAAAACTCGCCATTCTGCGTTTTGATATCATGAAATTATCGATAATCGGGTGGTTTGACATATCCTACTACAAGAACGTTCAATACGGACAGGATTTGTCTATGGATTTGCGACATGGCACACTATCTTTTGCTTCGACCATCCGAAATATTTATGATAAAATTTTTCCACGGATGGGTGCAGACGACAAATCACGGAAAGGAAACGCCGGCTCCTGGAGGGAACGCATCCCGGACGCCCAGCCGGCTTCCCGCGCCAGGTCCGCCCGCAGAAAGAGGCAGCCGCCCCGCCCTTCCTATCCCGGTCTGCCGGGAGAAGAGCCACGGCCGGCCGTGATTCCGGGCCCCACCCGCAGAACGGCAGGCCCGCGCGATTCCTCCTCTCCGTATGGCGCGCCCTCCCCGCGGCCACGGAAAGCACCCCGTCCCGCACCCCAGGTTGAGTATGATGAAGAAAAAGCCACTCCGGAAAGGAGTTCCCGGCCTTCCGGAAAGCGGCGCAAACCGGGCTTCACCATCTTCGGAGCCCTGTGGTTCGTGCTGACAATGCCGTTCCGCTTCATCGGCGCCCTGACCCGCAATATCCGCTGGTTCATCAGCTGGCCCCTCCGCATCCTGTTGAGCGTTTCCTTTGTAGGCATCGTCGTCGGTGCCATTCTCGTTTTCCTGTACGGTACCATTTCCAACCGCTACGACATTTCGGAAGTGAAAAGCAACATTCCGGAACGCACGGTTATTCTCGACCGCAAAAACCGGACCATCGGCACCCTGCACGGAGAGAACCGCAGGCGCGTTCCCCTCCAGGAAGTTCCTCCCATTTTTATAGATGCACTGCTGCTCCGTGAAGACAATCGCTTTTACGACCATGGCGGCGTGGACTGGATCGGCGTGGGCCGCGCCGTCGCCCAGGTCATCAAGCACAAAAGAGCCACGCAGGGCGCCTCCACCCTGACCATGCAGCTTGCCAAAATCACTTATAACCACCAGGAACGCAACCTGCACAGCAAACTGACGGAAGTAGCTCTGGCCAAACGCATTGAGGCAACCTACAGCAAGGACGAAATTCTGGAAACCTACATTAACCGCATTTTCTGGGGCCACACCTTCCTGGGAATAGCCGCCGCGTCCCGCGGCTATTACGACAAGGAGCCCCGCGACCTCTCCCTTTCGGAATGCGCCACGCTGGCAGGCATCATCTACGGCCCGAATGATTTTTCCCCCCTCAAGCACCCGGAAGAAGCCAGAAAAGTCCGGGACATCGTGCTCGGGCTGCTGAAAGACGCCGGCAAGATCACGGAAGTGCAATACGCCGCCGCTCTCGCGGAACCCATCGTGACGCATCCGCCGCAGTCCAGGTCCGAGGAAAACTACGCCATGGACCTCGTGCGCCGGGAGCTGGACGCCATTCTGGAAGAGGAAGACATCCGCCTGGGAGGTCTCGTGGTCCATACCACGCTGGACCTGGACCTGCAGAACGCCACGCTGGACATCATCAACAAGCACATGACGGCTCTGGAAAGCCGGAAGGATTTCAAAAAGCACCTAGCCTCCCTCCAGGCCAGAAGAGAGAAGCGCGGCATCGTTAAAAACAAGCTGACCACCAAGGCGGAATATGAGGCGGCTCTGGCCGCCTACAAGGCAATTCCTGCGGAACAGAGGGAAAAGACCCAGCCCCCCATGCCCAATTACATCCAGTCCGCGGCCGTGGTGATGGACAATGCCACGGGAGCGCTTCTGGCCGTTGTCGGCGGACGGGACGCGGAGGAATCCAAGCTGAACCGCGCCATCCAGTCCCGGCGGCAGACGGGCTCCCTGTTCAAGCCGTTCGTTTACGCCACTTTCTTTCAGCAGGGCAATTCCGCGGATACCCGCATTTCCGACGACCGCATCGCCCATGGGGAAATACGCGGCGCAGCCAACTGGTCCCCCCGCAACTCGGACGGCACCTACCGCGGCATGAAACCCGCCTCCTTCGGCCTCATTCTTTCCCGCAACACCATGTCCGTGCGCATCGGCAACCGGGCCGGGCTGGGCAACGTCATCCAGTCCGCCGAGCTGGCCGGGTTCCATGGAAACGTCTCCAAGACTCCAGCCCTGTTCCTGGGCACCTGGGAAGCCTCCCCCCTGGACGTGGCGAGCGCCTACAGTGTGTTTGCCAACGGCGGCGTGCGTCCCACGCCATACATCATCGACCACATTACGGACTCCAAAGGACAGCCGCGCTTTGCCATCACCAAGAGCAGGCGCGCCGTTTATTCCCAGCGCGCGGCCAATATCACCTCCTCTATTCTCCAGCAGGTCTGCAAGCCCGGAGGCACTGCGGGCAGAATCACCGCCCTGGGGTTCAAGGCGCCGTGCGGAGGCAAGACAGGCACTACGAACAATTACACGAACGCCTGGTTTGCAGGCTACACCTCCAACCTGACATGCAGCGTCTGGGTGGGATTTGACACCGCCACCAAGATTCTGGAAAAAGGGTACGGCGGCACGCTGGCTCTTCCCATCTGGACGGATATCATGCTGGCCTCCCAAAAGGAAGGCTATCCCTCCAACGCGATCCGCACCAGGGCAGCCTCGGAAGGCCAGGCCGTTCTCGTATGCCGGGAATCCAACCAACTGGCCCATTCCGGCTGCCAATACGCCAAAACGGCCTATTATGAAACAACGGTAGGCTACCAGGCCCCGGCCAAAATGTGTGAAAAGCATATTCCCCTTGCGGAGCCGGGCTCGGAAGAAGACATTCCCTATGCAGAGCCGCTCGACAGTTCCGATGACAACATTCCGCTGGCCGAACCCGTAGATGAAACGGACGGCATCCCCTACGCCACTCCCATCTGATCCACCACCTTCCATGATTCCCCCCTTCATTCCCTGGCTTCTGGCCGCCCTGCTCCTGCTTGCCTGCCTGGCGCTTCTGGTCGCCCTGCTGCGCTACCGGGATCGTTCCGTCCGCCTGGAGGCGGAATCCCTCTCCTGGCGGGAACGGGCGGAGGACAGGACGCAGATGCTCCGCACCGCGGAAGAAGTGCTCAGGAATTCCTTTGCCGGCATCAGTGCGGAAGTCCTTCGCAACTCGGAAAAACAATTCCTCAATCTGGCGGAAACGCGTCTCCAGAACCAGCACCAGCAGGCTAGGCATGATCTGGAATCCCGAAAGCAGGCCATTGAGTCCCTGCTCAAGCCGGTGAGTGACTCCCTCAAGTTGGTCCAGTCCCGCCTGGGAGAAATAGAAAAGGAGCGCGTGGGCGCTTATGCGGACCTGAAAACCCAGATACGCTACATCCTTTCCGGCAATGAGGCCCTGAAGAACGAAACAGCCAGGCTTTCCCAGGCCCTGCACCATAACAACGCCCGCGGCCAGTGGGGAGAACTCCAGCTTCGCCGTGTGGTGGAACTGGCGGGCATGGTGGAATATTGCGATTTCACCACGCAGCAGACCCGTTCTCGAGAGGAGGACAGGATCCGCCCGGACATGGTCATCCATCTTCCGGGAGGACGCTCCATCATCATTGACGCCAAGGCTCCCATGACGGCCTACCTCCATGCCGGAGAGACAGACAGGCAGGAGGAACGGAGCCAGTGGATGAGCCGTCACGCGGCGGACGTCAAAAAGCATTTGCAGCAATTGAGCGCCAAAAACTACTTCGCCCAGTTTTCGCCGTGCCCTGAATTCGTCATCATGTTCCTGCCGGGGGAAGCCTTTTTCCAGGCAGCTCTGGAAGCCGACCCGTCCCTGATCGAATTCGGCGCGGAAAACAGGGTTATCCTGTCCACACCCTCCACATTGATCGCACTGCTGAAAACCGTAGCCTACGGCTGGAAACAGGAACAACTGGCGGACAACGCCAAAAAGATTTCTGAAGCGGGAACGGACCTGTTCGATACCTGCGCCATCCTCACCGGGCATTTTTCCTCCCTGGGCAAAAGCCTGAACCAAGCGGTCAACCAGTACAACAAGACCGTTTCCTCCTTTGAGCACCGGTTCATTCCGCGGGCCCAGAAATTGAAGAATCTGGGCGTCACGTCATCCAAGGACCTGCCTTCCGGTCTGGAAGACATCACCTTGCGGGCAAAGGGCACAGACGTACAGGAAGAAGAGTGAAAACGGACAAAAAGAAGCTTTGCGCAAAGCTTCTGCACCAGGCCTCCGGCCTATTCGGAAACCTCGTCCCCCTGTTTCAGAACCGGAAACGGCAGGTTTTCCTCATGTTCCAGGCAAAAGGACAGCTCCTGCACGGAACCGCACACAGGCACATGGAAAGCGTCGAGGGCGGCACGGGTACTGTACCCCCACCCTACCAGGACCAGCCGGGTGCCGGCATTTACGGCCGTATTGCCGTCGTGGGCGGAATCTCCCACCATGCATGCCTCCTCCGGTTTCCTGCCCCATTCATGGACGATGGACAGCAGGGAATCCGGCTCCGGCTTGCGGGGAAAACGCTCGGAAAAACCCATTACAATCCGGAAAGGCACATCCGGAAAGACGTGATGCACCAGAGGCACGGTCACCACGTGCGGCTTGTTGGACAGAACGCCGAGGGGATGGCCTTCTTCCGCTAGTTGCAGGAGCATGTCACGAATGCCAGCATAAGGAACTGTTCCGTTTTCCCAGGTATGCCGGTATTCCCGCATAAAACCCGCATGCAAGGCTTCAAAGGCGGATTCCGGAACGGGTCCGTTAAAATATCCACGCAAGGCGGCCACGCACAGCTCCCGGGCGCCCCGCCCAACCATTCCGCGAATCGCTTCTACGGAATGTTCCGGGCATCCCAAGGATTCCAGAGCCAGGTTCAATCCGCGGGCAATGCCGGGAATGGAGTCCACCAGCGTTCCGTCCAGGTCAAAGACAAAACCTGTTTTCATAGCCTCAGTGGCAGAATCCGCGTTCCGACGTCTGCGCGAATTCAATGATGCGCTGCAGGCAGGGATTTTCCCCGTAAGGAGACTGTAAAAGTTCCTCGATGGCCTCATGCACCGTCAGTTTTTTGTTGACGAAAAGCTTCTTATAGCACATGCGCACGGCCCGCAGGTCTTCCTCTGAAAAACCGCGCCGCTGCATGCCTATGGAATTGACGGCGCGCGTAACGGCGGGATGGCCTTCTACAATGGTGTAGGGCAGCACGTCCTGGGCCACGCGGGCCACAGCGCCCACCATGGCATGCTCTCCAATCCGGACGAACTGGTGCACGGCGCAGCATCCCGCCAGAATGGCGTAATCCTCCACCGTTACATGCCCGGCAGCCGTCGCAAAACCGGAAAAGATGACATGGTTGCCAATCTGGCAGTCATGACCGGCATGGCAGGATACCAGGAACAAGTTGTTGTTTCCGATCCGCGTTCTGCCGCCAATATCCGTAGCACGGTTGATAGTGGCGTTTTCCCGGAAAACGTTGTTGTCCCCCACTTCCAGATAAGTGGGTTCGCCCCGGTACTTCAAGTCCTGGCTTTTCAGCCCAATGACGGAGAATGGAAAGAATTCATTGCCGCTGCCGAAGGAGGACGGGCCGTCAATGACCACGTGGCTGTGAAGCACGCATCCGGGCCCCAGCTTCACCTGCTCCCCGACAACGCAAAAAGGGCCTATTTTGACATCATCCGCAATTTCCGCAGTAGGATGCACTACCGCCGTTGGGTGTATTTCTGGCATGGCGCCACAAGTATGAGAAAATTTCAGGTGATGAAAAGACTAAATCCCGCAAAAACGGCCTTTTTGTCACATTTGCGAGGACGCCTGCACATAGGCCTCCATGTCCGGAAGCCAGGGAAGAATCAGGAAGTACATGATCTGCAAACACAGAATGATCAGGGCCAGGGTCATGGCCACCTTGCGGAAGGAGAGGGGCTCGTTCAATACGTCCGTCGTTCCCAGTCTTCTGTCCCACGGCGTGAAGCCGAAACGGCGTACCCACCACCAGGAAAAAAACAGGGCCAGCATCGTCAGAGTGGGGGCGAAACACCCCAGGCCCAGCACCATCACGAACAGAGAGCGCCTGAACGCAGTGGAGAAAGACAGCCTGTTTCCCAAATAGTCGCGCACGGAAACGCCGAGCATGGATTTGCCGGGCGTCGTACCCAGCGTGCTCAGGAAAAGAGCCTCAATAAGCGTCATCGGCAGGCAGATGTAAAGAAGAGCTTCATACGTGCCCGGCAGCAGTCCGGGCTGGAATCCTATACCGAACAGCCTGAGCAGGGCCAGATACAGCGTCATGTGCATCATCACGTCAGCCATCCTTCCCAGAAAACGGACGTAAGGGTAAGGAACGACCAGAACCACTTCATTTTCCGCCTCCGGAGATTTTTCCCCAGCCTCCGCCATGGAACGTTCACCACCGGATTCCTCCGGTCCAGTGAGCACGCTATCCTCTCCGGGGGCGGTTTCCTTCATGGTTCGGCGTTTCTCTTCATCTTTCCGGTCAAACATTTCCTTCATCACAGGCAGTTCACGTATTTGCACCCATTCGTCACACCCGGCATGCCAGGCGCGGGCGGTTTCCGGGATCAGGCCCGCCTCCAGCATGGAAATGACTTCCACTTCCGGCAAAGGCCCCTTTTTTTCATGATCCTGAATCCAGTAAATATCCATGAGTCGCTTCCGTTTACATGCTGCGGAGGGAACGGGCCGGATCCTGGCGCGCCGTGATGAGAGCGGGAATGATGGAAGCCACGACGACCATCACAAAGGCCTTCACCGCCTGCCATGCCAGTTCCCCCCAATCAACCACCACCGGGATATTCGCCGTGCCGTGGAAGGCCACGGGGAACGGATCAAAGCCTATTCCCGCCAGAAAACCCTGGATCTGCATGCGGTATTCCAGCACGAGCAGCCCCAGTCCAACGCCCAGAAGGGCCCCTGCAAAACCGATGATCACCCCCTGCCACAGAAACACGCGCACCACCTGGAACGGCGTGGCGCCCAAAGCCTTCATGACGGCGATCTCCCGTTTGCGCTGAATGGAAACGGTAAACATCACCGCCATGATGCAGAACGCGGATATCAGGGAAATAAACGACAGGACAAAACTCATCATCATGCGTTCCTTCTGCATCAGTTCAAACCATGAATTGAACCGGTCGTGCCAGGTTTCCAGAACCCAGGAAGAAGCAGGCTTCTCCTTTTCCAGAGCCTGCATCACGGGCGCCAGCATGGTCTCCACATGGTAGGGATCATCCACGCGCAGGGCCACGGCCTGCACCACATCATCCTCATACCCCAGCAATTCCTGGCCGATGACCAGGGGAATGAACAGGTCCGGGCTGGGCGTGTGCTGGGAGGCGCGGTAAATGCCGATGACTTCCAAATCCTTGGGCATGACCAGCTCCTTGATTTTACGGAAGCATTCCATGTCCGCCTCATTGCGCCGTTCGGCGGTGAATCCGGCCAAAACAGCTTCCCATTCCTTGCCCGTACCTTCCGGAAAAGCTGCCTTGCCTCCCTCCAGGGCCTCCCCTTCATTGAGCAGGCCGATCATGTCCAGCAGGCCGGAGCGTTCCGTATCCCTGCGGGGGACGGCCAACAGGCTGTTCAGAGTGGCGAACGCCTGGTCCACGGACGCCTGGGACACCTCTTCACGCCCCTGCTCCGCTTTCAGAGATTTTCCCCATTTCTTCAGCTCATCCAGCTCCGCGGCGTTTTTTTCCGCCAGCAGAGGTAGTTCCGTCTGCTGATAGGCGTGTGAAATTTCCTGAAAATTCCGGGTGGTGTACACGCGCACGGTATCGCCCACATTCAGGCCCATGTTCTCCGCCACGATGGAAGAAATGACTGCCTTTTCCCCCATGTCCAGATCGGCATTTCCGGAAACGATCAAATGCTTCAAATCCTCAAGCTGTGCCGCATTTTCCGTATCAATGGCGCGGAAAAAGCAGGGCCTCTGCTTCCCCTGTACGTCCACCAGCGCATAATCCTCAATCAGGGCATACGTGGACTGGACGCCGGGAACGTGCCTGAGCCTGCCGCTCAGCTCCACCCAGTCCGGAATCACTTCACGGACACCGAAATCATTCCTGTAACATACCTGCACATGGGGGGAATGCGCGAACAGGTTGCCCTGAATTTCCTTCTGAAGACCTCCCATGACGGACAACACGACAATGAGCACCATCACCCCCAGAGAGACGCCCAGCAGGCAGATCAGGGTGATGATGGAAAAGAACGTGCGCAGCGGATTCAAATACCGCAGCGCCAGACTCAGACTGATGTACCGGCTCAATAGGTTCTTCATGAATAACGCGGCACACCTTGCCTGATGCACGCGGCCTTTCCAAGCTTAAAACATGTCCCGGCCCGGACGTTCACTTCTTAACGCCTCCGGCGGCTTTCCATTCCGTACACAGCCAGCGGGCTACGGAAGCGATCGTCCCCTCGCAGACGGCGGGAGAATCCTTGGAATTCATCACGAAAACAGTCACAGCCATTCTCCTGCCGCCGGGCAGTACAATGATCCCGGCGTCATTGATGGCGGAAACGGCGCCGTCCGGCAACGTTCCTCCCGTTCCGGTCTTGTGCGCCACCACGTATTCCTTCGGCAGCAGGCCCTTCAACCGCTCCGCCCCTGTAGCGCAGGAAGCCATCATATCCCACAAAAAAAGCTGTGTATCCTTTTTCAATATCTTCCCCTCGTCAAACATCCGGAACAGGGAGGTCATGGCGGTGGGACGGGCGGAATTGGAATACTGCCATTCATGATTCCGGTGTGTGTCCGCCTCCGTGTATTTGACGTTCATGTTCTCCACCCCCCATTCCTTCAAATCCTTTTGAACGTTTGCGGGGCCGCCTATCAGGGAAAACAGGATGTCACAGGCGTTATTGTCGCTTTCCTGCACGGAAAAACGCAACAATTCCTTCAGTGGAAACTCGCCGCCCTGCGGAAAGCGGTCCCTCAAAGGGCTCCATGTTTTTTCCGGCAACTGGTCCCTGGTCACTTTCACCTTCTGATCCAGGTCCAGAACTCCCTGGTCCACCCGTTTCAGCACAGACAGGGCCAGCGGGAATTTATAAACGCTCTGCATGGGGTAAAAAGCTTCGTCCCCCACAGAGACGGATTCGCCCGTGTCCAGCATGACGGCGGAAACGCCCACATGCGCTTTCAGCGGACGGACAATTTCCCGGATGGCGACGGAATCCCCTTCCGGGACCTCGGCGGAAAAGGAAACTGTTGCCATAAGCAGGGCACAGGAACACAAGACTCCGTTCCGTAAAAAAGAACCGGAAAAAACCATAGGCATGCATTGCATACTCAGACTACGGAAACTGCAACAGCAATCCATCAGACGACCAGCGTTTTTCCGTCATGCCGCAAGCCGGGCAGAATCCTTGCCACATCTCCCGCTTCCTGCTAAGAACGAAAACATGCCCCCGGTACTTTCTGAAACCCTCATCTGGTGCGTCACCCTGCTCCTGTTCGGCATGGGACTGATCGGCACACTTATTCCCATGCTGCCCGGCATCATCATCATTGCGGCCGGCTGCATCTGGCAGGGAGTCATGGGCAGCCAGACCCTGGCGTGGTGGGAGTGGACCGTGCTGGCGCTTCTGGTCGCGGGAGGACTCGTCATTGACAAGCTTTCCGGCGGCATGGGAGCCAAAAAATTCGGCAGTACCTCGGCAGGAATCTGGGGCGCCGTCATCGGAGCCATTGTGGGCGCCATCCTGTTCACCCCCATTGTCGGCCTTCTGGTCATGCCGTTCCTGGGGGCACTCCTGGCCGAACTTATTTTCGCCCGCAAGGACATTGCCGCCGCATTCAAGGCCGGGTCAGGCGCCGCCCTGGGGATGCTTACGGGGCTTCTGCTTGAATTCACCTGCGGCCTGCTGATTATCGCCTGGTTCTGCTCCTGCTATTTCCTGTTCTGAACCAGGTAGGCCACTCCCATCCCTGTCATTAAAAGTTAAAACTTTAATGTAATCAGGAGAAGGATTTTTTAAATGGAATAAATTCCTGTTCCGGCAATCGGCTATAATTAAGGCGTTGATTCTAGCGCAATTTTCATTTTTATTCTGGTATTTCTAAGAAATTTATCGGAAGGGATAAGGTCTTTTCTTGTGTATTACCTTCCATTTCAAAAATAAAATGAATCCTAACGTTTCAGGCGTCTTTCATTTGGGTGACAGAAAGTTCTACATTGTCCGCAAATCACTTAACAATACTGGTTTACAAGACAATGAACAATACCCAAATTACCTAGGAACCCCGCTATCCCTTCGTTCCCATGTTCGCCAACGGACTCCCGCAGGCCGACTTCTACGTCAACGGCATCACCGCCCCCGTTCTCATCTCCCCACGTTCCGCTTCCGATGACACTCGCCATGAATGGACCGGGTACCTCAAGATCATGAAACGCGGTACCTATTTCCTTTCCCTGGACGCCGATTCCTCCATCTCCCTGGCCATCCCATTCAGGAATGTGGAACTGACCAGCGAAGCAAAGGACCTTTCCGTCAAGCCGGAGAGCGTCGTGCTGGAACAGGGGTATTACTGGTGCCAAATCGTCCATGAGCACCATGCCGCCCTGGGCTCCGGACAGGAGTTCTGCATTGCCGTTCTTTCCGACAAGGCGGAGGCGCCCGATATTAATTCCTACCTCGACCCTAATGTAACTCCTCCGGACAAGGAAGGAGAGGAAGTCATCACCCTGGTCAATCTTTATCGGGACGAGGAAGAAGAGACCACCTCCAGCAGCTCTTCGGAAGGGGGAGGGGATGATTTTGAGTTTGATCCCAAGTCAAGCAGTTCCAGCTCCAGCTCCAGCAGCAATTCCTCTTCCTCCTCCAGCGGACCGGAAGAAGAAGGCTGTCCATGCCCCTGTTCCTGCAAATGCGAGGAAGAAAGCGCTCAATCCGAGTGTGACAAGAATGGAGGACCCAACTCTGCCGGAGGCCACTCCTTCGGCGGCAACCCGGATGATGCCGACGACTGTGAAGGCATGCTGGAAGTCGGCGGGGAAAACTCCGGAGGCGGGGATGAAGGAGGCGGCGCAGCTTCCTTCAGTTTCCGGGCCAATCCTCAATGCTCCATTGGACTGCGCTACAAGCATCCCCTCGAATGGACCTGCTCCTGGGACTCCGCTTCCCGCCAGGCAACTGTCAAGCGCCCCACCGGCAGCTCCATCTCTTTCCGCGCCGACGCCGGAAGCGCCGACGCTCCCGTTTCCGGAGGCTCACGCAAACTCAACTACAGGGTCCGGCTGCTCAACCAGGACAAGTCTCCCTGTATGAACGGGGATCCCGCCTATTTGGACATGGTCCAGAGCAATGGAAGTACCCTGCGCTTCTCGGCTTCCACCGGCAAGGTTGTTTCCCTGATTTCTTCTTCCGGGGTGGAAACCACGGCGGAAGCCTATGCTGCCAAACTCCAGGTCAACCGCCATCCCTCCACCGGCGCCATCCAAAGCATCTGGTCCCAGTCGCAGGGTCTTCTCCAGGCAGTGCCTGAAGGCAACAAACTCACCCTGGAGTGGTACTCCCCCTCCCAGGTGAACAAAACCGCCCGGAGCGTAGCTGCTTCCGGGACTCCCTACAAGACGGTCAGCTATGAAAATACTGTCAAGGATGGAGAACCCGTGATGCTCATCACCGAGCAGAGGCAGGGCATGCCCGCCTTCCGCACGGAGCGGAAAGTGGAAGGCAACAATGTAACTATCACCCAGGGTGAAGGGGACGAGCGCATCGTACGGCGGATTGAGCGCAATTTCCTGCCCGGCTCCAAGTGGGAAATGATTGAGAGCTACCGCAAGATCAACGAGGAAACGCCCGTATCCTGCGTACGCACCGTCCAGAAGAGCACGGACGGAGGCTGGCTGACCATCAGCAGCACGGAAGGCTACGATACTCCCCTGGCCCAAACAACACTCTACACGTATAACGACCAGTTCCGCGTGTCATTGGAAATCAAGCCCGACGGAGGCTACACGCGCTATGAGTACGACGACCAGGGCCGGGTGGTTCTGGAAGCAACACCGTGGGCAGGAGGAGGAGAAAAAGGAACACGTACCACCTATGCCGACCTGCGTTTCAATGATTTCAGGCCGGCAACGGAAAGGGAAATCATCATTGCCCAGGACGGAACGGAAACCGTTCTGACCAAAGGAGCTACACTTATGAAGACAGCCACGAAGTCAACCGGACCACAGTTACAGAGACGGCTCTGGGCTCCGATGAGGTTCACACAAGCATCTCGGAGACTTATGGAGAAGCAACACAATACCCTTATGCCCGGGGAAGACAGAAGATGAGCCAGGGTATCAACGGCGTTCAGACCGTCTATACCTATGAAGCCACCACGGATCATGGTGCTACCCACAAGGTGACCTCAACTGTCCAGGCAAACGGGAGCATTGTTCCCGGCCAAAGTACCAGAACCGTGCAATACGTCGCTGAAAACGGCACCACCACCAGACAGGAGCAATACGTCCACACAGGTGAAAATTGGTCTTTAATTACTTCGGAAGATTATGAATACGATGTTGAACTTCGCCGTACCAAGACGACGAAGGGCAATGGACGCATCCGCACGACGGAATGGATGTGCTGCGGTCCCTTGAGAGAAACCGACGAAGATGGCATCACAACCAGCTACGCATACAACTCGGCCAAGCAACTAGTTGAAACTATTCGTTCCGCCACGGAAACCACGCCTGAAACCATCACCAGCTACATTTATGATGCCGCAGGAAGGATTATTTCCACACGAAAGGATGTCGGTGCCCTGACGACGGTTGAAAGCACGGAGTACGACGATTTGGGAAGGGTTATTTCCACAACCGATATCCTCGGACGTGTGACCAGGACCCAATACAGTGACAATCAACTCACCACCACCATTACCAATCCTTCAGGGGCTACTTTAATTACTCAAACTTATTATGACGGCTCCATTCTCCTTCAGGCCGGAACCGGCCAGCGGGAAATGGAAACCCAGCTTGAGTTGACACAGGAAGGCATCCTCACCACCACCCTGTCCCAGGGAGTCGTTCTTTCCCGAACTCTTCAAAATGGATTCGGTCAAACTATCCGACAGGAACAGCCCAATACTTTGGAAGGTTTCATTGTCACCCGAAATACCTACAACGACAAGGGACAGCTTGTCCGATCTCAATCAGAAGATATGGCACCTACAATGACTGTCTACAATGAACTCGGCAATGTCGTAAGGCAGACCATTCTTCTGGATGAATTGCATCCGCATGATCCCACTAAAAACAGGATATCAGGAAGCTCCTTGTGCTACCAGATACGGGAAGACGGTGTTTACGAAGTGCAAACTACTATCACTTACAATGCCCAAGGATTTCCCCTGACTCAGATAATAGAAAAAATAGTTTCTCAACTGAATTCCACTTTGGAAAGTAAAAAAATTACTACTGATATCTACGGACAACAGAGCATCCAATGGACAGAATACACCGCCCCTACCAAACGCACCCAATTCAGCCACATCCCTACTTCCGATATAATAGCTAAATCTTTGGTAGTCGATGGGTTTACCATAAGACAAACCAATTGTGCAGGAATCCACTCTTCACAGGAACGCTCCTATACCTCCACAGGAATGATGCTGAAGCAAACCGATGCCAGGGGCAATATCATGACAATAGAATCCGACTTAGCTGGGCGTGCTGTTCAGACAACAGATACAGCTGGCAACATGACCATTATTACCTACACTCCTTGCTGTGATGCGCCAGCCAGTATTACCAATGCTCTGGGAGACACTGCCCGCTATTCCTATGACATCCGCGGCAGAAAGATTGCTGAATATGGCACTGCCATACAGCCCTCCTGCTTTGCTTACGATGAAGCAGGACGCTTGACATCGTTAACCACCTTCAGGACGGATGAAGGCGATATTACCACCGATCCTTCCAGCCGCACCGACGGAGACACCACCAGGTGGCTCTACGATGCAGCCACGGGATTGGAACTCAAGAAAACCTATGCCAATGGTTCCTGTGTTTCCAAAACCTACGACAGGCTCAACCGCCTGGAAACACTCACCAAAGCCAGGGGCATTGTGACAACTTATCAGTACGCTCCGGCCACCGGGGAATTAGTCTCCGTCTCTCACAGCGACAACACCCAGCCATGGCTCTACTCCTACAACCACCTCGGGCAGATGACCTCTGTTTACGATGCCTCAGGAACCAGAGAACTCTGCTATGATGCCTATGGAAGAACCCAACAGAATAATTCCTTTGGGACCGTGGAAAGCTGCATCCAGGAAGAGTATGACGCCTTTGGGCGTCCCTGCGGATACCGCCTGATGATCGGAACCCGCACCGTGCAATACTCCCATCTTGACTATGGCCATCAAGGTGCCATGATCGGGATGAATATGGAAGGCTTGGATACTCCCTTCACTTGGCAGTATGACCAGATCAGCGGCTTCCTCAATCAATTGTCCTATCCCAACGGCATGGTCCGCAGGAATACCTATCATCCCCAGCTCTATCTCCTGGCTTCCATCGGCTATGAGGTCCCCGGGAATGGCGGTAGGGTGGCTGGACATGTCTACCAGTACGACCACTTGATGCGTCCCGTTCAACGAAAGGATTCATGGGAGGCTGCCACTCCGGCAACCACCAGGGACTTCACCTACAACGGCAGAAGTGAATTGACAGGGGATCAGATACAGCAAAGAGGCAACTTTGCCTATCAGTACGACAACATCGGCAATCGCAAAACCGCCCGGGAGCTGGAAGAAGAGGTATCCTACGATGCCAACAGTCTCAACCAGTACACAAACATAATTCAGGCGGATGTTTCCTTTGACCCTCTCTATGATGCGGACGGCAATCAGACCAGGATGAAAACCTCAACGGGCATCTGGAATGTTTGCTACGATGGCAATGACAGGCCTGTTTCCTTTACCAGCGAAGATGGTTATACTTTAGTAGTTTGCAATTACGATTATATGGGACGCCGCTTTGAAAAGAAAGTAATAGTCAACGGAACATATATCAGCCATACTTATTATTTGTACCGAAACTATCTGCAAATAGCGGAATTGGACGTGATGCAACCGGTCCCCATTCTGGTGAAAAGCTATTTATGGGAGCCAACGGAACTGGAAACTACGCACATCTTAATGATGACATTCCAGAAAGAGAACGTGACAGAAATTAAAGAACATCTATATTTTATGTATGATATTCTGAAAAATGTCACCTCTATTTTCGACGGATTGCAAACACGGAGAGCTCGCTATGAGTATACTCCCTTTGGTGCCCCTCTGACAATGGAAGGAGATATGGCCCAAAACAACAAATTCCGTTTTTCCTGTGAGTATGAGGATGATGAATTAGGACTTATTTATTACAATTATCGGCATCTCAACCCCTTAACCGGCAGATGGATTAATCGTGATTCCATTGCTGAACAAGGTGGATGGAATTTGTATACTTTATGTATGAATTCTCCGATTCTAAAATATGATATATTGGGAAAATCAGCTTCTGGATGGGGAGGAGGTATTAGCTTTGCATTATGGCTTGCTTGTGCTGCACATGCTTTTATAAAAGCATGGTTTCATAGTACTAAAGATGATAAATTTAAGCATTGCTATGCAACCTGCCTTATTTCTACGAATTGTGGGAAATAGACAGCAGTAGGAACAGGTACGGCAAAAGAAGTAGCAGATCTTCTCACTGCACAGGTTGAAAATTGGTGGGGAAGCATTTCCGATGCTCAGTTAGGAAGAGTCATAGCTGACTCTCTAAAAGATTTGGAAGCTGATCTAGCTTGCCTTAACGAAGGAAGTTCTAAAGATTGCGAATGTTGTTGTAATATAAAAATTAAACGTCTATTTCATAGTTAATATTATAAAATATGAGCTTAAAAATAAGTAACTTGTGTTTCATTTATATGATTTTCAACTCCGTTTTAATCTTTTTTCCTATAATTGAAACACAGCCAGAATCATATTATCACGAAGATATTAATTTATCTCTCATCTATATTATTCCACTAATATTTGGATTTTTTATTATTTTCATAGAAAATTTAATATTCAAAAATATTGTAAAACGGAAAAACATCATTAAAAAAACGATTATTTTTATAATTTCCTTTATATTAGTTATTACACTCGTCAACTTATTACAATATGACGATAATATGTATTATTGGTTAATGGCTCCTACTGGTCAAATAATAATGTATTCCCATATTTTTATGAGAATAAATTTTAACTAAAAAATAATGGATATCATCATATAAAAATTCATCTTTAGTTATTTATTTTTCTCTTCAACAAGCAAAATAAAATTCCTACCAAAATAATAATTTAAAAAATCGGAATTATGTAGAATAATCTTGTTGGAATGTTGCATTGGTGCTAACGCTGATATTCGGTAATAAATTGGCAGGAGAGGCAGCCAAAACGACTGATACAAGACTAAAGTAAATAGTTCCTTTAAAAAATTATCCCGTCCATACTTTTTTTGAATTTGGTTCAAGAGTACTTTAGCGGAGTTTTCCGAAGGTTCGTTAAAATGAGTTGGTAGAGATTTTCATGTCAATGATTAAATCTGTATTCAGATTCTTTGAGATGAAGAGAAAATAAAGATACTCTGAGCCCTCTAAACTTGCTCATCCTTGTCTTTGACACGCCCCAAAAACCTTCAATACCATTCACATGGATTTGATTCCGAGCCCATTCGTTTTTGCCATGATCAATACTTTCATGCTTGAGGTATCCATATCGAGCAAGAGGCAAATAACTACGGAATCCATCGGTATAGATTGTCGAGTTCAAGGGAATCTTCTTCCGTATAATCTCAATTAGTGTCTGACTTTTTACGTTGGGCGCGATACATGTATAAACTCTTCCCGTGTATCTTTCATAGATGCCAAAAACAATGATTTTACCGGCTGCTCCCCGACCTCTTTTACCTCTAATGCGCCTGGCTCCAAAATAGCTCTCATCACATTCAAAGACTCCTTGCGAGAAAATGGCTTGCTCTTCACATAGCTCGGCAAGTCTTACTCTGATGGCATGAAGTATTTTATTGATTGTTTTGCGACTGATGCCTGTGAAAACTGATATTTTTGAGGCCTCAATATCAAGAGAAAACAAACGAATAAGTTCTCTAAACTTCTTCTCTGAAATATGGGAACGAAAAATATATCTATTGCGCACTCATAGAGAATAAATTACATCTCCATGCATGACGCTAAAGTACTCTTGAGCCAAAAATAATTGTCAAAACTAAGTCAGGCGATACATGTACCATAAAATTATATAGGAGAAAACTAACTATTGCCAGTTCCAAGGGTTATCAGGCTGAAATATATTTATTGTACGAAGGCATACTTATTGAGTGTGATGAAAATCATATTGAAACTAATGCATGCTTGAGCTATTTTTTGTGGCTTATCATCTTTGGAAGCAGAAGGCAAAGAGACAATTAGTGCATGTAAACGACGCAGATGTAAAACAGAGAATTTCTGATTACCCACGCCAGGCCTCATATCATTTTCATCCGGTTTTCCTGTTCTGACGGACGGAGAACCCGACAGGATAGGCCGATATTCTTTCTCTTTTCAAAAACAGACCTTTCCCTGATAAAAGATGCCTTTTTCAAGCGTATGTCTTTAAAGTCGAACTGGCAGCTTGCCTTCCCCTTGGAATCGGCAAAGAATAAACGCCACTAATATCCGTTACGGCTTTATGGATGCCCCTCTTCTGATACCTGTCGTCATAATGGGAGTTTTCATCTTCCTTGGAATCATTCTTTCCATGGAGAAATGCTCCTTTCTGATTGCCGGTTATAATCTGATGAGCCGAGAGAAAAAAGAACGGTACGATGAACGCGCCCTGTGCCGCTTCGCCGGCAAGTTGATGTTTTTCCTGGCTTTCTGCATGCTGCTCAGCATCATCAGCACCATTCTGGAAAGTCCCGTACTTCTTTCCATCGCCGTGTTTCTTTTTGTCGCCGCTATTACATTCGCCGTCATTTACGCCAGTACCGGGAACAGGTTCAGGAAATAACCTCCAGCCTCCGGACGGCGGAACATGTTCATTGACAGCAGACGCCCGCAGGGCTAGCATGGTTTCAATCGCTTCCGCCCTTATGAACCGGCCCCTTCTTCTCTCTCTGTGCCTTCTTCCAGTCCTGGCCGTCATGGCCCTCCTCCTGTCCCTCCCCTGTTGCACCCGGCTGTTCCAGCCCTGCGGCTCCGGCAATATTCCGAACACGGAACAAACGGAAGAGCGTTTGAGAACGCATGTGTTCCAACTGGCAGATACTATCGGGGAACGCAACGCCTACAAGGCAGGAACCATGGAACGTTCCGCCCAATACATTGAACAGGCCCTGGCCGGAATGGGTTATGCCGTCACGCGCCAGGCCGTGCGTATTCCCCGCTCCGGGGAATACGGAGCCGTGCGCGACAGAACCGTGTACAACATCATTGCCACGAAGAAAGGCAGCTCCCCCAACGCGAAAACACTCATCATCGGCGCGCATTACGATACCAAGGTGGGCATGGACAACTGGCACGACCACGGCCCCGCAAGACCTTCCCGCACGGGCACGCCCGGAGCCAATGACAACGCTTCCGGCGTAGCCGCCCTGCTGGAAGTGGCCCGGATTCTGGCGGTCTCCGACACTCTTCACGACGTCTGCCTGGCAGCTTATGCCAACGAGGAACCGCCCTTTTACCAAACCCCCGCCATGGGCAGCGTGGTACACGCCAAATCCATCGCCGCCCGGCCGGGAAAAGACAAGGTCATCGGCATGATCGCCCTGGAAACGCTTGGCTGCTATTCTCCGCGGGTGAACAAGAAGCGCAAGTCGGCCGTGGTCGCCGGACTGGCCGGACTGCCGGACCGTTGCGACTATGTGGCTTTCCTGTCCACCAATACGGGGAAAAACTTCGCTCGTTCCTGTGCCGACGAGTTTGCCGCCCTGAGCCGGTTCCCGGTGCGTTCCGCCTCCTTCCCCTATTACACGAATGGCGTTTCCTGGTCCGACGACTGGGGCTACATGAAGGAGGGCATTCCCTCCTTTGCCGTTACGGATACGGCCTTCCTCCGCTGCGACGACTACCATGAAACCAGCGACACGGCCGAGAAACTGGACTATCCCCAGTTTGCGGAAGTCGTTCAGGGACTTGCCGGACTCATCATTTCCATTGCCAGCAAACCATGAACATTCCATCCCTTTTTTGCGCCGTCTCGCTGATTTTTGTTCCCGCCTCGTCCGGTGCGGATTCCTTTTCCGCCACTCTCAAAAAATTGCCCGCGGAATCCGGGAAGTCCTCCTTTGTCTCCAACGGGATTCCTCTGGAACTCAAGGCGGCGGACATGCAGGAAAAATACATTGATCCCACCAGGGTCACGGACGTGGGGAAAGCGCAAATGCAGTTTTATTTTCCCGCCGGGTGGCGCTCCCGGGACAAACGCCCGGCCCTGTGCATCTTTCCGGGCGGAGGCTACGCCCTCATGGCCATTGACAAGGAAGGCGCGCACATCGCCCGATGGGCGGCGGAGCATGGCATGGTGGGTGTGGTCGTCAAGTACCGCGTTTCCCAGGAAAACAATGCCATAGGCAAATTTCCCGGCCCCCTGCTGGATGCCCGGCAGGCCCTGCGCCTGACGCGCAAGCATGCCGGGAAACTCGGCGTCGATCCCGGAAAAATCGGCGTCATGGGCTTTTCCGCAGGAGGCCATCTGGCCGCCATGGCCGCTACACTGTGGAACAAGACACTTCCGGAAGAAGCGGACAATCCCCTCAGATCCGTCTCCGCCCGTCCGGATTTTGCCATGCTGATTTATCCCGTTATCACGATGGCCCCAAAAGATACTCATCCGGGCACGCGCAACAAAATCATCGGCTCCAAGCCCGACCCGTCTTTGGAAGAATTGTGCTCCTCCGAACGGCAGGTTACGCCAAACACGCCGCCCGTCTTCCTCGTTCACGCCCAGGATGACGGCGTAGCCTCCGCCAACAGCAAATTCATGGAAAAGGCCTGCCGGGACAAAGCAGTTCCCGTGACATTGCGCCTTTATTCCAAGGGAGGGCACGGCTACGGCATGGAGAAGCGCGGCAATCCAACCGACCGGTGGCCGGAGGACGCCGAAAAATGGCTTTCCGAACGGAAAATCCTGCCAGCCGACGCCTCGAGCCGCGGAACGGATAATACCGCGGAGGTGGATTCTTCCGGAAAGCGGGAGGAATGAACGGCATAGGTCCGGGCTGTGCCGCACCGCGGGGTTGACCGGAAACGGACCGGGTGATACTTTTTCCGGGCATGAGTGCGCCCGAAAAAAATTATAAAGACACCATCCTGTTGCCGAAGACCGGCTTCCCGATGAGGGGAGACTTGACGAAAAACGAACCCGTACGCCTGAAAAAGTGGGAAGACACCGGGCTGTACGAACGAATTTTGTCCCGCAGGATAGAACAGGGCGCACCCCGTTTCCTCCTTCACGACGGCCCCCCCTTCGCCAATGGCGACGTGCACATGGGCACGGCCCTGAATAAAATTCTGAAGGATCTGGTCCTCAAGTCCAAAACCATGGCCGGCTATGCCGCCCCGTACATTCCCGGCTGGGATTGCCACGGCCTCCCCATCGAATTCAAGGTGGTGCAGAAGGCCCGCGACCTGGACGCCGCGGAAATCCGCCGCCGCTGCGTAGAATTTGCCAAGGGCTTCATCGACATTCAACGGACTTCCTTTCGCCGCCTGGGCGTTTTCGGCGACTGGGAGCACCCCTACCTGACGATGGACCCGGCCTATGAAGCCAACATCCTGCGTGTCTTCGCCAAACTGGTGGAAGACGGAGCCGTGTACCAGAGTCGCAAACCCGTGCAGTGGTCCTACGGCGCTTATACGGCCTTGGCGGAAGCGGAAATCGACTACAAGGAAAAGGTCAGTCCTTCCGTTTTCGTCCGCTTCCCGCTGCTGGACAATCCCCTGGGGCTGAAGGCTTCCATGGTCATCTGGACCACCACTCCGTGGACACTGCCCGCCAACGTAGGCATCGCCCTTCATCCGCGCTTCACGTATGTGGCCGGAAAATTCATGAAGGACGGCCAGACGGAAACCCTCATCATCGTGAAAGAGCTTCTGGATGCGTTCGCGCAGAAAACGGGCTGGGCCCTCGCGGAAACCATTCGTGAATTCCAGGGGGCGGAACTGGAAAACTGCGAAGCCCGGCATCCCTTCCTCTCCCGCACATCCAAAATCATTTTGGCGGATTTTGTCACGACGGACACCGGCACCGGCGCGGTCCACATCGCTCCCGGCCACGGTGCGGACGACTACAACGCGGGGCGCCAGTACGGGCTGCCCGTTCTTTCCCCTGTGGACGACGACGGCAAATACACGGAAGAAGTGGGTGTTCCCGCCCTGGTGGGGAAACACGTGTTTGACGCCAACAAGGACGTCATCGCCATGCTGGAAAAGGACAACAATCTCTTCGGCGTGGAGGAATACCGCCACCAATATCCGCACTGCTGGCGTTCTAAAACACCCATCATCTTCCGCGCGGTGGAACAATTCTTCATTTCCATGGACAAGCTGCGCCCGCAAGCTCTGGAACAGATTGACAAGGTGCAATGGCTGCCCGCCTGGGGCCGCAACCGCATTTACGGTACCGTGGAAGCCCGTCCGGACTGGTGCATCTCCCGCCAGCGCACGTGGGGCGTCCCGCTTCCCGTCTTTTTTGACGAAGACGGCAAAGCCATTCTGGACGCCGCGCTGGTGCGCAAAATCGCGGACATGGTGGAATCCCACGGCTCCAACATCTGGTTTGAACTTTCCGACGAAGCCCTGTGCGAACGCCTGGGCCTTCCCAAAAACTGGAAAAAGGGCAAGGACACACTGGACGTCTGGATTGATTCCGGCAGCTCCCACATGGCCGTCATGGATTCCCGCCCCGGCCTGGACGCCCCTGCGGACCTGTACCTGGAAGCCACGGACCAGCACCGCGGCTGGTTCCAGAGTTCCCTGATGCTTTCCGTCGCCTGGCGCGGCACGGCTCCGTACAAGGCTGTGATGACCCACGGATTCGTGGTGGACAAGGACACCGGGAAAAAGACTTCCAAGTCTGACGCCAAGAGTGGCAAGCCCATCGACGCCGCCTATTACTACGACAAGTACGGCGCGGACATCGTGCGCCTGTGGGCCGCCTCCGTAGACTGGCAAAATGAGGTCCCCTTCGGGGAAGACCTCTTCAAGCAGGTCACGGAACCTTACCGCCGCCTGCGCAACACCCTGCGCATCCTGCTGGGCAACATCAACGGGTTCGACTTTGCCGCTCAGGCCGTCTCTCCGGAACACATGCCCATCCTGGACCGCTGGATTCTGGAACGCCTCAACGCCGTTATCCGTGAAACGCTCAAGGCTTATGAGGCCTATGACTTCCGCAAGGCGTTCAGCGTCATTAACCAATTCTGCACGAGCGACCTGTCCGCGCTGTATGTGGACACCACGAAGGACCGCCTTTACTGCGACTCCGTCACTTCCGTGCGCCGCCGCGCCACGCTGACGGCCATGACCATCATCTTCAAGGCCCTGTGCCGCCTGCTGGCCCCCATCCTGGCCTTTACGGCGGACGAAGCCTGGGAATACGCCGGTTATGAAGGCAGCGTGCATGAACAGGACTTCCCCGTCCCCATGCCGGAATATGATACGCAGGAAGCCTCCTCCGTCGTCTCCCGCCTGCTGGAAATCAAATCCGTCATCCAGGTGGCGATCGAAGAGCAGGTAAAGGCCAAAACCTTCTCCAAAAATAATGAAGCGGACATCCGGCTCACCGTCCCCGCCAATGAAAGCGAGGACGTGGTGGCCCTGCTGGAAGACCGCGCCTTCTGCACGGAATTCTTCATCATTGCGGGCTTGAGTGTCCAGACCGGTCCGGAACTGGCCGCTACTGCCCTCAGGACGGAACACGCCATGTGCCCAAGATGCCGCCGGTATGAACCTGAAGAAGAGGGTACAGATGTCTGCGAACGCTGCTCGGAAGTACTTTCCTGAACCGTAAACAATCCTTCCCTGACTCATGGACAACCAGACGGAAACGGACTCCGCTCCCCGCACAAAGAAAAACCTCGGCTGGCTCTGGTGGAGCCTGCTGGGCGTGGGGCTGTACATTTTGGACCAGGTCAGCAAGCTGTGGATCATCCATCGCTTTCCGCTGAATTATGTGGACGAGCATGCCCACAAGTATGCTTATATACCCGATTTTCCGGGGTTTCAGCACGTTCATGCCGACGGCATCATCGATTTCTTCACCAACGGTCCCGTACCTGCTGAAGACATGGCACGATATACCGACCTGAATCAGAATTCAGTGGACGCACTGAACCGCCTCCGGGATCTGGAGCCCATCACCTTCCTTGATGGAACGGTAAACATCACCAGGGTGCACAATACGGGTGTGGCCTTCGGCCTGGGGAACGGAACGGCCTGGTCCAGCTACGTTTTCCTGGGCATTCCCGTGCTGGCAATCATCGCCCTCATCATACTATACCGGAAAAACTTTTTCCATACGGTATGGCTCAAGCTTGCGTACGTGCTTCTGCTGGCAGGTGTGGCCGGCAATCTGACGGACCGCCTCCTGCAGGGGTTCCTGCTTCCCTACGAACAGCCGCACGGCTTCTTCACCAAGCTGCTGAACGGCTATGTGGTGGACTTCATCGACGTCACCCTTCCCGTAATCAACTACCGCTGGCCAGCCTTCAACGTGGCGGATTCCTGCATCTTCGTGGCGGCGATCATCTTCTTCATCGCCAGCATCTTCTCTTCCCGCAGCAAAGAGGCAACCCCATCCTGAAACGATCATGACCTTGCGGACTTTCATCCTGTCAGGCCTGCTGTTGTGCGGAAGCGCCGCTTCCGGCAAGGATGAGCTGTCCTTCAAGGAAATGGTCGTCCCCGTCAAGGTGGCCCCGGCCCAGGACAGCATCACGGCGGCGTTCCCCTTCACCAATACTTCCGGCGTTCCCGTCACCATCAGCAAAATCAACGTCTCCTGTGACTGCACCACCGCCGGGGTCACGGACAACAAGCTGACTTACGCTCCGGGGGAATCCGGAACCGTGACAGCCGTGATGAAAACCGGCAATTTTTCCGGTACGGTGGACAAAGACATGACCGTACACGCCAACGGCTCCACCTACAAGCTGATCATCCGGGCACAGATTCCGGATATCATCCGCATGGAGCCCCGCAAGCTGGAATGGACGAAGGGGGCCCCTTCCACCCCCAAGACCATCCACATCACCATCTCCAAGGAACTGCCCGTCAACCTGACAACGGTTGACCTGACGGGGGACGCTTTTGACTACGAGCCCGTCACCGTTCAAAAAGGGAAGGAATACAAAATCATCGTCACTCCCAAATCTACGGACAAGCCGGCTTTCAATACCATCTGGGTGCGGACGGACTCCACTGTTCCGCGCTACAAGCGGCAAATGGGATTCCTGACCATCAAGGAAGACTGATTCCCATCATACCCCGCCATGAGAGACGCCTTTTCCACCGCCCTGAAACTTCTGCTGGTCATACTTCTTCTGGCCGTGGGGATAGCCGTGCTGGACCTGCGCGTCATCCAGCCGCTGCGCACGCCGCCCTGCAATCCGGAATTGCTGGAGGAAGGGCACGTCTGCCTTTCCCAGCTGCTGAAGGACTGGCCGGGAAAAATCGTCTGGATAGACGCCAGAAAGCAGGACGACTTCGAACGCCACACCATTACACAGGCCCCCGTTTATCCCGTGCGCCCTGCGGACGACAATTACCAGGAACTGCTTGCCAATGCCATGGAAGCTCTGATGACGGCGGAGGACAAGGGATACTGCATCGTCATTTTCTGCAGCAGGGACTGCAATTCCAGCACAGCCGTAGCTAACGAACTTAAAAAGCCGGAATACGGCATCCGGGCGCCCGTCTTCATTCTGGAAGGCGGCTGGGACGAACTGCGCAAAGAACCTTCACTTGTACAATAACCATGCTTGATACAGCAACCATCCGCGCCCAGTTTCCGATTCTGGAAACCCAGGTGCACGGCAAACCGCTTATTTACCTGGATAACGCGGCCACCACTCAAAAGCCGCTGGTCGTCCTGGACGCCTCCCGACGCTATTATGAAACGCAGAACGCCAACGTCCACCGCGGCTCCCATTACCTGAGCCAGCTGGCCACGGAAGCGCACGAACAGGCGCGGGAAACAGCCGCCGGATTCATCAACGCTCCGGAAACGGCGGAACTCCTGTTCACCTCCGGCTGTACCATGGGCATCAACCTGGCGGCGGACACAATTGCCAAATCCGGGATGGTCAAACCCGGGGATGAAGTCATCCTGTCCGCGGCCGAACACCATTCCAACATCGTCCCGTGGCAGATGCTCTGCGAACGCACGGGCGCGGTCCTCCGCGTCATACCCCTGATGCCGGACCAGATGCTGGACATGGAGGCCTATCAGCGGCTGCTTTCCTCCCGGACCCGCATCGTGGCCATCGGGCATGTCTCCAACACGCTCGGAACGGTCAATCCCATTCGGGAAATCACCGCCCTAGCCAAACAAAACAGGCCGGACACTATCGTTCTGGTAGACGGTGCGCAGGCCGTCTCCCACATGAAAGTCGACGTTCAGGAACTTGGCTGCGATTTTTACGCCTTTTCCGGCCACAAGCTGTACGCTCCCACCGGAATCGGCGCCCTGTGGGGAAAGAGGGAACTTCTGGAGCAGCTCCCGCCGTGGATGGGCGGCGGCGAAATGATCAAGGAAGTCACCTTTGAAAAAACCGTTTACAACGATATCCCCTTCAAATATGAGGCAGGCACCCCCAACATTGAAGGAGCCGTCGCCATGGCCGCCGCCATGGACTACGTATCCGGGCTGGGGTTGCACAACATCGCCGCTCATGAACAAAAGCTCACGGACATGGCCGTGGAGGGACTGAAGGCCATGCCGCAGCTGACCGTGCTGGCCCCGGATGTGCCGCACAACGCCGTCGTTTCCGTACTGGCGGAGGGCATCCACCACTACGATCTGGGAACCCTTCTGGACCAGATGGGAATAGCCGTGCGCACCGGGCACCACTGCTGCCAGCCTCTCATGTGCTCATTGGGAACCACGGGAACCACCCGCGCCTCATTCGCCCTGTACAACACGGAAGAGGAAGTGAAAACCTTCCTCCAATCCATGAACAGGGCGCTGGAAATGCTTTCCTGATCCATTCCCACCCTCCGTCCATCCCTCCATGAATACGGCTTCTCTCGTCATTCTTCTCGGCCTCATGCTGGGACTCTCCGGCTGTTCCGTGCACAGTCAGCTGCAGAAGCCTCCCTACACCCATTATCAGGACGATGCGCTGGCTATCCAGGAAGCCCGCGAGGCATGGCTCGTTCTTTCATCCCCAAGACGCAGCCATGAATGGCCGGAAGCCAGAAAAAAATACAACGCCTGCATCCGGAAACTCGCCTCCCACCTCAAGCAGGCCAGCCGCAACGGCGGCATGGACGAAGCCACCCGCCAAAGCCTCCCCTTTGTCATTGAAAAATCTCCCTATGCCAGGGACAGCAATCCCTGGCATTACGAAGCCATCTTCATGTCCGACGAAGTGGACCCCACCTACCGCCTGCGGGAAACCGTCACCGTGGAGGGAATGGGCATCCCCTTGGCGGGACTGGCTCCGGAAGGGGCCTCCCGCCCCCACGCGAACATGCTCCGGGACAACGGCAACGTGCATACCCTGACGGCCATCCTGGACTTTGACCGCATGGTGGACGGAAAGCCCACTCTCCGCACCCTGCCTCGCTTGATGAACGAGCACATCCTCATCGGCCGCCACAAGGTGCGCCAGCCTCTGGCTGCCAACTTTTCCGTCCCGATCGCCCTTTTCTGGAAGCTCTCCGACGCAGACGGCACGGAACTGCTGGGCGCCTTCCGGCCCAAA
Source organism: Akkermansia sp. RCC_12PD (assembly GCF_036417355.1). Lineage (NCBI taxonomy): Bacteria > Pseudomonadati > Verrucomicrobiota > Verrucomicrobiia > Verrucomicrobiales > Akkermansiaceae > Akkermansia > Akkermansia sp. RCC_12PD. The sequence continues at coordinate 2,112,961 of NZ_CP143889.1, read as the reverse complement.
AAGGCCATCAGCACCATGGGACTTTATTTCTCCGAACCCTACGATCCGAAGAAAATTCCCGTCCTCTTCACCCACGGTCTGATGTCCGGCCCCGCTACCTTTGCCAATCTCACCAACCGCCTGCTGGTGGACCCCGTCATCCGGGAAAACTACCAGTTCTGGTTCTTCGGCTACCCTTCCGGCCTGGCCTGGACCATTCCGGCAGGCAGGCAGCGCGCCGCGCTGGCGGAACTCACTCAGGAATACAATTCCCTCGGCGCCTCCAGGGAAATGAACAACATCGTCATGGTGGGGCATTCCATGGGCGGCCTCATCACCCGCTTCAACACATCCACCAAGCCGTGGATCCTCATGAAAGGATTGTTTGAACTCCCTCCGGAAACCTTTGAAAGCATGACTGCGGACAACTGGAAGGAAGGGCTCACCCCGCTGAACTGCGACGACCATACGCTGGAACAGCTCCATAACAACTTCATTTTCACCCCGGCCAAAGGAGTCACGCGCATCGTGTACATGGCCACTCCCCACCGCGGCTCCACCTTTGCGGACAACTGGATAGGCCGTCTGGGCCAGCGCCTGATCGACCTCCCCTCCGATGTGCTCGAGGAAGCCACCCGCATTGCAACCCTCAGCCGGGGCATGTTCCTGCTCAATCCTCTGCAACTGAAAGACGAACTCACCAGCATCCGCCAGCTTTCCCCGCACTCCTCGCTGGTCAAATATATGTCCGAGCTACGCTGCGATCCGTCCATTCCGGTCCATTCCATTATCGGGGACAGAGGAAAAAACAACACTCCCTACTCCTCGGACGGCATCGTGAAATACCGCTCCTCCCATTTGGACTGGAGCGTCAGCGAAAAAATCGTCCCATCCGGACACAGCGTTCAGGACGATCCCGCCGCGGCAGTGGAATTGCGCAGAATCCTCCGGGAACACCTCGTCAACGTAAAGGGCAAAAAAGTGCTGGAAGAAACGGAAGCAAACGCCGCCGTGCCCGTCTGGCAGACCAACCCCGCCCCTCCTATTATCCTGAAAAGACCGTAACGGGCATAAATGCCTGCTTATGGAGTTGCCTCCACGGGTGATTTTAAGCTAGAATATTCGCCAATACAATTCCCCTCTTCCATGCCTTCCGACGACTTCCTTTCCCTGGACCAGATTTCCAATCTCTTTCCCCAGTTGGAAAACATCCAGCTTATTGGAACAAAAGGCCCGCAGCAAATTTTTTCCGCTACGCTCAAGTCCAACTTCGCCCCCGTTATCCTGAGGCTGGTTCCTACGGAAGAAGCGGACGTCTTCGGCTGGACGCCCGAGTTCGTTATCCGTTCCCGCGCCATTGTGGAGCAATCCCACCAGGGCCTTCTCCGCGTTTATGAAGTAGGACAGGCCGGGTCCTTCACCTTCATCATCTCCGCCCATTCCCCCTATCCGCGCCTGGCGGACATAGAAAAAATTCCGCAAATCAAGCCGCAGACGGCACTCACGATTATCCGCAACCTGGCGGAGGGCCTGCTGACCCTGCACCGGAAAGGGATCTTTCATGGAGGCATCACGCCCAAACAGATCACCGTGCGCCCCGACGGCGGAGATGCGCTGCTGCTGCCCATCAATATTTATCCTGCCCAGCCTCCCGTGGACATGGGGGACTTCGCCTCCCCGGAATGGGTCACGGGAGCGGAACCCGCATTCACTCCGGGCATGGATATCTACGCCCTGGGGCTGACGCTTTACCTCCTGTTGACCCGCACTACTCCCCTAGAGGCACAGTTTGCCATGCCTTCCTCCCTGATTCGGTGCAGTGATGAAGTGGACGCCGTAGTCTCTCGCGCCATCAATCCATCTCCCCGGGAACGTTACCGGGACATGGGGGAATTCATCACAGACCTGGACAAAGCCATCGCCCGCCCTGCCGGGGGTATCTCCGCAGCGCCGGCAAAGTCGGCCGTCCAGCCCGCAATAGCCCTGAATGGATCGGGGAAGGGGCAGTCAAATGTTTATTATTATCTTATTCCGGCCCTGATCGTGGGCATCGTGCTGACGTATACCTGCATCCTGTACAAGAAGGATGTGGCGAAAATACGCAGCGATTACAACGAACAGGTGCAAAAGGCAAACGAGGCGAAAGCCGATGTCGTGCGGAAAGCCAACAAGGCGGCCAAGGAAGCGCGCCACCATGCGCCCGCAGTCCCTGCCATTCCCGCCCCGGCAGCCTCCGTTCCGCAACCTCCAGTCCCGGCGCCCCAGCCGGCTGCCCCTGAAAAATCAGCTCCCCACGTCCCCGCCGAACCCGGTGAAATCAACTGGAGCGTGCAGCCCGGCGTGAAAGTCCGCCAAAGTTCCACCCGCAACATGCTGGCGGCCTACGGACCCGAAAAAGCCGTGGACGGAAATACCAGTTCCGGGCTTTCCGACGTTTCCATCAGCGCCACCGGCGTCGTGGAAGGAAAGAGCGCCTGGTTCGGCATCGACTTCGGAGCGGAAACCAACCGTCCCGTGGAAAAAATCGTCATTTATACGCCCGCCAACCTGACCCTGCTGGGAACCATGGAGGAATTCAAGGTGATGCTGTACGACAATGAAAAAAATGTACTCGCGGAAAAAACCTTCACCACCACTCCTTCGGAAAAATCCACCAACATCAGCACCTGGAAGCTGGACTCTCCGGTCAAGGCGCGCGCGTTGCGCATCGAATCTACCAACCCCGCCCGGCCACTGGCCCTGACGGAAGTAGAAGTGTTCGGACCGGAAGAAAAAGCTGAACCGGCACCCGCCCCAGCCCCGGAAGAAATGGAGTAACCCCATGAATTCATCCCCTCCCGGACCTCATCCTCTTCTTTTCCGGGCGGGAAGATGGCTGCCTTTCCTGCTGGGAACGCTTTCCCTGTTCCTGATTGCCGGGACGTGTTTCATCATCTTCGTCCAGCGTCCCTGGATTCAGGAAGCCGTCCGGAAAATGATCGGGCAAATGGCTTCCGAACTCGCGACGCTCCATACAATTCCCTCCGGCATGGAGATCACCTATCCAGGTTCGGAAATCGGGTTGGTCATGTTCCCGCTTTCCATAGCCTGTTTCGCCTGCTGGCTCCTGCTCATCTACCGCCTGGCATGGGATGCCCGGCGCATTGGAGGAAAACTCATGCAGCCCAGCCCTGCAAAATGCGTTCTTTCCTTCATCCTTCCCGTCGGCAACCTGTGGATGCCCGTGAAAGCCCTGCTAAACATCAACAGCATTCTGTCCCCGACAAGCCAAACTTCCGGAAAAGTGCTCATCTGGACAGCCTGGGCCCTCAGCGTACCCGTCACGCTCCTGACACTCCTTTATACCTTGATCCACCCATTCATCACGTTCATGGAGACATTCGGAGGGTGGCAGGAAGAGGCGGATTCCTTCCCCATGGAACCGGTCGTTCAAGACATACAGTCCCTCTTCAGCGCCATGCTGGGGCCTGTTCTGTTTTATAACGGCATCGTATTCATGCTAAGCCTGCTGGCTTCCAACCTGATGATCTATTATCTGGACGCCCGCAGCCGCCGGATGCAGCCGTCCTGCAACTGAATAAATCATCCATAGCCTGTTCCGGGTACAGAAAGGAAAGAACGCCTCTCTTCCCAACCTCCCCCTATTCCCCCTAGGAACCACAACGAAGCAAACGACAAAAACGCAAAAAGCCCGGTCCATCTCACGACGAACCGGGCCAGCAAAATATAACAGCCTTTCCAATTACCGGGTGGCAGACTTGACGATCATAGCGTCCTTGCCAATGCGGCCGCGCAGATAGTGAAGCTTGGCACGGCGAACCTTGCCGCGGTTCACCACTTCAATCTTGGCGATGCGGGGGGTGTGCAGGGGGAACACGCGTTCCACGCCTTCGCCATAGGAAATTTTACGGACGGTAAACGCCTCATTGATGCCGGAACCGCGCTTCGCGATCACGATGCCCTGGAAAATCTGGATACGTTCCTTGCCGCCTTCAATAACACGAGTGTGAACCTTGATGGTATCACCTACGTTAAATGGGGTCACATCCGCCTTGAGTTGCTCTTGCTCGATTTTGTTGATAATGTTCATCTTGTGTTATCTGTTGCTGGTGAATATCAGTAAAAGGAAAACTTACGGGACGCAGAATATGGTCCATAATCCCCTAAAAGGCAATCCAAATTTGACATGCGGGCGCAATTTTATTTTTTAACGGGGGCGGGCGGCGGGGGAGTCACCCTCCTGCGCCATTCCTCAAGCGCAGGCAGAAAGTCCGCGGAGGGCATCCGGGCCTGGACGCTGTCCATCTGGAGCAGGCACGCCTTGTTCCCTCCCCGGGCACGGTCCACCAGCAGGGACTCCAGCAGAAGGCGGGAATGGTCCCGGGCATCGGGTGCGGAACTTAGCGCGGTGGAAACCATGTTCCCGGCCTGAACATATTCCTTCCTGTACAGGTATTCCAAGGCCAGCGCTTCATAAAGAAAGGAGGACGGGGCCTTCCGCGCGGATTCCAGCAGGCGTTCCGCCCGCTCCCGCCAGCGGTCCCCGAACTGGAGCCGGGAAGCCCACCATCCCTGGAAATAGCGGTCCTCTTCCGAAGGCTGCACATCCATGCTTTTCATGCGGGCGTACGGACGGTACAGAGGATCCCCGAATACCACACCCTGCCAGGAAACCACGGACATGCTCATCCAGGAGGCCTCCGCCACGGTATAGCCGTCCAGCAGGCGGTCCACGAACACGTCAAAGCGGTGGCTCGCACCCAGGAAAGGCTCATACACATTCCCCACCGTCACGTCGGCCCCTTTCTCCAGCAGGGCGGCGCTCCAACCCCTGCCCGGCGTCCTGAACTCGGACGCGCTGAACGAATGAAGATGCATGGCCACTGCTCCGGGCCGGAAGCGGAAGGAAGGATCGGCAAACGGACCGTTCGCATCCGGCGCATACCATCCGCAATACAGGGCCACGTCCCGACTCAGCGGAAATTTGGAGGGCAGCGTCTGGGGCCAATCGTCCAGATACACGGGAATCCCGGCCTCCCGGACGCGCCTGAACACGGCGTCCATCCATTTGTCCCCCTCCGCATGGGGACCGCCCCGGTCCACCACGGCCCACCCCCACAGCCCCTTCTTTTCCACGGCCGCAGGTTCCGTCACCAGACGCATGCAGGTGGCAGCCGTCAGACCGTCCATGCGGCACACCAGGAACGTAGGCAGCCCGGAGCCCACAAAATCCTCCCTTTTATTGAAATAGGGATTTGCCAGCCAGGATTGCCTTTCATAGCCGTCAAACGCCAGCAGGGCCAATTCGGAATCCACGGAGGCCCGGTCCGTCTTCATCTGGTTGATATCCTTTCCCGGCGGCGGGACAGGCTGCTCGTGCCGTATCTTCATCGGCAGGTCGGACATCAGGAGAAGCACGAAAATCTTCCGATCCATCATGGGGGAAGAGGAAATTCCGGAAGAAACCCACCACTTCTGCTCCCGCGCGGACTTCAGCAGCGGGAGCCGGATCAGGTCGTCAAACTCCTTTCTGGATATCTCGTTCACCTGGGGGCAATCCAGGGCAATGAGGTTCCGTTCCGGCACGCCGCGCACCCGTGCATACTCCACGGCCATGCGGCGGCTCAGAATTGATTTCCCGTTGTAAACCACAGCCACGTGAGACGGCTGGAGTTCATAGGCGGCTACGGCGGAAAACCAAGCCGCCAGGAACAGCAATATGGCTAATCCCCTCTTGAACATGCCCCTATCCTACCTGATCGGCGCAAGCAATCAAGCAGGCGAAACGGCCCGGATGCGATTTCGCCATTTTTCCGCTTTTCGCTTCACTTCTAAAAAAAATCCGCTTTAATGACTCGTGATGCATTGCAGGCTGATGCCTGCATTCATAACCACCATACGCATATGATTCAGCAAATTGACCATATCGGCATTGCCGTCAAGAGTCTTGACGCTACCGTTCCCTATTATCGTGACGCACTTGGCCTCGGAGAACCCCACATCGAGGAAGTTCCCACACAAAAGGTGCGCGTCGCCATGTTCGACGTTGCCGGAGTCCACATTGAACTGCTTGAACCCACCTCTCCGGAAAGCGCCATTGCCAAGGCCATTGAGAAAAAGGGCGAAGGCATCCACCACATCGCTTTCAAGACCAACGACATCGCCGGGAACATCTCCCAGGCCAAGGATGCCGGCCTGATCGTGCTGAATGATCCGCCCGTGCCCGGCGCCCACAATACCCAGGTCACTTTCCTGCATCCCAAGTGCACCTTCGGCGTGCTCACTGAATTCTGCCAGCATCCCGGCGGCTGCGGATGCGAACACTAAACATATTTCCTGAATATACTACATCACTATACAAATGGCTATTGATCCCAAATTGATTGACGATCTGAACAGCCGCCGCAAGAAGGTAATCCTCAGCGGCGGCCAGGAAAAGATCGACAAGAGGCACGAAAAGGGCGAAATGACCGCCCGCGACCGCATGGGGTACCTTTTTGAAGAAGGCACCTTCTCTGAAATAGGCATGCACGTGCGCCACAACTGCCACAACTTCGGCATGGAAAAGAAGGAAATCCCCGGCGACGGTGTCGTTTCCGGCTTCGGCCTGGTGAACGGGCGCCCCGTCGCCTGCGCCGCTTCCGACTTCCTTGCACAGGGCGGTTCCCTCGGTTACATGCACGCCATGAAAATCGCAGACGCGCAGAAATACTCCCTGAAAGCCGGCATCCCGATGGTGACGGTGAACGACTCCGGCGGCGCGCGCCTGCAGGAAGGCGTGGCGGCCCTGTCCGGCTACGCGCAGGTATTCTACAACAACGTGCTGGCCTCCGGCGTGGTTCCGCAGATATCCATGATCCTGGGACCCTGCGCGGGCGGCGCGGCCTACTCCCCGGCCCTGACGGACTTCATTATCATGCGCAACTCCGGCAACGCCGGCATGTACATCACCGGACCCAAGGTAATCGAACAGGTGACGTATGAAAAGTGCACGATGGACGACATCGGTTCCGCGGCCATCCACGCTTCCGTTTCCGGGAACGTCCACTTCGTCGCGGACAGCGACGCCCACGCGCTGGACATCCTGAAGCGCCTCCTGTCCTTCCTGCCCGCCAACAACACGGAAGAACCTCCCCACAAGCTGGACACCCCGCTGGACCTGAGCATGGACGGCGGCATGAACGACCTGATCCCCAGCGACAACCGCACGCCCCTGGACGTGCAGCCCATCATCAGCCGCCTGGTGGACAACGGAGACTTCCTGGAAGTGCAGAAGGACTTCGCCAAAAACATCGTCGTCGGCTTCGGCCGCATCTGCGGCGTGGTGGTAGGCATCATCGCCAACCAGCCCAACGTGAAAGCCGGGTGCCTGGACATCGACTCCTCCGACAAGGCCGCCCGCTTCATCCGTTTCTGCAACGCGTTCAACACCCCCCTGGTCAACCTGGTGGACGTGCCCGGCTTCCTGCCCGGCAAAAACCAGGAACGCGGCGGCATCATCCGCCACGGTGCCAAGCTTATCTTCGCCTATTCCCAGTCCACGGTGCCCAAGGTCACCCTGATCATGCGCAAGGCCTACGGCGGCGCGTACATCGCCATGTGCTGCAAGGACCTCGGCGCTGACGCCGTCTTCGCTTGGCCCGGCGCGGAAATCGCCGTGATGGGTGCGGAAGGCGCCGTTCCGGTGCTTTACGGCCGCGAGCTCAAGGCCGTGGAAGACCCTGCGGAAAAGGCCAAGCGCCAGGGAGAGCTTCTGGAAGAATACCGCGAAGCCTTCTACAATCCCTACGTAGCCGCCGGCATGGGCCAGATCACGGAAGTCATCAATCCGGAAGAAACCCGCGCCAAGATCGCCTTCGCCCTGCGCACCCTGCTGAACAAGAAGGAAGTGCGCCCGGCCAAGAAGCACGGCAACATGCCGCTTTAACATCCATCTTCACGGATTCATATGCTACTTACAACACTCGCCTTCGCACAGGGCATGGCCAACGTCATGAACAATCTGAACTACCAGATTGTAGGCATCATGGTAGTCATGCTGTGCCTGGGTGGCCTGGCCGTCATCCTGACTGTCAGCGGTTCCATAGCCGCCGCCATTCAGAACAGGGCTAAAGCCAAGGCCGCTATCCCCGCCGCCGTGCCTGCCGCCGCTACCGCGGCCGCAGGCAAGCAGGGCATGACTCCGGAAATGCTCGCCCTCCTCTCCGCAGCCGTGGACTCCGCCATGACGGAGCTCACGCCGGAAATGGTGGCCGTCATCTCCGCAGCCGTGGATGCGGGCCTGGACGGCATGAGCCACCGCATCGTGGAAATCAAGCAATCCCCGGGTTCCGGCTATGCGGCCGCGGGCAGGGCGGAAATCTTCGCCTCCCACCGCATCCGGCCCTCCCGGTGATCAATCCATTATTCACCTTATACTACAGTCCCGCCTGCAGGCGGGCAGCATCTAACTTAACATTCCATACCAATACATTATTATGAAGAAACTCCGCATCACCGTTGACGGCAAGGTATTTGACGTATCCGTAGAACTCCTGGACCAGGTCTCCTCCACGACGGCGGCTCCCGTTCCCGCAGCAGCTCCCGCCCCGGTCCCCGCAGCTTCCGCTCCCGTTGCGGCCCCTGCTCCGGCCCCCGCACCCGCTCCTGCCGCCGCCGGCGCCGGAGACATTCCCAGCCCGCTTGCCGGCAAGGTCGTCTCCCTGGATGTAGCCCCCGGTACCGCCGTCAAGGCCGGCGACCAGATCATGACTCTGGAAGCCATGAAGATGAACACCATCATCTACGCTCCCTCCGCCGGCACGATTACCGCCTTCTGCGTAAGCGCAGGCGACACGGTGCAGGAAGGGCAGCCCCTGGCCAAAATCGGTTAAATCCGGCCGCAATCGTCCGGAACCACCAGTGGTTCTGGAACCTGATTCAGACTACAACCCGTTATAACGAATATTCCATATGGGTCTTTTAGATTCATTAATCACCTTTTTACAGGGGATGGGCATCTTCTCCCTATCATGGCAAATGGTAGGGATGTGGGGGATCGCCATTCTGCTCCTGTATCTGGGTGTGGCCAAGCAATACGAACCGCTCCTGATGGTTCCGATTGCCTTCGGCGCCCTCATCGCCAACATTCCGGACAACGGAATGCTCATCTCCCAGATGAACCAGCAGGTCATTTCCTCCAATGAAAAGGGACAGGTTACGGCTACATCCCTGAACAACGTGGGGTATCTGCGCGTTCATGTAGCTCCGCTCCAGGAGGCGCCCATCAAGGTGCCGGACAACCTCACCACGCCTGAAGCTCGCGCCCAATATCTGGAACGTATGCACCAGCCCATGCAGGTTTATCCTGGCAAGCAGCTGACCGTCTCCCAGATCAAATCCGTGCGCGAATCCCAGGAAAGGGCCAAGGCGGATGCTGCGGCGCTGGGTGACGACAGCCTGGTGGTTGATCCCAACCTGAAGGAATTCTCCAATGTCAGCGATGACAACGTCAATAATCCCGTTTTCCTGCTCACGCGGGAAGCCAGCACCATTGTCGTCCGCCAGCAGGGAACGGACTACTTTGACACCAGCGGCAACCGGATTCCGGTGGACCTGAAAACCGACAGGCTGGAACCCCTGGTGGTCTCCGCCGCGGGCAAATACGTGGCCGTAGGCCAGCAAACCCGGGAATTCATGATCACCTCCATCCACGGCGGCCTGTATGACTGGATCGGCCTGGGCATCAAGGCGGAAATCTTCCCGCCCATCATATTCCTGGGTGTGGGCGCCCTGACGGACTTCGGCCCGCTGCTTGCCGCTCCGCGCACCCTTCTTCTGGGTGCCGCGGCCCAGGTCGGCGTGGCGGCCACTTTCTTCATGGCCCTGTTCATGCGCTTCACTCCGGAAGAAGCCGCTTCCATCGGCATCATCGGCGGTGCGGACGGCCCCACCTCCATCTTCCTGACCATGAAGCTGGCCCCGCACCTCCTCGGCGCCGTAGCCGTGGCCGCGTACACGTACATGGCCCTGGTCCCGCTGATACAGCCGCCCATCATGGCGCTGCTGACCACCAAGAAGGAACGCGTCATCCGCATGAAATCGTTGCGCCAGGTCAGTAAGGGAGAAAAACTCTTCTTCGCCGTGCTGGTTACCATCGTCACCATTCTGCTGATTCCGGACGCCGCTCCGCTCATCGGCATGCTGATGCTGGGCAACTTCATGCGCGAATGCAAGGTTACGGAACGCCTGGTGCAGGCCTCCCAGAATGAAATCATCAACATCGTCACCATCTTCCTGGGCACCTCCGTGGGCCTGACGATGCAGGGAGACCGCTTCCTGCAGCCGGAAACGCTGCTGATCATTCTTCTGGGCATCGTAGCCTTCGGCGTAGCGACTGCCGGCGGCGTCATTGCCGCCAAGCTGATGAACCTCATCTGGCGCAAGAACCCGGTCAATCCCCTGATCGGTTCCGCGGGCGTCTCCGCTGTTCCCATGGCGGCGCGCGTCTCCCACAACGTGGGCCAGAAATACGATCCCTCCAACTACCTTCTCATGCACGCCATGGGACCGAACGTTGCGGGCGTCATCGGCACCGCCGTCATCGCGGGCTACTACATCGCCACACTGGCGAGATAACCTGAATAAACATCATCCCAGGCCTCGGCCCATCCCATGAACTCCACACCCCCATGCCCCACTCCTGCAGAGGAGGAAGGACCATGCGGCGACTGGACCTATCATGAATGGGCCGAGGCTTTTTCCACCAACGACCTGGCCCGCACGCTCCCGCCCCGGCATATCGCCGTCTGCCGGGTGCAGACCGGAGGGCGAGGCAGATTCAACCGCCAATGGATAGGAGAAAAAGGCGGACTGTGGGCCTCATTTACCGTTCCCCTGGATACTCCGCCTGAAGCTTCCGCGGAAATCAGCTGGGGGCATCTGCCCCTGGTCGCAGGAGTTGCGTTGTTGAACATGCTGTGGGACATGGGCATACGGACCGCCCGCCTGCGCTGGCCGAACGATTTGCTTGTGAACCGCTCCAAGCTGGCGGGCATCCTGGTGGAACGCCCCTCGGACCATATGGCGGTCATCGGCATCGGCGTCAACGTCTTCAATGACGTGACCGGAATTGCCGGCATGGTGCAGGACCCGCCCGCCCGTCTCTCAGACCTGCTGCCGGACTGCCCGTCCGTACACGATGTCATGGCCGCTCTGGCCTCCCATCTGGACCGGGTTTTCACCGCATTTTCACGCGGAGGCATCTCCGCCCTGCGGGATTCCCTGGCCCTAGCCTGGGCGGAACCCCGGCCCGTGACCGTCTTCACGGATGACGAAACCGTCCAGGGAATATTTACAGGGATTGACGATCAGGGCAATCCTGTGTTATCCCTTCCAGCCGGCCGCGCCAGAACCATTCCGGCACACCTGGTCAACAGGCTCAAGGAAGAATGAGCCTATCCCTCCCTTTTCCATAAATACGGAGGATTCTTTCATTTTCATTCAACAAAAATCAACTGACATGAGTTACAAGGAATTGACACCAGAAGAAGCAGCAGCTCTCATTGAACATGGTGAAAATATCGGCTTCAGCGGCTTCACCGCCGCCGGAGTACCCAAGGCGGTTCCCCGCGCCATCGCCGCCAGGGCAACCGCGGAACATGAAGCGGGCCGTCCATTCAAGGTAAACATCTTTACGGGAGCCTCCACCAGCGCCTCCGCGGACGGCGCCCTGGCGGAAGCGGACGCCGTGGACTGCCGCACGCCCTACCAGTCCTCCCCGGCCCTGCGCAAAAACATCAACAGCGGCCGCACCCGCTACAACGACATGCACCTGTCCCACACGGCCATGTACATGCGCTACGGCCATATCCCCGCCGTAAAAACCGCCATCATTGAAGTGGCGGACATCACTCCGGAAGGGGAAATCACGCTAACCACCGGCGCGGGCAACACCCCCACCTACTGCGAGCTCGCGGAACGCATCATCGTGGAGGTGAACGCCTACCATCCGAAGGAACTCAAGGGCATGCACGACCTGATGATGCCGCTGGATCCGCCCAACCGCCAGCCCATCCCCCTCACCAAACCTTCCGAACGCGTCGGTTCCCTGACCTGGAAAATCGACCCCTCCAAGGTCGTCGGCATCGTCCGCACCAATGAACCGGACGGCATCGGCGCCTTCAAGCCTGGAGACCCCATCACGGACAAAATCGGTGAAAACGTCGCCAAATTCCTGGAAGAAGAACTGGAAGCCGGGCGTATTCCCGCCTCCTTCCTGCCTATCCAGTCCGGCGTAGGCAACATTGCCAACGCCGTCCTGGGCGCCCTGGGCCGCAACAAGAAAATTCCGAACTTCCAGATGTACACGGAAGTAATTCAGGACTCCGTCATCACGCTGATGAAGGAAGGACGCTGCACCTTCGCTGGCGGCTGCTCCCTGACCGTCTCCGACGCCATGCTGGCGGAAATGTACAAGGATCTGGACTTCTACAAATCCAAGGTGATTCTGCGCCCGCAGGAAATCTCCAACAACGCTGAAATCGTGCGCCGCCTGGGCCTCATCTGCATCAACACGGCCATTGAAGTGGACCTCTTCGGCCAGGTGAACTCCACGCACTTCTTCGGCAAGCAGATGATGAACGGCATCGGCGGTTCCGGGGACTTTGCCCGCAACGGCTACCTCACCATCTTCACCTGCCCCTCCACGGCCAAGGGCGGAGCCATCTCCTCCATCGTGCCGATGGTTTCCCACCACGACCACACGGAACACGACGTGGACATCATCGTCACGGAATACGGTGTGGCCGACCTGCGTGGCAAATGCCCCCGCGACCGCGCGGAGGAAATCATCACCAAGTGCGTCCATCCGGACTATCAGGAAAAACTGCGCCAGTACATCGCGCTCACGCCTCAGGGCCATACGCCCCACTGCCTGGCCAAGGCCTTTGAAATGCACACCAAGTTCCAGGAAACCGGCGACATGAGAAACGCCGACTTTTCCGCCTGATCCGCATTGACCATTCGCGTCTCCGCGTTAAACTCGCAGGGCCGCTTCCTCACCGGAAGCGGCCCTTTTTCATGACTCCGCCGCTGCCATGCCGAACGACTCCCCTTCCCCCCGCCCCGAAGACTGGATGATTTATCCGGGCGTCAGGCAGGCCGTCCGCATCTGCGCGCTTGCGTTCTGCGCTGGAATCGTCCTGACCGTCCTGCACCATCTGCTGATGCCCGTACTCTTTCATCTCCCGGGCAGCGCGGCATGGAGCGTTCCCGCAGCGCTCCTGGTGGAAATTGCCACCATCATTTCCCTGTCCGTGCTTGTCGCGTGGGGCGCCCGCGCCCTGCTGGCATCGCGCGGCAACTATGTCACCCGCACACTGAGTTTCCTGATGGTTTTCCCCGCCCTGTATGCGGCCCTACTTCTTCTGTCCTCCAGTCCTGCCGTCGTCAGGCTTACGGCGGCAGACACGGTTCTGGAAACAACATTCCTGCTGGCTGCCGCCACCGCCTTTTTTTCCCTGCCGTACATAAAAGGCTATCCGGTCGCCTGGAGGAAGCGTTTCCTGGCCTGGGCCATTCTCGCGGCATGCTATGCCTTGCAAGGCGCCGTGATCGTTCTTCTCATGTCACTCTGGATGAACCAGGTGGCCAAGGCGCCGCAGTTCCTGCCGGGAATACTCATGGCGCTCTCCTGCGCACTGGAACTGGCCCTGTGCTTCTTCTCCGTCCTTCTGGCGTGGACATTATACCGCTGCGTTCCCCTGATCGTCTCCATGCCTGAAAAAAACGATCCCCGCTTTCCTGAAGAAAAAAAGTGAATCAGCCGGAACAGCCTTTAAAAGAGGCCGGGAAAAATGTTCCAGGCATGTACTTTCCACGCTGTCGCAGCCGCCGGCATCACGACATCCATTCCCATTCCGGATTCCTTTGACGGGTTGCGCACCCTCCACACTGGAACAGGCTGCCGCAGATACCAGGCAGGGTAAAAAATGCTCCCTGGAATTCCGGGGGAAGCAACACAAACCGGGCCGCCATAAGACTATCCACTTTCCCTAACGGCGGGAATCTCCAAAGGAGGTAGCATCCCTCCCCCGGCCTCTCTCTGGCCGGAGCATGGAATTCGCGGAAGAAGGAAGGAAATCCCCTTCTTCTCTCAAGGAAGCAAATCCAGCAGATACTGGCCGTAGCTGTTGTTGCGCATGGCTTCCGCCTGCTTCTGCAGAATTTCTGAGGAAATCCATCCGTTGTTAAAGGCGATTTCTTCCAGGCACGCCACCTTGAACCCTTGGTGGTGCTCCAGCGTACGGACGAACATGGACGCCTCCAGCAGCGTATCGTGCGTCCCGGTATCCAGCCAGGTATAGCCGCGGGCCAGTTTTTCCACGCGCAGCAGCCCCTGCTTCAGGTATTCCTGGTTCACGGATGTAATTTCCAGTTCCCCGCGGGCGGATTTGGGAATCTGCCCGGCGATGTCCACCACCTGGTTGTCGTAAAAATATAGCCCCGTCACGGCCATGTCAGACTTGGGATTAGCGGGCTTTTCCTCAATGGAGACCGCCTTTCCCTCCTCGTCAAACTCCACCACGCCGAAACGCTGCGGATCATGCACCTGGTAGCCGAAAACGGTCGCCCCGTTTTCCAGGGCGGCGGCCCTTCTCAACTTCTCCGTCAGGCCGCGGCCGTAAAAAATATTGTCCCCCAGCACCAGGGCCACCGTATCTCCCCCGATAAACTCCTTCCCAATGATAAATGCCTGGGCCAGACCTTCCGGTTTGGGCTGGACCTTGAAATCGAAAGTCACGCCGAACCTGCTTCCGTCACCCAGCAGCTCGCGGTACAGCGGCAGGGCCTCCGGAGAGGAAATGAGGAGAATCTCCCGTATTCCGGCCAGCATCAGCACGGAAATGGGATAATACACCATCGGCTTGTCGTAAATGGGCAGCAGCTGCTTGCTGACGGAAAGCGTCACGGGATGCAGGCGGGTACCGCTTCCTCCAGCCAGAACAATACCTTTCATATCAATCTCCTATCCATTAATTCCCAAACGTTCCAAACGGTAGTCCCCGGAAAGGATGCGCCGCCACCACTCTTCATGGGTCAAATACCATTCGATGGTCTTCCTGAATCCGGAGGAATGGTCCTGCTTGGGCTCCCAGCCCAGCTCCCGGCGTATCTTGGAAGCGTCGATCGCGTAGCGCAGGTCATGCCCCGGCCTGTCCCGGACAAAAGTAATCTGGTCCCGGTAGCTTCCGCCGTCCGCGCGCGGCCGCAGTTCATCCAGATGGGAGCACAGCAGCTCCACCAGTTCCAGATTCGTTTTTTCGTTATTGCCGCCTATATTGTACGTTTCCCCGGGTTTCCCGGAAGAAACGACGGTGAACAGCGCTTCACAATGGTCCAGCACATACAGCCAGTCCCGCACGTTCTCCCCCTTGCCGTACACGGGGATGGGCTCCCCGGCCAGGGCCTTCAGGATCACCACGGGAATCAGCTTCTCGGGAAACTGGTAGGGGCCGTAATTATTGGAGCAATTCGTGACCAGTACGGGCAGGCCGTACGTATCGTGCCAGGCGCGCACCAGATGGTCACTGGCCGCCTTGCTGGCGGAATACGGGGAATGGGGGCTGTACGGCGTGGCTTCCGTAAACAGGCCGTCCCGGCCCAAAGTACCGTACACTTCGTCGGTGGAAATGTGATGGAAACGGAAACGCTGCTTCCTTTCCCCCTCCAGAGAGCGGTAGCAATCCAGGGCGGACTGAAGCATGGAAAAAGTCCCCATCACGTTCGTGGTAATGAAATCGCCCGGATCGTCAATGGAGCGGTCCACATGGGATTCCGCCGCCAGGTGCATCACCCAGTCCGGGGAATACTCCTTCATGGTGCGCCGCATCAGCTCGGCATCCCGCACGTCCGCATGCAGAAAACGGTACGCGGGCAGGTCCGCCACGTCATCCAGGGAATGAATGTTGCCCGCATAAGTCAGGGCGTCAATGTTCAGGACTTCACAGCCGCGCTCCAGCAGCAGCCTGACCAGATTGGAGCCGATGAATCCGGCTCCGCCCGTAACGATAACTCTCATCATACTGTTTTCAGGAAAATTTCCGCTTTTATGATACTAGGACGGATGCGGCTTTTCAAAACAAATCCGCCCATGCTTCCAGAAAGAAGCGCATGGGCGGAAAAAAGATGCGTCCGGCCGCGGAACGAATCAGCAGCTCAATTCGCGGCAAAGGTTGATGATGTCCGGATTGACGGAATACTGCTGGCCGGCCACGGCGTCCAGGGAGGCATAGCCGTACTGTCCGTCGTGGTACACCATGATCTGGTTGATGTCCCCCTTGTGCAGGGCTTCCACGGCGCGCGTGGCAAAGCGGGTGCCCATCAGGCGGTCGCGGGCGGAGGGAGAGCCGCCGCGCTGTACATGGCCCAGAACAGTCAGGCGGGTATCCATGCCGGCGCGTTCCGTCAACCAGCGGGTGAGGTACTGGGCCACGCGGGTGCCTTCCGCCACCACGGCGATGATGCAGCTTCCTTCCTCGTTGATGGCGGGCTGGAGGCGCTTGTAAATGGACTCCAGATCGTAGGGAATTTCGGGAACGATGCAAATATCCGCCGCACTGCACAGGGCGGTGGTCATCGCCAGGTAGCCGCAGTCGCGGCCCATGGTCTCAATCACGAACGCACGGTGATGGGAGCGGGCGGTATCGCGCACGGAATCGATGCAGTCCAGAATGACGTTCTGGGCCGTATCCACACCCAGGCAGTAGTCCGTACCGGCAATGTCGTTGTCGATCGTGGCCGGAATGCCGGCGAAGGGCACTTCAAAATCGTTGAAAAAGTCGTTCAGGGCGCGGAAGGAGCCGTCGCCGCCCATAATGATCAGCTTGTTGATGTTGCGTTCCTTCAGATGTTCGTAGGCCTGCTTGCGGAATTCGTAGTCGAAAAAGCGCTTGGAGCGGGAGGAGCGGAGGAGAGTTCCGCCCCGGTAAATCATGTCGCTGGTCAGTTCCCGGGTAGCCTCTTTGATTTTTCCATCGATCAGCCCTTCCAGACCGTCATAGACAACGAAGGGATTCATTCCAAGCTGGCGGGCATGATCCACGGCAGACTTGATCGCCGGATTCATACCGGCGGCGTCACCGCCCGATGTCATAATGGCTATTCCACTCATAAGTAATAAGGTTAACTTGTCCGGGGGGAAATCTTACCGTGCCGGACAAATAATGCAAGCGCGGAGTTTTTGCTGGCGCAATAAACGAAAAGGCTCCATGATAAGAAAGCATGAACGCCACCGCATCCGCCATTCTGAACGCCACGGCCGACCTCCGGGACGGAACAGCCCGGCTCCTGTTCGGAGATCCCGTACACTTCACCTACAACCCGCTTTCCTACGCATGGGTACCGCACGAACAATACGTCCTGAAATACGGAAACGGTGAAAAAAGGCACCTTTTCCTGGGCATGAATCCCGGCCCCTTCGGCATGGCCCAGACGGGCGTACCCTTCGGAGAAGTGGACGCCGTCGTCAACTGGATGCACATCCGCGAAGAAGTGGACAGACCGGAACACACCCACCCCAAACGCCCCGTGGAGGGGTTTGACTGCCCGCGTTCGGAAGTGAGCGGCCGCCGCTTGTGGGGGCTGTTTGCGGAAACCTTCGGCACGGCGGAAAACTTCTTCCGCCACAACTACGTGGCCAACTACTGCCCCCTGGTCTGGATGAGCGCCACAGGCGCCAACATCACTCCGGACAAGCTGCCCGCGGAACAACGCGCCGCCGTGGACGCCGTGTGCATGCGGCATCTGGTAGCCCTCATCACCATCCTGAATCCGCATACCCTCGTGGGCGTGGGGGCGTACGCCACGCAAAAACTCCGGGCTGCCGCCGCGCTCCTGCCGGACAAATCGTTCACCATCGGCACCCTGCTCCATCCGAGCCCCGCCAGCCCCATCGCCAACAAGCTATGGCCGGAACGCCCCATCCAGCAGCTCAAGGAACTGGGCATTTTGTGAAGAGTGGGGAGGTGAGTGACACGGAAGGAATCTCCAGAATAAAAAGCCGGAAATTTGCGGGGTGCATTGTCTCTCTGTAGCAGTTTTTGTGCAATGACAGGAAGGAATTCGTACTTTCCAAACAACTGTTGAAGAACGGCACCGGCATTGGGCCAATCTGATGGAAGCTGAATGCGCCATCAGCAATATGGATTTCATTTTCAAAATCCATATTGCTCTGAAGGAATGTTCAGAAACCCTTTACTGGCTGGACTCGCTCAAGGACACGTTCTTCGTGACGGAAGAAATGCACGCCGGTATCTACCGGGACGGAGAAGCACTCAAAAGCCTCTTCACGTCCAACAAAAAATCGCCCCCAATCAAGAAGAACTCTCCACCCTGCCGCCGCAGGCCTTTTTACTGGACAGGGGAAAGAGGCTCCCGTACAGTTTCCGCGGTATTCAAGCGTTCCGAATTTTATGGCAATTTCAGATTACATCGTGACCATTGGCCTGGAAGTCCACTGCCAGATCAAGACAAAGAGCAAAATGTTCTGCTCCTGCGAGACCGGCTTTGGCTTTGAACCCAATACGCGCGTCTGCCCCACCTGCCTGGGATTGCCCGGCGCCCTGCCCGTCCTGAACGAATTCGCAATTGAACGCACCCTGCTGACCGGGCTGATGCTGGGCTGTTCCAGCCCGGAAATATCCCAGTGGGACCGCAAAAACTATTTCTACCCGGACATGGCGAAGAACTACCAGACCTCCCAGCTTGACCTGCCCCTGTGCCTGGGCGGCGAAGTGCCTCTGTACCCGTGGTCCTACCCCAACGACGTGATCAAGGCCGGAGTGCCCCCGTTCCGTACGGTCAAGCTCACACGCATCCATCTGGAGGAAGACGCCGCCAAAATCACCCACCACGCCACCTATTCCCTGATCGACTACAACCGCGCCGGATCCGCGCTGATGGAAATCGTCTCCGACCCGGACATCGACACTCCGGAAGAAGCCTACGCCTACCTCAAATCCCTTCAGCAAATCCTGAACTACGGCGACATTTCCGACGCCGACATGGAAAAGGGCCAGATGCGTTGCGACGTGAACATCTCCCTGCGGCCAAAAGGCCAGAAAGAGCTGGGCGCCAAGGTGGAAATGAAAAACCTCAACTCCATGTCCGCGGTGCGCCGCGCCCTGCATTACGAAATCCGGCGCCAGGCGGAAGAACTGGACATGGGCATTCCCCAGGTGCAGTCCACGCGCCGCTGGGACGACGAACGGGGGGAAAGCTCCGTGATGCGCACGAAGGAAGACGCGCACGACTACCGCTACTTCCCCTGCCCTGACCTGGTGCCCGTGCGCACGGCCCCGCTTCTGGACAAGGTGCGCGGCATGATTCCGGAACTCCCGCAGGAGCGGCAGAAACGCTTCATGGAAGAATACGGCCTGAGCGAATACGACGCCAACGTGCTGGTAGGAGACCTGGAGCTGGCCCGCTTCTTTGAAGAAGCCGCACAGGGAGCCGCCAGCGGCAAGAAAGTGGCCAACTGGGTAATCAACAACATTTCCTCCGTCCTAAACGAAAAAGGCATGCGCCCGTCCGAATGTCCGGTAAAGCCGGAAGCCATCCGCGGGCTGATCGCCATCATTGACGACGGCACGGTCTCCAACAACCAGGCCCGGGAAGTCTTCAACAAAATGTGGGAGGTGCCGGACCTCTCCGCGGCGGAAGCCGCCAAACTGCTCGGCTTTGAAAAGGCGGACTCCTCCTTCCTGGACGGCATTGTGGCGGAAGTCATCGCCGCCAACCCGGACAAGGTTCAGGAAATCCTGGGCGGCAACGACAAGCTCCTCAACTGGCTCACCGGCCAGGTCATGAAAGCCGCCAGAGGTAAGGCCAACCCGAAAATGGTGACGGAAGCGCTGAAAAAAGCCCTTTCAATGGAGTGACCCACGACAAAGGATTAAAGACAGAAAAGACAACTTCATCTTTAATCTCCGGCATCTGCCCATTGTCCGCAGCACATCACGGCTTGAACAGCTTCCTGTTGCCCGCCAGCGTATTCCAGACCTGCTTGATCTCTCCGGTGAAGGTCTGCTTCATCATGGAAAGAGAGAAATCCGCGGCCTGTCCCACGCTGATATAGGGCGGCAGGGCCAGGGCATCCCGGTCCACATGGGCGTCCAGCAGGGCCGGCCCCGGATAATTCAGGAACGTCTGCACCATCTGGTCCACCTGGCTGGACTTGTCCAACAGGAACCCCTTGATGCCCACGGCGTCCGCCACGGCGGAAAAAGACGGGTTGTCCAGGTCGATCTGCCACGGAATCAGGCCCGCGGCCTGCATTTCCAGCTGGATGAAATCCAGGCAGCCATTGTTATACACCACGATTTTGACCGGCAGCTTGTACTGTGCGATCGTGATGAGATCCCCCAGCAGCATGGACAGGCCGCCGTCCCCGCAGAGGGCAATCACCTGGCGGTCCGGATATTCCTTCTGCGCGCCCATGGCCATCGGCATGGCGTTGGCCATGGAACCGTGGTTGAAGGAGGCAATCATGCTCCGGCCCATCGTCGCGCAAAGGAAGCGGGCGCTCCAGATGCACGGGGTGCCCGTATCCACCGTAAACACGGCGTCGGAAGCGGCATACTTGTTCAGGGCGGTGGTGAGCTGCTCCGGACGGATGGGAGACTCCTTGTCGTTGCCTTCCATGTACGCGTTCATGTCCTTTACGTCCTTGGCGTGGCGCTTCAGGGAGGCCTCCAGATGCTCGGAATCCGTTTTCTCCTGAACCATGTTCAGCAACGCTTCCGCCGTAACGGATACGTCCCCGCAAATGCCCAGGTCCAGGCGGGAGCGGCGTCCCAGCACTTCCCCGCGCCTGTCGATCTGCACGATCTTCGGCTTGGTGGGAATAAAATTGAAATAGGGAAAATCCGTCCCCCACAGCACGATCATGTCGCTTTCGTGCATGGCCTTGTAGGCGTCTCCCCAGCCGAGGAGCCCCGTCATCCCGATGCCCAGGGGATTGTCATGCTCAAAATAATCCTTCCCGCGCCACGTGTAGGCGATCGGGGCCTTCAAGCGGTGGGCAAGCCGGACAACCTTGTCCTGCGCCCCGGCGCATCCGGCGCCGCAGAAAAAGGTGATGCGGTGGTGCTCGTCAAACATCCGCGCCAGAAGGGAAAGAGACTCGTGTTCCGGAACGACGTGCTCACAGGTATAAGAGGGGAGATGCACCAGGTCCTCCATTTCCGCAGGGGCGTCCGCGATGTCTCCGGGCAGGACGACAACGCCCACGTCGCGCCTGGCCCACGCATGCTGGATGGCGGACATCAGGATGCGGGGAGCCTGGGACCCTTCGGAAATCAGTTCCGCATAAGAACTGCATTCCCTGAAAAGCTGTTCCGGATGCGTGGCCTGGAAATATTCCAGGCCTATCTGGCTCTGCGGAATGTGGGAGGCGATGGCCAGCACGGGAGCGTGGCTCCTGTGGGCGTCAAACAGGCCGTTGATCAAATGGAGGTTGCCGGGGCCGCTGCTGCCGCAGCAGACGGCCAGGTTCCCGCTCAACTGGGCTTCCGCGCTCGCGGCAAAGGCGGCGGCCTCTTCATGCCGCACATGGATCCATTCAATGGTCTTTTTCTTCCGCAGCGCATCCGTGATAGGGTTCAGGCTGTCCCCTACAATGCCGTAAATCCGCTTGACGCCTGCCCTTTCCAAAATTTCAACGATCTGATCAGCTACCCTGTACATGCCGATTAGACCCAGGGCGCAGGACAAAAAATCAATGCTTTCGTGTCATGCCACGGCAAAAAGGCCCGTTTTTCCCCGTATCCGGAAAGCATTGAAAAACGCTCCGGAAGCCGGCCAGCTATCCGGAGCGTTTTTCCTTGAAGAAACAGCGTCAAACTTTATGATTTTCTGCAATTCTATTCATTCTGCTCCATGAAATTCCTCAACAGAATTCTTATACTGGCCGCCGTACCGGCCATGTTGTCCGCAGCCACGGCGGCTGTCGTCTTCCCGGGACCGCCTCCCGGAGCCGCCGGAGCAGTACAGTCCGGCTCCGCCTATACTCTTTCCAACAGTATCCTGACAGCCAAATTCCTGGATAAAAACGGCAGCATTTCCTTTGGCGGTCTCACGTCCAAACTGGGCCCCGTCGCCAAGGCGGGAGGAGAACTGTTCATCGTCAACCTGGCAGACGGACGGAGCATCAAATCTTCCGAATTGAAGGCGGCCAACGTCAAAATCGCCAACCTGCCGGCCGATCCCAAGGCGTTCAGACTCGCGGAACGCTACCCGGGCAAAGCCCTGACGGCCACCTTTCAGGCGCTGAACGGTACGCTGCGCATTTCCTGGTGCGCCGTACTGCGGGACAATTCCCACTACCTGCGCCAGGAACTGCGGCTGGTGAGCACCCAGCCCGTTCAGATGAAAAACATCGTGGCCATGCAGTATGACCTCATCGGCGGGAAGGCCGGGGAACCACGCATTTCCGGCAATGCCAGGGGAGCGCTCGTCGTCAATGACCTGGCATTCGCCGCGCTGGAAACACCCATGGGCATCAATACTGCCGGAAACGCGGGAAATGCCGGGGACGGCGGCACGGACTGGAAAGCGGACAAATGGGTGAAAAACTCCTGGACGGGCAATTTCAACATCCCACGGGAACTAAAAAAACAGTACGGGGACAATCTTGCCTCCGCGGAAGGCCCCGTCTCCATCGGCGGCAAGGGCAATCTCACGATTACGTTCCGGTACACAGGGGGCGACGGGGGAAACAACAAGCTGAACCTCGCCGGGGTGCAGCTCCTGTCCGCGCAGGGAGCCGTCCTTGATTCCGATTTCCATTCCGGCGCTACGGGAGACTCCAGCACCAACAATACCTACAAGGTCAAGGTTCCCGCCAGGGGCGGCTACATGTTGCGCTACTGGGCGGAAACAAAGACGGAGCCGATCGCCAGCAAGGGGGAAATCACTTTCTCCCTGCCCGTAACCACCGCGGAGAAGGAAGACGCCCTGTCGGCGGACTCCCGAATGGCGCAGGGCGTCTGGAGCCGCAAGACAACCCTCCAGCCCAGGGAAACCTGGAACGTATCCTCCGTTATCGGCCTCTTCGCCCCCGGCCAGCAGCGCAGGTCCTTCCTCGCGTACATGGAACGGGAGCGCGCCATGCCTTACCGCCCCTTCATCCATTACAACTCCTGGTATGAACTGAACATCAACCGCAACAACGATTCCGACCCCGCCAGGCGCATGACGGAAGAGCAATGCCTGGCCGTGCTGAAAGACTGGCAGGAGCAGTTTTTCCAGAAACGCGGCACGTCCATTGACGCCTTCGTATGGGATGACGGGTGGGACGAATTCAACAGTCTGTGGGACTTCCACAAAATGCTCCCGCAGGGCTTCAAGCGCATTGATGCCGCCACCGCCAGGCAGAAGGCAGGCATCGGAGCATGGCTGGGTCCGGTGGGCGGCTATGGAACCTCCAAAGGCAAGCGCCTCGCCCACTGGAACGTCAAGCATCCGGACAACAAGATCGGCAACTTCCAGCTTTCCAACAAGGAATACTTCGATGCCTTCGTGGGCCGCTGCTCCCAGATGGTGAAGGACTACAACATGAAATACTTCAAATTCGACGGCATCAGCACCCATTTCCATGCCAAAGGCCCCGGAAGCGAGGAAGATGCGGAAGGTATCATCCACGTGGTGGAGGCGCTTCGCAAAAAGAAGGGCAACTTGTATATCAACTGCACCGTAGGCACCTGGGCCTCCCCCTTCTGGTTCCGTTATGCGGATTCCGTCTGGAGGCAGGAAAACGACTTCGGCACCATCGGCGTGGGCGACAACCGCGACAAGTGGATCACCTACCGCGACCGCCTGGTGCATGAAGTATTTGTCCAGGGTTCTCCCCTGATGCCCATCAACTCCATAATGACGCACGGCCTGATAGTCACCAGGCACGGTCCGCCCAACTGCATGCCGAAGGAACCGGAAAACGTAAAAAAGGAACTCCGTTGCGCCGTGGCCTGCGGGACCTCTCTTCAGGAACTTTATCTGGACCGCGACCTGATGAACGCCAATGACGGCGTGCTCTGGGACGAACTTGCCAAAGGCATCCAGTGGATACGCCGCAATGCGGACGTGCTGGACGACGTGCACTGGGTGGGCGGCAACCCATGGGACAAGGAAAGCAAGGAAGGCTCCGTCTACGGCTGGGCCGCTTGGAACAGGGACAAGGCTACGCTGGCCCTCCGCAATTCCTCTGACCGGGAAAAGAGCCTGACCGCCACCCTGCGCTGCATCCTGGACATTCCCGCAAACGTCAAGGGCGCGATCACCTTCAAGGACTCCTTTGACGATCAGCGCCCCCTAGACGGCTTCACCGGAAAAACCGTTGACATTGACAAGGAACTCACATTCACGCTGAAACCCTTCGAGGTACTCGTCTACGAAGGAGGAAAAGTCAAATAGCTTCCGGATTTCCGGAGCCGCGGAACAGCTTACGAACCGTTTCCATTCGCGGCGCTGCGGAAACTTATCAACCGTCAAGGCCGGAAAACCGGCTATTCATCCGGTCGTCCGGACTGTGCGGGACGAAGCCCGCAAGGCAAGCGAGCCAAACCGGGCCCCGTTTACGGGCATGGAAGCCGCCATTCTTCCGAGTATTAAACTGGCAATATTGTTAACGTGAGGCGCCTCTCCCGCCCCCAAAAAGAGGGGACGAATCCCGTCGTAAAAAGCCATCAAACGGAAAAAACGGATACGGTGCCAAGTTTTTTCCCAACCGCTCCCGTTTCCTCCCAGGCTGCCTATCACCGCCCTACCTTCTCGAACGTTATCGCCTCCATGGGATTGGAGGGATTGACGGGCATCACCAGGCATTGCGCATTCTCCCCGCCCAGGTAAAGCGTATAGCCGTTTCCGGGAGGGCAGGAAATGGATACGGCGTAATATCCCCCGTTTTGCGTCAGGGACCAGGAGCCCCGGTGGGTGGAGACGAGATCCTCCTCCAGCACGGACAAATCGTCCCTGTTCTCCGTTTGTGATATCCACCATCCCCAGGATTCCCGGCGGGGAAAGGAGGAAATCTCGCAGCTTCCGTCTTCATGGAGCTGGATGGTGGATGAACTGACCTGGAAAAAAACGGTTCAGCTCCACCGGGCGGGAAAACCACCGCTCGCGGGGAGTGGATTCCACTTTATACACGCCTGCCAGGGATTTGACCTCCGGCTGCGCCACGCACAAAAAACTGTCCCTGTCCATCAGCTTGTAACAGACGATCCCCACTACGACCAAAGGGAACAGGAGAGCCAGGAAAAAAGCCCACAGCACCATCCTCCGCCTCCACCACACGTAAACCGCGGCCAGCCCTGCCACGCTGCCTACGGACATCCAGAACCCCCACGACCGGCAGGCGATCGCAAAAGCGGCGGAAAGAATGGAGAAGCCATGGCAGAGATCGTTCCACATAGGTTCATCAGAATCGCTGGAACACATTCAAAGTCAAGTCTGCAATTCAGAATATACCCGGAGGAGGGGCCTGTGCCGTAAAAACTCTCGTCATAGTCCCTTCAAAGCGCCCTATGTACTTCCATCCCGGAGCAGAATCGGGTAAACAGGCGTTCCGGACATGAAGAATACAGCACATTACCAGGGGCTCACGGAAAAGCAGGTTCTGGAAAACCGTGACAAATACGGCGTCAATATCCTGACTCCCCCTGAAAAAGAACCTCTGTGGAAGCAGTTTCTGGAAAAATTCTCCGACCCCATCATCAAGATACTCCTCGTAGCCCTGGTCCTGTCCGTAGGCGTGGCCTGTTACCAATTTTTCTCCGGGGCGGAACCGGCAAGCGTCTTTCTGGAACCTGTCGGCATTCTGGTGGCCATTCTGCTGGCCACCTGCGTAGGCTTTGCTTTTGAGGTAAGCGCCAACAAAAAATTTGAAATCCTGAACCAGGTCAACGACGACACGATGGTGCAAGCCATCCGCGGCGGCAATATCTGCGAAATTCCGCGCCGCGACGTGGTGGTTGGAGACGTGGTCGTCCTGAACACCGGGGAGGAAGTCCCTGCGGACGGCGTTCTTCTGGATGCCGTTTCCCTTCAGGTCAACGAATCCACGCTGACCGGAGAGCCCCTCATCAGCAAAACTACGGTGGAAGCCGAATTCAAGCCGGACGCCACCTATCCCTCCAACCACGTCCTGAAGGGAACAACCGTGGTGGACGGCCACGGCATTATGGAAGTGACGGCCGTGGGGGACAAAACGGAATACGGCAAGGTTTACGAAGGCTCCCAGATAGACAACAAGGTGGAAACGCCTCTGAACCGCCAGCTTTCCCGGCTGGGCGACCTGATCACCTGGGCCAGTTACGCCATTGCCGCCCTCATCATTATTGGCCGCCTTACCCTGTACTTTACCCATCTGGAAAGCTCGGTGGACTGGCTGGCCGCGGGCAGCTACATTCTGAACACCATCATGATCGCCGTCACGGTAATCGTGGTGACGGTGCCGGAGGGGCTGCCCATGAGCGTCACGCTGAGCCTGGCCCTCAGCATGAAAAGCATGCTGAAAGCCAACAACCTGGTGCGCAAAATGCACGCCTGCGAGACCATGGGGGCCACCACCGTCATCTGCACGGACAAAACCGGCACCCTGACGCGCAACCAGATGAATGTCTACAAGGCTAATTTCTACGGTCTGGGAGACGCCCTCCCGGCGGAGGACGAACTGGGGAACCTGATCCGGGAAGGCATTGCCGTCAATTCCACCGCTTTCCTGGATTATTCGGATCCCGGCCAAATCAAGGCCCTGGGTAACCCTACAGAAGGCGCCCTGCTGCTCTGGCTGCACGGCCAGGGAGTAAACTACCTGGACCTGCGGGAAAACGCGCGCGTTCTGGAACAGCTCACTTTCTCCACGGAACGCAAATACATGGCCACCGTTGTGGACTCTCCCCTGCTGGGTAAAAAAGTACTGTATGTGAAGGGCGCGCCGGAAATCGTGCTGGGAAACTGCGCCACAGTGCGCACGCCGGACGGTGAAACAGACGCCGCCGCCATGCGCCCTGCCATTGAGGAACAATTGCTGGCCTACCAGAACCAAGCCATGCGCACGCTGGGCTTTGCCTACCGTATTCTGGATGATGACGCCCCCGTGTTCCAAGATGGAAAACTGGCCAGGCATGATCTGGTTTACCTGGGCATCACCGCCATTTCCGACCCCGTCAGAGACGACGTTCCGCAGGCCGTGAAGGACTGCATGGATGCCGGAATCAGCATCAAGATCGTCACGGGAGACACGCCGGGCACCGCACGGGAAATCGGCCGCCAGATCGGCCTGTGGACGGAAGCGGACACACCGGACCGTCTAATGACGGGTGTGGAATTTGAACAGACGCCGGACGGAAAATTGCTGGACCACGTGATGGACCTCAAAATCATGTGCCGCGCCAGGCCCATGGACAAGGAACGCCTGGTGAAACTGCTCCAGCAGAAAGGCCAGGTGGTGGCTGTCACCGGGGACGGCACCAATGACGCCCCCGCGCTGAACGCCGCCCAAGTGGGCCTTTCCATGGGGGACGGCACCACCGTCGCCAAGGAGGCCAGCGCCATCACCATTCTGGACAACTCCTTCATGAGTATTTCCCGTGCCGTCATGTGGGGCCGTTCCCTGTATCGGAACATTCAGCGGTTCATCGTGTTCCAGATGACTATCAACGTGGCGGCCTGCCTCATCGTACTTATCGGCGCCTTTCTGGGAACGGAATCCCCCCTCACCGTTACGCAAATGCTGTGGGTGAACCTGATCATGGATACTTTCGCCGCCCTGGCTCTGGCCTCCCTGCCGCCGGACGAACGCGTGATGCAGGACCCGCCGCGCAAGGCCACGGACCACATCATCACCCGCCCCATGGGCAGGGACATCCTGGGCGTGGGCTTTCTGTTCGTGGCCTTTCTGTTCGGGCTTCTCCAGTACTTCAAGCATACGGACATCACCAGCCTGGCACAGTTCAGCGTCTCCGGCTATTTGGGAAGCTACCTGGACTTTTCATCCCCAGAACATGAACTGACACCTTACGAACTTTCCCTGTTCTTCACCATCTTCGTGCTTCTCCAATTCTGGAACATGTTTAACGCCAAGGCATTCAATACAAACAGAAGCGCCTTTTCACGCATGGGGGCCAGCATGGGCGGATTCGGCCTGGTAGCGTTCCTCATCCTGGCGGGGCAATACGTCATCGTCACCTTCGGCGGGAAAATGTTCAACGTCGTCCCGCTGAGCTGGACGGACTGGGGCCTCATTCTGGGGGGCACCTCCATCGTCCTGTGGGCCGGGGAACTATTCCGAGCCCTGACGCCGGAAAAACCCCGTTCTTGAACGGCATCCAGCCCGCTGTTCCGCATCCGTGTCCTCCGGCATGACACGGATGCGGTCCTCTTCCGGGCGCGCTTCTTTCAACAAACTGGAGCCCGGGCGTGTCATCCATGCATGGACTTGACACGCCTGACGGGCTCTATTTCCGTTTTTGCCGCCTTTCTCTCCCTGACCTGCCTGCTCCTTCCCGGCTGTAAAAAAGCGGAACGGCAGGCTCCTGAAATGCCCACGCTTACGTATGAACATCCGGTCGCGATGGACATTCCCGTCAAGGGAAGCTGGGTGGGCCATCTGGACGGGGTGGACAACGCCTCCATCGTGCCGCAGGTAACGGGCTACCTGCAAACGCAGAACTATTCCAACGGCGCCGTCGTGAAAAAGGGGGAAGTCCTCTTCCGGATTGACGATACCGTTTTCAAGGACCAGGTAACCAAGGCCCAGGCCACGCTGGAACAGTCGCAGGCCCAGTTGCAGCAGTTGAATTACGACTTGCAGATTTACAAGCCGCTGGCGGCGGAAAACGCCATCTCCAAACAAAAATATGAAGACACGCGCCTGTCCGCCATCGCTGCGGAAGCCCAGGTCAGGGAGGCCACGGCTGCACTGGAACTGGCCAAAAAGAACCTTTCCTACACCATCCTGTACGCCCCCTTTGACGGAATCGCCGGCATCTCCAAGACGAACATAGGCGACCTGGTCAGTCCGGAAAGCGGCGCCCTGGCTATCGTCTCCTCCGTGGACCCCATCCGCGTCAACTTTGCCGTCACCCAGCAGGAATGGATTCAGCAGGCGGGAAAAAACGGGGATGAAGGCATCCGCACGGACAGCAAGCTGGATATCACGCTCAAGGACGGCAGCACCTACCCGGAACAAGCCACCGTCGTAGCCATTGACCGGGCATTCAACCCCCAGACGGGAACGATCCGCGTGCAGGCCAACCTTCCCAACAGGGACTACCTGCTGAGGCCCGGCATGTTTATCATCGCCACGGCGCAGCTCGCCACCGTTAAAAATGCGCTGACGGTGCCCGCCAAGGCCATTCTTTCCACGCAGGGCCGCTTCTTCGTGGTCACACTGGATGAAAACAACCGTCCCTCCATCGTCCCCGTACAGGCCGGGGCCCAGATCGGGGAACGGCAGCAGGTCACTCCCCTGAAGCCGGACTCCCTCACCCCGCAGAGCAAAGTAGTCGTGGACGGCCTTCTCCAGGCGGAGGCGGCCACCCGGAATCCGGACGCCCGCCTGAAAGCGGTCCCTGCCTCCAACCAATAAGCCCTTTTTCACCATGGCCGACTTCTTCATCAAGCGCCCCATTCTTTCCTTCTGCCTTTCCATCATCATCGTCCTGCTGGGGGCCTTCTCCATTCTGCGCCTCCCCGTTTCCGAATACCCGGACATCATCCCCCCCTCCATCCAGGTGACGGCCACCTATCCCGGGGCCGACTGCGAGACGGTGGTCAAATCCATCGCCTCCCCCATCGAACAGCAAATGTCCGGCGTGGACGGCATGTCCTACATGACCTCCGTCAACACCAACAACGGGCAGATGAGCATGATGATCCTGTTCGAGACAGGCACGGAGGCGAACATGGACCAGGTGCTCTCTTACCTGCGCTACGGACAGGCCACCTCCCAGCTTCCGCCGGAAGTCAGCGAACTGGGCATCTCCCTGCGGAAAACCAGCGGGCTGCCCGCCCTGGTCATCAGCTTTTATTCCCCCAACGGAACCTATGACGGCCTGTGGCTGGCCAACTACGCCTACATCAACATGGTGGATGCCATCAAGCGCGTCCCCGGAGTGGGGGATGTCCAGGTCTTCGGCTCCGGCCGCTACGCCATGCGCATCTGGCTGAATCCGGAAAAAATGGCGGCCCTGAACATCACGGCCAGGGACGTCATGCTGGCCGTCCAGGCCCAGAACGCCGTAAATCCGGCGGGGAAGATAGGCGCCCAGCCCGCTCCGCCGGACCAGCAGCTTTCCTTTACCGTCAAGGCTCCCGGACGCCTGACGACCGTGGAGGAGTTTGAAAACATCGTGGTGCGCGGCCAGGGCAGCTCCATCGTGCGGGTGAGCGACGTCGCCCGCGTGGAACTGGGTTCGGAAACCTACAGCCTCAGCTCCACCGTCAACGGCATGCCGGCCGCCTCCCTGGGCATTTACGAAGCGCCGGGCGGAAACGCCATTCAGCTCGTGGACAACATCAAGGCCCTTCTGGCGGAAAGCAACCTGCCGCCGGACATGGATTACCTGGTTTCCCTGGATTCCACCCTGGCCGTACGCGCCGGGATTGAAGACATTGTCAGCACCCTGCTCATCGCGCTGGGGCTCGTGGTCCTGGTCGTATTCATCTTCCTGCAGGGGTGGCGCGGAACACTCATCCCGGCATTTGCCGTTCCGGTCTCCATCGTCGGGGCCTTCATCGCCTTCCCGTTCTTCGGCTTTTCCATCAATACCATCTGCCTGATGGGGCTGGTGCTGGCCATCGGCCTGGTGGTGGACGACGCCATCGTGGTGGTGGAAGCGGTGAAAAACCACATTTCCAACGGAGAAAAGCCCTTGCCGGCCACCATCGCAGCCATGCGGGAGGTATCCGGCCCCATTGTCAGTACGGCCCTGGTGATTTCCTGCGTGTTCGTTCCCACATTGCTGCTCCCCGGCGTATCAGGAAAGCTGTTTGAGCAGTTCGCCGTGACCATCGGCATGTCCATCATCATTTCAGCCTTCTGCGCGTTGTCCCTCAGTCCCGCGCTGTCCTCCCGACTGCTGAAAGCGGGCAATTCAGACACCATCTGGCTGCTGGGCCCCTTTTTCAACATATTCAACAAGGGATTCAACAAGGCGCGGGACTGGTACGTCAATGCCTGCTCCTGGCTGATCCGCCGCATGTGGCTGTCCATCCTGCTGCTGGCCGCCATGACCGCCCTGCTCTTTCCGCTGGCCAAACTCATCCCCTCCGGTTTCCTTCCCAATGAAGACCAGGGCTATCTGTTCGGAGGTGTGGAGCTGCCGGACAACACCTCCCTGAATGTCACGGAGAAAACGTCCGCGGAGATGGAACGGATCATCCGGGAAGACCCCGGTGTGGAGGTGGTCACCACCGTTAACGGCTTCAACCTGATCAGCACTGTCCAAAGCTCTTCCAACTCCTTCTTCTTCATTTCCCTGAAGCCCTGGTCCCAGCGGAAGGGCCCGGACATGACGGCGGACGCCATCGCCGCCAGGCTGAAGAGCAAGCTGAACGCGTCAATTTCCTCCGGCATGGCCTACGTGGTTCCTCCTCCCCCCCTTCCGGGAGTGGGCACGTCCGGGGACGTCACCTTCCTGCTGGAAGACCGCCAGGGCATAGGCGAGGAATTCCTGGCCTCCAATACATCCAAATTCATCGAGGCGGCCGGGAAAAGGCCGGAAATTGCGGGCATCAGCAACTTCATGTCTCCCTCCAACCTTCAATACAATCTGAACGTCAATACGGAACAGGCCACCCTCCAGAACATGAATGTGGATGAGATTTATGCCACCATCCAGGCGTACATGGGGAGTACCTTCCTGAACAACTTCAACATCTACGGCCAGGAATGGCAGGTGTACATGCAGGCGGACGCCCCGTACCGGGACAGCATCGACAAGCTTTCCATGTTCTACGTGCGCAACAATAACGGGGACCCGGTGCCTCTGGACTCCGTCATCAACGTCACGCATGGATGGGCCCCGGAATTCCTGATCCGCCAGAACATGTTCAACAGTTCCCAGCTTAACATCACGCCGGCGGAAGGCTATTCCTCCGGACAGGTCATGAACGCCCTGGAGGAAGTGTTTGCCCAGACGATGCCCGCAGGCATGGGCTACGGCTATTCCGGCATGAGCTATCAGGAAAAACAGGCACAGCACGGCATCACCATCGGCATGATTTTCGCGGCCTCCGCCATATTCGTTTTCCTGATCCTGGCCTCCCTGTATGAAAGCTGGTCGCTTCCCGTCGCCGTGTTCATGACCGCACCTATCGCCATTCTGGGCGCCTTCGCGGCGCTGTGGATTTTCGGCCAGCAGTTGAACATTTACTCGGAAATCGGGCTCATCGTGCTGATTGCCCTGGCGGCGAAAAACGCCATCCTCATCGTGGAATTCGCCGTGCTGGAACTCAAACAGGGGAAAGACCTGCTCACCTCTACCCTGGATGCGGCCAGAATCCGTTTGCGGCCCATCCTGATGACCAGCATCGCCTTCATCATGGGCTGTCTTCCTTTGGCCCTGGCCACGGGCGCGGGAGCGGCGGCGCGGCAGGTGGTGGGCATCGGCGTGATCGGGGGGATGATTACGGCCGTCTTTATCGGCGTTTTCTTCATTCCCTCCTTCTTCTACCTGATCGCCAAACTGGCCAAACTGGACAAGAAGGCCGCTCTGGAACGGCAGGAAAAGGCCTCATGAAAAGGGTGTAGGACAACACTCCCGGATAGAACGGAAGGCCCCATGAAACCGGCCATTTTCTCCTTCCGGCGGCGTTACATCCAGAATATCCTGGCCCAGAATGCCTTGACGAACACGAGCACCACATTGATCAGCAGGCCGACCTTGATCATGGACATCTGGGGGACTCTCCCCGTGGCGAAGGCCAGCGCGTTGGGCGGCGTGGATACGGGGAGCATGAATGCGCAGGAAGCGCCGATGCCTACCAGAAGCACCAGTGGAGTGGCGGACATTCCCATGGCGGAAGCCACCGTCACCATCAGCGGAGCCACCAGGGCGGCGCTGGCCGTATTGGAACAAAACTCCGTCAGGGACGTAATAAAAACGCTGATGATCAGCAGAATGATCAGGGGATTCTGCCCCATCGCCAGGTCGGAAACCTGGTTTGCCAGGAATTTGGCCGCATCCGTTTGAACGAGAACCGTACTGAGAGTAATGCCCCCGCCAAACAGAAGCAGCACACCCCAGTCCGTATTTTTGGCAATGCCGCTCCAGTTGATGACGCCGCACAGGGGCAGCAGCACCACGGCGCACAGGGCAATCAGCGTATCCATGGAAGGAATGCCGCCCAGCAGGGAGGAAAGAAAACCGCTGCCCATCCAGCACCCCGCAATCACAGCAAACAGGATCAAAACGCGGATCTGCTTTCCGTCCAGGCCGGAAGGCCGTTCCTCGTCCATGGCGGGCGCCATATCCACGTGCAGCTTCAGGTTGGGCTTGAAAAACAGGTACATCAGGGAGAACACCAACACGCCGAACACGGCCACAATCGGCATCGCAATGCGGAACCATTCCGCAAACCCCATGGCAAGCTCATGGGCCGCAATCGCATTGGGAGGAGAGCCCACCAGTGTGCCCATGCCGCCGATGGACGCGCTATAGGCCACACCCAGTACGGCGAACGGAGCCGTGGTCTTGATTTTCTCCTTCGGAATGCGGTCCAGCAGGCCGATTACCAGCGGCAGCATCATGGCCGCGGTGGCCGTATTGGACATCCACATGGAA
This sequence comes from Akkermansia sp. RCC_12PD, assembly GCF_036417355.1. Taxonomy (NCBI): domain Bacteria; kingdom Pseudomonadati; phylum Verrucomicrobiota; class Verrucomicrobiia; order Verrucomicrobiales; family Akkermansiaceae; genus Akkermansia; species Akkermansia sp. RCC_12PD. The sequence continues at coordinate 2,079,155 of NZ_CP143889.1, read as the reverse complement.
AGGAATGCCGTCGCCAGGAAAATCAGAACCAGGGCCATGCCCAGGCTCCCCCGCGCCACGGTCAGTATCTTTCCGGCCAGCCATGAATCTATCTTCTGTTCATGCAGAGCCCCCGCTATCGCAAAACCGCCGAAAAACAGGAAAATGGTGGGGTCCGCAAATCCGGCCAGCGCCCTGGCACCCGGCAGAATGCCCATGAACATGGCCAGAACAGGCACCAGCAGGGCAGTTACGGTCACATGCAAAGCCTCCGTCAGCCACAGGATGCCGATGAACGTCAGCACGGCAAGCCCCTTGGCTATCTGAGGCTCCACGGGAAGCCACTTGAGCATGGCCAGGAAAAGAAGGACATCACAGGCAATGATGATGTAATTGCGGTGTCCCTTGGGTTTGTCTGTCGTATCGTGGCGCATGGCGGAAAAACGGAATGATATTCCCTTCTATGTAGGTCCGCGAAGGGTGAAGCGTCAATACATTTTCCGGAAAATTGCGCCCGGTGCCGCGAATATGCCCGGATGCGGAAGATGACGCGGCGCGCAAAAAGCCGCCGCGCATCAGGCGGGGCGGCTTGTAAAACCGTTTGATGGACGCACGGGGGCAATCCCGGCTATGCGGACAATTATTCAGCCGTGGGCTCGGCGGCTTCCTTCTTGGCGGCCGGCTTTTTGGCAGGAGCCTTCTTGGCGGCAGCGGCCTTGGGTTCCGCTTTCTTGGTTTCCGTTTTCTTCGCGTCAGCCTTCTTGGCAGGAGCCTTGGCCGCGGTCTTTTTGGCGGGAACTTCCTTGGCGGCCGGCTTTGCTTCCTTGGCAACGGGAGTAGCCAGGCGGATAGGCGTATTGGAATTCAACTTGGCCTGTTCCTTCTTACGCTTAAGGTAATCGGCACGTCTGCGGCGCTTGGTGACTTTGCGGATTTGCTGTCCCATAGTGATATTGCTATGATAATTACTAATTTTTGAAAAGCTCCATGCCATACATGGGCGCAGATAGGACTACCAATCCGGCATCCAATACGCAAGCACAAAGCGTTATTAGGGCACAGAAAGGCGGCTTTCCCATCCGCTCTTCAGCGGGTTTCCCCGCATCACGGCGCCATTCCCGCAAAGGCCGTACGGGGAAAAAGGTCACCACAGCTTCAGCGCATCCACGCGCACGGGACACTCCCAGCGCACATGGTCGCGGATGGCGGCGGCGATGAATTCCAGCCCGCGTTCCACCGCAGTCACGAGTCCGTCCCCGGCCGCCAAACGCGCGGCAATGGCGGCGGACAGGGAGCACCCCGTTCCGTGCGTGCTGACATCCCGCACGCGCGGACGCGTCCATTCCCCCAGCATGCGGCCGTCCGGCCCCGCAAGCACGTCGCGGCAGTCCCCGGCCAGATGGCCGCCTTTCAGCAGCACGGGGCACCCGTACCGTAGGGCCAGCCTGGCGGCGGCTTCCGGCAATTCATCCCGCTCCGGATTGGAGGAGGAACGGAGCAGCACGGCGGCTTCGTCCAGATTGGGGGTCAGCAGAGCGGCACGCGGCAGGAGCAGTTCCTCATAAACGGCCACGGCCTCTTCCCGCATCAGGCGGTCGCCGGCCGTCGCGATCATGACGGGATCCACCACCAGGGGAATATCCGCATCCTTCACTACCCCGTACACGGCGCGGACAATGGAGGGAGAATACAGCATCCCCGTCTTCACGGCGGCAACGGGAAAATGTTCCAGATTGATTCTGACTTGGTCGGCCACCAGTTCCGGCTCCACTTCCTGAATGCCGCGCACCAGTCCGGGCACTTCCGAGACGATGCAGGTGACCGCCGTCAGCGCGAAAGCGCCCATGGCGTGCGCCGCCTTCAGGTCCGCCTGGAGGCCGGCCCCGGCGGAACAGTCGGAACCGGCGATGGTCATCATTACGGGAATCTCGCTCATGCCCCTGTTTTTAATCGTGCGGGAAGACGTTGAACATACAAAAATCAACCAGCGGCTCCCAACTGTCACAAATCCCTGTGGGAAAATGGCGCAGGAATGCCAAAATCCGGCCCATGACCCACGCCGCTTCATTCGGGGACGACCAGGAATTCTGGCTTTTCGTCCAGGACGCCCCGCTGCCTTCCGGGGAAGAACTCCAGCAGGCCATGTTCCGCCTGGACCCCTGTTTTCAACTAAACCTGTCCGGAGCTCCGGAAGAAGCCCCGGACCATGTGCTGGAAGGCAGCTATCTGGATGAAGAAGGGGAATCCCAGCTGGACGTGTTCTGGGTCATGGAGACGGAAGACGCGCGCAAAGCCTTCAAACGCGACCGCGGCGCTCTGAAAAAAATAGGAGACCGCACCAAAATGCTGCGCTTCATTTTGGAAGACGAATGCGCCATGGGACACGTCTTTGCCATGATTCACGCCATTCTGGAAAACCGGAACGGGCTGCTCGTCATCCCCGACGAGCGGGGATTCGCCATTCTGGAACGGAAGGAAGCCCTGAAATTCCTGCATCAGGAAATTCAGGAAAACTGACTCTTACTCATTTGGCGGGGTAAGGCTGGAGTTTCTCTGCCGCGTCTGCCTCCGGCTATTCAGCTCAAGAGCCTTCTTTTTCCAGACTTCCGCCATATTCGCATCCTGCCGGGTGCCTTTGCCCGTGCTGTAGCAGACGGAAAGCATCAGCATGGCGTTCACGTGTTCCTGCCCCGCCGCCAGACGGAGCCAGTTGAACGCCTTCCCCTCATCCACGGGAACGCCGGAACCGTCCAGATAAGCCAGCCCGACGATATACTGGGCATGGGGATCCCCGGCGGAAGCGGCCTGCTGGTACCATTTCAAGGCGCGCTCCATGTCCTGCGCCACTCCCTCCCCCTTGGCGTAGATGCGCCCCAGATACATGGACGCCGCCACATCCCCGCCGTTGGCGGCCCTTTCCAGAAAGGCCAGTCCTGATGCCGCATCCTTGTCAAAGCCCAGCTTCCCTTCCATGGATGCGCGGCCCAGCAGGGACAGGGCGCCCGGATGATTTTCATCCGCCGCCTTGTGCCACAATTCCAGGGCCTTGTTCTGGTCCTGATTGACGCCGTCCCCTTTGGAATACATCATGCCCAGCATGTACAGGGCGTTTCCCCGCTGGCTGCCGGGCCGGGCCAGGCCATATTCAAACCATTCCCTGGCTGCGCCCGGATCACGCGTTACTCCGGTACCGTAAAGAAAAAGGGCTCCGATGACCGTCTCCCCGGAATAACCGGCGCCAGACTCCGCCACGGATTCACACCAGGAACGGACATCCAGCGGATGAACCCAGCCGTTTTGCAGGCCTTCCGCATACAGGGAGGCAAGCTCGTTCAGGGCCTCCACATGTTTTTTGTCGTCTCCCTTGGCCCGCGCCGCCTCCTCGGAAGCCGCCTGAAGACGGTTTTTCCAGGTTCCGGCCTTTCCCGTGTCTGCGGAAGATTCAGCCTGTTTTTCCCCGTTCTTCTCAGAACGGACCGGCTCTTTTTCTCCTCCGGACGGCTTATTTTCGCAGCCGAACCAGAAAACAGTCAGGAAGGTCAGCAGACAGGGGAAAATCTTCTTCATCATGCGTTCACCATAAGGCAGCCGCCCACAGCTGCCAAGCAGAGAAACGACAGAAACGCCGTTTTGGCCTCGTAGTATGGCAAATAAAGAGCCAGCACCCGGAAAGCGCGCTGAGTTTCTTGCTTTTTAGCATTGAATATTTGCCTTCTTTCTGTTCTAACAGAGTCGTTCACCTATCATGAAAACTTCTCCATGCCTGTATCTTCTGACATGTCTGGCTATGGCGTTTCTGGAAGGCGCCTTTCACGGTGCCTACGCAGAAGAACAACCTGTGAAATACATCTTTGAGCTGTCCGACGAACCCGTGAAAGTCAAGCCGGGGAAAATAGACACCAAAAGCGTTTTCTTCCCAAAATACGCGCGCGGCACCTCCCCGGAGGCGCTGAAGCGGCAGGCGGCCATTTTCCAGACGCCGGAGGAGCAGGAAGCGCCGGAAAACAAGGTTTCCATCAATATCCATATGAACAGCGACAGGGCTGATGCGGATGGCGGCGGACTGACGGGGTACGAATTCAACCATTCAACCACCCAGGAAGCCATGATCATCACGACGGAAACGCCGGACGAGGAAGCCTGGCTGAATGACGGAGACCCGGACAGCCCCTTTTTCCACACGCCCCGTTCCGCAACCAATACGGAAATCCGTGAAATATCGGCTCCGGCAGACGTCTGGCCTGCATGGAATGAGGAAGAAGTGAATTTGAGCATGAATCTTCCGGAATCGGCGCCGCGTCCTTTCGTAATCCGTCCGTCTCCGCAGGGTTCCTTCCGAACCATCATCAAATCCTTCAACGGAGAGGTTTTTGAAACGGAACCCAAACCGCTCCATCCCGTATGGGACGACCTTCCCCCCGGGTACGTTCCCATTCCCGCACTGCCTGCCTACCAGCCCGCTGCTTTTAAAAACTCAAGAGGGAGCTTCTCTCCGGATCTTCAGAACTTGAACCGCACGGCCCCGTAAAGGGACCATCCGTTAAAGGCCTTGGCCGTGGCAGAATTCGTATGGCTGGTGACGTATTCCAGCCCCAGCATCAGCTTTACCGTATCAATGGACTCCGGGCACAAATAACAATTCAGGCCCAGATAAAAGGAATTCATGCTGTCCACCCATGCGGGATAGCGCGTCACGGAAGGGACATAACGGCTGTTCAGGCGCACAGAGCCGTTTCCAAAGGAACATTGATATTGAAAAACGCCTTCCAGATGCGGGGAAATCCGGTAAACAGGCTGTAAAACAAGTCCGTACACATTCTTGGCCCCAGGCTGTCCCACAATTCCCACCCCGGCCAGCAAATTAGCCATCACGGCCAGATTTCCGCGCTTGGCGTCCCAGCTCAGGGAAAGCACATCCTGCGCGCCGGGGCCCTGGTAATCGGAACCGGAGGCAATCTTTCTGCCGCGCCATTCCGTAAAATTATGGGCGTACTGGTATCCCAGGCTCTGGGAATCCCACATGGGGGAAGCCACACTCCACTTCATCGCGACCAGGGCGAACACGTTATCGTCGGAATGGAACTGGATTTCATCCGTCAAATCCGTCCCGTTTGCATTCAGATACACACCGTAGGAATGATACAGGCTTTTGGGATTCTTCTGGAAATTGGCTTCCAGCCCCCAGTTGGAAATGGGAATCAGTTCATTGCAGATGGCGGACCTCTCTATCGTCTTGATCCGGGAGGAAGGAAGACAATATTCCGAAGTCAGGTGCGGAGTCAGCTTGCCGGCCCGCAGCTTGACGCCGGGCAGCGTCTTTTCCAGATAAAGTTCATACAGGGACCATTCCGTATGGCTTCCCGTCCACTCTCCGCGCACTTCACGGTGGCGGCCTTCCAGGTCCCCCACGTTCGTCAGGTTCGACAGGCGCCAGGAACCGTCGCCCAGCAGGATGTCCGCCCCCAGATAGGCACGCCGCCATTCGCTGTTATGGCCTCCGGAACCGGGACAAAACCTGTTGGAGCCATTGGGGCTGACGGCCGCTGTCTGATACTGGCCGATCAAGGTCAGCTTCACCTTCCGAATCCAGGAGAAATCATCACGGTACAGGACAGGTCCACGGACAACGGTTCCGCACAAAGATGGAGAAGGGAATTCCTGCCCCTGCATGGCCGGAATGCCGGCATTCGCCGTACTCAAGGCCCCGTACCAGCACGCGCCGAACAGGCAATTCCTCAGGCAAACAGGTATCATGATTGAATCAAATCAGGGTTGCAGGACGCACACCATACGGGGATGCTTTTGAAAATCAAGTCCTGATCTTCCGTTTGCCATTGCCGCCTCCCCATGACATGTGCTATGAATAGAAAAATGATGAATGCTCCAATCCGCCCCTCCCTCTGGCAAAACTTCATCCTGTGCCTGACGAAAAAATATGCCGACTTCTCCGGCAAGTCCTCCCGCCGCGAATTCTGGGGATTCAATCTGTTCCTGTTTCTCGGCGCCTTGTTTTTCTCCTTCGCGGGAACCATATTGACCCTCGCGTCCCTGCCGTGGAAGGAACTTCTTGCCACGGACAACCAGGAAGTATTCCACGCCATAGCCCAGGAACACTTCATGTACTTCATCATCACCATGCAGGTCGTATTCCTGGCTATCTACCTCCCCTTCTGGAGCGCCATCATCAGAAGGCTCCGCGACGCCGGATTCCATACGGCATGGGGGTACGGCTACATAGCGCTGGGAATCGCCGGCCTCATCAAATGGATGGTTTTCGACCGTTTCCGGTACAGTATGGACGGCAGCATGGACACGACCACCCTGTTTCTGGCCGTCGTGGGAAACGTCTGGTTCCTGCTGATCGTCATTCTGGCCTGTTTCCCTTCCCGCCCGGAGCCGGAGAAACTGCCTGAACAATGACCTCCCTTTCTTCGGCGGAAATACCGTAAATCCTTTCAATAAGCTCATTCATACGTTCATCCCACTCCGGGCAATAATGCTCAACAAGGGCATCGGAAAGCCTCTCCACTTCCGCAACTACGGAAGCGGAAGGCACATGGACGGGCGCGCGCAGGATGGGTGCCGTATCCATCTGGAAAAAATCCCCCTGCATCTTGCCACGCAGACGGAACCAGAAATGCATCAGCCGTGAATTGAACAGGGCCGCAAGATACTTCATGCTCAGGCGCTCCGTGCGTATCACATTGAATGACATCATCACATAGGCCTCCCGTTCCGTATGGGTGAACGTGGGCCGCGCGCACTTGCGGACAGCCAATATCTTGGGCCCAGGCAGAAAAAAATTTTCCTTTCTGGGCCAGTGCACGTGGTAATACTTCATGCGCCCCATGCGGGTTTCCCGCCGGGCCTCCATCAAGGGCCGGAACTTCTCCAGATGCCGGATAAGCGTCCGTGCCCGCTCCGAACCATTCTCCGGCGTCAGGTACAAAAGAACCTTTTCCGGCTCTTTCAAGCCATACCGCTCCGCCAGCACGGGTTCATAAAGGGGCTTGAGAAAGCACCGTTCCCGCTCCGTCAAACTGGTGAAAAACTCCCGCGGCACCACGAACACCCCTTCCCCGCGCCGGATGCCGGAACTCCGCACTGTTTCCGGGGGGAGACTTCCCAAGGCACGAGAGGAAACCACGTCCGGGTTCGGCACAATCCCCTGCGCCATTTCGTGCACTGGGTCCAGCTCAAAATTCCTGCGGGCCTCCATCTTCTCCAAAACCGCCTTTTCTGCGGCGGAACAGAAAAACAGCCCCTGTTCCACACACCCGGACCGATCTTTCGGCAACGGGAAGCGCCGGTAAGGGGCGTTTATCAGAAACTCTTCCACATGTTCCGGTTCTGCGGAAAAACGGCGGTATTCAGGGACAAGAGCTTCATCCCTGTGGTTTTTCCTTTCCGCCAGAAGCGTCATGGTATGAACCCGTGCGGACTCAAATACCCGGCAGGCTCCGAAGTCGGACAAGCGCAGCGCCCCGCATTCCTCCAGCAATTTCCGGCGCAGAGGCGCCGCTCCGGCATTGCCCATCCATTTGTTGGGCACCACCAGGTGCATCACCCCACCGGGTTTCAGAACATCCATGCCCAGGCAGGCGAACACGTACCAGTAATCCATGCGGGAGGAACAATAAGCGGACATGCGGGAAGCCTTCAGCCTGTCAAAAAGCCCCTTGTTCCCCTTTTCCCCAATAAAAGGAGGATTGCCTATAACCAGGTCGAACCCTCCTTCCTTCATGACGCGGGCCAACACATCCCGCCGCACTCCAACGCCGAACAGGTCCAGGCTGTCACCGCAGATTAAATGATCGCGGAAATGGGCGTCATCACCCGCGGCAAGCAAGGCGCAGCGGAAACGGAAGCGCGCCACCTCCAACGCCTCTGCGCAGACATCCACCCCGTAAACATGATCTTCTACGGCCTCGCGCACCAGGGCGGCTTCCGAACACTCCGGTTCCAAAATCTTTCTGCGGCGGACAAGTTCATGAAGAATCCCCATGGTGAACGCCCCGGAACCCGCGGACAAATCCAGCACCCGGATCCTCTTCAACAGGGCTCTTTCCGCCTCCCTGCCTTTTTCATGACTGGCGGACAAAGCGGAATCCACCCAGCGGGAAACCGCCTCCCGCACCATCCAACGCACCAGGAACCTGGGCGTATAGACCGTCCCGGTTCCACGGGCATCCGGCATGCTGCGCTCCAGCAAATCCCCCAGAACGGACGGAGTAACGGCACAGTCCTCATCACCTTCCCACAGGGAAAACGGAACCCCTTCCGGAAAGGAAAAATCATCCTGGCCCCCCTGTCCCAGAAAACGCCTCATCAGCACCCGCTTGAACACAAGCCACGTCCCGGCCTTCCATCCCGCCCCGCGTCCCGGAACCGGACACCCGGCCATAAAGCAATCCTGAACGCAGCCTTCCTTCACTCCCGTATTCGTACATTACTCCGGCTCTCCAGGCAATCAAAAGAGGAAGGCTGCTTCACTTGGCGACATCCCGCAGGCATCTTATTCATTGCCGCTTCCTGTCAGAGTTTCACCCAGCTCCCACATTCAGGATTAAAAAATAAAGCTCTTTCTTTCACAATCACGTGTTAGGCGTCTTTCATTTGGGCGACCGGTAGTTCTACCGTGTCTATAAATCATTTGAACAACTTTGATTTAAAAGACAATGAACAATACCGACAACACTCCGGATCCCCGCTATCCCTTCGTTCCCATGTTCGCCAACGGCCTCCCACAGGCCGATTTCTACGTCAACGGCGTCACCGCCCCCGTTCTCATCTCCCCACGTTCCGCTTCCGGCGACACTCGCCATGAGTGGACCGGGTACCTCAAGATCATGAAACGCGGTACCTATTTCCTTTCCCTGGACGCCGATTCCTCCATCTCCCTGGCCATTCCCTTCAAGAATGTGGAACTGACCAGCGAAGCAAAGGACCTTTCCGTGAAGCCGGAGAGCGTCGTCCTCGAACAGGGGTATTACTGGTGCCGAATCGTCCATGAGCACCATGCCGCCCTGGGCTCCGGACAGGAGTTCTGCATTGCCATTCTTTCCGACAAGGCGGAGGCGCCCGATATCAATTCCTACCTCGACCCCAATGTAACTCCTCCGGACAGGGAAGGGGAGGAAGTCATCACCCTGGTCAATCTTTATCGGGACGAGGAAGAAGAGAATACCTCCAGCAGCTCTTCGGAAGGGGGAGGGGATGATTTTGGGTTTGATCCCAAGTCAAGCAGTTCCAGTTCCAGTTCCAGTTCCAGTTCCAGTTCCAGTTCCAGTTCCAGTTCCAGCTCCAGTTCCAGTTCCAGTTCCAGTTCCAGTTCCAGTTCCAGTTCCAGCTCCAGCTCCAGCTCCAGCTCCAGCTCCAGTTCCAGTTCCAGCTCCAGCTCCAGCTCCAGCTCCAGTTCCAGCTCCAGTTCCAGCTCCAGTTCCAGCTCCAGTTCCAGCTCCAGTTCCAGCTCCAGCTCCAGCTCCAGTTCCCTGTCTTCTTCCTCCAGCGAACCGCCCACCGAGGAAGAACCATGCCCTTGTCCCTGTGACTGTGACGAGGAAGGCGATGAGAACTGCGTTCAGCAGCAGCCCACTCCGGGCGATCCTAATGGGGTATTGCCTTGTCAAGGCGATGCATGTATCAATCCTCCCTCTGCAGGAGGCCCTCCGCCACCTTCTCCGGCCAGGTTCATGCGCATGGCACGCTCTTCCACCCCCTCCAGCCTCAACTCCAACATCGGGCCTTCCATGCGCTACAACCACCCCATGGCATGGAGCGCTTCCTTCTCTCAAGAGGAAAGACGAGTCACCGTCAAACGCCCTTCCGGAAGCCATATCTATTTCAAGGCCCCGGAAGGAAGTGCCGAGGCTTCCCCCGTTGGCAGCTCCAGAAAACTGGACTATCGTGTACGTCTGCTCAATGAAAACCTCACTCCCAATATCCAGGGCACTCCCGCCTACATGGACATGGTGCTTCCTTCCGGCATGATCCTGCGCTTCTCTTCCTCCACCGGAGAGGTCGTCTCGGTCACAAGCTCCTCGGGTCATGTCATCTCTGCCGAGGAGTATGCCCGCAAGGTTCAGGTCACCTACAACCCGGATGGATCTCTCAACAGCGTCTATTCCCGGGCCCAGGGGCTGATGCGAAGCATTCCCGGAAACAACAGCCTCACTCTGGAGTGGTACGCCCCCGGGAATGTTTCTGCCTCCCATGATGGGGAATTTGTGGTTAACGGAGAGCCCTACAAGACGGCCGTTTATAGAACTTCCATGGAGGATGGCGTAAAAGTGACTTACATCACCAATCAACGGGCCGGGCAGGAACCGCGGGTTATCGAACGCCGCGAGGAAGGAAACAAAATAAGCATCATCAAGGGAGAAGGAGATGAACGCATCGTGCGCACGATTGAACGCAACGCCCTGCCCGGCGCCAAGTGGGAGCGGATTGAAACGGTCAGGGGCATCAATGATTCCCAGCCTTCCCGCAGCAGGCGCACGGTGAAGAAGTATACCGACGGAGGCTGGCTGACCATCAGCAGCACGGAGGGCTATAATACATCCTTGGCCCAAACGACGCTCTACACCTACAACGACCAGTACCGGGTGTCTTTGGAAATCCAGCCCAACGGGGGCTGCACGCGCTACGAGTACGACGATCAGGGCCGTGTGGTTCTGCAGGCCATGCCCTGGGCAGGCGGAGGAGAAAAGGGAACGCGCACCACCTACGCCGACCTGCGTTTCAATGATTTCAGGCCTGCTACGGAAAGGGAAGTCATCATTGCCCAGGACGGAACGGAAACCGTTCTAAGCCAAAGGAGCTATACCTATGAAGAGAGCCCCGAAGTCAACCGCACGACGGTGACAGAAACAGCTCTGGGTTCCGACCAGGTTCACACAAGCATTTCAGAAACTTATGGGGAAGCAGCACAGTATCCCTATGCCCGGGGAAGACAGAAGATGAGCCAGGGCATCAACGGTGTTCAGACCATTTATACCTATGAAGCCACCACGGATCATGGTGCTCTCCACAAAGAGACTTCAACTGTGCAGGCTAATGGGAGCATTGTTCCCGGTCAAAGTACCAGAAAGGTGGAGTATATCGCCGCCAATAGTACAACCACCCGAGAAGAGCAGTATGTCCACACGGGAGAAGACTGGTCATTGATTTCCACGGAGGACTATGAATACGATGCCGAGCTCAAGCGAATCAAGACGACGAAGGGCAACGGCCGCTTCAGCACGACGGAATGGATGTGCTGCGGTCCCTTGACGGAAACCAACGAAGACGGTGTGGTAACCAGCTACAGTTACAACACGGCCAAGCAGTTGGTGGAAACCATCCGTTCAGCCACGGAAACCACGCCTGAAACAATCACGTCCTACACAAAGGATGTTGCGGGAAGAATTCTTTCCGTACGAAAAGACATAGGAGCTATGTCGACAGTCGAAAATATGGAATACGACGACTTGGGAAGAATTATTTCCACAACGGATATTCTTGGTCGCACCACCAGAACTGAATACAGCAACGATCAGCTTACAACAACCGTCACCACTTCTTCGGGGGCTATTTTTGTGACGAAAACTTATTATGACGGCTCTACTCTTTGGCAGGGAGGAAACGGACAGCAAGAAATTGAAATACAGCTCGAATTGACAGAAGAGGGTATTCTCACCACCACTCTGTCCAAAGGAGTAATTCTCTCACGTACCTTGGAAAATGGTTTTGGAGAAACTATTCGGGAGGAGCAGTCCAATACTCTGGGAGGTTTCATTGTCACTAGAAATGCTTACAATAGCAAGGGTCAGCTTGTACGCATTCAAACAGAGGATATGGTACCAACAGTGACTGTCTACGATGAACTCGGCAAGGTCGTAAGGCAAACTATTCTTCTAGACGAGCTTCATCCAGAGGATACTAATAAAAACAGGATCGCGGAAAGCTCCACATGCTACCAAACTCGGGAAGACGGCATTTACAAGATACAAACCTCTACAACCTACAATACCGAAGGACTGCCCGTGACACAGACTGCGGAAACCATGGTTTCTCAGCTGGACCCTGTACTGGAAAGCAAGGTCCTTTCTACCGACATTTACGGGCAACAGAGTATCCAATGGTCAGAATACACCGCTCCTGCCCGGCGAACTCAATTCAGCCGCATCCCAACCTCTGATATCACAGCAATATCCCTCGTCGTCGACGGTTTCACGATCAATCAAAACGATCATGCAGGCATTCATTCCTCACAAGAACGCTCTTATACCTCCACAGGGATGATTCTGAAGCAGACGGACGGCCGCGGCAATGTTACTACAACAGAGTCCGACCTAGCCGGACGCCCTATCAGGACAACCGACGCACAAGGCAATATCACTTCCACTGCCTACTCCCCCTGCTGTGACGCCCCTGCCTGCATCACCAACGCCCTGGGAGATACCACCTGTTATTCCTACGATATCCGGGGCAGAAAGACGGCCGAATACGGTACCGCCATTCAGCCGGCTTGCTTTGTCTATGACGACAATGACCATATGATTGCCCTGACCACTTTTAGGGCGGATGAAGGAGACATCATTACCGATCCTTCCAGCCGCACCGACGGAGATACCACTACCTGGCTCTACGACACGGCTACGGGACTGGAATTCAAGAAGATCTATGCCGACGGTTCCTCTACCGTCAAGACCTATGACAAACTCAACCGTCTGGAGACTCTCACCAAGGCCAGGGGCATTGTAACAACTTATCAGTACGCTCCGGCCACCGGGGAGCTTGTCTCTGTCTCCCACAGTGATGATACCCAGCCTTGGATCTATTCCTACAATCACCTTGGTCAGGCGATATCTGTTTCTGATGCTTCGGGCACCAGAGAATTCTCTTACGATGCCTATGGCAGGATGATCCAGGATACTACCTTTGGAACCATAGAAAGCTGCATCCAGGAAGAATACGATTCCTTCGGGCGTCCCTGCGGATATCGCCTGATGATCGGAACCCGCACCGTGCAGCACTCCCATCTTGACTATGGCCATCAAGGTGCCATGATCGGGATGAATCTGGAAGGATTGGCATCTCCCTTTACTTGGGAATATGATGAAACCAGCGGCTTCCTCAACCAATTGTCCTATCCCAACGGCATGGTCCGCAGCAACACCTACCATCCCAAGCTCAACCTCCTGGCCTCCATCGGCTATGAGGATGCCGGGACTGGCGACATGTTGGCCGGACATGTCTACCAGTACGACCACTTGATGCGTCCCGTTCAACGGAAGGATTCATGGGAGGCTGCCACTCCGGCGACCACCAGAAACTTCACCTACAACGGCAGAAGTGAATTGACAGGGGATCAGATACAGCAAAGAAACAACTTTGCCTACCAGTACGACAACATCGGCAACCGCAAGACTGCCCGTGAACTGGAAGAGGAGGTATCCTACGGAGCCAACGAGCTCAACCAGTATACAAACATAATTCAGGCGGATGTTTCCTTTGACCCTCTCTATGATGCGGACGGCAACCAGACAAGAATTAGAACCTCAACAGGAATCTGGAATGTTTGCTACGATGCCAATGACAGGCCTGTTTCCTTTACCAGCGAAGATGGCCGCACTGTCGTGGCCTGCGGCTATGACTATCAAGGGCGCCGCTTTGAGAAGAAGGTACTTGTCAATGGAGCAGCTGTCAGCCATGCTTATTATTTATACCGGGGTTACCTGCAGGTGGCCGAACTGAATTTGACGCATCCCCAGCCCGTACTGGAAAAGAGTTACCTGTGGGATCCGACGGAGCCGGCAGCCACGCGCATTCTGATGGTGACATGCTGGAAGGAAAACGGAATGGTAGATGGAGAGCATCTCTTCTTCACCCATGACGCATTGAAGAATGTCACCTCCATTTTCGATGAACAGCAGGCACGAAGGGCTCGCTATGAGTGTGCCCCCTTTGGTGCCCTCCTCACGGCACAGGGAGACATGGCTCAGGATAACAGGTTCAGGTTTTCCTGTGAGTATGCAGACGATGAACTGGGACTTGTCTACTACAACTACCGCCATCTCAATCCATTCGATGGGCGCTGGATCAACCGCGATCCTATCACTGAGAGTGGTGGTATAAATTTATATGCCTTTGCACAAAATAAAATTTTGAATCATTTTGATATTCTAGGTTTGATATGCAAGATAGAATACAGTATAAAAATTCATACAATATTGATACGAAAAATAGATAAAGACGGCAATATCCTTCGCTTTACCACGAGTAGAGTATTTTCTGGAAATGGCGATGGAAAAAATAATCCAGACAATGCAGGTAATAAAGATAATGGCCCCATACCACCGGGAAAATACTATGTAATAAAAAGACAATCTGGAGGAATTCGAAGCCAATTTGAAGATTGGACATACAAAATGTGGAATGACAATGACAAAACTCAATGGCTTGCTTTTATTGCAATAGATGGTGTATTAGATGATCAAAAAGAAATCAATGGAGTTTTTAGATCTTCTTTTCGAATGCATTATGGAACAAGATCTTTGGGATGTATTACTTTCCTAGATAAAGATGTATTTGAAAAAGTTCGTGAATTTATCCTTGAAACTGAATCTAAAACAGTAAAAGGAGCAGATGGAACAGAATATATATATTATGGAATTTTGGAAGTTAAAGAAGAGTAAGTCAAAAATTATATTTTGTCTTATTAGTTGTAGTATCATGACAGTGCTTATTTTTACATTAGCATGTAAACTTATAGGCGCGGATGTCATGGAGCTTCATGTTCCTATCCATATAATGAAAACGATTATAAGCAATTTTTATCCAGAAATAATTATTGATGGAGAAACGGCTTATAACGTTCTTATGTATGATAATTTTATTTTTTATGGATCAATTATTTTTTTAATAAGTTTCTTATTTCTTTATAAAATTATATCAATTTTTAATAAAAACTAAATTAATAATAGAATAATTATCTTTTAACCTCTCTTGTTCTAATAACAGGAGAGGTTTTTTGAAAAAAATTACATTTTTCTATAATACGTTGAAAATTTTCTCTCTTTTGTAAAACCGTAAAAGATGAGTTTGACCTAATTTACTACAACGGCCCCATATATATTCTTTAAAGCCGAACCACCCCAAACGTATTGTCAAAGATATTATTATTGATAACAAAATCGTCGTTCCTGTTTTTTCTTCTCCCAGGTCATTCGATATAAATCTAGAACATTTTTCCTAAAACTTTATTATCGATGATAATGTAATATACCTTTTTCAATTTTATCCAGTTTCCTATCAAGATGGGCTCTTTTTTCTCCGTAGCTCACTGCTGAAAACAGTCAATTATTGGATGATTGATTTTGGTAAGAACAATAAAAATTACGAAAAATATTGCGGCGATTATTACTTAAAAATTACATGAAATTTCAAAAAATATATTCCATAAGTTAAGATTTTAAGCGAATCATACCAAATAAATATCAAGTTGATATAAGAAGTATGTTTGGATTTTTTTAGAACAGATTTCATCGCCATTCCAGAAGGAATGAAACGTGAGCTTCCAGTTCAACCGTTCATGCAAGTACAAGTGCATACCTGAAACTCCGTTCGTGAAATATCTGAATTAAGCAATTTTCCGGAAACTGGGAGTCTTGCCTGAAACTTTAATAAATAAAAAGCCCGGCACTGCGCAGGCAGACCGGACTTTAAGAAAGATGGTACCCCGTCACGGGCTCGAACCGTGGACAAACTGATTAAGAGTCAGCTGCTCTACCAACTGAGCTAACGAGGCGTTTGATGATGTGCGTTCCCCCATGAGAACAACCGGATGGTACCCCGTCACGGGCTCGAACCGTGGACAAACTGATTAAGAGTCAGCTGCTCTACCAACTGAGCTAACGAGGCATGTATCCGGCTGTTCACGCGGCTGGTTCCATCACGGAAGATGGAGCCACTGGTCGGAATTGAACCGACGACCCACGCATTACGAATGCGTTGCTCTACCCCTGAGCTACAGTGGCGTCGCGAGAAGCGCGCAAGCAAGTAATCACATGCCACCCCTTTTAGCAAGTCTTTTTTGCAGTAAGACCGTTTTTTTACGCCTTGAATACGGAATAAAAGACAAGTGCGGCAGGTGACAGTAGAAGAGCTTGCATAAGAGGGGGAAACATGGTGGAGTTCATGTCCTCAAGGAGCTTTTCTTTTCCCTACTTATCATGAAGGCATATTACATTTTTCAGCAAGCAGACGAACAGACTATCAGCGACATTCTGGACTGGATGCGCAATCAGGAACGCGCCATTTACCGCGCCGCCGTACGTGAACTTGGAGCCCTGAAAAAACTCCGTCCGGAGTTCATCCAGCGCAAGCCCCTGCAGGAACAGTTTTCCTTCATCAAGAAAATGCTGGGATGGAAGCCCAGCAATGAGATCGGCGACCACCTGCTGCAGGTCTGGCTGCTCCGCAAGCATCAGGACATGCTCATCACCTTCCTGAATACGCTGGGCATTCCCCATGACGGCAACGGCATCGTGAACGAGCTGCCGGAAACGCTGGACAAGGAAAAGCTTTCCAAGGCCGTGGACGAACTGTTTGAAAAATACTCCCCCGGCGTGGCCTCCGTTTACCTTCAGATGTTCCAGCTCCAGACGGAAGACGGCTGGGACGAACTGGCCGACGTTCTCGCCAACGATCCCCGCGTCACCATCCGCTGATTTTTACTTTCCTTTGAGGAACAAAAAAGCCGCTTCATTCCGAAGTGGCTCTTTTATTTATGGTGACAAACAGTCAACATGCTGCCGCCCTCAATAAAATTCACATGAATCGCTTTCTATTCATATCGGCGGCGTTCCTGCTGCAGGGTTCATGCATATCCGTCAATACGGCATCCAGGACGCTGGACGCCGGAACCATCTACCGAACCTGGCAACTGGATGAACATTCGGACGCATACCTCGGCAATGGCTATGTTTTCATCAAAACCGCACAATGCGACCAACGCAAGAATACTCCCATTATCGGAGCACCCATGAGCCAGGTGGGAGACGGTTCGCAAATGAAGAACGTTCCGGGGACGGAAAAAAACGTCTTTCTTCAATATCCCTGGAAAGAAGATAAAAACCATCTTCTTTCCCTCTCCGCCATCCAAATCCTGCACTCCGGGGAAACTGCCGTCGCAGACCAATTCAATCCTGACGAGGCATGCAGCATCAAGCTTCGTCCGTCAAACCATTCAATGAAAAGAATAGACGCTCTCGGCGAAACGAAACAGGAAATCATTCAAGCTCCATCCACGGCACGGACGGTTCTGGCCGGTTTTCAAAGCTGTTTGATCGACGCGCCCGGCACCGTAATTGCCAATATTCTCCTTATTCCAGCCGGCATCGTTGTTACCCCCTGCCTGGGATTGTATAACCTGTGTTCCGGAAAATGATGGACAAGAGGGGCGTTCCTGGAAAGAAACGGGCTGACGTTTCCATTCCTGTCTTTACTTCCGGCGGGTGCGGTCATAGCCTTTTCCCATGAGCGCATGTTCCCTTTCCATGGATATTCCCGGCGTGTTGACAGCCGCCAATGATTGGATTGAAATCAAGGTACACACGGCGGGAAGAAGACTTGCCGGAGTGACGTTTACGGACAAGCTCAATGGTTGCGCCTACCGCTTCGGGGACGATATTTTCAGCATCCATCTGGATTACGGGATCAAGGAAGACGGAGTCACGGACGACGTTCCGAGCCCCCGCCCGCGCAAGATTTCCGCGGCCAGCCTGATGGCGGAAACGCCCGCCGGAGAGGAAATCCCGGGCAATCCCCAGGGCCGCAGGCTGGCGGACCGCCGTTCCGGCGTCAAGATAACAGTCCCCTTTGCCTGGGAGACGGAAGGCCTGGCCGTCACTTGGACTGCGGAACTGAGGGAAGGATCTCCCTATGCCCGTATTTTGCTGGACATTTGCCCCATGCAGTGGGCCTCCCCCATTCGCATGGTGCGTGTGCTTGAACTATCCGCGCCGGATATTCAGACGAGGGGTAGCGTGAAGGGTGTTCCGGCCACAGCATTTGGCGGCAGGCTGTTTGCCGGAGTGGAAAGTCCGCTTTCCTTCAACGGGGAAGAGGAAGGAAAACTGGTGGCTCAAATTTCCCGCAAGGCGGATATTCCCTCACGCACGCATTTAAATGTTTCCGCCGTGCTGGGCGTTGCCGCTCCGGGCCAACTGCGCCGAACCTTCCAGCTGCAATACCTGAACGAAGAGCGTGCTCGGCCCTACGGAGCCTTTCTGAATTACAATACGTGGTACGACACCCTGTTCGACCGCTATGACGAAGCTTTTGCCATGGAAGCCGTGAGCTTGTACGGCGAAGAGCTGGTCCGCAAGCGCGGAGCCGTGCTGGATTCCATCCTTTTTGACGACGGGTGGGACAATCCGGAAACGCTCTGGGAGTTCAACGAAGGGTTCAAACACGAGTTCCGCAACGTCCATAAGCTTGCCGCTTCCTACGGTGCCGGTCCCGGGGTATGGTTTTCTCCCTGGGGCGGTTATGGCCGGCCCAAACAGAACCGGCTGAATGCCGCGGGAGACTGTTTTGAAACAAACGAACGCGGCTTTGCCTTGAGCGGGCCGAAGTATTATAATTATTTCAAGGAAATGTGCCTGCACATGATCCGGAACAACGGCATCAACCATTTCAAGCTGGACGGCACTTCCGGGGAGGAAACGCAGCTTCCCGGAAGCCGGTTTGCCAGCGATTTCGAGGCCGTTATCCATCTGCTGGGGGAACTGCGCGACGAACGGCCGGACCTGTTCATCAATCTGACCACGGGCACGTGGGCTTCCCCCTTCTGGTTCGGCATCGCGGATTCCGTGTGGCGCGGGGGCTGGGACCATGAGTTTATTGGCGAAGGAACCATGAGGCAGAAGTGGATGACGTTCCGGGATTCCCGCATTTTCAACAACAACGTGGCCGTTTCCCCGCTATTTCCCATCAATTCCCTGATGAACCATGGCATCATTTACACGCGGAAGGCCCGCGGCCTGGATACGGTGGAAGGAACGGACCTGGAGGATGAAATCTGGTCAGCCTTCGGGTCCGGCACGCAAATGCAGGAGATTTACATGACACCGCAGCTGCTTGAGCCGTCCCAATGGGATACCCTGGCCAGGGCGGCCATCTGGGCCAGGGAGAATAATGAAACGCTGGTGGACGTACACTGGGTGGGCGGCAGTCCCATGGAATTGCAGGTGTACGGCTGGTCCGCATGGTCTCCGGCCAAGGGGCTTCTCACCATCCGTAACCCTTCCTCGGAACGGCGCACCTGGAGTTTTGATCCCGGCTCCGTCTTTGAACTGCCGCCGGAAGCTCCGCGCAGTTATTCCGCCATTTCTCCCAATGGAAAGCGGCTCCCGTTCTCCGAGCTCCGCGCCGGAGAAATCGTCCGGATGGAGCTGGAACCGTTCGAGGTGATCGTGGTGGAAGCCCTCCCAAAACCGCGTGCGTGAAGCGGCAGAAAAAGCAGACGGGAACCGTCCGTCAGGAAGGCTCCGTTCCCCGCGCTTCCGGATTATATGTCCACCCCTCTTCCCCGTGGTATACCATCATGCGGGTCATGCCGCCGTCAATAACCAGGTTTTCTGCATTGACGAATCCGGAAAGGCACAGGAAAAACACCCCTTTCACCACATCCGCAGGGACGCCCGCGCGCCCTGCGGGATGCTGCAGGGCATCCTCCCGCGTCAAGGAGCCGAATTTTCCCGTATCAATCCAGCCGGGACTGATGCTGTTCACGCGCACGCCGCGCGGCGCCAGGCTCATGGCGAGGGCATGCGTCAGCGCGATGATGCCGCCTTTCGCGGCGCTGTAGCTCTCCGTATTCTTCTGAGACATGAACGCGCGGCTGGAAGCTATATTGACGATGGAAGCCCCGCGGGCAAAATGCTCCAGAAACAGGCTGGACAGCAGATAGGGGGCGGAAACGCCCACGCACAGAACCTTGTTGAACTCCTCGTAGGAACAGCCGGAAAGAATGCCCCGGCGGCTGATGCACGCATTGTTTACCAGCACATCCACGCGGCCGAAATGCTCAAGCACCTTTTCCGCAAAAAAGCGAAGGTCCTCCTCCACACCAGCATCACCCGTCACGCAGATATGGCCCTCTCCCGCCAGAACATCCAAAAGTCCGGCCGTCTGCTCATGGTCGACGTCCATCACAGCCAGCAGAGCTCCCGCCGCGGCAAAAGCCTCTGCAATGGCCCGGCCAATGCCGGAAGCGCCTCCCGTCACCACGACAACCTTGCCGGAAAAATCAGAATCCATCATGATCTGATTGTCACTCTTCACCGGGAGAAGTCAACAAGTTCCCCGTCCACCGCCCTAACGTGCGTACATCACATACCTGTAAAAGCCCAGCGCATGGGAAAGAAGCGGAGAACGGGTAACGACGTCCGTTTCCAAAATAAGACGAGCCATGGCTCCGGAAACGGTCATTTCCGCCTCTTCCGCCCGGTGGCTCACGCGTTCCAGGTCATTTGCCTTCACCATCTCCATTTTTCCGGACTCCTGGAACCGGCTTATATGGCTGCGCAGTCTTTTCAGGCGGGAAACAACTTCCACTACCTCAATGGCCCTTTTGTCCGCCGTCTCCGGGTCCTTCACATCCTGCAGCAGAAGGCGGATACGTTCCAGAGACAGGCAGAATTCCTCCATGGTCATCATCGGATCATTCCAGACTTCAGGAGAATCAATCATCAGGGGATGGTCCACCCATATACCCGCAACCGTCTTGTACAGCAGGGGGGAATCGTACATTCTGGCAGTCGCCAGTTTTAATAGGGCGCGGAAGCAGCGCTTGCACTCCTGGTCAGCCTTTACCCTCAGCTTTGCCAGCCCTTTATGGTAATAATTCTCAAATCCGGGAAGCCATGCCTGATAAGTATGCTCCATACGCAAAACATTGACGGCCTGCTCCTGCACCATGCGGCACTGAAGAGCCAGGGACACGGCATACGCATCAGCGGCAACCTTGCAGTCTATCCCTTCCAGCATATCCACCATGGAGGAATACTGAACCAGATAGGCTTCCAGGGAAGGAAGCATCCTGCTGTTCAGGTACTGGGCCATTCTCTTGTTGGTCAGCTTCAGTCCATACTTTTCCAAATCACCCTTGATCACGGCAGAGCCGTAATACTTGACATCATGAATCCTCAGGAGCTGCTCCATCACTTGGGAGTGCGCCTTCGCCACGCGTTCCCGTAGAATGGCGTGAAAAACGGGATGCTTCTCCCTGGACAACTTCTGAATATCCGGATTCAGGGTAAGAAGCTGTCGGCAATTCTCCTCATACTGCTTCTGCCGTTCCGCCAGCCGTCCCAGCTCTTCCATCACGCCTTCCCCTCTGTCGCGGTCCTGGACGGAGACAATCAAATCAGCCATCTGCTCCACATCCCTCAGCCGCAGAGAAAGCAATTCCTCATAAGATTCCACCGGGGAAAGCTCCCCGGAGCCGTTCTCCTGAGCCTGAGCATTCCCGTCCTCCCTGTCCCCGCAGGAACATGGCGCCAGGAAGCATACGCCTCCCAACAAGGAAAATTTCAAGAATAAAAAGAGATGGTATCTGTGCTTCATGAGGGAGGGACGTTGACGAGGGCAAGCCTCAGCAGCATCGGGCTGCATGGTTACCGTAAAAAAGACAGCACAAAGTTCAAGGTCTTTTCATTCCATCCGCAAAAAACTTGCCGTGGCATATCTTGCCGTCAAAGAAAGTCTACTGCAGTTCCACACCGTATTTACTATAGAAAAAATGAACGTTTCCCTCTTACGGACAGTCGCACCTTATTACCTATTCAACACCATACCTGCCGTGATTCTTGACATTCTGCAATACGGGCATCCCGCCCTCCGGGAGAAATGCAGTCCCATTGTCCATATCAATTCCGACATCCTCAGCTTTCTGCAAGACATGCAGGAAACACTGGCGCAGGGAGGCATCGGACTGGCGGCGCCGCAGGTGGGCCGTCCCATCCAGATGGTCACCATCAACATCCCCCTCACGGACACCTCCACCACGTGGCTGGAAGTGGACGGCAGCCCTGCCACGCTGGCACAACTTATGCCGCTGAACTTCATCAACCCGGTCCTCCACCCCTTCGGCAAAAAAGTCCCGTACCGGGAAGGGTGCCTGAGCATCTCCAAGGTATATGCGGACGTCACGCGGCGTTCCTGCGTAAAAGCCACGCTCATTCTGATGGACGGAAGGACCGTTACCATCAAATGCAACGGCCTTCTGGCACGCTGTCTGCAGCATGAAGTGGATCACCTTCACGGCAGCCTGTTCACGGACATCGTTTCTCCGCAGGACCATGAAAAAGTCATCCGGCGTCTTAGACTGACACATCCGGATGCCTTTGAGGAAGACGACGACAGCTACGCACGTCGCATGAAGGAGGAACGCCGGAGACTGGCCCAGGCCGCCCAGGTTCCGGCCATACCCCGGAAAACCGCGTGACCCACCTCTGTAAAAAAGCCCCGGCTTCCCTTTCAATGAAAGCCGGGGCAAATGCGACTGGCGGCAGCCAGGCTCAGTTGACCCAGTCCAGCACCACTTTACCGGACTTGCCGGAATTCATGGCCTCAAAGCCTTCCCGGAACTCCGTATAGGGCAGGCGGTGCGTGATGATCGGTGCGATGTCCAGGCCGCTGCGGATCATGGAATCCATCTTGTGCCATGTTTCAAAAATTTCACGTCCATAAATGCCTTTCATCTTCAGCCCCTTCCAGATGAACTTGTTCCATTCGATGCTGGAGCCGTCCGGCTGAATCCCCAACAGGGAAATACTCGCACCATTGCGGGAATTGTCGATGATGTCTTTCAGGCAGGAGGGAGCGCCGCTCATTTCCAGGCACACGTCAAACCCTTCCGTCATCTCCAGTTCCTTCATCACGTCGGAAAGTTTTTCACGGGTCACATTCACTGTGCGGTCCGCTCCCAGAGTTCTGGCCAGACCCAGGCGGAAATCGTTGATGTCCGTAATCACCACGGTTTTGGCCCCGGCCTTTTTGCACACGGCGGCGGCCATGCAGCCGATGACGCCGGCGCCCGTAATCAGGACATCTTCGCCCACCAGGTCCCAGGAAAGGGCCGTATGGACGGCATTGCCCAGCGGGTCGAAAATGGAGGCGATTTCCATCGGAATGTTCTTGTGGATGCGCACCACGTTGTCCTGGGGAATGGAAAGGTATTCCGCAAAGCATCCGGGCCTGTTCACTCCCACGCCCTGCGTATTCGGGCACAAGTGCTTCTGGCCGGAGCGGCAGCTGCGGCAGTGGCCGCAGACGATGTGCCCTTCTCCGGAAACGATCTCCCCGGGCTTGTACTCGGTCACGGATGAACCTACGGACTCAATAACGCCGCAGAATTCGTGCCCCACATGCATGCCCACGGGAATGGTCTGCTGGGCCCACTTGTCCCAGTTCCAGATATGAAGGTCCGTGCCGCAAATAGCCGTTTTGTGAATCTTAATCAGAACATCGTTCGGGCCGCCTTCCGGCATGGGAACATCCATCAATTCCAAACCGGGACCTGCCTGCGTTTTTACAAGAGCTTTCATGCGCCCCATTCATGCTCTTTTTCCTCCCCGGCGGCAAGCTCAAAATCACTTGCGCCCCCCTGTAAAACGCAGTTCCGGACCATGTCGAGAAAACGGGGAAAAACTGTTAGGGCGCCTTTACGGAAAAGCTTTCCTGTTCAAGCGACAATTCCTACACACACGCACTTTGCCCTTTCCAATAATGATGAATCATGCTACCAAGCTATACGGTTCATCTGCTGAACATCTTACTCCATACTTACAGAACCATGGCGAAGTCATTTTTACCCACCATTTTCGAACATCCGTATGAAATCGATCCCAAATACGGAAAAAGCGTAGCGTATTTCTGCATGGAATACGCTATCGACAACTCCTTTAAAATTTACTCCGGTGGTCTGGGCTACCTGGCCGGCTCCCACATGCGCAGCGCGCATGACCTCCGCCAGAACCTTGTCGGCGTCGGCATTCTGTGGAGTTACGGCTACTACAACCAGATTCGTGCGGAAGACGGCTCCATGGCTACGCAGTACATGCGTAAAAACTACCCGTTCCTGGAAGATCACAACATCAAATTCCTCATCCACGTCTGCGGCGCGCCGGTATGGGTAAAGGCCTATTTCCTGAATCCGGAAACATTCGGCACCGCTCCCATGTTCTTCCTTTCCACGGACCTGGAGGAAAATGACGAGGAAAGCCGCAACATTTCCCGGCGCCTGTATGATGCCAACGGCTTCACCCGTATCGCCCAGTACGTTCTGCTCGGCAAGGGGGGCGCGCGTCTCTTTGACGAGCTGGGCATCGAGCCGGAAATCTACCACCTGAATGAAGCCCACGGCCTTGCCGCCGCCTTCCACGTGCTGGCCAAGACGGGCAGCGTGGAAGAAGTGCGCAAGCGCTTCGTCTTCACTACCCATACTCCGGAAGAAGCAGGCAATGAAAAGATGGACGTGAACACGATGAACACGTTCTCCTTCTTCGACGGCCTCTCCATGGAACAGGTCCGCGCCGCGGTGGGCCTGACGGACAACACCTTCAACTACACGCTGGCCGCCCTGCGCCTTTCCCACATCGCCAACGGCGTTTCCAAGCTCCACGGGGAAGTCTCCCGCCAAATGTGGAAGGACTATGAGGGCATCTGCTCCATCACCCACATCACCAATGCCCAGAACCAGAAATACTGGCAGGACCCGGAACTGGCGGAAGCCTTCCACGCCCGGAATAAGGAAGCCTTCATTCGCCGCAAGCGCGCCTTGAAAAAAGCCCTCTTTCGCATGGTGGGGGAACAAACCGGCCGCGTCTTTGATCCCAACTGCCTCACCATCGTCTGGGCGCGCCGCTTTGCGGCCTACAAGCGGCCGGACCTGGTCACCGGAAACCCCACCATGTTTGAGCGCATGCTTCAGCGTACCAACTATCCGGTGCAATTCATCTGGGCAGGCAAACCCTACCCGATGGACCACGGCGCCATTGAAATCTTCAACCGCTTGAACGACATGACCGCCAAATACCCCCGTTCCGCCGTACTTACCGGCTATGAACTGGGCCTGAGCCGCTACCTCAAGAATGGCTCGGACGTCTGGCTGAACAATCCCGTGGTCACCCGGGAAGCGTCCGGCACCTCCGGCATGTCCGCGGCTATGAACGGCTCCATCTCCGTCTCCACCAACGACGGCTGGATCTGCGAATTTGCCAGGGACGGGGAAAACTGCTTCGTCATTCCGGAAGCGGCCCCCCACCTCTCCCCGGAAGCCCGCGACCGCTCCGACCGCGACAACTTCTACAACATTCTGGACGACAAGATTCTCCCGCTCTACTACGATCACAACGACAAGTGGATGGAAATCGTCTTCAACGCGATGACGGACATCTACCCCGAGTTTGATTCCGACCGGATGGCCGACGAGTACTATACCAAAATGTACAACAGTTAGGAACAATTCCTTTCTATTGCCGAACAATGTTGACCGGCTGCTCCGCTTTCAGCGGGGCAGCCTTTTTTAAGCAGAAGGAAAAAAATCAAACTCTCTTTTCCGGTTTCCACCGGCACACCCCTCCCCGGGAATAATGGAAAACCAGAAGAAAGCCCTCATTGCCTTTCACCAAAATATCTCATCCAGACAGAGGAAGAAAATGCTTCTTCCATGAAAGAAGGCAACCGGCAATAAAACCACAGGAAATAATGCCGATCCACGGCGGCATGAAGCCTCCGGATTCCGTACAGGACAGAGGCTCCTGTCCTTCCGAGGAAGGAAAAACTCTCCGCTGTAGCATGGAAATTCCCTCCGGGCATGGGAAACACGCCGCAGACACCCCTGCACTCTCCCCGTGGCCAAAAAACCTCTCTCACGCAAAAGAAGGCTGAGAACTGCCCTAACCCTCCGTTTCCGGCTTATCATGCTCCCCAGAATCCGGAGTCTTGACTCCGGCCCTGCGGTGGCGCGGGAAAATATTCTCCTCCTGCCAGACACGGGAAAAGGCGGAAGTAATCAGGCCCGTTGAAATGGCAATGATGGACACGGCGATGAACATGATCACTCCGGTAAAAATACGTCCCATCGCCGTGATGGGCACCAGGTCCCCGTATCCCACCGTACTCAGGGTTTCCACGGCAAACCAGAGGGCGTCGAAAAACGATCTGAACTTTTCCGGCTGGGCCTCGTGCTCCGCAATGTAAATCCCCAGGGAGGTCACATACAGCATGAACAGGATGACGGAAAAAAACAGGAAAAACTCGTCCCGGATCAGGTAAAAGGCCCTCTTAAAACTGGCGGCGGTTTTATTAAAGCGCGCCAGCTTGAAAATGGCCAGTACCCGGACAAGCCGGAGGGAATACAGCACCTGCCAGTCCGCCCCGAAAAACATGCTCAGGAACGGCAGGCAGACAATGAAATCCAGAATCCCCATGCCGCTGAACACATACATCCTGCGCGGCTTGGCGCACAATACCCGCAGAATGTATTCAAAGACGAAGAAATAGCTGATCCAGTTATTCACCTTGCCGGCGATCCTCCCCACCATGGGATGAACGTCCGGAATGGCATTCAACGTGTACAGGACGAACCAGACCAGGATCAGCACCCGGACGACATTCTCCCAGGGGCCGAAATTGGCTGCGCCTTCCTTCGTGCGGGTAATCAGGGGCATGGGGCATTCAGGGATGGAGGGCGGCTTTCCACTCATCGGCCTTGAAGCCGACGCAGATGCGCCCGTTGACAATTAAAATGGGCCGCTTAACCAGCATGCCGTTGGTCGCCAGCAGGGCCGCCTGCTCCTCCAGGCTCATGCCGGGAAGCTTGTCCTTCAGCCCCAGATTCTTGTACATCAGGCCGCTGGTATTGAAAAACTTCCTGGACGGCAGCCCGCTGTCCCTGATCCATGCAAGAAGTTCCTCCTTCGTGGGATTCTGTTCCACGATGTGGCGATCTTCATAGGAAACACCTTGTTCATCAAGCCATTTCTTGGCTTTCTGGCAGGTCGTGCACTTGGGATATTCGATAAACAGGCAAGACATATCCTCACGCTAGCCCCGCATAAACTCCGGGTCAAGCGGCCAGCACAGCCATCATGCCGTCATGACTTGATTGGAATGATTCCACACATGGGCAAGGCCCCACGGAAAAAGCGCCATTCAGCTCAGGCATTCAGCTTAAAGCACCATGACGCTGCCAAGCTGCGCTATGGACACCGGATTGGCCTGCCGTTCCTCCAGCGCATTCGCCAGCGCGAGAGACGCCTGTTCCTCCCCGTGTACTAGAATGATATTGCTCTTGGGACCGCCGGTCCTGTCAAAATACTCCAGCAATTCGCCGTGGTCCGCATGGCCGGAGAAGGAATCCATCTCCCGGATTCTGGCGCGCACGCGGTATTGCTTGCCCAGGATCGGGACCTCCTTCCATCCATCGATGATCTTACGGCCCAGGGTATGTTCCGCGCAATACCCCACAAAAAGGACAGTATTCTTCGGATTGCCGATGTTGTTTGCCAGATGGTGCAGGATGCGGCCTGCCTCGCACATGCCGGAAGCGGAAATGATGATGGCCTGTCCGTCCATCCTGTTCAGCGCCTGGGACTCTCCCACGGAACGGATCATCCGCAGCTGCTCAAAGGAGAACGGATCCTGTTCCCGGAACAGGAAATCGTACACTTCCTTGTTGAAGCACTCCGGATGAATGCTGAAAATTCCCGTGGCGCTCACGGCCATGGGGCTGTCCACATATACGGGCAGCAGAGGAAGATGACCTTCATGGTAGGCCCTGTTCAGCAGGTAAAGGAGCTGCTGGGTGCGCTCCACCGCAAAGGAGGGAATGTAAATGCGGCCTCCCAGCTCCAGGGCCTCCCTGATCGCCTGGCAGAACGTCTCGTCATCCCGGGAAGGAGCTTCATGAAAACGGCCGCCGTAGGTGCTTTCCATCAGCAGAATATCCACATCCGGCACAGGCACGGGATCGCGCAGAAGCTCGTTGTCGCCCCTCCCCACGTCCCCGGAAAACAGGAAACGCTTCCTCTTGCCGTCGTCCCGGTCTTCAATATCCAGGCATACCTGGGCGGCTCCCAGAATGTGGCCCGCATCGTAAAACGTCAGCGTTACTCCCGGAGCTACCGGAATGGGACGTTCATAGCCGATGTTCACAAACAGGCGCATGCAGCGTTCGGCATCCTGCTCGGAATACGTGGGGTACACCTCCGGTTGGTCAATGCCGCGGCGCTTGTTCATCTTGTTGATGAATGCGCAATCGTGTTCCTGGATGCGGGCGGCGTCCGCCAGCATGATCTGGCAAAGGTCGCGCGTGGCGTACGTGCTGTACACATTTCCCTGAAACCCCTTCTTCACCAGATTGGGAAGGTTTCCGGAATGGTCGATGTGCGCATGGGAAAGAATCACCACGTCCACATCTGCCGGAGAAAAATACGGAAAATCCTTGTTGATGTGCCACGCTTCCTCTCGCCTGCCCTGATACATGCCGCAATCCAGAAGAATCCTGCTCCCGTTCACCTCCAGCAAATGCTGGGACCCCGTCGTCGTACCTGCCGCGCCGCAAAAATGAATTTTCATTAATACATGTGTACAACAAGCCCCCGTCTAACGCAAGAAATCAATGCCGTCCGGAATGATGAATTTCCTGTAACGATGCCCGCTATTTAAACTCTTTGCACAGGTTTTCATCCGGTAAAACTCCTCATCAACACGGTATATATTCCCGAAAAGGTTTTCATAACACATGAGGACAACTTCCGGAGTAAGGAAAAACAAAAAGCTGTTCCCTCAATATTGAGGGAACAGCGCATCACAAATACCGTTTGCTCTTAAAAAATCAAAGAGGCAATATCCTCATTCCTTGACGAGGCATTCCTATGACAGGCGCCCCATAATTCCCCTTCTCATACAGAAAAACAAAATCATCTGTTGTTTTAACCTCAAGACCATTTTCCCAGTCTATATATTCATAGGAATCCGAGCATGTTGCATATGTCCACCCCTCATATTGAAACCTTATGTTAACATGGCCATCCAGAAAAATATCACCCATATCAAGAAAAAATCCCACCCCTGGTATCATACTCAAATACCAGGGCGTTTCTCTTTCAATAGTTATTTTAATTCCATCAATTTCATATCTTTCAATTGAACGATAGTAGAACACAAATGATAGCAGAAGCTGCAATGCATAAACAAAAATAATTGCCTTTGCGGCATTGGCTGTTTTCCTTGATTTTTTCCCTGGCAAAAACTCTTTTTCCATGTATCTGCTACTTTATATTTGTTCCTATTCCATGTACCCTTGTCAAAATATTGTGATTCAAATACTTTGGATTTTTTTCAGAGCCAGCTGCCGCTCTGTCAGATTTCATTTCCGGTTCACACTCCTGTTGTCTTATGCCAGAACGAATCAATGAGTCTCCAAAATCAATCACCAGGCAACCCTTGCACATAATTATCCTTTGTGAAGCGCCCATGCAAAATGACGAGCATTATTGGCACCATTGGCAGCGAATTCAGGCTTAAACCCAACATCTTTTTGATTTCTCAAAGTATGCCATGCATTACCCTCTTGAAATCGCAAGACCTTTATCTACATGAAAAAGATTGTCAACATGATTAAACCATTTACTTTCTCTTTTCATTTCTTCCCTTTTAGAAAAGAGAACACAGATAGCGGATAAGAAATGCCCATGAAACGCGGGAGCCTCTCTGACCATGGAACAATAAAACGCTATTCCTTCAACCCGGAAGGAACAGCCTGCAAAACATGCTCATTGCCTTTCAAGAAAGTCCAAGAGCAAACGCATACACAAAGGGGAAAAACCATAAAACAGACAAAGCCAGAGCTAGGATAAAATCCATTTTCTTTTTAGCTTCAATGAGTCCTCCTACCCCCCACAACAAACTAAGAATAGGACCGCCAAGTATTATTAGCCCAAAAAACATCGTGACCCATTCAGACAAGTTACTCAAATCCATCCATTTCGGAAAACCATAAAAACGGACTCCCACCTCCGTTCCGCAGAAAAGCAATGTAAGGATCCATGAAGCTAGCACGGGATAGTATGATTTGATCTTCATGGGGATGATTTAAACAACGGCAACGAATATCTTCTGCATTCTCATCTTCTTCAGCGAATCATCGACTCCCTGCAAAACGCAGGTGCATAAATTTAATAGAGCACCGTGTTACCACCTGCAGAATGCTGTTTTCTTACTCAGAGATTTCATTTCTAAGAGGCGGACCTTGATTAAGTGGAACATGGGAAAAAGAATGCACCACGGGATTACCGCGGAATACCGAAATCGGGACAGCCTCCTGCCTGTTGAAACCATAGCAAAAACCGACAAAAAAGGCGGGAAAAAATCCCGCCTGCTCAAATTTTCTACAGAATGAAAATCTACTTCCCTTCCTGATTGGTTTCCTCCGGTTTTTCCGCTTCCACGTCAATGGGCTGCGAAAGTTCCGGAGAAGGTCTGGATTCCGGCTTGGAAGCGGAGGAATCGGACATGGCTTCCTTTTCCGTCTTCAACAACTCGTCCTCAAACTCGGATTTGGCCTTCTTGAACTCTCCCAGGCTCTTTCCCAGTCCACGGGCGAATTCCGGAAGTTTTTTGGCTCCGAACAGCAGAAAGACAATCACCAGAATGGCGATGATCTCCGGAGTTCCCAGACCGAAAATGGCTAGTGTATTCATCATGGAAGATACGATATTTTTAACAGATTTATTTCAATGTGGAACTTCATAATACGCTTCATGCGTCATCGCTCCCAGCCTGTTCCTGCTTTTGCTGTTCTGCAAGCCTCCTGACGGCAAAACGGTGAAAACGCCAGACCACGAGGAAAATCACCAGCGAAAGCACCGCCAAACTGCCCCACAGAAGCCAGGATGCGGCGGATGCCGCCTCTTTGTCGCCCAACTCTCCAGCCTGGCTCCAGTAATAATAGGACAGCACGGGGTTCCAGGCTAGGGAACTGTCCGGAAGCAGATGCAGGCGCGCCATGCGGTTCATGGCGGGCAGATAGGCAGCCTGGGCGGAAGCCTTCATCAGGGAATCTCCCTGTGCGTCATCTCCCTTGGCATAATAAAGCTGGGCCAGCATGTACATGCCCTTGGGACTTCCCGTAGCATCCACGACGCGGCGCAGAAGCCTGTAAGCCTCATCGGCATCCAGTTCGCCGCCCTTGCCGTTCTGAAGAAGTTCCGCGGCCTTCAGGGCCGCGGGAGCATAGCCGATTGCGGCGGCTTCCCTATACAAAGACAGAGCGCGGGCGGCATGCTCCCCGGACGGGGAATCCTCCATGAGCATATCTGCCAAGGCAGCCATGCTGTACGGGTCCTTCCACTCCGCACCCTTCTCAAACCATTGGCGGGCCTTCTCCATGTCCCGGGGCATATACTTGCCGTCCCGGTACATGATGCCCAGTTCCATGACAGCACCCAAATCCTTTTGCTGCGCGGCCTTTTCAAACCATTGCACGGCCCAATTCGCATCCCTGGGCACGCCGAGGCCGTCCCGGTACTTGAAGCCAAGCAGCCCCTGGGCTGTCAGGTTCCCGTGTTCGGCCGCACGCGTCAGCCAGGGGACGGACTTCTCCGGGGAACTGCCGGGAACCAGCTTCCTTTCATAAAGAAGGCCCACCCACAGGGCGGCCTTGGGATCGCCCGCCTCCGCCTCCTTCTGCCAGGAATGGAGGGCCTTTTCATAATAGCTGGTGGCCAGGGCCTCGTCCCGGAGGCCTCCCATGCCCTTGGAAATCATCGCCGCCGTCTGATACTGGGCATCCGCATTGCCGCTGTCTGCGGCGCGGGTAAACCAGAACCGGGCTTTCTCCATATTCTTGGGATAAAGACGGCTGCCGGTGTAAAACAGCTTGCCCAGGTCCAGCATGGCAGACACGTTCCCGGCATCGGCCGCCTTCTCCGTCAGGGAAACGTACTGATTCATCCATCGGGAAGTTTCCGGCACATTGCCGGCCACCTCATAATGCACGACCAGTTGTTTGGCCGCATCTGCGTCTCCGTTCATGGCTTTCTCCCTGAGCCCGGCCAGATAGGCGTCAAAATCTCCTTCTCCGGAGGAAACCGGAGAAGGAGGAACAGGAGATGCCTGAAGAGAAGGCTGTGCCAGGCACAGCGCGCATAATCCGGCAAGGAACCACCATCTGCAATGTCTCTTCATACCGGCACAAGTAAATGATTAACGTCCTCTGCCTCCGCGGGAAAAACCGCCGGAGGATCTGCCTCCGAAGCCGGGCTTGCGGAATCCTCCTTCGCGGCGCTGGAAGCCACCTTCACGGCGTTGAAAACCTCCTTCGCGACGCTGGAAATCTCCCTCACGACGATTTCCTCCAAAACCGCCTTCACGACGCTGGAAACCTCCCTCGCGACGGTCACCTCCGAAGCCGCCTTCACGACGTTGAAAACCTCCTTCGCGACGATCTCCTCCGAAACCGCCTTCACGCCTCTGGAAACCTCCCTCGCGACGGTCACCTCCGAAGCCGCCTTCACGACGTTGAAAACCTCCTTCGCGACGATCTCCTCCGAAACCGCCTTCACGCCTCTGGAAACCTCCCTCGCGACGGTCACCCCCAAAACCGCCTTCACGGCGCTGGAAACCTCCCTCGCGACGATCTCCTCTAAAACCGCCTTCACGGCGTTGGAAACCTCCCTCACGGCGATCCCTATTGAAACCGCCTTCACGCCTTTGGAAGCCTCCCTCACGGCGGTCGCCTCCGAAGCCGCCTTCGCGGCGCTGGAAACCTCCCTCGCGACGATCCCTATTGAAACCGCCTTCACGCCTCTGGAATCCTCCTTCACGGCGGTCGCCTCCAAAACCACCTTCGCGGCGACCTCGGAAATCGTCGCTCCGGTCATTCCGGCGGTCACGGGAACGGAAAGAATCATCCCGCATCACATCACCTTCCGCGACCTCATCCTGTTCGTCCGTATCTGCAAAACGGGTCTTCATCTCGGGAGAAGGCTCATAAGATTCTCCCGCTTCAAAATCGTCCGGATTAAATACATAACCCTCATCGGAGTCAGAAGCGCTGCCGGATTGTTCCGTTTTGGCGGAAGTCCCGGTGGCAAGCTGGGCCGCACCCAGGTACTTGCGCTGGCGGGGCGGATTCTTCAGAAGAAGAGCCACATCGGCATCATCCATGAACCTCCAGCTTCCTGGGTCCAAATCACCGCCCCACAAGGAACCGATGCGCACGCGCACCAGCTTACGCACGCGCAGGCCCAGGCACTGGAACATCTGGCGGACCTGCCGTTTCAAGCCCTGCTCCAGCACGATGCAGGCGCGGCGCGCGGAAGCGCGGCAGACATATTTGGCCTTGGCGTTGCCTTCCGGAATGCGGACTCCGCGCAGGAACTGCATCAGGACGGAATTGTCAAAATTCTGATCCACCGTCACCCAGTACTCCTTCTCAATGCCTCCGGTGGGATGGGAAAGGGTCTGAGTCAGCTCTCCCTTGTTGGTCATGATCAGCAGGCCCTCGGAATCGGCATCCAGGCGGCCCACGTAATTCAAATGGCGCAAACGGGGCGGCAGCAAGTCGTAAACAGTGCCAATCGCGCCCTGGGCCTCACGGCTGCACACATAGCCGCGGGGCTTGTTCAGCAGCACTACCACTTCCTCCATGGGAGTCATGTGGCGGCCGTCCACCTTCACGAAATCCTTATCGGTTACTTTCATTCCGGGAGTATCAATAACTTTCCCGTTCACCTCCACACGTCCTTCCTCAATCAATCTGTCAGCCACCCGGCGGGAATCAATGCCGCAGGATGCCAGGAATTTATTAATGCGGATACCTCCGTTTTCTTCGGAGCCATGTTGTTCTTCACTCATATCGATGTAATGTCCGCTATCTCAGCGGATGTTTTTTATTTGTTTGTTTTGCCGGCAGAACACGTTTTCCAAGGGGAAAAGTTCCGCCAGAAGAAAAAAGCCTCCCGGTTTATAGACATCCGAGAGGCTTCCTGTATTAGGAAAATGATGCGCCATAACGGCCCCGCAGAGGGAAAATCCCGGCGGAAACACTGTCAGGCTTAAGCTTCATGCTTGGTCTTCGGCAGGCCGAGGGGGCTTTGGCCCTTCTTCCATTCACCGCGTTCCTTGAGGAGCTTGACGCGTTCGAAACGCTTCAGGACGGAACGCTTGCCGCCTACGGTACCGGTTGCTTTGAGGCTGGAATGCTTGGACATGATCTTGTGATTTCGTAAAAGGTTCAGAAAGGTGCTTTACACCACCCTCACGGTGGCAGGCGAGGTCTTATAACGGAAGCCCCCCCTCTTGGCAAGAGAAATTTGACGCGACGGCCAAATATCTCACCTGGCGCCGTCCTCCGGATGCGCCTCCACCCATGCCCGCCATAAATCCGGACGGTTCAGGCGCGTACGTTCCAGGGACCGTTCATGCTTCCATTTCTCAATGGCGGGATGGTTGCCGCTCAGCAGGATTTCCGGAACGGACAGGCCGCGGAACTCATTCGGCTTGGTGTAGGCGGGAGCCTCCAGCAAACCGTTGGAAAAAGACTCCTCCACGGAAGAACGTTCATCCCCCAGCACCCCGGGAATCAGCCGCGCCACGGCGTCAATGACCACGACGGCGGCTATGGCTCCGTTGGTCAGGATGTAGTCCCCGATGGACAATTCTACGTCCACCAGTTCCTCCACCACGCGGTGGTCCACCCCCTCGTAATGGCCGCAAAGAATGATGAGATGGCCGCCGGAAGCGGCCAGTTCCCCGGCCAGGTCCTGGTTGAACGTCCTCCCCTGCGGAGTCATCAGCACCACCCGCGTTTCCGGGCGCCTGAGTTCCTCCACGGCGGCGAAAATAGGTTCCGGCTTCAGCAGCATGCCCTGTCCGCCTCCGCAAAGATAATCGTCCGTCTTGCGGTGCCTGTCCTTCGTCCAGTCCCTGATATTGTGGCAGCGCACCTCCACAAGGCCCTTTTCACGGGCCTTGCCGAGGATGCTCCCCGCCAGGGGGGCTTCCACCATCTCCGGAAACAGGGAAAGAACGTCTATGGTCAGAGCGGCAGACATAAAAGGAAAATGTCAGCGGTCGCGCTTGTGGCCGCGCAGCATGGCCTCAATAAAGGGGTCCAGGTTGCCGTCCATCACGTCCTGAATGTTGCCGGACTCCACGCCCGTGCGCAGGTCCTTCACCATCTGGTAAGGCTGGAAGACATAGGACCGGATCTGGTTACCCCAGCCGATGTCCCCCTTCTCACTGTACTGACGGTCCGCCTCAGCCTGCTTCTTGTCTTCCTCAATCTGGTACAGCTTGGCGCGCAGCATATTCATGGCCTCTTCCTTGTTACGCAACTGGCTGCGTTCATTCTGGCAGGCCACGATCACTCCGGAAGGAATGTGCGTGATGCGCACGGCGGTTTCCACCTTGTTCACGTTCTGGCCGCCCTTGCCGCCGGAACGGTAGGTATCCACCTTCAAATCCTTGTCCAGAATCTCAATGTTGATGGAATCGGAAACCTCCGGAGTAGCGTCCAGGGACGCAAAGGAAGTGTGCCTCTTTCCGGCGGAATCAAAGGGAGAAATGCGCACCAGGCGGTGAATGCCGCGCTCGTTCTTCAAATAACCGTAGGCATACTCCCCGTCCACCTTCACGGTCACGGAACGGATGCCGGCATCGTCGCCGTCCGTACTTTCCAGATAAGTCACCGTAAAGCCGCGGCGTTCGCACCAGCGCATATACATGCGCAGCAGCATGGATGCCCAGTCGCAGGCCTCCGTGCCGCCGGCTCCGGCATGAATCGTCAAATAACAGGAAGCCTGGTCCTGCGGAGAATTCAGCAGGGTCAGCAGCTCAAAATCGGCCAGGGACTTCTCCCATTTTCCGAACTCTTCCACAGCCTCACGTCCCAGGTCGTCGTCGTCCGCCTCCTGGGCCAGTTCAATCGTGGCGTCTATATCTTCCAGGCGCGACTTCAGGGAGGAAAACGCCTCCATCCTGTGCTTCAGGGGATTCACTTCCGCCATCAGCGCCCGCGCGGCGTTCTGGTCATCCCAAAAATCCGGGGCGCTCATGCGTTCGTCCAACTCGGCTACTCGTTTTTGTATGCCGTCCAGGTCAAAGATAGCTCCCGAGCTCGGAAAGACGGCTGTGCAAAGCAGCCGTGTCGAGCGCCGAGAGATCTGCAGCGATATGGGGATCCATGCGCGGGAACCTACCATGAATCAGACAAGCGGAAAAGGGCAAAATGCCGTGCCTTCAAATCATCGCGCCATGAGCCGGCAAATGGCCACACAGGAACCAGCCCTGCCCCTCCAATACTTCCTTCCATTCCCGCACTCCCGGAACCCGGGACGGAAAAGCTCCCGACTTTCATGGCAAAAAAACTCCCCTGAAACCCGGGAGAAGAAAATTTTTCTTACTCGCCTTCCGTAACTCGTAAAATCCCGCCGTGGAAAACAGAAATCGTCCTCCACAAAAACGGAATTCCCAGTCTCCTTTACAAGGACGCGAACCTTGCAGTCCCCCCCGGATCAAGACACCCTATCTGCCTCCGTTTTCCACACCGTCCGCAAACGGGCGAATACGGCAGGACTTGAGCCGTTCAATCTCCTCAAAAGTCATGATGTGCTCAATCTGGCAGGCAACCTCATTGGCCCGTTCCTCCGACAGGGCGAGTTCTTCACGCAGGAAATCAAACAAAATGCCGTGGCTGACGATGATCTTGCCCGCTATTCTGCGCCCCTGCGGAGTCAGCTTGACGGGGGCATACTGCGTGTATTCCACCAGGCCCATGTCCGCCAGCTGCTTCACGGCGGAAGTCACGGAAGGCATCTTCACCTTGAGCATTTCCGCAATATCCCGCACCTGGGCTGTGCCGTTCTTTTCAGACAGCAGGCCGATGGCCTCCAGGTAATCCTCATTGCTCTTGGTAAGTTCCAGCATGGTGTGAGAAATTAGTTAACCCCTTAGTCGGAACTAACTCAAGATTTTTTCCAGCCTTATTTAGAATTAGAAAAAAAACCGCCGCGGACAGAACATCCGCGGCGGCCAAATCAATCAGTGTAAAACGAAGTGAAGCTTATTTCTCTTCAGAGGGGCTCCATTCTTCGTTTTCACGGGTAGCCAGATTGAAGGCGTGTTCCAGACCGACCATGTCGCTGCTCGGGCGAAGGGCTTCAAAGGAAGCGGTTTCACGGCGGAGCTGTTCGGTGTCGTAATTGACGGCCTTGATGGAAAGGCCGATACGGCGTTCGATGCTGTCCACCTTGATCACGCGGGCGGTGATTTCATCACCCACCTTGATCACGTCCTTCACGCGTTCCACATGGTCTTCGCTCAGCTGGGAAATGTGGATCAGGCCGTCGATGTCGCCGTCCAGATTCACAAAGGCGCCGAAGCTGGCGATCTTGGCCACCTGGCCGCTCACCATGTCGCCCACCTTGAAGCGGTCGTTGATGGATTCCCACGGATCGGACTCAAGCTGCTTGATGCCAAGGGAGACGCGCTGGTCTTCCTTCTTGATTTCCAGAACGATGGCTTCCACTTCGTCGCCCTTCTTGAGCACTTCGGAGGGGTGGTTGATCTTGCGGGTCCAGCTCATGTCGGACACGTGGATCATGCCATCGATGCCTTCTTCCAGGCCCACAAAGGCACCGTAGGGAGTAAGGTTGCGGACCTGGCCCTTGATAACGGTGCCGATCGGGAAGCGGGATTCGATATCCGCCCAGGGATTGTCTTCCAGCTGACGGACGCCGAGGGAGATCTTCTGTTCCTTGACGGAAATGGAAAGCACAACGGCTTCGATCTCCTGGTCCAGCTTCAGTACGTCGCTCGGACGGGTGATTCTCTTGACCCAGGACAGTTCGGAAACGTGAACAAGGCCTTCCACGCCTTTTTCCAGCTCCACGAAGGCGCCGTACGGCAGGAGCTTGGTCACGCGGCCCTTGACTTGGGAATTGATCGGGTACTTGCGTTCGATGTCCGCCCAGGGATTGTCCGTCATCTGTTTCAGGCCCAGGGAAACGCGTTCCTTGTCGCGGTCCACTTCCAGAATCACGACTTCCAGGGACTGGCCGATGTGGAGCATTTCGCTCGGATGGTTCACGCGGCCCCAGCTCATGTCCGTAATGTGGAGCAGGCCGTCCATGCCGCGGAGGTCCACGAAAGCGCCGAAGTCAGTAATATTCTTCACGAGGCCTTCCACCTTGTCGCCTTCCTTGACGGTTTCAAGGAAGCGCTGGCGCTGGTCGGCGCGTTCGGCTTCGATCACCTCGCGGCGGGAAAGAACGATATTCTTGCGGTCGTCGTTCACCTTGACGATCTTGAACTCGTAAACCTTGCCCACATACTCGTTCAGGTCGCGCGGAGGAATGATATCCACCTGGGAACCGGGAAGGAAGGCTTCCACGCCAACGTTGACCATCAGGCCGCCCTTGACGACGCTCTTCACTTTGCCCTTGACCAGGCCGCCGTCGCGGTACACGCCCACGATCTTGTCCCAATTCTGCTTATGGGCGGCCTTTTCCTTGGAAAGGACGACGATACCTTCGTCGTTTTCGAGGCGTTCCAGAAGGACCTCGATCTGGTCCCCTACTTCGATCTCCTCGTCTTCAAACTCGGAAATGGAAATAGCGCCTTCGGACTTGTAGCCGATGTCCACCAAGACGACTTGGGGACGGATTTCCTGGATGGTTCCGGTAACGATGGAACCTTCTCGTAATTCGCGGAACTTGCTGTCAATCAGCTCCGCCAGTTCAGTTGTGCTCATTTAAATGGTTGATGAGTTAGTATTGGCGATTTTTCTCATGGCCCCTGGTTGGCCGGCGGGCAATCGGGGCGCCTTCCCCCGCCGGGCGAAAAATCGGTCGCTTTCAATAGCAGTTCTCCATAAAAACTCAAGGCTTTTCTTGAAAAAACTCTCGGTTGGCATGAAGACCTTCCCTCCGCATTTCCTTCCCTGTGGAAACGTACCTGAACAACAGGGCGCAGAAAAGCCTTGAGAGGACATGTT
Organism: Akkermansia sp. RCC_12PD; assembly: GCF_036417355.1. NCBI lineage: Bacteria > Pseudomonadati > Verrucomicrobiota > Verrucomicrobiia > Verrucomicrobiales > Akkermansiaceae > Akkermansia > Akkermansia sp. RCC_12PD. The sequence goes on along the minus strand of NZ_CP143889.1, from coordinate 2,040,121 downwards.
CCCATGTTAAATTCCCGCAATGGGGAAATTCTTCCCTCCATTCCATAACCCCTGCACTTCCGTAACATGAAAAAACACCTCCTTCCTCTCATTGTTTCCCTGGGACTGGCCGGAACCGCCCTGCTCCAGGCGGCGGAAACTATCAAACTGGACCAGCCGGACCTGACGCGCGGCTCCGCAGTCATGAAAGCCCTGTCGGACAGGCAATCCATCCGCAGCTGCTCGGATAAAATGCTCTCCCAGAAAGACCTCTCCGACCTTGTCTGGGCGGCCAACGGCATCAACCGGGCCGACACCGGAAAGCGCACGGCTCCATCCGCCATGAACCGGCAGGACGTCAAAATCTATGTATGCACCAAGGACGCCTCCTATCTGTACGACCACAAGGCGCATGCCCTGGTGCCCGTCAGCGATGGAGACGCCCGGCCGGCCGATGCGCCCGTCTGCCTCATCCTGGTAACGGACACGGCCGAACCCTGGGCGGCGATGGATGCGGGAATCGTCTCCCAGAACATCTCCCTCTTCTGCTCCGGCACGGGCCTGGCAACCTACCCGAAAGGCAGCATGGACAAGAACGCTCTGCAAGCGGCGCTGAAACTCAAAGCCCCGCAAACCGTCATGCTCTGCCACCCGGTAGGCTACAAACAGGACAAATAACAGCCTATTCCCAAAAGGCGTGCACATGGAATGCCCTCCCGGCACTCAGCCAGACACCCCGCAAATAAAAATGGCGGGGTGTTTTTTATGCACATGATGCATATTTCTACTCCCTCCGGGCCGGCCCAACGCCCTCCGGTGCAGGATTCTCCTGAATCCGTTCCCTACCCCTGCTTTCAACCTGATGGAAACGCCTCCACTCTTCCACCCGATCCCCGCACCTTTCTTTTTCCTTTCCGGATAGCGGACGATTCCGAAGCCATTCAAAAAAACAAAACGGAAACGATGCGCAGATCAAAATTTCACGCCTGCGGTTCCGGCAAAATATCCACGTAAATGCCGGGGGAACTCCCTTCAATGGGAACAGCGCCCACCGTCCGGGCATAAAAGTCGGCAGGCCCCACACCGCCGATAATCCCATACGCGTGCCCCATGTCCCTCAAACCGCGCAGGGCGGAAACCAGCAACACCCGCCCCACACCGCTCTTCCGGGCCTCTTCCCCGACGCCCATCGGCCCCAGGAAACCCCGGGCCGTCACGTCGTAACAGGCAAACCCAATCATTTGCTTCTCCCTCGTAGCAATAAAGCAGGAAATGGGCTGCCGTGCAAAAGCCGTCTTCGTCTCACTCACCCACTTGGGGGAAAAATGGCGCCCCACCCAATCCGCAACCAGATGCCGTTCATAAGCGCCGGGGCGCCGTATCAGGATGCCCCGCTCCTTCAAGACCTGCACTTCATCATCAATATCGGGCAAATCATACAGCCGCACCAGCATATCCATCATAGCCCCTGAACCGTAGCACAATTAAGTTCCGCCGCGAACAAAAAAAACTGGACAAACCGCCTTTCCGCCCTTAGACTGCGCCGCACCACATCAACGAGCTGTAGCGCAGGCTGGTAGCGCGCTTCGTTCGGGACGAAGAGGTCGCAGGTTCGAATCCTGTCAGCTCGACCAATTTAATAGCCGCCTCCGGGCGGCTTTTTTGTGCCCTAAAAATTGAACATCAAGCAATTTTACACCTCAAAATTCCTATTCCCCCATAGCCTAAACGAAGGTGCAGACCGTCTACTGGGGTGAATCAATAACGCCCTGTTGATGGAATTTACCCTCCTGCAAGAGGACAATATCACATAAGCCAAATTCTAAAAGTTTAGCCTGAAAGGATAGACGTTAAAGCCATTTACAAATTCAGAGGGAAAAACGCCCTTGGAGCCAAAGTCCTCAACTTTGTGAAATCCAAAATCAATACCGACACAGGAGCGCTCTGCCACATCCAAAACCCCAAGGTTGGAGAATGACCTCTCTTCCCATGAAAAAGCTCCGCTCATATTTCACGAACGGGGCTGCCGTAATTTTTCAAATTCACCTGGGGGTTTGATCAATGACGATAAAATCCTTTTTCCCCACATACTCCCTCCGGGCACCCGGATCTCCATATTCGTCCCGGAAACGTACTTCCAGTTCGTATATTTTTCCGCTGGCCAGAGGTTGTAAATAGGTCAGCAGCAGGTACGCATCCTTGACGGGCACTTCATGCTTCTCTCCGGGGTTCAAGGTAATAAAGCGCATAAGATCCGCAACACGTTCCATTTGATAGGAGGGAAGATACCATGCCGTTGGCCTTTCTCCCTTCTTGCCGTTTCCCTGACTCCATATCTTGATGATGATATTCGGGCCGCGTTCCTTGAGAGGATAGAAGTCGTCGAAAAGACGCACAGCCTTTTCTCCCTTGTTGGCAAATACCAGCTTGAAATCCGGAAAAGCTGCTCTTGGATCGAACGAGGTCTTTTCCATCACCACGGAACATTCAACTCCGTTGTCGGCCTTGTCCCCCCATGCGGGATCATGGAGGGACAGGCTGGCCAGAAGCCCTAAAATCTGGAAGATTTTTTTCATTACAGCACGAGTTTAGTCGCCGCCCGGAGAGTCCCCAGGAAACAATTCTTACCCTGCTGATTATAGTAGCGCGTTTCCAGTTCACAAGAACATTATTTCCGGTCTTCCAACTCGACATTATCCAGACAAACCGGAATCGTGACGCTGTATTCCTGGCCTGGGGCAAGTTTCCGATATTCCATGGGATGATGGCGAAAGGCCATTTTCCCAGCCCAGCATTCAGAATGCGGACGCTGCGCTGATCCGTCCTCAATATGGTCAAAAAAACGTTTACATTGGATGAGCGGCTTTCCTATTATTCGTCAAGGTCTGGTAATTAATTTTGTCTTTCCCTTGTATGTTCTCCGTACTCCCGGTTCGCCACGCTCATCCGTGAACTCTACTTCCAGCAAGTAGATTTCCCCCTTGGACAAACGCAGCGTCTCAGGGATAAAGTCCACCAGCAGGTAAACATCCCTAATGGGTACTTCATGTTTCTATCCCGGCTTCAAGGTAATAAAACGGATGTGCTGAAACATCTTGTTAACATGATAGGCTCCTATATACGAACCAACCAATTTCTTCTTTTTTCCTGTTTGCTGGCTCCAGAGTTCTATCTTGATATGCGGACCTAATGTCGGCTCGGGATAAAAATCATCATAAAGCCGGACCGGCTCTTAAACGAGCGTGAAATCCCGCAGCCTGTCTCTCACGCCAAAGAAAGATCTTTCCATCTTGATAGTGCATTCCAGGCCGTTGTCCGCCTGATCGCCCAGGGCGGCTCCGGAAAGCAACGTTCCGATCAGCAAATTGAGCAAAAAACGGGCTTTGTTCATGACCTAATAGGTAAAGGTTCAGTTTTCTTCACCGTTGACCGGGGGGAAGGAAACACACGGGTTCCGTTACTCCCGGCACCGTGACGTTCCGGGGAACCCGGCTCCATCCGTTGGCATCCGCTAAAGCAATAATGCTTCCAGTCGCTTCGTTCAATACTTTTTGTGCGGCGCAATAAGGACGGCTGTTCGCATCGTCAGGAAGTTTGCGAACATATTCCGAAGTCGTGTTAAAGAATTTCTTCTCCCAATCGGCAACGGTTTTCTTCATCGCTTCCAGTGCCTGGTCCATGTCCGGATATTCCTTGCAGGAGACGTTTTCCTTTTCCAGTTCTTCCTGAACCTTTAAATGTTTCCAGTACAACTGGTACGCTTCCCTCCACCGCTGGCGGTGGTGCTCTTCATGGGCCATAGAAGCTTCCCTGGTGCTCCAACCTAAAGCACCACCCCTGGCCTGTTCTCTGTTCATGCACTCGACTGCGATAATGGCTTCCACTTCCGTGGTTGGCGGATTGGCAAGAGCATCCTGATAACCTCCCGTGCGAATCAAAACCTCGGTGCCACAGGAAACGTGGGCAACCCGGAGCCTACAGACATCGGCTACTTCATCCTTGCATGGCGTCACAAAAACTCTGGGCATAATAGGCGTGATTATACAATCTCTTGCTTCGTTTGAAATAGTCGGAGCCTTTTCGTCAAATCCGATTTCCACCTCCTTGGATTCTTCACAGGTGATGGTGGCCTCTTTCACGATAGTCCACAATTTCATCTTCGAGGATGCGGTGAAGGTACGCTTCATCGTCGAATCGCCGGAATAATTTCCTTCCTTGATGGGTTTCTTGTCCATCGTCACATTGAAGGCGATAGCATTGCCACTGGTGGGAGAATATTCCTCATTGATGCACAGGAGTTGGACCTTGTAATAACCTGCTTTCAGGTTTTTTGACCAGGTGTCCAGTTCCAAACGTCCGTGGGGTGGAATTCCGTCTTTGACACAGACTTCCTCGCCCGCGATTTTGAGGAACCCCTTGTCGTCGGCTTCCAGACCAAAATAGTAAAGGCCGTCCTCTTCCACCTTAATGAACATTTCCGGAGCTCCGGGGAGAAAGAGTGTCCGCACTCCGAACCGTCAAAGCGGCAATCCGTGGCTTCTACACCAAGTTTTTTGTCAATAAGAGGTTTACTACCATCATAGATACAAACAGGAACAACTGCTTTTTTAAAGGAATATAATTATTCATTGCTATTGTTTGTTGTTTACTTCTTTGAAAGACTGAACTATCAGCCTTCCGGTATTCTGGCAGCGTTCCCTGAACCTACCAACACGTTTAACACGTAGCCCAATCCTCATTCGGAAGGTGAGGGAAAAGGTTAAAAACGACACGATAATCAAGCGGAAAATAAAGGGTATGAAAGGGGCACAAGAAACGCAACCATTGATTATCAATAGCCAAAAATTGAATTCTCTTCGTTCCGGCCGAAGAGGTCGCAGGTTCGAATCCTGTCAGCTCGACCAAAATTTCCCATTTCTTAAGCCCTTGCAGAATAAAACAATCTGCAAGGGCTTTTTCTTTTCCTGATAAATCATTCTCCAATGGGTCTGTATACTATTCATCGCCAGGTAAACAGATAAGATAACAGTAAAGTACAAAGAAATAATCGTAAACTCTATCTTTTATTCCCAGCTCGTGAAACGGCCTAATAGCATCATGAATTGCATAACGGTTCTTATAAAAATTTCTACAACTATAATCTCTTTGACAATTCATATGTTCCGTGTCAGATGTTGGAACAAACCCCAGTAATAATTTTTCCATGTTCCAACGGTTATGTTCCGTTGAAGCCAATATATTTGCATTATCCTTTAGAACGGTATGCCATTGTTCACAGAATGCCCTGCTTTGACGAAAACACTCAGGGGATATCTTCACACTTCGAAGCTTAATTTCTACGGAGGCTGCACTATATCTATTGGAAAACTTATTTTTTATATTCATTTCCTCCCAATCTTTTTCCGCCTTATTTTTTAAGTATTCCTTCATACCGTTTTCCACCTTGTCTCTCTCACTAAGTATGGAATTAATAATCCAATCGAGATACTCCTTGTTTTCCTCTAAAAAATCCTCATTTTTCCAAATCCATTCAGAAGCAAATGAATAAATATAATTCACAATTTGTGCTCCACGGTCATTATCACAAACAATACCTGTTACCTCATCCAACATGCCGAAAGGAAAAACATTTTTATAAGGTTGGTAACACTTCGTCGGGATATGATGTTCATTCACGGATAAAACACTTTCTACAGTCTCCTGCTGAACCAAAACGGGCACTGTGTGCTTGCTGCGACAAGAATCATAAACGCAAGAAGGAAGATTCAACCCTATATTCAGAGCATCTGCTGGGTTGGGAATACACACGGCAATCGTAACAATGGCATTTTCATCACTAACAAAGTCCTTTATGCGTTTGCGCACAGAAGAACTTAAGATATCTCCCTGGATAAAATTAAAAAAGATATCAGTAAACAAATTATTTCTTTGCGGAGTAAATTCAAATTTCACAGGTTTATTCTCCGAAATAATTTCAAGCTGATAAGAAACCTCACGAAAAAGTCCTGTTCGGCTATTACGGAATTGACGCAGTTCTTCTGAAGCCCGCTTGTCAATTAAAGTAATCCTGGTCTTTATTTGTTGAGATGAAAAATTAGGAAAATGAGCGAAATGCGCGGCTTCTTCAGCCATCGTAATGCCCATTTTTGACATACCTATAATGATTAAATGAACAAATTTTTTAGAATCTTTTACAATGGGAACACGATCTAAAGGAAAATATTTGATACCAAAAGAATTATTTACATTTGAGGCAAAAATTTTCTCTACCCAATCCTTATAAAAACAAAAAGGTTCAAAGTTAATATTGGCAAGAGAACCCCCTAATCCTCTCTGAAACAATTCATAAGTGGAATGTTTGTCAAACATGACTTTACAGACAGTCTTTTTAGGTTGGCTCTTCACACAATCTTCAAATAATTGGGAGATAAGATAAGCGGTGTTAATATTTTTACCATCCCGGTCAATATCATTATTTTCACCCAGAACATAAATCTCCCGGCATGTTTTCAAATTCAGTTTTTTAATATCCTCTTTGCAATTCTGGCCGCCATGAATAAAAATTACTTTAGAAAATTGGTCTTTAGACAGCTGGGCTCGCAAACGCTCCTTAAGAGTGGGAACATGTTCTGAAGTTAATAACATAATATAAGGCTTTTTCTCGTATATCTTCTGTAATAAACAGCAATTTTTATTACGAGGTAGCGGGTGGTTGCGTAATTGTCGAATAATACTTCCTACTAAAAATCTTCCCCCGATGATCACATAATGGTCATTTACATTTTTATACTCAATTTTTCCAAGGTCGTGAAGTTCCTGCTTTTGATGAAATATACTGACAAAGGTAGTTATGAATAATCCGGATAAAAGGATATACCCTGTGAACGCGGCCATAAAATGCATATATAAATTATTTTTGAACAAATATAATGCCTCTGGTGATACAGAGTTAAAAAAATGCTTAACCGGCGAGGCAGATGTATAATTTCCAACACCATACCCATGGCCGTAAGAATCTAATAAATGAAACGATATTCCTATCAATATAATAATTAATATCAGGACACCTATTTGGGTAAGGGAGCCTTTTGATATCCATATGAAAAATTTAAATTTAGGAAAAAATCTCCATACCACTATGGATACTGCCAGAATAGCAGTAAAAAAAATATAAAAACTATTATCCATAATAATAAATCAATTCTATCATTAATAACGTTTAATTGAAAATCCTGATACCTGAATAAGTTTTATCACTTCCGAAACTATTCGTCTGTCAAAAATCTTTTCTTTCTCCGGGAGGTCTTCAGAAGGAATGAGGCAAGGATGGGTTTTAAGTTGTTCATCCCGGCAAGGTCTCAACTTCCATCCTTGCCGCAAACGTTCTTCAGCCCATACGTTATGGGTGTTCTCCGCAATCAACTCAATTAATTCCCTGAGATCATCTGAAATTTGCACGGATGATGTGTCCAGTGGCTTGGAAATACATTTTTTTATAAATTTCATGTGGAAAAAACCTTGATCAAACTTTTTCAATTCTTTAAAAATGAGCCAGGTAGAAGAATACAATTCTCTCCGGACATATATACTTCTTTTAATCTCTTTCTATGAATAAAGTCCAATAAGGCAGAATCTACATCATTTGTAATGACATATTTGTTTTTCAAATTTTCCAGTGACAGGATATCTACAAAAATATCTTTGTCTTTGATGAACAAATTTTTCCTTCCCATATTGGAAACCATTTTTTTAAATTCAAATGATGAACAAGGATAATGGGCTTCAAAAATATGAAAATAATAAGTTCTTTCGGAATCCATGTCATTGCGTGCAAAGCCCGTATATTTCAATTCCGGTTTTTTTAGCAGCTCTGATGTAATTTCCTTATGAAAAATAAAGAACAGGTCTTCCTGATCACTGGGCCAGCTATTTCCCGAGGGAAACACGGACACGGCCGGTGACCAGGAAACCAGCAGACTCAAGCCGCGCGTGATGACATGGCTTTTATCCGAACGTTCGATCAGCATGATATCCCCTTCGCGCGTAGTAATAAAAAAACTGAATTGAATAATATCCTTTCCTTTTTTTTGTTCGTGATTCAGGGGAGCACTTTGCGAATGGGAAAACAACTCTTGAAAAGACGGAATTTCCCTCTTGTCAAAACGCTCTCTGAGGGTATGTGAATATCGTTCCTTTTTATCTATATATCTTTTTGCATCAATGTTTTCAGGCATAATGGAATAATGAGTGTAAATTATACCAATCCGCTGCACAGCATATCTTTAAGTTGCTGGACCGCGCAGCCAACGGCATCAGAACTGTTCTGTTCAAGAAGAGCATTGCACGTGCGGCAGTTTTTCAATATTTCAGGAGAACATTTTTCAGGATTGTCAGCCTTTCTTACCAACAATTTAATAATATTGTACGTATTAATTCTCTCCAGCTTGCTGGACGTTTCCAAAGCCCATTGGCTATCTTTACGCATACGCTCGGAATCACAAGTTTTTTCAGTACATAGAAAGAGACAGGAATAGCTGTAATGCATGGCTTCCTTATCCAATTCTCTTTTCTCGTAATTAGGAACATACACCGGGCCACACCCGGCAGCTTCCAGTTTTTGCTTAAGTTCGAGTGCCAGAAGGTATTCTTCTTCCGGATAGGAAATATAAAGACAACTCTTATCTTCTCCGACAAGCTGCTTCGGCAATAGTCCGGGAGCGGTTGAGGAGATTGGGGTTATTTGAGATTCTCCGAAGTCCACAAAAGAGGCTTTGCGGACGAAGGAATCATTTCCATTCTGCTCTAAAAGCATTCTGAGCGTTTGCACATCTGACTTATTTTTCTGTGGCAATGGCACAGGTCCCTGCTGCAGAGGATTGCCGGCAAGAACTGCTACTTCTTCCTCACAAGGAAGCAAATCCTGCGCCTCAAAGAAACCGATAACGGCATCTTTATCTTTTTTAAGAAAAATCTTTTTTAGGAGTTCCTCTCCCTTTACATGGTAATGGACACGGAAAATATAAAACAAATAGCTCTTTTTTCCTAAAATATTAGTGACAAAGGCAAAAGGAACAATATCCGGTCTCTTGAGACGAACATGATGAGCCACTTCCATTTGATAGATATTCCAGATATCCTCCAAAGAATTAGGATAATATCTTGTATCTCCATCATAGGATTCTTCAAAGGGCGACCAGGAAACGAGAATACTTTGCCCTCCTGTGACGTTATGAAATTCATCCAATCTGCCTAATTCGAGAATACGCCCATCCGAACATTCTATTATGAAGCTGAATTGAATAATACCTTTGTTCTCCTTATTCTCATTAGTCAATCGCCCTGTCGTAGAATCGGCAAAAATCTCAGGAAACAAAGGAATATTAGCAGGCATCAACGTAGCACGGTCCATGATTGATCTTCCCCTGGGGGTAGTCAAATCAATGAAACGTTTGATATCCTCTCCATTTTGAGTCAAATTCCGTCCCGTAGAAAATCCTCCTTTTCCCATCAAAAAAGAACGAACGCTTTCATCCGTAGACAAAAAAGAGCAAACATTCATGGAATCATCTTCAGGAAGATATTCATTACCATATATTTCTGAAGTAAAATACAACTTTACAATTTTAAATTTTTCCTGTCGTGACATTAAAAGTTCTTTGGCTACCTCCAACTCTTCACGTACGGAATTCATATTATTTCTCAGTTCTTCAGTACATAAAATAAGCATACCTTCACAACACTGCATAGAGAGGCGAACTTCCAGAAACCAATGCACACCATAGGACATATAGCTTTCATCTACCCAGACCGGCACTACTTGTCGGATAATATCCTGGGCCTGCCGGATCTCTTGAAGATTCTGCGATCTATGAGCAAGAAAATATCCCAATGAATTTTTGAAAAACGGAAGAGGCAATGAATGATCTTGAGGAAATTCCAAAAAAGTGGTCTCCTTTTCCGATTCTGAAAAAAGAATGTGGGGTGGAGGTAGTGGGCAAATATCGGAAGCGATAAAAACGTAAGAATACTCATACCTGTTATTGCTCTTCTTGATTTGCTCCACACCATAAAACAGAAGGGGAAACTCGCCTTCAGTTATCTTTGATAGAATAAAATCTTTGCTCCATTCCGGCGAATTTTCATATTGGATGAATTTTTTGATCAATGAGAAATAAACCGGATAGGGAGTATTTCTATGAAAAGGTAGACTACTTGGCATGTCCTCATAAAAGTCATGGAACCCATGAGGTCTTTTGCTGTCTTTATAAAAGAAATGTAAGCTCAATGTATCTCTGCACCATTTCTCTTCGTCATCCAGAAAAGCATGTGATGAAAAATTGCTATCAAAAATAGTTTCCAGAGAAATAAATTTCTTCTGATCCATAGCTGACGCCATTTTTCTTGAGCTCTCCTCTGTTAGAAGAAATCTGGTGAAGGATCGCTTCTTTTTCTGACTAATATACTTTTCCTGATTCATACCGAAATTCACTATATTAATAATATCTACCATGACGCTATATTTCCTAAAAATCAAGATAATTGACATTAACATCAATTAATGTTGGATATTCAAATAAATTCAAGAACGACAATAAATAAGATTGCTTACACTCACAAACTAGACCCTATATTTGCCGTAAAAGGAGCTGTTTCCTACATTCCGACATCAATGATTTATAGAAATATTTGGGAAACATTTGATTTATCCAGTATTTCATAACATGTCTCTTAAAAAATTTTAAAGCCTCAAACAGTGACTGTATCTACTGTCACCACCTGTTTTTGAAAAAATAAAAAGTGGAAAGAACAACTTAGACCACAGAACTTTATCAGTCATCCCTCAATTTCACATTGCTCCCGCGGCCTTTCTTCTCTTAACATGCAGGCGATGAGTGAATACTTCCTGAAGCTTCCCGGCGATTCACAGCCGAGGTCCTACTCCGAATACGAAGTCCGGGAATTTCTGGGCCAGGGCGTCATTGACTCGGAAACGCTCACCTGGAAGCCGGGCATGGACGGATGGCAGCCGGTCGGGCAGGTTTTGCCGGAAAAAGAGCCGGAAACCCTCCCCTTCCGGAAGGAAGAGCCGGATATCTCCCCCCCGCCCCCCACGTACCGTTTGCGGTACTCCCTCTTCGAGCTCTCCAGATTAGCCTTTCCGGCCTGTTTCATTCTTCTGGCCTGCTCCCTGTGGACCCTGTGGATTGTCTGTTTCCATCATATCGTGGACTATGCGGAGGTTCAAACCACTCTCCGGCAGGTCGTAGATCAGCTTCCCTCCTACGTGCTTCCCCTCATTTTCCTGTTCAGCCTTTTGTGCATCCCCTCCCTGGCCGTCCAGCTGGTCTGGCTTTACCGGGCCTGCGCCAACGTACAGCAATTCCGCGTTTCAGGGTTGCGGTTCACTCCCCTGGCCAGCGTTATCCTCAGCTGCATGCCTCTCGTTGGCATGGTGCTCAATGCCCTGATCATCCAGGAACTGTACAGAGCCTCAAAAAATCCGGAAGAATGGATGCTGCAATCCCCCTCCCTGGCCGTGCGGCTGTACTTAACCGCGGCGACCGCCCTCACGCTGTCCCTGCTTTTCCCTTTCGGAGTGGAACATTATCTGGTGGCCTTCTTCCTGATCGGTTCCCTGATAACCGCGGCCAGCATCCTGTGGCTGATATCCGTTCTCCAAATCAGCAGGATGCAGCGGGAACTGGCCTCCAGGCAGGAAGACAAACTTCCGTAAACGGCCTTTCCGGTTACGGAGCGGGTTTCAGGGCGCCTTCCTGCTGTTCCTTCGGCAGAATCTTGTCCAGAGCCTCCATGCTGTTGTCCCGGTAAAGGTTTTCCAGCAGTTTCTCCCAGCCGGCAGCCTGCTGAACATCCTTCAGGGCAATCACGGGGTCCGGAATCATCATCGCGGGGTCGGGAGCGTACTTTTCCAGCACCTCGTCCGGATTGATCCGGTTGAACGTCGTCTTGCCATACCCCGGCATTCCCGCCTCATGGGCGATGGACTCAATCATTTCAAAATGCAGATGGGCCAGATAATTGCCGTGCGCCGTGCCCACAGTGCCGATCTGCTCCCCACGGCCCACGATGGTTCCCAGAGGAATGTCGCTGATAGTTTTAAGATGAGCATACAGGCTCTGCACAAAACGGCCGTCAGGAAGCCGATGCAGCAGAACCACGACGTTTCCCCAGTCCGGAGACGGTTCCCCGGCATAAATCAGCAGCCCGCGTCCCGCGGCACGCACCGGAAGCCCCTCATCCGTATTCTCTCCACCAATGCCGTTCAAATCCTGTCCGGTATGCCTGCCGCCGCGCGCGGCATTCATGGCTCCGAACCCCTGGGCGGAATACGTAAACGCTCCGTTGTCATCCCCCAGCGGGGACACAAACACATCCGCCAGAGGGGCCTTGGCCAGTTCCTGGGGAGTCAGCAGAATCAGTCTGTAATCCACGGGAATGGGAGCGGACTGCGGAACATCCACGTCATAAATATTTTTGTACGCGCCCGCATCCGGACTGGCGGCGTCACGGGCCTTGTACCAGGCAAACGCTGCAACCATCACCCCGGCCGTCACCAGCAGGCCCAGAATGACGCGGGATGTCGTCTTGTCAATCATTGTTCCCACTCTATATGCAATGCACCGCATTGACAATCACAAGATGGTTACTGCAACGTCTGCGGAAACCTGCTTTCCCACAATTCCCGCGCAGTCAGGATGTCCTCCGCGGCGGCTCTCCCCGAAAGTTCCCAGACAAGCGGCACGCCTGCGGGGAAAAAAGGCAAAAGGCGTTCAAAAGGCACCCCGCTCCCCATCAAGGGCACCTGGTGATCGCGGGCCGGCCATTTGACGTCGTTCACGTGCCCGCCGATCAAATGGGGAGATATACTGTGGATGAATTGTTCATGATTCAATAAGAGCAAATTGTGCTTCCGCTGAATATGCCCGAAATCATGCCAGTAACCGACAAACCTCTCTTCTGCAAACTCCCGCATCAGGTCCGCCATTTCATCCTCACTGGGAATCTGTTCATAATGGCTGCGGCCTTCGATGCCCAGTTTCACTCCGAACTCCGAGGCATGGGGCAATAACTGGCGGATGGCCTCGCGGGCACGCTCCACATAAACGGGAGCGAGACGGTTGCGGCGCCTGACGAATTCCCCCTTGGTCCGGGCAAACTCCTCCGTGCCCACCAGCCCTTCCCTGGCCATGGTCTGCAGCCGGGCCGTATCCGTACGCTTCACCAGCGGTTCCACCGTCCCCATGTGCAAAACAATATATCCGGCGCCCAGGGAGGCGCCCTGTTCAATGGACTTCTTCGTCAGTTCAATCGCCTTGCTGCGGACCTGGGGCAAATCCGCCGTAAACGGCCTGCTGTCCGGGGCATCCCCCACCTCGTCAATCGGAGCGGGAAAATAATTGTGAACGCCGGCCACACGCACCTTGCCCGCTTCCACGGCCCTCATGATGCCCGGCAAAAGAGAAAGCTTGATGCCGTGGGAAAGTTCCACATGGTCAAACCCCAGGGAAAGAATCTCATCAATCATCTCCTCCCCGTCCTGATGACGGTGGGAATTCCAGCATGTAGAAAAAACCAGCATAAAAATTGTCCAGGGCTAGGAGCCCGCAGTTCCGGGTTCCGTGTACACGTCCTTCATCCACTCCTTCACCGCCGCCGTCATACTTCCGGCCACGTCGGCGCGGGGCTTCACAAAGGCCGGGACAAACCACGGAAACGCCCCCACCAGGTCATGAATAACTACCACATCCCCGTCACAGGTATGTGCTCCGGAACCGATGCCCAAAGTAGGAATGGGAGAATGAGCCGTAATACGGCGCGCCACGGAGGGCGTAACGCCTTCCACTACGACGGAGCAGGCTCCGGCCTCCGCCACGGCCTGAACATCCTTCACCAGGGCGTCCGCCTCAGCAATGGATTTCCCCTTGATCCTGTATCCCCCCTCTTCCAGAACTTTTTGAGGCAGCAGGCCGATATGGCCCATCACGGGAATCCCCGCCTTCACAATGGCGCGTATCTTTTCCGCCTGGGAGGCGCCGCCTTCCAGCTTGACGGCATCCGCTCCGGCCCGGAACAGTTTTCCCGCGGTACGCACGGCATCCTTCACCGTCTCATAAGTATGGATGGGCATATCCCCCACCAGCAGGGCATTTTTTACGCCGCGCGCCGTGGCCTCCACATGGTGGACCATATGGTCCAGCGTCACGTGGGTGGTATCCGGGAAGCCCAGCTGGACCATTCCCACGGAATCCCCTACCAGGACGACATCCACGCCGGCCTCATCCAGCAGGCGTCCCGTGGGATAATCATAAGCGGTAACCAGCGTCACATGCCGCGAGCCCTTGCAGGCGCGGATGCGTTCCGCCTTTTCAACAGATTGATTCATGGCGTTAATATGAATGTTTTTTACCACTGTTCCGCAACAGGAAGCGGCTCCGCCTCCTCCGTCACCAGCTCCGCCAGCAGGCGGGAAACCGTTTTTTTCTGGAGCGGCAGGACCAGATCCGGCCTGATATCGGAAAGCGGCTTCAGTACAAACTTTCTCAAATGAGCCCTGGGATGGGGCAGGATCAGCCGGGGAGGATCATTAATCACCAGACCGCCCACGTAAATAATGTCCACATCCGCCGTGCGGGGTTCACACCTGATCCCGGAGCGCACACGGCCCAGGGCGCGTTCTATTCCCTGACAATGCACCAGCAGTTCCTCCACCGTGCCGGCCCAGGTAAACTCCACTACGGCATTCAAGTAATCATTGGAGCCGTGGGGACATCCCAAAGGACTTGTCGCGTACAGGGGGGACTGCAAAAAGGGATCGTCGGACAAGGCCATCTGCGCCAAATGGTCCCGGGCCTTCACAATCAGGCTGTTCTTGTCTCCGAGGTTTGACCCCAGCGCAATACCGGCTCTTTTCATAGGTAAAAAGGCATTCCGGCAATTCAGGTAAAGGAACGGCCGGAATGCCGCAAAATTACAATTTGGACAAGCCTAGGACGTCTTCCATGTTATACAATCCCGGCTCTTTTCCCTGAAGCCAGAGGGCGGCGCGAACCGCGCCGGAGGCAAATGTCATGCGGCTGGAAGCCTTGTGCGTGAGTTCCAGACGTTCTCCGTCGGAAGCAAACACCACGGTATGGTCTCCCACCACGTCTCCCCCCCGGAGGGAATGCATCCCAATTTCGTTGTCGGGCCGGGGCCCGACCAACCCGTTGCGGCCGAACACAACGCTGTCTTCGTAATTCCGGTCAATGGCGCCGGACAAAATTTCCGCCAGCGTACGGGCCGTGCCGGAAGGGGCGTCAATCTTGTGGCGGTGGTGCATCTCCATCACCTCCATGTCGCAGCTGCCGCCCAGAATCTGCGCAGCCTTGCGCGTCAGCCAGAACAGGGTATTCACGCCGACGGAATAATTGGAGGCAAACACGATCGGAATGGAAGCGGCAGCATCCATGATCTCCTGCCGTTCCAGGTCCGTATGGCCCGTAGTTCCAATCACCACAGGCTTGTTGTTGGCCACAGCCTCCGCCAGCAGAGTGCTGGTAAAGCCATGATAGGAAAAATCAATGACCACATCGCACTTTGCCAGGGCGGGATACAGCTCCTGCCCCTGGTCATGCGTGGCTCCCACACACGTTTCCGGATTTTGCGTGACCGCCTCCTGGACGGCCTGCCCCATGCGGCCTGAACTGCCTGTAACAAGAATGGAAATCATAAAGGTAAGATATTAAAGAATGTTAAAACGTTGAAGAAGGGCGGAAAGCTGCGCCGCCTTCTCCTCCGACAAAGGCACCAGGGGAAGACGCACGCCCGGCTGAATATCCCCTCTTAACGCCATGGCGGCCTTGATGGGGACGGGATTGGTATCCAGCGTCATGATCCCCTTCATGAGCGGGTAAAACGTCTTTTGCAGGGAAAGCATCTCCGCCATGTTCTTATCCAGGCCCGCTTTCACGATGGAATTCATGATGCCGGGAATCAAATTGGAAGAAACGGAAACAAGACCGCTGGCCCCGCAGGCCATGAAAGGCACCGTCAGGCCGTCATCACCGCACAAAATGGTAAAATCTTCCGGAACCACCTGCATCAGCTGGCTCACGCGGTCAACACTTCCGCCGGCTTCCTTCACGCAAATGATATGCGGGCAATCCTTCGCAAGGCGTCCCACCGTTTCCACGGCAATCTCAATGCCGCAGCGGCCGGGAATGCTGTACAGCATGATCGGCAGCCTTGTGGCGTCCGCAATGGCCTTGAAATGAGCATAAACACCTTCCTGGGAAGGCTTGTTGTAATACGGGCATACCTGAAGCGTTCCGTCCACGCCCATCTTTTCCGCCTCCTGCGTCATGTGGATGGCCTCCGCCGTGGAATTGGCTCCCGTGCCGGCAACCACCTGAATACGGCCGGCCGCACATTCCACAGCCAGTTCAATCACCCTCAAATGCTCTTTCACAGTCAACGTGGGGGATTCTCCCGTAGTACCCACGGCCACAATCCCGGCAACGCCGGCGGCCACCTGCTCTTCCACAAGCATCCTGAAAGCCTCTTCATCGACGCGGGCTCCGGCAAACGGAGTCACAATTGCTGTATAAAGACCTTGAAACTTCATAACCTTACTTGGAAACATACTATCCTAACAGACACTTTTTGTCACGACAGAATACAGAAATATGGCATGCGTGTCAGGCATCCAGAAACACCGTCCGGGAGCAGACAGAACAAAACTCCAGGTAGGACTTGAGAAAAGAAAGGGACGTTTCCGGACGTACACCGGGCCTCCGGACAGCCCTTCTTTCATTGACGACAATGTACTCCCGGTCAATATGCCTGCCTTCACTCCCGCACAGAAACAAAGCGGCCGCACAGGCGGAAGAAGCCAGCCGGACATTGGAGAAACGCTGAAAAACAGGTCGGTGAATCACCACCTGGTTCATCCTGACATCTCTCCGGGCCAAGCCATCCTCCATCCGGGAAACATCTTCCTTCCACCGCCGTTTCATTTTTCTGCCGGAACAGGAAACCATATTGACGATCACGGCACCGGAAACGAAAGCATGCTCCAGCAAAACGGACAGGCGAGCGCGTGCGGAACAATGCAGTCCCCGGACTGCAACTGCAGCATCTTCACAGTTGATCAAATAATCGACACGCCCATACAGGGTATGCACCAGCCCCGCAAAGGAAGCCAGATCGGAAGAACGGCTTAGACATCCCGACATGGCAAAGTGATTGTCCCCCGAAAGGCAGTCAACCACCCGGGAAGACCGTTCACCGGCCTCATGCATCATGGCAACCGCAGTTCCCTGGCAGGCAAACGCTCTGGCGGCCAGACAGCCTATATTGCCGGAGTTTCCCAAAATGACGGCAACAGGTTTCTGAATAATATGGGATTTCATACCCCGCTATTTTGGAGAAGGCATGGCCTGCGTCAACATCTACCACCTACCTAACGCGTTAAGAAAGAAAATGAAAGAATTAAGAAAACATTATGTCAGGTGTTTTCTTGCAAAGAGGATGCTGCATGCAGCGCTGGTTATCTGATTTACAATTATTTCATGGACTTCATGGATGTAATGGATCTTATGGCTTTCATGGCCAAAGAGGCCAAAGAGGGGTAATAGACAGAGAATGTTTGAATTTTTGTTCCTTAAGTCTCCTGAGGCCACTCTGTCCATTACATCCATTACGTCCATTGAGTTCTTTAAGTGTTTTTTTTCAATAGTAGTTTAGTTGTATTTTCAAGAAAAGAGCAAGCCCCTGGAGTTGTTTAAACTTCAGGGGCTTGAGGTAAAAAATCCCGGCGGCGACCTACTCTTGCGGGACCTATCGTCCGACTACCATTGGCGCGGCAGCGTTTCACTTCCGGGTTCGGAACGGGACCGGGTGGGACCACTGCGCTCTGGCCACCGGGCTTCAGGGGGAAGAGTTTTTATTGATCTTCATCCTGCCTGCCCGGCGCCCTTGTTAGGGGTGCTTTTTTTTGGGGGGGGATTTTTTAGTGTTTGTTGTGTGTGGCAAGGAGATTTTCTTCCTGTTTAAGGGGATGTATTGGGAAGGGGGGGGTCAGCGTAAACTGACATCTGCGTGGCTGGTGGTGTTTAAATCATGCATATGGTGAATAGGACATTTGGTAAGTTGTATTCACGATTGGGAGTGTGATGTAATATGATGAAGTCTATCGGTGATTAGTATCGCTTGGCTCAATACATTGCTGCACTTACACCTGCGACCTATCGACGTGGTGGTCTTCCACGAACCTATAGGGAAAACTCATCTTGGGATGGGCTTGGCGCTTAGATGCTTTCAGCGCTTATCCCTTCCGCACTTAGCTACTCGGCCATGCACTTGACAGTACAACCGATGCACCAGTGGTGCGTCAGACCCGGTCCTCTCGTACTAAGGTCTGAACCCCTCAATTTTCCAACGCCCACAGAGGATAGAGGACCGAACTGTCTCGCGACGTTCTGAACCCAGCTCGCGTGCCGCTTTAACCGGCGAACAGCCGGACCCTTGGGACCTTCTCCAGCCCCAGGATGCGACGAGCCGACATCGAGGTGCCAAACCACGCCGTCGATATGAACTCTTGGGCGTGATCAGCCTGTTATCCCTAAGGTACCTTTTATCCGTTGAGCGACGGCAATTCCACTTTCTACCGCCGGATCACTTGGGCCTGCTTTCGCATCTGCTCGACTTGTTGGTCTCACAGTTAGGCGGGCTTATGCCCATGCACTCGACACCCGGTTGCCAACCGGGCTGAGCCCACCTTCGCGCTCCTCCGTTACTCTTTGGGAGGATACCGCCCCAGTAAAACTGACCGGCTGACACGGTCCTCTGGCCGGATTCACGGCTCAGGGTTAGATCCTCCAGTTTCAAAGGGTGGTGTCTCATTGATGACTCGGATGCCCCCTAAAGGGCATCTTCAGCGTCTCCCACTTACTCTGAGCATTAAAACCGAAGAAACAATGACAGCTTACAGTTAAGGTCTATAGGGTCTTTCCGTCCTTCTGCGGGTAGGCGGCATCTTCACCGCCACTACAATTTCACTGAGCGCCTGGTTGAGACAGTGCCCAACTCGTTTCACGATTCGTGCAGGTCGGAACTTACCCGACAAGGAATTTCGCTACCTTAGGACCGTTATAGTTACGGCCGACATTCACCGGGACTTGGGTTTAGAGCTTCGCCTTGCGGCTAACCCCTTGCCTTAATCTTTCGGCATTGGTCACGTGTCACACCCTATACTTCGACTTGCGTCTTTGCAGAGTGCTGTGTTTTTGATAAACAGTCGGTTGGGCCATTTCTCTGCGGCCTGCATCGCTGCAGGCACCCCTTCTTCCGAAGTTACGGGGCTAATTTGCCGAGTTCCTTAACCAGGTTTCACTCTTACGCCTTGGTATATTCTACCCACCCACCTGTGTCGGTTTGCGGTACGGGTCGCTTAGCATACGCTGGGGCTTTTCTTGGCACTCGATCCAATGATGCGCTGAGTCCGTGGACTCAACTCGGAATTCAATAACCTAGTCATCTTTTCTCATGCGTCCCCCCAGTTTAAGGGTCGCGAGCTCAGGATTATTAACCTGATGTCCATCGCCTACGCCTCTCGGCCTCGGCTTAGGTCCCGGCTAACCCAGGGACGAAACACGTTGCCCTGGAAACCTCGGGTTTACGGCGGCCGGGGATTTCACCCGGCTTTACGTTACTCATGTCTGCATACTCACTTGCATGCGCTCCAGGGTCAGTCGCCATCACCCTTCAATGCGCATGCAACGCTCTTCTACCACTCTGCCTTGCGGCAAAGTCCAGAGCTTCGGTATAACGCTTGATCGCCAATCATTTTCGGCGCAGGATCACTCGATGAGTAAGCTATTACGCATTTTTTAAATGGTGGCTGCTTCTAAGCCAACATCCTCACTGTCTGTGTAATCCCACATCCTTTCCACTGAGCGTTATTTAGGCACCTTAGCTGCTGGTCTGGGTTGTTTCCCTCTCGACAATGAAGCTTATCCCCCACTGTCTCACTGCCACGTTCCATTGCACGGTATTCGGAGTTTGATAAGGTTTGGTAAGCGGGTGTGCCCCCTAGCCTTGTCAGTGCTCTACCCCCGCGCATCAGCACGTGACGCTGCACCTAAATGCATTTCGAAGAGAACCAGCTATCACGGGGTTTGATTAGCCTTTCACTCCTACCCTCAGCTCATCAGAGAACTTTTCAACGTTCACCTGTTCGGTCCTCCACATGGTTTTACCCATGCTTCAACCTGGCCAAGGGTAGGTCACCTCCGCTTCGGGTCCAGTACCTGCGACTTGATTCGCCCTATTCGGACTTGCTTTCGCTGCGACTCCGGGCCGGAAGCCCTTAGTCTTGCCACAAACACTGACTCGCAGACTCATTAAACAAAAGGCACGCCATCGCAGATCGCTCTGCTCTGACACTTTGTAGACATACGGTTTCAGGTTCTATTTCACTCCGCTCACAGCGGTTCTTTTCACCTTTCCCTCGCGGTACTTGTTCACTATCGGTCGCCAACTAGTATTTAGCCTTGCGCGGTGGTCCGCGCGGATTCATACATCGTTCCACGTGTGATGTATTACTCAGGATTCCACTAATTCCCACTCTGGATTTCGTCTACAGGGCTTTCACCTTCTATGGCCAGCCTTTCCAGGCTGTTCTACTATCCAGTATGGTCGAATATGTCGTGGTCCTACAACCCCGAAGGAGTACCTTCGGTTTGGGCTCCATCCGCTTTCGCTCGCCACTACTTACGGAATCGATTTCTCTTTCTTTTCCTCCGCTTACTGAGATGTTTCACTTCAGCGGGTTTCGCGTTTCATACCCTATGTATTCAGGTATGAACGATCGAGTATTGCCTCGATCAGGTTACCCCATTCGGATACCCCCGGATCATCGCTTGCTTGCAGCTTCCCGAGGTTTTTCGCAGCTTGCCGCGTCCTTCTTCGCCTGTTGGCACCAAGGCATTCACCGTACGCCCTTACTTACTTCATCATATTGCAAAAGCTTGTTACCACTTCCACAATACCACAAAGCCCTTTCGTGACTTACTGTATTGTCTTTTTATCTTGGTATGCATGTTTTATGTTGTGTATTGTAGTTGTTTTTCAACTACCCACTTTGTTGGAAAGCGATTGCTTCTCAGCAATCGTTTTCTTTGCCACGCAGATGTCAATTTTCGTCTTCCTTCCAATAATCAATTTTTTGGTGGGCCTGACAGGACTTGAACCTGTGACCCCGCGCTTATCAAGCGCGTGCTCTAACCAACTGAGCTACAGGCCCGGCTTGGGTCTCTTGCGAGACAGTTACCAAAGACTAAAGATTAGTTACCAAAGTCTTTTGTTTCTGTCCCTCTTTACCGAAACTGGTGGAGGCACGGGGACTCGAACCCCGGACATCCAGCTTGCAAAGCTGGCGCTCTACCAACTGAGCTATACCCCCAGTTGCGGTTCTTTCAGAAAAAAAGGCCGTGACGCACGTCGTACCGGCTCCGCTCAAAGGCGAGCCTGCTTTACACATCTTGTTTAGTTCGTTGCGCTCCCTCGCGAGATACGCTTTCTCATCCCTCAAGACGAGAACCGACCTATGCAGTCAATGCTGCACTTACTCCATAGAAAGGAGGTGATCCAGCCGCAGGTTCCCCTACGGCTACCTTGTTACGACTTCATCCCAGTTACCAGTCTCACCTTAGGACCCTGCCTCCTTGCGGTTGGCTTCAGATACTTCGGGTGCGACCGGCTTCCATGATGTGACGGGCGGTGTGTACAAGACCCGGGAACGTATTCACGGCGCCGTAGCTGATGCGCCATTACTAGCGATTCCGGCTTCGTGTAGGCGGGTTGCAGCCTACAGTCCGAACTGGGCCCAGTTTTCAGGATTTCCTCCGCCTCGCGGCTTCGGCCCCCTCTGTACTGGGCATTGTAGTACGTGTGCAGCCCTGGGCATAAGGGCCATACTGACCTGACGTCGTCCCCACCTTCCTCCCAGTTGATCTGGGCAGTCTCGCCAGAGTCCCCACCTTGACGTGCTGGTAACTGGCAACAGGGGTTGCGCTCGTTGCTGGACTTAACCAAACATCTCACGACACGAGCTGACGACGGCCATGCAGCACCTGTGTAACGCCTCCGAAGAGTCGCATGCTTTCACATGTTGTTCATTACATGTCAAGCCCAGGTAAGGTTCTTCGCGTTGCATCGAATTAAGCCACATACTCCACCGCTTGTGCGGGTCCCCGTCAATTTCTTTGAGTTTTAATCTTGCGACCGTACTCCCCAGGCGGCACGCTTAACGCGTTAGCTCCGGCACGCAGGGGGTCGATTCCCCGCACACCAAGCGTGCACCGTTTACTGCCAGGACTACAGGGGTATCTAATCCCTTTCGCTCCCCTGGCCTTCGTGCCTCAGCGTCAGTTAATGTCCAGGAACCCGCCTTCGCCACGAGTGTTCCTCTCGATATCTACGCATTTCACTGCTACACCGAGAATTCCGGTTCCCCCTCCATTACTCTAGTCTCGCAGTATCATGTGCAATCCAGGGGTTGAGCCCCTGCCTTTCACACACGACTTACGAAACAGCCTACGCACGCTTTACGCCCAGTGATTCCGAACAACGCTTGAGACCTCTGTATTACCGCGGCTGCTGGCACAGAGTTAGCCGTCTCTTCCTCTTGTGGTACTATCTTTTTAATTTGCTCCCACATGACAGGGGTTTACAATCCGAAGACCTTCATTCCCCCACGCGGCGTCGCACCATCAGGGTTGCCCCCATTGTGAATGATTCTCGACTGCTGCCACCCGTAGGTGTCTGGACCGTGTCTCAGTTCCAGTGTGGCCGGACATCCTCTCAGACCGGCTACCCGTCATCGCCTTGGTGAGCCGTTACCTCACCAACTAACTAATAGGCCGCGAGCCCATCTCCTAGCGCATTGCTGCTTTGATCTTTCAATCGTATGCGGTATTAATCCCGGTTTCCCAGGGCTATCCCCCACTAAGAGGCAGGTTACTCACGTGTTACTCACCCGTGCGCCACTAGAGAATTATTAGCAAGCTAGCAATTCTCCCGTTCGACTTGCATGTCTTATCCACGCCGCCAGCGTTCGTTCTGAGCCAGAATCAAACTCTCCATCAAATATAATTTTTGAAATTGCTGGACCAAATGGAATCTCTCGATTTCATTTGCGCCATGCTTCGCAAGCTCTTCACTCGGGTTTGTCTCCCTCGTGCCTCTTCGCTTATTCCAGCACGGCGCGCGTCACGACCTTTTTTCCTTCCCTTGCTTCTACCAACCCTACCCTCTCAGAGCTAGGTCGCTCCTTCAGACCGCTTACCCATCGGCGATTCTCATCGCTCATAGGACGGCCCTGCGTAGGGTTCGGTAGTCATTCCCTTGAAAATCTTCTTATCGGCGCTCTCTTTAAAAAAGCTTCCTGCAGACGGCCAGCCTTCCTCCCCAAAACCCATCTGCAGGGTTCCCAGGGCCGTGGGCCTTTCGTGCTGCCGCCGTGTTGGCGTGCCGAGAAGTCTACTAAAACCAACCCATTTGTCAATATATTTTGACTTATTTTTTCACACTTCCTGTCAACATTTTCATAATACACTGATTATGAATGAAATAATTTTTCGATTTTTTTGAACGTTTTTTCAATTGACCTACGTGCAAGCTGACAAAATGACTGCCGGGGGTGAATTTGACATCTCTTCAAAAGCCCGTGGCATGAACATTCACCCTCCGTTTCTTGTCTAATCGCGCATGAAGCATCAGGAAATCCACTTGCCAACGCCCGACCCGGAGCATCCCTATGCCGGGGACGGACGTTACCGTTTTCCGGATATCAACGGTATGAATCTGCTGGGAGACAATGTTTCCCTGCCTCCCATCATGCCCAAGAGCTTTCATATCATGCTCACCGTCTTTCATCCGGAGGCGCTGTACAGCATGAAAACATGGCTTCCCTTCTGCGAAGACCTGCACAAGCAGTACAAGCACACGCCCACTCCGGTGGAATACAGGATTTTGCTGGTTCTCCAGCCTCCTCCCATAGAAGGGGACGTTCCGGCCTTCACCCAGGCCCTGGGCGATATTCCCGATTTTTACATGAAGACCAATTCCCTGATTTCCTATTACGACCAGGCTTTTGTCCGCAGAAGGCTTTCCCTCCACAAAAAGGCGGAAACGGCCATCGTCCTGCTGGACGGCAACGGCAATATCATCTGGAAAGACGACGGGACGTTCAATCCCACCCGTGCCGAACATTTGCAGGTGATTCTGGACACGCTTTCCCCGCTGGCGCCAAAGACAAAAACGCATTAGGGAACGGAAGTTCCTCTTCCTGCGTTCCGGCTCTCCGTCCCTGAACGGCGCGGATCGCGCCATTTACCGGCGTTCCGCACGGGAAGTTTGCGCCGCCGTTCATTCCTTTGCAGACCATTCCGGAAGAACCTGCCAGGATTTTGGGGAACCCGGAAGAGGTGTCTTCTTCGTTTCATCTTCACTTTCCGTTTGTGCTTCCATCCGGAATGCTCCATACTGGCCGCATGCCTACCATTTCGCTAGCTCTTGGAGAGCGTTCTTATGATATTCATGTGGAAAACGGCGCTCTGGACCGCGTAGGGGAGTTTGCCTACCGTGCGGGGCTGGACGGCAAAATAGCGATTGTCACGGACACGAACGTGGCCCCTCTGTACGCGGAGCGCGTGAGGAAATCCCTGGAAAGCGCGGGCTTCATGCCCAGCCTGCACGTCGTGGATGCGGGAGAAGCGTCCAAAAGCATGCAGCAGGCGGAAGAGTTGTGTTCCGAACTGGTGCGGGCAGGCATTGACCGTACCGGCTGCATAGCCGCACTGGGCGGGGGCGTAGTCGGGGACCTGGCCGGATTCGTGGCCGCCATTCATTACCGGGGCATTCCTTTCATGCAGATTCCCACGACGATCGTCGCGCAGGTGGACAGTTCCGTGGGCGGCAAAACCGCCGTCAACATTCCGGAAGGCAAGAATCTGGTCGGGGCCTTTCACCAGCCGTCCGTCGTCGTTATTGATCCCACCACCCTGGTGACGCTGGACCGCCGCACCCTGGCGGAAGGACTGGCGGAAGCCGTGAAGCATGCCGCCATCAGGGACGCCTCCATGCTCCATGACCTGAAACGCCTGGGACCGGAGCTTTCCATCGGTTTTTCCCTGGATACCATTGCCAGGCTGCCGGACCTGATTGCGCGGAATGTGGCCATCAAGGCCCGCATCGTGGAACATGACGAACTGGAAACCCAGGGCATCCGCGCCCTGCTCAACTTCGGCCATACGATAGGCCACGGCATTGAGGCGGCCGTTCCCTACGGAACCATCCTGCACGGGGAAGCCGTCGCGCTGGGCATGCGTGCGGCCCTGTTCCTGAGCGAGCGGAAAGCGGGACTAAGCGCGTCGGACGCCAAGAAAATACTCTCCGCCCTTCAGGCGCTGGACCTGCCCCTGACCCTTCCGGAAGGAATGGATACGGAACTGGTGCTCGACAAAACAGCCTCCGACAAGAAATTCCGTGCCGGTGCCATCCGCTTCGTCCTGCTCACGGAGGCGGGGGAAGCCGGCATTTCCAAAAGAATCACGCGGGAAGACATGGCGGAAGCCATTGAAGAACTACGCCGCCCCCTGGCCTGATGAGTTCTCTCTCCGCTGTCGGACGGCGGCATATCAGCACTTTTCCGGTATTCCGGCGCGACCTGCCCATGAAAAGGGGAAAGGCGTTTTCCACTGCGTCTCTCCCCTGCCCCTGAAATACCTTTACCCTTTTGTCAGGGGTCTCTCCCCCCTATTTTCCCGGTTCGTCCGGAGTGGGTTCAAAGCCGTCCACATCCAGCGGAACGCTGCCCGTATATTCCCCGGTATCAAACTTGATCGTCTTCAGCGCGTCTTCCAGATCCAAAGAGCCGTAGCATTCCCGGCTGGCAAAGCGGAGCATTTCATTCATGATGCTTACGCTTTCCTCATGCGGCATATCCTTGGGCAACCTAGCGGCCAATTCCCTGATCTTTCCGGCATTGGCATTCGCCGTCGCCTGGTCCTTGACCACCAGCATCACCGCCAGCATTTCCTCGCCGGGCGTCCTGGGAACGGCTTGTTCCTGGGAGGAGGCTTCAGGGGCCTGTTCCTGTTTTTTACCGCCGTCGCAGGAGACAAGGGAGAGCGCCGCCAGAAATAATGCAGAAGG
This sequence comes from Akkermansia sp. RCC_12PD, assembly GCF_036417355.1. Taxonomy (NCBI): domain Bacteria; kingdom Pseudomonadati; phylum Verrucomicrobiota; class Verrucomicrobiia; order Verrucomicrobiales; family Akkermansiaceae; genus Akkermansia; species Akkermansia sp. RCC_12PD. The sequence continues at coordinate 2,013,925 of NZ_CP143889.1, read as the reverse complement.
AATGAGAAGCTGTTTCATAGACTATTCTTGATGGAGAAGCCGGAGGCCTCATTGGAATCCATCATGGGCAAAGCGGATTCAGGAGTCAAACCAGTTTTTCATGTCCCCGGAATGTTTTTTAGACAAAATTTCCCGCCATGCGCGCTTAGCCTGATGAACGGGAGAGTTTCCCGTTCAACCCAATAGCCAGAATAGTGCATTCATTGGTTTCCTGTAGTAGACGCAATTTCCGCCGGCGGAGGTTGCGTCTACTTTTTGCGTCACCGTTTGAATACAGCGTTTGATTCCGTCAAACGTCTCCGTATAATCTGATTGAGATGGGCGCCCCGATCTGGAACAGACGCAATTTTCTGAAGACTGCCGCAGGAACCGCAGGATTCCTGATGGCCGCGCCGTATGTAAACGCCGCCGAATCTTTCACAGACGCCAGGCCCCTGAAAGTGGGGCTGGTGGGCTGCGGCGGCCGTGGGCTGGGAGCCATGAAAAACGCGCTGGACGCCGATCCGGGCACGGTGGTATGGGCCCTGGCGGACGTATTCGAGGAACGGACCGGCTTCGGCGCCAGCCTGCTCACGGAACAATACGGTCCCCGCATGCAGGCGGACAAGAGCCGCATGTTCCACGGCCTGGACGGCTACAGGAAACTTCTCCAGACGGACATTGACGTGGTCCTCCTCTGCACCCCTCCCGCCTTCCGTCCGGAACACTTGGTTGCGGCTATTGACGCCAACAAGCACATTTATGCGGAAAAACCCGTAGCCGTGGACGTACCCGGCGTACTTTCCGTGCTGGAATCCGCCCGCCTCGCCAAACTTAAAAACCTGGTCATTCTGGACGGCTTCTGCTGGCGTTACGACAAGGCGAACGAGGAAGCCCACCGCAAGCTGGCCTCCGGAGAACTCGGCAGGGTGCTTTCCTTTGACGGATTGTATTACACCACTCCCCCCAAGTCCCCGCTGGCGCTGGATTCCCGCCCCGCCACCGACACGGACGTGGCCTGGGCTCTCCGCAACTGGACCGCCTGGAACTGGCTGAGCGGCGGCCAGTTCGTAGAGCAGATCGTCCACACCATCGACGGCATGGTCTGGTCCATGAACGAACAGCTCCCGCTGGCCGCCTTCGGCTCCGGGGGCCGCGCCCAGCGCCGTGACGACGGCGACGTCTGGGACCATTACGACGTTTACTTCGAATACGACCACAACGTGACAGGCCACATTTCATGCCGGCAGTGGGTCGGCTGCCACGGGGAAATCACGGACCGGACGGTCTGTGAAAAGGGTATGCTGGTCACGCCTTACCGCCCGCACATCCAGGCGGACAAGCGCTGGCGCTTCCGTGGAGAACGGGGCAACATGTACGCGGACACCCACGTGGCCTTTTACCGCTTTCTGCGTTCCGGCACCTGGACGCAGACACTGGAAAGCGCGGCCAATAAAACGCTGGTGGCCATCCTGGGGCGGGAAGCGGCCCACACCGGGCAGCGCATCACCTGGGAACAGATCAAAAAGAACACCACCAGGCTGGTGCCGGAAGATCTGACGATGGACACGCAACTGCCGCCCGCCCGCATTCCGCGTCCGGGAAGAACGGCCTGACCCCCGCTGCCCCCTCTCTCTACGCACCATGGCCAACATCTTTCCACCCAATGCCAACAGGCGGTTTTACGGCATCATCGCACTGGGCATGCTCGTTCTCGCCCTGATTCTGGGAGGGGTGTATTATCTCAACTTCTACGTGAAGGAGCACGCCCCCGTGCAGCCCGTGCGCTTCTCCCACAAACTGCATGCCGGGGACCTGAAGATGGGGTGCACGTCCTGCCATGCCGCCGCCCTGCGCTCCCCGCGGGCCGGAATTCCTGACACCAAATCCTGCCTGGGCTGCCACCAGCATATCCTGCCGAACAGCCCGCTCATCGCTCCCCTGCGAGTGGCGGCTGATCCGCAATTCCCCGGCTATACGGGGGAACCGGTACGCTGGGTCATGGTCAACCGCCTTTCCGGCCACGCCTATTTCAACCACATGGCCCACCTGAACCGCGGCATCGGCTGCACATCCTGCCATGAGGATGCGGCAGGAATGGAAGTGATGAAGGCGCCCCGCGACGCCCGCATGCGCTGGTGCCTGGACTGCCACCGCAACCCCGTTCCCCACCTGCGCCCGCTGGAGGAAGCGGCCAGTTCCCACTATTCCGCCGCGGACTACCTCCGCACCCACTCCGTCCATGACGAGGAAGGCCGCCGCATCAGTACGCAGCACCAGCTTGGCGAATACCTGAAACGGCAATGGAAAATCCAGCCAAAAACGGACTGCTCCACATGCCATCATTGACCGCCATATCCGGGAGACCACCCGGAAACATGACTTTCCAGTCACGTACCCTTCCATCTCCGCGATGGCGGAACACCGCACCGTTCCTGTATCATGGACTCATGGAACTATCCCTGGACATCATTTACGACAGCGAACCGGAACAGGCGGCGGCGCATGTTCTGGCGTATTTCCGGCAGGAATTCGCCAAGCCCTTTCCCCCGCCCAAACCCCTTTCACGCGAGGAAAAAGCCCTGATTGAACAAATTGACGCCGCCTTTGACGGCGTCACGCTGGAAGATGGCATCGGGCTAATGACCACACAGCTCCTGGACATGTACGCTCCCAAAGAAGTATGTGCTGCTGTCGCCCCCTCTGAAGAACGGAGCGACTGGCGCCGCATCACACCCGCCATGGCCCGGACATGCTGGGACGCACTGAATTTTACCGATCCCAGAGGATACCGCTTTCTTCTGCCCGCATGGCTGACGCTGGACCTCCGCGGCCAGCTCGGAGATTTTGATGCTCTGGACTACCTGCCCCTGGTTCCGGAAAACTGCGGCATTTACGAATCCCAGGCCGTCCTGCTGAATGACCGGCAGCTTGAGGCCGTGATCAACTTCATCGAATACCGCCAGCGAGAGGATTGCAGCCCCTGAACTTTCCCTTCATAACTCCGAACGACGAAAACAGGCGGCATTCACCGCTTGATTTCATCCCCCGGATTTCCTAAAAAAAGCCGTTCCCATTCATCAATCATTCACGCCTACCCCAACTTGACTCCGCAACCGCCATTCCCCCGGAACGATATTCCGCATGACCATCCCGCCTTTCTTCCGGAAGAAGAACGGGAAATGTCCCGCCGTTCCTTCATGAAATGGATGGGGGCCGGAGTGGCCCTGATGGGCCTGGCGCTGCCCGCCTGTCGCCGCGTGGAAAAATACCTGGTACCCTACAACGAAGGACCGGAATGGTCCGTCCCCGGCGTGGAAACGGCCTACGCCACCTGCCTGTCCCGGGGAGGAAGCGCCCAACCCGTACTGGCGGCATGTTATGAAGGCAGGCCCGTCAAGCTGCTGCCCTCCCTGCAATACCCGGAAGGGCCCGGGCTGACGGCCTCAGTGCAGGCCTCCATTCTGGACCTTTACGATCCCGGACGCAGCAGGCACGTTCTCTTCAACGGCAAGCAGGCGCCGGAAGATGAATTCCGTGGGGCTTTTTCCTCGTGGTCACGCAATTTGAAGGACGGCGGCCGCATCGGCATCCTTCTGCCTCCCTCGGACTCCCCGCTGCTGCACTCCATGCTGGAGGAAATCAGGAGGAAGAACCCCCATGTCCGCACATACGCGTATTCCCCCGTTCCCACTCCCGGCGCCGCCATGCAGACGGCTCTGCCGGACGGCATCCGCTTCCGCGTCCGCTTCGCGCGCGCCAGACGCATCCTGGCCCTGGACTGCGATTTCCTGCATGAAAACCCGTACGGCAATACGCGGGAATTCATCGCGGCCCGTTCTCCGGAAGGGCTGAATTACAAGGAGGGCAACCAGGACCGCACGCGCCTGTACGCCGTGGAAGGCCGCGTTTCCCTCACGGGAGCCTATGCCGACCACCGCCTTCCCGTATCTCCGGCACGCCTGGAATTCTTCCTAGAAGAACTGCATTTCCATATCCGTAAAAAAACATCCTCTTCCTTCGTTCTGCGAGAATCCCGCCTGCCCGCCTTTCCCCTGACCAGCAGGGAACGGGAATGGATTGAACAGTGCGCGGAGGATCTGTGCAGCCATCCGGGGGAAAGCCTGGTCCTGCTGGGAGAATCCCGCCCGGAGCTGGCTCCCCGTGTCTGGGAAATCAATCAAATACTCGGGGCCATCGGCCCGTGCATCCAGCTTCTGGATGCCCCCGGCCCAGCCCCGCGCGGCACCTTGGACGATTTCATCCGGGACATTGAACGGAAAAAGGTGGACATAGCCTTTCTGCTGGATGCAGGAAACCCCGTGCTGGATGCGGAACAAGGAGCCGCGCTGGCCGCCGCGCTGGCCCAGACGGAAAGCATCCACCTGGGCATGTACGAAGACGAGACTTCACGCGTCTGCCGCTGGCACCTGCCAGGAGCCCATCCTCTGGAATCCTGGGGAGTGGAACGGGACTGCCGCGGAAGGTACTGCTACCGCCAGCCCGTCATGCTTCCCCTGTACGGAGGCATATCCGCGGAAGAAGTCCTCTCCGGGCTGCTTTCCACCAAGGGCCAGCTCATCACGGCTGACAACTCGCCCGCTCACCTCTCCCCCGTTTATCACCGCGCGCGCAAGTGCTTTGAACGCGCCGTCAACCCGGAAAACAAGACCGCCGCATGGACGCAGGCCCTCCAGCGCGGCTATTCGGAAGAGACCGCCTATGCCCCCCTGTCGCCGCAGGAGGAGACGCGCCAGGCTGAAGCCCTGGCAAAAGCCTCTTGTTCAGCCTCTCCGGCCTATGGATATTTTCTTTTGAAAAAGGACATGCTGGAGCTGCAATTCCTTCCGGACTACTGCATCGGAGACGGCCGCTGGAAGCGTAACGCCTGGATGCAGGAATGCCCGGACCCTGTCACGGGCGTGAGCTGGACGGCCTCCGCCCAAGTATCCCCCGCTACCTTCCGCAAATTGGGCGGCAGGGACTCCACCCCGGCCCTCTGCGTCCTTGACACTCCCGCCGGACGGACGGAAGCTATCCTGTGCCCCATTCCCGGCGTGGCGGACAACCTGATCGTCTTCCCTCTGGGATACGGCGGCATCAACCCTGCGGCGGAGGGGCAGGAACATTCCAACGGATACGCTTTGAAAAACCGCACGGGGCATTCCCTGAAATCGGACTCCGGGGTCTTCGAGTTTCAGGAAATCCCAGCTTCCGGGGAACAAAAGGAACAGCTCCCCCCCGCCAAACCTGAAAACAAAAAAACCGTACTTGAAGAGACAATAACTTTTCACGGTTACGGCATTTCACTGACGCAAATAACGCTGCATCCCCTTCCGGAGCGGACGGAAGCCATCCAAAGCCCGGTGGTTCAGCCCTCCCCGTTCACGAAGCTTTCCGGAAAAACATCCCTCCCCTTTGCTTCCCCACGCGCAGACACCGTCTATCAATGGAAAATGGCCATTGACACGTCACGCTGCATCGGCTGCAACGCGTGCCTGGTGGCCTGCCGGGCGGAAAACAACATACCCGTGGTCGGACGCGACCAAATGGCGAAAGGGCGCGCCCTGGACTGGATACGCATCGACAAGTACTTCACGAACACGGGAGCCATGACCGCCATACCCGTGGCCTGCCAGCAATGCGGCAGGGCTCCGTGCGAATCCGTCTGCCCGGTCAACGCCACCGTCCACACCACGGAAGGGCTCAACGCCATGGTGTACGCCCGGTGCTGGGGAACGCGGTACTGCGCCACCAACTGCCCGTACAAGGCGCGCCGCTTCAACTTCTTTGACTACGCCAGGGCATCGGAACAAGCCACGCACCTCCAGCGCAACCCGAATGTGACGGTCCGCTCCCGCGGCGTCATGGAAAAATGCACCTATTGCGTCCAGATGGTGGAGCGCGCCAAAATCCGGCACAAATCCCGTTTGATGAAGAAACATCCCGGGGAGCCCTCCACCTCCATCCGCATCACGGACAAGGATCTGCTCCTGCCGGACGGCGCGGCGCAAACCGCCTGCCAGCTTGCATGCCCAATGGGCGCCATCACCTTCGGCAACATACTTGATCCATGCTCCGCAATTTCCCGCGCCAAATCCCTGCCGCGCCACAGGAACCTTCTCCCCGCAATGGACACGGAACCTGGCACGGGATATCTGGCCCCGGCAAGAAACCCCAACCCTCAAATGGGAAAATGACCTGTTTGTGTCCTCAGCAAACTACTGACGTTTTTCTCTATTTCTTTTTATCAAGAACAGAAAAGGCAATGGCATCACCATCTGTTTTCGCGACATTTCCTTCCACATAAAAAACGATAAGTTCAAAAGAAATCATGATCCATTTTTTCCCCTCAGGAAGAGGAAACGGTGCAATATGTAACACATCGGGATAAATCGGCAATGGAGCTTCCCCTTTAGGTGGCTGTATACCTGCCACAGGCAAAGAAAATTTCCATTCATAAGTTCCCATCGGCTGTCCCTCCTCATTGATATCCGGATTAATCTCCCCTTTTGAGAAACAAATCATCGTTTCTCCATTCCAGCTTTCATCAAAATTTGCCGGATCGTTGATATCATTGAGCTTGACCTCCGGGAACATTTGCAAATGTAATTGCTGCTCCGCCCTTGTAGGAGACATGATGCCGAATAATGCACAACAAACGGCTAAAAATACAATTTTATTCATAGATCTTAATTATTTTTATTGATTCTGTTTTTCCAGAAAATCATGCATGGCCTGAATTTCTGCTTCTGATTTCTTTCCAGGAAGATATTCTTTCCAATCAATTCCCAGCCTCTTCATTAATCTCGTTTCTTTCACGGAAAAAGGAATAGTCCGTGGAGCGTAGGGGGACCAGTTCCGAGACTGATAGAGCGGATATTTATCCTGCAGCGCAAACCATGACTTCTTCATGATGTCCTCAAATTCTTCCGCGTCCCGGACATCCGCTATTTTCAAATCCCAGCGCAAATTGTAAAGGAGACTTTCATGAAGCGTTTCTTCCTTCTCTGCATGCCTGAACAGGGAAAGCATTAATTGATGAAAGTTCGGAATCATAGCTGCGTCATTGCAGCGTTGGTAAGCTTCGGATAATTCACGGTACAGGATGTTGATTTCCGAATCCTCCAACACACGTTTTTGAGGATAGATGCCGGCATACTCTATCAATCCTTTCGTACAAACTGGATGATAACTCTTTGCCTTAATAACGGGACTAATAAAAATGCCGTTCCAAATAGTGTTGAAGGAGCCGTTGCGTACAACCCTTACATAGTAGGCCTTCCCTCCTTCCATGATGAAATTCTTGTAGACTCCGTGCCTCGTAAAATAGTTTACCCTGGCACGGGCCAAAACTTTTTTCGATACCATATCCAGCATCTCCTTTTCCGGCAGTAAATAATGCCAGGCGGAAAACACCTGCTGATTCAAATTCCTTGGAATGGAACTTTGGCGAACTTCAATCAGAAAATCTCTTTTAGCCGTCGCCTTTTGATGCCCATTGGGATTATAAAAATACAAGGACACCAAAAACCTTCCTTCCGGCAAAACAATTTTGGCCCAAATATCAGGCCCATCAAAAGAAGAAGGATAAACCTCTCCATGATCATCCCATTCCGCTTCAATCCGATTACAAATTTCCGGACAAAAAAGCACGTTCTTTTTCTCCGGAACTCCCGCCCAATGACACCATCTTCTCAAACTATCCTTAGGATAACGGTGATATCCCATCGCTCCTCTTACAGAAATGAAGACACCAGGATTATACACTACATCGCTGGGGGAATTGATAGCGCACAAATAGGCATAGGACTGTCCATACCGTTCACACCAATTCCCAAGCGTAGACCAATCCTCCCCTTGATAGACGCAACTCTGTGAAGACTTTTCAACAGCTTTGCAGCTCTCCAAGCCCTGTTTGATCTTTTGAAGAGAAACGATTTTTTCTTCCCCGGGAAACGCTGAATCATGAAGTTCCGCTACCGGCAGCTTCTTCCATGTTTCCGCGCCTTTTTCCAGGCACACAATACCGCCGCCATAAGTTCCTCCCAGCACTGTCCCATCTGCAAGTTCAGCAATCGCCGTAACATAGGAACAGGGTATGGGATGATTCCTGCCTCCGTCATAGCATTTTAGGACTTTGTTTGTCTTTGGATCCAGTAGAGCGGCCCCTTTTTCCCGGAACCCTACCCATAAACCGTGCTTCGTTTCTGCAAGAGTGGTCACGTAATCTTCACTGAGCAATGCATTAGCGGGAAATTTCTTTTTACCCTCTTTCGTCCTGGCCTTGTACACTCCCCTGTTTTTATCCTGATAATCCCTACCTCTTAAATAGGTCCATTTCCCCGTCACCGACCGGAAGGCGAGGCCATTACAGGTTCCTACAATGATGGAGCCATTCTTGAGGGACAAAATGGCATTGCACAAATTGGAAGGCAATCCCTCTCCGGAAGAATTTTCCGGTTGCCGGATATATTGATTCCTGTCCCAATACCAGGGAGCCTGATGATGCGTCCACTGGAACTTTCCCTCCTTTCGGGTTCTCATGCCCACGCCTCCACAGGAATAAGCCAGCCACAGTCTTCCCCTGGCGTCAAACTCCAGCGACTGCACCTGATCGGAATACAAACCATTGCTGCGGTTCAGGCAGTCCCACCTTCCCTCCCGCGAATCGTAAACCGCTACTCCGCCGGAAGTAGCTACAGCCACTTCCCCGGTTACGGGTGATACGGCTATGTCCACGACGCGATCGCCCGGCAACGCATTTTTCCGGTCATATATTTTCCATTCCTTTCCATTGAAGACGGCGACGCCTCCATTATCCGTCCCGACCCATATACATCCCTTTAAATCCTGAGCTACGCATCTGAAATCTTCCATTTGAGGAAACCCCGGAAAATAATCCATGCGCAACCATCTGCCATGACCTCCGGGCATCCCGGATTCCGGTTCCAGCCTGTAAACACAGGCTCCCTCTCCCACCACCCATAAGGAACCATCCTTCGCCGCCAGAACATCCGTTACAAATTTGACAGGACACGAAGGAAATAAAGAAGAAAGTTCTTCCCCTTGTGGTTCTTCCTTTCCGGAAACCGTTTCAAAGGCTCCAAGACAGAGGAGGAAAATTAAATAAAATCTTGTTAAAACCTTAATGATTCCATAGTTCATAAGAAATTATCAATTATTTCTAATCATTAGAATAATTCCATGAAAAGTCAATATGATTTAAAAACTTCTATCTCCGCCTGTACACAATAAAGCCGCTCCCCCACATGGAAGAAGCGGCCTTACAGTTGAAGGTCTTTAAAATCTGATTATTTAGTCTTCCACAATTTGCTCAACGGTCGTAATGGTTTCTACCACTTCAATGTTGGCGGCAGCGGCAAAGTTGTTCACCGCCTTGAGCAGGGCGGGCGTCATGAGCTTGTCCTTCTGAATGCGTTGGCAATTTTCCAGCAGGTCCACGATGGTATCCTGGACATCTCCATTAAGTTTGGTAATCCGGATAGCCTGTTGGGAAGTGAGCTTCACATTTTCCATGGACTTGTCCAATTGCTTGGCCTTCTGAGTCAGAGCATCGAGCTGCTTGATGGCGATAGCGACCGCCGTATTGTCCTTCACGTCGTCCAGAACCTTGTTGGCGGACGAAATCAGGTCGACATTCTGCTTAGCCAGCTCTACGGGATCGACCGCATTCTGGGCCATGGCGGAGGCGGAGCATACGATCGCCACCACGGGGAGTATTTGATACGTTTGAATCATTGTTTTATCGGTTGTTCGGGTTAAAAGAAGAGGTGTTCCTCTTTGCATCTTTAGATTCATTCCAATACACAAACCGTTGCAAAACGTATTTGTCATACACTCCTTACCAACTGGCGGCAAAAGGATTGCAGATGATAATATTAATTGGCGACCCGCTTCATTTCACCGCTTTCTAACAAAAAGCGGAGGGGGCGGTATTTGGCGGATTTCAAGTCCGGGTCTTCCGTCAGAATAGCTTCCGCCAGCTCCCTGCCGCGGTGGATCAGCCGGGCGTCCAAAAGCCATTCCTCAAACCGCACTCCCTTCAGACCGCTCTGGGAAGTTCCCAGCACGTCTCCCGGCCCCCGGAGTTTCAAATCCTGCTCCGCCAGGTCAAACCCGTTGGACGTGGTTTCCACAATGTGCAGCTTTTCCCACTGTTCATCTCCGGGCTGGGCTTCCGTCATCAGAATACAGTAGGACTTGTGCGCTCCGCGGCCAATGCGCCCGCGGAGCTGGTGAAGCTGGGAGAGGCCGAAATTTTCGGCATTATTGATAATCATCACCGTAGCGTTAGGCACGTCCACGCCCACCTCCACCACCGTGGTGGAAACCAGCACGCTGGTCCGGTTATTCCGGAAATCCTTCATGACGGCCTCCTTCTCCTCCGCAGGCATCCTGCCGTGCAGCAGCCCCACATCCACATGGGGCAAGAGAGCCTTCCATTCGTCCAGCTCCTTCGTCACGGCCTTTCCCTTCCGGGACTCCTCCCCGTCAATCAACGGAGAAACCACGTAAATCTGCCTGCCTTCCTCCAGCTGATCCCTGACGAATTTGACCACCTTCTCCCTGTCCTTTGCGGTGCGGATGGCCGTCACTACCTTTCCCCGGCCCCCCGGCACGCCGTCCAGGATGGAAACGTCCAAATCCCCGTAAAAAGTCAGGGTCAGCGTCCGGGGAATGGGGGTGGCCGTCATCACCAGCACGTCCGGCCTTTCCTCCCGCGCAATCAGCTTTTCCCGCTGATTCACGCCGAACTTGTGCTGTTCGTCAATCACGACAAGACCCAGGCGTTCCGGCACGTTCTTCCCATAAAGCAGGGCGTGCGTTCCCACCACAATGCCGCCCTGACCGCCGAATGAAATGTGGGATTCCTCCTTCCTCTCCGCCGTCACCAGGGAAACGGGCACATCCAGCTTGTCCAGCATCTGCCTGAACTTCAGGTAATGCTGTTCCGCCAGAATCTGGGTGGGAGCCATCATCACGGCGGAATACCCGTGTTCCACGGCCAGAAGCATCGCGCACAGCGCCACAAGCGTCTTCCCGGACCCCACATCCCCCTGGAGCAGCCTGTTCATGGAACGGCGGGCCTTCATGTCCCGGTAAATCTCCCGCACGCAGCGCTTCTGGGCTTCCGTCAATTCAAAAGGCAGAGACGCCGCCAAATCCCGGACCAGGAGGCTGGAACTCGCAGTCTGCATGCCGGGAACCGCCTCCGCACGGCGGCGCCTGTAAGCCACGTTCAACTGCTGGGCCAGGCACTCTTCCAGCGCAAAGCGCCGCCTCGCCTTGTCCCGCGCTTCCGCGGAACCGGGAAAATGGAGGTCGCGCAGCGCCGTCTTGCACGGAACGCCGGGCACAAATTCATAAATCTCAGGTTCCGGTTCCGGAGACAACTGTTCCAACGCCTCCCAGACGATCTCCCGCAGCCTGCGCACGGGAATGCCCATCCTGCCGCTGTACACGGGCACGATGCGGTTCAGGTGGATGGAATTGTCCTCCCCCTCCCGGATCAACTCGAAATCCGGATGAACCATGCTCAACTTCTTCCCGTAGGGCTTCATGCGCCCGTACACAATCATCTCCTGACCAGCGCACAGCATCCGGGCAATCCCCGGCATGCTGAACCACAGGCAGGAAAAACGGGCATTCCCCAGGGACTGTTCATCCTCCAGAACGGCTTCCACGTACCTGCCGCGCCCCTTGCCGCCCTTCCCTCCCCAGCCTTTCCAGCCTACGTCCACCACCCGGCCGCGGAGGCAGACGGGCGCGCCGGAGGACAGGGAATCATAACGGTCGAACATCCGGCGGTCCTCATACCTGCGGGGCAGCATGAACAGCAGGTCCCGTACAGCGGCCATTCCGGCCGCCTGCATCGCCGCCAGTTCCTTGGGACGGATGAAGGAGCAGGTCTCCAGAGGGGATGTCAGAAGCAAATTTCCGGCCATTGTTCCAGGCGCTTTCCTCACAACTCATGCACCAGGCGGCCCGCATTAATGCGCCGCCGGAGCGGGCTTCGTTTCCAGGCAGCGCCTGTAATAATCCACGCGGGACACAAACCAGCTCCATTTATACCCGGGCCTGCCATTGGTCAGCAGGGGGGCGGGACAATTCTTGCCCGTCCAGTAATAATGGGGCACCACATTGCGGAGGGGAATATTGTACTGCTTCATCAGCACCGCCGTCAGCTTGGCGGAACGGTTCCAGGTCACGATGGGATTGTGGGACCGGACCTCCCCCATCTCAATGCCGATGGAATACATGTCACCCGGGCCGCCGCGGTCCGCGTGCCGCCCCGTTTCATTCAGGGGAATGTGCTGGATGGCGTGGTACTGGTCCACGGTAAAATGCCAGTTCAGGGAGCCCATTGCCCCCCTTTTCAGGGCACGGGAATGGGCGGCTGCGTCCCCGGTGGGATTGGCCGTGCTGTGGATGGTGATGAAGCGCGGCTTCATGGAACGGGCCGCGCGGCGCGCGCGCGAGCGCGGGGACATGAAATCCCGTTCAATGCGCACTTCCCCAGCCATCTGGGACATGGTGCGCGGCACGGGGGGAGCATTACTGATCCTGAAGCTGATGGCGGGAGGCCGGGAAGTATCCGAACACGCCGCAAACAGAGCGGGAAGCACCAGAAACGCCGCTTTTGCCATCAACTTTCTAACATTCATGATTCTTCCCTAGACTATCCGGTGCAAGCTGGCAAGCAGATTTCCAGTCAAAACAGGCTTTTTATCTTCCGCAGGACGCACAAACGCGAAAAAGGCGCCGGATGGAATCCCCGGTCTCCCACTCCCCCTTCCAAATGCAGACAACACATTCCCCTGCACCGGGTTTGCCTTCCTGGAGAAACAAAACCGTCGCGTAAAAAGCCGCACGGGAGACTTGCCAACAGCCATTTCCGTGCATACACTATTCTCACCATGAGTACCACTCACGAAGCAGCTAAGAAGTGGGTCGAAGAAATCGCCCAGCTTTGCCAACCCGACTCCATCTATTGGTGCAACGGCTCTCAGGAAGAAAATGATGAGCTTTGCAACATGATGGTAGAAAAGGGCACCTTTATCAAACTGAACCCCGAGAAGCGTCCCGGATGCTTCCTCGCCCGCTCCACTCCCTCGGACGTGGCCCGTGTGGAAGACCGCACGTTCATTTGCAGCGAAAAGGAAGAAGACGCCGGCCCGACCAACCACTGGGCGGACCCCGCTGAAATGAAGGCCAAGCTGAAGGGCCTTTTCCAGGGCTGCATGAAGGGCCGTACCATGTACGTCATCCCCTTCTGCATGGGTCCCCTGGACTCCCCGCTGGCCAAGATCGGCATTGAAATCACGGACTCCCCCTACGTCGTGGTCAACATGCGCATCATGACCAAGATGGGTGCGGAAGTTCTCAAGCGCCTGGAAGACGAAGTCAAGGGCGGCGGCAACCCGAAGCGCGACGGCTACGGAACCTTCGTTCCCTGCCTCCACACCGTGGGCGCTCCCCTCGCAGACGGCCAGATCGACGTGCCGTGGCCCTGCAATGAAGAAAAATACATCTGCCACTTCCCGGAAACGGAAGAAATCTGGTCCTTCGGCTCCGGTTACGGCGGCAATGCCCTGCTCGGCAAGAAGTGCCTGGCCCTGCGCATCGCCTCCGCCATCGCCCGCAAGAACAAGTGGATGGCTGAACACATGCTCCTCCTGGGCATTGAATCTCCGGACGGCACGAAGGCCTATGTGGGCGGCGCATTCCCGTCAGCCTGCGGCAAGACCAACCTGGCCATGCTCGTTCCCCCCGCCTCCTACCGTGAAGCCGGCTGGAAGACCTCCATCATCGGTGACGACATCGCCTGGATCTGGCCTCACGAAGACGGCACCTTCCACGCCATCAACCCGGAAAACGGCTACTTCGGCGTGGCTCCCGGCACGTCCTACAAGACGAACCCGATCGCCATGGACACCATCAAGGAAAACGTCATCTTCACCAACGTAGGCCTGACCGACGACGGCGACGTCTGGTGGGAAGGCATGGACGGCCCCGCTCCCGCCCACGCCATCGACTGGCAGGGCAATGACTGGACCCCGGACTGCGGCCGCAAGTGCGCTCACCCGAACGCACGCTTCACCGCTCCCGCCGCCCAGTGCCCGACGATCGACCCCGAATGGCAGAACCCGGAAGGCGTTTCCCTCTCCGCGATCCTGTTCGGCGGCCGCCGCGCCACCACCATGCCCCTCGTCTTCCAGTCCCGCGACTGGACGCACGGCGTATACGTCGGCGCTACGATGGGTTCCGAAATGACTGCCGCCGCCTTCGGCAACATCGGCCAGGTCCGCCGCGACCCGATGGCCATGCTTCCCTTCATCGGCTACAACGTGGGCGACTACTGGCAGCACTGGCTGGACATGGGCAAGACCGTTGCCAATCCTCCGCTGATCTTCAACGTGAACTGGTTCCGCAAGGACAAGGACGGCAACTTCATCTGGCCGGGCTTTGGCGACAACATGCGCGTCCTCGACTGGATCCTCCGCCGCGCCAAGGGCAAGGCGGAAGGCCAGAAGACCGTGCTGGGCGTCTCCCCGACCTATGCCGAACTGGACAAGACCGGTCTCGACTACAGCGAAGAACAGTTCAACGCCAACATGGCCCTCAACCCGAGCGAATGGCAGGCTGAACTGGAAAGCCAGACCGAACTGTTCGACAAGGTGGGCAAGAAGCTCCCGGCCGAACTGGAAGAACAGCGCCAAATCCTCATCAAGAGCTTCTCCTAAGCAGAGAAACTCTTGACTGAGCGTCAACTCAACAGCAGAGGCTGTCCCGTCTACGGGACAGCCTCTTTTTTATTCCCCTTCATCTTCTCAAAATGCACTTGGGGACCGCGGCAGGCACGCTCAGACGGCATGGTCAAAAATCTCTGCCAGTTATCGGCTTCCCATTAAAAGATGGCGGGTAGCCACGTCTTTCCATCTACAGGCGCGTGGCGAATGAAAGGCGTAAAGAGCTGCAATGAGATTCTATGAACAGAAAAAATAAAATCATTTTCCGCCTGAATATAATATTCAGCATTTTTTGGGTTTGCAGCTCTATGTGGACTTGAAACGTTATCTTTATTTAGGGTTTTTCTGAAAGAAAGAAATGGGGAAATAGGTATAGTAGGGAATAGGTTCAACCATGCGTTTCATGGGTTTTTATGGCCGCGGCACATGTTGAGGAGCCATTCCCGGTATGATGCCGCGCTCACTTATCAACCCCGGATTTATCTGGGACGGCTTGAGTAATGACGGATAACAATATAAATAGCCGGCGGCCTGCCCGCCAAAACGGAAATGTCCGGTATCTGAATACAACCTCCCGGAAAAAGAAAAAACCACGGTCAGCAGTTTAAGGCGCCTTTACGTCCTGAAAGAGCGCTGCCGGGCGCTCAAATGGAAAATTGCCCTGGAAGAAAGCCTGAATTAACTCAAAAAAGAAAGACACCAATTGATGAAACGGTTACCGCTATTGCTCTGCATCCTGCTGACGGGCCTTGTTACCCCCGTATTTGGCAAACTGGACGGCACTTACATGAATGAGGCCGGAATGACCCTGAAAACGCCCCATGCCGCATGGGATGAAAAAGGCGAGCTTCCCCATAAGAAAATACTTTTTATCATGCAGCAGACGGCCTCGCGCGAGATCATTGAGCTGGTCCAGCGCTTCCCGGGCTTTGAATATGAAGTGGTTCTCACAGCCAATGAACATAGCATCGGAGCGGATGATATTTACAGCAATCCGATTGCGGGGCTGAACACTGCCGACAAACGCCAGGAACTGGCCGCCAAACTGGCAAAGGATTATGATCTGGTGGTCGTGGCAAACGTCGATTTTGCGATCCTGCCGGATGAGCAGAAATTCCGCCTGATGTCGATGGTGCGGAACGGAACCGGCCTGGTCCGGATTCAATCCGGCGAACCCTGGTCCGAGCTTAAGAAACTGCCTTATAAAAAACCGTACGCCAAGCCGTTGCCCCGGCCGGAATGGGTTGCCGGAAGCAGCAGCCTTCCCGGAACCAGGCCTAAAAACTTTGAATCGCGTATTTTCAACGCCTGGCAGTTCGGCAATGGCCGGATCGTTGAAGTCGATTACGGCGCGGGCTACCGGCCAGGAGTGGGGCTGACACCGTATTTCAACTACACCACGGACTGGTTCTTCCTCTATGAAACGTCCCAGGCTTTTCTGGCCCAGGTGCTCTATTACGCCAGCGGAGTGGAACTGCCGGCATTCTCAGTACGGCAGGACAACGGCAAATTTGCCGTATCCTCTCCGGAAAAAACCGTTGCCGTGGGCCGTATCCGGCAGGCGGATAATTCCATCATCCGGAACAGCCTTGATTTCACGAACCTTCCGGCGGGAAGATATACCGCGGACGTATTGGTCCGCCGGAATGGCGCGCTGGTTAACTTCGGCGCCTTTCCCTTTACGGTGGAATCCGCTTTCGGGGCCGTATCAGTGGAAACGCCCAGGCTGGTGCAGGACCGCGGCCCCTTCTCCGTCACGTTGAAACTGGCTTCGCCCGCGCAGGACGGTTATTCTGCCAAAGTGGAGCTGATGGACGCACCCTACCGCAATGTATGGTTCAGCAAGACGTTTCCTTTGGAAGCCGGAAAAAAAGAGCTTTCATTCGGCCTTGAAAATTACCGGATGCCGACCATCGGCGGTTATCTGCGCTGCACCGTTTACGATGCCCGGGGCAACGCGGCCCATGCGGAAAACCCGGTAATTTTCCCGGATTATTCCTTGGAGGATTATCTCCAGCTTACCTGGGGGCAGGTTAGCTGCACCTTCAACCCGGCCTTCGGGGAACGGATCATCGACCGCCTCGGCTGGAACGTATCCCTGCAATTTTTCAGCAAGGGAGATATTGAAAACGCCCTGCGGAACGAAAAACTGTGCCCGTATATCTGCCGGATCGGAATGGAAGCCGGGCCGAACAATGAAACCAGGGTATTGCGCAAGCTGTGGTCCGAACAGAAAGAAAACATGGAGCAGTTGGGTACGTTGAACGGTGACGAATCATTCTATCATCCATTGGTCCGGAAACTTTGGAGCGACGATCTGCGACGCCAGGCAGAATACCTGAAAGACCTGAGCCCTGTGCTGTACAACCTGGGCGACGAGAATTTTTACACCTACGACGCCGGGTTCGGAGAATCAGATAAACAGCCGTTCGCCGATTTCCTGCGGTGGAAGTACCAGACCATGGAAAACCTGAACCTCGAATACGGCGCCTCCTACTCCGGCTTTGGGGAAGTGCCCCACCTCCGGCTGGACGCGGCCAAAAAAGAGGGAAATCTGGTCGCCTACAATGACCACCGGGAATATATTGAAAAAATGTATGTGGACATGCATCATTTCCTGGCGGCGGAAATCAAAAAGGTTCATCCCGGAGCCCGGGTAGGCGCGGAAGGCTCCCCTCCCGGCAACCTCGAAGAAATGATCAAGGGGCTGGACTTCTGGGGCCCTTACAGCGGCATGCAGGAGAACGAGGCGTTGCGCGCATTCGGCGGGGACCGGGTCCGGACCATCTGGTGGGGCGGGTACTGCTCGGAGCGTTCATCCTATCCGTACAAACTTTGGGAACACCTGCTGCAGGGAGCGATCAACGGCCATGCCTGGTTCCTGATCAACCCCGCCCTGGGAGAAACCAGCCATTCCGGGGATCTCTCCGAGGCGGAATACCTGCGCCAATACATGCCCTATCTTGATGACTTGAACTACGGCCTCGCACAGCTGCTGATCAAAACCCCGTTTCCGGATACCGGCATCCTGTTCTACTACAGCCACACCTCCAATTCCGCCGCCCAGGCGGACAGCCGCTGCGTCAAGCCGGACGCCAGCATGAATCCGCTGCTCCGGTATTGCTACCAGCGCGGACTGGGCTTCAATTTCGTCTCGCCCAATACTCTGGACCGCCTGAAAAACGCACGGCTCCTCTTCCTTTGCGGAGCCTCCTCCCTGAGCGACAAAGAGTGCGCGGCCATTCTGGATTTCGTCAAATCCGGCGGCACCGTACTGGCTGACGCCAATATCGCGCTCCTGAACGAAAACCTGAAAAAACGCCCCCGGAACCCCTTGAGCGAACTTTTCGGGAACCTGACGTTCGACCAGGCGAAAGAACTTGAAATCCAGCCTTATGAAAGCACAAGCGGCACCCTGGCCCTAGCGGGAGAAAAGGCCCATGCAGTCCACGGCAATCCGGGCCTGCAGCTCCGCAAGGCCGGCAAAGGAACCACCATCCTGCTGAATGCCTCGCTCTCCGTTCTGGAAAATAATTCCCTGCCCGGCTCCTCCCTGAACACGTTCCTTGACCAGGTGGTAAAAAACGCCGGCATCCGCCCTCCTGCCGTCATTCCCGATTTCAGCGGCACCTTGATGGTCCGTCCGCGGCAGGCCGGAGACTTCGAACTGCTGGGCGCCCTAGGCCAGGAAAAGGACCTCGGCAAATCATTCACCGCCAAATTGCCGAAAGAAAAATACATCTATGAATGCCGCAAGGGACTGGTGGGGAAATCAGACAAGCTTGTCTTTAAATTCTCCAATGCGCCGTTCCGCTGCTTTGCCCTGTTTGACCGGGAGCAGCAGCCGCCCGCCGTAACCGCTCCGTCCCAGGTGGCAAAAGGCTCCCGGGCCCTGCTTAAGATTTCCGGACCGGCCAATCCCCGGGAGCGCGCGTACCGGATTACGGTAACGGCCCCGGACGGCAAGGAAATTCTGCACCGCAGCAAAACCATCTACGGCAAGACGGAATACCCGCTGGATTTCGCCTTCAACGATCAGCCCGGCGTATACCGTATCTCCATTGAAGACGCAACCACAGGCTTGAATACCCAACACGAAATAGAGGTAAAATAATCATGCAGAAACTCGCCCTGACCGTACTGGCCGGATTGTGCACCACACTGCTGTACGCCGCCCCCTCCATTGAAAAGAAAGAAGAGAAGCTTGAGCGCAAGGGAACTCCCGTCCTCGTGACCCGCCATACCGTCAACCTTGGCAACGGAAAAATCAATTACCACACCGTTACCAATCCCAATGACAACAAGCCCATTCAGCAGGAATGGGGGGATTTCAGATTCGGCATCGAGTACTGGAGAAATCCCAATACTCCCGGAAGCTGGAGCCCCGTTAATTTCCTTGCCGTGATCGGCAAGGACGGAAAAACCCTGCTGGACCGGAAAGTCGCGGAAAAAATTGTCACTGTTCAAAACGGCAATATGGAAATGGCTGTCTTCACGTTCCGTCCGGAAAACAGTGTTCTGGACGTCAGGATAGCGCAGTTCAAGGACCGCCCGGACTGGCTGTTCGTCAAGGTTGCTTATCCCGGACAACTGTATGAAGTATGGGCGTCGCCGGTTCACGGTTACGGGAAGCCGGAACTGGAGTCGCAATACGCCCTGAAAGAAGGAGCCGGGGAAAAACCATGCGGAAAGCCGGACTGGATTCTGACGAAAACAACCGGGGGAAACGGGGTAATGAACTTCAACCGCTATGCTTACAAGGAGTTCGGCACCTTCATCGTTTTTGAGAAAGAATCCCTCCGCCAGCTCCGGATTCATGGAGATGACATCAAATTTGAGCTGAAGCCGGAGTCGGACAGCTTCAGTTTTGCCATAAGCTATTTCAAAGACCGGAACCCGGAGGAGGTCCGCCCGGAATTCTTCAACGTGACGGTTCCGGAAGTGGAAAGCTTCCTGAAGTCCATCAATTGGAACCCGGTCCCCGACCGGAAGACATTTTCAGAGCTTGCGGATGAAACCCGGAAAAATATCTCCATCCTGAAAGGGGATAGCGGCCATGCGGAGGACTATGAAAAGAGAGTGAACGAGCTGGAAACCGATTTTGCCGAAGCGCCGAGTTTTGAAACTCTGGCCGCCCTCCGCAAACTGAATACGGAGATCATCAAAAAGAATCTTGAAAACCTGTAAAAACACAGCGTTCATCCCGGTGAAGGATATCAACATGAAAATTGTCCTGCAGTAACCGGAATGCAAAATTCAAGGTGTTACATGGCTGGCAAGGAAATTGGTCATGAATTCATTCGGCCTTCTCGGCAGATGTTCATCAGTGCCGTGGCAAGATATCCGGCAGAATTTCTTGAGGAGAGGAGCGGGATTTTTTTTTACCGGACAGGAAGAGAATACGGTCTATCTATATTCGGTTTAAGGAATATGGGGAAAGCAAGGGAGAACGGCTATATGCTCCGGTTGAAAGCCAGGGCCGCGGATCAATGCTATTGAAAGGCCGGCCTGTTGGACGCCGGAGGCGCTTTTCCTACCGGCTGATTCCATGATAGAGGGAGAAACAGGGCCGGCTATGTTCCAGGCGGCTTTGTGCCAGGTAAAATGATCCCAGATGCGGCAAAGGCTTGCGGCGCTCCTGTCCGCGTCAGGAAAATTCCGGGGCTTCGCCCAGGGCGATGACAGTGGCGGCGGCGCTCAGGCGGGAATGGGTCATGGTCAGAAGCCAGCCTGTAATGCTCTGCTCCCGCGCCGTCACTCCGGCAGAGCCGTGCAGGAGAATGGACGGAGCTCCCGCATCATTGCGCACCACTTCCACATCCGTGAAGGCGCATTTTTCCCCGATTCCCGTTCCCAGGGCCTTCGCCACGGCTTCCTTGGCCGCAAAACGGGCGGCGAGCCGCGGTACGGGGTCCGCGTGCTTCCGGCAGTAGGCCCATTCATCCTGCGTGCAGATGCGCAGGGCAAACGTCTCTCCGTTCTTCTGCAGGGCCTGGCGCACGCGGTCCAGGTCCGCCAGGTCCATTCCCAGTCCCACGATGCGGTTCATTTCCTTTAAAAACGGGAGGGATGAAGAAAAAGGCTCAGCTCAGGCGGTCGATCGCCTGGCGCATTTCTCGCACGGCCTGTTCCAGCCCCACAAACAAGGCGCGGGAAACAATCGTATGGCCGATGTTCAGCTCATGCAGGTGAGGCACGCCGTTCATCAGTTGCTCCAGATTCTGGTAATTGATGCCGTGCCCGGCGTTCACTTGGATGCCCAGGGAATGCGCCAATTCCGCGGCGCGTTTCAAACGGGCCAGTTCCGCGGTGCGCTTTTTTCCGTCGTTGTTGGCAAAACACCCGGTGTGCAGCTCAATCATGGGCGCGCCGAGGCGCGCGGCGGCTTCCACCTGGGGCAGGTCCGGATCAATGAACAGGCTCACCTGAATGTCGTTGTCCGCCATTCTGGCCAGGGTAGAAGAAAGCTCCTTTTCATGGAATACGGCGTCCAGGCCGCCTTCCGTCGTGATTTCCTCCCGCTTTTCCGGAACCATGCAAATATAGTCCGGTTTCAGCCGGAGGGCAAAATCCACCATTTCCGGCGTATTCCCCATCTCCAGATTCAGGGGAAGGGCCACGCTCTCCCGCACTCGCATAGCGTCTGTGTCCTGCATGTGGCGGCGGTCGCCGCGGACGTGGATGGTGATGGAATCGGCTCCGCCCCTCTGCGCCGCATAAGCGGCGTCCAAAACGCTGGGCTCCACGTTGAAGGAATCAAGCATGGTCGCATAGCGGGCCTGCCTCAGCGTGGCGATGTGGTCTATATTTACACCTAGCAACATATGCGTCTTAAGACAAGGGAACGGAGCCGATCATTCAAATTAATGGAGGAAATGGCGGTGTCCGGTAAACACCATCGCGATTCCTGCGGCATCCGCGGCGGCGATCACTTCCTCGTCCCGGATGGAACCGCCGGGCTGAATGCAGGCGGTGGCTCCGGCGTCAATGGCCACCTGGAGGCCGTCGGCAAACGGGAACATGGCGTCGGACGCCACAATGCTGCCCTTCAGGTCCAGGCCGGCCTGCCCCGCCTTCCATACGGCGATGCGGGCGGAATCCACGCGGCTCATCTGTCCCGCGCCGATTCCCAGCGTGCGGTCCGTGCCGCCGAAGACGATGGCGTTGGAATGCACCTGCTTGACGACGCGCCAGTTGAAGCGCATGGCCGTCAGTTCCTCTTCCGTCGGCGGACGCTTGGTTACCACCTTGGCTTCCAGGTTGTCCAGCCCCATCACGTCCGTATCCCGCTTCATGGTCATGAAGCCGCCGGGAGCGGAGCGGATGATGGGTTCCTGGCGGGACTTCATCCAGGCTTCCGTATTCATGCGGATAATGCGGCAGTTTTTCTTCTTCTGCAGAATGGCGCGGGCTTCCGCGTCGTATTCCGGAGCAATGATCACGTCCGTGAAAATGGCGCTCAGCACGCGGGCCAGCCCTTCCGTCATCGGACGGTTGATCACGATCACGCCGCCGAAGGGGGCCTGGGTGTCCGTCTCAAAAGCCTTCTGCCAGGCGTTGCGCAGGTCTTCATCGTCCTGGCCCACGCCGCAGGGGTTCGTGTGCTTCAGAATGCCCACGGTCGGGCGGCGGAACTGGGTGATCAGCTCCGCAGCGCCTTCGATGTCCAACACGTTCGTGTAGGAAAGCTCCTTGCCCTGGAGCTGGTGGAAAATATCCCCGAAATTGCCGTACAGGCTGGCTTCCTGGTGGGGGTTGTCGCCGTAGCGCAGTTCCTGGTACAGGGGAGCGCAGATACAGAAGCTGCCCTTGGTGCTTTCCGCGCTCTGGTGGCCCAGGTAATTGGTGATGGCGTTGTCGTAATTGGACGTGCGCATGAACACCTTTACCGCCAGGTTCTCGCGGGTCTTGAGAGTGGTGTCTCCCTTGTGGGTCTGCATTTCATCCAGAATGCGGGGATAATCCACGGGATCGGAAACCACCGTGACGGACGCGTAATTCTTGGCGGCGGAACGGAGCATGGACGGGCCGCCGATGTCGATCTTTTCAATGGCTTCCTCCAGTGTCACGTCCGGCCTGGCTACCGTTTCTTCAAAGGGGTACAGGTTCACGCAGACCAAGTCGATGGGCTTGATGCCGTTTTCCTTCGCCTGGCGGACGTGCTCCTCATTGTCGCGGCGGTGCAGCAGGCCGCCGTGCACCATCGGGTGCAGGGTCTTGAGACGGCCTTCAAACAATTCCGGTTCCCCGGTGTAATCGGAAATTTCAATCACCGGAAGCCCCAGGCTCTTGAGGAAAGCGGCGGTGCCGCCGGTGGAAATCAACTCTACTCCAAACTCGTGCAGGCCCTTGGCAAACTCCTCAAGGCCGGTTTTGTCGGAAACGGATATCAATGCGCGCTGAATAGCCATAAGATCAAATATCTGTAAATGAAACCGCTGCGGACTCTCCCCGACGGGAGCGGACGCGACAGGTGCGGTTCCTTTCCCTACATACTAGCGCTCCGTGAAGCAAGCGCAATGTCACGCATCATGACACCCTTCTGCATTTTTCATCCGGAAACGGAAAAAAAACTCCCTTTTTATCGCTCTTGTCTTGACATTGGGCCGAATACTTACTAATTCAACCGCTCACAAATAACCATTTCTTTTTAGCCATGGCAACGATGGAAGTAATTCTCGCAACAAAAATTGAAGGACTCGGCGCGGAAGCCGACCTGGTGACCGTTAAGGCTGGCTATGGCCGCAACTATCTCATCCCTCAGGGTCTTGCCCACGAAGCAACGGCTTCCAACCGCCGTTTCATCGCCAATCTTCAAGCCGCCCGCGCCAAGCGCGAAGCGGAAGAGCTCAGCGCCGCCCAGGAAGTGGCCGCTAAGATCAACGGATTGACCGTGGACCTCGTCCTCGAAGTGGGCCAGGGCGGCAAGGCGTTCGGCGCCATCACCAACCAGAACATTCACGAAGCCCTTACCGCTCAGGGCGTGGAAGTGGACCGCCGCGCGATCGAACTTGAAAAGCCGATCAAGAGCGAAGGCGAGCACGCCGTCGTGATCAAGGTTCATCCCCAGGTGGAAGCCAGCCTCAAGGTGGTCGTCAAGGAAAACGCCTAAGCGGCGACATCTTCTTTCCTTTTTCCGGAAGGCCCGGTTCCCCGCTTGGGAACCGGGCCTTTTTGTCACTGATTTTACTTTCCTTCCCCGTAAAAACAGGGCATCATGCAGCCCGTTGGGTGTCACTCGACATCATGCGCGGAACCGTTTCACCACCCCTACCGACATCAACGGCATGATTCGACTTTATCGTCAAACCCCGGAAGGCATTGAGCGCACCACCCAAGTGGATGCGGAAGCACAGTACTTTGACAGCATCTTCTGGATTGATCTTCTCACGCCGGAACCCGGGGAAATCAAATTCGTGGAACGCCTCTGCGGCCTGGAGATGCCCACTTACGATGAAATGCGGGAAATTGAGGCCACCAGCCGCCTGTACACGGAAGACGGCGCCCGTTTCATGACCACCACGGTTCTCAGCAGGGTGGATACGGAATCCCCTTCCCTTTCGGAAATCACCTTCGTCCTCATGGGGGCCAAGATCATCACCATCCGCCATTCCGACTCCTACTCCTTCCGGGTCTTCTCCCACCAGCTCCTGCGCCAGAAGCAGATCAGCCGCGACCAGGTCTTCACCGGACTGCTGGAAACCATCGTGGACCGCCAGGCGGACGTACTGGAACGCTTCGGCGCGGAACTGGACCGTCTCTCCAAAAACATCTTCCGCAGGGACGAACCGGAAATCAAATCCAACAAAAGGGCCCCCGTTTCCAGCGCTCTGCGCCTCATCCTCCAGGACCTCGGCAGGGTGGGCGACCTCCTGACACGCCAGCGCGACTGCCTGGTCAACCTTCTGCGCCTGCTCACCTACGCCAGCAATGAAGAGGCCCTGGACGACACCAACTCCACCCTGTACATCAAGCTCCGCCCCCTGAGCCGCGACGTCACCTCCCTTTCCGAATACGCCAATTTCCTGTCCAGCAACGTCAACTTCATGCTGGACGCCGTTCTGGGCCTCATCAACATTGAGCAGAACGAAATCGTAAAAATCTTCACCGTGGCGGCCGTGGTCTTCATGCCCCCCACGCTGATCGCCAGCATTTACGGGATGAACTTCTCCAACATGCCCGGCCTGGAATACGAATACGGCTACTACATCTCCCTGGCGGTCATGCTCGTTTCCATCATTCTCCCCCTGATCTACTTCAGGAGCAGGCGCCTGCTTTGAATCGGCCCCTTCCCCCTTTCCGCATCAATCATCTCTACCGTTGCATTACTGATATGGACTCCAAAATCACCCGCCTGATTGAACAGGCATCCGTCATCGTCGGCGCGCTTCCCTACCTCCAGGCCTACCGGGACAAAACCTTCCTGATCAAATTCGGAGGCAGCGCCATGGACGACCCCCGCCTGGTCAAAAAGCTCATGAGGGACATCGTGCTGCTGGAGGCGCTGGGCTTCAACCCCGTCATCGTTCACGGAGGCGGAAAGGCCATTTCCAAGGCCATGATGGAAGCCGGTCTGGAAGCCCACTTCATCAACGGCCTGCGCGTGACGACCCCGGAAGCCATATCCATTGTGGAACGCACCCTTTCCGGCACCATCAACCCCGGCCTGGTCCAAATGTTCCGCGACTTCGGCGGAAAAGGGGTGGGCATTCCCGGAACGGAAATCTTCGTCGGAGAGCGCATTCAGGAAAAGGATGAACAGGGCAATCCCGTGGACATCGGGGAAGTAGGCAACGTCATCGGCTGCCTTACGGAACGCGTCACGGAAGCTCTGGAACTGCAAATCACTCCCATCGTCTCCCCGCTAGCCAAGGAACTGGGCACCCACAAGCCGCTCAACGTGAACGCGGACCTGGCCGCCGCCGCTCTTGCCAGGGAACTCAAGCCGGTCAAGCTCATCTACATTTCAGACGTCCCCGGCATCATGAAGGACCCTTCCGATCCTTCCACCCTCATCAAATCCGTCACACGGACCGAAGCCCTTGAACTCATCGAAAACGGCACCGTTTCCGGAGGCATGATCCCGAAAATCAACTCCGCCATCGACGCCCTCAACGCGGGCGTGCGGAAAGTCCACTTCATTGATGGGCGCCTGCCCCACACCCTGCTGCTGGAAATCTTCACTCCGGACGGCATCGGCACGGAAGTTATCCGGGAACAGCGTTAAAAACACCATTCCATGAACAAGCTTCTCTGCACTGCAGCAGTGCTCCTTCTGGCTTCCTGCGCTTCTCGCCAGGCTGAAATCACGGGGTGCTGGGTTCAGCCCGTTCCCGGCCAGCCCGGCGCCATGCAGGGCATCCGCCTCCTGCCCGGCGGCGGGGCGGAATCCGTCAACATGAATACGCTGGTTTACACGGAATGGAGCCGGAACGGCAACGTCCTCACTCTCCGGGGGAAAAGCATCGGCAATAAAAACAGCTCAGTTTTCACCACCCAGGCCGTCATCACCAGCCTGACTGATGGAAAGCTGGAACTGGAGGCAGGCGGCCAAAAAGACGCCTACACCCGCGTCAAGCCCTAGGTCCTATACGAAAACAGCCCTTCCGGGCGTTGCGGAACAGCTACTCGTCCTCCAGCAGGGACTTGTTGGCAGCCTTCGCCAGCTCGCAATTCGGGCACTTGTTGATTAGGCGGTCGACCAGAGCCTCAATCCGGGCGTCCTTCGCCATCAGCTGCTCGTCTTTCTTCTTGAGCAGATTCAGCGTATAATTCACCGCTATCGTCAAAATTCCCAGGCCGCCAATGGCTCCGGCGGACGAAACGGCGGTGTCCGCGGAAACGTTGGCAAGGATGGTTGTACAGCCGCCTATTGAAAACAGGTACTTTGCTAAGGAAAAATTCATCATGCCTCCATCTAACAAACAGAAGAAAGCAGTGCATCAAATCCAACCCGTTTACTTCCAGTAGGCTTTCCCTTGAAAATCTTTCCCGGATTAAAGAAAATCTCCGGACGCAGATACCATGCAATATGCGGAAAGGCACTCATCTCTCCGCACGGAATCATCAACTACGGCAGGAATTCCCGGCTCCTCCACACATCTGCGGAAGACAACCTCTCCCATGTTGCCGCACTTCCTTCTTCGGCTTTCCGGCATTTATGCTAAAGTAACGCCAATCTGCCCAATCCGGGCCATTTCACCAACATTTCACCCATAGAAAGACACAGAAACCATGCATATGGCGGACGGCTTCGTTTCACCGGCAGTAGGCTGCACCATGTGGGCGGCCACGGCGGCAATCACCGTACTCTGCGCGCGCAAGATCAAGCAGGAAAAGGAGGCCCGGCTCGTCCCGCTCATGGGCGTGCTGGGAGCTTTCATCTTTGCCTGCCAGATGCTGAACTTCACCATTCCGGGCACTGGGTCCAGCGGGCACCTGGGCGGCGGCCTCATTCTGGCCATCCTGCTCGGCCCCTATGCAGGCTTTCTGGTCATGGCGGCCATCCTGGCCGTCCAGGCCCTCTTCTTCGCGGACGGCGGCCTGCTGGCGCTGGGCTGCAACATCTTCAACCTGGGCTTCTTCTCCTGCCTGGTGGCCTACCCCTTCATTTACAAGCCGCTGGCGGGCGGCAGCCCCGGCACGGGCCGCATCACGCTGGCAAGCATCACGGCCGCCGTCATCGGGCTCCAGCTGGGGGCCTTCTCCGTCGTTCTGGAAACTACGGCTTCCGGCATTTCCGCCCTGCCCTTCGCCCAGTTCGTGGAACTGATGCTGCCCATCCACCTGGCCATCGGCGTTGTGGAAGGTCTTGCCACGGCCGCCGTGGTCATCTTCATCAGCAAGGCGCAGCCTTCCCTGCTGCGTCCTGCGGAACCGGAACATGGAACCCCAAAAAGGGCATCCTTCACCGTCTTGGGCATCTTTGCGGTGGCCGCCCTTCTCTGCGGCGCGGCTCTCTCCTGGTTCGCCTCCGCCTACCCGGACGGCCTGGAATGGTCCGTGGCCGGAGTCACGGGCTCCGAGGAAACGAGCCTGGCGGCCCCCTCCGCCATCCACCGCAATCTGGAATCCGTACAGACGGCCACAGCCATCATGCCGGACTACGCCCTGCCCGCCGCGGAAGAAACGGTCCCGGACACGGAACCCGCCTCCCTGGTCAATCCTGAAACGAGCCTGGCCGGCATCCTGGGCAGCGCCATCATCGCGGCGCTGATCTTCCTGGCCGGATTCCTCTTCGGCAGAAAACCGCACGAAGACCGCCCCCGCTGATTCCTCCATGCCCCTCTTCACGGACGCCGCGCGGCAATTCCGCCAAATGGACCGGTTTTCCTGCGGAAACACCGGATTCCACCGTCTGGACGCCCGCATCAAGATAGGGGCCTTCATCGTCTTTCAAATCTGCGTCCTCTCCTGGCCGCCGCAGGAAATCACGGGGCAGCTCCCCTTCTTCCTGTTCCCCGTGTGCGTCATCCGCATGGCGGGGCTCCCCCTCGGCTACCTGCTGAAACGGACCCTGTGGCTCCTGCCCGTCGCCGTCATGATCGGGATATTCAATCCCCTGGTGGACAGGACGCCCGCGGGGGAATGGTTCGGCATTCCCGTCACGCGGGGCATGATCTCCTTCATCTCCATCATCCTGCGGTGCATGCTGACCATTCTGGCAGCCTTCACCCTGCTGGCCTCCACCGGCTTCGCCCCGCTGTGCCGCGGCCTCCGGCAGCTCGGCGTGCCGCGCATCCTGATCACCCTGCTGGCCTTCCTGTACAGGTATGCCTTCATTCTGGTGGACGAATTCCAGAACACGCTCCTGGCCTTCCGTTCCCGGCGCGGTTCCTCCGGCGCCGTCCCGCTGTCCATATGGGGGGCCATGACGGGACAGCTCCTGCTGCGCGCGTTCGGCCGGGCGGAACGCATTTACCAGGCCGTCCAGTGCAGGGGCGGGGAAGATCCCGAATTCTCTTCCGTTCCCGGCGCCATCACGGCGCGGGGAGTAATGGGCGGCCTCCTTTTCTGCCTCTTCGCCATCCTTTTCCGCTGCGTCAACGTCACCATGCTGGCGGGCCAATTCACCCGCAATCTCATCTCATGAGCCACCATCTTGTAGAAACCATCGACCTGTGCTTCAGCTATCCGGACTCTCCCCCGGCCCTGAACGGCGTCACCATGCGCATCACGCACGGAGAATCCGTCGCCCTCGTCGGAGGAAACGGGGCGGGAAAATCCACCTTGCTGCTCCACCTCAACGGCCTGCTGACGCCCTCTTCGGGACAGGTGCGCGTGGGAGACATCCCCGTGACGCCTAAAACGGCTGCCCGCGTCCGGGAAAGCGTAGGTATGGTATTCCAGCAGGCGGACGACCAGCTCTTCATGCCCACGGTCCGGGAAGACGTGGCGTTCGGCCCTCTGAACATGGGACTCCCTCAGGAAGAAATAGACCGCCGCGTGGCCCAGGCCCTGCAGGATGTGAATGCCGCCGCCCTGGCGGACAAAATGACGCACCACCTTTCCGGGGGGGAAAAACGCGCCGTCTCCATCGCCACCGTCCTTTCCATGAGTCCAGACATCCTCGTCCTGGACGAGCCCAGCGCCAATCTGGACCCGGCCTCCCGCCGCACGCTCATCAACCTGCTGCGCCGGTTCTCCCACACCAAAATCATCGCCACCCACGATCTGGACATGGTCATGGACCTGTGCACCCGCTGCATCGTTATGAAAGACGGCTCCATCCTGGCGGACGCTCCTGTGCCGGACATCTTTGCGGACTGTGCCCTGCTGGAGGAAGCCCGCCTGGAACAACCCCTAAGCTACTGTCTGAGGCACTACGGCAGGTAAAAGGAAAATATCCCCACACTGTGTTCCGGGCTGCCGCCATTCCCGTCCCGTCCGGAAAATTTACCCTGCAAATTCGGAATCCGGGGTCAATGTTCAATTTTGAACACGAAGCTATTAGGATTAGAGATGCGCTTCCGGTTGATGAGCGGCTTTTGTGTGGAATACGTATATTATGTTTATAGTGAGATGATTGTAACTATTTGTGATTAAAACGGATTCCGAATCCGTACAATGTAGGCCGACATGCCTTCAGCCTTGGATATTCCAAAAACCGGACACCTGCAATCCAATGGTTTGCACCGCCTGACCTGCACCTTTCAAACGGATGATGATCGTCGCGAAGTCTGGGCGGAACTGGAAGAACAAGCCTGCCGGGCCTGGATAGACTCGCCCGCCAGGGGAGATGCGTGGACGCGCCTGCTCATCTTTGAGATGATGCGCATCGGCGGCGAATTCAAAATCAACGCTCCGGTGAGCCTCACCCTGCTCCGGAATCTGGAAAACTTCACGGAGGCATTCATCAAATGGTACCCAGACAAGCTCCATCCCGTCACGCTGTCTCCCGAACAGATCATTGACGATACCCAGGACCCGGTGGACGACTCCGCCCTCGTCTGCTTCTCGGGAGGGCTGGATGCGGCCTTCTCCGCCTACAGGCACACCTCCGGCCAGGCGGGAAGAAATACGCTGAACATCAAGGCGGGTTTCCTGGGAGCGGGTCTGGACGTCCCCCTCGCGAAAGAACAGCTCCTGCTGGATGTGGAGGAAAATGCCCGCCTCATGTTAAAGGACCTCGGCATTGACAAGCTGTACGTCATCCGCTGCAATTACCAAAACGTCTTTCATGAACATGCCGCCTTATGGGGGGAACTGAGCCATCTTGCCGTTCTTGCCGGACTGGCTTCCTTCCTGGCCCCTTCCGGCTACAGAAACCTCATCGCGGGAAGCTCGGCGCCCTACGACACATTGACCATTCCCTGGGGCAGCCAGCCCATCACGGACCACCTTCTTTCCCAGCGGCAATTCCGGGTTTACCCTGACGGCCACGGCTTTTCCCGCACGGAAAAGGCGGAAAAACTTAAAAACTGGCCCTTCGGCGTATCCCGCCTCCGGGTATGCTGGGAGAATCCGCAGCCGGGCGGGAAAAATTGCGGACAGTGTGAAAAATGCAAACGCACCATCTTGAACTTCAAGGCCTGCGGAGCGGAACACCTGCTGGAAGGCTGCATGCCGTCCGTGGAACTATCCTCCAGGGACATCCGCTCCATTGACCTGGCCACGCTCTCCCTGCGCCATACCTACCAGACTCTTCTTCAATTCTGCCGGCAGCGCCATCTGTCGGAACCCTGGGTAAAGGACGTGGAATTCCTGCTTAACTACAAAAAACCGGCTCTCTGGCACCTGTGCCGGAAGAGAAGGATAACACGGAAACTCTACCGCATCTTCTTCGGACGGCAGAACTGGAAGCTGAACTAAGCGCACCCGTCCTCACACAAACTCCAGCCGCGCGTCCGGCAGGGACTTGATGAACCTCGCCCCGTACCTCTTGGTAGCCACGCGGGAGTCCAAAATCACCACCATCCCGGAATCGTTCTTCGTGCGTATCAACCGCCCGACCCCCTGCCTCAGCTTCAGGATGGCCACGGGCACGGAATACTCGTAAAATGGATTTCCGCCGCGTTCCTTGATGCTCTCAAAGCGGGACTCCACCAGCGGGTGGTCGGGCACCTCAAACGGCAGACGCGTCACGATCACGTTGGAAAGGGCCTCTCCCGGCACATCCACCCCCGTCCAGAAACTGTCCGTGCCGAACAAAACGCTGTTCACGTCCTTTCTGAACGCCTCCAGCATGGCATGCCGCTGCATCTCCTGGCCCTGAACGTACAAATTCCATCCCTGCCCCTCGCAAAACGGACGCACCTTCTCCGCCGCCTGCACCATCAGGCGGTAGCTCGTGAAAAGCACGAAAGCCCTGCCCTTTGACTCCGCCAGATACCTCTTGATCCATTCGGGCAGCACTTCCGCGTACTCAGGCTGGTCCGGCTCCGGCATGGAGCGGGCCACGATCAGGCGCATCTGCTCCCGGTAGTTGAACGGACTGCCTATCTGAAGCTTCCGTACCTTCTCCGCACCTACGCGCCCGGCAAAATAGCTCATGTCCGCATCCCCTGTGCCCAGCGTGGCGGAAGTCAGAATGGCGGCGCGGCCGGCGGAAAACAGGCGCTCCCTCAGGATTTCCCCCACTTCCACGGGGGCGGAGCATACGCTGAGGTTCCTTCCCTCCGGGCCGGACTTCTCCGCCCAGTAAACGTGCTCTTCCTCCGTCATGTCCATCAGCACTTTCAGGGAGGCCTGCGCCTCCTCCATGCGGGCCGCCATGTCTGCCAGCTCATCCTTCACGGACACGTTTTCCTCTTGTTTCAGCGCTTCCCGCTTCAACTCCCCGACTAATTCAGCCAAAGGCAGGGAAAGCATGTCCTGCGACCATTCCGGCTGTAAAATGCGAACAATCTTGCCGTGCCCCGCAAAGCCCAAGTCATCACGGACATTCTGGAAAAACAGGCCGGAAGCGTCCAGCACCTCCTCCACCCTCTGGAACAGGGAGGGATTATTCAGCGGCTTCAGCAGGCCTTTCTTCGTGCGCGGATTGAACATCCTCAGCAGCTCGTAATTCAAATGGGATTCCGACAACTGTACGCCAAGCTGCCGGGCAGCAATGTTCTCAATCATGTGGGCCTCGTCCAGAATCACGAAATCCCCGGGAAACACGAACCCCGCCTCCTCGGACTCTTCCGCCTGCGCCATCAGACCGAAAAACAGCGTATGGTTCAGAACCACCACTTTGGCGTCCAACACCTTCTTGCGGGCCACCTGGTACGGGCAGGAGGGGCCGCAATTGCGCATGCTGCACGCGTGCGGCTCGCTGCATACCATGGCCCATACCTTGGGAGAGGGCTTGAACGTCATGTCGCTCAGGGTGCCGTCCTGCGTCCGCAGGGCCCAGTCCTGGATGCGCTTCAATTCCGCGGCCTCCGTCTGCGTAAACAGGGAATCCATCTGCCCCAGTGCGCGTCTCAGCCGGGAGTGGCACAGGTAATTCTGCCTGCCTTTCAGCAGGGCGGCGGAAAAATCAATCCCCAGGGCGGCGCGCAGGAGCGGAATATCCTTGTTGAACAACTGCTCCTGCAAATTGATCGTATGCGTGGAAACGACGGCTTTCCGCTCAAAATCCAGCGCAAACTTCACGGCGGGCAGCAAATAGCCCAGTGACTTGCCCACGCCCGTTCCGGCTTCCACCAGCAGGGGAGCGTCCACCTGGAGCGCCCGTGCAACGGCAAGGGCCATGTTCTGCTGTTCCGCCCGGTATTCAAAATCCCTGGCACGGGAAAACAGGCCGTCCTCCGCGAACGCCTGCCGGACATACGCTTCAAAGGCGCTAACGCCGCAATCCTCACCTGCACCGGCGCCGTTCATACGGGCACGCCTCCCTTACTGACCGACAGGAAGCTGACGGGAAGAAACCGGGGGCAGAACCACCTGAGCCGGAAGATCATAGAACAGGGAGCGCAACCCGTTCACGTTCATCTTGGAAGCGTCAATAAACGTCCACGGTCCATTCTCCTTCACGTCCTTCACCAGAATGAGGATTCCTTTGCTCTCCGTCTTGACGGGAACGCCGTCCGGCCGCTTCATGGAAATCACCATACGCGTGGGCAGAACCACAAGAGCCTCCGTTCCGTTCCTCACCAAGTGTTCCGCCGTTGGATTGCCGATTTCATAAGTCTCCACCACCATGCCGCGCTCCTTCATGACGGCGGCGGCTGCCTGCATCTTTTCCCTCATGGTTTTCATGAAAGCGGCCTCCCCTCCCGGAAAGGAAGACACAAGCTGCTTCTTGATGGGCGGATACATCTTCTCAATCATCCACATCATGTCGCCGGTCTTGACGGCTCCGGAAAGCTCCCGGGCGGCCTGAACGGCACTATCCCCGTACTCGCCCGCCTGAACCTGAAGGACGCACGCACCTGCAAAAAACAGACCTGCAAACAAATTCTTGAACATGCGTGGAGTGTAACGGCATGCATCCCCCGGCGTCAAGGCAACGCCGCTTACTGCGGCATGTTTTTACAAAAGCCCTGCTGTGCGACACGGCCGGACCACATCCACAGGGTGGGATCCAGCTCCCGGGCGGCGTCTTCCATCAGTGTGCGGGCGACATTCTCATCCTCCATCACGGCAAACATGGTAGAACCGGAACCGGACATCATCGCTCCGCGGACGCCCCGCCTGGCCAGCAGCCAGCGTTTCATCTCCGCCAGGAACAGGTGCTTCTCAAACACGGGCTTCTCCAGGTCGTTGACCAGTACATGCCCGTCCACCTCCTGCTCCCCGTAGGGAATGCCCGGAAGCTCGCGGGAACCTGCCCAGCGTCGGTACGCATCCGGCGTGGAAACGCCGAACGACGGCTTAAGCAGAACAAGCAGGGGCGCCCATTCCCGCCAATCCGGCAGAGGCGCCACATTCTCTCCCCGGCCCGTGCAGCGGCAAGCCGTGCCGTAAATGAAAAAACCGATGTCGGAACCGATCTCCCCGGCCAGTTCCACCAGCCGTTCCGGCGGCAGTCCTCCGTTTTCCAGGCTGTTCAGCACCTTAAGCACACAGGCGGCATCGCTGCTGCCGCCGCCCAGTCCGGCCCCGTGGGGAACATTCTTCACCAGATGGACGTGCCACGGCATCGTCCTCCCCAGTTCCCGTTCCATCAGACGGCCGGCCTTCATGACCAGATTGCTCTCATCCACCGGCACGCCGGGAGCGCTGCAACTCATTTCCAGACAGGGAGCCGGGGAAAACCCCAATTCATCAGACAATTCCAGAGGGACCATCACGGTATCCACCTCATGAAAACCGTCCTCCCTTTTTCCCAGAACGCGGAGGGAAGCGTTCACCTTGCACGGGGCCTTGTAACTGATCATGCCTCACGGATTCCAGCAGGGAATGCCATCCGGGTCAAGCACCTTTCACGCAGAATCTTACAGCGTTTCCGCCCTTCCCTTTCCGCACGCATGCCAAAAAGGAAGGCTGCACGGTTTTCCATTCCTGATGCCGTTCCGCCTCCAGCGAGCCATTTCCCTTCCTGTTCATAAAATCCTTCTTCTTCCCTTACCTGTCCACCCCTCTCGGGAAATAACATTCGGCGCGACGGAACTGCGCATGATAATTTCCATTCCGGAACGGGCCACTGCCGCACCCCGGCAATTCGAATGAATGAAGCTCTTTTACCACAAAACGCCTGCACGGAACCGGTGCCCGCGAGAGGCTTCAATTTCAACCCGCAGAAAAGGCTTTCCACTCTGAAAAGGCATCCACGCCGCATAACATGGCAGCTCCCTGCAGGAACGGCCGCCGCTGTACAGAAGGTATGAGGAATTTTTTCGTCGTCATTGCCCTTCGGTTGCCGTATCATGGGTGCGCTTACTATTACATGGCCTACGACGAAAACAGCATTAAAACCCTGGACTGGCGGGAACACATCCGCATGCGTCCGGGGATGTACATCGGGAAACTTGGAGACGGAACCTCACCGGACGACGGTGTTTACGTTCTGCTGAAAGAAGTCATCGACAACTCTATTGACGAATTCGTCATGGGATTCGGCAAAAAAATCACCATTGACATCACCCCGGACGGCCTGTGCGAGGTGCGCGACTTCGGCCGCGGCATTCCGCTTGGAAAACTGCTGGATTGCGCCGCCAAGATCAACACAGGGGCCAAATACGACAGCGACGCCTTCAAAAAATCCGTCGGCCTCAATGGAGTGGGCATCAAGGCAGTCAATGCCCTCTCCGACTTTTTTGAAATCCAGGCCTATCGGGATGGGGAAACGCGTTCCTACCAGTTCTGCCGTGGGGAGGAAGTCCCCAAGGCGAGACGGAAGGGCGGCACGGACGAGCCCAACGGCACCCGCACGGCCTTCCATGCAGACCAGGAAATTTTCCCGGCAAATACCCAGTTCCGGCCGGAATACATTGAAAAAATGTGCCGGTACTACTCTTACCTCAACAAGGGACTGGTCCTGCACTTCAACGGACGCCGCTACGTCTCCAAAAACGGTCTGCTGGACCTGCTCACGGAAGCCATGAGTGAAGAGCCCCTTTATCCGATCATCCACATGGAAGGTCACGACATCGAGGTAGCCTTCACGCACGGCAGCCAGTACGGGGAGGAGCACTACTCCTTTGTCAACGGCCAGCACACCACGCAGGGGGGAACGCACCAGGCGGCCTTCCGGGAAGCCATCGTCAAAACTCTCCGGGACTTCTTCAAAAAGAACTATGAGGCGGCGGACATCCGCTCTTCCCTGGTGGCCGCCATCTCCATCAAGGTGAAGGAACCCGTCTTTGAATCCCAGACAAAGACCAAGCTTGGGTCCAACACCATCAGCCCGGAAGGGGAAACCATCCGCACCTTCGTCGGCAACTTCATCGCGCGGGAACTGGACAACTACCTGCACAAAAATCCGGAAACCGCCAAGGCGCTGGAAATAAAAATCAAGGACGCGGAGCGGGACCGCAAGGAACTCTCCGGCATCCAGAAGCTGGCCAGGGAAAACGCCCGGAAGGCGAAAATCCACAACAAAAACCTCCGGGACTGCCGCGTCCACTACAACTCCAAGCATGCCCGCGCGGGAGAAACCACCCTGTTCATCACAGAAGGCCTCTCCGCCTCCGGCTCCATCACCACGGCGCGGGATGCGGAAACCCAGGCGGTCTTCTCCCTGCGGGGCAAGCCCCTGAACTCCTTCGGTATGAGCCGCAAGGTCGTTTACGAAAATGAGGAATTCAACTTCCTCCAGCACGCCCTGAACATTGAAAACGGCCTGGAAGACCTGCGGTACGACAAAGTAGTCATCGCCACGGACGCCGACGACGACGGCATGCACATCCGCATCCTCCTGATGACTTTCTTCATCCAGTTCTTCCCGGAACTCATCCGGGAAGGGCATCTCTTCATCCTCCAGACGCCCCTGTTCCGCGTGCGCAACAAGCAACAGACCATCTACTGCTATTCGGACTCCGAGCGGGAAGCGGCCATCACCCTGCTGGGCAAAAATCCGGAAATCACCCGCTTCAAGGGCCTCGGGGAAATCTCTCCGGATGAATTCAAGGCCTTCATCGGGGAAGGAATGCGCTTGGACCGGGTACGGCTGGAAGACTCCCACAAGGTCAAGGAACTGCTCGCCTTCTACATGGGTAAAAACACACGGGAACGCCAGGAATACATTCTGGAAAACTTGCGTGTTGAACTGGACCCCGTCATGGACTAGTCTGTGGGCGCGACATCTATCTATGCACACCATCCCCAAGGAAAAACTGCCGCGCCATATCGCCTGCATCATGGACGGCAACGGCCGCTGGGCGCACAGCCGCGGACTGCCGCGCCGCGCCGGACACCGGGCGGGGGCTGACACCGTAGAACGTTGCGTTGACTTCTGCATCTCCCACGGCATTCCCTGGCTCACCTTGTACGCTTTCTCCTCGGAAAACTGGAACCGTCCCAAAACGGAAGTGCAGGCCCTGATGCTCCTGTTGCATGACTTCCTAAAAAAGCGCCTCCGGGAAATGAAAAACAAAGGCGTGCGTCTCCTCGCCATCGGGGACACTAGCCGCCTGCCCAAACGCACCAGGGAACTGCTGGAACGCAGCATTGAGCAAACCGCCGGAAATACCAAAATCAATCTCGTCCTCGCCCTCTCCTACGGAAGCCGGGCTGAAATCGCGGGAGCGGCCAGGAAGATCGCAGAAAAAATCTCCGCCGGGGAACTCCATCCGGACGCCATTACGGAAGAAACGTTCGGTCAGTACCTGGACACTGCCGGCATGCCGGACCCGGACCTGCTTATCCGCACCTCCGGAGAAATGAGGATTTCCAACTTCCTGCTCTGGCAGATCAGCTATGCGGAACTCTACCTCACGGACACCCTCTGGCCGGACTTCAGCGAACGGGACATGGAAATGGCCGTCAAGGACTACGCCCGCAGAACGCGCCGTTTCGGCGGCATCTGATTCTCTCTTGCACCTCAATCATCAAGGAACAACCATGAATCAATACGCTCTCATTCTGGCCGGCGGCAGTGGTACGCGCTTCTGGCCGCTCTCACGGGACCACCGCCCCAAGCAGCTCCTCAACATCATTGGGGAAGACACCCTGCTCCGCCAGGCCATCGACCGGCTGGACGGCCTCGTCCCCAGGCAGAACATCTTCATCCTCACCAACCATTTGCAGGAAGCGGAAGTGCGCCGCCAGGCGCCGGACATCCCCGCGGACAACATCGTATCCGAACCCGTCCGTCGTGACACGGCGCCCGCCATCGCCCTGGGCATCGGACTCATCAAGGCGACGGACCCGCACGGCGTCATGCTCGTCATCCCGTCCGACCAGCTCATTCGGGACCGGGAAGACTTCCGCGCCCTGATGCAGGCTGCCATGGACACCGCCGCCCAGGAAAAAGCCCTCGTCACCGTAGGCATCAAGCCCACTTGGCCGTGCCCTTCCTACGGATACATTGAACGCGGGGAGGAAACGCCCTGCGCCTCTCCGGCCCATTCCTGCCGTGAAGTTCTGCGCTTCAAGGAAAAACCGGATACGAAAACAGCCGCCTCCTACCTGGCGCAGGGCAACTTCTGCTGGAACGCGGGCATGTTCGTCTGGAGCATTCCCGCCGTTTGCGAGCAACTGGACAAGCACTGCCCGGAACTGGCCTCCTTTGTGGAACACATTGCAGAAGCGCCGGATCCTCATCACGCCCTCCAGGAGGAATTCCCCTCACTCACTCCCATTTCCATCGACTTCGCGCTGATGGAACACGCCGACCGGGTACTCAACTTTGAAGCCACCTTCGACTGGGATGACGTAGGCTCGTGGATCTCCGTGTCAGACTATCTGGAAAGCCACAACCGGAACAAAACCAACACGGATATCACCGTGCAGGACGCCTCCGGCAATATCGTCTTCTCTCAGGGCGGGGACAAGCACGTGGCCCTGCTGGGCGTGGAAAACCTCATTGTCGTGGAAACGGCGGACGCCATCCTCATCGCCAACAGGGACAAGGCGGACGATATCAAGAAAATCGTCAACCAGCTCCCGGACGAACTCAGATGACCAGCCAGCATCCCGCCCTGGGCATCGACTACGGAGAAGCCCGCATAGGCATAGCGGCCACGGACCCGGTGGGCATCATGGCCCATCCTGTGGAAACCATTCACAGGCGGCAGACGGACGCCGTCACCCGCATCGTGCAGATTGTTCAGGAACGGGGCATCCGCACCCTGGTGCTCGGCCTCCCCGTACGCATGGACGGCACGGAAGGCAGTGCGGCTGTCAAGGTGCGCGCCTTCGGCAGGGAACTCTCCGCCGCCCTGCCCGGCCTTCCCCTTATCTTCATGGACGAATGCCTCACGACCGTCATCGCCCAGGAAAAACTGCACGCCGCCGGAAAAAAGACGAAGAGCTTCCGGCCCGTGATCGACCAGGTGGCCGCCGTGGAAATCCTCAGCTCCTGGCTGGACTCTACTCTGTGCTGAACCGCCATAAATTGCTGATTTCCCCCCTCTATTTCCAGGGGGTAACTACATTCAAAAACAGCTTTTTAACTCGGTACGCCTCTTTCAGAAGGCCGTCCAAAACATAATTGTAGCTGAACCGTTTAAAAGCATATCCGTACACGCGCCTGATGGCGGCATCCTCCCCTTGCAATTTCTGCCGGTAAAGTTCAGTCTCCATATCAGCCTTTTCCCTGTGCTCTGCACTGATATTTCCGCCATGCAGCCGAAAATCCGCCAGCAAATGATTGAAATTCAAAAATTTCTTTCCCGCACGACTCAAGCGCACGTAATACTCACCATCCATAATAAACTTGAACCGCTCGTCCACCAGAAACCCTTCATCCATAATCGTTGAACGGCGAAAAAACAAGGATGTGGAAGGCAGGTAGCACCCATACCAGATCAACATATTTTCACAGAAAGGCAATGCCTTCATGGACCGGATATGGTTGCCGTCCTTATCAATAAAATTCCATGCTCCATAGACGACATCGGCCTCCGGATGCTCTTCCACAAATCTCTTTACGGCAGCCAATGCCCCGGGAAGCAGCCTGTCATCAGTATTAAACCACATCACCCACCTGCCTCTGGCACGGCGGAAGCCGCGGTTAATGCCATCCGACATGCCGGAATCCTTCTCTTCATACACCCGGAGGTGGGAATACTCCTTTAAAATCTCCCTCGTCCCGTCAGTGGATCCGGCTTCCTGGACAATATGTTCAAACGTCACACCTTCCTGGGACTTCACGCTCTCTATGCACTCCCGTATATATTGCGCATAATTATAACTAGGCGTGACAATTGAAAAATCCGGTTCCTCATTCATAAAATCTTATCATTTGATTTTTCGTATTTACCATAGAATCTGCATATCACGTCAACAATACTTTCCCATAAAAATGTGTCCTCCACTTTTGCCCGACCAGCTTTTCCCAACAACTTTCGTTGCTCAGGAGTTGCAGCAATATTTTTCATAGCCTCCGCAAAAGAATGAATATCACGGCGTGGACATCCCGATGGAGTAACAGGAATTCCGCACTTGGAATCAACAATTAACCCAGGACCAGCATGATCAAAACAAATCACGGGAGTCTGCAAAGCCAATGCCTCTACACACGCCTGGCCAAAAGCCTCATGTAATGCGGGATGAATGAATGCCGTGGCTGACGCCATCTCTCTATAAACATCTGAAATATTCGGTAATCTTCCAATGAGCTTTACATGGTCTGTCAGTTTTAATCTTGAGACCATTTTTCCGATACGCTTTTCTTCAGGCCCCTGACCAATAATGACCAGCTGTGCTGAAGGAAATTCCGGAACTATCTCCGCAAAAGCGGCTACCGCAATATCTATCGCTTTCCAATGATTCAGCCTGCTGGCAGTTACGAATTTGGGAATATCAGAAATAGAAGTTGATGTGGAAATACTGTCCATCATGTCCAGTTCATCCCGGCTCAATCCCGATTGAGGAACAACTTCCACCTGACAATTCACCAACTTCATCAATTTCAGGCGGCTATCGCTGGTTGTAGCTAAAGCATGCACCATTTCTTTGTATGCTCTCCGATACAGTGGGAAACTAGATACAAGCGTACTCATTATCCGTTTTAGTAT
This sequence comes from Akkermansia sp. RCC_12PD, assembly GCF_036417355.1. Taxonomy (NCBI): domain Bacteria; kingdom Pseudomonadati; phylum Verrucomicrobiota; class Verrucomicrobiia; order Verrucomicrobiales; family Akkermansiaceae; genus Akkermansia; species Akkermansia sp. RCC_12PD. Next base: position 1,973,121 of record NZ_CP143889.1, on the reverse strand, counting down.
CTCAAATCCACGGCCCTTCCATGAAAAATGAGAAAAATATCCTCGTGGAAAAGTTTCGCCCCCCCCCACAGGGCCAAATACCGTCGGAATACCGGAAAGAGGCAAAAGGGAAGGCACCCAATACTTCCCGAAAGTGATATGATGTGCCAAGTCAAAAGTTTTTGTTTCTAATAAACGCATTGTATGTTGCAATGCCACCTTCTGCCACTGCAAATAAAACATCTGTTCTCCTACTCCTTCCTCGTCCTTTGTCCAAAACGTTTTTTCAGGATCAATAAACTCCCACTGAACTCTCTTCATCCACGGCTCGTTCGCAGAAAGAATACTCTCTTTATACTTTCTGCGAACCAGAGCGGTCACTTCATGCCTTGAAGACATTTCCTTAATAAAATTCCAGCCGACCCCCGGTTCCGAACCACGATGAGGAATACACGAAAAAGCAGAAACCAAAATATTCATAGAACTCAAATTTTGATTTTGGTGTCTCCCTATATATTTTGTCAAGAAAAATATATAACATTCCCAGAAATTAAACAATTATTCAGAAATAATTTTCTGAAATCTACGAAACTTATAAAAATACGGAATTATGTAGAATAATCTTGTCGGAATATTGCATTATTGCCAACGTGGATATTCGGTAATAAATTGGCAGGAGAGATGGCCAGGACGACTGATACAAGACTAAAGTAAATAGTTCCGTTATTCTTTTACCATACGCCTTCATAGGCTTGGTCGGGCTCATGGAATTAGTGAAAGAAAAGTTGCAATGGAAATTGTTTTATTCCCGTAAACTTTATCTTTTAGCCATTTTGTGTCCTCTGGCTGCTTCTTCATACAACTTCTATCAAAAATTTACTGGAAAATTAAAAGAGAACAACAGGGGGCTGGAAAAAATATGTGCCCACTTGCGATCCATTACAGACCCACAAATCATACACTTCATGGACCTTTCCTTCGGGTTTGTACAACAAGCTCCTGTCTACCCGAAATTGAAATTTTATATTATCAGACCCACATGGGACAAAGCTGTGAAAGAAGTGTGTTTCTACCTGACAAATCAAAAAGCCGATTTTCTGATAGTCAGCTTCCCCTTGGATGCCCCCATCATGGAACCCTACAAAAACATCATCCTAAAAAATTACATCCCAATTGATGAATTACCCAATTTCCGCTCCGCTTCCCTGAACCATTCCATGCACATTACTTTATATCAGAGCAAGCGCTCCAAAGAGCAAAGTATACACCGCCACCTCGCCGTTCCTACCCAAACAACAGCAAAACAAGTCTCTTCTTTCTAATAATTCATTAGAAACTTTCATTTAAACAAGAAATCACTCCAACCCATCTTCAGCACAATCTTGCCGTTGCGGAACTCTTCCTGCGCCTTCTCCACGGCCCGGCGCACTTCGTTCAGCGGAAACACCGTATCCACGGCCTGCACCAGGCTGCCCTCCGCCATCAGCCGCGCAAGCTTGTCATAGGCAGCCGCAATATCCTGGGCCGGAGCATGTTTAAGCCATTGGGTCACCCACAGGCCCTCCAGCCTGATGCCCTTGAAAATCAGGAACCCGTTCGGCACCTTGATGCTCTTCCTGCTCATGGCTCCGTAGGTAACCATGCTTCCGCCGGGTGCGAGCATATCCATCAGCCTCAAGGCGCTTTCCCCCCCTACGGCGTTGGAAGCCAGAACAGGACGCTTCCCGTCCAGAAAAGCCAAGGTTCTCTTCACTGCATCCTCGTCATTCTCGCCAACCACCAGATCCGCTCCCAGCATCGTCAGCTCATCCCTCAATTCATCCGGCCTTCTGACAAAATTCACCGTCTTGACACCCATCTGGCGAGCAAGCTGGATAATGCAGCGCCCCACCCCGGAATTGGCGGCGTTCTGGACGACCCAGTCGCCGGGCTTCAGGCTCACGAACCCTTCCAGCATCCGCAGAGCCGTGAGGGGATTCACCTTCAGCATGGCCGCCTGCACGGGGTCCACCGCCACGGGCAGCTTCATCAGGTTGACGGCAGGAACCGCCACAAGCTTGCTCCAGGAGCCCACGCCGCGCAGCAGAATCACCTGGTCCCCTTTCCGGAAGCCGTCCGCACGGGACTCTTCCACCACGCCGCAGCCTTCCAGTCCTGCGCGTGAATGCGGTAGTACGGGCTTCACGCCGTACACGCCCTGAATGAAATTGATATCGGCCGGATTGATCGGGGCGGCCATCATCCGCACCAGCACTTCCCCCTCTGCCGGAACCGGGGCGGGACCGGAAACATAAGCCAGCACGTCCTGGGGCTTCATGCCGCATTCGGAAAACTCTGCATAATGATTTTCACTCATGCTTCCAATCTCTCACGGAGCTCCTCCGCGTGCAAGTGCAGGCTACGTTTTAACAAGGAATGAAGTCGGTCTGCATGGCGCCGGACGTAAAATCCGGAGCTTTTGATCAGTTATTCTTGACCTTGGGCAAAAATACGGTAATCTTTCTTCCTCGCATTAACAAATAACTTCGATTGCCATGTCCCGAATTTGCATCATCCGAGGTACCATGCCTCACAAAGGTCGTCGTATCCATCGCTCCGGTCTTGCCAAGAAAAAGGGCGGTATTGGTCGTCACGTCACTAAGACTGTCAATCGTACCGTTTATCCCAATCTTCAGGAAAAGCGTATCTGGGTTCCTGAACTGGGCCAGTTCGTTAAAATGAAGATTTCTGCCAAGGCCTTGCGTACAATCAACAAGAACGGTGCGTACAACACTCTTAAAAAGGTAGGTCTCCTGTAAAAAAAGATTCTTTTTTTGAACGTTGCTCTGCCGGCTGAACTCTAAGGCTTCAACGAGGTGAGCAACTGGCAAAAAGGATTTCCAAAAGACAAGGGATCATCTGCTTAAGTGAGGCACCTCCAAGTTGAAGGTTTTATTGAAACACTAATATACCATCGGACGTAATATAAGACGTCCTCTACTGGAAAAGATCACACAGATGAAAGCCCAAACCAAAATCGCTCTTAGAATTAATGATGACAACCCCAACCATCACCTGTGGAACAACAGGGGGGTCTGGTGGTGCCACGTCACGGTTCACAAGCCCGACTCCACGGCGGAACGCCTGAGATTCTCCTTGAAAACCCGCGACATCGAAAAAGCCCGCGCACGCCGCGACAAGATTTTCGCCTCCATTCAGCAGCACTTCGGCATCGCCGCCTAAGCCGCTCTGAACAGAGAACAAGGCAAAGTCACATTCAATCTTTTTGAAACTTGAGAACCGTCCCGGATTACCGGGGCGGTTCTTTCTATTTGTACCCGTGCAATCAAATAACAAATGTGTTTCTCTTGTTCCCTGCCGGGCACAAATTGATTTCAAAGTAAAAAATTAAATCATCCATCCTCTGAAATAAAGAAACGGAAACACAAAAAGCATAGGGGAAAAATAAGCACCATTCCGGGATGTTTTCATATGTCTTAAGCTTGCTCCCGCACCGGTAAATGAAATGCTCCGCAAATAAATCAGAAAACACGGACGGAAAAACAATCCGGAGCTCCGGCTCCAGACCTGTACGTATCTGCCGGATATCCGTAATCAAGGTGCGGAATCTCTGGATAAGCCCCCAGGAAGAATCATCCTGATAAGCCTGCCCGCATACTAGGCATCACTCTTTCTTGGTGAAGCGGAACATGGCCGCACCGTGACTGTTGAGCTCCACGGCAATGTCCCCTTCAGCCGTTCCCTGGTCCGCACGCTTCCAAAGGTCCCGCACTTGATGGGGACCAGACAGGCCGATATCCTTCAGATTCACCTTCAGAACCTCCTTCGAACCGCCGATATTGAAAAAGCCCGCAGCTGTGGAACCGTCCGCCAGCTCCTTCGTCCATACCTGGAAATTCCCCTGGTTCCACGCCCTACGGGCCGGATGGGCCGCCGGATCCTGGTCCACGGCAATCACCTCGTCATTGGTCAGCAGACCCATCGTGAACGAATCAATATTCTCCAGGTCGCAGGAAATAATGAGGGGAGCAGACAGCAGACACCACAGAGTCACATGCGTGTATTGTTCATCCGGGGACAACCTCGTCTGGCCAAACGCAGTATTGGGCCGGTTGGGCTTGCCCAGCTTGCCGACCTGGAGAATGTCCGGATCGTTCCAATGTCCCGGGCGCATGTACTTCTGCCAGCGTTCCTGGGAAAAGCCGATGCCGCTGACACTGCCCCAATGGTCCTCGATATCTCCCGTCGTTCTCCACAAATTGGCCAGCCTGGACAACTCTTCCACATGCTCATACGGAGCCGCATTGGACAGACTCAGCACGATATCGCGCCCGGACTCATCCAGTGCTTTCCGGATGCGTTTCGTCGTGGGCACGTCATTGGGTTTCCAATCCACCTTCACGTAATCGAATCCCCATTCGGCCCACTGCCGGGCGTCGCGGTCAAACAGCCATACGGGCCCTGTGCGGTCGGCATGCTGACGGTGAACGCCGGGATAGCGTCCGAATATCTGATACTCCTGCAAACGGTCCTTTTCCGGGATGCTCAATCCTGCATAATCCGCCTTCTTGTCCGGCGCGCTTCCGCCGATAAAGCCGGCATACGTCCCCATCCACGGCGTTGAATAAATGCCAGCCTTCAGCCCCATGGCATGAATGGCACGGCACATGGACTTCATATCGGGGAAACGCTTGTTGGGTTGAATGGAAAAATTCTTCCCTCCCCGTTTCCCCTGCCAACAATCGTCAATGTTGATGTAGGTCCAGCCATGGTTGACCAGCCCGCGTTCCACAAAAAGCCGGGCGGTCTTGAGTACCTGGTCCTGTCCTACCGCCTCGCTGTAAGAATACCAGCTGCTCCAGCCCATCGGCGGAGTGAGGCATAAATCGTCACCCACCTTCAATACCCATTCCCCGGCATCCTTTCCGTGCCTGTTGGCGGCCTCAAGCTTCACCCGGTATTCCCCCTTCCGCATCGGGGCTTTGCCGGAAATCAGGCCTCGGGAATCCATCTTCACCCCTGAGGGCAATCCGGACACTCTGATCTGCATGGGACGCTCTCCGGAAACCGGCACCTGGAACAGCACTTCGGACCCAGGCCTGACTCCCAGGACGCGGGCTCCATTGATCGACGGCAGCGGAGATGTCTCCGGCGTCAGGCGCGCTCCGGAAACCGGAGCGGGATAGGGATTTGGAAAATCGGCGCAAACCGCGGAGGGAACGGCTGACCCGATGGCGGCAAGACATAAAAGACGGCATAATCTCATAACGTTTTCAATATGGGAATACTTCAACAAAACGTCATGTCCGCCGCACTTCTTTCACGGAATTTTCTGCCCGGAGAAGGCACGGCTCCGTTCATTCTCCGGCGGCGGATGCCGGAAAAACCCCAGCACGGAAACCCCGGGAATTCTTCCGGCAAGAGCCCGGAACGCCTCTTCCGGCATCACGCAGGCCGCTGTGGACAAGGCATCCGCCAAAGCGGCTGTGCAAGCCTGAACGGTGATCTGTCTGCCTTCCGTGACACCCAGCCCCGTAGCAGGATCCAGCACATGGGAATACGCCACACCGCCTATCTCCGCAAACTGGTGCGCATCCCCGGAAGTGGATACGGCGGCATGGCTCAACAGCCGCTGCTCCAGCCGCCCCCCCTCCACGGCCACCCGGAGCTTCCAGCCTCGCATTCCCGGCGGGGGAGCCCCCGCCAGAACATCGCTGGTGCTGTCAATGCAGAAAGACTCCACTCCCCTTTCTTCCAACATCTCCGCCATCCTGTCCACGGCAAACCCTTTGCCGATGCCTCCCAGATCCATCCTCATCCCCTCCGTGGCCTTCATCACCCCTTCCCCGTCCACAGACAGCTTCTCCCAACCGGAAGCCCGGCGCGCACGCTCCAGCTCCTCCTGGGAAGGAAGAACCCCGAGGCGACGGGACTTCTTCCACAAACGGATGAAAGGTCCCAGCGTGGGGTCAAAGGCTCCGCGCGTCAAACAGGCATACTCCAGGGACAGCGACAACACCCTCCGTAACTCCGGAGAAACGGGAACCTTCACCCCTGCCGGAGCGGCATTCAGGGCGGCGAGCTGGCTTTCCGCATCCATGGCGGACATCACCCCCTCCCAGAACACGGCACAGGCCAGCGCCCGCATGCAGGCCTCTTCCGTCCGGCCTTCGTCCATGCCGTAACCGGGATAGGCGCGCACCGTAAACACCGTGCCCATGACCGCTCCCCTTGCCGTCACCCTGCCGTCCGCGGCATGTTCGCAGGAAACAAGCCGGGCGGAAACGGCAGCCGTAGGCTCCGCCATGCCGCCGGACATGCCGGCGGCAGGCAGGAAAAAGGCACAACATGCCAGAACGGCAGTCTTCCTGAAAAACAACTTTATGCGCGTCCGGAGGACCATCCGGCAAAACTTACTCCGTGCAAACGGGCAAGAGCAAGACCCCAGCACGCCATTCCCTCCCTCTTTTCTTCCCGTGCTGACAGACATGCGGCAGATTCCTTCATTTGAGGCTGGCACTCTGGTCTCTTTTTATGATAAATGGAACGGTTCAAATTCCAGCGCAATTTTCCTCTGCCTCTTCATTCTTATGTCCAAATTCCTCCTTTCTCTCTGTTCCCTCTGGCTTCTCTTAACGCTTCCCTCCTCCGCGAGCTGGTATGGAGATGAAGTTAAGGCTGGATCGGACATCATCATGGTGGACCTGCTCTACCCTTACTGGCCGGAATCCACCTACTTCTCCTGCTGGAACCTGGACATGTTCCCCAAGGGCGGCTACTTTTACGCGGGTGTGGCGGCCAACGTCAATGATAACACGAACCTGGAAACCTACCGCCCCTCCACCGTGTGGTCCTTCTGGCCTGCTCCGGTTTACGAAGGGCGCCAGGTGCGCAATGTGTACGTCAATCCCCATGTCTATGCCCAGCAATACGTGGGGGAAGGAGCCTCCGGGAAGGCCGGGGGCCGGGACGTGCCTTGGATCAAGACTAGGCAGTGGTACACCATGTTCATACGCACCTGGGGTGCGGACGAAGCCAAAAAGGAATGCTACGCCGGGTGGTGGATGAAAGACCAGGCCGGCAACCAGTGGCACCACATCGCCACCTTCCGCATTCCCTATGCGGCTACAGGTTTCAAGGGCAACGGAGGATTCCTGGAGGACTTCGGCCACGGAGGGCGCAAACAGCGGGAACTGTGGCGCGGCAAGGGCTTTTACAGGCACAACGGAACATGGGAAAAATGCGATACCGTCTCCATCAACGTCCCCAAGGAAGGAGGCATGAAATACAGCGGCTGGACGGTCCACCAGACGGAAAATGACTCCGTGCTGACCATGTCCTATACGGAAAACAGGCAATTCCCTAGAAACCTGGACCCGGGCCGCAAGCACACCTTCCGGCTGAAGCAGCCGGACGCTCCGGCCATGGACGCCATCATGGCGGAAGGGAAGGCGCGCCATAACGGAGGGCAGGTGATCGTGGACTGGTCACTGAAAGACACGTCCTCCCCCCAGTTCGCGTACAAGATAGAAGTATTCGACAACCCGCAATACTCCGGTACGCCCGTCCATGCCGTGGAAGAGCAAATCCCCCACGTGCGCACCAGGGCCCTTTCCCTGCCGCGGGACATCTCCCAGTGCTTTGTTAAACTCACCATCACGGACATCTTTGACCAGAAAAAGACCCTGGAACTGACCAGGGCGGAAACGGAAGCCCCCATGAAAGGGAAAGGGCTTCCCGGCAAGCACGACCTGTCCCCCGGCCTGGAATACAAATACCTGGAAAGCAAGGACGGCTGGTCTAAACTGTCGGAACTGGACTTCTCCAAACCAACGAGAACCGGAGTCTCCCGCGGATTTGACACTGCCCTGCGCGGAGCCAGGGAAGGCCGCTTCGCCTTTGACTACGAAGGTCTTCTCATCGTCCCCCAGAGCGGAGCCTATACCTTCGCCCTCCAATCCTGCGACGGAAGCCGGCTGGACATCGGAGGAAAAACGGTCATTGACAACGACGGGCTGCACAGCACCTCGGAAAAGCGCGCCTCCGTCTTCCTGGAAAAGGGGACGCTCCCCATCAGGCTGACCTACTTCAAGAAAAAACCGGAACACGAATTCACCGTGGCATGGGTGGGCTGGCAGTACGGCAACCAGCCCCTGGAGGCAATTCCGAGTTCCAACCTGATGCGCCCCAAACGGGCCGACATCCCGGAAGCCAGGCTGGACATGACCGGCCAGGGCTTTGAACGCATGCTGAAAACGGTCCTGTCTTCGGGACGGATCAACAAGGTGGAATACTACAACGGCAGCAAGCTCGTCTCTTCCTCGGAAAGCGCTCCGTTCACCGCCCCGCTGATGCTCTTCAACGGAGAAAACAAAGTGTGGGCACGCGTCTTCTACAACGGGAACCATACCGTGGACACCCTGGTGCTCACCATCCCTTCCCAGAGCCGTGTCGCCCCGGGCTGGGACATCATGCTGCGCGGGGAGCCGGGCCTTCCCTACGCTATCAGCGGCACGGGGAATGCATTCCGCTTCGTAGGGGAAGGGGAATACCTCGTTAATAAGAAAATCAAGGGGGACTTCATGCTGACAGCCCACATCAACTCCTTCAGCGACAAATCCCTGGACCCGGGCGGCGACTGCTGGGTGGGCATCATGGTGCGCAAGGATGCCGGAGCCACCAACTATGACGATGAAATAGCCGTCTTCCATACCGTGGGCCGCGGCCTCAGATGCAGTGCGGACTTCAGCGACTACGGAACGGGGCGCCAGTCCACCTTCGGCCTGAACAAGGAACATCGCTGGCTGCGCATCGTGCGGCGCGGCAACGAATTCACCTGCCTTACCTCCCAGGACATGAAAAAATGGGAGATAGGCATGCAGCGCATCATTCCGATGAAGGAGGAAGCCATCGCCGGCATCACCTTCAGAACCATTCCCGGCAAGGGAAAAGGCGTCTTCTCCGCCGTCGTGGACGGAGTTACCCTGAAACCGGCCAAACTCCAGACCCACAAAATAGCCTCCCCCATGCCTGCCGGAAAAATCATCGGCTACTCCCTCCTCTCTCCGGAGCTGACGGCCGTCCGCTACCGCACGGGGGCAGACCTGGTGGAACACAAAAACGGCGCCTACGTGCGCAAGCCCCTTTCCCTGCCCAGGGGTGTCAAAGCGGTCCGGTCCATGGCTCTTTCCGGGAACAGGCTCCTGCTGCTCGCCCCCACCTCCCAGGGGGGCGCCCTGTTCAGCAGCACAGACATGGGTAAAACATGGACCGTCGCCAATCCGGAAGTGAAGGTGGATCCTTCCCCGGCTTCCTTCATTGCGGGGGAACTCATCTCCGTCAATCCCCGCAACCCCCAGGAAATCATTGTAGGATCAGACCGGGCCGGACTGTTCATGAGCACGGACGGAGGCGCCACCTGGAAAAACACCGGGCTGGAAGGGGAACCCTTCACCAACGTCGCCTTCCATACCATGGTCCAGGGACGGATGGCCGCCCTGTCGGCCGACCGCAAGACCAATATGAGCAAAATCTTCGTCTCCACCAACAATGGAAAAAAATGGGACCGGAAAAATGAAGTGCAGGGAGCCGGATTCCTGAAAATCGTCTTTGACACCCGGGCCGCAGACCAACTCTATGTCTTTTCCACACTGGGCGTTTACACCTCCTTCAACGACTGCCGCACCATGAACCGGGTCATGCAGGGCCTCCCTGTCAGCCAGCCTACCCTGGCCATTGACAGAAGAAGGCTGGACGACACATTCATGCTGGCCGTCCCCCTGGACGGCAAAGGCGTGTACTCCAGCGAACGCAACGCCAGAAACTGGAAAAAGCGGGCGGACAAGGAAGATTGGGGAGCCGCGTTCAATCTGCTCATTGACACGGCGGACAACAAGCACATCACCCTGTACGCGGAAAAAGGCATCTATGAAAGCACGGACGAAGGGAAAACCTGGAAACAGGTCTATGTCTCGCGGTAAAACGGAAAACGGGGCAGCCAGCCATAACGCTATCATTTTGTCCGGCATGCCGGACCTTGGTCAATCCAAGTTAATGAGAGGATTTGACTCTGATACCCCCTTCCCTTCGTTGGAAAAACCATCTCTTTCATCCGCAACGGAAATGGGATAAACACGACGGGAATAACGCAGAAAACACCTCCCATTTCCGGCATCAAACGCGGTACCTCCTTCCTGTATGACGTGACCGTCACTCCCGGAGAAAACAGCATTGACGCCCCCATCACGGAGCGCGGTTCAATCCGCCAACCAAATCCCCTTCCGAAGGCTGAGCCGCCGTCATGCTCCTGGCCGGCCAGGGCGGAGCTCTGGTCACTGACCAGGAAATCAACAATGCCGTTCTGGCCCCATGCAGGAAACTGCCCCATCCGGCATGCGGGCCTTCTTCGCCATGTCCGGAAGCCATTCCCAATATGGTACGGAGCCCATGTGGACCTCTCCAGCGTCTCCACCAGTCTTCAGAAACTCCGCTCCTTGGTACTGGGCAGCTTCTTTGAAGATGCCACTTCCGTCCGCGCCACCGGGGACACATCCTATTACGGCGGCGGCATCCTGCCCCGCTATAAAACTTCATTTCCTGAGGCTTGAAAGGGCTTGTGCTGGAAGCCTCCTTCCAAGCGGGAAGGCCGGATGCGGACTATCGCAGCGGGGACTTGACAGACGGAGCGGGCAATCCCTCCACCTGCAACCTCTCCCCCCCTGCTACGGGGGCATGCCGGATTATTCTGTGAACGCAATTTTAACTCCAAAATCAGAATGAATTCCCCTGCCCGTTTCCTCTGAATCCATCAGAACGGTGACCGCGCTGACATCGGCCGGGAACAACATCAGGTTCCGTGCCGTCGCGTACAGACAGGACATCGCCGCGCCCAGCCTCCGCGGAGGGACGGGCATGGAGGAACTGGGAGTGGAATTCCAGCCGTTGGCGGGAAAACCAATCTTCCTTGGTCTGGGAATAAAAGGTTACACCGGCAAGCGGGATGAATTTAACGGCAGCATTCAGCTCCGCGCAGTCTTCTGAAAAACCTTCTGCATAAAACACCCCGCCGCGCAAATAGGAAGCGTCAAAAATAAACACCCTCCGCCCGGGCGGAGGGTGTTTTGCCATCAAGGCTGAAAACTCCGTTTATCTGGCAAACAGGGCGTGAATGCGGCGGCACACCTCCTCCACGTTCTCCCGTGAGTTGAACGCGGAAATGCGGAAGAAGCCTTCCCCCTTGGAGCCGAAGCCGGAACCCGGAGTGATGACGACATTCGCCTCGGCCAGCATCTTGTCAAACAATCCCCAACTGTCCAGGCCGTCCGGACAGGCCGCCCACACATAGGGCGCGTTTTCTCCACCCCACACGCGCATGCCCGCCTGGCGGCACGCATTCAGCAGAAGGGAGGCATTCCCCAGATAATGGCTGATCAGAACATCGGTCTGCGCCATCCCTTCCAGCGTGAACAGGGCTGCCGCACCGCGCTGGACGATGTAGGAGGCTCCATTGAACTTCGTGCTGGTGCGGCGGCTCCACAACTGGGAGATAGGCACCTTGTTCCCGTCGGCGTCATGGCCCTTCAGCTCCTTCGGAATCACCACATAGCCGCAGCGCACGCCCGTAAAGCCGCCCTGCTTGGAAAAGGAACGGAACTCAATGGCGCAGTCGCGCGCGCCGGGAATCTCAAAAATGGACCTGGGAACATCCGGATCCTGAATAAACGCCTCATAGGCTGAATCATACAGAATAATCGCATGGTTGGCGCGGGCGTACTCCACCCACTTCAGCAGCTCCATGCGGGAGGCTACCGCCCCGGTCGGATTGTTCGGGAAGCACAGGTAAATCAAATCTACATGTTCCTGTGGCAGATCGGGCACAAAATTGTTCTCCGGCGTGCAGGGCAGATACACCAACCCCTCGTAGGATCCGTCCTTGCGGGCCTCCCCCGTATTGCCGGCCATCACGTTTGTATCCACGTAAACGGGATAAACCGGGTCCGGCACGGCAATCCTGTTTCCTCTGCCGAAAATATCCAGAATGTTCCCCGTGTCGCACTTCGCGCCGTCGGACACGAAAATCTCGTCCACCTCCACATGAATTCCGTGGACCTGGTAGGCTTTCTTCGCAATCGCCTCCCTCAGCCAGAAATAACCCTGCTCCGGACCGTAGCCGTGAAAGCGTTCATGCGTGGCAAGATCGTCAACCGCCTGGTGCATGGCCTCAATGGCGGCCTGGGGTAGCGGTTCCGTCACGTCGCCTATGCCGCAGCGGATCAGCCGGCGAGCCGCTTCAGGATGGGCCTGGATGAACGCGTTCACGCGGCGATTGATCTCCGGGAACAAATATCCCGCCTGCAGCTTGAGGAAATGGTCGTTGATAATAGCCATGGTTGTAGTAGTAAGTGGAACCCATTCCATACCGTACACAGGAAGGAATCAAGACCGGGGTCCGGCATCTCCGCCCCTTCTGGTAAAAAATCTTCTCGCGTTTGCTGGGCACTCGCCGGAAAGAGGCGCTCCAGGGAATTCAGCGCCGTTTCATGCTCCTCATCAGCGCCTTGTCCTCCCGGCTCACCCTCAAAGACTCGATAATCTTTTGAAGAGCCTTGTTGTAAGAAAAATCAGGCAGGGAGGAACGCCGCAGGTACTTCAGCGTCAGCGCCGGGAACTTCACATAGCAGACGGAAACGGCCCAGGCTACGGCCATGGACACATAATAATCCCTGTGGAGCACCCCGTCCAGCAGGTCCAGCACGCGTTCCACGTAATCCTCCGTGATGAAATGGTCCAGCAACATCACCACGGCAAAGCGCACATGCCACGCATCCGGATGCTTCAAATACGGCTGAATGAAATCCCAGACCATTTCCGGATGCCTTTTGCTGAACTTCAACCCGGCGCAGAACATATCACACACAGCCCAGTTATCCATGCGTGGAACAAAACGCCCCACCCACTCCAGGCGCTCCTCCGGCTCCATCCGCGCCAATCCGGTCAGCATTCCGTCCAGCATCACCTCTTCCGCATACGGCTCTTCCGCCGGGTGCTCCAGCAGTTCCCTCCAGTCTCCCCGCGCCTCTTCCCTCGCCAGGCTCCTCAACAGGGGGATCCTCACCCCCAGAAGGCGGATAGCGCCGGGAATCAGGGAAGCGGAAAATTTCCGGAACTCCGGTTCTGCCAGTGCCTCCACCTTCTCCCGGAGTCTGCGTCTTCTCTCAATCATGGGCGGCATCCTATAAAAGGAGGGAATCAGGGACAAGGGAGAAAAAGAAATGGCAACCGACAGGCCATTATAGTAGCGTAGGGAGCAGCACGCACCCTTGTCCCTATGAAACAGCCCGGCCAATTCAACTGCCCCAAATGCGGCGCCCCCTTTTCCGCCGCGGATGTGGACGCCGTCCAGGATACCGTCACCTGCGGAAGCTGCGGCCATGCCGTCCCCTGGAACTCCCTGATCCGGGAAAACGAATCCCCCGCCCCCCTGGCCTCACCTCCCAAACATCTGACCATGCAGATGGAAGACGGCAGGATCACGCTCACCTACAGGCACTCCCGCTTTAAAGTCCTGCTAGCTCTGGGCTTCGCCCTCATCTGGGGCCTCATCACCCTCTTCCTTCTCTGGCTGTCCCTGGGACCGGCAAAAACGGACTTCGCCCTGCCCGTCTTCACCACCTTCTTTGCCGTAAGCGAGGCATTCATCATCTTCATTTGCGTGGACATGCTTCTGGGCAAGGTCGTAGTCCGCGCGGAACCGGGTCGCGGCGCCCTCTTCCGCGGCATCGGGCCGCTGGGCTCCACATGGACCTTCCTGCTGCCCATGCAGGCTGATGTGGCCGTGGAACGTCCGGGAGGGGATGGGGACAAATACCGCCGCATCTCCATTCCCCAGCCCTCCGGCAGGCCCTTCTACTTCTCGGGAGGAATTTCAGAACCGGACGTCCTGGAATACATAACCCTCGTTCTGCGCCGTTTCCGGGCCTGAAGCCACACTTTTCCGGCTCATTTCCGGCTCATGACATGCTCTCCGGAAACAGAGGACTCCCTTTTATTGTCCAACTGGCACAATAAAAAATTCCATGATAACCAACGAACTTGAAATTATTGACGTACGCGGCCGTGAAATCATTGACTCACGGGGCAACCCCACCGTGGAAGTGGACGTAGCCCTGGCAGGCGGCGCCATCGGGCGCGCATCCGTCCCCAGCGGAGCCTCCACCGGAGAGCATGAAGCCTGGGAGCTGCGCGACGGAGACTCCAAGCGCTACGGAGGCAAGGGCGTTCTCAAGGCCGTGGAAAACATCAACAAACTCATTGCTCCGGAAGTCGCGGGACATGACGCTACCCTTCAGCCCGCCATTGACAAAATCATGATTGACCTGGACGGCACGCCCAACAAATCCCGTCTGGGCGCCAATGCCATTCTGGGTGTCTCCCTGGCCGTGGCAAAAGCCGCCGCCGTGCAGCTTGACCTGCCCCTCTTCAAATACCTGGGCGGCCCGAATGCCAAGGTGCTTCCCGTCCCCATGATGAACATCATCAACGGCGGTGCCCATTCGGACTCCCCTATTGACTTTCAGGAATTCATGATCATGCCCAAGGGCGCCCCCACCTTCCGGGAAGCCTTGCGCTACGGTGCGGAAGTCTTCCATGCGCTGAAGGACGTCCTGCATGACCGCGGCCTGTCCACAGCCGTGGGGGATGAAGGCGGCTTCGCCCCGGCCCTGAAATCCGCGGACGACGCCCTGGAATGCATCGCCCGCGCCGTGGAACGCGCTGGCTACACGCTGGGCACGGACATCTTCATTGCCCTGGACGTGGCCTCCTCCGAATTCTACGACCCCTCCCAAAACCTGTACGTATTCAAAAAATCAGACGGCCGCGGCAGAACGGCGGAAGAACTTACGGCCTACTATCAGGAACTTCAGAAAAAATACCCCATCATCTCCATTGAAGACGGCTGTGCGGAAAACGACTGGCAGGGCTGGGAACATCTCACCAAAGCCATGGGCGACAACACCCAGCTCGTCGGGGACGACCTCTTCGTCACCAACGTGGAATTCCTCAACCTGGGCATCTCCCGCCATGTGGCGAACGCCGTGCTGGTCAAAGTCAACCAGATCGGCTCCCTGACGGAAACGCTGGACACGGTGGAGCTGGCCAAGGACAACAAATACTCCGCCGTCATTTCCCACCGCTCCGGGGAAACGGAAGACTCCACCATTGCGGACATCGCTGTGGCGACCAACGCCGGACAAATCAAAACCGGCTCCCTCAGCCGTTCCGACCGCATGGCAAAATACAATCAATTGCTCAGAATTGAAGAGGAACTGGAAGATGACGCAATTTTTGGTGGCAAAATTCATATCTTGTGATCAAAAATGCTTTGTTTGACTTAGTAAAATGCTCTGGAGACGCCGCTATTACCATCGTTTTACCTTGGCGGAACTTGAAATCCGCCGGGAAAAACGTGCCCTCATCGTTCAGAGGGCTCTGCGGCTCTTCGCCATTGTGCTGGCCCTGTGCCTGACCATGTTGCTCTCTCTGGTCTGCTTCAAGCCGTGGAAGGACCTGCGCTCCCTGGAACATGAACGCTCCTTCCTGCAGGCGCGTCTGGAAAAGGCGCGGGAACAGATGGAACAGTCCAAAAACGAATTCATCTGGATATCGCAGGACCCCCACTACTTTGAAATGATCGCGCGGGACAAGGGCAACCTGGCCCTTCCCGGCGAGCATATCCTCCGCTTTGCGGAATCCAATCGTCTTAAATAGGGCAGTATCCCTGGCGGAATGCTCCTTTTCCCAATGAAACAGGAGTCGGCTGGCCGCAGAGAAGGGCCCGGCAGAAAAAGGAAATTAAGAAATAAAAAGGCAGGCCCATTCCGGCAATTCCGCAATCGTGCAAACGCCTCCCCCAGCTCTCCAGGGAAGCCTCCATTCCTATCGGACTGCCGTATTCGATCATCTTTTTCCTAGGCACCGCGCCTGTCCACGGCCAGCACGCTCCCGCCCGCCATCGCTTCAAAGCCGATGCACGGCCAGTTCTCCGCCACATCCGTTGGGCACAGCACAATATGGCACCTCTCACAAAAATCCTGCCGGGAAAAATCAGCAGCAGCCATGGCCTCAGGATGATATGAATGTCTTCGGACTATTCCGGAGCAGGCAGATGATTGCCGTTTTCATTCACCTTGTTTTTTCGTTGAATGTTTGTATCCGCCGGGAAAAGGGGGAAAACTTCGCCGGGCTTTTCCTCAACCCATTCCCGGAGATGCTGCTGTTGTTATTCATCGGCGCCCTGGGAATTGGCGGAGGTACGGGGAATGCCAAGCGTGCGGCGTAGGCACCTCATCACGGAAAGCCGTGCAGAACGCGCCACTTTGTCCTGGTAGCGCCGGCTCAGGGAAACCACGTCCATATCCGCCAGGGATTCCGCAGACGGGAAAGTCATCCAGTTGTAATATCCCCACAGGGGACCTCCGGAGCCGCGCGTCCATGCCTTGGCAAGCAGCGGCGCCCCGTCCGGAAACAAAGCGGTAAACGCCCCCAGAACCACCGCTCCTTCCGGACACTTCATCGTGGAGGAAGACTGTTCCAAATGCTGAAGAATGGCCAGCAGAACGGGGGGCTTCAAGGCATACAGCTCATTGCTCAGCAAACCGGAGCGCAAACAGGTCCCGCAGAGCCCGGAACCGGAGCGGCCGAAGTTCCTCAGGAAATCGGCACACAGAACCAGATTATCCGGCTTGGTGCGCACCAGAACGTCCTCCGGATGCCGTATGGACTGGGCCATCAGGGAAAGGATGGAGGCCGCATGGTCTGAAGACGTGTGCGTTTTTTTCAAAAGCTTCCATTCTACGGACAGATGGAGCAATACTTCCTTCACGGTCTGGGGGCACGGAGCCCGCTCGTCGTCCAGAACGACGATGCCCGCTTCCGGCGTGCTCCAGCGGATGCATTGAACCGCCTCAACCAGCAGAGGGGCATTATTAGCTTTGCAGGGAATGAAAAATGTCATTCCCGGCCGTTCCGCAGGCATACCCTGCGCATATTCTGATATGGATTGGTTCATATAAATGATAGTTCAATTGAAATGATGCCTCGCATCAGCTCCATTTCTCCCATCATCTTTTGAAAACGCACCTTGTTTCCAGGGGCCTAGACCATTGATCCCAAGACTATTGAATCAATCATCAAGTGGCATGCCTCCTCCGCGGCAAGCTCTTCTTCCTGCAAATCCGGAGCATGGTACGAAATAAATCCGTCATCCGCTCCCAACCGTGCAGGAATCTTTTTCAGATCTCCATTCCCACGCCTTTTACGTTTTCAACGATCAACGCTGCTTGAGCATTCCCTCCAACTGCCCGCCCCCAATCGGACAGGAGGGACATTCCATGAATTTCCTGCTTCAGCACTTCAAGTTATTTTCCAGCCCTCCGGACTGCCCTTTCTCCATGATTCATCAAAGAACGCCCGCTCACATAAGAAGCAGCCACAGGACAAATCCGGCCCGTTCTGCGGAACATATACGGGGGTCATTCGCCATAATGCAGGGAATCCGAAACAGACACACTCAAAAATTGGAAAGATGGAGCCCGCCCTCTCTCTTCTCGGAAAATTACTTATCCTGCTCTTTGAAACGTTCCGGAACGGGACCTTCCAGCTCGGCGGTAGCTCCCCGTTCCGGAGGCGGAGCTACTTCCAAAAACGTTTCAGTCACGGTTTCCGACGAATCGTCCGGTTTGATCACTACGGAGACGACCCGATCCACCGCTTCACAGGAATCCGGGCACATATCCTTTTTGGCCTCATTCACGGCGCGAAGGGCAGTGCGCCGGAATTCGTGCGTATGCACATCCGCCTGCTTCATGACCGGAGCCAGAATCATCCCCTGGTAAATAACCGCGCCGATAATGACTACCAGAGCAATACAACCGCAAGTCAACGCTCCTTTGGCCATACAGTAGGTTCTATTGTCATAGCGTCTTACCGCGACGACTCCCAGAATCACGGATAAAATGGCGCAAAGCAGCCCGGGAATAACTGCCACCCAACCCAGACATGGAAGAAAGGCGAGAATTGCAAGCACCAATCCGATAATACCTAAAACCAGTGCCGCAATCGGCGAAACAGCTTCGCGAACAGGACGAATCCCGTCCAAATCATTTGACTTGTCCATAATTCATTTTTTCATTGGCATTCCCCATCCGGGAAACACTCTTGAAATTAAAGAATTCAGACAAAAACTGTCAAGGTGCCTTTCCGTTACACAAAAAGCGCCCTGGTTGTTTTCAGAGACATCAGGTCCCCTGCAAATCTTCGCTGGATGTGCCGCAACATCCGGAAATAAAAACAATTATTGAAATTTAAGAAATGTTGGAAATCAGGATTTCCTGTCTTATGCTCCCCTTCTCTTCATGACGGGAATTAAATGAAAGAACATGACGTCACAGCCGGGCAAACAAGGAAAATCCCTGAAATGGCCCCCTTCACCGCTCCCGCTGGCCTGAATCCATATCCTTTTCTCTGTATCTCTTCATCAACATCCACAACACGTAAATCACGGCGGCTCCGCCGTTGAGCAGGCCAATGGAAAACCAGAACGGGGCTCCCCTGTTCCATTCCCACGCCTCGCGTACATGGCCGTTCGCCATTTCTGCATAACCGCGGGTCATGCCGCACAGAGGACATTCCTGATGGGGCACGGCAACGGCAGCGGCTATGGAATTCATCCCTCCCGGACTAATCAGCAAAGCCATGACGGAAGGGATCAGCAGCATAAGGGATAATCCCGCCCACACGGGGAGCCATACTTTCCTGATCATGCCGAACAAATCATGGCGGGAATGCCTGGCATCCCCGCCATGTAACATATAAATGATCCGGGGAAAAACCTCTTGCCCGGCTTTTAAAGAGTATCGGACGTTTCTCCCCTTTCGGCGGCAGGCGCAGCGGGAACAGCAGGAGCGGGAGCCTGCGGCCTCCGGAGGGATTCCCCTTCCTTCGGAACTTCCTTGGTCGAATTATCCATGATCTTCTGAAATTCCACGCTGTGTTCTTCCGCAAAGGCGGAAGCGGAGCTGACCATCCATATCTGGGCGCCGCAGGCCATCAACGTCAGCACTACGGCAATAATGGAAACGACAAGCGCGCCCTTGGGAGAGCCCTTGCTTGCGGCCACAATACTCATAATCAACGCGATAATGGCAAGAAGGCCGGCCGGGATCAGGGCCACCCAGCCCAGGCACGGGAAAAAGCCTATCAATGCAAGAACCAGGGCAATAATGCCGAGGACCAGGGCAGCCGTGCAGGAAGGGGAACCACTGCAGCAGGACGGATTTTGGGGGAAAGAGGGATCGTTCATCATCGTATTATTCCTATATGGGGTTGTTGAAATTCCTTCTTGGAATCGTTGTGTCCGTCCTACTGGAATATCTATCTCCTGTCAAGATGCAAGCTCTGGCATCCCGGCGCGCCTGACTTGAAAAAGAACCCGTAAAAACATCCAGGGGGACATATCGCCTTTCTAACCGGGTTCTCCTTATGACACTGCTTAAAGCAGCAGATAACCCGCCGCAACGGCGCCAATACCCAGCGCGGCGCTGAACAACATCAACCTACGCTTGCTGCGGCTTCTCCACATCAGGGCGACGCCTGTCACATAAGCCGCCAGCAGGGAAAAAGCGGCCCCCCCGCCCAGAAAAGTAAACCACCATCCGGCCTTCCCCTTATGTACCAGCAGCAATTTGGAATACACCCCCGGAGACACCATCTCCGCGCGGAGCGCATCCCCCTTCCTGATCAACAACACATGGTCATCCGTCAAAGGGCCGAGCACGTAATTCCCCTTGAATGGACGCACTTTCCCCTCCGGCAGCGTGGCTCCGCGCCGTTCCAGCTCCCGGAGGGAGGCTTCGTAGGGAGGACGGTCGGTGCCGTCCAGCTCATGCACCGTCACGGTGGAGGTAAAATTCTCATCCGTACCGGCCAGATAAAGCAGGCCGGTGACGGCATACACCACCACCATGGGAAGAAAAAACAGGCTCAGCACCAAATGCAGGGAACGGCAGGAAAAAACATTCATAACGAGTGATGAAAACTTTAATGCACGCGCCCCAGCAAATCCGCCAGTCTTTTCCCCAGCGCTTCTATCTGTTCGGGCTGGTGGGCCGCCGTCACCGTGATGCGCAACCGGGCCGTTCCGCGCGGCACGGTTGGGTAGCGTATGGCGGGAGCCAGAAAACCTTGTTCCAGCAGCTCCTGCGCTGCAGAAAGGGCCGCCCCGTTCTCACCGATCACGACCGGAAAGATGGAAGAAACGGGCCGTCCCGGCATACCCAGGGCTCCGGAAAGAGCATCCGCCAGAGTGGAAACATGCCGGCGCAGCTCCTTCCCCTCCTCCCCGCTGATGATCCGTACCGCTGCCAGGGCGGCTGCGGCCAGCGCTGGAGGCGGAGCCGTGGAATAAATCAGGGAGCGGGCGGAATTGATCATCACATCAGCCCATGCCCGGGAACAGGCCACATATCCTCCGCTCAGCCCGGCCGCCTTGCTCAGCGTACCCATCTGGAAATCCACTCCGGAGGAAACCCCCAGCTCTTCCGCCAGCCCGGCTCCATGTTCACCCAGTACGCCGAATCCGTGGGCCTCGTCCACCAGCAGCAAGGCGCCGAACTCCTCCTTCAGACGCACGATCTCCTGAAGAGGCGCGCGATCCCCGTCCATGCTGAAGACGGATTCAGTCACCACCAGGATTCCTCCGGAAGGATTCGTGCTCCGCAGGTACTCCAGTTTTTTCCGCAACGATTCCATATCGTTATGCAGGAATGTGGACAAACGGGCTCCGGACAGCCGCGCCCCGTCAATCAGGCTGGCGTGGGACAGCTTATCCATGACCACCGTATCCTCCCGGCCCGCAATGGAGGTAATCACTCCCAGCGAGGTAGCGTAACCGGAGGAAAAGCTGACGGCCGCTTCAGTCCCCTTCAAAACGGCCAGGGCCTCTTCCAGCCTGGAATGCGCACGGCGCGTTCCCGTTACCAGGCGGGAAGCCATGGCCCCCGCCCCGCCGTCGCGCGCGCCTTTGGCAAAAGCCTCCACCAGAGCCGGATGATGTGCCAGCCCCAGATAATCGTTGCTGGCCAGATTCACCACTTCCCGGCCATCCTCCATGCGGGCCATCCCGCCGGGCAGGCATTCCACATTCCGCAGAACGCGCAGCAGCCCCGCGGACTTCAACTCTGATAAAAACCGTTCAGGATTTCTCATACTCAGATATATTGGAGACAGCAATCAGGCATCCACGGACAAACTCAGCACCACGTTATGGCCGCCCATGGACGCGGCGGACTTGACCAGCAAACGTTCTCCGTCCAGCGCTGTTTCCGCCGCCGGAACGGCCCCTCCGCACGGAGAACTCACCCAGCCGGGATTGGGAGGCAGGCTTCCTTCACGCACAAAAGCCAGCATCAGCGCCAACTCCAGAATGCCGCTGCCGCCGATCGCATGGCCCGTCCACGGCTTCATCATCCTCAGGTCCGGCAGGCTGTCCCGGCTAAAAACAAGCTCCAGGGCATTCCGTTCGGACAGGGCATTCCCCGCCGTACCGCTGGCATGGGGACACACGGTCAGGGGCACCCTTCCATCCCATCCCTTCAGAACCCTTTCAAGCAGCTCCGCAATGCGCTTCCCGTCGGACGGCATGCCCAGCGGACTGAACGCGTCGGAATTCACCACATAATCCCTCAAATGAATACCCGGCTCCGCAGATATTTCCAGAGCAACGGCAGCCCCTCCTTCGGAAATGCACATCCCGTCCGCACCGGAACCATAGGGATCGTTCATGCCGTTGCGGGACAACATGCCGGAAGCCCAGTACGTCCCCAGCAGCTCCCGGCACAAGGGAAGGTCCAGCCCCACAGCCAGGGCCCGCTTCACGATACCCTGCCGCATCAGCATGGCCGCCATCCCCACGGCATCCAGCCCGGCGGCGCAGCCGCTTGCCAGCACATGGTAGGGACCGTGAATGCCCAGTTCAATGCTCACGCAGGAAGCCAGCTCGCTGTGCAGGGAATTGGGCACGGCCAGAATCTTCATGGGCCGCCTGCCGGGCCACGGACTCAGCCAGCCGGAGGCATTCCCGCGGGAACTGCCTACAATCAGCGCGGCGTCCTCCAGCTCGTGCGGCCCCCATCCGGCTTCCTCCACGGCCTGGCGGGCCAGAAGAAGGGCCAACTGGGACGCCGGGCCGTTCCGGCGGCTGCACAACATGCCCCGCTCCGGAATCCAGCCGCTGCGGACATCACCCCAGGGATGCCCCGCACCCCACAACTCCTTCAACGGCTTCAACACCTGGAGTCCCTGCCGGACGCCGCTGACATGAGCCTCCGCGCCCAGCCCGAATGCGGAAGCCAGGCCAAGCCCGCAAACCCGCGGTTCCGCACAGCTGTTCCCCTCCGAAATCATGACCCGGGAAAAGTACCCCTCCGCCGCCCCGGAAACAAGCCCCGAATACGTCGGGAATGAAAGGCAATCCATAAATATCTACGGCAAGGCGAAAAGCCGAACTCATGGACACTACGGAAACTTTACGGCGGTATCTGCCTGCTCTTGCGGAACATCTCCCTTCCGGCATAACCAGGGGGACTGAAAAGCCTTAGCTTCCCCATCTTCGTTACTTCTCTTGACTCCCCTCCACAGGACAGGGGAAGAATAATCAGCCGCAAAAAACGGAAAACACAGGGAGGAAGGCATTCTTCCCCCAATGCGGGAAATATTTCACGGAAGGCATCAGCTTTCTCCGCTTTCCCACTCACAACGGATGAAAAACAGACCAGTCCAGCCTTCTTGAAAAACCGGAAAAACCGTGGCAAACTCTCCTCCATGCCCTTGCAAACACTCTTCCGCAGCACCCTTCTTCTCGCCTGCTGCCTGCCGGCATGGGCCGCCTCTCCCTCCCCAACGGCCTTCCAGCCTTCCGAATGGGCTGTCCTCCAATCGCCGCGCGCGGACCGTCGCCATACCTCCTCCCGCGGCATTGTCCAAACCATGCTGGAACAAGTGCGCCCGGCATGCGCCTTTCAGCCCGGCATGCCCCCTGAAAACTTCCCTTCATGGCGGGAACAGGTGCGCCAGGCCATGAAAAAGCTGATGAAATTCCCGGCCTCGCAGGAAATACAGCCCCCCAGGCTCGTCAAAACCGTTTCACGGCAGGGATACAGGGTGGAAAAATGGGAAAGCTATCCTTTCCCGAACGCCGCCGTACCGTTTCTGGTACTCGTACCGGACTCCGCCACACCGCAGCGCCCGGCACCCGTCCTCTTCTGCATTCCCGGGTCGGACCAGACCAAGGAGGAATTGGCGGCGGAAACATCCGCGGAACTGGAAAACTCCCCCCTTCCCCGGCCAAGTCCCAACGCCATGGCCTGGCACTATGTCCGGGAAGGCTGGGTGGCCGTCGTGGTGGACAACGCGGGCGCCGGAGAACAGGGAGACGCGGAACATGCGGCCGGACGCGCCTCCCACGACTACGACAACCTGGCGCGCCTCCTGCTGGAAATGGACTGGAGCTGGCTGGGCTACACATCCTACACGGACCAATGCATTCTGGACTGGGTAAAAAAACTCCCCTTCATACAAAAAAGCCATATCATCCTCAGCGGCTTCTCCCTGGGCACGGAACCCATGATGGTTCTGGGAGTCCTTAACCCGGACATCTATGCCTTCGTGTACAACGACTTTCTGTGCCGTACGCTGGAACGGGCGCAAACCATGACCAAACCGTCCGCCAACGGCTCCCGCCCTGCGCCCAACTCCATCCGCCACCTGATACCCGGCTTCTGGCAGCAATTCGACTTCCCGGACATCGTCGCCTCCCTGGCTCCGCGCCCCGTCATCTGTACGGAAGGGGGGCTGGACCGGGACTTCGGCCTTATCGCGCAGGCCTACCGCATGGCGGGCAGGGAAGACGCCTTCCGCTTCCTGCACCAGCCGCGCTTTGCGGACCCCGCCAAACGCTGGCAGGGGGAACGCCTCCCCTCCGGACTGGACAGAACCGAATTCTTCCGCCTGGCCAACGTCGATCCGCGCAACCACTTCTTCAAAAAAGACGCCGTCATCCCGTGGATCAAAAGCCTCCTGAACGCGGAACAAACCGCTGAACGCCCCGCAGATTCACAACAACCGGCGGTAGCCTCGGAATCCCCGGCCACCCCCTAAAGAATCCGGCTGTCCAGATCAAAAACCTGCCCGGAGGCGGCCGTCAGCGCCTCCTGCAGAAACAGAAGAAACGCCGCCGTCTGCTCCGGCGTATTGAACCTGCCCAAAACGTGCCGGGACAAAGCCGCCTCCTTCACGCTTCCGCGCAATCCCTCCGTCATATCCGTAAGCATGAACCCCGGCAAAACCAGATTCACACGGATTCCCTTCTTCCCCCACTCCCGGGCCAGACTCTTGACAAGGCCTTCCAGAGCTGACTTGGAAGCGGCATACGCCGCCTGTGACGGCGCGGGCCTGTACGCGGCATAGGAACCGATCATCACGACCTGCCCCTCTCTGCCCTCCCGCAGCATGCCGGCCGCAGCGCAGCGGGCGCACCAGGCGGCCCCCCTGGCATTCACGCCCATCACGGCGTCCCATTCATCCTCCGTCTGTTTCAAAAAAGGGCGGTCCTTCGTCACTCCGGCGGCGCACACCGCCAGATCATACGCAGGCCGCCCCGCAAACCACTCTTCCACGGCGGAACAGTCCCCCACGTCCAGCTCCGCACGGGAGGGGGCGTCCACTGCCCATCCGGCGGCGGAAAAATGCGCCGCCACGGCGCGGGCCAGTCCCCCTTTTCCGCCGCTGATAAACACCCTTCCCATGCCGTGCGGTCTTCCGTATTAAAAACTCTCCCGTTTCGGCTCCACCCAGCGTCCGTACTCCTTGATCAGGTCCACCAGCCTCTCCACCGCCTCTTCCTCGGGAATATTGAACTTGACGGGGGTATGCTTCACATACAGGTTAATCTTGTTCGGAGCCCCCCCCACATACCCGAAGTCGGCGTCCGCCATCTCTCCCGGCCCGTTCACGATGCACCCCATCACGGCAATCCTCACCCCCTTCAAATGTTCCGTGGCCTTGCGGATGCGGTCCGTCGCCTCCTGAATATTGTACAGGGTGCGCCCGCAGGACGGGCAGGAAACGTAATCCGCGCGCGTCAACCGCATCCCGGTGGCCTGCAGGATATTAAAGGCCAGGAAGGAAGCCAGCCGCGGATCGGACTCTCCCTGCACCAGCAAAGCGTCCCCAATCCCGTCGCACAGCAGGGAGCCCGCATTCCGGGCGGCCACCAGCGGCACGTCTTCTCCGGAAACGGAACCGGGCGCCAGCGTATCCTTCAGCAAAATCAAATGCCTGTCCTCAATGCGGGAAGCCAGCAGGCGGAACGCGTGCACCGGCTCCATGTCCAGCCCGTTCTTCACGGTCACGATGGACGGCTCCGCCAACTCTTTCAGCGGCTCCAGGTCGGCATCGCTGCGGGGGTCAACTTCAATGGCGTCCAACTGGCCCAGGGCCAGCTCCGGCATCATGTCGCCCATGGCGCCGCGCTCATCCTGCAGGGCGTAAAAACCGGCATCGGGAACCACCACGCGCACGGGCTGTTCCCAGCCCAGGCGAACGCCGTAGCACATGGCCAGGCCGCCCTGCCGCTTGGAAAACTTCAGGGGATCATAGCACAACTCCGGTTCCGGAAACGCGGAGGGGGGATCGTCCGGCCTTTCGGACGGCTGGAACGGATTGGAAAGCCGGTAGGCCACGGGCACCTCGCGCACGGCATCTTCCGTCAGGGACACGCGCAGGGTATCGCCAATGCCGTCCATCAGCAGGGACCCGATGCCCACCGCACTCTTGATGCGGCCGTCTTCCCCGCCCCCCGCCTCGGTCACCCCCAGATGGATGGGATAATTCCAGTCCGGACCCAGCGCGTTCATGCGCTCCACCAGCAGGCGGTACGCGGCGATCATCACCTTCACGCTGGACGCCTTCATGGAAAACACCAGGGAATGGTAATCCAGGTCGCGGGCAATCTGCGCAAACTCAATGGCGCTCTCCACCATTCCCTCCGGCGTATCGCCAAAACGGTTCAAAATGCGGTCGGACAGGGAACCGTGGTTGGAACCGATGCGCATGGCGCGGCCATGTTCCTTGCAGAACAGCACCAGGGGCGTAAACTCCTCCCGCACGCGGTCCAGTTCCTCCTGGTACTCGGCATCCGTGTACTCGCGCACCTCGAACTTCTTCTTGTCGATGAAATTGCCGGGATTAATGCGGATCTTCTCTACCCATTTGGCGGCCTCCATCGCGGCGTCCGGCTTGAAATGAATATCCGCTACCAGCGGCACATGGCAGCCTGCCGCGCGCAATTCGCGGGAAATATTCTCCAGATTGGCCGCATACGCCTTCGTCTGGGCGGTCAGCCGGATAATCTCGCAGCCGGCGGCGGCCAGCTCCAGGGCCTCCTTCACGCAGGCATCCGTATCCCGCGTGTC
This sequence comes from Akkermansia sp. RCC_12PD, assembly GCF_036417355.1. Lineage (NCBI taxonomy): Bacteria > Pseudomonadati > Verrucomicrobiota > Verrucomicrobiia > Verrucomicrobiales > Akkermansiaceae > Akkermansia > Akkermansia sp. RCC_12PD. The sequence goes on along the minus strand of NZ_CP143889.1, from coordinate 1,946,614 downwards.
GGACGTCAACATGGACTGGACGCGGATGGGATTGGCGCCGCCAACACCCACATTGCCCACCATGACTTCGCGGGTCACGCGGCGCGTGTATCGATAGGGACTCGGACAATAGGAAGACTGCATAACGCCACTCTACCCGGCCACGCTCCGCTGTCAACCATCCTTCAAAAGCGCAAAGCCTTTTCACGTCACGCGGCAGGGCAGGACACCGCGGCGTCCTGCGCCTGTCCCGCCCGGAGCGGCACGCCCCGTTTTCCGGAAAAGCTACCGTTCAACTCTCCTCCTGGCCATTTCACAGGCATACGCCCTTCCCAACTCCTGAGCATGTTTCCGGGCCCATGAGGAAAGCCGGGAAAAACCGGCCGGAACGGCTCCTTCAACACACAGCCTGTCCTCCATCAATCCACGTATCTCGTCCCTTGTCAGCATCACATCGCGATGGAACGCCCCCATCACCCTGGCGGCGGCAAGGGCGCTCCACGGGGGAACGGACATAACCGGCCTTTTGACGCCTATCGCTTCCCCCAGCATGGCAAACAGGCCGCGGAACGTATAGGCCTCCGGCCCTACCGCCTCAATAACCCTGTTTTCCCCGTCTTCCGCCATCGCCTCCCGGACGGCCAGAGCCGCCAGATCCTCCACGTGGATCGGTTGAAGACGGTACTCCCCATTCCCCGGAATGCCCACTACCGGAAAATTCCTCAGAACCCAGGCCATATTATTAATCAGGATATCTTCCCCCGGCCGTTCGCCGAACAAGACGGCCGGACGCAAGACGGAATACGGAATATCCTGACTTTCCAGCATGCGTTCCAACTCCGCCTTCCCTCGGAAATAGCTCAGGCTGCTGTCCCTGTCGGGATGGGTGATGCTGATATGCACGATCCTTTCCACTCCGGCCTTGGCGGCGGCCTCGAACAACACTCTTGTATGCTCCACAGCCTCCGCATGGGAAAACCACCGGGAATTGAACCGCACCCAGTACGTATTGATCAGGGCACGGCATCCCCTCATGCTCTCCGCCAAGGCGACGGGATCATTCCAGCACAGGGGAGACAGCCGCCATCCATCCGGATTGGGCTTCCCCAAGGAATTGGTCAGCCCGACAACCCCTACGCCCCGGTTCGCAAGCTTCCGGGCCATATAACGCCCGCTGTACCCCAGGACGCCGGTCACGGCAACCTTGTCCGGACATTCACACACATTCGTTTTCATTTTATTTCTCTATTTTCCATAATTACAGAAATTTCAGAACACCATCATGCCTTTCACTCTTTCTTCAACCATATCTCCGGGCGGCTCTTCCTTTACTTCCTGGCTACCCAATCCAGAACCTTTCCTCCCATCTTCAGCGCTTTCTTAATCAGGGAAGGCGGACATGAAGCGGCCTTGTCCGCAAAAGAACAGCCCAATTGCAATATCTCCTGCATGGCCTCCAGTCTGCCTTCCTGAAACTCGTTCCGCACTTTCCGGGCTTTTTCCAGACATTCGCCGACCGTTCTCAAGGCGCCCTCGGCCTCCCTCCTCTTACGCTCCTTCATGATGGCTCTGGCCATCTCCCACACATCGGCCTGCACGCGGTAATAGGACTTCCTGTCCCCCATCCTGCTTTCCCGGAACACCAGCTCCCACCCCTCCAGTTCTTTCAGCGCCGTGGAAACATTGGAACGCGCCATGGACAAAGCCTCGCATAAATCATCGGCGCTCAGGGCCTCCTCGCTCAAATACAAAAACGCATGAACCGCCGCCATGGACCGGCTGACGCCCCATCTGGCGCCCATCTCCCCCCATTGCTCCACAAAAGCTTTCTGCACGTCGTCCAAAACCATGACTCTATTTTCTGTAATTTCAGAAAATACGCAAGACAAAAAAATCTCTTTCTCATTTTCATCCCGCTTCCGGTGAAAAAAGCCCCCGTAAACTGCCGCACGCACTCCCTGTTACAACAGGCACTGCACGGCAAACACAACAACGGACCCGGCATACACGGCCAGCAGCAGACAGGCGCAGCAAAACAGGAACAGGCGGTAACCGCAAGCCAGCACGGCCCTTCTCAACGGCGCTTCCGGATGCCGACGCGCCCACCCGGCATACAGCAAAAGGAACAGGGCCGCCACAGCGGACACCGCCAACGTTTCCTTCAGCAGAGGGGGAAAATAATCAAACACCACCCGGTTCCGTCCAGGTTCCAAACGCACCGCCATCAACTCCCCAACCTTCTCCACAGGCACGGAAACCCCGTTGCGGACGGCGCTCCATCCCCTGTCATATACCACCGGAATCATCAGGGCCTCCCCTGCCCCGGCGGCAAGGTCCACCTCCACGTGGCCGCCTCTCCCCCGTTCCTCCATCCTGCGGGGGGCGGAACCTTCCGGAAATGCGGGCAAATCCCATTCCCCCTGCTGTGCGGCGGCCACGATCATGGGGCACTCCACCAGCCGCCGCATCACCCCGGTTACCAGGGTTTCCCCGCCGGTTACGGCGGATTTCAATTCCAGAGTTCCGTTGTAAGTCCTCCCTTTCCAGCCGGGCTTCTTCTGCGCTTCCGCCATCACGGGGACCTCCCGCCCGTCCACCTTCAATTCATCCGTATCCGTCAGGGGAAAGCCGTACACGTCCCCATCCCGCTCCGGAATCCTCATGCTGTAGGCATTCCCGCATACTTCCGTCCGCGCCTCCGCAGGAACGTACAGCGGACTCTTGCCGGAAGGGAACAGCCGCGCGTACAATACATTGAGATTCTCGAAAACGGAAGCCTTGTCGTCAAGCTCCAGCCCCAGGGCGCTTTCAGGCACCACCCGCCCCCATTGCGCGCCCGGCAGGCGGTACAAATACATGCCGTCGCGGGACAGGACATCTTCCATGCCTTCCACGGGGCAGGACGCCAGCACGAATCCGTGCCCCAGCAAAAGATCGGAAAACAGGGTTCCCCCCTGTCCATAAGTGCGCGTAAACTCGTCCCGGTATCCCAGGTTCTTCAGAAAACGGAAATGGGCAATGCTCGTCGTGTGCCGGAAATTGCTGATGGAGGGAATGTTCCCCAGGCAGGCGGAATTGTCCACCATCACCCTGTCCCGGTCCTTCACGCGCAAAAGCCCCTGATACCCATGCATCTGCCGCGCCAGCCACTCCGCATTCAGGCACTGCACGGCAGCCTTTTCCTCATCCCCCTTCTTCCAGAAAGCGGCAGCCCCCACGGGCAGCCCCAGCAGCAGCACGGCGGCAATGCCGCCCATCAGCCTCCTGCCTTCCGCATGCTTCCAGATCAACCAGGCGCACAGGAAAAACAGCAGCGGAAGCAGGCGGACGGCAACATCCATCTCCGCCACGTGCAGAACAACCGCGGAAACGGCAAACGCCGCGGCGGGCAATCCCAGACAAAGCGGCCATCCGAATCTCCGGCCCTGCGGCACGGGCAGCCGATCTCCCGTCAACATCCAGGCGCAAAACGCCGTCACGACCAGTCCGGGAACAAAGCCGAACCGCACGGGAAAATCCACGTAGCTCCACAAATGGGCGGCGCGGTGGAAAGGTTCCACGAACGCCGGAAGAATGGAAGCCGCCAGGAGCAGGACAAACAGGCGCACGCACCTGTCCGGAGGCGCGGACTCCCTCCGTCTCCGCACCAGGAACAGGACTGCCAGGGCGGCCGGGGCCATCCCCGGCAGGCAGGAATACAGGCGTTCCAGGAACTTGGGAGGATCAAACGGCCACAGCAGCTCGGAAAACAAGGGAGCCGTCATGAACAGGGACCTCATGGAATCCCGGCTCATCTCCATCATCGGCAGCCAGTAATAACTGGTAACCAGCGTCACCGCCGCCGTGTACCAGAAAACGCGGCCCAGAATCATGCGCCGCTCTTCCGTTCCCTTCAACGGCAGCGTATAGGCCCACGCAAACAGCCACCCGACCACCACGGCCATGAAAGCGCTGTACAGGGAGGTAGCCAGCAGGAACAGCCCCACGGCATACAGCCACCCCCGGCCGCCGTTCACCAGCCGGTACAGCCCCAGCGCAAACAGCGGAAACATGGCGGCATGGTCCAGAAACTGCATGAAGCCGTACTTGGTCTGGAAAAATCCCCCCAGGGCGTACCCGGCGGTCAAAAGCACGGTCCACCCCACGGACAGGGATGGAAACACGCGCCTCAGGAACCAGGAAGCCGTCAGGCAAATGCAGACCACGTCCGCCAGCATCACCCAGACCATGTCCCTCAGCAGGAAGGAATCCCCCATCGCCACGGCAATCCAGGAGGAGGGGACCAAAAGCTGATGAGGCAGGGAGGGGCTCACCCGGATGCCGCACCCCGCATTGATATCATAAAAAAAAGAGCCGTCACACACTCCGGACATCAGAGCGGAGGCATAATACTTCAGGGACGGGTACACCATCTGCCCGTTGTCCATGTACTCCAGAAAATGGCTGCCGAACGGCCAGACGCCCCTGAGGGCCAGAAACAGGCACGCAGCCAGAAGGGCAAACCCCGCGGACGCCAGCGACGTCAATACCGGACGTGAAGAGGCGGAAACCATGGAATGTTCAGCGTACAAACGGTTCGGCGGCCTGGACCAGCCGCAGCGCGCGGGCGCTCTCTTCCACATCATGAATGCGGTGGATTTGGGCGCCGTGCAAATGCCCCCATACCGTCATCACCGCAGTACTCAGCGGCTCCCGTCCCGAATCCGTTCCGCCCAGGATGGCGCCCAGCATGCGCTTGCGGGAAAGGCCCAGCAGCACCGGACGCCCCGCCACATGCAGCTGGTCCATATTGGAAAGAAGAGTCAGGTTATGGTCCAGCGTCTTGCCGAAACCGATGCCGGGGTCCCAGCAGACCTGTTCCGGCAAAAGCCCCTTTCCCAGCAGAAAATCATACCGTTCCTCAAAATAGCGGCGCACCTCCTCCAGAACATCCCCGTATGCGGGCGCGTCCTGCATCGTCTCCGGGCGCCCTTGCATATGCATCACCACTACACCGCAGCGCGCTTCCGCACACAGTTCCGCCATGCCGGGGTCCGACAAGCCGGAAATATCATTGATCACGTCCGCCCCCGCCTCCAGCACCGCGGCGGCCACGGCGGCATGGCGTGTATCCACGGAAATCACGGCCTCCGACCGCTTCCGGAGCTCCCGCACCACGGGCAGCACGCGGGCCACCTCCTCATCCGCGGAAACCTCCGCCGCTCCCGGACGTGTGGACTCGCCCCCTATGTCCAGAATAACGGCGCCCTGCCGTTCCAGCTCCTCCGCATGGCCAAGGGCCTCTTCCAGCGCATAAAAACGGCCTCCGTCGGAAAAGGAATCCGGAGTAACATTCACAATCCCCATCAGCACGCCGCCGCGTTCTACGTTCAACTCATGTCGCCTTACGAACCAATTCATTTAATTACGTTCTTGTCAAAGGCACTATACATCACTTTAATAAGTCAGAAACACTTTTTTCATCATGAAAACATCGCCCTTGCTTTTCATCGTCCCGCTGGCCCTGGCGGCTTCCGCCCTCCAGGCCGGACAGGACGAATTCAAGATACGGGAACCCTCTTCCTCCCGCCTGGTCAAGCATGAGGACGGTTCGCGCAGCTATTTTGAAAGAACTTCCAACGGCCAGGGAATGCGGAAGCGCACTTACAACGTCAACAACGTCCTTGTCTCCGTCACCTACTATTCCCGCGGCAAATTCGGACAGCTTACGTCCTGCCTGATTTATGACGGCAAGAAAAATGAACTGTTCCATGTGAGCTACGGCTACAACCAATACGCCGAGCTGGTGGAAGAACGCATGTTCGACTCCAAGACCAAGGAACTCGTCCGCCGCTTCCTGTACAGGTATGACGCCCAGGGAAACCGGAGCAAGCCCATATGCATCACGCTGGTCAAAAACAAGAACCTTGAAATCCACAACGGGCCTTCCGCTCCGGAAAGGGACCCCTTTGCGGACGACTTCAAAAAGAAAAACCGATAAGTGCCGGAACTCCTCAAATCCAGCATATCGTTCCCAACGGGAGGGATGAAATCGCACAACTTGCACGGCTTGACATGCCGCTTACTGGAATTCATTTCCAACGATGAAGTAACGAATATATGATATTCGTGATCAGGTCCAGGATCAGGAAGCGTGCTTATACAACTGCAACCAAAGCTTAGAGAGCCCTGGCTCCAGCCCAAGCCGCAGAATCGCTTTCAATTTGTGTGTTGTCCTTTCCAAGGAATAAGAATAGGCTTTCCCGATTGATTCGTACCAAAACCGCAGAACAAATCGTCTCTCACCTTAGTAAGAGAATCTTCCCAGCGGAGCGGAATTGAATACGTCCCGGGCTGCTTATTGAGAAACCTTATCTCTCGGTTCTCTTCATCATATTCCATCCAATCCGGATTTTCCCAGTCCTTACCTTTTTCCATCTTCTCAAGAGGCAAGGTTAAACGCTTCCGATATTTATCTGTTTAAAAGATGTAAAGTCAATTAAGCTTATCAAATTTTTTCCTCTGAAAATAACACACAAAGCAGAAAACACGTAAAAGAAATCTACTGCATCTCCAGAAAACGGCCACGTTTGCATCCATCCTGACTATCGATAATGAACTTGCACCTACCGGAGCAACAGGAGAGCAACAAACCATAGAATGAAAATAAAAGGCCTGCACGTGCTTATGCTTGAGAAATGGAATAACGGTACATAATTAAAATCAAAGGATCTATGATTTAAGATTAAAAAGACGATTTATCATTTCCAGTAGATTTGAATGGAATAATAATTTGTTTTGACCCGTCCATACCAAACCATAGTAAAGATTATCCTGAACGTGATTCAATGACTGTTCCCAATCTGGAGGCAATGAACACTTCTTAGGAGTCTTATTAAGAAATTTTATTTCTTTTTTATCCGGGTCGTATTCCATCAAATCAGGTTCGTCCCATTCTTTGCCTTTGCTAATTTTTTCGAGAGCATTTTTCATGCTCGATTGTATTCTTGCATCATGTCGCTGATGCTTCCAGCTGAGATTTTTCTAGAGACGTATATAATTTAAAACGGAATTATGTAGAATAATCTTGTTGGAATATCGCATTGCTGCTAACGCTGATATTCGGTAATAAATTGACGGGAGAGACAGCCAAAACGACTGATACAAGACCAAAGTAAATAGTTTCGATTTAAAAAAATCAAAACTATAAAAATATAGTAAAAAACCATTACATTACCTGCAGGAAACCAAGCTTTAACCCATCCTGATTCCGCATAATTTGCTTGAAGATACCAGCAAACATAAAAAATAATCAGTAAAGCTATTACTTGGAAAATGCCTCTCTTGAGGTGCACCGCATAAAAAGCCTTTCGCGCTCGGCGGCCAAGAAGATGATTGACGCATGCGTGGAAATCTTCCCGGGATATGGAGTAACGATACATGGCGTTCAGGACAAAGTTGGAACAAGAGACCCGGCATCGGGCAAGGAATATCCACAGTTCCTGTGGCGGCATGGCCAGGGCAAGGTCCTCCGTTTGCTGGAAAAATTCTGTTACTCCTCCTCCCCGTCGCTGGCTTCCAGCTTGTTCCGCCAGCGGCGGGCCACCCAGGGGCGCACCAGCCCATAAAGCAGGTAAATGGAGAAAATGACCGCGGGCATCACCCACGGGAATTTGAAAATGCAGATGACCGTCAGCACAATGAGCACGATCGCGTACATCGTACCCCGCGTACGCATGTTGATGTGCTTGAAACTGGGATAAACCACCCGGCTCATCATCAGCACGGAAACGCCTGCCATCGCCAGGGCGATCACGTACTTGAACACGCCCAGGTCCATGGCCCCATCCGGCGCCCTGCCAGCCAGGTACATCACCAGATACATGGTGGAAACCACAGCCCCGGCCGCCATCGGAACGGGAAGTCCCACGAAATCGCTGCTCTGGCCTTCCTTGCGGGGAGCCGACGCCATGCAGTTGAAGCGCGCCAGACGCAGGGCGGCGCACAGCAGGTACAAAATGCCGATGCCCCAGCCCACTTCCGGCGGAGAAAGCTGGAACAATACCGCCTTGGCCACCAGAAGCGCCGGAGCGATGCCGAAAGAAACAATGTCCGCCAGAGAATCGAACTCCCTTCCAAACGGGCCGTCCTGCCCGCGCATACGCGCAATCCGGCCGTCAAACAAATCGAACAGACAAGCCGCGAAAATCAGGAACGTGGCGTTCTGATAACAGGCAAAGGCCGCCACGGCATCGCTGTCCGCCTGGTTGATCCCTTCAAAAATCGTCAGAATGGCGAAAAATCCGCACACCAGGTTCCCTGCCGTGAACAGGTTCGGCAAAATGGGAATTTCGGGTTCATCCGGAAAAATCTTCTTGTCCATGATCGGCTTTTTACTGGAGCTGCCCTTCGGGGCTTACCCGTTGATAATCTTGCGCGCCGCAGCGGCCAGCGTCTGGGGGTCCGCATCCTGCGGGGCGGAGCCTCGGGCCTGATCGGCCCGGCCGCCGCCTTTGCCGCCGCCAAGGGACGACACCTCGCGGACCAAATCCCCGGCGGACAAGCCGTCTGCAATGGCATCTTTGCCACAATACGCCCCCAGGAGCAAGGAAGAACTGTCTACGCACAGCAGAAAGGCCGCCCCCGCATATTGGCGCTTTTTCAAGCCGTTGAGCAGTTCCTGAAGAAGCTCCCCCGACCCTTCCGCCACCTGAATCAGGGAAGCGGAACCACCGGAAAGCCATTCGTTCAGTAGGGCGTCGGCCCTGGCGGCGGACTGTCCGGCGCGGGCCTTCTTCAGCTTCTTCTCCGCATCCAGGGCCGTCTGCTTGAAATGTTCCACGCTGGCGTCAAACCGTTCCAGAGACTCGTTCACCGTGCGAATGTCGGAAGCTCCGATGGCGGACAGGCCGGGCTTGCCCTCAATGGTGGGAACCGGAACCTGCTCCAGCCCCATGTCCTCCAGGGCATAATTCACTTCCTTGATCTTTTCCACCGCTTTGGCGATCTCCAGGCTCTTGGCGACGACGTGCTGGCGGATCATCTCCAGGGCGGCATCCCCCGTCATGGCCTCAATGCGGCGCACTCCGGAGGCGATGGCTCCTTCGCTTTTAATCTTGAACAGGCCGATATCCTTCGTGTTCGCGATGTGGGTGCCCCCGCAGAACTCCATGGAGACGCCATCCAGCGCGTTCTCGCAGCCGCCCACCTGGACGACGCGCACCAAATCTCCGTACTTGTCCCCAAAAAACTGGGCGATGGCGGAATTCCCCTTCACCTCCGCATAGGCGCGTTCCGTGCAATACACCGGCAGTCCGGCGTCAATCCAGCCGTTTACCTTCTCTTCAATCTTCCGCAGCTGGTCCGGCGTGACGGCTCCGCTGTTGAAATCAAAGCGCAGGCGGTCTTCCGAGACGAAGGACCCCTGCTGGGCCGCGTCCGGGCTCACCTCCTGGTGCAGGGCGCAGTGCAGGAGGTGGGTGGCGGTATGGTGGGCCTCCACCCGGCGGCGGCGTTCCGCGTCAATGCTCAAATGCACGCGGTCCCCGGGCTTCACGTTCAGCCCTTCCTGGTACTCCACCACATGGGCGCGCGCTCCGCCGATCTGCTGGACGGCCGCCACGTGGTAGCTGTCCCCGCCGATCTCGATCAGTCCGGCATCGGACACCTGGCCGCCCATCTCCGCGTAAAACGGCGTCTTGTCCGTAATAATAAACAGGGAGTCCCCCTGGCGGCTCACTTCCAGCACGGTAGCGGCGCACTCGTCCACATCGTAGCCCGTGAAATCCGTTACGGCGTCCGTCTTCAAATCCAGGGCGCGCACCACTTCGCTCTTCCGCGCCGCGCGGGCCCGGTCGCGCTGTTCCTCCATCAGACGGTTGAAGCGTTCCATGTCGATGTCCAGCCCGCGTTCCTCCGCAAGCAGGGCGGTCAGGTCCACCGGGAATCCGTAGGTATCGTAAAGCTTGAAGGCAAACTCGCCGGTCACCTTCCCGGCGGAAGCGGTTTCCGCGTCAAACAATTCCAGGCCGCGGTCCAGCGTTTCATTGAAGCTGGCTTCTTCACGGGTCAGTACCTCCTTCACCGTATCAGCACGGGAAACCAGTTCCGGGAACACCTGGCCGAAGGAGGCCACCAGCGTATCCACCAGTTCTGCCAGGAACGGCTGGGTGAACCCCAGGCGGCGACCATAGCGCACGGCACGGCGCAAAATGCGGCGCAACACGTAATTGCGGCCGTTGTTGCCCGGCAAAATTCCGTCCGCAATGGAAAAACTCAAAGTACGCACGTGGTCGGCAATCACACGGAAGGCGATCGCCTCCTGGAGAACGTCGTCCCCGGCGGCCACCAGCTTGGAGCCGGGGGCGGGATAAACGTCCGAGTACTCCCGGCCGCTCAAGGCTTCCAGCCTGTCAAACAGCGGGCGGAACACATCCGTGGCGTAATTGGAAGGCTTGCGGGAAAAATCCTTGAACCCGTCCGTGCATTGCATGATGGAGCAGGCGCGTTCGAAGCCCATGCCCGTATCCACATGGCAGGCCGGCAGGTTGCGCATGGAACCGTCGCTCTCCGCATTGTACTGGATGAACACCAGATTCCAAATCTCAATGCACAAATCGGAATCCTTGTTCACCAGCCTGCCCTGCGTATCGCCGTTCGGGGTCAGGTCCACGTGCAATTCGGAGCAGGGGCCGCAGGGACCGGTCTCTCCCATCATCCAGAAATTGTCCTTCACGTTGCCGTGCACAATGTGAACCTCCGGGTCCAGCCCGCGGGAACGGAACAGTTCCGCCCAGTAATTCCAGGCCTCCTGGTCAAACTCCCCGGGATCCCCCTTGCTCTTGTCCGGCGCGTACACCGTGGCGTACAGCCGTTCCGCCGGAAACCCCCAGCGTTCCACGACCAGCTCCCAGGCCCAGTGAATGGCTTCCTTCTTGAAATAATCGCCGAAGGACCAGTTGCCCAGCATCTCGAAAAACGTGTGGTGGTAGGAATCATAGCCCACATCCTCCAGGTCATTGTGCTTGCCTCCGGCGCGGATGCACTTCTGGGTGTCCGTGGCGCGGGCGGGCTTCCACGGCGGCGTCCACACGCCCAGGAAATAGGGAACAAACTGGTTCATGCCGGCATTTGTGAACAACAGGCCGGGGCTTTGGGGCATCAAAGAGGCAGAAGGCACGACCGTGTGCTGTTTCTCGCGGAAAAATTCCAGAAAGCTTTGGCGGATCTCGGTGGCGGTCATCATATCGATTGGAAAAGTAAAAGTCGCCGGATTATGCCCGTTCTCCCCCCCTTAGTAAACCGCTAATTCCTTCTCCGTCATGATGACTGCGTTTTTGTTTGCAAAGAAATATTATACATGCGTATAAACATAGACATGAAAAAGCTGGTGATCATCCTGATCCTGCTGTGTGCCGCAGGCGCGGCGGCCTGGTTCATTTACCGGGAAGCTCCCGCCGGCCCCGAGCAGGAAGCCGTGCTCTACGGCAACGTGGACCTCAGGCAGGTGGATCTGGCTTTCCTGATCTCCGAGAGGATCGACTCCGTGCTGGTGGACGAAGGAGACACCGTCACCGCCGGACAGAAACTCGCCACGCTGGAAACGGTCCGCCTGCAGCAGGCCGTAGATGAAGCGCGCCAGACGGCGGAAGCCGCCCGCCAGAACTACCTGCGGGTGAAAAACGGCCCCCGCCGGGAAGAAATAGCCCAGGCACGGGCGAATGTGGAATCCGCCCAGGCCACGCTGAACAATGCCGCCCTGCGCAGCAAAAGGCTCGTGGCGCTGGCTGAAACCAAATCCATCTCCCGGCAGGAAGCGGACGACGCCGTAGCCTCCCAGCGGGTGGCCGCCGCCAATCTGGACGTAGCGCAAAAACAGCTGGAACTGCTCCTGGCCGGCTCCCGCGCGGAAGACATAGCCCAGGCACTCGCCCAGTACAACCAGGCCAGGGCCAATCTCACCATCAGGGAGCAAAATCTGAAAGACGCCATTCTCTACGCTCCGAGTGACGCCGTAGTGCGCAACCGCATCCTGGAAAAAGGGGACATGGCCTCACCCCAGAAACCCGTTTACAACCTCTCCCTGAACCACACCAAATGGGTAAGGGCATACCTCACGGAAACCCAGCTTGGAAAAGTCAGGCCCGGTTTCTCCGCCACCGTGCATAACGACAGCTTTCCCGGCACGGACTTCAAGGGAACGGTGGGCTTCATTTCCTCCGTTGCGGAATTCACGCCCAAGAACGTGGAAACGCCGGACCTCAGAACAGCCCTGGTCTATGAAGTGCGCATCATCGTGGACGACCCGGACAACCGGCTGCGCCTGGGCGCCCCGGCCACAGTCACTATCCCCCTGGACCAGGAAAACGGCCGGCCCTCTCCGGAACAGTCCAGGCCATGAACGCAAACTCCCGTCTTCTGATCGACTGCCGGAACGTGCGCAAAATGTTCCCGGACCCGGCAGGCGTCCCCTTTGCGGCGGTGGCCGGAATCTCCTTCCGCCTGTCTTCCGGGGAAATCGTGGGGCTGCTGGGGCCGGACGGCGCGGGAAAAACCACCCTCATCCGCCTGATCACGGGGCTGATGAAACCGCATGAAGGCTCCATCTCCGTCCTGAATCTGGACTCCGTGAAAAAAAGCCGTGCCATTCAATCCTCCATCGGTTACATGCCGCAGAAATTCGGCCTGTACGAGGACCTCACCGTCCGGGAAAACATGGAGCTTTACGCCCGCATGCACGGCGTCTCCGGCCAGGACCGGGAAAAACGCTTCCGCGACCTCCTCTCCATGACCAGCCTGGAACGCTTCACCGGACGCCTGGCAGGCAAACTCTCCGGCGGCATGAAGCAGAAGCTGGGGCTGTGCTGCTCGCTGATCTCCTCCCCGTCCCTCATCCTGCTGGACGAACCTACGGTGGGCGTGGACCCACTCTCCCGCCGGGAACTGTGGAACATCCTCCGGCAATTCTCCCATGAGGAAGGCGTGGGGGTGCTCGTCAGCACCTCGTACATGGATGAATCCGCCTACTGCAACAGAACCCTCATCATGTATCAGGGGCGGCTGCTCGTGGACGCGCCGCCCGCGGACGTCATCGCGCGCGCGGAAGGCATGTGCGTCACGGTGCAGACCCCGGAAAAAATCAACACCCGCCAGTTCCAGAGCAGGCTGGCCACCATGCCCGGCATCATCAACGCCACGCCCCAGGGCGGAACAGTCCGCATCATCCTGCCGCCGGACCACCCCACGCGGCAAAAACTGGAGGAATACCATCCCCAGCCGGGCCGTCCGGATTTCTCCGACGGCTTCATGACCCTGCTGGCGGAACAAACGGACCCGGCGTCCGGCGACATTCCCGTTCCGGAAGGCAAGCCGCTCCCGGAACAGGCGGCGGAAGGGGACGTCGTCATCCGGGTCACGGACCTCGTGCGCCAATTCGGTAGCTTCACCGCCGTCAACCACGTCAGCTTCTCCGTCCGGAAAGGGCAGGTCTTCGGACTGCTGGGTCCGAATGGTGCCGGGAAAAGCACCACCTTCCGCATGCTCTGCGGGCTGCTGCCTGCCACTAGCGGCACGCTCAACGTAGCGGGTGCTGATTTGCGGACAGCCGCCGCCCGGGCACGGCGGAAAGTAGGGTACGTAGCCCAGAAATTCTCCATGTACGGCATGCTCACCACGCGGCAGAACCTGGAATTCTTCGCCGGGGCTTACGGCATGGCCGGGAAGGAAAGAAAGGAGGCCATCCAGGCCATGGAAAAGGAATTCCGCCTCACCCCCTACATGAACGCCCCCGCCGCCCACCTGCCCGGCGGCTACAAGCAGCGCCTCAGCATGGCGTGCGGGCTGCTCCACTCCCCGGACATCCTCTTTCTGGACGAGCCCACCTCCGGCGCGGACCCGCTGGCACGGCGCGACTTCTGGCTGCGCATCAACTCGCTGGCGGAAAAAGGAGTCACCATCATCATCACCACGCACTTCCTGGGAGAAGCGGAATTCTGCGACAACATGCTCATCATGATGGACGGCACCACGCTGGCGGAAGGCTCCCCGGATGAAATACGCAAACACGCCCCGCCCCGGGAGGATGGCGCGCCCGCCTCCCTGGAAGATGCCTTCCTGGCTATCACGGAAAAATACATGAAGAAAGGAGGGGAAAACCCATGATCTCCTCTCTCAAACGCATCGGCGCCCTCATCGTCAAGGAACTGCACCAGGTAGTCAGAGACCCCGGCAACGTGGGAATCGCCGTCATCCTTCCCGCCGTGCTTCTGCTCCTCTTCGGCTACGGCATGAGCATGGACATCAAAAACGTGCGCATCGCGTACCTGGCCGTTCCGGCCTCCAGCGAATCCACCAATCTGGAAACGCGCCTCACCCTCTCCAAATACTTCCAGACCCGGCGCGTCTTCTCCACCCGCGAGGCGGAAGAACTGCTGCGCACCCATGAAGTGGATGCCTTCATCGCCCTGCAAAGCAACGCCCCGGACACCCTCAACGGCGGCGTCACCAAAGTCCAGATCGTCGTCAACGGGGTCAACGCCAACCAGGCCACCCTCATCCGCAACTACCTTCAGGCCGTTGTGGGTTCCTGGGGGGCCTCCCTGCACGGACAGTCCGCCCCCGTGCTGGACGTACAGACGCGCACCCGCTTCAATGAAGCCAACGACAGCCACTACTACCTGGTTCCCGGCGTCATCGTCACCATTATGACCATGATCGGGGCGCTCCTCACTTCCCTGGTCATGGCGCGGGAATATGAACGGGGCACACTGGAAAGCCTCTTCGTCACCCCCGTGGGCAGCGGGGAAATCCTCACTGCCAAGGCGGCTACCAACTTCCTGCTGGGCATGGTCAGCCTGGCCATCTCCATGGTCTTCGCCGCCTTTGTCTTCGGCATCCCCATCCGCGGCTCCCTCACCCTGCTGCTGGCGGTCTCCGCCCTGTTCCTCATTGTGGCCCTGGGGTTGGGGCTCGTCATCTCCACGGCCACGAAAAACCAGTTCCTGGCCTGCCAGTTCGCCATCATGGGCACCTTCATGCCGGCCCTCATGCTCTCCGGCTTCCTGTACGACATTCTGAACATGCCGCCCGCCGTGCGCGCCCTCACCTACATGATCCCGGCGCGCTATTACGTCACCCTGCTCCAGACCCTCTTCCTGGCCGGGGACATCCCCTCCGTCATCATCCCGTGCTGCATCACACTGGGCGTCTTTGCCGTCGTCCTCATGGGCATCGCCCGTTTGAAAGCTCCCAAATCCCTGGAATAACGTCATGGACTTCTTCGTCAGAATAACCTCCCTCGTCAAAAAGGAACTGCTGGCCGTGCTCAGGGACAAAAAAAGCCGCATGGCCCTCATCATCCCGCCCATCATCCAGATCTGCATCTTCGGATACGCGGCTACCATGAACGTCACGCGCGTGCCCTACGCCGTGCTGGACAAGGACGGCGGGGAATCCGCCGCCCAGTACATTGCGGACCTGGAAGGCACAGGCATCTTCCGGCGGCAGGCCGCGGCATCCACGGAAAAGGACATAGACCGCATGATCGACAACCGGAAAATCGTCATAGGGCTCACCATTCCGCCGGACTTCTCCCGCAACCTCCAGACGGGCCGCCCTGCCTCCCTTCAGCTCATTGCGGACGGGCGCAACGCAAACACGGCAGCCATCGCCCTCGGCTACGCCCAGCAAATCGCCTCCGCCTTCGGCGCGGACCTGGCCGCCAGAAACGGCGGCGCCTCCCCGGTGGAAATAGAAACCCGCTCCTGGTTCAACCCTAATCTCATTACGCGCTGGTTCATCGTGCCCGGCCTCATCGCCGTCCTGGCCCTGATCAACTCCATCCTCTCCGGGGCACTCTCCATCGCCCGGGAACGGGAGGAAGGCACCTTTGACCAGCTCTTGGTAGCCCCGTACAACCCGGGGGAAATCCTGCTGGGCAAAGGCATCGCCACGGTCATCACCGGCTCCATGCAGGCCGTCTTCGTGGTGCTGGTGGCCATGTTCTGGTTCCGCATCCCCTTCCAGGGCTCCATCTGGCTCCTTGCCACGGCCATTCTGCTCTTCATCATCACCGCGACGGCCATAGGGCTGTGCATCTCCTCCTTCGCCCAATCCCTCCAGCAGGCCATTGTGGGAACCTTCCTGCTCCTGGTGCCCATGGTCATGCTCTCCGGCTTCGCCACCCCCATCTCCAGCATGCCGGACATCTTCCAGGACCTTACCCTGCTCAACCCCATGCGGTACGGCCTGGAACTCATCCAGCGCATCTTCCTGGAAGGGGCCGGATTCCTGGACCTCTGGCCGCTCTTCGGGGCCATTCTGATCGTAACGGCGGTATCCGTATTCGCTGCCATCTTCTCCTTCCATCACAAAATCTCCTGACGGGAACCCAGGCTATTCCTGCCGCCCATCCCTGAATGCGCCCCTAGGCCGGACAACTCCGCTGTTCAGCCCTTTGCCTTCCGCCCCACCTTCCCCTCCAATTTCGTCACCCGCATAAAAACACTTGCATCCGGTCCGTTTTTTATATTCTATCTCTCTCGTTCCGATTGGAACATGGGCTCGTCGTTCAATGGATAGGACATCGGTTTCCGGTACCGACGATGTAGGTTCGATTCCTACCGGGCCTACCAGATTTTCAATTCCAGACCCTTGCAAAAGAAGTGTTTTGCAAGGGTCTTTCATTCTCTTTTCCCTATTATTCCTCAATAATCAGGAATAGCCGTGCCTTAAAAAGGGCGGCACGTCCTTCCGGCCCCGGCCCAATCGGAGAAAAATTCGTACGCCAGATACTATGGGAAACAAATACCGGAGCGGTCATCCTGGAAACACGGACAAAATGAACGAAGTTTCGCAAAATGGGTAAAAAAATCTTTGACATCTATGAGATAATACGTAATTAATTTCGTAACTAATTACGTTTTTAATAACACAAAAACGATATGGATTTTTTCAACCAGACGGGCAAAATGGCCATCGGAAGCAGGCTGCGCATGCTGACGGATAAGATAACAAACGACGCCGAACTAATTTACGGCATGTACGGCGTGGACATCCGCCCGAAGTGGTTTCCCGTCTTTTTTGTGCTGTCCCGCGGCGAGGCGAAGACCATCACCGCAATCGCCAGGGAAATAGGGCATTCGCATCCGTCCGTCAGCAACATCGTAAAAGAAATGGGAGCAAGGGGACTGGTGAAAGAAACTAGGGACAAATCGGACGGAAGAAGAAACATGGTCACGCTGTCCTCCAAAGGAAAAAAAATGGCCGGAATCATGGCCGAATGCTATCCCGACGTTGAATCCGCCGTGGAACAAATCGCCCGGCAGGCCCGGAACGACCTGTGGCGGGCCATTGAAGAATGGGAAGACCTGCTGTCGGAAAAAACATTATTCGAACGGGTAAAAGAAGCCAAAAAGGAGAGGGAGGGAAAAGACATCGCCGTCATTGCCTATGAGCCCCGCTACCAATCCGCTTTCAAGGCTCTCAATGAAGAATGGATCACCGCCCACTGGGAAATGGAAGAACCCGACCACAAGGCGCTGGACCACCCGCAGGAATACATTCTGGACAAAGGAGGCCACATTTTCATTGCCCTGTACAGGGATGAACCTGTCGGCGTATGCGCTCTGTGCAAAAAAGACGATCCGGAGCATGAATATGAACTGGCCAAGCTCGCAGTCAGTCCCGGGGTTCAGGGAAAAGGAATCGGTGTATTGCTGTGCCGGACCGTCATCAGCAAGGCAAAAGAACTGGGATGCAAAAAAATCTTTCTGGAAAGCAACACGCTTCTGCGCCCGGCCATACGGCTCTACAGAAAACTGGGGTTCAAGGAAATTCCGAAAAGCCATCCGGCCTACGAAAGGGTCGATATTCAAATGGAACTGGTGATAGACTGACCATTTGCCGCAACTTCTGCGGCTATCCGTGATCCATGTACCCTTGGCGAATCTCCTCCCTTCCTCCGGGATTCGGCAGAAATGAAGCAGCCCGTTTTGAGCCTGTACTGGCCGGAATCAATCTTCTCCGTTCTGTTTCGGAAATAGGTCATCAAGCAGTTTGAGCATATCCCGGGCTTCCTCCAGGCCTTGTTCCGCCGCCTTGGCAATCCATTTTCTGCCTTCTGCCTCATCCTGCTCAGTTCCGTTCCCTGTCAGGTAAAGCAGCCCCAGCCCAAACTGGGCAGCCGGAACGTTCTGTTCCGCCGCTTTCCCGTACCATTTCACAGCTTCACGGTAATCCTGCTCCACGCCTGCACCTTTCAGGTACATCCGCGCCAAATGATACTGGGCGTTTGAATTTCCCTGCCGGGCGGACGCCAGATACCATTTGAAGGCCTCTTTCAAATCCTTCTCCACTCCCTGCCCCCCTTCATACATGGTCCCGAGATTGTCTTGAGCCGCGGCATATCCCTGTTCCGCCGCAAGGGCGTACCATTTGCACGCTTCCTTCAAATCCTTCTGCACCCCGTCTCCCGCCTCATACATGGTCCCCAGATTGTTTTGAGCCGCGGGATGCCCCTGTTCCGCCGCAAGGGCATACCATTTGCACGCTTCCTTTACATCCTTATCAACACCCTTGCCATTCTCATACAAAAGCCCCAACCGGTACCGGGCATCATTCTCTCCCTGGACGGCAGCCAGGGAAAACCATTGGAACGCCTCTTTCAGATCCTTTTCCGCACCCTGTCCATATTCATACAGGAGTCCCAGATTTTTCTGAGCGGAAGAATTGCCTTGCGCGGCGGAAAGAGAAAACCATTGGAACGCCTCCTTTGGATCCTGCGGAACGCCACGACCGTAATAATACATGGCTCCGAGGTTGTTTTGCGCCCATGCGTTTTCCTGCCGGGCGGCGGCGGAAAACCACTTGAACGCTTCTTTCAAATTCTGCGGGATTCCCATTCCTCTCTCATACATGACTCCCACGTTGTTTTGGCCGTCGGCCTCTCCCTGCTGCGCGGCGGACAAATACAGATCGAATGCTTTTTTTAAATCCTGCCGAACTCCTCTTCCCGTCTCATACATCTTTCCGAGGTTGCTCTGGGCCATTCCATACCCCTGCGCCGCAGCCAGGGAATATAATTCAAACGCCTTCTTCCAATCCTGCCGGACTCCGAGACCCCGGTCATACAGGGTTCCCAGATTATTTTGAGCAGCAAAATATCCCTGACGGGCAGCGGCGGAGAACCATTTGAAGGCTTCCTTGAAATCCTGAGGAACCCCGAGCCCCCGCTCATAGAGAATCCCCAGATTGTTCTGGGCATCGGCAAGTCCCTGCTGGGCGGACAAAGTATACCACCTGGAAGCTTCCTTGAAATCCTGTTCCATGCCCAGCCCTTCCGTACAACAGAGACCAAGCAGGTTCTGCGACTGGGGTATTCCGCGCATAGCCGCCAGAGTCAGCCATTTGACCGCCTTCTTTAAATCCTTCTCCGTCCCCACTCCCTTATAATAAAAATTCCCCACATTGTGCTGGGCCGGCGCATATTCCTGCCCGGCTGCCAGCAGGTACCATTCAAAAGCCTTTTTTGCATCCTGTTCCACACCTTCTCCGCATTCATGCATCACCCCAAGATAAAACTGGCTTTCCGGATCTCCCTGCTGCGCGGCACGGGAAAACCATTGAAACGCTTCTTTCAGATCTTTCCCCACCCCTTCCCCGGTATAATAACAAACTCCGGTCAGGAACTGTGCCCTGGCATTCCCCTGCCGGGCTGATGCCATGACGGAATCCGCCATGCGGCGGAAAAGAAAGAAAGACGGTCCCTTCCCCTCTTCAACGGGAGGAAGGGAGGGAAGCGTCCCGGAAGCAGGCACCGAAGGAACGAGCAGCATCCATGCCCCCGCGAACCTGACGGCAAACCGGAATAACCGAAGTTTCCGGATGCCGGAAGACAGAGCGAAGGCACGCTTATAAACTAGATCGAAACAACCAGACATCATAGGAAGTACCGGATTTTTTTAACCGAAGGCGGCTTTCTGCCATATGCCGGACAGACACATAATCATTCAGTGAAGAACAGGTTATATATCAGTAACCCAAAAAACAGGAGGGATCAAGAGCATATCTTCCACATTTTTCCTCCCCGTCCGGGGGAGCCGGTCTTCCTTTCTCCCTTTTCATTTCCTTCTCCGGAACAATCTTTCAGCCTTCATCCTGTCTTCCGGCCATCTCGCGGTGCCTGCGGGCCAGGAAAAATCCGGTGGCCGCCCACAGGGCGGAAATAGCGGCCCCGCCCAGCATGGCAAGCGGGGAATGGCCGCCCAGAACGTCAAGTGAACGTTTCAGCCATGCGCTCGCGGCGTCCCCGCCGCGGTAAAGCACCGTATCTATAAAGCTTTTGGCCTTGTACTTTTCCTCCGGAGACAGCACGGAATTCAGCATTTCGCGTCCAGGCCGCACCAGGCCGTATTCTCCAATGCGCCGCGCTACCATCACGACGGCTGCCACGGCAAAGACCGGAGAAAAAGCCATCCAGACAAATCCCAGGGAAATGAGGACCGGAACCGCCACCAGCAGTGCGGATAGTCCAAACCTCCGGACAATGCGCCCGGCAAAAAACACCTGCAGCAGCATGGTACTCCCCTGAACAATGACATCAATGATTCCGAACACCCGGGTCTGCCGGACAGGATCGGGAAAGGCGGAAGCCACAGCCCGCATCAGTTCAAAGTACAGGAAGGTGTTGGTGCTGGCCAGAAGAACGATGAACAGCCCGATCCCCATCAGAAAGGGGGAACGGAACACGGCGGAAGCCCCGGTAAACGGGTTGCCGCCAAGGGGACGCGCCCGGCAATCCTCCGGAAAAGGCGCGCCTGCTTCCCCTCCGCTGGCCGGATTCCCGTCCCGCCAGCGGTGCAGATACATCCCCGCCAGAACCGCCAGCCCCAGAAGAATGGCGGCCAGGGCAAACAGCCATATGCTGTCCACTATTCCGGCCAGAGACGCCGTCACGGCAGGCCCCAGCACGGCTCCCAGGCTGCTGCCGCTGGCCACCAGCGCGAACAGGCGTTTCACCTGTCCTCCTCTCATCACATCCGCCAGCACGCTCCATGCCACGGATACGGCCAGCAGATTGAAAACGGACAGCCACACGTAAAACACCCGTGCCGTCCAGACACTGTCCGGACACGCCAACATGAGTGCGGCAAACATCCCCAGATTGAGAATAAAAAATCCGTACGTCCACGGAAGGATGGACCTTCTCGGCACGCGGCAGGCAATCCACCCGAACAACAGCTGAAACATGAGAGATGCCGCAAACGTAGCCGTAAACAGCCACTGCAAATTCCGGACTCCGCCCGCAATGCCCATCATTTCCCGGACCGGGCGCAGCATGGAATACGCCAGGAACAGCAGAAAAAACAGCAGAATGCCTCCCGCCGCTGCAGGCAGCTCGGCCTCATCCATATTCAAGACCTTTTGCAGCAGGCGCCCCAGGCCTCCCCTTTTCCGGTTGGACATGTCCGCAATGTACCATATTCCGGACAAACGCCTAACTCCAATTATTCCTTTTCCCTGAATTCCTTTCTCCGTTTACCGGCATCCCCGGTTCAAGCCGGAAGACGGGGGACTTCCATGAAAAAAGGAATCCGCGCATCTCCTTAAACGCGGATGAAAGCCGCTTCTTCAGGATATTGGACAACACCCCTGTCGGGCACGGAGAGCAGCCCCCAATCGCACGCCCATCCATCCGGCCGCCTCTCTTGTCCGGATTCCCGGTTCCTGGTTTTCTTCTGCGTTGAATGCATAATTCCTCCCTTTGAAAAATCCATTTCCCACTGGAAACATAAATTTCCTCAACATCCCCTTTTTCCCCGTCCAACTGGACTGAAAAGGGAACCCGTGGTATCCTGAGCCGTCTTCTCCGTTCACCCATCCGGTATCGGCCGGAACACGGACATTCCCCATGAAACAGAGAAAAATCATCCATGTGGATATGGATGCCTTTTACGCATCCATTGAACAGCGGGACCATCCGGAATACCGCGGCAAACCTATTGCCGTGGGACGTGCGGAAATGCGCGGCGTGGTAGCGGCGGCCAGTTATGAAGCGCGCCGCTTCGGGGTCCGGTCCGCCATGCCTTCCATGAAGGCGATGAAACTCTGTCCCAAGCTGATCTTCACCCGCAACCGCATGGACGTCT
Organism: Akkermansia sp. RCC_12PD; assembly: GCF_036417355.1. Classification (NCBI taxonomy): domain Bacteria; kingdom Pseudomonadati; phylum Verrucomicrobiota; class Verrucomicrobiia; order Verrucomicrobiales; family Akkermansiaceae; genus Akkermansia; species Akkermansia sp. RCC_12PD. The sequence continues at coordinate 1,924,511 of NZ_CP143889.1, read as the reverse complement.
ACAAAGCCGTTTCCGCCCAGATCCGCGAGATTTTCCACCGTTATACGGACCTGGTGGAACCTCTTTCCCTGGACGAAGCCTTTCTGGACGTCACGGAAAACAAGCCGGGAATCCCGCTGGCCGTGGAAATCGCCCGGCGCATCAAAAGGGAAATTCGCCAGGAACTGCGCCTGACGGCCTCCGCGGGGGTCTCCTACAACAAATTCCTGGCCAAAATCGCTTCCGACTACCGCAAACCGGACGGCCTGTTCACCATTCACCCCTCCCGCGCCGCGGAATTCATCGCGCGCCTGCCCATCGAATCCTTCTGGGGCGTGGGACAGGCCACCGCCGCACGCATGCACGCCCTGTCCATCACCAACGGAGCCCAGCTCAGGGAACGGGACCAGGAATTCCTGGTCCGCCACTTCGGAAAAATCGGTGTCCTATTCTACAACTTCGCCCGCGGCATTGACGAGCGCCCCGTGGAATCATCCCGCATCCGCAAATCCGTGGGCTGCGAACAGACCTACCGGGAAGACGTCACTAAAGCCCAGGCCCTGGAAAACAGCCTCCCCGTTCTGGCGGAAGAACTGGCGGGGCGCCTGGCGCGCGCCGGATTCCGGGGCAATACCCTGACCCTGAAAATCAAATTCCCGGACTTCGTCCAGAAATCCCGGAGCATTACCGTGCCGGACTGCCTGACGGACATGGAGGACATCCTGCCCCTGGCGCGCACGATGATGGAAGAACTGGATTCCGGAGACAGCACCTTCCGCCTTCTGGGCCTGTCCGTCTCCAACCCTCTTGAAGAACACCTTCCGGGCGTCTGGGAACAGCTTTGGCTGGATTTGGAATACTAATACCTCCACATACTCCCATATTTTCTGGTTTCTTCCCTAAAAAAGAACCTTATACACAAGATATCGTGCCATGAATGAGCGAAACCGCATCTGCTCCGGTCTTACCCCCGTATGAATACGGAAGAACGGAAACACTGGATATCATGGATGGCGACGATCGCGGAAGGCGTGGCGGGCGTCATGGCCGTGGAAGGAGGAGTTCCCGCCTCCCAGAGCGTGCCTGATCCCGGTCCCTCCCGCAGGCGGCATCCGCTGACTGAAACGGAAAAGCGCATCATTGAGCATCAGGGAACGGAACCTCCCTTTTCCGGAAGATTCGTCAGCTTTTTCGAACAGGGCACCTATGTCTGCCGCAAATGCGGGGAACCCCTGTTCCGGTCGGAAGACAAATTCGATGCCGGCTGCGGATGGCCCTGCTTTGACGACTCCCTGCCGGACGCCGTCCGGAGCATCCGCCAGAACTCCGGCCAGCGCACGGAAATCACCTGCTCACATTGCGGAGGACACCTGGGACATCTATTTAGTGGCGAACGTCTTACGCCGAAAAACATGCGTTATTGCGTCAATTCCCTTTCCCTGGATTTCCAGCCTGCTCCTCAACCAGTCATCGCTGGACACATATCCTGAAGACGGAAAAAGGAAGAGCCGGACACCCACCGGGAGTTCCATCAGGGGACTCCTGCGGCATTCCTCTTTCCGGACAGGCGTTTCCCTGAAACATCCATTCCTGCTCCCACGTAGTGACGTATCATGGGAATGTCCATCATACGCATCATTCCGGTCCTGCTCGCACTCTTCCCGGCCCAATCCCCGGCAGCAGTTCCCAGAATCGCCATTCTGGGGGACAGTATCCCCTACGCTGGCTATTGGCCGGCTCTCCTGGAATCCGGCCTGCGGCAGAATTCCGCGTACAGGAATGCGGAAATCGTCAACTTTTCCCTTCCCAGCGAAACAGCCTCCGGACTTTCAGAGCCCGGCCATGCGCAGGGAGCCTTTCCTCGCCCCTGCATCCATGATCGCCTGGACGCCATTCTTTCCCGGTACAAGCCCACCCTGGTCATCGCCTGCTACGGCATGAACGACGGCATGATGCAGCCTTTTTCCAAGGCCAACTTTCAAGCCTACCAGAAAGGCATGGAACGACTGAAAGCAAAGGCAGAATCAGCCAAAGCCCGGTTCATCGCCGTGACGCCTCCCCTTTACATGGCGGACACGCCTGAAAAAGACTCCGCCCGCTACAACGCGGTTCTGGACATCTATGCCGGATGGCTGAACGGGCAGAAAAATAAAGGCTGGCTGGTGGCGGACATGCGCCCCGGGCTTTCCCGCCAAATCAGGACCGCCAAAGAAAAGAATCCCGGATTCATTTATGCCCCTGATGGCGTCCATCCCGGCCCGGAAGGCCATTTGATGATCGCCAGGTCCGTCTGGCCCGCAGTAGCTTCCTTCCTGAACCTCCCCCCGGACGTTCGTTTCCCGGAAGGAGACGCCTTCAGGAAAATCCTGGAGCGGCACAACCTCTTCAAACTGGCATGGCTGACGGAAACAGGCCATAAGCGCCCCGGCATTCCTGCGGGTGTTCCCATCGCCAAACTGCCCCGTATCCCGGAAGGCGCCAGCACCAAGGCCGGCCCTGAAGCCGGAGCGGCCCCTCAGCCCCGCTGCCTGAAAGATACGGTCCCCATTGTGGACTTCATCCTGGATGCCGTCCGGCAAACGGGCGCCTCCATGCTCCGGGAGAATAAGGGGCCAGACCGCACAGGGTCGTAAAAACCTTTTTCAGGCCATGCTTCCGGCCTTCCGGGCCGCGGGGGATTAGCTTGACCTTTCCCGGAATGTCGTTTACTTTGGTTTAAGCATTATTTGCAACCACTCACACTTATTATGACCGACCGCAGAATTGTTATCACCGGCATCGGAGTGATCAGCCCCCTGGGCAATGATCTTGCAAGCACCTGGGAAGCCATGAAGGCCGGACGCAGTGGGATTGACACCATCAAATCCATGGACGTCTCCGATTATTCCACGAAAATCGCCGGTGAAGTCAAGGATTTCGACCCCACCCCCTATTTCAGGACTCCGAAGGACGCCCGCCGCGTGGACCGCTTCACGCACTTTGCCATGGGCGCGGCCGGAATGGCCTTGAAGGACTCCGGCATGGATCTGGAAGCCGTGGACAAGACGCGCATCGGCGTCATGGTCGGGAGCGGCATCGGCGGCCTCGGCACGCTGGAAACCCAGCACGCTACGCTTCTCTCCAAGGGACCGGCCCGCGTGTCCCCCTTCATGATCCCGTACATGATCAGCAACATCGCCTCCGGCCTCATTTCCATGGAATACGGTTTCGGCGGTCCCAACATGTCCATCGTCACGGCCTGCGCCACCTCCAACCACAACATCGGGGAAGCATGGCGCATCATGAAATTCGGCGATGCGGACGTCATGGTCTGCGGTGGGGCGGAAGCCACCATCCTGCCTACGGGCGTAGCGGGCTTCAGCAACATGAAGGCCCTCAGCTCACGCAACGACGAACCCCAGCGCGCCTCCCGCCCGTATGACGTGGACCGCGACGGCTTCGTGATGGGTGAAGGCGCGGGCGTCGTCATTCTGGAAACGCTGGAACACGCACAAAAACGCGGCGCCAAAATCTATGCGGAACTCGTCGGCTACGGCATCTCCGCGGACGCCTACCACCTCACCGCTCCGGATCCCGAAGGCCGTGGAGCCGCCCGCTGCATGCAGATGGCCCTGGACCACGCGGGAATGAAGCCGGAAGACATCGACTACATCAACACGCACGGCACCTCTACCCCCCTGGGCGACATCTGCGAAACAAAGGCCATCAAGGCCGTATTCGGTGACCACGCCAAAAACGGTCTGCTGATCAGTTCCACCAAATCCATGACCGGGCACCTTCTGGGCGCTGCGGGCGGCGTGGAACTGGCGGCCTGCCTCATGGCCATGCAGGACGGCATTATTCCGCCTACCATCAACGTGGACAACCAGGACCCGGAATGCGACCTGGACTGCGTGCCCAACAAGGCGCGTGAAGCCAAGGTGAACGCCGCACTGAGCAACTCCTTCGGGTTCGGCGGTCACAACTCTTCCGTCATCGTGAAGAAATTCTCCTGATTCCTTCCGGAACCCGGAATCTTCCCGGCGGAAGTGCCGATGCTTGTGTTTCACCGCAGTCATCGCGCTTCCGCCTTCTGCATTTTTACAACCATGGCCTCCAAAACACATCAGGACATTCTGCTCATGCGCTGGGCCCTGTTCTCCATAGCGGGGATCGCCCTCATCGTGGTGCTCTACTCGGTGGGGGTAACTCCCTCCTGGTCATTCGCCCTGAGAAAAGCCATGGCCCAGGCTCCGTTCCTGCTGTCCCCGGATGCCCCGGCCCTGTCCCCCGGCGGCGGATTCCTGCTGTGCATCCTGCTCACCCTCGGCGCGGCCTATAATCTGCTGATGATGCGCGGAATTCTTCGCAAATCGGCCGTTCTCGCCGCCTTCCTGCTCCTGCTGGCCTGTTTCACTCCGGCCCTGGGCCTCTGGGGCGTTTTCTTCAACTTTGTGCCCTGCCTGCTTTCCGCCGGAACTGCAGGCCTGCTGGCCATCCTGTGGCCCCTCCCGGCAAAGCCGGAACAGGGCCCCCTTTCATCTCATGAATAATCTGGATTATCCCCTGCCCGTGCTTGAACTGGTCGCCGCCCTCAAGCAATTGCCGGGCATCGGCACGCGCGGCGCGGAACGCATGGCCCTGTGGATGCTCCAGGGGCACATGGGAGAAGCGGAATCCATCGCCCGGACCATCGGCCAGGCGGCGGACAGTGTCACGCCCTGTCCGGTCTGCGGCTTTTTCAGCACGGCGGAAGCCCTCTGCGAAGCCTGCCGGGACGAGGAAAGGGACGTCCGGACCATCTGCGTGGTGGAACAGGCCACGGACGTGATTCCCATTGAACGCAGCAGCGCCTACCGCGGATTGTACCATTGCCTGGGGGGCAAACTCTCCCCGCTGGACGACGTTGAACCGGAAGACCTCAATATCCAGTCCCTGGTGGAACGGGTGGCCGGCCAGCCGGGGTGTGAAGTCATTCTCGCAACGGGGTCCGACGTGGAAGGGGAAGCCACGGCCACCTACCTGCACCACCTGTTGAAAGACCTGGACTGCAAAATCTCCCGCCCCGCCCAGGGACTGCCCGCCGGGTCCGGCCTCAGCCATGCGGATACGCTGACCCTGATGAAAGCTCTGGAAGGCAGAACCATGCTTTAACCGCCTTCTTTCGGCAGGAACAGCCATACGGACTGGATTGTAAGACACGGGTGCAGGACACTTCTTAAAAAGGGCAACAGGGAAGTGCTGGACATCTTTGGATTCGCGGATACCGATTGCATGAATCATGCTGGGGCTGCGTCTGTTTGCATTGGAGGGGAAATCACCTTTTTCTTTAGGATTGAGGCCAAAAAAACAGCCAGGGTAAGGCTGGAATATGGCATTGATTATGTGAAGGCAAACGGCAGACGAAACCGTAAGATACTCCAGATATCCGAACTTTCCTTAGAGGAAAACGGTAAGCAGCCTTACACGAAAACCCATTCGTTTGAGGATGCAAGTACACGGAAGCATTACCCCGGCAAGCATTCGATTACGCTTATTGTGAATGGATCCGAACGGGGAACGCTGGATTTTGAGGTATTTGCCAAATAGAGCGCTCGCCCCCCAGACCGCCGGAGTCATTTTCTTCGGTATCCCGTTTTATAATGTCACATGACTGGTCGCATTGATTAATGTTCGCCATTATCGGCATCATACACACCTCATTCGTACCCCTTTTTACATGAGAAAACGCCTATTTCATGCGGCTTGATTCAGCTTGCCATGAGATCATCTGCCTCCTCCTAACCGCCAATTTCCCTACTCAGGGAATAAAAAAGCTGCTCCCTTTAATTACAGGAGCAGCTTGAAAAACAGGTACACTGCGGGAGACATCATCCCCTGCGGCGTCTCAGCAGCAATACGGTCAATCCGGCCAGACCCAGGGAAGCCGTGGCGGGTTCGGGAACAGTATTCAATTCAATGGCCCCCAGCCCTACAAAATACCCATTGGTTTCCGCCCCCCGGGACAGAGAAAGCTCCATGGAATAAGTCTCTCCCGCCGTCAAGGTAACAGCCTTGTCCAGGGAAGACTCTTCCCTCACTCCGGAAGAACCGCCCCGCTGCCCCAGTGTCTCCACGCTGGCCTTCTGTGCGCCGGAAGCAGTGGTATCCCCGGTTCCCGCATAAGTCAGAGAGGAATCGGCACAACTGGCCAGAACCGTATCCCCCAGTTTCAAATTAAACGTATACGCACCTTTGCGGTTGCTGTTCTGAATCTGATTGGAACCGTTGAATGTAAAAAGATTCAGAGCTATTGAATCAATGGTTACATCTTCCGTTACGGTGAAGGACAAAGTCAGGGTCCATGTACCTCCGGTCCCCACATTCACGTTGGGACTCAAAAAGGAATTCACATAATTGGTACCCGTTTTCTGCAACAACGCGGCGCCGGAACCATTGGTGACCGTTTGGCCTGTGATGGAAACACCTTCACTAACGGAAGGGTCATACAGGGCAGTCGTCGTTCCGGGATTGGCTTGGTAATCAAAGATAATCGCTGCCTGGGCCGTGCCTGCAAGCGCGATGAGCGAGGCGGCAAAAAATAAGGAGGGCTTCATCTTCAAGTATAGTTAACTGTGTTAAATAGTGTTTTTTTGCACCAATTCCCCATGGATGGTAACACGCTACGAATAACGGATTTCAAATCCGGCGTCAACACAGATAGTTGAATTAGAATAAAAAAATTAATTCATCTGTACACTGTCCAGATATCCGTGATTTCAGCCCATTCTTCAATACATTATCTAAATTACCTAGATCTAAAGAGATACAATTATTTTCCATCGTCATTTCCGCCCACCGGATTTGAAAACCCCTGCACAATTCCTTCTGATCGGCCATCATAATTGCCCTCCTGATGAGGGCCATTGGCCATCCCTTCCCAACTCATCCAGCCTTTCATCCATAGCTATTGTCATTTGCGTAAAGGATGAACCGTACGCACGGACCGGGCCGGGTTTAATCCCGGCCTCGGGAAAATTTGACCGCCAAATCCGTTAATCCGCGAGTCCGTCCACGCGGGCCCGGTCAAAATCCGCCGGACAAATAGTTACGTTTACCCGGTCGCCCGGTTGGAGAACATCCCTCAACGGCGCATTCTTCTTCTCCACGAAAGCCACGGTTGTCTTGCCATTAGGCAGGGCGGCGCGGAATGCCGTATCGGCAATGCGTTCCATAATAACAGCCACCGTCTGCACCGTATGGAAAGGATATGGTTTCATCAGCAAGCTCCATTTAGAGATTCATCAAGCCGTCCATCAAACCGCTTCCGGTCTTGAGCCCTTCTTCCGCGGCATCCCGAAGATTGGGCATCACCGGAACAGGAACCTTGTCCGCGGCAGGAATTCTGAATCCGTCCTCCCTCTTCTCGTCCTTGTCCCTGCCGTTCCCCGCCGCCTTGTTGAACAGGCGCGAGGCTACGTCTGCCGCCTCAGCCACTTTCTCCATGCCGATTTCCTTCAAACGTTCCCCGGCTGCCTTAAGCAGGCGTGCGGACAAATCCTCCGAAGGGTTGTCCAATGTTCCGCCAATGTTCACATTCGCCCAGACGAGCCCGGCCCCCCCGCCCTGGCGGGAAGCGGAAAACACGTCGGAAAATCCCGGAAGGGAATTCCACATGCCATCCGCCCGCAAGCCGACCTGAAAGCGCCCCTTTAAGGAACCGTCATCCCCTATTTCCAGCCAGCCTTCAACCCGCATGAGGTTCTCGCTCTCTATTACTACATCGGACACATGCCAGACTCCCTTGCCGTAGCGGAACTGGGCGGAAGCCTTGTGCAGGGCCAATTGGCGGAATCTGGAGGAATCGCAAAACAGGGCCAGCCTGTCCAGGACAGGCAGCCCGGACAGCATGCCGTTCTGCAGGCGGAACAGTCCGGCCACATGGGTCAGCCTGCCCTGATCACCGCGCAAATCCACGCCGCCGCTCACTTCTCCCTGGACGTGCTTCTTCCAGTCGTCAGCCAATATGGAAGAAGCGGGAATACTATTGATCACGACGTTGGCAGTCCAGGATGAGGTCATTCTGTCCCAGTCACCCTTGATATCCAAATAGCCGCCCGCATCGGTCGTCAGACGGCAGGAGGGAACGTTCAGGCGCCCGCTGGAGTGATTAAACTGCACCGTTCCGGACATCAGGGAAAATTCCGGGCAAAGTTTGAAAGGAACCAGCAGTTTTCCGCCGCGCAAGTCAAACCTGTACTGGCTGGAGCCGTCATCATGCGTGCACTCCACACCTGCCCCGTCCAGGGTATACAGATGGCCGGAAGTTCCGTAGGAAACGGAAAAGGAATTAATGCTTCCCTTCTCCAGCCGGAACGTATCCGGCAAAATGTTTTCTTCCACCCAGCTCTTGGGGCCGTCCTCCTTCTCCTTGAAGCGGAAGGGTACAGGAGACAACTGAAGCTTCAGCTCCGCAATATTGGCGGAATTGATGACAAAAGCGCGTTTCAGCAGGTCCCAGCGGCTGAACTCCGTTTCAATGGACCTGGCCTGGAGACTGGTCAGGAACTCGCGCCCCTGCATGGTCACCCCGCCGCACCGTATTCCGGAACCGTCCCACTCCAGGGGTTCGATCCGGGCGTCATCCACGTTCATGTCGTCAATCGCGGACTGGCGCAGCATGGACAGAAAAGAGTCGCTTTTCAGATAAGACCTCACGTACAGATAGGACCCCGCCACTCCGGCAACCGCCAAAACGGCCGCACCAAGAACACCCCACAGCAGCAGCTTTTTCCAGAGTCCTCCGGTTCGGGCCTTCTTTCTGCGTATCCTCCTCGTTCTGGACATGGTATCAGACTATAGCAAATACGCGCATGGTCAAGCCTGCGAATTCCCCCGCAAGGAGCCCTAAACCCTTGCCACGTGCAGATAAAACCGGAGGCCCTCCCGCACATGGCCGCCTGCCCCGGAGCCGCACGCCCGTCCCCTCCGCCTACCGGGGACCGTGATATATTTTGTGCCTGCTGGAAGCCATGGTGATGAAAACCAGAAACAGCACGTACGCCGCCAGGAATCCCATCGGGATCACGGCTCCGTGTTCCCCGCGGCCCAGGGCGGCTACGGGTGCCGCCTGCTTCACCCAGATATTTTCCGCCAGCCAGACCAGGAAAATAACCAGCAGCAGGGTAGGCGTCACATACTTCATGATGAAACGGTAAATCCTGGGAATCCGGATGACGGAACCGTCCTCCAGATCCCGCAGGCCGGAATCCACACCCAGCTTCCAGGAAAACAGAATCATCATCACCATGCCGCTCATGAAAAAGCAGAGAGTGCCAAGAAAAAAGTCATACGTATCCATCGCCAGCAGGTCCTTGCTGAACCACGCCACGACCAGCGTTCCCGTAGAAGCGAAAAAACCCTGCACCACCACGGCCAGCTTGCGCTTCAACCCCATGAATTCCTCAATAAACGCCAGCCCCACCTGCATCATGGAAATGGAGCTGGTCACCGCCGCCACGGAAAGCAGCAGGAAAAACAGGCTGCCGAATACCACGCTTGACCCCATCTTGGCAAAAGCCTGGGGAAGAACCATGAACCCGAGAGCGAAGGTACCCTGCCCGGCCGCGCCGGCCACACCCAGAAACGCCACAGCCGCGGGCACGGTCATCATGCCGGCCAGCCCTACCTCGCACACCTCGTTCGAGGCGGAGGCCGACAAGGCGCTGAGGGCGATGTCCTCCTTTTTCCGCACGTAGCTGGCATACGTCAGAATCAGCCCCGTCCCCACGGAAAGGCTTAAAAACACCTGCCCGGCGGCGGCCACCCACAATTCGATATTCCGCAGTCCATCCCAAAGCGTCACCTTCGTGAGCCTCAGCGTTCCGTTGGACATCTCTACCTGGCGTCCGGCCTCCTCCATCGCTCCCGGCCTGGAGGCGGAAACCATGGAAACCGTTTTCCACTCCCCGCTTTCCGGCGTTTTTTCCTCCACCAGAACCTTGCTGGGGTTCCACATGTACCCCAGCCCCTGTTCAATGCTGCGGTCGGGATAATTCGGATCAGGAGTGCCGATGCAGAGGATGCGCACCAGCAATATCACGGAGACCAGGAGCAGCACGGGCATGAACCAGCGGGAAAACATCTCAATCCCCTTGCTGATGCCCCGGTAGATAATGCCCAGATTGATCAGAATAACGCCGCCCACGATCCAGAGCATTCCGTTGTCCGACAACAGGGCGCTTCCGTCTCCGGCCATGCCGGTGAAGGAGAAGAACGTCTGCGCCGTGCTCTCCGCCGTAACAAACAGCTCCGGCTGCGTCAGCATTTTCCAGAAGTAGCCGAAGCACCACGCCTCCACCACCATATAATAAAAAGCCACGGAAGAGGGCCCCAGCACCGCCAGCACGCCCAGGAACTTCCACAGCCTGGACCCTTTCGTCAGGTACCAGAACACGCCGGGGGCGCAATGGGCGCCCTGCTGGCCGCCCCTGCGCCCGATGGACCATTCCGCCCAAGCCACGGGCACGCCCACCAGAACCAGCATGATGCCGTAAGCCACCATGAACGCCCCGCCGCCGTATTGGGCGGCCAAGCCAGGAAAACGCAAAAAATTGCCCAGTCCCACGGCGCTTCCGGCCACGGCAAGAATCACTCCTATCTTTCCGGACCATTGGTCCTGCTGCGCCTTCAGGGATGACATGCAGCCAATACTGACAAAACAAGTCTCGTTTTCAAGAGAAAACAGGCCCTTTTGCCACTTGCGGAACGTCATTGCCACTTGACTTCCTCTCGTTTTTTGGAATCATTCTTTTAGAACCAAACCAAAAAACATATCATGCTCCTCATCGGAAAACCAGCACCTCATTTCAGTGCAAACGCAGTCGTCAACGGTACCATCGTCCCGGATTTCAGCCTTGACCAGTTCAAGGGAAAAAAATATGTGATCCTCTTCTTCTATCCGAAGGACTTCACATTCGTGTGCCCCACGGAACTGATCGGGTTCCAGGAGGCGCTCGGCGAATTCGACAAGCGTGACGTAGCCGTCGTCGGCTGCTCCACGGACAGCGAATTCTCCCACTGGGCGTGGGTGAACACCCCCCGCGAACAGGGCGGCATCCAGGGCGTCAGCTACCCCATCGTGGCCGACATCAACAAGACCATTTCCTCCGACTACGGCGTTCTGGCCGGCAACGAGGAAATCGATGAAGACGGCAACATCGAAGTCTCCGGGGAAATGATCGCCTACCGCGGCCTTTTCCTGATTGACAAGGACGGCATCGTCCGCCACCAGCTCATCAATGACTTCCCGCTGGGCCGCTCCATTGAAGAAGCCATCCGCGTCGTGGACGCCCTCCAGCACTTCGAGCTGTACGGAGAAGTCTGCCCGCTCGGCTGGCACAAGGGTGAAGCCGCCATGACTCCGTCTCACGAAGGCGTGGCCAGCTACCTCAGCAAGTAACCAGCATTTCAAGCAGCTTCAAGGCTGTTCCGCATTTTGCGGAACGGCCTTTTTGATTTTTCATGCACCGCGGAAGGATCACAATGCCGCCGCCCCTGTTCCAGAGTTATATTCACCTTGTTGTCGGCAATCAAGTAGTTGATTGCATCCTGCTCATGGTCGCCTGTTTCATCCGCCGGGATAAGACTTCTGCCAGCTTTCCGGTAGGAATCCCGTCTATCTTTCAAGCCTCTACGGCCAGTTTCAATTTCTGCATCCGCCCAGCAGAGCCTTCCGCTCCGCTTCCCGTGAAAAATTTTGGCACCGCCTCCTGCTCCGCCTGATTGCCGAAGATTCTGGACTTGGTCCCCTGTCTTTTCTCCCACGCCGCATGCGCGGCCCTGGCCTCCGTTTCGGAGTCTTCAAAATCCGCCTCACAGCTTCTCCCGTCCTTTCCCGCCACAGTGACGGCAACCGTGCGTCCGGAGGGGGAATGACACTGCTTGAAGCGTTCAAACCGGGGCCCGGCTTTTCTGAAGCCATCCCGGAATGGGTATTAACCGGCGGCACGTCCGGTTTCCAAAAAACGTGAAGGTCCGGCTTCAGCAGAAACGGCAAGGACAGCCAGTCCAGCACATCCCATAATGAGGTAGTTTTATTCATGTTGATCTAAAACATTTTCCACTGGGGACCCGGCTCCTATCCCCATATTTGTCTATCTTCATGCACATTCCCCAATCCTTTCCCTGAAAATGTTCCCGTCATAAAACGGGAAGAATACGCGCACGCCCCTTGAGCCGCATGAACGCCTTTGCTACACACTTGGCATGAATGCGGACTTCATGGCAGCAGGCCCCACGGAAGACATATGGACAAAAACCATGGACTTTCTGAACATGCCGGACTGGCTCAAGCTGGAGATGGTGCAGTCCGCCGGGGCAAAAATCGTGCATGTGATCATCTGGCTGGTCATCAGCTGGATTCTTTTGAAACTGTTTTGCCAGGTGCTCCGCAAAATCACCTCCATGAAAATGTCTCCGCAGGCGTCCCGCCTGACGGTGAAAATCGTCAAAAACGCGGGTTATATCATCATCGGCGTGGAGGCCTTCGCCCTGATGGGGTTTGACATCCTCACCCTGCTGGGTGCGGCCAGCATCATCGGCGTGGCCGTGGGCTTCGCCTCCCAGACCTCCCTGTCCAACATCATCAGCGGCCTTTTCCTGGTAGGGGAAAAGCAGATCAACCTGGGAGACATGATTGAAGTGGACGGAATTACCGGCAACGTGGACTCCATCAACCTCATGTCCGTCCAGCTCCGGCTGCCGAACAATACCATGGTGCGCATTCCCAATGAAATGATCATCAAGAATCCGGTCAGCAACATCACCCGTTTTTCCACGCGCCGCTGCGATTTGACCTTGGGCGTGGATTATAACTGCGATATTGAGCACGTCGTAAGCGTCCTTCAAGAAGTAGTCAAGGAAAACAAGCTCTGCCTGGACGACCCGGCGCCACTCATCATGTTTTCAGGTTTTCAGGACTCTTCCCTGGGTTTCACGGTAGGGGCCTGGTGCCTGAAGGACAACTTCCTGGACTGTCAGAAAACCCTGGCGCACGATATCAAGCACCGTTTTGCGGCGGAGGGCATTTCCTTCCCCTTCCCCACCCGCAGCGTGGAGAGCAGAACCCCCATCAAAGTGGAAATCACCGGCACGCCAGAGAAAAATCAGTAAAGCTGTTCTTTTTGCTTTCTTTTTCCCCCGTGAAATTTCAATCTTGTCTGCGTAAAAGCCGCATTTATGTCTGACACACCAGCACCTGTTTTTAAAAGAATACTTCTGAAACTCAGCGGAGAAGCCCTGCGAAGCCCTGGAAGCATGGACAATATCTCTCCGGAAATCGTCGCCCGCATCGCTGAAGAAATCGCACAGGCGCACCGCGCAGGCGTCCAGATCGGGCTGGTAGTGGGCGGCGGCAACTTCTGGCGCGGCGCCAAGGCCAGCGTGCGCGGCATGGACCGCGCTACGGCGGACTACGTGGGCATGCTTGCCACAGTCATGAACGCCCTGGCCCTGCAAAGCGCGCTGGAACGCGCCGGAGTACCCTGCGTGGTTCAATCCGCCATTGAAATGAAAAACGTGGCGGAATCCTTCATCCGCCTGAAAGCCCGCTCCTACCTGGACAACAACAAAATTGTCATCTTCGGCGCTGGAACAGGCAACCCCTTCTTTTCCACGGACACCACGGCCGCCTTGCGCGCCAGCGAGATCAACGCGGAAGTCGTGATGAAGGCCACTTCCGTGGACGGCGTGTATGATGCGGACCCCAAGAAAGTTTCCGGGGCCAAGCGCTTTGACTCCATCTCCTATCAGGAATGCCTGGAACGCCAGCTCAAGGTCATGGACTCCACGGCCTTCACCCTCTGCATGGACAACAAAAAGCCCATCATCGTATTCGACATGCACACTCCGGGCAACATCACCCGCGCCCTGCTCGGGGAGCCCATCGGCACCACGATCTGCTGAACCCGGCGGAAAAACCTTTCAACCATACAAAAAAACACTTAGCATCAACCATCATATGGACGCAGAAACATTACTATTGGAGACGGAGGAAGCCATGCTCAAGGCCGTGGACTTCGCCAGGCAGGAATTCTCCGGCGTACGCACGGGCAAAGCCTCTCCCGGCCTTGTGGAAAACCTGGACGTGCACGTATCCAGCTACGGCTCCGTTATGAAGCTGAAGGGCCTGGCCGTCATCAGCACGCCGGAACCCCGCCTCATCCTCATCCAGCCCTTCGACCCCAGCACGGCCCACGACATCGGCCGCGCCATCAATGAAAGCAAGCTGAACCTCAATCCGATCGTGGAAGGGCGCTCCATCCGCCTGCCCATCCCCGCCCTGACGGAAGAACGCCGCAAGGATCTGGTGAAGCTCGTCAAATCCCAGGCGGAAGAAGCCCGTGTGCGCGTGCGCGGCGCCCGCAAGAATGGCATGGACTCCGCCAAAAAGCTCAAGACGGACAACATTGTGACGGAAGACGGCCAGCGGGACCTGGAAACGCAGATCCAGAAGCTCACGGACAAGTATGTCAAGGAAATTGACGATCTGGTAGCCGCCAAGGAAAAGGACATCATGACCATCTGAGCCAGCACTCTTCACCACCCAACCACTTCACGACAATGACAGACAATGTAACGAACTTCCTCGCCTCCGGCATTGAAATCAAGGGAACCATCCGTTTCCAGAATGATATGCACATCGACGGAAAAATCGAAGGCGAAATCATTTCCGACAAGGGAAAAGTCACCATTGGTGAAACGGCCCAGATCAAGGGCGACATCACCGCCGGAGACGTGCGCATTTACGGCAACGTGGAAGGCAAGGTCACTTCCGACCGCTGTGAACTCAAGCAGCAGGCCCGCGTCGTCGGAGACATGAAGACCCGCAGCCTGGCCATGGAAGAAGGCGCCCATCTGCTGGGCCGCACGGAAATTGGTTAAAGCACGGGAAACCCATTTTCAAGCCGTTCCTCCGGAAGGAGGGACGGCTTTTTTCATGACCGGAACGGATATTCCTTTCCTCCATGTTCCGGGAAAACCTCCAGCCGTAACAAAAGAAAGGCTTCCGTTTCCGGAAGCCAATGCCGCAGAACCACGGCAAATGCCGCTCATTTACGGATTCTCCGGACGCACGATGGACCAGGAACGGGGCTGTGACGGGTCCAGAATCTTTCTGATAAAGCCATTCACCTGCTCCACGGTCATGTTCCTGATGGCCCGGGTCTGCTTTTCAAAAGCGTCCAGCGGCAGTCCAAACAGAATATCCAGAGCCAGCATCTGGCACAGCGTGCCATTGGACTGCATGGCCAGCAGACGGGAGGACAGCGCGGAAGCCTTCGTACGCTCCAGCTCCTCTTCCGTCATTCCTTGTTCGTAGATCATGGACAGCGTTTCCTCCAAGCGCCTTTCGGCTTCCTCCAGATGTTCCGGAGAGGTCCCCAGGTAAAAGCAGATGCCCCCGGCATCCATGCCGATGAACAGGGAGGAACTGGCATAATAGGCCAGACCCGCTTCTTCCCGGATGTTCGTGAACACAGGACCAGCCATGTCCCCGCACCACGCCTGGAATATCAGGGCCATCGCCATGTCCGGGGAGACCACGTCCACCCCCGGCACGCCCACCACCAGAACGGCCTGCTGCTTGTCCAGCACGGTGACTTCCCTTCCCGACTTCAGGGCGGGCGTAGGGGCAAGCACGGGCGGACTGCCTTTTCTCATGGCTCCCATATGTTTTTCCAGCAGGGGAAGCACTTTATCCTTCATCACATCTCCGGAAATGCATAACACGGCATTGGAGGCGCAGATAATGCGCTCGTACTGTTTCCTGATATCCTCCACCGTCAGGGAGGAGAGGCTTTGCGCCGTTCCCGCCGGGGAATTGCCGTAGGAAACATTGCCGTAGGCCACGTGCCGTTCCTGCCTGAACGCCACGGAAAGAGGGTCTTCCATATCTTCCTCCGCATCCGCCACAAAGGTTTCCTTTTCCTTGAAGAAGGCGTCTTCCGGGAAGGAAGGATTCATCACGACATCCGCCATCAGCTCCAGGGCGGCATCCAGGTCTTCCGCCAGCGTCTGGCAGCCCACGCTCAGGGAATTGTTGCCTGTAGAGGTGTTGATCGCGCCGCCGATGTCTTCCAAAAACCGGGCAATGTCCGCCGCGGAGCGGGTGGTAGTACCCTTAAGAAGGCATTCCGACATCAAATCCGTCACGCCCGCGTTCCGCTCATTCTCCGCAGGGCATCCGGCCTTGAACACCAGGCAGGCATAGGCCAGCGGCAGCCGGTGGTCTTCCCGGACAACCACTTTCAAACCGTTGGGAAGCACAAGCTCGCTCAGAACGGCATCCGTTTCCTCACTGCCGGCAGGAACCTCCTCCGCATTGCTGCCCAGCGGGTCCAGGCTGACTTCCGTCACATTCGGGGAGGACAGCCATCCGGCGCACACCCGGTGCAGGTCTTCCGAAGTCACGCGTTCAATGGCCTCCTGCCATTCGGAGGACAAGTTCAAGTTGCGCGCGCCGAACCAGTCCGCCCCCATTTCCGAGGCCATGCCGGAAGCCGAGCTTTTGCGGCGCAAACGGCTCACTCTCGTCTGCTTGCAGACTCTCTTGAGGTCTTCCGTGAAATCTTCCCGTTCCAGATTCCGGAGTTCCTGGAGAATGAGGTCCCGCACCTTGTCCCGCTGGGCACGGTCCACGTCCATGGTAATGGTGAACGCTCCTTCATCGGACTCGGACTGGTTGGAATGCACTTCAATGCTGTATACCATCCCCAGCCGGTCATGGAATTTCTCATAAAACCGCGCGGAACGGCCGCCGCCCAAAATGCTGGCCAGGGCAGACAGCGCCGGCGTATCCGGATGCGCGGAACAGGGCAGACGCCACGCCAGGCTTAATTTGGAATAAGGTACCGCAAACTCCTTCCGCACCGTCCGGGAACCGAACTGGTGGGGCTCGTGCGGCAACGGCTCCCGGTTCAGAGGCCGCGCTTTCAAATCCTCCACCAGCAGTTCCAGGTGGGACAAAACCTCCCTGGCATCCACATCCCCGGCGATTGAAAGCACCACGTTGTTCGGAACATAGCGTGAGGCGTGATACTCCAGCACGTCCTCCCTGGTCAGGGTGTCGAACACCTCCGGTTCACCGAGCACGGGCCAGCGGCGGGGATGTTTCAGATACAGCGTCTGCATTAAAAGCTGGTAGGCCACGGAATCCGGTTCATCCGCGTACATGGCCATTTCCCGGCGCACCACTTCCTTCTCCCGTTCCAGCTCCCCTTCCGGGAAAGTGGGGGAAAATACCAGCTCCGTCAGCAGATTCAGGAAAACCTGCCAGGACTCCGCCGGACCGTCTATATAGAAAACGGTGCGGTTGACGCTCGTATAGGCATTCCAATGGCCTCCCCGTTCCTGCACCTTGCGGGCCAGATCCTGCCCGGAGTAATTCTCCGTCCCCTTGAACACCAGATGCTCCAGCAAATGGGAAATCCCGCTGCCCTGCAAATGCCCCTCGTTCATGGAGCCCGTGCCCACCCAATATTGAAGGGATACCACGGGATGGGACTTGTCCTCCTTGATCAAAACCGTCAAACCGTTCCCAAAACGGTGCATCACAGGTTCCTTAACTGAACTCATATTTTTCACTCTGCCCCAAGAAAAGGGGCTGTGCAAGCCGCCGCTCCGTCCGCACTCCCGCACTGTCAGACTTCTTCATCCCGCCCACAGAACAAATGAATACAGAAACACCCCGTAAAAAACATGTTCCAACCATATTTTTTTGAACAAATCTTAAAGTCTGCAACTCTATGAAGACGTAGAACGGTGTGAAACGCGCCGTTTCATTGATTAAACCAACAACACAGACAATAAATCATATGAAGAAAATCCTCGCTGTAGCAGCCTTTGCCTTCGCATTCAGCTTCAACGGCTACGCCCAGGAAGCCGCCCCGGCGGATTCCTCCGCTCCCGCCGCCCAGAAGTGCTGCGGCAAAGACAAAAAATGCACCAAGGACGCCACGTGCGACAAGGACGGCAAGTGCGGCCAGAAATGTGACAAGCCCTGCAGCAAAGGCGAAAAGCCCTGCGATTGCTCCAAAAAGGAAGAAGCGCCCAAGGCTTGAGCCCAACGGGAACCATCCTCATGAACATGAACCCTTGCCGGAATATTTCCGGCAGGGGTTTTCTCCGCCGGACGGAGTAAACAGACTCTTCCCGGTGACCATTAAAATACTTGATTTCAACCTTCAACCCATTTTATAAGAACATCATGAAAGCCACCTCCATCCTCACCATCGGCTGCGCAGCCATTGCGCTGTCCGTTACCTCCTGCACCAATTTCGGCTCCCCGAACACCTACAACATGAATGAAATCGGCGGTGTCCAGGAAACCTATTACGGTACGGTCACCAGCGTGGAAACCGTCAAGATCCAGGCCAATAACGCCAATGCCGGCACCGGCGTGGGTGCGGTGGCAGGCGGTCTCACCGGAGCCATGTTCGGCGGCGGCAACGCCAAGTACGCTACGGCGGCAGGGGGTGCCATCATCGGCGCCATTGCCGGCAACCAGATTGACAAGGCCGTGAACAACACGACCGGACAGCGCATCACCGTGCGCCTGAACCAGACGAGAAACGGCACCCGGAACTATACCGTCGTCCAGCCTGTCGGCAAAAACAACCCGATCTATGTCGGACAGCAGGTTCGCGTCATCATCGGCAACGCCGGCTCCCGCGTTCTGGCCTACTAAGAGACTATCCAGTTATCCAGCAATATTTCCGGCATGATCTTTGGCACCTTACCCGGCGGCGCTCCTGTTGAAATCTTTGAACTGTCCTCCGACAGGATGACAGTGCGGATCAGCAACTATGGGGGGCGCATCATCTCCGTCGTCAAGGACGGCATGGATATGATCGTAGGTCCCAAAAGCTTTGAAGACATGCTGAAAGACACCTGTTATTGCGGTGCGATTTGCGGCCGGGTCGCAAACCGCATCGCAAAAGGCAGGTTTTCCATTGACGGTGACGCCCATTCCGTAGCCGTCAACAACGGCCCCAACCACCTGCACGGCGGCCTCCAGGGGTTTGACAGCAAAATATGGCAGGTTCAGGAAGCCGCACGCAGCACGCTGGTGCTGACACTCCATTCACCGGATGGGGAGGAAAACTACCCCGGCAATCTTGAAGTAGTAGCCACCTACACGCTCATGGAGGAAACACTCCACCTGCGCATGGAGGCGTACTCGGACGCAGCCACCATCGTCAACCTCACCAACCACGCCTACTGGAACCTTTCCGGAAAACCCGACATCAACTCCATGACGCTGGAAGTCCGGGCCTCCGCCTACACCCCCGCGGATGACACCAACATCCCGGACGGCCGCATCCTGCCCGTGGAAGGCACGGACTTTGACCTGCGCAGGGCGGCTCTGCTTGGGGAACGCAACTCCGCCGCCCATCCGGACACCGCCGCCGGACTGGACCATAATTACGTGCTGGATTCCGAACCAGGCGACAAGATTGCGGCCATCCTCCTTGATCCTTCTTCAGGTCACCGCCTGATCGTGGCGACGGACGCCCCGGGACTCCAGGTTTACACGGGGGAATACCTTCCCAAGGCGCGCCAGGGGATTGCTCTGGAAGCCCAGGGCTTCCCGAATGCCGTCAACGTTCCCCACTTCCCCAGCGTTCTTCTGCGCCCCGGTCAATCCGTCACGCGCAACATTTCCTGGACAATCAGATAAAAAGGCGGATTCCTCATCCGGCCTGCCGTCACACAATCGTTGCATAATGCGCCTGCCGCACATGGATGAGGCCAGGACGGCTACCGTTCCAGCCGCCGCAGAATGGCATGGGCCGGACGGTAAAACACTCCCTTGTTCAGCCAGTCTTCAGCCGTTCCTGGAACGTCTTTCAGCAGGCCCCCCGCTTTCAGGCTGCCTATCAGATAGGCGTCCCGGCCATACCGTTCCGGGCAAGAAAAGAAATCCCCGTCATGAATGCGGTCATACGGTTTGACCAGGTCCGGATGTTTTAAAGCCCGTTCCAGAAATTCAATGGTGTTCCCGTCCAGATAATTGCGGGCTTTTTCCACATTCCGTTCATGCCGGATGCCGCAATACAGGATTAACCCCATATCCTCGCGTCCGGGCATATCAGCGCCGGAGGGGCGGCTTCCTCCGATCCAACCGCAGCAAAGAGCAACGGGAATCATATACAAGATATTCCTCCGCATCAATTTCCGACTATCCAGAGGCAGAAATTCCCCATCTTCACGCAGGGCTCCCTGATGAAATTGCCGCAACTTTTCCTTCACCATTCCGCACAATAAATCATACCTGCCTTTCCCCAGTTCCATCCTTCCGATCTTCACCATCTTATCATTCGATTTCAACACCAGCCATTCGTTCGCACCTATCCTGCCGCAGGAGGCGTGTCTGACGCAACGCCAATCCATAAACAGGGGAGGCCGTAAAAAGCGGGTCACGGTTATCCCGCTCTCGCCCACTCTTGCCTGAAACCGCCGCATGGAGAAAAAACAAAGAGCGCCTATCAACAGTACGGATGCCGCCCATAATAGATTCGGCCACAATATCTCCTCCAATCCCCGGTAAACGCGGATAACTTTCAATAAATCAGGCAGGGCGCAAGCGGCCATCACCAGCAGGAGCCCCCAGGGCCATCCGGCCAGGTTGCAAAAGACATCCTTCCGTTGTCCTTTCATGTTCCATGTCTTATACAAAAATCACGAAACAGGCAAGCATTTGTCCGAACGCCGGCGGCCCCTCCGTTCAGGGCTGCTGAGGCCCGACTCCGTAAAGAGCTTCCGCAGCCACTTTCTGCAATCCTTCCGCGATGCGTTCCAGCGAACGGCCAATGAATATCAAATCCGCCACGGATGAAAGATTGTCCCGGTAATGTTCCGGCAGACGGGCGAATGTTTCCGTCAAGGTCCCGGTTTTCTCCGCCAGGGACGCCAGTCCCGGCGCCAGGGAAGCCAGGACCGGGGCATCCCATGAAGAAACGGCCTTGTTGACGGCCCTGAACTGTTCGGCCAGCTCCCGGTACACGGGTTCCACCAATCCGGCTTCCTGGAGGCGGGGCCTTTTATTCAGCTTGTTGGCCCTCTTGGCGATGGTGACGGACTCGTCCCCCATGCGTTCATAAATGGCGGACAGGCGGATGGAAGCCAGCACCAACCTCAAGTCGGACGCTACAGGACTGAAAAACGCCAGGAGATGCAGGCCTTCCCGGTCCATGGCCATTTCCAGTTCGTCCAGTTCCTCGTCATCGGCAATGGCCTGGTTGGCGGAATCCTCGTCCTGCTGGAGCAGCCCGGAAACAGCCAGGTCCAGGGCGTTCTGCGCCTTGTAAGCCATTTGCAGCAAATGCGTGTTCAGGGAAGTGAGGGCGGCATCAAATTCCCGCAGGGTGTGGGCGTCGTGATTCATGGACGGAAATGTTGGTTTGATGATCGGAAGAAGCCGCCCTGGAGGCATGGTAAAAAATATGCAGCCTGCGCAGGCCGCCGGTCTTCCTCGTAGAAGCGGCAAAACGCCGGGCGGAACAGGAAACTCCGGACAAACGGCGGCAACCGGCCCTGCATGAACATGTTGATGGAATCATAAATCGTCTTTTATTTGTTAACTGAATCTTCCCGTAATATAATCTTCCGTCTCCTTCATGGACGGGCGGGAAAAAATCTTCTCCGTGGAATCAAACTCCACCAGTCTTCCCAGCATGAAAAAACCGGTCAGGTCGGAAACGCGAGTGGCCTGCTGCATATTGTGCGTCACCACGACGATGGTGAATTTCTCCTTGAGGCGGTGCATCAGCTCCTCCACGCGCACCGTGGCGATGGGGTCCAGGGCGGAACAAGGCTCATCCATCAGCAAAATACGCGGCTTGACGGCGATGGAGCGGGCGATGCAGAGGCGCTGCTGCTGGCCGCCGGAAAGTCCGTTGGCGGGAGTATGGAGCCTGTCCTTCACTTCGTCCCACAGGGCGGCATGGTTCAGGCTCTCTTCCACGGCTTCATCCAGAACGGCCCTGTTCTTCACTCCCGCCAGCTTCAGGCCGTAGGAAACGTTCTCGTAAATGCTCATGGGAAAGGGATTGGACTTCTGGAAAACCATGCCCACTTCCCGGCGCAGGCGGATGGGATCCAGCGTTGGGGAAGTTACATCCACTCCGTCAATGCGGATGGCCCCCCTAGTGACGCGGGCCTCCGGAATGCGGTCATTCATCCGGTTAATGCAGCGCAACAGTGTGGATTTTCCGCAGCCGGACGGCCCGATAAACGCCGTGACACGGTTCTTTGGAATCAACATGTTGACGTTAAAAAGCGACTGTTTGCTGCCGTAGCAGAAATCCAGGGAATCCACCTCCACGGCGGTTTGATCGGGTATTGCAGGCGGTAGGCTCATATCTCTGACCATGGCGCGGCTCATCACCGCTGCCCCCATGATATCGCAAATCTCCGCCACAATGACCATTCAGGAATGGTGACGATTTCTTAACCTGGCCTTCTTGCCCTATTCCCGCGACGTTCACCGTATTAGAAATCCGTTGGTTTTCAATCAACAGAACAAACCGTCGCAACATGTTAAAAATAAATTACTTGGTCTTTTCAGCAGAGATAGGGTTATTCCTTGTTTCCCCCTATGGCGCCTCTAGACTAATAGAAACAGGGAAGCTGCCAGAAACTGCACATGGCAAATTTCTCCTGAGTGTTTTCCAATCTTCCGTCTACTATCCATGAACACAAAAACTTTTACAAAACGTTCTGCCAGGCACGTCAGCAAGGGTTTCGCGCTCATTGCAACCATCACCCTGATGATGCTCCTGGCCCTCTTGAGCGTAGGCCTCCTCACCATCGCATCCTCCCAGGTGCGCATCTCCGAGAAACAACTGGCGGCCGCTGAGGCCAAGTCCCTGGCCAGATTCTCCCTGGAAGTATCCCTGGGACAGCTCCAGTGCGAGCTGGGACCCGACCAGCGCGTTTCCGCCAACTCCGGCATTCTCTCTTCCGGCACCAGCGAAGGAAGCTCCCCCTACATCCTGGGCGCCTGGAACAGCTGGGACACCTGGCTCAACAGGAATAATTCCTCAGGCATGAGCATCGCTTCCACTTACGATACCGGCAGAAGCTCCATGTTCCGCCGCTGGCTGATTTCCGATCCCGACCTGCGCAGGCTCAGCACCCTGGAAGCCGGAAAAAACCTTCTGGGCCAAAGGACCCGTTCCAACCGCAATTTCCGCAGTGTCTGCCTGCTGGGCCCCGGCACCGCAGGAACTCCGGTGGGAGCCCGCAACCAGGACAAAAAGGAAATCTACGCCCGGCTGGTGCGCGTGGATGATTTTTCCAGGAATACGGGGCTGAAAAAGAATGCCAACACGCGCAAGTACATTGCCTGGTGGATTACGCCGGAAAACCAGAAGGCGCGCATCAACCTGATGCCCCATGCCTCCCAGGAAAGCACCGACACGCTGACCGTTTTGCGCTCCACCTGGGATACCCCCGGCCCGGATCTGGACACCCTCAATATTGCCTCATTAATGTCGGAAAGCTCCAGCGACGATTCATCTGCAGCCAGAAAATTGATCTCCCGTGACACGCTTCTTGCCAACAGCAAAAACGGCCGCCTGAAAGACCTGGGAGAGCTTTACCATGACATCACCCTGGTTTCTTCCAGCCTCCAGACGGATTCCAAATTCGGCGGTTTGAAGAAGGACTTGAATATTATGCTGTCCCAGGAAAAACTGCCTGAGGAATTCCGTGGAGACACGGCGGACATCGGCCTGCGTCCCTACGCCACGGAGGACGGAACTCCGACGGAACAGAACCGGCCGATAGGCTCCTGGAACCAGCTCCACCTGTGGGCCAATGTGTGGGACTCTTCAACCAAAAGGGACGGCCAGGATGCCTCCGCCGCGCTGGAATGGAATGGACAGACGCCCAGCACGCTGGTAGCCGCGGACGCTTCCGCCAACATGGGAATGATGGACAACCGCTACACCTACATGCGCCATCCCATCCTGCTGCGTTACTACAATTTCATTGGGACCTATCTGACAAAGAACGATTTCCAGGCCCAGAACGGCGGCTGGATCAACACGTCCGTCTCCGTCATCCCCGTCTTTGTCTGGTGGAACCCGTACAATGTGGACATGAAAATGGAAGGGGCGTCCGGCTCCCCGTGGGGTTCCTACTTCGGGGAACACCGTTTCATGCCCATGCTGTTTGCGGACAATGTCAACGGAAGCAGCCAGCCTCTTTCCGACTTGAGAAGATATACGGAACATCCGCTGACTCCTTACACCCAGGGTTCCTATGGCGCCGTAAATGACCGCCAGATTGCCGACTTCGGCGCTTCCTACAGAAAGTCGGCACGCCTGAACGACAGCACCGGAGAGGTAAACAAGGGGGACGTATCCATCCTCAAGGCCGGGGAAATCGTCGTCTTTGCCCTTCCCTCCACCACGCGTACCGACAAAATCCAGCAAGGAGCCGTTTACAAATCCAAAATCAACGGGAATGACATCCGGACGGACAACTTCGCCCTTCGGGAAGGCTGGCCGCAGGACCTGAGCGAGATGGCTTCCTACGGCGTCAACATTTATACGGGACTCCAGTACCAGTATTTTGAAAACACCGAATTCGACACGCCTACCAAATATACGTTCTGGGCCCGGTTTGCGGAAACGGATGATGAACTGGTGGGCAACAATGGCAACAAATCATGGGGCACTCCTCCCGACCATGTTCTGTGCCATAAGTATACGGACGAGTTTTCCTCGGCATCCAAAAAGCTGCGCACGTTTGTCATGGGCGCCGGGCTCATGAACCCCGGCCAGATAGGGAAGCCTACGACGCTCTCCGGCTCCTCCACAACCGATCCGGAAGTTTTCGCTAAAATCTCCCCTGCCATGCTCAACCTGAACTGGGGATTTGAAGAACAAATCATCCAGGCCACAAGGATTCCGACGACCGGATGGACCAACAATACCAGCGGAGACTCCAATGAAAACGATTCCAAGCGGGGCAAATTCGCAGAACCGGAATCCGGAGGACCGTATCCCTACTTCATCGCCTATTATGGAGTCTCCGCCAAATGGGGCAAGACTCCCGTCGTAGGCGCCTACCCGGAAGGCAAGGACTACCGCGCCAAGACTTGGCAGCACTCCAGCCCCCTCTTCTGGGGCGGCCAGATGCCCACCGCATCCGAACTCGGACGCTCATACAGCCCCTACCAGTTCGAGGTCAAGCAATCCAACAGCGACTTCTTCCAGATCACCATCTCCAACATCCTCTCCAACGACGGCACCCGACTCTCCCCCTTCGGCGGACCCGGCGCCGAACAGGTCAACAAGATTGTGGCCGCCGAACTCCCATTCCAGCAGCCCTCCAGCCTCGCCGGATTCGCAGGATTCAGGCTTACTCCCGGATGGTACAAGACCGATTCCAGGGCTGCCATCGCCAAGCGCTTCGCCTACCAGTCAGGCGTTCCGGGCGTGGGCATCGGAAACTCCTTTGCCGACCCCATGCTGCCTGCCGACAAGGTATTCTCCCACAATGAAATCATGGGCGACGCCTCCCTGGGAGACTTCTGGGACCACGGACTGATGATCAACGACGCCCTCTGGGACTCCTGGTTCACCTCATCCCTGGCCGCGCGGCCCCGCAGCATCGGCGGCTCCGCCAAAGAGGACCTCAAGGCCGTCCTCAAGGAGGCCTTCTCCACGGACACTTCCTCCAACAAGGCCGCAGGCATTGCCAACAGGCGCCTCTCCCCGGACCTTCAGGGCAAGCCCGCCGAAGCGGTCATCGACGAGCTGGCCAAAACCGACGAGGGCTACAAGCTCTCCGCCAAGTACCTGCCCATCGCCGGGGGCTTCAACGTCAACTCCACCTCCCGGAGAGCCTGGGAGGCCATGCTCATGGGCCTCAAGAACCGCAAGCTCCTCTACTCTTCCAACGGCAGGCCCTCGGTGCTGAGCGGCAACCAGGCCAATTTCTCCCGCTTCGGGGTGGCCAGCAGCAACAAGTCCCACGTGGACGACTACGGCTCCATTGGCATCACCAACGGCATCCCCGACGGGGAGGCCATGGCCTGGTCGGACCTGCGCACGCTCAGCGACACGCAGATCCGCGCACTGGCCGACAACATGGTCAAGGAAGTCAAGAAGAGGGGCCCCTTCCTGAACATGTCCGACTTCATCAACCGCCGCCTGCAGAGCGGAGAGATGGGGGTGAAGGGGGCGCTTCAGGCGGCCATTGACGAAAGCTCAATCAACAGCACCTTTGACGAACTCACGGACATGGTCATCACACCCAAGGCGGGTTATCCGAACGCGGATGCGGCCAAGGGGTCGGTCTTCACGGCGGCTCCCGGCTACCTGATCCAGTCGGACGTGCTTGCGGTGCTGGGCAACATCCTGACGACGCGCGACGACACGTTTACAATCCGCGCCTACGGGGAAGTGACGAGCCGGGAGGGAGTGGTGCTTTCCCGTGCGTGGTGCGAGGCGGTGGTGCAGCGTGGCATCAACTACGTGGACCCTGTGAACAGTCCCGAGACGGCGGCAACGAAGGTGAACATGAAGACCGGGGCGCTGGAAACGACGGATTTGAGTGCGGTGAACAAGGCTTTTGGCCGACGCTTCAACATTGTTTCCTTCCGATGGCTCTCACCTGAAGAGGTGTGATAAAGAAGTAAAAAATGGGTTGAAGGGCTTCCTGTCCGGGAATCCCTCCCCTTTTCCTACCGCCCTTTTCTTTCAGCATTCGGCAATCATTGACAGCCGCCGCCTTCCTTTTCCCGGAACGCGGCGGCTTTTTATCTGCGGACCGCCGCAGATTGTGACGATTTCTTAACCGGGATTCACTTCCACACAGGGGGGTGGAAAGGATATCACATCCACGTCGCCCGCCGCCAGCGGTACCGAACACCGCCCCGGAGGGAGACGCAACACAACAGAAAAGACGCCATGAAATTTGTCGCCAAAATCCTGACAATCGCAGCCGCACTCAGCCCCCTGGGCATGGCAGCCGATCAAGTAACCGTTGACACCAGCATCAAGCCGTATGTGCCCACCAGCGGCGTTTCCGGTAATCTGAGCGCCGTCGGTTCCGATACACTGAACAACCTGATGACCCTTTGGGCGGAAGGATTCAGCAAGAAGTACCCCAGCGTCAAGATCGGCGTTGAAGGAAAAGGTTCCTCCACGGCTCCGCCCGCCCTGACGGCAGGCACCGCACAGCTGGCCCCCATGAGCCGCGCCATGAAGCGGGAAGAAATCGCGGCTTTTGAAGCCAAGTATGGCTACAAGCCGACGGAAATCAAGGTAGCCCTGGACGCCGTAGCCTTCTTCGTCAACAAGAACAATCCCATCCAGTCTCTTTCCCTGACGCAGATCGACTCCATCTTCTCCTCCACCTTCAAGCGTGGCGGTTCCAACATTACCGACTGGGGCAGTGCAGGCGTTCCCTCCATGAAAGGCAAGGCTATTTCCATCTACGGCCGTAACAGCGCCTCCGGCACCAACGGATTCGTGAAGGAAATCGCCCTCAAGAAGGGAGACTATAAAAACTCCGTGAAGGAACAGCCCGGCTCCTCCGCTGTGGTGCAGGGCATCAGCTCTGACGTGCAGGGCATCGGCTACTCCGGCATCGGATATGTCACCTCCGGCGTCAAGACCCTCTCCATCGCTGAAAAGAGCGGCCAGGCAGCGGTTCAACCGTCTTACGACAACTGCATCAACGGCAAATATCCTCTCTCCCGTTACCTGCTGATTTACGTCAACAAGAAGCCCGGCGAGCCCCTGGACACGCTGACCAGAGAATTTATCAAGTTCATCGTCTCCAAGGACGGACAGGAAATCGTGACCAAGGACGGATACTATCCCATCCCCGCCAAAGTCAGTGCGGACATCCTCAAGAGCCTTGAATAAACAATCCCCCTGAACAAACGCCTGCCGGAGCAGGGCTGCGGGCCGCCAGTCCAGGCCCTGCTCCACACTCTCGCCGTTCGCCTACCGTCATGAGCATATCTTCCCCTTCCCCGGCCCCTGCCAGAAAGCCCAAACCCGTTCCCGAACGCTTTCAGGTGGCGAAAACCACACTGTGGTTTGACCGCATCATGACCAAGACCATCATCGGCGGAGGTTTTACCGTCATCGTCGCCGTTTTCGGCATCCTCTTTTTCCTTTTGGCCGTTACCATCCCCCTCTTTCAAGGCGCAGACGTAAAGGAAGGGCAGAGCCTCGCTCCCGCACCCCAGGCCACGGGAACGTGGGGACTGGACCCCTCCGGCACGCAGCCCTTCGTTTACAACAACGGCAGGAACGTTTTCTTTCTGGACAAGGATTCCGGCAGTCTGAACCCCATGCCCGTTGCGCTGCCGGACAATGAAACCGTCTGCGCCCACTCCTACAATTCATTCCTGTCAGCCTATCCTGTCGCCACGAAATCCGGCAAGGTAGGCATCATTTCCGTTCACTCCGGTCTTAATATCCACGGCCGGACGAACGCCCACGGCCCCGGAAACGCAGGAACGGAAATCAGCCCGCTCCATCCCATGACGGAAAACGGCGAGGTTCCGGGCAGAATATCCGGCGTGGCTTATGCAGACGCGGGAGAACGGAAAATTTTTTCCACAATCAATGAAACGGACCAGGGGCCGCGCCTCCTGCTGATGACACTGGAAGAATCCCGGTCCCTTCTCCATGAAGGGGAATTTGTCCCCTCCGGATTCCACGACCTGACGGAGTGCCTGGACGGCAGGCCCGTCGCCATGCTCCCCGGCAATTCGGGAGACAGCCTCATCATCGCCACGGATACGGACAAGCTCCTCTACTTCGCCTACAACGAAGACTCGGAAACCTGGGAAAAGCGCCAGACCATCCCGTCCCCCCTGGGAGGCGGAGAAAGGATGACCACCGTCAACTGGCTCTTCGGGGACATGTCCCTGGTACTGGGCGGCAACAGGGGTAGTCTGAAAATCTTCAGCCTGTACCCCCACCCGCAGGCAAACGGCACTGCTCTGCGCCTCTTTGGAGAAACCAAGAAGTTTCCTCCCTTGAACGGTCCCGTGCAGCATTACGCCGCCTCCGGCATCAACCGCTCCTTCCTCGTCTCCTCGCCGCACGCCGTACGCCTGTGCTACGGCACCACGGCGGACATCCGCTGGGAAAGCGACCGACTGAATTTTTCCCCGGTTCAACTGGCGGCCAACGCGGAATTCAACTCCATGCTGGCCACGGACGGACAAGGCCGCGTCCACTTCTTTTCCATCAAGGACAGGCATCCGGAAGCCGGCTCCAAAGCTCTGATCGGCAAAATCTGGTACGAAGGGTATGACTCCCCCAAATGGCTGTGGCAATCCGTAGGAGGCACGGACGACTATGAATCCAAGCTCTCCCTGATGCCCCTGGTCTTCGGCACGCTGAAAGGCACTCTGTACGCCCTCGTCTTCGCCGTACCCGTGGCGGTCATGGCAGCCGTTTACACGGCCCACTTCATGCCGCCCTCCGTCAAAAGGGTGGTGAAGCCCGTGATGGAAATCATGGCCTCCCTGCCATCCGTGGTGCTGGGCTTCTTCGGGGCGCTTTACCTGGCTCCCAGAATGGAGGACAAGGTGCCGGCGCTGGTCTGCATGGCCATCCTCATTCCGTCCCTGGCCGCCCTTCTCGCCTGGTTCTGGACCACACGTCCGGCGGCATGGAGGAACAAATTCAACAACGGCCTGGAATACATCGTCATGACGCCCGTCATTCTTCTCTGCACCTGGTTCTGCTGGGAATACCTGGGTTACTGGCTGGAACAGCCCTTTATCAGCCTCACCCGCGGCATCATGAGCCTGTGGGGGGCGGGAGACTTCCAGGCGGCCAGCTTTGCTGACCTGTGGCGCAACGGATTCGGCATGCCCTATGAACAGCGCAACTCCCTCGTCGTCGGGTTCATCATGGGCTTTGCGGTCATTCCCGTCATCTTCACCATTTCCGAGGACGCCCTGAGCAACGTTCCCCCCTCCCTCATCGCCGCGTCCGAAGCGCTGGGCGCCAGCCGCTGGCAAGTAGTCCGGACGGTCGTTCTCCCCATAGCCTCCGCAGGCATCTTCTCCGCCCTGATGATCGGGCTGGGGCGCGCCGTGGGGGAAACCATGATCGTTCTGATGGCCACGGGCAACACCCCCATCATGGACTGGAACATCTTCAACGGCATGCGCACCCTCTCCGCCAATATCGCCACGGAGCTGCCGGAGGCGGCGCAGGACTCCACCCACTACCGCGTCCTTTTCCTCGGCGGCCTCATCCTGTTCTCCATGACGTTCATCCTGAACACGCTGGCGGAAATCGTGCGCCAGCGCCTCCGCAAACGCTTCAACGTCGTCTGACCCTCTCTCCTTCTCTTTCCAACCTTCCTCTTCCATGAAACCGGATTTCACTCTTCCCTCCGCTCCCGGACGCCCCCTGGGAGAAGCCAACATCTGGATCACCTCCATAGGCATCTCTGTGGGCCTCATCATGATCTTCGGCCTGCTGGGCATCATCCTTGTCAACGGCATGGAGGCCTTCTGGCCCAAGACAATCCATGAACTGACCGTGTCCTCCGCCACGGAAGGGGAAAAACCGGCCACCCTGTACGCCAGCATCACCAAGGACCAGACACGCCACGTTCCGGCGGACCCCACGCAGCCCGGCTCTACCGCCAAGGACATCCGGGAATACCAGCTCTTCACCGGCAGCAAGGAAACCTACGGGCAATCCTACCGTTATGTGGACGTGCACAACATCTCCGCCTCCTCCACGCCCCAGGGGCTTCTCTGCCTGGAACGCATGGAAGGGGGAAAGGCCCTGGTGAAGCCGCTGGAACTCAAGCTGGCCTCCGGAGAAACCATTCCGGCCTCATCCCCCGAATTCGTGCAAGCCTTCCGCCGCGCGCTGGACCATGAAACGGAACTGAGGGAGGAAATAAAGGCCATAGATACCGGAAAAATAGGAACCGTCAACACTAGGCTGGCGGATGCGCGGCTGGACATCAAGGCCATTGAACGTTCCTACGACATCCGGGAGGAAAACGGAACCAAGACCGCCGCGCTCAAACAGAATCCCGTCGTCAGGGATGTGGACAACCCTGTGGAAGAACTGGCCAAACTCAATGAAAAAGTAGCCCGGCTCAATGCCGAATACGAACAATACACGGCGGAAGCGGGCAAACTCCGGGCGCAGCAGGGCCGCGACACGCTCGTCTATTCCCTGGGAGACGGAGAAAAGAAGGAAATCAGCTTGGACAAGGTCGTATACGGCTACTTTTCAAACGACCTGGGCTTCTTCGGCAAATGCGGCGTCTTTCTCCACAACCTGTACCACTTCATTGTGGATGATCCGCGGGAGGCCAACACGGAAGGCGGCATTTTCCCCGCCATCTTCGGCACCTTCATCATGACCCTGCTCATGAGCGCCCTGGTCACCCCGGTAGGCGTCATCGGCGCCATCTACCTGAGAGAATACGCCAGGCAGGGAACGCTGGTGCAGGCCGTCCGCATCTGCGTGAACAATCTGGCGGGCGTGCCCTCCATCGTTTTCGGCGTCTTCGGCCTGGGCTTCTTCGTGTACTACCTGGGCGGCACGATTGATGAACTCTTCTACTGGAAAAAACTGGCCGTGGACAACACGCCCACCTTCGGCACCTCCGGCATCCTGTGGGCCTCCCTCACGCTGGCCCTGATGACGCTGCCCGTCGTGATCGTCTCCACGGAGGAAGCGCTTTCCGCCGTGCCGCGCGGCCTGCGGGAGGCGGCCCTGGCCTGCGGGGCCTCCAAATGGCAGATGATCAAGCGCATCATTCTTCCCAGCGCCCTGCCGGGCGTCATGACCGGGCTGATCCTGGCGATGGCCCGCGGTGCGGGGGAAGTGGCCCCCCTGATGGTCACGGGCGTGGTCAAGCTGGCCCCGTCCCTGCCCATTGACGGAGAAGGGCCCTTCATCCATCTGGAACGCAAATTCATGCACCTGGGCTTCCATATCTACGACGTGGGCTTCCAGTCCCCGGACTCGGACGCCGCGCAGCCCATGGTCTTCGCCACCACCCTGCTGCTCATCCTGCTCGTGGTGGTCATGAACCTCACGGCCATCCTCATCCGCAACCGCCTGCGCAAGAAATACGCAGCGTCCAGTTTCTGACGCGGAAACGCCGCATTCCACCCCTTATTTCCACCTCCCATGACTGAACCATCCGCCGCAGACGACGATCCCATCATCGAGGTAGAGGACTTCTGCTTCCATTACGGAGACAAGCAGGTTCTCTTCAACATCGGCATGACCTTTGAATCCAACAAGGTGACGGCCCTTATCGGCCCCTCCGGCTGCGGGAAATCCACCCTGCTCCGCAACATCAACCGCATGAACGACCTGATCCCGGAAGTGCGCCATGAAGGAGACATCCGCATAGACGGCACCAGCCTGTACGACCCGCGCGTGGAAGTCATCTCCCTGCGCAAGCGGGTGGGCATGGTCTTCCAGAAATACAACCCGTTCCCCAAAAGCATTTATGAAAACATCGTCTTCCCCCTCCGCGTGGCGGGCCGCAACAGCCGCGCGGAACTGGATGAAACAGTGGAGCGCAGCCTGAAAGGAACCGCCCTGTGGGACGAAGTGAAGGACAAGCTGCATGAAAGCGCCTACGGCCTTTCCGGCGGCCAGCAACAGCGCCTGTGCATCGCGCGCGCCATTGCCAACCGTCCGCAGATCCTGCTGATGGACGAACCCTGCGCCGCGCTGGACCCCATCGCTACGCTGAAAATCGAAGACTTGATGGAAGACCTGAAAAAAGACCTCACCATCGTCATCGTCACCCACAACATGCAGCAGGCCACCCGCATCGCGGACAACACCGCCTTCATGTACATGGGCCGCCTCGTCGAATACGGGCAAACATCCCAAATCTTCACCAATCCCGGAGAAAAGGAAACGGAAGCCTACATCACGGGCCGTTTCAGCTAAAAAGCCCAACTTCCAAGCCATTCACCTCATGACACCTCCCGGCAACCACATCCTCCCTCACTACGATCTGGCCCTGAACAACATCCAGACCCGCGTCAACTGCGTCTGCGAAAGCCTGCTGGAACACATGGCCGTACTGGAACATGTCATCTCGAACGCGGACATGAACGGAGCCAACGGCATCATTGCGGACGATGAACTGCTGGATGAAGAAACGCGCCAGATTCTTTCCCTCTGCTCCGCCGTCCTCATCCAGTTCCACCCCCTCGGCTCCGACCTGCGCCTGGTCCTCTCCCTCTCCCGCTGTACGGACAAGCTCCGCGAATGCGCGGAGGAAGTCGCCGACATCGCCCGGCATGCCAAAGCTTCCATCAAGCGGCAGGAATCCCTTGCCCCGGACATCGTCCTCCCCCTGCTGAACATGGCCGTCTCCGAATTCCGGGACGCTGTGGAAAGCCTGAAAACACAGGACATGGAAACGGCGCGGGAAGTGCGCCAGCGCGACAAGAAGCTGGACAAGGCCCACCGCAAGGCCCTGGGCGGCCTCGTTACTCCGGCGGAAGCCGGACAACCTTCCCTCAACGTCAACCTGCTCTTCATCATCCGCTCCATCGAGCGCATCGGAGACATCGCCAAAACCATCGCCGCCGCCGTCGTCTTCCTGAAGGAAGCCACGGACATCCGCCACGGCAGGGACAAATGACCTCACGGAAAAGAAAACGGAAAACGAATTCCCCCAGAAGGCCATCCCGCGCTTTTCCCCGCAGCAACCGCCTGCCGCAATGGCATCATCAGGCAGGGTGGTCCTACGGAAATTAAATCGCATTCCCATGCCTTCTCCGGACACCTGGCACTTCACCAAAGCACCCTATTCTGAACAATCCGGGTTCCGGCATGCCCCCTCCCCTGATAAATCATGTACCTCAACCCTGAACTTCCGCCCTGCGACGGAATAAAACGGATGGATGACCGCCTTCTCCCATCTCCGCATATCACCGGAAAAGAACTTCAAGCTGAATTTCCGCATCGAACGCAACGGAAGGCGAGCCATAAAACGGATATGGCGCCCGCAAAATACAGACAGCGGGCCCACGATTTTTCCGTTCATGATGGCATGGTGTCATACAAATAAAAAACGGTCAGTCGGATTGGGAAACGGGAGCGTCGCCTTTGCCTTCCAGCGCAGCATCCAGTTTCCGGGCTATCCCCAGAACGGAGTACCCGGGATCTGTGGACAAAACCATGACGGCCGTATTCCCTCTCAGGAAATACACCGCAGATTGCTCGCTCCCTTTCACCAACGCCCCGTCCGGACCCAGCACGGGACCGCATCCCAGGTCGAAATCTCCTACCTTCCCCGGCTTCACTACCGTGGCAGCCGCCACGTCGCGCGGATCACGCTTCGTGTTCCTCGGATCGTAGAAGCGCAATTTCAGCAGCAGCTCCATCGCCTCCTTCCGGCTGCGCGCATACGCCACCAGGATTTCTATAAAGTCCGACCTGGTGAGCGTATCATCCCAGGGGGTGACAGGGTTCAGCACGGCATGGGCGCCATGGCACAACCCTTGAAACATGCCAAGATAGAGTCCATGTTCGAACCCTCTGTGAAACAGGGCAAAGTGCATGCAGCCCTCATGAACATTCGGAATTTGAAGTTCTTCACTCAAAACCTCCTTATGCCTCAGCAAATCCACGGGGGCCTGTTCCCTGCCAAATCCGGCAATCGTCCGGCATAATTCAGGCATCCCGTACCAGGGGTCCATCCGGCGTCGTTCCTCCGGACCTATTTTTTCATCCATGAGGTATTGTTCCTTCTTTTCTCTATCATATTCCGCCCTCCTTTTCCGTTTTTTTTCCAACGCCCGGTTTAGCTCCTCTCCGGCGGCAATATGATTTTTCCTGTCCAGAAACAAATCAAACAATTGTTCCACTTCCGGCAGGGAAATGGAAAAATCCCGTCCGCCCGTCCAGAAATTGATTCCCAGATTTCCCCGCACAGCAAACTCAGGACAGTCCACGCTTTTTCCGGATAAGCGGTACATGCACCAGGTTCCACGTTCTCCGGCCACATCCTTCCCCCAGACAACAAGATCTCCCAGCTGGGAGAACGATTCGCGCTCAAGAATAAATTCCTTTCTCGCCATCTTTTCCGACTCAAACAAATACACATCCAAATGGGCGCATTCATTTCCTTCCCGGTCCATCAATAGCCAGCGATTCTGCATTCCCTTCAACCCGGGCAGAAGAAATTTGTCTCCGCACGCCACGCTCCCTTCGGGAGGAACAATGTCTTCCTGCTTCCATACTCCTCCGTCCAATAAGGGCAAGGTTCCTGTTTTTTCCTTCAGCACCGGCAATAAATACTCGTCTTTTCTGTCCTTCCTCTCCTTCCAGCCCGACGGCGTAAGCTGCATGCACGTTTTTTCCTCCGCCCAGCTTGCCGGGAGCAGCAATGAGGCCATGACAACATAGAGCAAGCCATGACGGAATGAAAAAAAGGAAATGAGTCCGCCGGCAATGCCGGAAAGCAGTCTGTTCATAGGGAGCGGCAATTTATTCATTATAAATTATCACCCTATTCATTGACCGTCAATCAAAAAAAACCATTCCATCCCACTCTTCCGGAGGGTGCATGCCAAAAGAACCGGGCGCCTTAAGCGCCCCTTTTCCCGGTCATTCCGCCCTGCTCACGCTGAAACAGTACACAGCAGGGTTGATCAGGGCGAGAGGCAAATAGAACAGCGCAAAGGACAAGGAGCCGCCGTACAAGATCAGAATCACGGCGGACAGCAGGAACAGGACGGCTATCTTGACACTCCGCGTCCAGGTGAGACGGTGCACGAGCCAGATCAAAGCGGCGCACACAAAGCCGATGATGATTCCGAGGATCCCTCCCATGGTCAGGAATTCCACATAACTGGAGCAGAACTGGTCCAGCCACCTCACATTGTCGGAAGTGGGCGGATTGCTGCCCCATGCAAAGACTCCCGGAGGGACAAGACCCCACAACAGCACGGAAAAAAGTACCAGGCGGTCTGTGTTGAGGCGGTACATCATGCAAAGATACGGTAGCCGCCCTCCCGGGGGATAACAAGCGAAATCGGCCATTTCCTTTTATTCAGCCATTTCCGGCAGGAACAGCTATTTATAATATTTCTTATTTATCATCAATTTTTTAATTACCTTACATAATTGTTAGATTGCAAATTAATCCATATTTTATAAAAATTATTTGTGGACAATGGAGAAAAAAAGCTCTTTCATGGAATTTATCAGAGAGTTTTTCCATCCCATGACCAGTTCCTTCCTTTCCCTGAAATGGACCGTGTATCTGATTGGATTAGCCGCACTGCCTCCCATCCAGGCAGAGGATGAAGATACGGGAGCCCTTCAAATCGAATCAACGGCGGATGAATTATCAGCCGATATTCATATTGCGAGAGAAGAGGGGAAAGAACCGCCCAGAGATGAAGCGGACGACAGAAAGCGGACCAGGCTGGGCATAGGAGAATCCGTCGATCTTCTTTTGACAGGAAAAGATTCCCTCATCGGGAATGCTCAAAAGATCAAATGGACCATTCTGAAAGGAGAAAATCTGGGAGAGCTGGATGAAGAAATGGGCAACCCCGTCAAACTTAAGCTCAGCCCTTATTCCGTTCAAGGAGGAAAACTGGTCGTCCAGGCCACGACTGAACACAACATGGTTAAAGAAATAGAATTTACAGTCGTTGTTCCGGAAGCCGATATTGAGGGCCATCAAAAAGTCACCGCCCAGCATGCCAAAAATCCAAGCACGGGGAAAAGAGGATACGATGAATGGAATTTCGAGGCTTTTCCTACGGAAACGGGCTGCTCTGCCAAGCTTGAAATCACTCTCCACCCCACGGATGTGAGTTTTCACAAGGTGGAAATGCTGGAAACGCATTTAAAAAACATTCCGGATCCCCTTCCCGAAATGGGAAGCGAGCACAAACCCATGCCCATTTGGAGCAATGTCAATAACCGGAATGTATTTATTGACAATATTGGCTCTCCCAAATCCATGAACCAGTGCAAGGACCTGCCCCAGGAGTGGACATGGGTCAGCAAATTCAGCACCAGCCGCATGTCTGAACCGCTTCTGGACATCACTACGCAGCACCAGCGCTTCCTGTTTACGTGGTCGGCCCCCAATGAAGAAGGAGTAACCGTCAAAATTACCAAATTCGGACGCGGCGTTCAACGCACAGCTATCAAAATGCAATATTATACTTCAAAGAGAAAACCGGAAACCCTGACCAAATTTTTATGAAAAGCCTCCTTGCATGTTTATTCTGCGGCCTGTTGTCCCTTTCTTTCATTCATGGCGCTCCGGCAGTCCTGAATCCAAACGTGGAAAAACCGCCTTATCCCGATTTTATTAAACATTCGCAATATTCCGCCTGCGGTCTCAAGGATCTTCTGGCCCAGGGAAGACTGGAAGATTTTTACAAAAGATCAAAAAAACTATTGAAGGAGAATGGCAGGATTGAGGACAAAAATACGGAACAATGCCAAAACGAGTTGTGGACTTTTTATTACATTGCGGCGGCGCCCCTTTTCCAAATGGACGCATCTCCGGAAATTCCCGCTTCCTGGAGAGAGGACAAGACACTGGATTACGACGTCAAGACAAGCGCGGCCCGGTATATAGCCACGCAGGATATAGACAGGCTTGCTGCCGTGCTGTCCGTCTCGCGTGAGAAAATTGCTGGTCTGTATGCCCTTTATGCCGCTAAAATTCTTCACGACATCAAACAAAATTATGATCCGGATCTGGGAGAAAAACAGAAACGGCAGCTCCAGGAAGAGGAAGAAAAGAAAAGGCTGCTTTACCGTGACCGGAAAATCGACATCAACCAGGCTAATTTCAGATCCATTCTGATTCACAATAAAATCAGCACTGAGGATTTGCGCAACAATGCCGCCAAAATGCGCACGGATTCCCTGGAAAAAACATTTTTAAATTTACTGGTAGAATATTTTCCGGGAAATGCGGCCCTGGTAAGGAAATATATCAAACTGGCCGGATATTCCGACAAGGAAATTCCCGACCTGATCGACCGTACCGTTGGACGTGAGCCCAAAACGGAATTCCTGTACAAGGGAGCAGGCAGAAAGAAAAGAATGCGCCCTTGACAGGGTGGGGGTATTCAGCCCCCCGACGGTCCGATTGAATGCCCGGCAGCGCACATGCCGGAAACCGATTTTTCCAGGAGAACGGGACAGCCCCCAATTTCCGCAGGGGCGGGAAACGGCTGCCGCTCACAAGGGAGCAAAAGAAGAATCTCCCGCTCCATTGACGGCGATGCCGTCTACTTCCACCAGCCAGCCGGGACGGCAGACCGGTGCTTTCAACAGCAGGTGCGGCACGTGCGCCAGCGGAGAATTCATCAGCGCACGGCCGACCACATCCCTGTCCGCCCAGTCCCGCAAATACACAACGGCCTGCTTGAGGTCGGAAAGGCTTCCGCCGCTCCGTTCCATCAGCGCATGCATGTTTTCCAGGGTGCGCACGGTCTGGCGCTTCACATTCCCGGGATGAACGATGTTCCCCGCCGCATCAATGCTGGCCGTGCCGGAGATGAAGTAATGGGAGCGGTCGCCGTACACGATGCGGGCGCCGCGTTCAAAAGCCACCCGGTACAGGTGCGTGGGAGAAAGGTAGTCCGGAGCTTCCATGTACCTGACCTGCCCCGGCTTCAGCCCGGCAATGCCCAGGCTGTCCATGTGCAGCAGGCGCCCCGGCGTTTCCGTACAGCCTTCAATGCCGGTGCTGGCGATGTAATGGTTCTCCGGACTCAGTCCGTAACGGTCAAAGCTCTCATTGCGGCCTTCCACCAGCCCCCGATAGTTGTTGTCAATGTCCCGGCAGTAAATCCAGGTGCGGTGAACCAGAGCCGGGACAGTTCCTCCCAGCGCGGCGGCCACACGGTCCAGCCAGCGGAATTCCTCCTGCATCTGGTCGTGGCTGCCGTACACGGCAGCCGTGCGCCTGCCTGCCAGAAACAGGCGGTAATGCTTCCTCCGCGCCACCAGCACCGTTCCTTCTTCCGTTTCCTCCTTCCTTTTTTCCAGCATGCCGTCCAGATGCCATGCCTCCAGCGCCACGCGGGAACCATTTGCCGGGGGCTGCCCCACGATGGAAACATAGGAACGGCGCCCTCCCACGGCAAGGCGCAGCGGTTCCGCCTGCCGCACAGGATCGCTGACATGGAAGCGCAGCAGGAACTCATCTCCGCCGTCCCCACCCGATTGACGGTACCTGTCCATCAGGGAACGCAACTCTTCCTCAAAGCTTCCGCCCGGTTCCGCAGTCATGCAGAAGAAACGTTCCCCCTTTCCGGTTCCATCATCCCATACGGATATTTCCCGTAATTTTCCAGCCATACCTTCTCTTTCTTCCCTTTAAAGGGATTGTACGTAGTTGACCAGGTCTTCCAGATCCCTGTCGTTCAGACCGCTCGTTTTTCCGCGAATATCTCCCCGGTTGTACACGGTGATGGCCTCCCGGATGGTTTTCGCACGGCCGTCATGCAGATAGGGACCGGTGCGCCAGACTTCCACCAGGGAAGGGACCAGGATTTTCCTGCCTTCATCCAGCCCTTTCGCCGTTCCTGTGGCCACCAGCTCCTTGGTCGTGAAATACGGATGGGGGTGGCATTGGACACACCCGGCAGTCTTGAAGATTTCCCTGCCCCGGCGCGCGGATTCTGTAAGAGCTCCACGCTCCACGCCGGGCATATGGCACTGGGCGCACCCGGTTTCCTTCGTTTGCGGGCGGGAAGGACGGCCGGCCATCAGAGACGGGCTGGGAACCTCTTTCATGTTTTTCAGGTATTCGTTGACGCATGCGGCCAGGTCTCCGTCCGGCTCCATGAACTGGATGTGTACAAAACCTGCCGTAACGGCCACTTCCGCAGACGCACGCACGCCCAGGCTCATCACGGGGCTTGTCCGGTGGGAGAGGAACATGGTGCGCGTGTTTTTCGGATTGCCCATGCCGTCGTTCAGCAGGTCCCAGTTCAGGCCGTCCACGCGGGCGTCCGGGTGGCAGGTGGCGCAGCTCTGCCACCCCTGGAAGCAATGGGAGGCGTCGTTGAAGTACTGTTCACCCAGCCGTTCCCTGGAAGGCCGGTATTCCGCGTTCAAGGGAATGTTCCGGGGGACGGCGTCCGTCTTGAGCGGCACCTGTGCCAGCGTATCGGAGAAATATCCCGTTACATAAACATTTTCTCCGTCGGAAGCCAGGGCGCGGGGACCGTTCAAGGGCAGGCGGACGCGGGTGCGGATGTCGTGCAGGAATCCCAGCCTTTCGGACACGGGGTTCCCTGACCGGTCCTCCTTCTTCATGCGCGCCAGCAATGCGAGAAAATCAATGACGGAGAGTTCATGCGTGCCGGCATGTGTGACAAGCAGAAGGCTTCCGTCCGGGGAAAAGAGCACGCCCCACGGATTGGCGGCCCCAGCGTCCGGATCGTCCAGCAGGACGGGATGCGGCCTGTCCGGATGCGCCGTATCAATGATAGTCACGGCATTCGTGTTCATCCAGCCCCGGTCCAGTTGCGTCGTCGGCACCTGGTAGCGGCTCAGCACGTGCGCCACGGCCAGGTAGCGGCCATCCGGGCTAACGGCCATGCCCCGCACGCCCTGCGTTCCGTTGGCCAGGGGGAAATGAACCGCCTTCCCGTTCTCAACCAGGGTCAGCGCCGCCGCAGTGAAGTCCCCGTCCGCCGCGCCTGCGGGCAAATGGTTGGCCGCCCATATTTTCTTTCCGTCCGGGGAGACGGCCAGGGCCACCGGTTCACGGGAGGCAGGCCAGGAATTCAGCACTTTTCCGGAAGAAATGTCCATTTCCACAATCTTGGAATCGAATCTGGCGGCCACATACAATTTACCATTGAGCACCACCGGAGACATGGGCGTATGCCCTGCCGGGAAGGCACCCTTCACGGTTCCCGTGTCCAGAGCGACCACTTCCACCATGCCTCCGGGGCCGCCTTCCGCCACATAGGCGATATTTCCGTCAATTGCCATGCCGTTGGGCTTCCCGGACAGGCTGATGCTTTTCACCACTTTCCCCGAACCGGGGTCCACCAGTTCCAGCTTTTTGCTCTCATGCCCCAGAACGGCAGCCAGTTTTCCATAAACCTTGACATCCACCGGAGCCACGGGACCGGCCCCGGAGTCCGGTTCCTGCCTGCATGAGACAAGGACCAGCAGGCAGCAGGCTGTGGCAAGAAAAGAGGGAAGCATATGTTTCATCTTCATGGCAGTCAATCAGTCTTCAATAATCACACGGAAGCCCACGTTGTACACGGGACGCCAGCCGGGATATCCCCAACGCCAGGAGGACGTGGCCCGCCTGGGGCGGTCATACCAGGAGCCGCCGCGCACGGCGCGGGGAACGCAGGAATCCATGCTTTCATTGCGGCCATCCCCGTTATTCCAGGGATAGGGCCTGTATTCCGAACGGGTCCATTCCGCGGCATTCCCGATCATGTCGTACAACCCGTAGGCGTTCGGCCTGTAGCTTTTGACCGGGGCCAGATGCAGCGTTCCGTCATTGAATTTCTCATCCCTGGGTACGAAGTCCCAGAAACGGTTGGGATTCCTGATCGGCTTGGGGTCCACGCCGGAAACGGCCAGTTCCTTCAGCGTCACGTCTCCCAGATTGGCATAGGAGGAAAAATCGGAATCACGGCCGCCGAAGAAGAAGTCCGTCTCCGTCCCGCCCCGCGCGGCATATTCCCACTGCGCCTCCGTGGGGAGAGTCACCTTTTTACCGGTTTTTGCGGAAAGCCAGCGGCAGAATTCCATGGCCTTCGTCCACGGTACGCGGATGGCCGGGAACCGCGGATTGGCGTCCATGTCGTAACCGGGCCTCACCTGGTCCTTGTAGTGCATGTCGTACCAGCCGTTGAGGTATTCCGGGTCAAATTGGCGGTATTGCTCCAGGGTCACTTCAGCTTCCCCCATCCAGAACGGCTTTTCCATCCGCACTCTGGCAACGGGTTTTTCCGCGGAGGTTTCCAGCTCGCTTCCCATCTTGAATTCTCCCGCCGGAATGCGGCGGAACGCCATGTTGACGCCGTTCCCCAAATCCAGCGCCAGCGTTTCATTCCGCGGGGACGGAACGGGTATGTTTTCTCCGCGGAGCGAAGGAACGGAGCATCCGCTATGGGACACGTTCGCCCAGGCATCCCTGCGAAAACGGGAATCCTTCATGGTCACGTAGTTCCGTTCCACTCCGGAGAACATCCTGTGCAGGTCATAGCGGCGCTTCAGCAGGTTTTCATTGCGTTCTCCGGGCCATTCGCCCAGATAGGGAGCATTCATGTCCATCCACGTCACCAGGCGGTGCCAGTCTTCCTCCGGCATGTCCACATGATGATGCCCTTTTTTGAGCAACTGGTAGAGTTCGGACGTATCCGCGGCAAATTCCGTGGGGGCCAGCCCCAGATAGTTCCCTTCCGGTCCGTTGCGGCGCACGTAGGGATGCAGGTTCCAATAGGCCACGGACCCCGGCGCCGGAGCGCCCTTGACGGCCTCCAGAGTCATGAAATCCGGAACTCCTTCCCTGCTTTTGCTTTCTGCGGAATGACAGCGGATGCAATGGCGGTCCAGCACTGGCTGCACCTCATTGACGAAGGAAAACGTGCGGGCCGGCCCATACCACGGGACAATGTCCGCAGGCTTCTGCCGGGAAGCCATGACCGGCCTGGCCGGAGGCGCGGCGTTCTGCTGCTCGTGACAGCCGATGCAGCTCAAAGTTTCTCCCGGCATGGCGGTGAACCAGCTCCGCATCAGAGACAGCGCGCGTCCCTGCCCGTCCAGCACCTGAAGGGTCAAAGGCTGGTTGGCGGGGGCGGTGAAAATGGCGGACCCATCCGGATTCACGGGCACCGTTCCGTACAGCACCTTCAGGTCCCAGTT
The DNA here is from genome assembly GCF_036417355.1 of Akkermansia sp. RCC_12PD. NCBI lineage: Bacteria > Pseudomonadati > Verrucomicrobiota > Verrucomicrobiia > Verrucomicrobiales > Akkermansiaceae > Akkermansia > Akkermansia sp. RCC_12PD. The sequence goes on along the minus strand of NZ_CP143889.1, from coordinate 1,881,621 downwards.
GCTTTCCATGCCCATGGCATAATGACTGCCCGTGTCTCGCGGACTGTATTCGGACATGAATACGCGCAAAGACCTGGCTTCACCTCTGGGCACGCCCTCCATGGCCCGGCCGCGGTACACGTCGGAAATATATACCGTGGCCGTTTTGCTGTCCGGCTTCACGCGGTCGTGCAACACGGGAGGCTTTTTTCGCGGCCTCAAGGGTGTGGGGTCGGCATAAATGAAGTAGGAGGATGCCGTCAGGGGAACGATATTATCGTACACGTCGCACCAGACCACGTTGGTCACTCCCCCCTTGCCGGATGGGGAGGAAACGGCCAGGAAAGATTCCGCATTCAACGGGAACGGCTCCGCAAAATAGGGCGTATCCAGTTCATCCACCAGCCTGTCCTTGGTGACGTTTTCCACGGGCTTTCCGTAGCCCGGAATTTTCTGCACCGCACCCGCGGTAGCCGCCCGTCCCCGGTTCACGTTGAAGAGAACGAGTTCCCCCAGCCTCCGCACGCCGTGATGGCCGCTGACAATGCCGGCAAACATGCCGGGCCTGCCCGGCAGGGGCCGCGCATTGAACAGGCTGTTGGGCCAGTAGGAGTTGGAGCCGTAGTATTCCTTCTGGTCGCTGCCGTCCGGGTTCATGTGCATCAGGATGCGGCTGAAGTAATGAGCGCTTTCCGTGTATTCCCAGCGCAGGAACATCACGCGGCCGTCCGGGAGCATCGTCGGAAACCAGTTGTTGTCCTGGTCGAAGGTGAGCCGCCGCGTCGTCTTTTTCTCCCGGTCATACAAATGGATATTGCCCACATAGTCCTGGCCGGATACGCAGGGCACCCCCTGCATGCCGGACGTGTTGATGAAGATGATCCGCCCGTCCGGCAAATAGCAGGAGTTGTAACTGTCCGTATCCGCAGGCATGTGGGCGGTCAGGTTTTCCTTCCCGCCCGTCTTCAAATCCAGTTCAAAAACGTCCCAGGGCCGCTGTTCCTTTTTTCCGAAGCGGTTGCCCGTAAACATGAGCCGTTCCCCGGAAAAATCCAGTTCCAGATGCCCCATCCAGCGGTCGTCCTCCAAAAGGCGGCCCGCCGGGGAAGAGGAAGACGTGCCGCTGAATTTCACGATGCTGCTACGGTACACGCGTCCGGGTCCCGGCATGCTGCTGATGCCCTGCCAGTTGGCCGGACGGTCATGGTTGAAGGTGCTTCCGCCGGACGGGTTGAACCGCCGCACCGCCACCCATTCCCTGACGGAATCCCGCTCCGGCAGGGAGTCAATCAGAGCTTTTTTGCGCAATTCCACCAGTTCCCTCAGGATATCCTCCTGGTCCGGTCCCGCCTTTTCAATCCACGGCTGAAGAGGCCCCAGTTTTTTTTCCCAGGCATCAAGCCGCGCCAGGAATTTGTCGGCATCCGGATACCGTTCTCCATATTTTTCCCGGTTGCGGGCGACGGCACGGCGGATGGCTTCCGCATCATAACGGGCAGCCAGCTTTTTCAGTCTGAGGAAGCGGATTTGCTTCAAAATGGCGTCTTCATGCTTCATCAGGTCATTCCATGAAGAGAGGGGCCCCGCCTGCTCCACGGGAAGGGAAAGAATTTTAGCCAGGCTTGCCCCCGCCGCTTCCGGATCCGGCCACGCCCGGAATACCGGAGCCAGCATCACCATGGCATCCCCGCAGTCATCGGCGGCTTCCAGCTCGGGAACAGACGCCACATAATCCGCCGTACGGCTCCATAATTTTTTCATCCATTCATTCCCGTCCTTCCCAGATTCAGGAAGTGGAATTCCGGACAAATCCCGCAGCCACGGCTGCAAGCCGGCAGCCTGGAGCACGCCGGAGCACATCACGGCACAGCCCAGGAAGGAAAGGCGGAGAATGGAACAATAGTCAAACATGGCACACAGTTTTACATACTACGCACAGCACCTCTTTTTTCCTTCACCTGGAATTATATTTCTCTCCCGGACGCTGTTTTACCTCTAATCCGGGTCCATAAGGGCAAACAAGCAAGCGCCGCGGATTAACAATCAGGATAACGGAAATATCCCTATCTTCTCTTTGAATTTTCCTGGATTCACACCTTGCCTCAGGTTGTTTTTCTGAGGAAATATTACTGTCCTGTTTCTCCTTTCATAAGTCATTAACGGTCTAATATTTAAAAAACGCGTTGACATCCGGATTGTTAATCCGCAGAATAACCATTTCAACTTATAAAAATAATAATATTAACCACATTTTCAATTTGAAATTCATGAAAAGACACTGCTTCTTTTCTCCTGAACAGCCATGCTTGGCACCTTGCATGCGGTCCAGGCAGCAGCGACACTGATATGGGATATGTCCTTTACCGGGACTTCCAGCTCACCGAACGCGGACAATATCGCGGTAACGGATTGCAACGGAGCTTCCTATTCCGGCATCACACCGTCCTTCGGCGGCGGTTCCGTCACGGACGGCATTTACAATTCCAGCGATTCCCGGCTGACTTTTAGGGATAATGCCTCCCTCCTTTCCTTGAACAATAGTTTCAGCTTTGTCGTCAAAGCCAGTCTGAACGGGGAAGGCACTACCAACTGGTCCGTCCTGTTCGGTCTGGAGGAATCCAGCAACTGGAATTTGAAAGTCAACTACACTAAAGGCGACAACGACGGCTGGGGATTTGCGCCGGAAGGCTATTCGCTGAGTAAAATGACTTCCACGCCGGGCACCGTCGTTCAGAGTTGGAACAAACCTTCATCATCACCGTGGACGCCGGTGCCAATAACGGCGTTACCCAGGCGGACATCTCCGCCCTGACCCGGTACCTGAACGGACAGGCAATCGCCACCGCTATCCGCAATCAATATCAAAAGGCAATTTTTTCTCGTACATGGCAGGCAGGAATAACGTTTTGGCTTAGAGAACAAGACTTTGCTCCGTTTCGGAGAGAGGGGGATTTTTATAGCAAGTATCTTGCAATTCATGCGCAAGGATTTGGCCTGCCATGTATTTCCGGAACAGGAAATAACCTTGTTTTTAAGGTGATTTTATCATATTAACGCAGACAATGGCTTGCCCTGCATAGCCGATTTAATAAGAACTTGATACAAGATGCCATGAAAAAAAATCTGATATATATGCTTGCGGGAACGGCCATGCTGTTCCCCATAAACGGAAACAGCGCGGAAAATGCCTCCGCCACGCCCCTGCCTGTAAAAGATCCCAGGGACGCTTTCCTGCCGGACATCAACTTTAGTGGAAGGGTTTATCAGGTTACGTCCAACCCCATCATATGGAACGACGACCGTTCCCTGGCAGTTATCTGGGAGGATACGGGAGCAAGTTGCATGTGTTATACGTTCTGGTGCCTGAAAAGAAATGAGCAGGGAACCATGGTTCCCATCGCCAAATACACGATATGGACGGACCTGTTAAAAAAAGGCATTCTGCTGGATGAAACGGGCCTCACCGTCATGCTGGAAGGCGCCAGGGGGCTTCCGGGAAAGACCTCCATCAGTCAACATTTTTCGTTTACTATTCCCCAGGCTCAAGTGTCCTTCATGCAAAAGAAGCAGGAGCACCTGGACGGCGTGGAGCCAGAGAACCTGGAAAAGGAATGGAAGCGTTTCCTGGAACGATAGCCCCTGTCCTCTTCCGTCCCCGCAGGGACGGTCTTTTCCGGGGTAATCGTTCCAGCCATAAAAACGGGCCAGACTGTCCAAATCTGGCCCGTTGAGGTTAAACAGAGATGATTTGTTACTTATCGAGGGGACTCCCCGGATAAATCGGCATCTCATCCCATCCATCGGGCTTCGCACAGGAGCGAAATTGCTTGTTCTTGTAGAAGTCATGTTCGCCTATCGTGACATAGTTGCTCAGATCCAAGTCACCGGGGCGCGACACGGAACGGTCATAAGGATAGGGAGCTTCCACCATTCCTAGTACCTTTTCAAGCGTTTCCCTGGCTTTTTCCAGATTAGGGCATTCCTCCGCATTCAGTGTGCCTTCCATAGCCTTGGTGTACTGGCGCCCTCCCATACTGTCCCACGATTTTTTTACAAGATTTTCGGCGACTGTCTTGACAGGCGTACGATTGTCAATGCTGCCGTGGCGTCCCCGTCCCCAGCGGTTACGGCATACGGAGGCAATGGCAAGATATTCCTGCTCATTGTATTGGGACTGTTCCCCAAAAATGATGCAGGCAATCTGCTTGAACTCCTCAGCGGTTACGCTTGAGAAGTACCGAAGTCCCTTTTGGGTGGAATCCCATTATTGTCATTGGCGACTTCATACCAGTCGATAGGAACGGCAATAAATCAATTTGGATAAAGGCAATTTTAACCTCATATCCCTTTCGTAGTTAATCAGACGGACTGAAGCCGACAGAATAGCCTTGTTGATAATAGGATGTAACGTGACTATCCGGCATGATTCACCAGTTACTTTTCCACCTGCCTTATTCATGCTTCTTACGTTTGAGAGATATGTTCCGGTCCATTCAAACTGTCTTTTACCTACGTCAAAGCCGACGGAAAGAGATGCCTTCGATAAGATTTCAATCGCTTCAGAAATTTCACGCCAATTATAGCCATGCCCTATTCTTTTTAACTCGTTTCTGAGTTGATGTAGCGTGAAGGCGATTGTGACGAGTTCCTCATCCTTCTCTACTTGGCATTCTATTTGTTGTTGCGCTGCCAGGTAGCGTAATGCGTACATTACTATTTCTTCACGTTTGGAAGGGTAATACTCAAAAGTTTCTTCTCCCTTCTTTATGTGCGCGGGTGTTATTTACCGTAGATAGCTGTTGTCCCTGTGAGAAAATCCCATTTCAGCGATAGGCAGCCATGGTTGTGCATATACATTTTTCTGGTTGAGGAATGGGGTACAAAAATCAAACAGTTCCAGAGTATTTGATTCCCCTTTCTCAAGAGTGAAAAATTTAGTAAATAACTCTAATTTAATATCTTCCATCGTGAGACTCTTCTATTTGTCGTAGTGATATCATGTACTCAAGATATAGACTGTTGTATCTCTGATTTCGTATACTAATCTATTGGCCCAGTCAATACGTCGGGAGCAACATCCGGAAAGAGCATATTTCAAAGGCTCCAGCTTTCCATTGCCCTTGAAAGGATCTGTTTTCAACTCTTCCAATAAGGCTAATACCTTTTTAGCCAACCGTTTTTCGTATTTAGCTAAATACTGGAAATCTTCCCATGCCTGGGGAGTCCATTTGATTGCGTAATTCGTATTCATATACGCTATTTACACAAATCATTGGAACGATTTCTCTATTTCCTCCTGAGAAACCTCGAACGCCTTGCCTTCGTCAACTGCCGTGCGAGCCTCCATGATGCGCCGGACATTTGCCGGGGATCGCATCAATTCGGCTGTTTCACGCAAGGAGGAATAGTCCTCGAAAGACAGGAGAATAACGTTTCCCACCCTGCTTTTAATGACTACAGGAGTTGAATCGTTAACAACGCCCTTTACAAGCTTTGGCAGATTTTGTCGAGCGGCAGAACATGATATTGTATCGTTACTCATGACCTATATGTACCGAAAAGTTGTACAAGTTTTTTGTACAAAAACAGGCTTCTTCAATTCTCATAAGAACGTCAAAAAGACACTGCCTAGCCACAAATGGCTAGGTAGTGTTCTTATAGCTTGGAAGGGATACTCTTGAGCAAGAGCAATCATCAAGATTATTAGTGTCAAGATTCAAAAATACTCATTAAGACAATGTAGCTTCAATATTTTTGACTTTCAGCGATATGAGCCTAAGAATCAAGAATATGTCGCCAGATGAGATCATAATATGGCTCGAGAGAAATCGAAAAACTTACGCATGGTTTGCTAAACAATTATTCGTCAGCAGAGCAACGGTGAACGGCGTTCTCCCTCAACACTACGCTGGAAGATAAGATCATATTTTCCGCAATGGCCGGCTTTCCGGCAAGGAATAAGATTACTGACATTGTCTCACCCTTCGCCATTTCATCGAAGAGGAAGTGATACTCTGGAAGTACGCAGTCGTCCACCAGACTAGCGCTGTAGCTTCCTTGGGCCAGTCGATACGGCATCCCAACCCCAGCTTCATGAGCTTCAGGAGCGTCCCTTCGGCAAGGGCGGATTTAGTGGTATCGTTCTTCACGTATTTGCCTTCGGGAGGCATTGCTTCCGTACTCATGATGGCTTTGCATCCTTCATAGGACCTTGCTTACGGCCTGTAGGCCTTGTTGGTGTACTCCAAGTTCGCAGTAATAAAAGCCTCGCTCCAGCATGGCCTTCGCCTTTTCGGGGGTGAGGGAGCCGCCTCCGGTCATGATATTGACTTTGGCATGAGGGATCTTCAGGGTCAGTTCATCGTCTCCGTCAATGCGGAAATAATGTTTTCCCAGATTCTCTACCTTGATATACCCTTTCCAGCTTTCTTTGCGTTCCTTGGTATTGTGGTTGATGGGGATAAGCACCTCATCGGTCATGACCGGATCGTCATTTGCATCCTTGTGGATGAAATAACCGGGTACGGGTTCGGCCTTGTCCTCCTTCATTTTAATGAAGGACACCGCAATTCTGTGTATGTCGTCTGCCCTAATATGCTTTTCTATGGTTATTATATGTGGCAAAGGGAATTCTTTACTATCTATCATTAAAAATAATAATTCCTCGTCACAGAATCCATTTGAACATGATTCATAAATAAAACAAAAAAACAGGATGAATCATATATGACACCGGCAAAGAGAATCAACATAATCCGTCAATTATTCCCGGACGCGTCTTCCAGCCTCCGGCGGCGGAGCAGATAGACCTTATCCCGGCGCCGGACCTGTTCGGGGACCACGATGTACACGGTTTCCCCTTTTCCGGCGGATTCCACGGGGACCATGCCTTCTTCCGTTTCCTTCCGCATGGCCTTTACCACCACGCGGACGGCTCCCGTGGTGGGGCCGGCAATAAGAATGGTCTGGCCCGCAGAGAGCGCACCCGCCTCCAGGCAGATTTCCGCCACCCCGTTTTTCCGGTAGAAGTTGCCGACCTTGGCAATGTGGATTTTCAGCAGGGCGGCGCGGCTGTTCGCAGAGCCGCTCCATTCCCCCCATTTTACACCCAGATAGTAACCGCCTTTCCAGAATCCCCGGTTGAAGACGGACTCCAGCCGCTCCATCCACGCATCCGCCCTGGCCGGAGAGAAGGTTCCCTCCAGGCACGCGCGGGCCGCTTCCCGGTACACGGAAGTCACCGTCCGCACGTAGTCGGAAGAACGCCCCCGGCCTTCCAGCTTCAGGACGGAGACACCGGCATCCAGAATCTGGTCCAGAACCTGGACAGTACACAGGTCCCGGGGGGACATTACGTATTTGTTGTCAATCACCAGTTCGTTGCCCGTTTCCTCATCCGTCACGCGGTAGGCGCGGCGGCAGTTCTGGAAACAGGCTCCGCGGTTGGCGGAAGAATTGTAAGCCGCCAGGCTCATGTGGCATTTGCCGGATACGGCCACGCACAAGGCGCCGTGCGCAAAGATTTCCACCCGGAGAAGATCGCCGGAAGGTCCGCAGATTTCTTCATTCCGGATGCCGTCAATGATACGCCTGATCTGCGCCAGCGTCAGTTCCCGGGCCAGCACGACCACATCCGCATACTGCGCGTAAAATCTGACGGAAGCCATGTTGCAGACGTTGGCCTGCACGGACATGTGCACCTCCAGCCCGATGGAATGCGCGTGGGTGATCACCGCCAGATCAGAAGCAATGACGGCGTCCACTCCGGCGGCTTTGGCGGCGGCACACAGATTCCGCACCGCTTCCAGTTCCTCATCATACACGATGATGTTCAGCGTCAGGTAGGCTTTTGCCCCCGCTTCATGGCAGCGGGCCACGATTTCCGGCAGGTCTTCCTCCGCAAAGTTTGCCGTGGCGCGGGAACGCATGTTCAGCTTTCCTACGCCAAAGTACACGGAGTCCGCACCGCCCTGAAGTGCAGCGGCCAGGGATTCGAACGAACCCGCCGGAGCCATGATTTCCATCCGGGATTGAGGGGACATGGCAGAACGGTTCAAAGCCCCCCGGATTCCTCCATCAGGATGACGGCAATCCTTCCCTTGGGGAAACATTTAACGATGGACATGTGAATGTTGCACAGGCGGTCCGGAGAGTTGCAGTCCGCACAGGTTCCCGTGTACATGCAGGGAGTTTTGAAGTCCTCATGGCGCCTGGCGTTCAGCGGGGCAATGCGGCGGATGCGTTCGCGCGCCTCTTCCGGCGTAGCCACCAGCTTGTTGGCGCCCGCCAGCAGGATGACGTTCCGGGGGCCGAAGGCGACGGGAGCCACCCGGTTGCCCACCATGTCCACCCAGTGCAGGGTTCCCTTCATGCTGACGGCGTTGATTCCGGTCAGGAACAGGTCCGCCGTCACGCCGCGGCGGCGGATTTCCCATTTTTCCTCCCGGTCCATGTCCGGAACGAAACCGTCGTAGAACTGAATATCCGGGCTGGCATTCAGTTCATCAAGAATTCCTGTGGCTTTCAAGGTCATGGAATCCCCATAGGAGGCGGACGCCGGGCTGAGTTCCCGCACCAGGCCGCGCATCAGGTCCGCGGCTTCTTTCAGGCCAGGAACCACAAAGCTTCTGAATCCGCGCCGTTCCAGACGTTCGGCGCATTTTTGCAGGGAAAGAGGTTCTTCCATAAAAAGGATGGATGAAGACCCCCGCTCCGGCGCATTCCGGAGCGGGGGTCCTGTGAGTTTTATTCTTCTCCGGAGGCTTCCGCTTCAGCGGCGGGTTCTTCTTCCGCGGAGTCGGCGGCGTCCTCCCCGGCTTCGGTCCCTTCCATCCCTTCCTCCTCATCATCGTCCGGAATGACGATGGAGATGTCCTGGATGGCCTCTCCGTCATTCAGAGTCATCAGCTTCACGCCCTGGGTGGCACGGCCCGTTTCACGAACGGTCGCCACTTTGATGCGGACGGACTGCCCCGCTGTGGTCATCAGCATGAGTTCATCCTCATCGGAGACAACTGTGGCGGATACCACCTTACCGGTCTTGTCTGTGCAATTCATGGTCTTGATGCCGGTACCGCCGCGGCCCTGTGTGCGGTATTCGTCAAAGGAGGTGCGCTTGCCGAGCCCGTTTTCAGAGGCCACCAGCAGGGTTTTCTGCGGATCCACGATGGCGAGGGCCACCACATAGTCCCCGGCACGGGGACGGATGCCGCGGACGCCGATGGTGTTGCGGCCCTGCGTGCGCAGGTCGCTTTCCGGGAAGCGGATGCTCATGCCGTCGTGGGTGACGAGCACAATTTCGTTTTCCCCGGTGGTCAGTTCCGCATTCACCAGGCTGTTGCCTTCTTCCAGGTTGATGGCGATGATACCCGCCTTCCGGTAGTTGACAAAGTCGTTCAAGCTGGTTTTTTTGACCGTACCGTCCTTTGTAGCGAAGACGACGTTGCCGCTGTCCTCCGCGAAGGTGATGTCATTGCCCTTTTCATCCACCCGGCGTTCCAGGCGCAGAATGGCGGCAATGGCTTCTTCCGGCTGAAGGTCCAGCAGGTTTTTGATGTTGCGGCCCTGCGCGCTGCGGGCGGCTTCGTCAATTTCGTACACGCGGTCCACGTACACGCGCCCGGTGTTCGTGAAGAACATCAGGTAGTCGTGGTTCTGGGCGGCGAAGAGGTGTTCGATGAAGTCCGCTTCCGTGTCTTTCTTCGCCCCCTTCGTAGTGGCGGCTTTCACGCCCTTGCCGCCGCGCGCCTGCACGCGGTATTCCGCGGAGTTGGTGCGCTTGATGTAGCCGCTGTGCGTGATGGTGACGATCATCGTGTCGTTCGGGATCAGGTCTTCAATGGCCATGTCGCCGGCGAACGGGATGATGCGGGTGACGCGCGGCGTGGCGTATTTGTCCTTGATGGTCATCAGCTCGTCCTTCACGATGCCCAGCACGCGGGATTCGTTGGCCAGAATGTCCAGATAGTCCTTGATCCGGACGAGGAGCTCCATGTAGTCCGCGGAGATTTTGTCGTTTTCCAGGGCCGTCAACTGGTACAGGCGCAGGTCCAGGATGGAGTTTACCTGGCGTTCCGTGAAGATGTAGCGGTCCCCCTCCACGGAGGGCTGGGAACGGATCAGGATGCCAAGGCTTTCCGCCGTCTGCGTGGTGAAGGTATATGCCTGGAGGCGTTCGCGGGCTTCCTCCCTGTTTTTGGAGTCGCGGATAATGCGGATGAAGTCGTCCATGTGGCCCAGGGCCAGCAGGAAAGCTTCCAGCCGTTCGGCGTCCTTCTCGGCGTCGCCCAGCAAGTAGCGCGTACGGCGCACGACCACCTCGCGCCGGTGCTCAATGTAGAAGTTGATGGCGTCCAGCATGGCGAGCGTCTTGGGACGGTTGTCGTGAATCGCCAGCATGTTCACGGAGAAGGAGGTCTCCATGGACGTGAGCTTGTAGAGCTGGTTCATGACCACCTGCGGACGGGCGTCCCGCTTGAGCTCGATTTCAATGCAGGTTTTTTCGTCGGAAAGGTCGCGGATGCCGGAGATGTCCGTCAGGATTTTGTCCTTGTACAGTTCCGCGATGCGTTCCTGAAGAGCGGCGCGGTTTACGCCGTAAGGCACTTCCCGGATGATGAGCAGGTCCTTGCCGGAATCCGTCTGCTCAATGTCGATCTTGCCGCGGATGCGCACGGAACCGCGTCCGGTGCGGAAGTAGTTGTCAATGCCGGAGAAGCCGAGAATGTCGCCCCCGGTGGGAAAGTCCGGGCCCTTGATGAACTGGCGCAGTTCATCCACCGTCATGTGCGGGGAGTCAATTACGGCGCAGATGCCGTCCACCACTTCCCCCAGGTTGTGCGGAGGCATGTTGGTGGCCATCCCCACCGCAATCCCGGTGCCGCCGTTCACCAGCAGGTTGGGGAAGGCGGAAGGGAAGACGGTGGGTTCCGTATGCTCGTTGTCGTATGTGGGAACGAAGTCCACCGTATCCTTGTCCAGGTCCGCTATCAGGGCGACCCCCATGCCGGAGAGCTTGGCTTCCGTGTATCGGGCGGCGGCGGGCGGGTCACCGTCCGGAGTACCGAAGTTACCCTGGCCGATGACCAGGATGTCCCGCATGGACCAGTCCTGCGCCATGTTCACCAGTGTGCCGTAAATGGCGGCATCCCCGTGCGGGTGGTAGTTACCCATCGTGTCCCCCACGATCTTGGAGCATTTGCGGGTCTTCCCGCCCGGGCTGAGGTTCAGTTCCTTCATGGCGTAGAGAATGCGCCGCTGGGAAGGCTTGAGGCCGTCTCTCACGTCCGGCAGGGCGCGGGAGATGATGACGGACATGGAGTAGTCCAGGAAGGAGGTGGACAGTTCGTTGGCTACGTCCACCGGTTTGATTCTATTGTTTTCCATGGTGCTGAGAAAAAGGATGGGGATTAGATGTCAAGGTTGCGGACATTGAGGGCGTGGTCCACAATGTAGTTTTTGCGGGGTTCCACGACGTCCCCCATCAGGATGGTGAACATTTCATCAGCCCTCACGGCGTTGTCGTCATTCAGGATGACGCGGAGCAGCTCGCGCTTTTCCGGATCCATCGTCGTCTTGAACAGGTCCTTGGCGTCCATTTCACCGAGACCCTTGAATCGTGTGATTTCCACGCCGCGCTTGCCGATGCCGATGACGGTTTCCAGAATGTCCATGACGGAGAAGAGGGGGGTGATCCGTTCCTTTTCCCCTTCACCTTCCACCAGTTCAAACAGGGGCTTGTCCAGGGAAACGAGCATGTTGGACGGTATGCCCAGTTCCGCCAGCCGCACCAGCGTGCGGGTGATGGCTTTGGCTTCATGTAGTTCATGCGTGATGGAACGGCGGCTGGGGCCTTCCCGGTCCGGAACGGGATTGGCAAGGAGTTCTTCTTCCGAAGGCATCCCGAAGATGAAGAGGTCCCTGTTCTCGTCGGAGAAAGCCGTCAGGGCTTCCACATCATGGAAGTAGCATATTTCTTCTTCATTCCCGCAGCGGATTTTGACGAGGAATTCGGGAAATTCCCCGTGCTGGTCCCGGTGGGTGAGCAGGTCCCCGAAGGAGCCGCCCTGCGTCTGTACGGATTCCGTGTAGCGCTGAAGGTTGACCAGCGTTTCCAGGATGGTGGAGAGTTCCTCGGAAGTAAACGTCCGGGAACCGTCCGCCATGCGCAGCGTCACGTCGTTGACGGCCAGCTCAATGAGCTTGCGGTTCAGGGCGACGTCATCCTGCACGTATTCCTCCTTTTTCTTGCGGATAATGCGGTAGAGGGGAGCCTGGGCGATGTAGAGATACCCGGCGCGCACCAATTGCGGCATGTGGCGGCAGAAGAAGGTGAGAAGCAGCGTCCGGATGTGGGCGCCATCCACGTCGGCGTCAGTCATGATGATGATTTTGTGGTAGCGCACGCGGTCCAGCTTGAAGGAGGCTTCGTCATCCCCTTCCCCGATCCCGGCGCCAATGGCCGTGATCATGTTCTGGATTTCCTTGCTCCCCAGGGCTTTGTCCAGCCGGGCCTTTTCAACGTTGAGCACCTTGCCGCGCAGAGGCAGGATGGCCTGCGTGCGGCGGTCGCGTCCCATCTTGGCGGAACCGCCGGCGGAGTCACCTTCCACAATGAAGAGTTCGCATTTGGCGGGATCCCGGTCGGAGCAGTCCGCCAGCTTGCCGGGCAGGCCGCCGATGGAAAGGGCGCTTTTACGCACCGTCTCACGGGCCTTGCGGGCGGCTTCCCGCGCGCGGGCGGCCGTGATGCTCTTTTCGATGATTTTTTTGGCCATCGCCGGGTTTTCCTCAAAGTACGTCTTGATCTCTTCGTACACGACGTTGCTCACCACGCCCTCAATTTCCGTGTTCACCAGCTTGTCCTTCGTCTGGGAGGAGAAGCGGGGATTGGGCATCTTGACGGAGATGACCGCCACGAGGCCTTCCCGGACGTCCTCCCCGCTCAGGGAGGGGTCTTTTTCCTTCAGCAGCCCGTTGGATTTGGCATAGCCGTTGATCACGCGCGTGAGGGCGCTCCGGAAGCCGGAAAGATGCGTACCGCCGTCGCCGTTGTAGATGGAGTTGGCAAAGCAGAGGATGTTGGTTTCATACGTGCTGTTGTACTGGAAGACCACGTCCACCAGAACGTCGTCGTCCATTTTCTTGCCGTCGTATTCCACTTCCACCTTGCGGACGCCGGAAATGGCAATAGGCTCTTCATTGATGACATCCTTGTTCATTCCGAGCTGGCGGACGAATTCCACGATGCCTTCCTTATAGTAAAACGATTCGCGGCGGACGGGAGCCTCCCGTTCGTCGATGAGCTCAATGACCAGCCCGGGGTTCAGGAAGGCAAGCTCGCGCAGGCGAGTCGTCAGGCGGTCGAACTTGAATTCCGTGGTATCCGTGAAAATGGTGGCGTCCGGAAAGAAGGTGATGGTGGTTCCCGTTATTTCACAGGAGCAGCCGCCCACCACACGCAGGGGTTCCGTCGTCTTGCCGCGTTCAAACTTGATCTGGTAGCGCTGGCCGTCGCGGCGGACTTCCGCCTTGAACCAGTCCGACAGGGCATTCACGCACTTGGCGCCCACCCCGTGCAGACCGCCGGAATATTTGTAGGCTCCCTGGCCGAATTTGCCCCCCGCATGCAGATTGGTCAGCACCAGTTCCACGGCGGGAATGCCGAACTTTGGGTGCATATCCACCGGAATGCCGCGCCCGTTGTCCACAATGGAAATGGAGCCGTCCACGTGGATCACAATGTCAATCTTGCTGCAGTAGCCGGCCAGGTGCTCGTCAATGGAGTTATCCAGAACTTCAAATACGCAATGGTGCAAGCCGCGCTCATCAGGGTCCCCAATGTACATGCCGGGCCTCTTCCGCACAGCCTCCAGGCCTTCCAATTTATCAATCTGCGCGGCGCCGTATTCATGCTGCGCCGTCGTGGAAACGGTGGTTTCAACAACCTCGTTGGTATCTTCGGACATAACTGAAATATACTACGCCGATCTTAATTTTTTGCAAGACTAATCTAAGAAACGCGTGCGCGCGCGTAGGGCGTACCCCTGCAAAAACCCGTCATAATCGCGTAAAAAGGGGTCTAAAGCAAGCTCTCCGGCTTTTTTAGTCTCTCAGTAGCGGAAAAGTAATAAAAGACAATTTGGGCCGTCTTTTGCAGAGAGGGAGGAAAAATGCTGATTGGGGGGTTTAGGGGGGAGAATGGAATGGACAGAGTGGACATAATGGACCAAACAGAGAAAAAACGCTTCCTGCCCACTAAGTCCACTAAGTCCACTAAGTCCACTAAGTCCACTAAGTCCACTAAGTCCACTAAGTCCCTTAGGTCCATTCCGTCCATTTCCCGGACTAATAACAAGGCCGCCCCAGGTTACCCGGAGCGGCCTTCTGTTTTTCCAGAAAAAGCGGCGGCTACGCCACTCCTCCGGCACCTTAACCTTCTTTAGAAGTCGTAGCGGTAGCCGATGCTTCCGTTTACCGAGCTGGCTCCGTTGCGGATGTCCGCGTTGCCGTTGACAAAGACCGTCCCCTGCGTCCCCACCGGCACGCTCAGGCCCGCTCCTATCTGCAACGCCGTCCGACCTACCTTGGCTCCACGCACTTGCTGCGTGTAGCCGGGGTTGGCAAGGAAGCCCACCGACGTTTCTCCCCGGTCGTCTCCCAGGTCCTGGGCCGCGTTGATACGCAGTTCCGCCAGCGCTTCCCTCCCGAAGATGTTGCTGCCTACAAGACCCATCCACCGGCCCCCCAAGGCAAGTGTCCCCGTCGTCCATTCCTGCTTGTCCACGCTCAGGCCCGCGTTGCCCGCTCCCGTTTCACGGTAGCCGTCCATGCGCGTGGTGACCACCGAGGCGTTGAAGAGGGGCTGCAGGATGCTGCTCCTGTTTTCGTTGAGGTAGATGTCGTAGGTGAGTTCATACATCGCTCCCATTCCCCAGCCGTTGGTGTTGCCTTGCGTCCTGTAGCTGCCCGCTCCGTAGTCCACCGTCCGGTTGAGTTTGGCATCGTTCCACCCGCCCGTCAGGATGAGCGTGTGGGCCCAGCGCTTGCTTTGGTAGCGGCCGAAGAGGTTGGCGTAGTAGCTGTCCAGGTGGCCGTCGGCCGTGTCCGCCGCGCTGGCCGTCAGGTCGCCGTAGTTGGCCGTGAAGGCCGCCCCCATCGTGAAGGAGTCGCTGAGGTCCACGTCCACCCCGAAGGTGCCCCCCCAGGTGGTGAGCTTGTAGCCGCTTTCATCACCCCTGGTGTCCAGCTGGGCGTAGGAGCCCGTGCCTTCCATCCACATGTGGAAGTAGGGGAGGTCTTCGTTGATGTAGGCGGGGTTGACGCCCATCTGGTTGGTGCGGTTGCGTATCCATCCCATTTGTTCTCTCAGCGCGTCGCGCTGGGCGGTACCCAGGGCGTTGACCGTAGAACCCGCCACGGCAGCCATGGCGCGTGCCGCCTCTCCCGGATTGGATGCCGTCAGAGAACCGATGGCGTCGTCCACCTGCTTGAGCAGGGAGTCTCCGGGAATGCCTCCGGGCAAGTTCCAGAGCAGTTCCGCCCCGGCCCTCGAGTTAAAGGAGTGTGCAACACGGGCATATTTGTTATCCTTGGAAGCCGTGGCCACCAGGACCAGATTTCCTCCGTCAATGGTCAGGTACGCGCCGCTTTCAAATTTCTTGAATGCCGCGGAAGAGTCCAGCGTGATCGCGAGCTTGTCGCTCCCGTCGAGGTCAATGTCTCCCGCGCCCTGCATGAGCGTGTAGCTCCCGTCCGCACCCAGCACGAGTTCATTCTTGCCCGTGGAGCTGAGTACGATGTCCGCGCCCTGGCTGATGCTGATGTTCCCCGTTACATTGATGATGGGGCCGGCATAGTCCGTGTTGAACGTGAGGTTGGTCGTGGAACCGCTGCCAAGCGTCAGACTGCTCAGAGTGAGCGCCGTGTTGGCCTTCGGGTCATCTACCGTGCCGCCCATCCGGATATCCAGGCGTCCACTGTTGTTCAGGGCCCAATTGCTGCCGGATGCCGTCACCACATTGTTCAGGACCTGACCGGCCTTGCCCGTGATGGAGAGCGTTCCTTTTCCTTCCAGCGTTCCGCTGAAGACATGGCCGGAGCCGGTATCACCGCTGTTGACGGAAAGATCCCCGCCATTGCTCTTCAGGGTCCCTTCTCCGCCAAGGCCGGAGACGGCATTGCCCGTAGTGGAGCCTATGTCAAGAGTTCCGGAAGCCGTATCGTTTTTCGCCAGTTCCACCACGTTGCCGCCGCGGAGACCGGCTGTGCCGGAAAGCGTGAGCTTGTCATTGAGAACGAGTGCTCCATTTCCCTCAATCGTGCTGTTGTCAAGGGAACTTGCACCATTAATGGTTACAGTTGCACCAGAACCGAGAGACAGCGTTCCGCCTTCTCCCTCGTCCGTCAGGTCACCCATCACGGCATTCTTGCCGACAACCAGGGAAGAAGCGGAACCCGTTCCCGCAAGCACTACATGATCAAAGTCATTGCCCGTGCCGTCAAGCGTCAGCGTGCCTCCTTCAACGCGCAAGGTATCCGTCACAAAGGAACCATTGACCTTCAGGTTGCCCGTATTCTGCTTCACGAAGGTGACTCCGTTTTCTCCGACGATGTTGCCGCCCATGGTCGTGTCCGCCCCGGCGTAGTCGTCCGGTGCGGGCAGCCCCGTTTCCAGGCGTTCATTGTTCAGAATGACGACGGCGTTGCCGCCGTCCGCATTCGTGTTTTCCACTTTCAGCGTGCTTCCCGTACCGCCAAGCAGGTTGTTGATGACCGCCCCGTTCCCGTCTTCGGCGCCAGGGGCACCGGCGAGCTGTACGGTCAGCGTCTTGTTCTGACCAACCACTACTCCGGAGTACATGCCCAGCGTGCCGTAGTGCGTTACCGTATCAGGATCAGACGTAGCGGTGTCATCCACCATGTACAGTCCGCTGACCTGACCGCTCAGTACCAGGCTTCCTCCGTTCGTATCCTTTACACGGATACCGTAGTTGGACAGAATCGCACTGAACTGGATGTTTGCCAGGTCGTCGCACTGAAGCGTTCCCGTCGTCAGCGTCAGCCAGCTTTCCGTTCCTGCGCCCTTATGCGCTATAAGAGTGTTCACGATCGCGTCCACGTCCAGGTTCACGCGTGCTGAGTCGTTGATGATCAAATTACCGTTACCCTGGTCAATCATCGCCGCTCCGGCGGCTCCTTCTCCAACGTTGGCTGTCCCAAGCGTCAGGTTCAGGCTGCCGGTGGCCCCCTCTCCAACAGTGATGTCTCCGGAAACGCCGGCCAGTTTGCCGCCGGAGGCCAGGGTGATGCCGGTGAGCAGGTCTCCGTTTGTTTCGCCCAGGTTAATGACGGCCGCCGAATCCACGACGATACCTGCCGTGGAACCTTCCGTACGGGTCATCGCAGAAGTCAGGTTTCCGTTGACTATTTTCAGCGTACCCGCACCGGAGAGCGTCGTCCCGGACCACTGGGCCGCCTGGCCGGCCGTGCCCAACTGCACGACACCCGCGGCATTCGTAATGCCAAGGTCGCCCGCGGCAGTGTTGATCTTGTCCAAAATCAACGTACCCGTTCCGGCCTGCGTCAGGCTGGCGTTGCCCCGCACAGTGGCGTTGAGGAGCAGTTCCGCATTGTTGTAATTGACCGTATAACGCGCGGCCAGAGATGTATCCGTGGACCCCGCATTGCCGTCCAGAACAGCGCCGTCCCCGAAGATCGCGTTTCCGGTCCCCGTCGCGCATGCACCTCCATTGCCGAAGTTCCAGTTCTGGTAGCCGCCGGTATTATTCGTGGCATTCGTGGACAGGGTTCCCCGGAAGTCCTTGAGCGGACCAATAAGAATGTTGGTAAGCTTGACGTTCTGGGCCAGCCCCCACGATCCGGAACCGGAAATAGCCCCCGAGAAGGTGTAGTTGCCCCCTGAGGAACCATCCTGCACTGTACCGTGCTGTGCGCCGATTTCCATGTTGGCCGCCGTTGTTCCCGCTGAGAAATGAAAGCCCTTGCCGTCAATGAAAACCGTACCCGCCCCGAGGGACCCGCCGGTATTGAATGCCACACGGTTGTCGTTGGTATTCATGTTTTCACCGTTGCCAAGCAATTCCAGCCTGCCAGTGAAGTTGCTATTGCCGGTATTGGTGACGCTCCCCTGCCCGGCGCTGTCCGCCGTTCCTATCATGATGGTGCCCGCACCATTGAGCTGGGCGTGCAGGTTGACCGTTCCCCCGGCCAGGGCCAGCGTGGCTCCTTCATCCACTTGGATGATGGTGGCATTATTGGGATTGACGCCCAGTGTGGCTCCGGATGTGAACGCAAGCGTACCTTTCTGTACCGTCAGATGGGCCAGGGATGCATCCGCATAGGCCAGGGCCAGCGTACCGGCGCCCGTCTTGGTCAAAGTGGTGGCCGTTGTGTTCATGACGCCAGCCGTCAGTCCCGCCCAGGTGACGGTGTCATCCGCACCCAGCACGGAAACGTTCAGGGCGCCTCCGTCTCCGACCTTGACGCGGCTGGAAATGTCGTACTCTGTCACGTCCTTACCGGCTGTGGAGTCCGCATAAGCCAGGGTACCGCCGTTGAACGTGATGTCCCCCACCGTGCCCAGCGCGCCGTCCGCGCCAATGGTAAGAATGCCGCCGTTGAGCACTGTGCCGCCGGTGTAGGTATTCGCCAGGTTCAGGGTGACGTTGGCCGAGCCGTTCACGGTAAGCGTAGTGGGGGCAACGGAGTCCGCAATATAACCCGCGTTGTCAGGATCACTGATCAGCTTGTAAGAGCCGCCGTTGAAGACGACGCTCTTGGGAGTCACGGTACCGGAGACCCTCACTTCACCCGCTTCCGCAGCGGAAAAATAGATTTCCTGGTCGTCCAGCGTATTCACTCCCGTCAGCTTCGTAGTCCAGCCGCCGATGCTGGTGTTGATCCACTTGCGGTCCGTTCCGCCGTCCCAGACAAAACCATTGTCTCCGCTGACGTCCACGACTTTCAGCACGAGCTGGTTGTTTTCCACCACGACGGAGTATTCAAAGCCTTCCCGGGTGATGTCCGGCGTCCAGGTGAAGGAATCCGTGGTCAGGCTGCCCGCCGCAGCCCACTGGGCCAGGACGTAGTCGGATGCTTCCAGTTCACCATAGTTGTTGATGGTCAGCGTGCAGTTGGCATCCGTCAGAGCCAGGGCCCCTGCCTGGATATTGATGATCGGGCCGTTTGCTACGACTCCAGTCATGTCAAAGATCAGCGTAGCGCCGCTGTTCAGCGTCAGGGCGGAGGCCGTGGTCATCCTGGCGCCCGCGCCCATGGAGATGCTGCCCAGCGTCATGGCGTTCGTGTTGGTGAACGCCAGCGTGCCGCCGTTCACCGTGGTCTGGCCCGTGTAGGTATTCTGTGCGGACAGGGTCAGGGTGCCGGAGCCGTTTTTGACAAGGCTGCCTGTTCCCGAGAGAACACCGCCAAGCGTAATGGTGGTACCGGGCTGGTCGTTATACGATTTGGTCCCCGCATCATATTGACGCGTATCAACCGTCAATTTACCGCCAAGAGTCATGTTCTGGGTCGTGGACCAGCCTTCCGCCGCCGTTGTGCCCAGCGTTCCCGAGTTCATGTTCAAGGCGATCGTATTTGAATTCCCAGTCGCCACTATTCCTCCGGCCCCCAGCATCAGACTTCCCCCATTCAAATTAATGGTGGCCCCCTTTTCGCTGCCGTCCCAGTTCTGGCCCAAATCCAGGGTCTGGGCCAGAACCATGGCGTCCTGGGCAATATTCATGATGGACTTGCCGTCGCGGGCCGCTTGCAAGGTGCCAGTAATGTTCATGACGGCGCCCGCATTAATATTAAGCGTCGTCGTGCCGTTGAATTCATAACGGCCGATGAAGCTGCCCGCCGTCAGGGAGGCATTGGAATCCAGCGTCCAGCTGGAGGCCGTGTTCTTCACCCCTATCAACCTGTATTCTCCGCCAATGTCAACTTTCCCCTTCAATACCGTGGTTCCGGAGGCGGACCACAAGCTGCCGGCACCGGTGATCGTGTTGCCATACGTACCCGCCGAAAGCGTCAGCCGCGTACCGGAACCAATCTCATAAGTTACCTTGCTCAAGGCATCCGTCGTCGTTCCGGTGACGTTCCCCGACAGTTTCAAGGTACCGGTTGAGTCGGCGCTAAGGCGCGTACCCAATCCGTTCCAGGTGCCTGTGGTTATTTCCAACACGGAGTTACCCCGCAAAAACACCGTACTGGAGCCCAGGGCGTTCCCGACGACAGTAAGCTTGCTGCCGTCATAAAGGACCGTGTCTCCGCTGTAGGAGTTGGTATTGTTGAGGGTCAGGGACGCGCCGTCCAGAAGGTTCAGCGTCGTTTCCCCGGTAATGGAACCATCCCCGGTGAAGACGAAGTCCGTTCCCACAATATTGATTTTGCCCGGCGCCACGTCACCGACAATCGTTACATTTTTGTTTACGCCGTCCCCGTTGGAGAAGTAAACCGTCTGACCATCCGTATAAGAGGATGGAGTTCCGTCAAGATCCCAGGAAAGGTCCGCTTCAGAGGTACTCCAGTTACCGCTCTTCCAGCGCAGGAGGCCCTCCTTGTCCGTAAAGGAAACATACAAGGTATTGTCGATCACCTCAAACGAACCTTTGTACAATTCAGCCGCCGCTCCGGAAAGTGTGAAGGATTTGTCCTCCAGCCCCGTGCCATGCAGCAGGGCATAATTTGTATTGGTAGTGAGAGAAGACAAAGCCACCTGCACATCCGTAGCCGAATTGCCGTTTACGGAATTAACCGTCAAGGCAGCCGTATCCGTGCTCAGGGAATCAAAACTCAAGACGCCTCCGTTCAGTGTCAGGACCGCACCCAACGTAGCCGTACCCCCCGCAATGTTGGTCGTGCCCAGCGTAGAACCGGCATCCAGGGAATATCCATTCTCGGAAGTTACAGCAACAGAAAGCCCTCCCCCGATGAGCAGGGTTCCCTGCCCGATGACGCTGGAATCTTTTACGGTCAGGCTGCCTTCCCGCAGTTCCACCGTTCCGGTGAAGCCGGGAATGGCAGCCGTGTCCCCGTCTGCGGGAACCGGAGCCTTGGCGGTGCCATTGAGAACGAGGGTGCCGGCTCCTGTTTTTACGAGTTTTCCACTGCCGGTCAGTCCATTCTGGAATGTAATCGTACGGTCCGTGGTTCCGTCATTGGCATCCTGCGTGTCAATAATGGTACCATTCACCGAACCAACCAAGTTGACAAACGCTTCCGTATAATCAGTATTGTAAGAGAGCGACCAATTACCCAGGGCACCCAGCGTACCTTCCCCTAACTGAATGACAGAGGAACCGGCAAAATTGGTAATACCGGATGTCCCGAAGTTCACACGGGCGTCCCCGGTTGTCGCAGTACCCAGAAGGAATTGCCCCTTAAATACTCCGCCGCTTTCTCCCCAGAAATCCATTCCCAGCAGATTGGCCGTTCCGGAAGTGGCACTAAACGTTCCTTTCGACTGGGTTTCAGTACCAGCCCAGGCCAGGAACATCGTAGCACCAAAAGAATTCAGAGTCCCCCCCTGCAAATTAATTCTGCCGCTCCCTGCCGCCCAATGGGCAAGAAGAAGACTGCGGGAAGTAGCATGGCCATTAGATGTTCCCGTTACATTCAGTGTAGCCCCCCGATTTACTACGACAACGCACTCGGACATAGAGGGGTCCCCGTTCCTGTCCCCCAGGCGCAATTGGCCGGTGGACATCTCCGTACCTTGATTCAAAACAATTTGGGAACCATCCCAGCGGCTGCCCATGTAAACACCTGTTGCCGTCACCTGACTATTGTTGAAATTCATGATGCTCGTGCAATAGTCATTCTTGATGGATCCCACCCGTATGGTATTGTCTTTGAATGTTACAGACGGGCCATATCCTCCGGAAGCCTCGTTAAAACCAATTCTTCCCGCATAGTCAATATTCCCCGTGACCGTTACATTCCCGGTGTGCCCTTTGAATATAAGATTGTTGGAAGCCGCAACGGAATCCCCGCCCACGATGTTCGTGGTGAATGCGGAAGCGGTGGTAAGTCCATCCCCCAGTTCAAAAGTCATGTCCCCTTCCACCACCATTCTGGAAGCCGGAGCAACGGTATTGCCCGCCCCGCTGCGGATCAGGAAGGTACTGCCATTGTTCATATGCAGGACGGCATTTCCCATGCTGGTGGAGGAGGCGGCTCCCGACAGGTTGGCGGCAAGCGTTCCATTGATATAAACATTTTCAAGACCGGAAGCAGCCCCCAGAGAGACAGTATTGTTTCCATTTGAGGATGCTGTAAGCCACACGCTGAGGGAAGCCCCTTCCGAACCGCTAACCTCTGAAGAGAAAGAAGAAAAGCGGCTGGCATCACTTCCCAAGGTGAGCTCGGCATTGTTGCCCAGGATGACGGATTCCGCTGCCAGGGAAGCCGAATTTTCCAAAAGCAGGGAATAAACGGTCCCATCTTCAAATGTCATGGATTTGACGTCAATGGCTCCGGCAACAGTCACCGTTTTATTGCCTTCATCAGCATTGAAAATGACAGAATCCCCGTTCAGGAAGGAGGTATCCGTTTTTCCGCCATCCCCTTCCTTGTACCAGCCCGTTCCCTTGTCACTCCAAATGCCGGACTCGGAATTCCATATGAGGGTCTCTGCAGCGTAGCCCGCCCCCTTGTACTGCACGGACATTCCGGAACCAGTGGACACAAGCAGAAAGTCGCCTGCCCCCAGCTGATCTACGGAATCAACCTGCGTCAACGCTTCATAGGCATCTTCTCCGGTTTGCTTCCAGATGAGCAGATTGTCCAGAGAGCTTCCCAGGTCGGCTCCAGCCGTCATGAATTTGCGGGTCAGCACCATGTCCGTGGTCAGCGTGCGGTTGGTCAGGGACGTATCTTCCATGCTGTTTGCAACCACCACTTCCACATTCCACGTTTTTCCGTTTTTAGTAACCGTGGACGTATTTGCCAGATTGACGAGGCCGTTGAGGCCGATGTGCCAGTAATGGTTGCCCGCACCGGGACCATTATCAAGATTAAGGTTGCCGCTCGGTGTCGTCAGGTTCAATGTACCTTCCACATACACATTGGCATGGCCCTCCGCTTCACTATTCTTGATCTGGGTTCCAAATGATGTGGAAAGGGTTGAACCGCTTCCCACAAAAATGCTTCCCGCGTACGGCCCCAAGCCCACCGTTACATTGCTGTCACCCGTAACGGAGATTCCCCCCTGGTCGGAAGTAGAGGGGGGTGCGCCCGTAACGTTAACATCCACATTGTTAAAAATAAGATGAGGCCCCGTGTCACCAGGCCGGGCCGGAGCGGCATCTCCCGCCCAATTACCCGCCGTACCCAAGGCATTATCACCGCCACCGCCCGTCCATGTGAATTCCGTGCCGCCAAAGGCGGGAGCCTGCCAAAAATCGGCGGAAGTAGCTGCCCGTGCAGAAAATGAAGAAAACCCGGTAAAAGAAATCAGAGAAGCAATAAGAGCAAAACGCAGACGAGGAGGAAGATGAAGTCTCATATCACAATAATGTTGCCCTCAGTAATAACCGGATTGCGAATCCGTTGGCAAGACTATTTTTCTTAAAGGTTCTCCATGAATACTTCATGAAAATATAGAAAATTGATCAAATCATTTTAAAATATTATATATAACATTTACAAATTACATAAATTAATGATTATTATATATTTATATAAATAAACAAAATAAAGGGAATTCGCAATCCGGAGAACGCAGCAACACTTAAATCATCTTGGTGAAGACACAAAAAAAGCCGTTCCCGAAGGAACGGCCTGAAAAATTGAAACATTTTATTATTGGGCTCCGCTCTGCTTGAGCATTTCCTGAAGCTGTTCGGGAGAAATGCTCATGGGACCGCCCTGGGGAGCCGGGGCTTCCGAGATGCCATCCAATTCCAGTTCAAAAATAAGGGGAGAATTGGGTTCAATCGGTGCGCCGGGAGTGTTTTCCCCATAGGCCAGCTCGGAAGGGATGTAAACAATCCACTTGGAGCCAACGGGCATCGTAGTCAGGGCTTCTGCAAAGCCGGGAATGACCTGGAGGGGAAGCTCCACGGACTGTCCCTTGGTGTCGTCAAACACGGTGCCGTCCAGCAGCGTGCCCTTGTACTTCACCTTGAACATGGGATTCTTGAACTTCTTCTCGTCAAATTTTTCGTCGCCTCCCTTCTTTTCCACCTTATACTGGAGGCCGGATTTCGTGGTTACCACACCTTCCTTCTTGCCGTTTTCCTCCATGAATTTCTTGCTGGCTTCCAGATTGGATTTGGCCTTGGCGGCAATGCGCTCGTCAATCTGCTTCTGGAACGCGTCCAGAGCAGGCTTCAGCTGGTCCTGGTCCTTGGCGGGCTTGCGAACCATGCCGTCCTTGATGCCCTGCAGGAAGGATTCCTGGTCCAGATCGTCAAAGGTGAGGGTGGGAACGGAGCCAAGCTGCTGGCCGCTTTGGAAGCCCAGGAAATAGCCCAGGTCCTTTTTCATCTGTTCAGGAGACACAGTAATTTCTTTCTCTTGTTTGGGTTGATCGGCTGCCGGAGCTTCAGCAGCCTTGTCTTGTGCGCCGGCCATACCCGCCAGAAGGGCGGAAGCGGCAAACAGGGCGATGGAAGGTTTCATCTTCATGGTTGTTTTTATCCTTTACTTGAAAAGAGGACTCCTTTTTAACGGATTCCGTTCACAGAACAAGACAAGAGAATAAGTCATCCTGTCATCAGTTCCGGAAAAGCGCGTTTCTCCGCGGCCGCATTACTCCAAAGTCTCCAGAACCCGGGCAATCATGGCGGGATAAAGCCTGTGCTCCTCCGCCTGAATGCGGGCATGCAGGCTTTCCGGCGTATCTCCGGACAATACGGGCACGCGGGCCTGCCCGAGGATGGGGCCCGTGTCCATCCCGCCGTCCACATAATGCACGGTGCAGCCGCTTTCCTCCGCACCTGCCTGGACGGCCTGTTCCCAGGCGTGCAATCCTGGGAACGCGGGCAGGAGAGAAGGATGAATATTGACGATGCGGGAGGGGAACGCCTGCAGCAGGGGGGATTTTACCAGCCGCATGAAGCCGGCCAGGCACACGCAGTCCACGCCGTATTCCTTCAGGCGCGCGGCAACGGCGGCCTGGGATTCCTCCGGGAATTTGGTCTTGAAGCCCGCGCAGTCGATCACTTCCGCCGGAACGCCCCAGGAACGGGCTCGTTCCAGAATGTAGGCGTCCGGGTTGTCGGACATCACCACGGCTATTTCCGCCTTGAGGACGCCGGAGCGGATGGCGTCATGAATGGACTGGCAATTGGAGCCGGAACCGGAACCGAGTATTCCTAATTTGGGCAATCTGGACATCCGGGGGATGAAACCACAGATTTTTGCCCGTGGCAAGCCTCCGGCTTGACAAAAAGCCCGGCGTATTCACCTAATAAAGGCATGAGAGACACTCGTTTTCAGGAATTGGCGGCCCAGCTTGCGGGGTATTCCACCGCCCTGCGGCCGGGTGACCGGGTTCTTCTGGAATTGACGGATATTCCGGAAGAAATGGGAGTGGCCCTCATCCGGGAAGTGCGCGCTGCAGGCGCCCTCCCCTTTCTGCGCCTGAACCAGACGCGCCTGAACCGGGAGATGCTTTCCGGAGCCGTGGAGGAACAGTATGAAGCCATCGCCCGCCACCGCATGGCGGAAATGGAGGACATGGACGCCTATATAGAAATTCGCGGAGGCGGAAACGCGTTTGAATTTTCCTCCGTTCCCCAGAAGAACATGGCCACAGCCATGAAGGCTCTGAATCCCGTGTCCCAAAGACGTATCCGCCACACACGCTGGTGCGGGCTGCGCTGGCCGTCGGAAGGCATGGCCCAGCAGGCGGCCATGAGCACGGAAGAGTTTGAGGATTTTTATTTCCACACCTGCCTGATGAATTATGGCGCCCTGCGCCCCGCCATGAAACGGCTGGCGGAGATGATGGAAGCCGCCGACCAGATCCGCATTACGGGGCCGGACACGGAGATTGCCTTTTCCATCAAGGGACTGAATGCCATTCCCTGCGCCGGGGAGTGCAACCTGCCGGACGGGGAAGTGTTTACGGCCCCCGTCATCGACAGCGCCAACGGACACATTTCCTTCAACGTTCCCTCCCTGTTCCAGGGCATTCCATTCGATTCCATCCGCCTGACATTGGAAGATGGCCTGATTGTTCACGCGGAGGCCGGAGACAAAACCGCGCAGCTCAACGCCATTCTGGATACGGATTCCGGAGCGCGCCGTCTGGGGGAATTCGCCTTCGGAGTCAATCCGGCCATTACCAAACCGATGCGGAACATTCTTTTTGACGAAAAGATATCCGGTTCCTTCCACCTGACGCCGGGACAGGCCTACCATGTGGCAGACAACGGCAACCAGTCCCGAATCCACTGGGACATGGTCTGCATCCAGACGGAAGAGGCCGGAGGCGGAGACATTTACCTGGACAACGAACTCGTACGCCATAACGGACTTTTCACTTCCCCGGAACTGGCTATACTCAATCCCATTCATTCATGACTGCCGCTCCCGCCCCCTCCAAAAAACGTTCCCTGCTCCGCAAGTTCCTTTACCTGGCCGCCGCAGCCGTTCTTCTGGGGTCTCTGCTCCTTTCCTACATGCAGTGGGAGGCCAACACTCTGAAATTCCGTGAAACGCAGGCCCCGGCCGGATGCCTGCCCGGCCTTTCCGGCCTGCGCATCCTGGTCCTGTCGGACGTACACACGAGCCTTCCCCTGCTGGAAGAGGCGGTGCAGATGGCGGGGAAAGCCAAACCGGACATGATCGTATTTCTGGGAGACCTTTACACGGATTATCAGAGAGCCACCCATGCAGGAGACTACATCAGACAGTTTCAGAAGCTTTCCTCCATCGCTCCGTCCTACGCCTGCCTGGGCAACCATGACATGGCCCTGTCCGGCAATGTGGAACGTATCCTGAAGGAGGGAGGCTTCACGCTGCTGAGGAATTCCGCTTCCTTCATCACCGTTCCCAGACTCGGGAATGCCGAGTTCAAGCTGGCGGGGCTGGGAGACGTACGGGAGGGGGACTGCTTTCCGGACAAATGCATGACTCCGGCGGAACCGGGGGGGGATTCCCCCATGCCGACCATCGTCCTGTGCCACAACCCCAAGGGAAGGGAACTGCTGGACCGCTACCACTGGGACCTGATGCTTTCCGGCCATACGCACGGAGGACAGATCAGGCTTCCCTTTTTTTCCTCTCCCCTGCTGATGATGGAAGGGGAAACCATGGCTTCCGGGTTTTATCCTTACGGGAAGAAATCCGTTTTTGTCACTCCCGGTATAGGGTATGTGGGGCCGGGACGTTTCAACTGCCCGCCGGAGGTCAGCCTGATCACCATTCCCTGAGTCCTTTTTCCGTCCGCCCATGATGCTCCTTTCTGTACTGGCTTCCGCGGAACCGAATGCAGCCCCGCCCTTTTTCACGCTGCTGACCGTCGTGTTCATGGGAATCATCGCGATCGCCCTGATTCTGGCCCATTTCCGGCAGTCCCTGATGGCGGGCTACTTCATCTGCGGCGTCATTCTGGCCAACTGCGGCATTCTGGACCACATTCCCAATTCCGACGTCAGCATCCAGGCTCTCTCGGAAGTAGGCATCATCCTGCTCATGTTCACGCTGGGACTGGAATTTTCCCTGGACGAACTCAAGCACCTGCGGAAAACGGCTCTGCTGGGCGGCGGCCTCCAGATGTTCCTCTGCACGGCTGTCTTCGGGCTGGGCCTGCATTACGTGACGGGCATGGATCTAAGCCATTCCCTGACGGTGGGGGCCATCATGGGGCTGTCCTCCACGGCGGTAGCCCTGAAATCATTCCAGGAATTCGGGCTGAGCGGCACTTCCGGAGCCAGGATGGCGCTGGGAATCGCGCTGTTCCAGGATATTGCTGCCATCATGCTCGTGGCCATCATGCCCCAGATATTCGGGACCTCCCGCGATTCCTGGGAAACGGCGTTCAACATAGGAGCCGCCGTACTGAGAGGCGTAATCTTCCTGGCCGCCGCATGGCTGATCGGCCGCTATCTGCTTCCGCGCGTTATGCTGGCCGTGGCCCGCACAAAAAGCCGGGAGTTGTTCACCCTGATGGTGTTCGCCATCTGCTCCGGCATCGCCATGCTCGCCAGCCTGCTGGGATTGAGCATTGAGCTGGGAGCGTTCACCGCCGGACTTTTCGTCAGCGGCTCCTATTACAGCCACCGGGTTCTCAGCGAAGTGCTTCCGTTCAAGGACCTTTTCCTCACCATTTTCTTCGTTTCCGCGGGACTGCTGATCGATATTAACGATTTGTGGGAACACATCGGCAACGTAGTCGTTTTCGCCACCTTCGTTCTCGCCGTCAAATTCGTGGCCTGCCTTGTGGCGGCGCATTTCCTGAAAATTCCGGGGCGCATGGGCATCATGGCTTCCACGGCCCTGACCAACGTGGGGGAATTCTCCCTGGTGCTGATTCCTTTCATGCAGGAGATCACCCCCATTCCCGCCCTGGTGACGGCCAACGTGTACGCCATTGCTGCCGTTTCCATGGGCATGACGCCCCTGCTGATGAAGGCGGCACGCCGCCTTACCCCCCTGCTGGTGCGCATTCCCGGCCTGAAGCTGAAGAATGAACGCATGAGCGTGGAAACCCTGATTACGCGCGTATCCGGCATCAAGGACCATGCCGTCATCTGCGGCTATGGCCCCGTAGGCAGAAAAATGCACGAAAGCCTGGGCCGGTACGGCATCCCCTGCATTATCATTGACTTGAACGCGGATACCGTCAAATCCCTGCTCAACGGCGGCCATCTGGCTTTTCTGGGGGACATCCAGCACCAGATCACCATGGAGCTGGCGAGCATCCGGACGGCGCGCCTGATCGCCTTCACTTTCCCGGACCCGAATCCGGCCCTGTCCACCTACATGCAGATCAAGAATGCCAATCCCGATATCACTGTGATTGCCCGCGCCAAATTCCGCTCGGAAGTGGCTTCCCTGCATCACGCCGGAATCGTCAACGTCATTCACGACGAGGAGGAAACGGGCGCCGCCGCCGTGCGGCTGGCCAAGCTGAGCTTTGACATTATCGAAACCGGGAACGGAGGTCCGTTGTCCCACTGATATCATGGATCTGCCGGACGCACATACCCATCCCTCTCCCGCCGCTTCCGGCGCCGGCCTCCGCTTCGTCTGCGGAACGTCCCCGGCGGACTGGGAACAGACGGCGCTGCTGGCGGAACGGGACGTAAACGTCACCCCGTTTTTCGGCATTCATCCGTGGTTTCTTGATTCGGCCGCATGGCGCCGGGACATGCGCCTTCTGGAAGAATTCCTGCACCGTTTCCCCAAGGCGGGAGTAGGAGAAACCGGCCTGGACAAATGCCGCCGCGGCATTCCGGACATGAAAGTGCAAAAAGACGCGCTACGCGTGCATCTGGACATGGCCGCTCAGATGAACCGCCCTGTTGCCCTGCATTGCTGCCGCGCCTGGGGAAGTCTGGCCGAAATGCTGAGAGAATACCCCCGCCTGAAAGCCATCCTGCACGGCTGGAACGGGGCGCTGAATCCGGCGTCCGACCTGCCTTCCGAGGATTGGCTGCTGTCCATCGGCCCCCGGGAAATGGAGCGTGCGGATATTTTTACATCCGTTCCCCTGTACCGTCTGGCGCTGGAATCGGACGAACATCCGGAGGCCCTGCCGGACCTTTACCGGGCTGCGGCGCAAGCGCTCCGGATGGAGGAATGCCGACTAGCCGCAATCGTCACGGACAACCTGTCAAGAATCTCCCCCCCATAACGATTTTCACGAAGCAGGGAGGACGAACGGTTCCGCTGGCATACTCCATGGCGGCGCGGCGGCTTTTTTCCTTGGCAGCCCCACGCCGGAGGCTATCATGCGGGCATGGGCCTTTTTCAGGATCAAACCAGTTCTTTGTCGGAAATCAAGCGGCTTGCCGCGCTCGTCATGGATCCCTCCCGCAGGGACGAAATAGGCCCTGACCAGTGGCCCCTGGCCATGATCGCCTACGGCCTGGTCACCTGTAATGAAAAAAACAGGCAGGCGGAAGGCATTGAAATTTACCGCACCTTCCAATCCTGCTGCGCCCCGGACGCCAGAAAGAAGTGCGCCCTTCAACTTGCGGCCTTCATCCGGCAGCGCAAAGGCGACGGATGGCGCGCCCTGCTCCCCTTTGCGATGACGGACGAACTGGCGGACATTCGCCGCCAGGCCGCCTTCCTGATTTATACGCTTGCGGCTCCGGAACGTGAAGAACGCTTCCCGGGGATCGCCGGACTGGCGGATATCATTTGCGCCGCTCCCCTTCCGGGACAGGCCGGCATGTCCCCGGCGCTGGACGCCCTGATGAGTCTGGGGGATCTGCGGTTCGCCCCTTATCTGGCATCCATTTCCAAAAAACTTTCTCCGGACCGCCTTGCGGAACTCCTGGAAGGGACGGAGGCCATTCCGACCGAACTGGGCTGCAACTGGCTGCTGGACATTCTGGATGAGCATGCGGAACTTTCCTCCACGGTAGCCCGCGTGCTGGCTGCCATGCCCGGCAGGGCCGGGGAGGTGCTGGATGTAGTCATTCCCGTTCCGTCCTGGCAGTTCACGAATTCCGCCGTCCAGCCGCTTCATTCATGGAGTATTCCGGAATATGGACTCCGCATGAAGGACCGGCTCGCCCAAAAACTCGCGCCTGAAGACCGGGAAACCGTCACTCAGGCCTGGAGCTGACGTGATAGAACCTCCGCACCACCCATTCATGGTGGAACTGCACGAAGGTTTGGTAAACGTCCGCATCCAGCGTTTTCTCATGCGTCATCAACAGCAGGGGATAAGATTCCCCTTCCGCCGTATAGGGAGGATGGATGTAGTCGAACTGGGGGTTGGGTACAAAACCATGGCGCTGATAAAACCCCAGTCGGCGCCGTGAAATCTCGTCCTCCGGAGGGTCAATTTCCAAAATGACCTTGTGCGGGAAGGTGTCACGCAGCTCCTCCAGAATCCTTTGTCCCGCTCCCTGGCCGCGCAGCGAGGCACTCACGGCGAAATATTCCAGATACACGAATTCCTCCCGCCGCCAGGTCACCAGAATGGCAGCCACCCGGCCCGCTTCATCCAAAAACGCTTCATAATAAAAACCCGGGTCCTCAAACGCCAGCGGAAAATCCTGAATCCGCCGCTGCTCATGAAGCGGAAAGCTAGTCCGGTAGATATCCAGAGATTCCACAAACAGGGGATCATCCACTCCCGTCACACGGCGCTTGGTCAAGGTTTCAGGCTTCATGCCCTGCATCCAAGCATATCCGGCAATTTCCGGCAAGCTTCCCGAAACGAATCACCGAGTCATGCAGTTGTATTTTCTCATTTAACCAGCTTTTCTTCTGTAATCAGCCCCAGACATCCAACATATTTCATAAAAAATTGACATTACATATAAAAGAAAAATACATTTATTTATATATTACATGAGCCGGTTTTCCCAAGTCCTTCTACAGAGCACCCCTTTCCTTATCATCCGATTTCCCATTTTCGTGGGCGGCATGAACGCATTCTTTCATACGGGAGAAATTCCGGGAGCAGATAACAATTCCTTTCAAATCAAAATCCAAAATTGCCTCTCCAAAAGGCCCGATGGAACGAGGAAACGAAAACGACGGAATTAGCCTTGTATCCGGCATGGCATCCAACTACATAAACAGTTTCATGAAGATCTTTCTCCTCCTCTCCGCCCTCTGGTTCGGCAGTGCCTTTTGCGTTCAGGCGCAAAATCTTCCCGTCCATGAAGAAGCATGGCCCGTATATGCCTCAGCGCGCAAAGGGGCCAGGATTCTTTTCATGGGCAACAGTTACACCTTTTTCAACCGGATGCCCGCCATGGTCATGGCTATGGCTGACATCAGGGGACTCCAGGCGGACGTGCATATCCATGCAGCTCCGGCGGCTTCCTTCAGTTCCCATTGGAACGATGAAGAAGCCAGAAAGAAATTAACGGGGAATTCCTGGGATTTCGTCGTCCTTCAGGATCAGAGCGCCACGCCTGTCATTGCGCCGGAACGGACTCTGGAGTTCGGAAAAAAACTGTGCTCGCAAGTTCGGTCTGAAAACGGCACTCCCGTGCTGTTCCTGACATGGGGAAGGAAAGGCGCTTCCAACATCCCCGACAAAGGGGAACAGCAGGCCCTGCGGGATACTTATCTGAAGCTCGCCCGGCAGGAGAAGGCAGCCCTGGCACCCGTAGGCATCGCCTGGGAGAATTGCTCCAGACGCCATCCGGAGATCAAGCTTTATCTGGAGGACGAACAGCATCCTTCCGAACAGGGAAGCTACCTGACGGCATGCGTGATGTACTGCACCCTGTTCGGCAAGTCTCCGGTGGGGCTGCCGGGCAAACTGACGCTGAAAGGGGTCCGTCTGTGCAATATTCCGCAGGCCAGGGCCAAAACACTGCAAACGATTGCCCAGGATACCTGCAAACGGCTTTTTACCACGCCGGCCAGCGCCAGGAAAAAGCCGGAAGGGCGCCGATGAATCCCCTGATACGGCATAGCGCAAAATCTACTCGCAAAACGAGCCGCCGGTCCCTATCATCCATGGCGAACACTTGCACACATTATGAGCGAACAAGTCATTATCATCGGCGCGGGCTGCGCGGGCTACACTGCGGCCATCTACACCGCCAGGGCCAATCTCTCCCCCCTCCTGATTACGGGCTCCCAGATAGGAGGGCAGTTGACTACCACCACGGAAGTGGAGAATTTCCCCGGCTTTCCGGACGGCATCATGGGGCCGGACCTCATGTTCCTGATGCAGCAGCAGGCGGAAAAGTTTGGTACGCGCTTTGCTTACGAAGATGTAAAAAGCGTCATCAAGGATGAAGCCACCGGACTGTTCACCGTCAAGACCAGCG
Source organism: Akkermansia sp. RCC_12PD (assembly GCF_036417355.1). Classification (NCBI taxonomy): domain Bacteria; kingdom Pseudomonadati; phylum Verrucomicrobiota; class Verrucomicrobiia; order Verrucomicrobiales; family Akkermansiaceae; genus Akkermansia; species Akkermansia sp. RCC_12PD. The sequence continues at coordinate 1,848,691 of NZ_CP143889.1, read as the reverse complement.
GCCAGAATTACGAGGCCCGCAGCATCATCGTCGCTACCGGGGCATCCGCCCGCTATCTGGGCATTCCGGGGGAAGAAGGGCTGATAGGCCACGGGCTGACGGCCTGCGCCACCTGCGACGGCGCCTTTTACCGAGACGTTCCTGTTTGCGTGGTTGGCGGAGGAGACAGCGCGTGTGAAGAAGCCGCATTCCTGACCCGCTTCGCTTCCAGGGTTTATCTGATTCACCGCCGCGATACCCTCCGGGCCTCCAAAATCATGGCGGAACGCACGCTGGCGAACGAAAAGATTTTTCCGCTCTGGAATTCCACCATCGCAGCTTACAAGACGGACGACAAGGGGGAACTGGAAGCCGTCATGCTGAAAAATCTCGTCACCGGAGAGGAAACGGAACTGGCCGTCAAATGCGTATTCATGGCCATCGGCCATACGCCGAACACCTCTTTCCTGGGTGATCTGGTGGATAGGGACCAGTCCGGCTACATCGTCCGGGAACCCGGCCTCATGTCCACCAGGACGCCGGGCCTTTTCGCCGCGGGCGACGTGGCGGACCCCCACTACCGCCAGGCCATTTCCTCCGCCGGCATGGGTTGCGCCGCCGCCATTGAGGCGGAACGCTACCTGCTGGGCATGTAAGGGAACAAACTTTCGGAAAGGGCCGGGTTCCCGCGGGAATACCGGCCTTTCTCCGTCACAGGAAGAACGGACATGCACCACTACAGCATTTTTGAGCTTTTCAGCATCGGGATAGGCCCCTCCTCCTCCCACACGGTAGGTCCCATGCGGGCGGCGCACCGTTTTCTGGAACAACTGCGCTCCTCCCCCCATCTGCCGGAAATAGAAGGCATCCGCTGCGAATGCTACGGCTCCCTGGCCGCCACCGGACACGGCCACGGAACGGACACCGCCATCATGCTGGGCCTGCTGGGGGAAGAACCCCAGACCGTCGTACCGCGCGACATTCCCGGAATGATAGCGCGCCTGCACCAGCAGGAAACCCTGTCCGTTACGGAAGACAAGACCATCCGTTTTTCCCCCTCCCGCGACCTGGACCTTTCCCATTATCAGCCCCTGAAGCTCCACCCGAACGGGATGCTTTTCACAGCCGTCGACAAGGACGGAGCCCCGGTGGAAGACGCCGTGTTTTATTCCACAGGCGGCGGCTTTGTCGCCTCCGAGCAGGAACTGCTGCATCCGGTGGAACCGGACCGGGAACCGTTTCCCCTCCCCTACGAATCCGCGGAGGAATTGCTGCGCATGGCGGACGAACGCCACTGCCCCCTTTCTTCCATCGTGATGGCCAATGAATGCGCCCTTCTTCCGGAGCGCGACGTGCGCGAACGGCTGGACCTGATCTGGACAACGATGAAGCAGTCCATCGCCAGCGGCATGAGCGCGCGCGGCAACCTGCCCGGCGTGCTGCAAGTACCGCGACGCGCCAAGAGCCTGCGCAAGTCCCTGCTCGTCCACGGGGAGTCGGCCCTGAAAGACCCTCTCTCCATCATGGACTGGATCAATCTGTACGCCATTGCCGTGAGCGAGGAAAACGCCGCGGGCGGGCGCATCGTCACCGCTCCTACCAACGGTGCAGCGGGGATCGTCCCCGCCGTGCTCAATTACGCCACCAAATTCTGCGTTTCCCCGTATCCGGACGCCATTCACCGCTTCCTGCTCACCGCAGGGGGAATCGCCATCCTTTACAAGAAAAACGCCTCCATTTCCGGCGCGGACGTAGGCTGCCAGGGGGAAGTGGGCGTGGCCTGCTCCATGGCTGCGGCCGCACTGGCGGAATACTTGGGCGGGACGCCCCATCAGGTGGAAAACGCCGCGGAAATAGGCATGGAGCACAACCTGGGCCTTACCTGCGACCCGATTGCGGGGCTCGTTCAGATTCCCTGCATTGAGCGCAACGCCATCGCAGCCATCAAGGCCATCAACGCCGCCCGCATCGCCATGGGAGGCACCGGCGCGCACTTCGTTCCATTGGACAAGGTCATCCGCACCATGCTGGACACGGGACGGGACATGCAGTCCAAATACAAGGAGACGGCCCAGGGCGGCCTGGCCGTGAATGTGGTGAATTGTTAAAGGGAAGCGGAAATCATCCCACGGGAACCCATATGTGTCTGTTCCCTGAAAAAACGTTCCTCCGGGTTGACAGGCAAGGAGAGCGAATGTAGGGTTGCGAACATGTTTTCACGCCTTCTTCTTGCCCTGGCGCTGGTGCTGGGCGGTACGGGAATGTCCCGCGCCGTCCACGTTGTCATGTGCGGCGGTCCGGCCCTGAAACAATGGGAAGGACTGAGAATACAGCCGGACAGGCACGACAACTGGTGGGCCAACTTCGTCCGGGCGTCCACCGTCCGCATCGCCCAGATCCAGCAGGCGGACCCCGGGGCCAGAATCACGTGGATCGTGTACCGTCCGGGTTATGTGACGCGCGGCAAGGAGGACGGAAAACCCTACACGAAGTGGATTTCCGATCTGGCCGCCAAATACAAAACCAAACTTGTCTGGGTGAATACCGCGGACCAGGCCATCCGCGCCCTGAATTCCTCTCCCCGCTTCCAGGGGGACAAAGTGGAATCCTTCTACTACTTCGGCCACTCCAACTGCTTTGCCTGGATGCTGGATTACGGCAACAACATCATGGCCGTTTCCACGGAATGGATTCATGAAACGGACTTGAACCGCATCCGCCGGGATATTTTTTCCCCGCAGTCCGATTGCCGCAGCTTCGGCTGCTACACGGGGGCCAGCATGTCCGGCTGGTGGAAGCGCATCGTAGGCGTTCCTCTCTGGGGCAATATGGAATCCACCCGCTATGCTCCCGTTTCCAACGGACGCCTGCCGGAAGGCGCGGGCAAGTGGGTTAAGTAGAGTTAGTAGTTAATAATTAACAGTTAATAGTTAACAGGATTTTTTAATTTTACGGTTCCGGACGCAGTTTCCTGCCACCTGATCCCGTATTGCTTTCCCTCCCAAAACCCTTACAATAGTCCGCATGCGGAACCGATTCCGCCATTTTCTGACACAATCATGAACCAAGCACCCCATGTTGCCATCGTTGGCGCCACCGGAGCGGTGGGCGTCGAGATCCTGTCCTGCCTGGAAACACGCAACTTTCCCGTCGGCTCCCTGAAGCTTCTGGCCTCCGCCCGTTCCGCGGGCAAACAGGTAGCCTTCCGTGGAAAAATGCTGACTGTGGAAGAATTGACGGAGAAATCCTTTGAAGGCGTAGACATCGCCCTGTTCAGTGCGGGCGGTGGCATTTCCCTGAAATTCGCCCCCATTGCGGCGGCGGCAGGCTGCGTGGTTATCGACAATTCTTCCGCGTTCCGCCAGGAACCGGACGTTCCCCTCGTCGTGCCGGAAATCAATCCGGACGCCGCGTTCAACCATCCGCGCAACATCATCGCCAATCCCAACTGCACCACCATCATCACGCTGATGGCCCTGTTCCCCCTTCATCAGAAGTTCGGGTTGAAAACCGTCATTGCGTCCAGCTACCAGGCGGTTTCCGGCAGCGGGCAGCACGGCATCGCGGAACTGGAGTCCCAGGTGCGCGCCGTGGTGGACGGCCACCCTGTGGTCAAGAATGTTTATCCGCACCAGATCGCCTTCAACCTGTTGCCGCAGATCGACTCCTTCACGGACACCGGCTACACCAAGGAAGAGCTGAAAATGCTCAATGAAGGCCGCAAAATTCTTTCCCTGCCGGAACTCAAGGTTACCTGTACCTGCGTCCGTGTTCCCGTGTACCGCTCCCATTCCATCTCTGTCACCGCCCAGTTTGAACAGCCCGTAGACCTGGAAAAGGCCCGCCAGGCCTATGAAGGCAAGCCCGGCGTGGCCCTGATGGACAATCCTGCGGAAGGCCTGTGGCCCACTCCCTTGGACAGCACCAACGGCGACACCTGCTACGTGGGCCGCATGCGGAGGGACATGGCCGTCGACAACGCCCTGGCCCTGTGGGTCGTAGGTGACCAGGTGCGCAAAGGCGCGGCCCTGAACGCCGTGCAGATTGCAGAACTTTTAATCAACCGCTGAATCAAGACAAATCCCACCCCGTACCCATTTCATAACGCCATGTGTGAACAATCCCTGAAAGATTACATTACCGAACAGTGCGCCCTGATCGACGCGGCGCTGGACAGGCTCCTTCCCGCCGAGGACGAAAGCCCGGAAACCATCCACAAAGCCATGCGCTACAGCATGTTTGCGGGCGGCAAGAGAATGCGTCCGGTGCTTTGCCTGGCTGCGGCGGAAGCCTGCGGCGGCCTGGCCGTCAACGCTCTGATCCCTGCCTGCGCGGTGGAAATGATGCATACGTATTCCCTCATTCACGACGACCTGCCCGCCATGGACAATGACGACCTGCGCCGGGGCAAGCCCACCAGCCACAAGGCATTCGGAGAAGGCATCGCCATCCTGACCGGAGATGCCCTGCTGACGGAAGCCTTTGCCGTCATCGCCCGGGTGGACGATACGGAACGCTACACCGTCCGGGACTACGTGGCGGAACTGGCGGCCACCGGCGGCAGCAAGATGCTCATCGGCGGCCAGGTACTGGACCTGGAAGGGGAGCACAAGAAGCTTTCCGAGCCGGAAGTACGCGCCGTATATGAAGGCAAGACGGCTGCCCTAGTAACCACCGCCCTCCGGTTCGGAGCCATGTCTGCCGACGCTACGGAAGCACAGCTGGAAGCCGTCACGGACTTCGGCTACAACCTGGGCCTGGCTTTCCAGGTGATCGACGATATTCTGGACCTGACCGCCTCCACGGAAAAGCTCGGCAAAACGGCGGGCAAGGACGTGAACTCCCAGAAATCCACCTGTCCGGCCCTGATCGGCCTGGAAGGAGCCCGTTCCGAAGCCAAGTGCCGTACCCAGGCCGCACTGGACGCCCTGATGATTTTCCCGGAAGAACGCCGCACGCGCCTGGTGGAAATAGCGAATTACCTTCTCAACCGCGAATATTAAGCAACATTTCCCGTTCATGCCCGCAGAAAACGTATCCGACAACGTCGCCGCGCTGATCGACATGGCGCTAGCCGAAGACTTCGGCCCTGGCGACGTAACCTCCACTTATTTCGTTCCCGAACACCTGACGGCCAGGGCCATCCTGACGCCCCGCAAGAAAGGCGTTCTGTCCGGCGTCAACGTGGCGGCGGAAGTATTCCGCAAGGTGGACCCCAGCCTGAAGGTGGAAGTATACCTGCACGACGGGGAAGCCGTGGCGCCCGGCGCCGTAATCATGCTCATTGAAGGGTCCGCCCGGTCCATTCTGGGTGCGGAGCGCACGGCCCTGAACTTCATCCAGCGCCTTTCCGGTGTGGCTTCCCTCACCCGGAAATACGTAAAGGCCGTCTCCCACACCAGCGCCCGCATTCTGGACACCCGCAAAACGACGCCCGGCTACCGCCTTCTGGAAAAAGCCGCCGTGGCCCACGGCGGCGGCACCAACCACCGCATGGGACTTTACGACCGGGCCATGGTGAAGGACAACCACCTGATGACGGACGGCAATACAGAACATCTCCAAAAGTGCATCAACACCCTCCGCGCGGAAAAGCCCGGCGTGGAAATCCAGCTGGAGGCGGATACCCTGGAACAGGTGGAATCCTTCCTCAAGCTGGAAGGCGTGGACCACATTCTGCTGGACAACATGACGCCGGAAACGCTCAGAAAAGCCGTCGCCCTGCGCGGGGACCGCTCCACCCCCCTGCTGGAAGCCAGCGGCGGCGTCAATCTGGACACGGTGGCGGCCATTGCGGAATCCGGCGTGGACTTCGTTTCCGTGGGCTACGTCACCCATTCCGCTCCATCGCTGGATCTGGGGCTGGATTTCAGCGTGGAATAAAACCATCACTTTTCCCATATCATGGACCTGTCCAATTTCAGAGAAGAATACCTCAAGGGCCAGCTGCACAGGAAGGATCTGGCGGCCAATCCCTTTGAACAATTCCAAACCTGGTTTGACCAGGCTCTGAAAGCGGGCATCCCGGAACCCAACGCCTTTTCCCTGGCCACGGCCAACGCTCAGGCGCGCCCTTCCCTGCGCACGGTGCTCCTCAAGTACTTTGACGAAACCGGGTTCGTGTTTTTTACCAACTACGGTAGCCATAAGGCCCGCGACATTGAGGAAAATCCCCAGGTCTGCATGATGCTCCCCTGGGTCATGCTGGAACGGCAGGTCATTATTTACGGAAAAGCCGTCAAGGTTTCCCGCACGGAATCCCTGAAATACTTCCTTTCCCGCCCCAAGGAATCACAACTGGGAGCATGGGTTTCCCAGCAAAGTTCCGTCATTTCCGGAAGAAAACTGCTGGAAATGAAACTCATGGAACTGAAAAACAAATTCTCCAAGGGAGAAATTCCTCTGCCCTCCTTCTGGGGCGGCTTCAGGATCATTCCGGAAGCCTTCGAATTCTGGCAGGGCGGCCCAGGCCGCGTTCACGACCGCTTCATGTACACGCGGCAGGAAGACGGTTCATGGGCGATTGAACGACTGCAGCCATGATTTCCGAACGCGTTACAGACCAGGGGCTGACCTTTCTGGACGTGGAAACGCCGTTCTGCGCGGCATCCCTCTGCTTGCAGGGAGCCCACCTCGTTTCCTGGAAGCCTGCGGGCCAGCAGGAATGCCTGTTTCTTTCCCCAAAGGCGGTCTTTTCCCGCGGAAAAGCTATCCGCGGCGGTATTCCCGTCTGCTGGCCCTGGTTCGGAGTAGCGGAAAACGGCCCTGCCCACGGCATTGCCCGCACTTCCGAGTGGCGCCTCCATCATCAGGAAACGGATATGCGGGGCAATCTTCTTCTTTCCCTGGCCCTGTATCCGGATGACGCCGGACAGCCCGCCGCCATTCTGCGCCTGACGCTGGGTTCATCTCTGGCCATGAAGCTGGAGACCACCGTCCGCAGGCTCCCCTGCAAGCTCACCGAAGCCTTCCATAACTATTTTGCCGTCGGCAACCTGACCAAATGCCGCGTTCTGGGCCTGGAAAATGTTCCCTTCCGGGAATATGCCGCCCAGCCCATAAAACACGGGGAACGCCCCCTGGCGCCCCTGGGCTGCCTGGACCGCGTGTACGACTGTCCGGACCACACGGGAAAAATTATTCTGGAAGATCCGGTCATGAACCGTTCCATCACGGTGGAGCGGGAGCATGCCTCTTCCGTCATCGTCTGGAACCCTGGCCAGCAGGGTGCGGCGGACATGCCGGACCTGGGAGCGGATTCCTGGAACAAATTTCTTTGCGTGGAAACGGGGAATGCCTCACCCCGTACCCTTCATCTTGCTCCAGGGCAGTCCCATACCATGTGCCAGAAAATTTCAGTGGCGCCCCTGGCTTGACCAAACAATTTCCGGAAACTGCGTCCGGAAGGCTTGCCGGATCATACCTCCATGGCAGTTTTTCCCCGATAACACCCTGTTTTAAATGTTTATTTTAATAAACTTACCTTACCAGGAAAAAGGAACTGCGGATTTATAATCCGGAGTCAATCCATATTTTTAAGGGGAAAGCATTTAGACTGGAATCCTTTTTCATTTAATTGGAAAATGTTACCGGGAAACTGAAGCCAACCGGCTTTTACGGGTAAATTATTTCCAAAGCGCGGGAGAGAAGGAATCTTCCCCGCTCCTCCTCTTTTCAAGACTTTGAAAAGCCAGAAAACACTTACTTCCTATATATTGCATCATTATCTCAACTGGCAATAACTTATTAATTCTAAGGAATACGCGCTTCAGGTCCAACTGTAAAAAAAGCCGCAGCTTTGCCTCAACAGAATACTCCGGATTATAAATCCGCATAAAGTATCATCGTTATGAAAATCAAACTTCCCCTGACTCTGCTGGCGTATGTCTTTGCAACTCTTCCCTCTATTGCAAATGACGCCGCCGCTCCGGCAGATGGAGAAAATGTTTCCATCACTGAAAGTGTCCGTTACGTACTCAGTACTGACATGGAGTATGGTACAACCGTATTCCAGGCAGATCCTTCCATTCCCCAGGAACAATTTGAAGTCTCGTTTGAAGGAGACGGCCTGCAGAATCTTACCCTGAACAAGGAAGATACCACGAACAAAACCGCCCAATTCCTTTTCCGTTCGAAAAACGATGATCCCCGTATTAATGAATTCACCCTGTCCATTTCCCGACTGAACGACCTTCATCTCGGCGGGACATACGGAGCCGTTGAATTAAGCAACAATCAGGGAAATTCCGTATTTTCCATCACCGATATCGGCGGAAACGTGTGTCTGGATAACAACACGATGGAACGCAGCGGAAACGCGGCGGACGCCCTGGTGTCTCTGTACTCTTCCGGGAATAACACCATTCTCATAGACAATGTTGGAGGAACTTTATCCATCAGCAATAACACAAAAACTTCCGGAGCGGCGCAATCCGGGCTGGGATTGCTTATTTACAGCTCCAACAAAACGGAAAACAGCTCCAACAGTTTAATCCAAATCACCAATGTCCGAGGAGGAATTGATGTCCGGGACAATACCTTTTCAGCCGGCCAGGGCGTCATCAGCATTTTCAATGATGTGAAGACCGGAAATGCCACCATCATCATGGACACCATCGCCGGCGGCGTTCGCTTCGTGAACAACGATGCCGGGGATAATGCCTTCGGCGCCTGCCTGACAGCAGGCTGCAAAGTCAACTGGGGCGACGAATTATTCAGCGGACATGCAGCTATTCAGCTTTCCAACATTCAGGGAGATATACTTTTCCAGAACAACAGTTCCTATGCCGGATCCGCCATTTTTGTCAATGGTACGGAAAGCATGCTTTCCATTTCCGGCGTGGAGGGCAGCGTATCATTCACCGGAAACCATGCGGGTACTTTCGGCGGCGCCATTTATTTTGAAACGGGCTCCGTCTCTGAAAATAATGTATTATCCATTCAGCACGTGCAGGGAGATGTCCTGTTTGAAAACAATTCGGCAACATATTTTGGAGGCGCCATCTGCAGTTCTGCACCCATAGAAGATGAATATGGCAGCCCCACTGGTCCTGCCGACGCCCGGATCATTTTATTGGCTGACGGGGGCGATATCATATTCCAGAGCAATGTCATGTACGCAGGCGGTACGGACCCAATCGCCAACGCCATTCTGGCGGATGGAAAACACAAGGTGGAACTGGGTGCCGCGGCCGGCCGCAAAATTGCCTTTTATGACCCCATCGTCATGCAGGATGAACAGGAGAACGCTTCTTCCCTGCATTTCAACAAAGGGGAGGACTGCCAGGGGGAAATCCTCTTCTCCGGCAGGGATTATGCAGACTCGGAAGACGCTGCCAATTACACCTCCACCCTGACGGGGGATGCCTTCCAGTACAACGGTACTGTCCGTCTGGACCAAAGGGCGGCCCTGGAACTGGTCAACTACGTCCAGGAAGGCGGAATACTGGCCATGGGACGCCGTACCTCCCTGGCCGCTTCCGGGAATGTTTCCCTGAAAACGCTTACGCTTGATCTCAGCCTAAGCGGAGAGGCCGCCTCCATCACGGCCGCAGGTTCCGTTTCCGCCGATCGGCTGACTGTGTACGCCTCTTCTTCCGGAGTTGCCGCAGGAGACACCGTACTGACCATCAAGGCGGCCTCTTTCGGAGGAATTCTTGAGGAAACGGGAGACCACAGGGTCGCCATGCGGGATGACCAGGGAATGAACTTCCTTCTGGAAATGAACTGGGATCTGAACGAGGAAGGCTCCCTTGTTTTTACCACCGGCAGTGTCGTTGAGGAAGGAGTCATTGCGGAGCTCCAGGGGAGCAACATAGCCAATTCCATGCTTTCTTCCGCCTCCACTCTGCGTTCATTCACCGGCACGGGGCTGGAACACCTGGATACGGCACGCTTCCTCTCCCCTCTCAAGAGCAATGTCTGGACCAGCGGACTGGGAGATTTCCAAATGCAGAGAACCAAGGGCGGCATTGAAGGGTTTGACTACCAGGGTGGCGGCTTTGCCGTAGGGGGAGACTACAAGCTCGGAGAACAATGGCTGGGCGGCGTCGCCTACGGCTACACCTCCGGCAAAAACATCAGCCGGGAATACCGGGCCACCAACCGGCAGAACACCAATATGGGCCTTATCTACACCGGCTGGAGACTCCCCATGAACAAGGGGCAGGCTCTGACCATCACTGCCGCCGCCGGCTTCAGCAGCAGCGACAACCGCCTTTCCTCCGTGACCTCCGGCGGCCAGAACTCGTCAGGTTCATGGACCAACCGGGCATGGGACGGCACGGTAAAGGTCGCATGGGATCTGCCCGTGGGCAAAAACCTCGTTCTCACCCCCCATATCGGCGTGGAATACACGGATGTGGTGCAGGAGGCGTTTACGGAAAGCGGAGAGATGGCCCGCCGGTTTGACCGGGGCCATTACCGCAATCTGGCCCTTCCCGTGGGCCTTTCCCTGACCCAGGGGCTGACGCTGGGCGGCATGCCCTGGAGCCATACGGTTAGCGTGGAGTATCTCCCGGACGTGTACCGGAGCAATGCGGGAACCTATGCACGCCTGGTCAGCAACGGCTATGGGTGGGGAGTGGACGGCAGCAAGCCCGCGCGGCAGGGAGTGAGGGCGGGGATTTCCGGCCGGCTCCAGGTAACGGCCAATTGGAGCGCGTATGGCAGCTACCAGGTGGAGGCGCGCGACAGTTTCGTGAACCAGCGGGTAATGCTCGGAGTAGGTTATTCCTTCTAATAAAAAAGAGCAGATGCAAGCACAGCCGGGCTTCCTTGAAAGGGAGCCCGGCTTTTATACGCCGACTACTGTCCCGGACTGCCGAAAGGAAAGCCCCGGAAACATAGTCCGCAGCAGGAGGGAAATTATTCCCCGGAGAAAAATGGCCTCTCCCGCTTCCTATATCCGGAACAACCGATTTGTCCTGCTTCCATAAAAGACGGCTTTGGAATCCGGCATCAATGATAATTTTTGGCATTAAAAGGGTTTGATATAAAAATACCTGCATCATCAGAAACGCAGATATAAAAAACATATCCGTTTTAGTAACAATATCATAATGATTTATAATGAGATATAGTTATTTTAAAATATGTTTTTTATCAAACGGATTCCAAATCCGCTATATTTATGGTGGTAGGAGGGCGTGGCATTTTTCATGCTGCTTTCTCCCATTTCACAATGGATATGTGACGAGAAGGACCGGGCTTCCAATTCATTGGGAGCCCGGTCTGATGCAGCCTGAACAGTAGAAGAGGCAGGAGGAAAAACGGTTTTCCCCGCCATGAAGGGCATTCCAGGTGAAAATAACGGACTGGCAGGATTCGGCTTGCAAAAAACGCTCTTTTAAGGTTTGGTAGATTTCGAGCCTTTTGGCGCGTTCCCTACCAAGATGCACACAAACACACCTTCCGATGTTGGCAACGCCGCAACCTTTATTGCGGAAATCTACGGCCAGGACGTCTTCAACATGGAGACCATGCGCGGCTACCTGCCCCGCCCCGTTTACAAAAAATTGCTGGCGACAATCCGCAAGGATGAAAAGCTGGACCCGGATATTGCCAATGAAGTGGCCCAGGCCATGATGACCTGGGCCCTGGAAAAGGGCGCCAGCCATTACACGCACTGGTTCCAGCCCCTCAACGGCAGTACGGCTGAAAAGCATGATTCCTTTGTGGAAGTGGACCCGGAAGGCAACCTGGAACTCAAATTCTCCGGCAAAAGCCTGGTCCAGGGGGAACCGGACGCCTCCAGCTTCCCCTCCGGCGGTCTCCGCGCCACGTTTGAGGCCCGCGGCTACACGGCATGGGACCCCACCAGCCCCGCTTTCATCAAGCGTACGGACAATGGAGCCACCCTGTGCATCCCCACCGCCTTCTGTTCCTACAAGGGGCAGGCACTGGACAAGAAGACTCCCCTGCTGCGCTCCATGACCGCCGTCTGCCGCCAGGCGCAGCGTCTGCTGGCCTGCTTTGGCGGTCCGGAAAACATCCACGTCACCGCCAACCTGGGCGCGGAACAGGAATACTTCCTGGTGGACAAGCAGCTTTATGCCCTGCGCCCGGACCTGATGATGTGCGGCCGCACTCTCTTCGGCAATGTGCCGCCCAAGCACCAGCAGATGGAAGACCATTACTTCGGCTCCATCAAGGACCGCGTGCTGGAATTCATGGTGGACGTGGACGAAGCCCTGTGGAAGCTCGGCATTCCCTCCAAGACGCGCCATAACGAGGTGGCTCCCGGACAGTTTGAAATCGCGCCCATTTTTGAAAGCCAGAACCTGGCCGTGGACCACAACATGCTGGTCATGGAAGTGCTCAGGAAAACAGCCAACAAGCACGACCTGGTCTGTCTGCTCCATGAAAAGCCCTTTGCGGGAATGAACGGCTCCGGCAAGCACAACAACTGGTCCCTTTCCGCCCCCGGCTACGGCAGCCTTCTCAATCCCGGCTCCAGCCCGCAGGAAAACGCCATCTTCCTCACCCTGCTCTGCGCCACGATCAAGGCCGTGGACGAACATGCGGATCTGCTGCGCGCCTCCGTCGCCAAATCCGGCAACGAACACCGCCTGGGAGCCCATGAAGCTCCTCCGGCCATCATTTCCATTTTCCTGGGGGACCTGCTGGACGAAATCATTGAGCAGATTGAAAAAGGCGGCACCAAGAAGGCATGCACGGTGAAAACCATGAGCATCGGCGTAGATACGCTGCCGATGTTCCCGCTGGACACTTCCGACCGGAACCGCACCAGCCCCTTCGCCTTCACCGGCAACAAGTTTGAATTCCGGGCCGTGGGTTCTTCCCAAACCTGCGCATGGCCAATGACGGTGCTCAACACCATCGTCGCGGAAAGCCTGGATGAAATCTGCACCATCCTGGAACCCGTCAAGGACAAGCCGGAAGAATTCCACACGACGCTCAACAAGCTGCTTCAGAACATCATCAAGAAGCACAAGCGCATCCTCTTCAGCGGGGACGGCTACGGAGAAGCCTGGATCAAGGAGGCCGAACGCCGCAAGCTGGCCAATACGCCCGGCACCATCGAGGCGCTGGCGGCACTGGAAACGCCCAAAGCCAGGGCGCTTTTTGAAAAATACAAGGTGGTCAGCCCGGTGGAACTCCATGCCCGCCATGAAATCCAGTCGGAAATCTTCCATAAGGAAATCAATATTGAGGCGGAAACGGCCCTCCTGATGGTGGAAACCCTGTATATTCCGGCCGTCACGGAACAGCTCACGCAGCTCACCTCCGCCATTGCGCAGATGAAGGCTTCCGGAATCAAGGCGGGGATGAAAGCCACGACGGACCGCGCCAACCGGATCGGAGAACTGCTGGACCTCCTGCCCGCCCAGGTGCGGATGCTGAGGCAGGCAGTGAATCAGAAAAACACGAAAGACATTCAGACCGGAATGGATGACTTGAGAAAGACCATCGACACCCTGGAAGGGATGACGGATGCAGACTTGTGGCCCGTTCCGACCTATGCGGAATTGCTCTTCCTGTAAAAACGGAGCGCTTTCACGGCCATAAAATATATTTATTATCAATCATTAATAGAAAAAATAACACGGCTGCACCCAAGAAAAACGCCAAATAATCGCCTGACGGATTGACAAAACGGCCAAAATAGTTATCCTTTTTGTCCGGTTGTGCATAGGCCGCTTAGACGGACGGCACTGAATCTAGTAATTCACAAGAAGCATCTTTCAATATCATGAGCAAGAGGACTTATCAACCATCCAAGCGCTGCCGCAAGCGCCAGTTCGGATTCCGTGCACGCATGGCGACCAAGAACGGGGCCGATATCATCCGCCGCCGCCGCGCCAAAGGCCGCAAGCGCCTTCTTCCCAAGGGAGCCGAAATCCAGTACAAGCGCCATACCATCCAGCACGGCCGTTAATTCGCCGTCAGGACTTGGTTAACGCCTCCTTGGAACATTCTTTTCACGGGCCGACCCGCGGGAGATGCGTCTTACTCGTCAACAAAGCATGACCAGGGCATTTCAATTTGCCCGGGTACGCAACGAGGGACCATCCGTAGCAGGTCGGCTTATTGTTTTAAGCGCAGCCCCGCTGGCAGATCCGGAGGAACCTTCCAAATTCGGCATCATCTGCACGAAAAAAATAGGCTGCGCCGTCGTTCGCAACAAGCTCAGACGCCGGGTGCGGGAAATACTCCGGGCACACGGAGAGCCTTTTCAACAGGGCGTGCACATGGTGTGCGTGCTCAGATGGCGGGCGGTGGAAGCCAGCTATTCCGACCTGGAACGGGACTGGCAGAAAGCCGCCCGCAAATTAAAACTGCAACTGCTTTCCGGACAACAAGACACGGCATGATGAAATGGCTGCTTATCACCCTGGTTCGGGGTTACCAATTCTTCATCAGTGCCCCTCTTCACGCGCTGGGGGGCCCCGGTTGCGGCTGCCGTTACACTCCCACCTGTTCCCAATACTTCATCCGGGCCGTCCAGGTCCACGGAGCCTGGCGCGGTTTTATTCTTGGAACATGGCGCATTTTAAGATGCAACCCCTGGGGCGGTTCAGGGTATGATCCCGTGCCGCCTCCCCGCCCTTCCCGCTAACTCACTTTTCTCCCTCTCCCTGTAAAACTCTTTTCCAACCAAGCTATATCACATTATGGATCGCACTTCATGGATCATTGTCGGCGTCTGCGCCGCCCTTCTGGGCCTGAACATTTACCTCGGCAACAATAAAAAGGAAACACCCGTTACGGCGCCTCCCGTCGCCGTCCAGCAGCCGGTTTCCGCCGTAAACACTGCCGCGCCGGGAACTTCAACAGCCTCCGAACCCGCTACTTCAGGACAGCTTTCCGCCAATCAGGCCCTGGAGGAAGACAAGAACAATCCGATCACCCTCGTGGCTACAGAAGAGGTGGATGGCCAGCAAAAGCCCTTCATCACTTACACTTTCAACCGCATCGGCGGCTCCATCGGTGGCGTCACTCTTCACAACGACATTGTAGACACACAGAAGGTTACGGACCACAACATCACCATCAACGAGGCGCAGAACCGGGGCATTGGCGAACTCGTCTTCAACATGGACGCCACGCAGGACCCTTCCTATGACAACACGGTGTACAAGGAAGTCAAGCGCACGGCGGACTCCGTCACCCTGGAAGGCTATGACGCCGCGCGCCAGCTTTTCATTTCCAAGACCTACACGCTCCACCCCGTCACGGACTCTTCCGGAAAAGTGCTCCCCGGCAGCAAATACATCATCCGCCTGACCGTCTCCCTTCTCAACAAAGCCCCCAATGTCCAGGATTTGCGCTATCTGGGCATCTTTGCAGGGAGTGCCTACCCCATCGCCAAGAGCGAACCCAAGGATACCTACACCCACCTTTTCTACCATGCGGACGGCTCCCTGGAACAGGAGGCCCCCTCCCACTTCACGGGCGGCTTTTTCAGCACCGCCAAGCCCCGCGTGCTGGAAGGCCCACTGAAGGACCTGACCTACGCCGGGGTGATGAGCCAGTACTACGCCACCATCCTCATTCCGCAGGAACAATCCGCAGGCTCCACGGTGTACGCCACGCGCCAGGAATTTCCCCTAGCCCATGAAAACAATGCCTTGGTGCCCGGTGTGACCCTGGCCATGGGTATTCCCAACCTGGCCATGGCGCCCAACGAGATCAAGACACTCACCTACGATATTTACACAGGCCCCAAATTCAATGCCTATCTGCGCGACCTGAACCTTACCTATCCCGCCATCAGCGACATCATGGCCTACGGCTGGCTCGTCTTCCTGAGCGTGCCGATGAACTGGCTGCTCAACCTGTTCCACGGGTGGTTCGGCAACTGGGGCGTAGCCATCATCTGCATGACCATCGTCGTCCGTGCTCTTATCTGGCCGCTGCACAAAAAATCCTATCTGGCAATGAAGCGCATGTCCCTGGTTCAGCCGGAAATGGCGAAACTCAAGGAAAAATATCCGGACGACCCCCAGAAGGTGAACATGGAAATGATGAAGCTGTACCAGAAATACGGCATCAATCCGGCCAGCGGCTGCGTACCCATGCTCATCCAGATTCCCATCTTCTTCGCCTTCTACCGCGTGCTTCAATATTCCGCGGAACTGCGGGGACAGCCCTTCTGCCTGTGGATGACGGACTTGTCCCTGCCCGATACCGTCGGCCACCTGTTCGGCATCCCGATCAACATCCTGCCGCTCATCATGGCCGTCACGATGATCGTGCAAATGCGGATGACACCGCAGGCGGGCGAACGTTCCCAGCGCATCATCATGAATCTGATGCCCCTGATGTTCTTCCTGTTCTGTTATAACTTCGCTTCCGCCCTGGCCCTGTACTGGACCACGCAGAACCTCATTTCCATCGGCCAGACGGCGCTGATTCGCCGCCTGCCCATGCCCGTGCTGGCTCCGTCCCAGAAGAAGAAAAAGCCCGGCTTCTTCCAGCGGATGATGGAACAGCAGCGCGTGGCCCTGGAAGAGCAGCAGCGCAAAGCCAAGGGGCGCAACATGCGCAATGTGACGCCCAAAAAATAGGCGGACGCTTTTATTCCTCCTTCCCTTTCACAGTGCGCCCGATCATGCGGGCGCACTTTTTTGCGTTCACGGAGGAACATACCCTCACGGAAAGACCAGATCCGGGATGCAGGGAAAAGAAAGGTATAAGTTAACGGAACGCCACCTTCTAAAAAACCGGACTTCCTTTTCAAGAAGTCCGGTTTCTCTCGTCTATATCATGTAATTGTTCATGGGAGCGGTTTGTTGCTGAAAACATTACCGCATCCACTCAATGGCAAACTAGCGGATTAAGAATCCGCGGTTGGAAACATTATTGTTATGAAATAATACAATCCACTAGTCAGCAGTATATTATAAAATTATCAAATTCCAGTGCTCTTTTGTATTGTTTGCTCAGTAAACATGATCTTATGATCAAATCCCTTAAACGCCAAAAATTGTCATTGACCGCGGATTCTTAATCCGCCTCTATTTCGCCAAATTAAAGGGCGACAATATCAGCGTCATCCGGAATGACCAGGTTGCCGGAATAATACATCCGCCCTTCCTGAGAATATAAGGAACGGCGGCAGGCAAGATTACTGTCTTCCGTATGCCAAAGCACCAGATTGGGAATGTTCATCCTTTCCGCCAGCTCGCAGGCATCCTTGACCGTGCTGTGGTATTTTTCATAGGGCTTGAACACGTCGGCCTGCGAATGCAGGCAAAAGGCTTCGCTAAGCAGCCAGCGGGCGCCGCGGACATAAGGCTCGCAGGCATCGCGGTACGGTTCGTCTCCCAGGAAAACAAGCCTGCCTCCCCCGTTCAGCACCGTGGAAAAGCCGAACTGGCGCGTCTTGTCCGAATGAATGTCAAAACAGGTCAGCCGGTACGGTACGGCGTTCACTTCCTCTCCATCTTCCACCGGAACCATGAAGATGCGTTCCCCGACCAGACGCACAACCCTTTTGTCCAGCGTCATGCGTACCAGGCATTCCAGATCCGCCGCCAGTTCCCGGTGGCAATAAACCGTAAACGTTCCTTCATAACGGTCCTGAGTCATCATGGTCCCGATGAGGCGGATCACCCATACCATGCCCAGCATGTGGTCCGTGTGCCGGTGGGAAAGAAAAGCGTGATGCATCCTTTCCACCGGAACTTTCATATGTTTCAAAATGCCCAGGATGCCATTGCCTCCGCCGGCGTCCACCAGCAGGAATTCCTTGCCGTCCGTCAGGGAAAAACAGGTATTGTAGCATTCCGTGACGGTGGCGTTCCCCGTGCCGAAAACCAGGAGGCGATCCATAAACGGTTACGGCTGCAACTCTTCTTCCGGCATCAGGATGGACGCCACGGCAAAGGCGGCGATGCCTTCCCGGCGCCCCAGCGCGCCAAGCTGCTCATTCGTGGTGGCCTTTACCCCCACTCGGGCGGCTGAGATGCCCAGTGCGGAACCCAGAGCGTTTTTCATCTGCTCCAGATACGGAGAAATGCGCGGTGCTTCCGCAATCAGGGAGGAATCCACGTTGACCACGCGGCCGCCGCGTTCCCGGATCAGGGAAACGGCCTTGGCCACAATGTCCAGGGAGGAAATGTCCTTGCAGGCGGGATCGCCCGGAGGGAACCAGAAGCCGATGTCCGGCAGTCCGGCGGCGCCCAGCAGGGCGTCCGCAACGGCATGGCTCAGGACGTCCGCATCGGAATGGCCGTCCAGCCCTCTGCCGGAGGGAATGTGTACGCCGCCCAGCATCAGCGGGCGGGGGGCTTCCGCAAAACGGTGAATGTCGTAACCCAGCCCGGTCAGTGCAATCATGATGTTCATCCGTCAATAGTACTGGGGTTATTCTCCGAGGGCTTCCACGATCGGGATGCATCCGTTCCAGGCAACAATGGCGAACTGTTCCGGATTGTCCTTCTTCGGTTCCAGAATCACCTTTCCTCCGGCGGCTTCCACCAGCAGGACGCCGGCGGCAATGTCCCAGATGGAAATGACGCTTTCCACATAGGCGTCAAACCTGCCGCAGGCAATGTAGGCGAGAGCGAGGGCGGCGGAACCGTTGTTGCGCACCTTGCGCACCTGCCAGGCGATTTTGGCAAAGCGTTCAATTCCCTTTTCCTTGGAACCGTCCGTCTTCCCGTGCCCCACGAATACGACGGCCTCCGCCATGCGCTTCCGGAAGCTGCAATGCATCGGTACGCCGTTCATGTACGGAACACCGCCTTTTTCCACATGCCAGCATTCGTCCATCATGGGATCGTAAATCACGCCCAGCACCACTTCCCCGCCGCGGCGGAGGGCGATGGACACACAAAACCACGGAATGGTATAGAAATAATTCACCGTGCCGTCAATGGGGTCCACGATCCATTCGTTTTCGCTGTTCCGGTCTCCGGTGTAGCCTTCCTCCCCCAGCACGGCGTGAGTGGGGAAAGCGGAGAGGATTTCCTCCGTGATCAGTTTCTGGGACAGCTTGTCCAGTTCCAGCTTGATGTCGTTCTGGCTGGCTTCATCCACCTTCTTCCGGTCATAAAAATGCTTTTTCAGGAAGGCTCCGGCGGACTTGGCCGCCCGGATGGCTACGGTCATTTCAGGCGAGTGGTTCATGATATGTTTGAATAAAAAAATCGTTTAAAGGGAGGTCTGCCCCTGCGGAGTTTCCTGCTCGCGGCGCTCGGCGGCAGCAGCCTTTCTGGCCTCTTCCGCTCGGATGTACACGTTCTCCGCCAGTGTAGAACATGTCTTCGCCAGGGCGGCGGAAACACCCCTTTTCTTGTATACGGCTTCATCCGGGGCATCGAATCCGACCCAGACGTACACGGTATAATAACGGCCTCTGACAGAGGAGAAATGCCCGCTATATTCAGGCAACGCCACATTCACGACCGTCCTTCTGGTACGTTCGTCATAGCGGAAGGGGGGAAGCCCCGCCACCAGATGGACGGATTCCCGCGGAAGGATTTCACGGTGGGTTTCCTCCGAAGAAGGAGCATTCACCATCACCAGGTTTTTTTTGGTCGTTCCCACCTGGCGGACTGCGGAAAGCTGCACGTTGAGTCCGCCGTTGCCAATCATGTACAGCGCGTTGACGGCATCCGCCAGGGACGTGCGGAACTTCCCGGCATACAGTTCCGGAGAACGCGGCAAATCCCCCTTGTACCCGGCTTTTCCCGCCGTTTCAATGACAGTGTTGAATCCCACGCCGCGCCCCGTCACTTCCGGGTTGCTGCGGATGACGGTCCGGCGCTGGTCCACGGCGCACAGGTTGACGACAGGCGTGAACAATTCACCGGGCATTACCTTTGCCTGCCATCTGTCCACGCCGTCCAGGGCGGAGCGGCCTCCCGTAACGGCCAGTATGTCGCCTTTGCGGGAATCCACGCACAACACGGCAGCCTGGACGCAGCCTTTCAGATGGTTGTCCACCCTCTTCGGAAGGCCGCTCCATACAGGGGAATTCTCCAAAGCAATGAGGGCCGGCTCACTCATCTCCTCTACCATTCTCTGAAAATCCAAATCCAGCGTGGTCATCACAAAAATGCTGGAAGTCTCTTCCTGCTGGTCACAGCAGGCAAGACTGCCCAATTCACGGGAAATCACCAGAATGGGATAGGACGCGGGGCTGGCCTCCTTTTCTCCCGCCACGGTCATCGGTTCCGAGGATGCCTTCCACATTTGCTCTTGGGTGATGAATTCGCATTCAAGCATGCGTTCCAGCGTGGCATTGCGCACCTTGACGGCGGCCTCCGGGCTGGAAACGGGGTTGTATATGGAAGGGCCGCGCACCAGCCCGGCCAGCGTGGCGCATTCCGCCAGAGTCAGGTCTCCCACTTTTTTGCCGAAATACAGATCCGCGGCCTGGGCGATGCCGTAGCATTGCTGGCCGAAGTAAATCCGGTTCAGGTAGGCCGTCAATATTTCATCCTTGGAATATTTTCCTTCTATACGGCGGGCTACGGCCATCTCCAGGATTTTCCGGTCCAGCGTTTTTCCCCCCAGTTCATAACAATTCCGGGCAAGCTGCATGGTGATGGTGGAAGCTCCCTGCGCATAGGAGAGGGTGGTCAGGTTCCGGCAGATGGAGCGGATGATGGACGTGTAAACGATGCCGCCGTGATCGAAAAAGGCTTCGTCCTCCCGCGCGATGAAGGCGTTCACCAGATTATCCGGCAATTCATGGCGCGCTACGTAAACGCGGTCGTGGTCCGTCAGGGTGCCTATCCACTGGCCGTTCCGGTCATAGGCGGCGCAGTTTTCCAGGGGAGCCAGAACTTCGTCCAGATTATACTGGTCCGCCCGCCACGCGTAAATGATCAGGATGATGATGAACGAGATAGGGATGATGCTCAGCCACAGCAGGACGCGCCCCAGATTGCGGGGCAGCAATCCGAACAGATCATACCATCTTTTGCGCCTGTTCTCCATTCCGTTTCCAATCGTTCCAGACGTCTAGCGGGCATCCGGCGGCAGTGACTCCCCTTCCTGCTTCCAGTCCGGGAATTCCTTCTGCAGGCGGGCGCGGTACTGGGAAGCCTCCGACTTGCGGCCGGCCTTGTCCAGAGCTTCCGCCGCCTTGAACAGGGCCTTGGGTTTCAGCTCCGCGTCGTTGACGAACAACTCCGCCGTAACGCCGTAATGCTTGGCTGCCTCATCAAATTTCTTTTCCGCATAGGAGATGTCCCCCAGCACGATTTTCAGAGAGGCCATCAGGGGGCCTTCCACCCCCAGGGCAAGCGCTTCCTCCGCCGTTTTCCGGGCATCCGCATACTTGCCCAGGCCCAGCAGGATGGAGGCTTTGTCCAGCATGCCGTCCGCACGGCGGTAGGGCTGGTCCTCCACCTTCAGGAAGTTGTTGGAAGCCACAAGGGCGCGGTCATACTTTTTCAAGGCCAGGCGCACTTTCGCCAGATTGCGCCAGATCACTTTCTTCACGTTCTGGAGCTGGTCGTTCTGGGTGGCCCAGGTCATGTACTTGTCCGCCGTCTCCAGATCCTTCATTCCGTAAGCCTGAAGGCCCAGCCATGCGGGAATCACGTCCGGCACGCGGGACACGGCCGCCGGGTTTTCCTTCTGGAGGGTTTCCAGGGCCTCCTTCAATTTGTTTACGTCCTGGAGCTTGTGGTAGGAAAGAACGGTGAGGACGTTGACCTGTTCCCCATATTTCTGGGGGTCCAGCGTCTTGGCCTCCGACATGTGGCTGATAGAGGATTGAAAATCCCCCTGGTCAAACGCCGCACGGCCCAGCAGGAAATGGGCTTCCGCCAGGGCGGCGGGGGAGGCCTTCGGAAAATTCTTGATCAGCCCTTCGTAATACTTCGCCATATTTACCAGGTCCTGGCGGCCGGCATAAATCTGCGCGGCCCTCTGCCAGGCGGCGGCCGCGGATTCCTCCTTCGGCCAGCGCGCAATTACCCGGTCAAAATCCTGCAGGGCCTCTGTTTCCTTTTTGGTCTTGGCGTACATGTCTCCCCGCAGGGTCAGGGCTTCGCAGATGCGGGGATCGCGGGGATATCCGTCAATGAAAGTCGTCAGCAGCTTGGCGGCCATTTCCCGGTTGCCTGCCTGGGCAACGGCCCAGGCACTCTTGTAAAGAATATCCGGGCGCATCTTGGGCGGAAGCTTGTCAAAATTGATGCTCCCGTAAAATTTGGCCGCATCCGCGGGGCTGGTGCTGAACAGGCTCTCCGCCGCCATCAAACGTACCATGTCGTGGAGTTCGCTGGTGGGAAACGCCTTGGCATAATGATTCAGGAAACTCTGGGCTCGCTGAGGCAGATCCTTTTGCTTGAGTTCCTTGTAGCACAAAAGCCGGTAGAAGGAAGCCTGCATGGCCTCCTGCGTGTAAGGCACGGTTTTTTCCGCCTCCAGGAAGAACTCCGCCCCCTTCTGGTATTCCTTTAGCTTGTAGGCGGTCTGGCCCATCAGCATCAGCAGGCGCACCTGGCCTTCCTTGGTCGGCATCTTCATCCCCTTCTGCTGTTCGTACTGGGCCATGACCTCCTTGTACTTGCCCATGTGGTACAAACCCAGAAGCAGCCCCATGCGGGCCTCCGGCGCCATTTCCTTCAGAGTTTCATCTTTCAGTATCTGTTCATAAAGGCTCTGCGCCTCCGCGTTCTTCTTCAGCTTGGTGGCCAGCGTTGCCGCCTGCAGAATGGCAATGCCACGGTTTCTTGCATCCACTCCGGGCGTGTCCAGCACCTTGCGGTATTCGGCATACGCCTCTCCCAGACGGCCGGAATCAGCACACAAGGCGGCATATCCCATACGGGCTACCAGGACGAATTTTTTGTCCGCCTGGGGATTGCCGATCACCGCGCAAAACATGTTGGCAGCAGCTTCCGGATTACCGCTGGCCAGAAAAAGGCGTCCCAAACGGTATTGAGCATCCACCTTCAAATCATTCTGCTCCGCGCTGCGGATAACAAGCTGGTAATACTGGATGGCCTTGTCCGTCTCTCCGGCGGCGGAGGCATCCGTAGCCAGACGGTAGGCGGAAGCGGCGACCAGAGCCGGGGTTCCCGTCTGCGTCAGCCTCTGGAAGAGAGTATGGGCTTCCTCTTTCCTTCCGAGCTCCGTCAGGCACATGGCCGCGCGGTATTCTGCCAGAGGAGCCTGGGGGGAACGGGGGAACCGCTGGGACAATTCAAGGTACTTGCGCAGGCTCAGATCAAGCAGGCGCGCATATTCCTGCGGGTTCGCCTTCGTCTGCGGCTCCTGGGATTGCTTGTACAGCATGTCCGCCATGTCCAGGCTGTCCTGCTCCGGATTGGCAACCAGCGGACCGTCGTCCACCGGAGCGGCGTCCGGGATATGCTCCTGGGCGACGGCGCATACTGCCAGGGCCGCCAGTCCGGCACTGATGGGAAAAAGGGATTTCATGAAGATTGAGGAGTGAAAACGTTGATGGAAGACGGAGACGGAGGCCTCGTGGAGAAAGACACATTGTTGAGCCCGGCCTTCAGGCAGGCGTCCATCACGTGCACGACTGTGCCGGATTCCGCCTTTTCATCCACGCGGATGCGGACGAGCATGGTTTTGTCCAAGCGGGCGACGGAAAGAAGTTTCTCCTCCAGTTCCGGCATCGTGTACGGCTGGCGGTTGATCATCACCGTGCCGTCCTTGCGGATGTTCACGATGATCTCATTGGTGGCGTTCTCCCCGGGCTTGGGTGTCTCCGCGGACGGGAGGGTGATGGAAAGGTCCGGTTCGTCATCCTCAAAAGTCTGCGTCACGACGAAAAATACCAGCAGCAGAAACACGATATCCAGCATGGGCGCCAGCTGGAACCCGATGGGGTTGGGCATCTTGTAACGAAACTTCATATGATCTTCCGGTGTTGCTGGCTGGGATATCCCCGGTTAAAGTCCGCGCACGTCACGCAGGGAGGTGGGATCCACGGGGACCCGGGGAAGTTCTTCCTCATGAAAAGCTCCGGCAGGGCCTGAGCGTGGCTTGTGGAGCTGGGTGGCCACTACGGAAACGCTGTGCGTCACGGCGGCCTCCAGGTCTCCCACGCGCTTGTGCACCTGGCTGCGGAAATACACATAGGCCAGAATGGCGGGAATCCCCAGCAGAAGTCCCCCTGCCGTGGTAATCAGGGCTTCCGCCACGCCCCCCGCCATGTCGATGCGCTGCTTGCCGCCGGAAAAATCCCCGTTGGCGATCTCGAAAAAGGTTTTCATCATCCCGACGACCGTACCCAGCAGCCCCAGCATGGGGGCCAGCGCGCCGATGTCCGACAGCCAGGAAATCTGACGGCTCATGAAACCGGCCTGGCGCCCACCTTCTGCGGCGGCGATTTCCCTTACTTCCTCAAACTGGGCGGAAGGGTTGCGCTGCATGAAATTAGCTACCGTCAGCATCACGCGCGCATAACAGGAATCGCCGTTCTTGCAGAGAATGGCCAGTCCCGTGTAATCGCGCTTGCGGATAAAGGACTCCGCCTGCTCCACCAGCTTGGGGGGAAGTACGGCGGCGGCGCGGGTGGAAAAACAGCACATGACCAGAACGACGACGCCCCCTATGGACAGCAGGAGAAGCGGCCACATGATGAAGCCCCCTTTCATGAACAGCTCGGAAAGAGGGTAATTTCTATCGCCCACGACAAAGTCCATGGCGCTGGCCAGGGTGGAAAATGATACAGGATTCATACAAAAGACATAATGATTATACAGAAGAAGTCTTCCTAGGCAAGCCAACTGCCCGTAATGCAGTACGTTTCCGCAGTTCCCTTTCTTGCCGCCTATGGCATAATAGCTGTGTGGCAGATCATGAAACACCAACATTGAAGGAGCTTTGGAGACAGACTCCGCACAAACCCGGAGTCTACATTATGAAGGATGCCCAGGGCAATACCATTTACGTAGGAAAGGCGAAGGACCTTCACCGCCGCCTGGCGAGCTACTTTTCCCCTACCGGAGCCACGCTGGCCAACCACAAGACCCGCGCACTCATCAACGCCATCGCCTCCTTTGACTATTTTGAAACCCGCAACGATCACGAGGCCTTCCTGCTGGAAAGCAAGCTCATCAAGCAGTACCGGCCCCATTACAACATCCAGCTCAAGGACGACAAGCGCTATCCCCTCCTGAAAATTCCCAAGGGGGAACGCCTGCCGCGCTTCCAGCTCTCCCGGGTACGCAAGGAGGACGGCGCGCGCTACTTCGGCCCCTTTGTCCATTCCCAGGCCCTGTACGCCACCCAGGAATGGCTCAACAGACATTTCCGGCTCCGCACCTGCAAAGTGAAAAATCCCGGATTGAACGACTTCAAGCACTGCCATGCGGACGTCATCCGCAACTGTTCCGCGCCGTGCGTAGGCCGCATCTCCGTGGAAAACTACAACAGAAACTTTGAACAGGCCGTGCGCCTGCTGGAAGGAGTGGGGAAGAAGAACGCGCTGGACGCGCTGACTGAAGAAATGATGCAGGCCGCCGACAGTCTGGACTTTGAACGCGCCGCGTACCTGAGGAATATCAGGGATAACCTGATCAAGACGCTGGAACCGGCGCGCCGGTTCCAGAAAGGCACCCCCAACCTTCCCGGCACCGTGCGCCCGGAGGAAGACATGAAGGAACTGGGCGAGGCACTGGGACTGGACGAACCGCCCGCCATCATGGAATGCTTTGACATCTCCAACGTCTCTTCCAACCACATTGTAGCCTCCATGGTGCGCTTCACCAACGGCAAACCGGACAACAAGGCCTACCGCCGCTACCGCATCCGCACGGTGGACGGGCAGAACGACTTCGCCTCCATGTCGGAAGTTATCAGGCGGCGCTATTCCCGCATCCTGATGGAAAGCGATGCTGTGGCCTCCCGGCCGCCGGACATGACGCTGTACCAGTGGCTCAAGAAACTCAGTGCGGAGGGAAAGGCCCCCATCAAAGTTCCGGACCTTGTAGTGGTAGACGGCGGCAAAGGACAGCTTTCTTCCGCCCTGGCGGACCTGGAGGCCATCGGCCTGGGAGACATGCCCATCGTGGGACTGGCCAAGCAAAGGGAGGAAATCTTCTTCCCGCACCAGCCGGAACCGCTCCGCCTGCCCCACAGCATGGGAGCCCTCAAGCTCATGCAGCGCATCCGGGACGAAGCCCACCGTTTCGCTAACGGATACAACGAACTATTATACCGAAAACGCATGAAGGAAAGCGCGCTGGACGATGCCCCCGGCATGAGCGCGGCGAAAAAACAGCTGCTGCTGGAAAAATTCAAATCCGTAGCCGCCATCAGAAAAGCGGACCCGGCCTCCATCGCTGCTATTCGCGGCATTTCGGAAACCTGGGCCCGTGCCCTGCTGGACTATCTTAACACTCCATCCAAATACTGACCCCACATGCAATTTCTCATATTGGCCGCAGGAAAACCTGCGCTGAACTATGCCCGGGAGGGCGTGGAACTTTACCTCAACCGCCTCAAGCCATTCGGCAAGACGGAACTGAAACTTGTCAAAGACGGCAATTCCAGAGACGTTTCCGAACGGCTGCTGACAGCCAGCGAAGGATGTTTGCGCATCGCCATGGACGAGAGAGGCGAGCTCTGGACCACGAACAAACTGGCAACACTGGCGCAGAACTGGCAAATGCGCTCCGTGCGCCGCATTGCTTTTCTTGTCGGGGCATCGGACGGCCACACGGAAGAACTGCGCTCCCGGTGCGATCATATTCTGGCCTTGAGCAAATTCACCTTGCAGCATGAACTGGCACTCGTCGTTCTTCTGGAACAGCTTTACCGTTGCCATACCATCCTGGCGGGAACACCATACCACCGGTAATCCCCACGGGGCCTCCCCTTCCCGGAACAGAATTTGCCGGAAACGGATTTCTTTTCCAACCATGCAGAAGAATTTCTCCGGACCAGCGGCAAAGACGGGGATGACTCTGCCGGCGCATGCAAAAAAATACCCGGTGCAGTTGCGGCCGGATATTTTGAACCATTAAAAGGAAAAAATAAACTTAACGGAGGTGCCTGAAAATCAGTTTATGAAAATCTAAAAAAGACCCGCTTTCCAACGAGGGCTTTTTTCAAAAGGAGTCCTTCGCATTAAAATATTTTCCTTAAAATTTTAGAGTTAACTCCGGATAAGCAATCCGTTTCATCCCCTTATGACGTTTTTACCAACGTAAAAGAGCTGCCCCACTGAAAAGTGGAACAGCTCTTTTTCCGAGAAAGAAATGGTAAATGCCAGTTCCTTCGCAACCAGCCCAAGCTTAGCGCTTGGAGAACTGGTAACGCTTGCGGGCACCGGGACGGCCAGCCTTCTTGCGTTCCTTCATGCGGGAATCACGGGTCAAAAGACCGAATTCACGCAGTTGGGCGCGGGAAGCTTCATCAACCATTACCAGAGCGCGGGCAATCGCCATGCGAATGGCGCCAACCTGGCCATGAATGCCACCGCCCTTGGTGACGACATTCACGTCAAATTTGTTCATGGTATTGGTGACCTGGAAAGGTTGAAGAACGGCGTTCTGCAACTGAATGGTGGGAAGGTATTCTTCAAAACCGCGGCGATTGATCGTGATGCGGCCGGAGCCTTCAGTAAGCCAAGCGTGTGCAATGGCGGTCTTGCGACGGCCGGTGGCGTTGTATGGGGTTGTCTGACTCATGTCTGGGAAAATCGGTTAAAGGGTAACGGCGGTAGGCTGCTGTGCTTCATGCGGGTGGCTGGCTCCGGCGTAAACCTTCAGCTTGGTCATCTGCTGACGGCCCAAACGTGTATGGGGGACCATGCCCTTTACAGCCAGTTCCAGAAGAAGCTCGGGACGACGGGCGCGGATTTTCCGGGGCGTTTCCACCTGCTTGCCGCCGACGTAGCCGGAGAAACGGGTGTAAATTTTGGCATTTTCCTTGTTGCCGGTCAGCACCACCTTGTCCGCGTTCACGATGATGACAAAGTCGCCACAATCAACGTGCGGGGTAAAAATCGTCTTGTTCTTGCCACGCAAAATGTTGGCCGCTTCAACGGCGACACGGCCGAGCACCTTGTCGGCAGCGTCTATAACATACCATTTGCGCTCTACTTCTTGCGGTTTGGCTGAGAAGGTCTTCATGGTTTAATTCTTCGTTCTCGTTTTTCGGCATCCTGCCGTAATCTTCCAATTCGGGGGCGCATTCCTAATGATTATTCACGTAAATGTCAAATACTTTTTCTCTTTTACACCGCTTTTAGCCCCTTTTTTCCCTTCTGTCTGCGGAATTGTTGCTTAATTATGACGTTTCCACACTCAGGGCTTGCTCTCACGGAAATATCGCCTATCATGCGCCTGCGCAAAAATTCGTATCCGCGCGTTTGCTAACCTAACAAGGAGAATCATATCAGCCCGAATCCAAGACCCAGCAGCCGCCCTTCCGGCGGACAGAATTCCCGCCCCGGCGCACGCCCGGCAGGCGGAGGCAGTGCAAGACCGGCCGGCAACGGCAACAGGCCCGCCGGCCCGGCCAGACCTGGCCAGCCGCGCCCGGCAGGACAGACCGGCGGAGCAGCAGGCCCGAGAACGGGCGGAGGGCCGGGAGGATCGCGTCCCGCGGGAGGCCCCGGACGGCCGCGCCCGCAAGGTGGCACAGGCGCAGGACGGCAGACCAGGGGCAGAAAGCATTTCAGCAAATCCGCACCCAAGGAGGAAAGCTCCGAAAGCCAGGTTGAAGTGGAAGGCACTATCTGCGCAGTGCTTGCAGGCACCATGTTCAAGGTGCGCCTTCCCAACGGGCACGAAGTTTTGGCCCACATCTCCGGCAAGATGCGCAAGCGTTTCATCAAAATCGTAGTAGGTGACAAGGTCCGCATGGAAATGTCTCCCTATGACATGACCAAGGCGCGCATCACGTTCCGCATCGGTTAGCCGTTTCCCGGATTTTTCCGGATTGACTCCTTTCGTAAAAAACCTTCTCCGGCTTGCAGGAGAAGGTTTTTTTGCGTATAGTGCGGGCTGATTCCATTAACGCGTCATGAAAATTTGCTCCACGGAAAACATGCGGATTGCGGAACGAGAACTCATCATCAGCGGAACGCCGGCCAGAACCCTCATGCAACAGGCATCTGCCGGCATCGCGGAAGCCATCATGCAGTTCTTTCCCATTCCCGGCCTCTGCGTGGCTTATCTGGGCAAAGGCAACAATGCCGGGGATGCCATCACCGTTCTCGACATTCTCCAGCGGCACGGATGGGATACAGGATTCCGCGCCGCCTATCCGCGTTCCCAATGGGGGGAACTGCCCCTCAGGCAGTTTGCGGAAATATCACCGCCCCTGTTGGAATACCAGGAAGCACCACTTCCTGTTACGGGCAAGCCGATGGTTCTTCTGGACGGCCTGCTGGGCATTGGGGCTTCCGGCCTGCTGAACAAGGAAATAGCGGACCTTTGCGTGGAAATGAACTACCTGCGCGACCGTTGCGGAGCCGTCCGTACGGTGGCGGTAGACATCCCCACCGGAATAGATCCGGACACGGGCATGCCTCAGGAACACGCCGTGGAAGCGGACTTCACCATGTGCATAGGGGCTGTCAAGCAGGGTCTTCTGGATGACGACGCTACGCTGTATGCAGGACGCCTGGTGTGTATTGAACTCCCCGGCCTCCATGTACAAGCTCTTCCCGCCACGGAAATCATCACCTCTTCCCGCCTCACCAAATTTCTCTCCGCACGGCCTTATACGGACTATAAAAACAAGCGTGGCCACCTGGGCGTCATTGCCGGCTCGGAAGGCATGCTGGGAGCCGCGCGGCTCTGCTGTGAAGCTGCCCTGCGGGCCGGAGCAGGTCTGGTCACCCTGCATGTCCACCGTTCCGTCTATCCCGTGGCGGCGGCGTGCATGCCTCCGGAAATCATGGTTAAACCTGTGGACAGTTATGCAGACATTTCCATCCGCTCTTTCAGCGCGTTTCTCCTGGGGCCGGGAATCGGCTCCGTATCGGAGGAAGACGCCGAAGCCATACGCATCATTCTGGAAACCGATACTCCTGCCCTGCTGGATGCCGACGGCCTCAATCTGGCCGCGGCCATGCAGTGGAAACTGGGAAAACACATTCTGGCGACTCCCCATCACGGAGAGATCCGCCGTCTGCTGCCGGAAGCGGATGACTGCTCCATCCGGGCGGACATTGCGGACTTCTTCCTCGCGGAGCATGAGGCGGCCCTCATCTACAAGGGAGCCCGCAGCATCGTCACGCAAAGGGGTAAACCCTTATTCTACAACATCACGGGAGGACCCGCCATGGCGACGGCGGGACAGGGCGACGTGCTTGCCGGAGTCTGCGGAGGATTCATCGCGCAGGGAGAATCCCTCCTGGTGTCTGCCGTGCTGGGAACCTATCTGTGCGGCAGGGCTTCGGAACTGGCCATCTCCAGCGGAGCGGCCACCCAGCAAAGCTTGACCGCCGGAGACACTCTCCGCCATCTGCCCGCCGCGCTTCTTTCCACCGCCCGCCTCTGCTACTAATGATCTCCCGCAAACTTCAGGATCTTCCCTCACAATCGCTGCCCCGTGAAAAACTCATCCGCCAAGGCAGACACAGCCTCAGCAACGCGGAACTCCTTGCCATTTTCCTCAGAATGGGCATTAAGGGGAAAAATGTGTTGGACATGTCTTCCGACCTAATCCAGGCGGCAGGTTCCCTGGATGCCTTGGCCCATATGGAAGCCGCAGAAATAGCGGAAATCTGCAAGGGTATAGGAATGGCGAAAGCGTCCACCCTGTGCGCCGCATTTGAATTGGGTGCCCGGGCTCTTCGGGAGACTCTGACAAGACGCCCGCTCAACACGCCGGAGGACATTTACGACTATCTGACCACGGCTATGCGCTGGAAAGACAAGGAAATAGTGCTTGTTCTTCTTCTGGACGCCCAGTGCCACCTCATCAAGCCCGTCGAAATTTCCACGGGGACCCTGAATGAATCCATTGCCCACCCGCGCGACATCCTGCGCCCGGCCGTCATTCATAATGCCTACGGCTTCATCCTGGCGCACAATCATCCGAGTGGCGACCCGACCCCCAGCCAAGCGGACAATGCCCTGACCAAACGTATCCAGGAATCAGCCCAATTGCTGGGAATCCGTTTTTTGGACCATATCATCATCGGAAAACCAACGTCGGTGGTGCAGAGAAATTATTACAGCTATAACAGCTATGGTATGAAAAAGCCGGTCTGACCGGATACGTCTTTTTCCCTTCGGACTTTCCAGTATGAAAAAAGCCCGTCTGTGAAGACGGGCTCAATCAATAAAAACTGGCGGAGAGAGTGGGATTCGAACCCACGGTGAGATTTGCGTCCCACGTTCGATTTCGAGTCGAGTGCCTTAGACCAGCTCAGCCATCTCTCCGCTTGGAAATCGAAGCTTTTTGTATAGGGTTTGCAGGAAGGTGTAAAGCACAGAATCACTGGTGCCCCTTAATTCAAACGCTTTTAGCGTCTGGGAGTGGCCAGAGGCCCAAGCGTAGCCTCCGCTTCAAATCTTTGCGACTTGTTATGAGGAAGAGCGCTCTTTTCAGGACCGGGCGGCGGCTGAGGCACACGCTCATGTTCCTTGGGCTCCATCAGCCAGGAACAGGAAGAAGCAAGCAAAAAGGAAAAAGACGCAAGCAGTAGAACTCCTGTAGATTGTTTCATCATTCCGTATAAAAGTTGAACCCCACTATGCCGGAAGCACAGCGGGGTTCAAGAAAAATGCGTGACAGAACCTTATCTGGCGGATTGAACCGGACGCAGAAGCTGCACCATGTCGCCGGGCTGGATGCTCATGCCCGCAGGGACGCTGTCCTTGACGATGTCGGCCACCGTCTGGTTCTTTTCCAAGGAAGTCACTTTCAGCTTGCCGATACTGCGGCCGTTGCGGGTGACAAGCAGAACCGTGTTCTGGTCAATGTTGCTGCCCTGTCCGGCGCCAATGACCACAAAGCCCCACTGGGGATCCACGGACAACACTGGATATTCCCCGCTGTTCTTGGCAAGCGCGGCACGGTATTCAGCCTGTTCCTTCTGGCGATTGGCCAGTTCGGTAGCCTGCTCCGTACGCTTCTTGGCGGCAATTTCCGTTGCTCCCTTGATCTGGTCGATTTCTTCCTGAAGCTTCTTGTTGGCGTTTTCCGTGGCTTCCATCCTGGCCTGGATTTCTTCAACACTGGAAACACCGAATTCACTTAACTGAGTCCGAAGTTCCTGAACCTGCTGGTTAATCTTGGACAGATCGGCATTCAGCTTTACTTCCTCCTCTTTCAATTCCGCTGCCTTGGAAAGCTGTTCATCACGCTGCTGAGTTACGGAAGCCTTGTTGGAAATGAGGCTCAGGTTTTCTTCCGCAGCACGCCCGCGGTTCTTGATCATGTCATTGCGTAATCCCGTCCAATCCCGGATCTCCTTGTCCAGAACCTTGCGATAGGCAATCATTTCCTTGAAATCCTGATATTGGCCATTGATGCCGAAAACACCGCTGAGACCGGAGAACCAAGCGCCTGCTCCTGCGGCAAGAATCAATAAAACTACTAAGACAGTTTTCATTGTGTATATAGATGAGAGTGTATGATGAGTTTTGAACCGGGAAAATTACGGACGGACGGATACGACGACGTCTCCGGCCTCAACACGTTCACCAGCGGCAACGGTGCTGGGAAGAACGGTTGCTGTGGAAACACGGGATTCAACGGCATTCACGTCAAGTTCGGCAATCTTGTTGCCGTCTCTCATCACGGCCAGCTTGGAACCGGGCACAACGCCCAGGTCGGCAGCGCCGCCTTCAATCACGACTACATTGAAATCATCAATCACCTGGGAAACCCTGGTCTTCAAATTGGGGGGGGAAAGATGGGCGTCCTGGTCGGCCTTGAGCTGGCGGAGAGCATTGTTGTTGACGACAAGCTGTTCCGTTTCCGCGACAATGGCATCATGCTTGGATTGTTCCCCCTGCTTGACCACTTGCAACTGCTTGGATTCTTCTTCAAGTCCTTTGATTCTGTCGGCAATAGCCTGAATACTTTCCATATCCTTGCTCTTGGACCGGAGGTCCGCCAAGGCAGTCTGCTGGGTTTGCAGCTCGGATTTCTTGGCTTCATTGGCGGAGGCCAGCTCCTGGTTCGCGGCTTCCAGTTCATCCTTTTGCTTGGTCAGGGCATTGATGTCGGCCGTAAGCCCTTCATTCTTGACGAGGAACTCCACGTATTTGGTCTTTTCACTCGTAAATTCGTCCCGAAGGGCGCTCAAATTTTTATAACGAGAGCCGCATTCCTTGCGCTCCTTGGTTAGAGCTTCCTCGTTATCAAGATAATACATGGCTCCACCGAGAAGAGCGATGACCAAGGCTGCGATTGATATTTTAACCCACATAGGAAATAATAGAGATGAGAAGGTTCCTGTTACTTTTGTGAGATTGGCATGAACATTTTCAGATTTCAACATCAAAATGACATCCTCATCGTTTTCTTGATATTTTTTTCAGAGCGGTTACGTAAGAAGAGGTCAAAAGCGTAATCTTATCAGCATCTTAAAACAATTACACTCTATTTTCTTTTCAAATAGAGCCGCATCTTTTAGTCTTCCTGAACCGTGAGTTACCAGGTCTTTGCCAGAAAATATCGTCCTCTGACATTCAATGACGTCCTTGGACAGGATCACGTCGTCCAGACGCTGAAAAATGCCATTGAACACAATCGCCTCGCCCATGCGTATCTTTTCGTAGGTCCCCGCGGCACAGGAAAAACATCCACTGCCAGAATTTTCGCAAAAGCCCTGAATTGTACCGACGGCCCGAAAGTGGACTTCGACCCGCACGAAGATATTTGCGAGGAAATTGCGGAAGGACGCAGCCTGGACGTTCTGGAAATTGACGGCGCTTCCAACCGCGGCATCGACCACATCCGGGATTTGAGGGACAATGTGCGCTTTGCACCCAGCCGAGGCAACTTCCGCATTGTTTATATAGACGAGGTGCACATGCTTACAAAGGAATCCTTCAATGCACTTCTCAAAACGCTGGAAGAACCGCCACAGCACGTCAAATTCATTTTCGCGACCACGGAGCCGCACAAAATCCTGCCGACCATTCTTTCCCGCTGTCAGCGTTTCGACCTGCGTCCCATCCCTTCTGAAATCATTGCCAACCACCTGCTCCACATCGCCTCCGCCGAGGGAATCTCCCTGAGCAGGGAGGCTGCATTCGCCGTAGCGAAAGTGGCGGACGGCGGCATGCGGGATGCCCAGTCCATGCTGGACCAGCTGGTCTCCTTCTGCGGCGACCATATTGAAGAACAACAGGTCCTCCACATTTTCGGCATCACCTCACGGGAAACTGTAGCCCAAGCGCTGGCGCTGATTCTCAAAAAGGAACTACCCAGCCTTCTCCACCTTCTCCATGAACAGGCGGAAGCGGGCAGGGACATGGGACAGTTCCTTTCCGAAATCATTTCCTCCGTCCGGGAAATCCTCGTCGCCAAGGTGGACCCGGAAGCAAACTTCGATTCTCTGCCGGAGGCGTCCAAAGAGGAACTTACCGGACTCGTCAAGCGCACTCAAACGGACAAGATACTGCGTCTGGTGGAAGTGCTGGCGGAAACAGAAGATAAAATGCGGTGGTCCACCAATAAAAGGCTGCATCTGGAAATGGGTCTGATCAAAGCCGTTCACGCTCTGGCGGAGGCAAGCATCAGCGATATCATCATGGCTCTGGAAGGAGCGCCGTTGCCTTCCTCCCTGCCGCAGGCCGCTCCCGCCTCAACAAATCCGGCTGCTCCAGCATCCGTCTCCTCCATTCCACAGGAATCCAACAGCCAGCCCATTCAGTCCTCCCCTGCCCCCACAGCCAATCCGGCATCCTTTGCGGACATTCCGTCTCCTGCGCCCGCAACACCTGATATCCATGAGGACAAGGACCTCATGGATCCCGTTCCACAATTCTCTGCATCCAGCAAGGACACGACAGCCATCGTTCAGGAAAGTGAAGCGGAATACGGAACGCCGACCCCTGCGGAAGAAAAACCTTCTCCCTCCCCCGTATTGGCCTCTCCGGAACGAGAACCGGAAGTTTCCGCAACTGCCGCGGAGGAAGCTCCCCTTCCCTCTATCTCCGATGAAGAGCCGCCATTCCTGGAACCGGAAACATCTCCTGCGCCCGCACCTCAGCCGGAGCAGAAACAACCAGAAGAAACGCCACGGATTACATCCGCTCTTTCAGACACTCCCGTAGCCCCCCCGGACACCACGGAACCGACCTTCATGGACCCGGAAGAAGGGCTCCCGCCGGAGAAGCGCACCAGCAGTTTTTTCGATAACCTCTTTGGCATGGAAAGCACTCCTGCCCGTCCTGTTTCCGCAAACCAGAAAGAAAAACAGGAAGAACAGCCGCGCCCTGCTGCCAAAACCATTACAGAAGCGGACTGGAAAGCCGCACTGGAACAAGCGGCCGTCAAATTCCCCCTTCAGGCGGATTTCCTGGCCGGAAGCGTCTTCTCCGGCCATGACGGGGCGTTTGTTACGGTGGTCTTCCACCCCTCTGACCGCCAGGGCATGGACAGTCTGGCATCCGGACCTCTCCGAGCCGCACTGGAAGCCGATCTCTCCCTCCGTTCAGGTACTCCGGTGGTCCTCACCGTCCGTGCAGACGCTTCCGTTCCCGAGCCCATCCAGGAACAACTGGAACCGCTGCCCGCTCCCCCCCCCCGTCCACCCCGGAGGCCGCCCCCAAATCCCAGGAACCGCAAAGAAAACCTGCCGCTCCCGTTCAGGAGACGCCCCCACGGGAGAACGATGCAGAAGACTCCTATTATACAGACCCTCTGATTGACGCAGCCATGGAGATATTCCGTGCCCGCATCATTTCCCAATAAACAAGAACACCCATATCCACATTATAAAGCCATGAATATTATGAAAATGATGAAGCAGGTCCAGCAAATGCAATCCGGACTTGCCGCCGCCCAGGAAAAACTGGCCTCCCAGACCGTCACCTCGGAAGGTGCGGGCGGCAAGGTTAAAGTTACCGCTACCTGTGACGGCAACATTACGGAACTATTCATTGATCCCTCCATCATTGACCCCTCAGATGCGGAATTCCTTCAGGAGCTTGTGTTGAAAACCATCAATGACGCCATCGTCAAAGGCAAGGAAACCGCTGCGGCAGAAATGAAGAAACTGACCGGAGGGCTGGATCTACCTCCCGGCATGGGCATTTAACCCATCACCACGGTGCACAGGCTCAGAAGACGCAAACACCTGGCGGAACCGCCCGCGCTATCCGGAGTCAACCAGCTCGGGAAAGCTCTGGGTTGTGTCTCCCTGTGCCTGTGGGTCATCATTGCCACCATCTTCTGGTCCGGATCGGACACGATGGCGTTCATGACTTCCCTGCCCCTCTGGGCATGCTGCCTCATGTTCGCCTTCCCGGCGCTTATTGCGTGGCTGGTCTTCGGCTCGCGCATCGGCCTTCTGGGCGTCATTGTCTGGGTTGCCTACGGCATCATGACTACGGACTTTCTCCAGCCGATCTCCAGAACCGGCATGGAGTATTACAAAATGCCCCCATCCCCCGACAACCGCCATATAAGAATACTCACCTTGTACGGCGCATGCGGGGAGAACCCGCCCATTGAACAGATATCCAAGCTCCGGGCGGATGTCATCTTCCTCCAGGGCTGCAGCAACCACAACCGCACGCTCAAATTCGCCTACAGCATCTTCGGCCGCACCGCCCATATCAAGCAGATAGGAAGTTGCGCCATTATCGTCCGCCACGGACAAATGGGACCGGTACACAGCATCACAGACACGGCAGGTCTCATCGTGGACTGGATTCCGGAAAGCTCATCCCTGGCGATACGGCTGATCAATCTCAGCCTGGATCCCTTTGAACACCGTTTTGACCTGTACTCCCCCGCCTGTTGGAAGTACTTCCATACCCTCCGCTTTGTCCACCGCAAACAAATCCAGTACCTGTTCGACACTCTCCGGGAAGTGGGGGTTCAGGGAGGGGAACTACCCATCATTCTGGCGGGGAACTTTAATGCGGCGCCTCAATCCCCCATTTTTGTAAAATTCAACAAGGACTTTCAGGACTGCTTCAAACTCAAAGGGGCCGGATACGGCGCCACGCAGCCCGTGGATTTTCCCCTGCTCCGTCTGGACCGCGTCTTCTGCACGCATCCACTCCGTCCGGAACGGGCCTGCACCGTCCTTGTTCCGGACACGTTCAGACGTTCCATTCTGGCGGATATATCCATGCCGTAATCTCCGCGCCCTGTTTCGGAAAGGGAGAGAAAATCCCTATAATACCTTCAAGGCGCGGGAAATGGCCGGAAACAGTTGTTTCTTGCGGCTGACTACGTCCTTGGCGGCAAACAGGTTGGGACCCAGGCGCTCGTACTCTATGTGCTCCAGCACTTCCTCATCACCGACCGCCAGCAGCATGGAATCATGTGTGACGATATCCGTTACCAACAGGCAGGCCAGCTTCAAATCCTCTTCCTTTTCAAGCTTCCGGAGTTCATCCAGCAAATCTTCCTGAACCTCCTTCAGGCCGTACATGCCAATTTCCTCAATCTGGGAAATGCTGATCTTGTGGCCATATTCGGTAAATGTCTTGCGGTCTGCCTGCACAATGGCGGTGGGAGCCGTTTTGGAACGCAGCAGGGAGCCGGTGGCAAAAAACTCTTCTGTAAACTTCTTGGCGTCTATCCTAGCAATTCCGGTGAGCCATTCCAGCATTTCCCGGTCCGCCCGGGCAGTAGTGGGAGAAGTCAGGTTCAGCGTGTCCGATAAAATGCCGGCGCACAGACAGATGGCCGTGGACCGGGAAGGCTCCGCATCGCGATGATAGAACCTCCGCGCCACCAGGGTGGAGGTGGAACCCACCGGCTCATTCAGAAAACGGATGGGATCGCGCGTAGAAAGCTGGGTCCCCAGGCGGTGATGGTCCATTACCTCCACGATTTCCGCTTCTTCCACACCCTTGACGGCCTGAGAAAACTCGTTATGATCCACCAGGGCCACACGCGTACGGGGCGGATCGACAAGATCCGTCTTGCTCAGGACGCCGATCATCTTGTTTGTTCTCACGCTCATTACCGGAAACAGGGCCTGCTTGCGCTTGACGGCGGCCTGCCGCAGTTCCGGGAGAGGCATATTCTCGGGAAACACCGCATAATCCGTGTGAACCTGTTCCCTGACCTTCCGGGAACAGCGGATCAACTGGCCGACACTGGCCGTATCCCAAGGTGTGCTCAGAATGCAGGTCCCCGTGGCTTGGGCGGTTTCAATAATATCCAGGGAGGGAGAGGAACCCGCCGTCGTCACCAGGGCGCGCACTCCGTGTTCCACCGCGTACAACTGCACATTCGGACGGTCTCCGCAAATCACCACCAGGTCCTGCACGATTCCCTTCCGCTTGTAATTGGCCAGCCTCGTCCGCACGCTCGGTTCGCTGGAAGCGCCCACCAGCAGGATATTCTGGGTCTCTTCCTCGCTCAGCGTCTCTCCGGTCAGGCACTTGCCGTCAATGGTTCCGGCAATGTTGCTCAGGCTGGAAAAGACGGACCGTACATTCATCTCCGTCATGTTCAGCGGCATCAGGAGGCTCAACAAGTCAAAATAACGCAGCAGGCCATGTAGATTGCGGTCCGCATCAATCACCGGAATAGTCTGGAGGGAATTTTCCGTCATTCTGCGGTATGCCGTCAAAAACGTATCATCCGGGCTCACGCTGATCACATCCCGTCGGCAAATCGTCCCGGCAGTGGGCGTCACGTCGTGAATCAACACAGGTTCCGGCACTCCGGCCTTCTCCAACACCCATGAAGTCCTCAGCGTCATCTCTCCGCACCGGGCGGCTATGGCATCAGGTTCTCCGTGAGTTCTCAAAAACTCCGCATTTCCTATGGCGGAGCAGATGGCGTCCGTATCCGGATTCTGGTGCCCGATCACGTAAATGGGCCTTCTCTCTGTTTGCTCCGGAATCATTTTTCGTTTCCTCCTTGCAGGTTAATCGATGTTCAGCCGGACGGGCACCACCACCTTGGAAGCTATGGGCACGCCATCCTTTTCTGCCGGATAAAAAGTCCAATTCTCCTTCACCCAGCGCATGAAAAGGCGGTCCAATTCCGCCTTTCCGGTAGACTGGAGGAGATTGACAGATGTAGGTTCGCCACGGGCATTTACCCCCACCACGACTTTCACCACGGCATTCACCTTGCCCACCCTAGAGGAATTTACGGAACCGGGCAAGGACGGAGCATGTTTATAACGCACCTTTTTGTCCGGAGTGACATTCTCATCCGGCACGGCGTGTCCGGCAACGGGAACCACCGGTTTTTTCACGGCAGGGCGGGGTTTTACCTCCCTCATGTTGATCTGCATGGCGACCAGTTCCTCCGGCAGAAATTCGCTTTCCGGGACATCGGGACGGATATCCTCCACATCCGGCGAATGTTCATGGTCCGGCAGTTCCACGGCGAGAAGGTCTTCATCCGTGGCGATGGCCGGAACGGAACTGACGGTTGGCGGAGCAACCGCAGGGTCCACGGGAACGGGGCTCACCTCATTCACTTCTTCAAGCACCTCATCGGATGGAGCCACGAACTCCATGACAATTTCTCCCTTCTGGATGGAAGGAAGCCACCATTCCTGATAATGGATGGCCACCAGCACGGCGCACAAGGCTACCTGAACGCCCACAGCCGCCCCCAGAGCAATCAATATTGCAGGTTTGGAGGAGGAACGAGGCTTGAGCCTCACAATCCGGGGATTTTCATCCATAAGCAGTGGGCAAAGGGCAAATGCCTTTTTAATATAACAGACACAGCCCCTTTGACAAGCAGCAGTCCAGCCATACGCAGGACGTTACCATTTTGTTATCTTCGTGAAAAATGAACATACGCACGGGAATCAATAATCCAAAGCCTCACGGATACGGGCGGCAAACGTCTGCGCCTTTTCCGCAAAGCCCAATTCCGGATTCTGGTACATGATACCGCGGGACACGTTGATCAGGGGAGGCGCCGCATGGCCGGAACCGCTCAGGCTGGAAAGATCGCCTCCCTGGGCACCCAGTCCGGGAATCAACAGAGGAGCGTCCGGGATGCGCGCCAAAATGTCGGAATCGGCATTGGTCAGACCCACCACCATGCCTACGGACGTTTTGCGGTCTTCCTGCATGGACCGCCGTACCATGTCTCCCACCAGCTCATATACCTTGCGTCCGTCCGACAGCTCCCGGCGTTCGATGTCGGAAGAACCGGGATTGGACGTAATCGTCAGCAAATAAACGCCCTTGCCTTCGTAATCCAGAAAAGGTTCCAAAGTATCATACCCCATGAAGGGGCTCAGCGTAACGGCATCCACACCCAGGCGTTCAAAATAGGCTTGTGCATAATACTTCTGGGTCTCTCCGATGTCGCCGCGCTTGACGTCCAGCACCACGGGAACGTCATCCGGCATATCAGGCAGCAATTCTTCCAGCATTTCCAGACCGCGCAGTCCCATGGCCTCGAAATAGGCGATATTCGGCTTGAACGCGGCCGCATA
Source organism: Akkermansia sp. RCC_12PD (assembly GCF_036417355.1). NCBI lineage: Bacteria > Pseudomonadati > Verrucomicrobiota > Verrucomicrobiia > Verrucomicrobiales > Akkermansiaceae > Akkermansia > Akkermansia sp. RCC_12PD. The sequence continues at coordinate 1,808,223 of NZ_CP143889.1, read as the reverse complement.
AGGAGCGGTTTCCTCCACCACCTTCCGCAGCAGGACCGGAACGGCCTGCAAATCATCCATGACAGGGCGCGGATCCAGGCCCACGCACAACGCGGAACCGGTCTTTTCAATGCGGGCGGCAAGTTTATCCGTAAAAGAAATGCTCATGGGCGAATTAAATCACGGCAGCCACGGGCAGGCAAGCCCCAACGGAACTCCTGCCAAACGCAGAAGAACGGTAGATACGGCTTTCCCAGACCGTTCTCCCATGCTATGTTCCGGCCATATGCCGCACACTGATGTTCCCGCCGGACAGCCACCCCTTTCCTGCCTGGAAAAGCCTCTGCCCCTGGACGGATTCCGGGGAACCCCAGAAGAAATAGAACAACAATGGTACGACCAGGTCTATCTGGGTTCCGGAGACAGAATCAAACAGCTTACCTGGAGAGCCGTCATCGTCGGAATGCTTCTGGGCTCCATCCTCTCCCTCACCAATCTGTACGCCAACCTCAAGATGGGCTGGTCCTTCGGCGTAGCACTGACGGCGGGCATCATTTCATTTGCTCTCTGGAACGCCTTTGTCCGCCTGGGAATTTCCAAATCTCCCATGACCATTCTGGAAAACACCTGCATGCAGTCCGCCGCCAGCTCCGCAGGCTACTCCACGGGCGGCACGCTTACATCGGCCGTAGCCGCCCTTCTCCTGCTCACCGGACAGCACATGCCCCTGGGAGTCACTTTTGCCTGGATCTTCTTTATCGCCGTATTGGGCGTCACGATGGCCATTCCGATGAAACGCCAGATGATCAACATCGAGCAAATCAAATTCCCGGACAGCATCGCCACGGCGGAAACGCTCAAAGTCCTCTATTCGGAAGGGAAAAAGGCGGCCGGACAGGCCAAGGCCCTGCTTTACTCCGCACTGTTTGCCTCCGCCAATGCCATCGCCATGGCCCTGGGCGGGGAAAAATGGCTGGGAACTGTCCAACAGCATATCCTGGGAAACTGGTACCAGAGAACCATTTTCTTCAAATGGGACCTCATGTTTGTGGGTGCAGGCGCACTGGTGGGCATGAAAACCTCCCTCAGCCTTTTCATCGGGGGTACCGTCTGCTGGGCTCTGTACGTTCCCTGGCTGGAAAGCCAGGGCCTGCTTGCCGCTGGAGCCGGCTACCGCGACAGCGTTGGATGGACGCTGTGGGGAGGCACCGCATGCATGGTCATAGCCAGCATCGTGGCCTTCCTCTTCCAATGGAAAAGCATCGCACGCTCCTTCTCTTCCCTGGGAGCCATGTTCTCCATGAACAAAAAGCGCCATCTGACGGATGTGGAAAAAATAGAAACGCCCATGAGCTGGTTCCTGGCCGGGCAGATCATCTCCCTCATCGCGCTCAGCTACCTGGCCTACACTACCTTTGACGTTCCCTACTGGATGAGCTGTTTCGCCGTTTTCATCTCCTTCTTTCTGGCGCTTGTCGTATGCCGGATTACAGGGGAAGCCAACATCACACCCACCGGAGCCATGGGAAAAGTCACTCAGTTGATCTTCGGAGGAATTGCGCCCGGCCACGTTACGGCCAACCTTATGGCGGCCAATATTACTTCCGGAGCCTCCAGCTCTTCGGCCGACCTGCTCGTGGACCTCAAGGTAGGATATCTGCTGGGAGCCAACCCCCGCAAGCAATTCATTGCTCAATTCTCCGGCATCTTTCTGGGAACGCTAGTCTCCGTGCTGGCGTTCCGCTCCCTGGTGCCGGACGTGGATGCCCTCCAGGCTTTCAATGCACCGGGGGCCAGGACATGGGCGGCAACGGCGGAAGCCCTCGGCATGGGATTCAGCCATCTGCACAGCATCAAGGTTCTTTCCATCATTGCAGGCGGCATTCTTGGTCTGGTTCTTGTGCTTGTTCCCCGCTACTTTCCCGCTGTGGGGAAATGGCTGCCTACCCCCATCGGCTTCGGCCTTGCGTGGGCCATTCAATGGAATGACTCGTTCCTCTTCTTTGCCGGGGCCGTCCTCGGCTGGGCGGCAGACCATCTCTTCCGGTCCAAATCCAGGGAATATAAAATCCCCACCGCTTCCGGCATCATTGCCGGGGCGGCCCTGACAGGCATGGCCATCCTGATGTTCAGCATCTACCAGTCCGCCCGTTGATACATCCTTCCAGCCCCATGCATCGGATGCCGGGAAAAACATTTCCCGGAGCCTGAATCAAACAAACCTTGAACCGGCATTCAATTCCCGTTCTTCTTCAGAATCATTTCTCCCTGGGAATCCACTCCGGACGCGCCGCTCACCTCCGCTTTCAGCATATAGGAATCCAGATTGGTGCGGTACGTCTTTAAAACAAGCGTGTAGGAATTCCCGTTATTCTCCACGCCGGTCCACCCTTCGTGAACATCCGCAGCCACTTCCCGGTCACCTTCATACAATTTGACGGAATGAATCTTCAAGGCACTGGGGCCTCCCTTCCACTGAAACGTGGCTGTGTAAGTGCCCGGAGCATCCACCCGGTCCGTTACATCGAACCGCAACGGGGAACCCTGTTTCAAATCCCAGGCGAGTCCCGAGGAATACTTCTCGTCCCGACACAGCGAGTCGAGCACTTTCTGCCGGGCTTTCATCACCCGGTTGGCTACCGCCAGAACATCTCCGGACGGAGCAACCGGATACACCTTGCCATTGCCGGCGAATGCCAGTTCCTCTTGAATCGTCTTATCCATGAAAGAAGCATCCGCAGCAGCACGGTCCTTCTTCCCGGTCAGCAATTCCAACTGGGACTCAAAAAAATTCTTCCACCGGGGCAGATAAAAATCGGCTACCAATCCGGCCCACTGACGGTTCGAGTAATCGTTCAGTGCCCTGGGCGCCTGGTCGATCCACGTTGTCAGCAGCATCTTGGCGGAACGATCCATCAGGGCTTTCTCCTGGCGGGTTTCCCCCCAATTCAGCGCCTTTTCTTGCCAAGTCCCCAGCAGGAACTGCCTGTCCGTCGCCAGAACCGCATCCATATCCGTGATCAGGGACAGAAAAACCTGTACCTGTTTTTTGTAGCCGGGAACATCCCTCGCATCAAAAGCGGCCCGAACCCGCTGAAGCTGGTAAAAGGCGGCATCGGCAAGCACTTGGCGGACCAGGTCCACCAGATCATAGCGGAACGTCTCTTCTTTCACCAGCGACGGCTGTTCATTGGCTGCCTTCAAATAATCGCGCGCCGCGCTGACGATATCCCCCAGACGATAATATCTTTCCCCGCTGGACCAGGTGGAAGCCTTGCGGACATTCCAGGCCGGACGGGCGCAGACAATGGACTCCGTGCATCCCTCCTGGGAACGGACGGGACTGTAAATGGAGGAAGAGAGGACTCCCAAGGCATGGACAACTGATTCCGGAGCCTTGCCGTAGCGCTGAAGAGCATATTGCCGGAGCCATTCCTTGACGGGGATATCCTCCAAGGTCCACAGGCGGTCGCAAAACATGGCATAATGAAGAGGATTTGTTTCAAGACCTTCGGACAAAACTCCCATGCCCGTCAATCCCTTGTCCATGTGTGCGGATAAATCGCTTCCCAACCGCGACAACAGGGGAATGCCTCCGTACATTCCCGTATTGCCGCCGAAATTGGACAACTCGCACCAGACCCAGGGAATACCGTCAAAGGTCCTTAAATTCTTTCCTCCGTCGGCCATATCCTTGGTCAACTGCAAAACCAGCGCATGCTTCGGATCCATGCCATTCAACAACTCGCGGGAAGGATTACCTCCCCATGCCTGAATCACCCACGTAGAACCGGGAGAAGCCTTCTGCATGGCCTTCTGGACAGCCTCCGCCGCCTGTGTCACATTGATATTCCCCTTGCTCCCCCCTTCGTGAAACAGATCGCCGCCGAACATTTTTCCGGAAATACCGTACACCTTGCGAAGGGAACGATACCAATCCTCCGCCAGCTTGGGAAATGCCTCGCATGTCGGGTCGACAATCCAGGGACGCTTGAAATTGACCCATTCCCCCTGCGGAATTAACTTCAATCCTTTCATCCGGACATTCTCCGCAAAATCCGCGGGAACAAACCCCACATACCCCTGGAGGACGGGAGTCATGCCCAGTTGCTCCATGCGGGACACGATCCGTTTTCCCAACTGTGCCATCCTATCGATCTGGCGCTGGGAGAGCGGACCGCCGTGTCCCTCCAGATTACCCATGTTCCACCAGGCGGCAAACGCCGGATTGGGAATAAAGCGGATGGCCTTGTCCCTGGGATATCCCAGGCCGATCAAAAAATCTTCCCAGGTCTTCTCCAATCCGGCCGTCACCAGGGCATGGGTGAAACCGTTCAAAGCCAGAAAATCAATTTCCTGCTGCCACCTCTTCCAGTCCCAGAAAGCCGCCGTGTAAGACAAGGTGCAATAATTGTAGGCAAAAACAGTCTTCCAGGGAGACTCAATCGTAACAGGTCTTGCAGGAGCCGGCAATGGGGAAGGCAGGGCAAGCCGGTTGCCGTTCCACGACAAATGAACCTTGGCAATATTTTTCAAATACCAGCCATAGCCGGCTATCAGGTGCCGCACGTCGGAAGCCTCCACCCGAATGGAGCCTGGGATCCCGGAAATCGTGATCCTGTTTTGTAAGGCGGGATTGAGCTTGAATGACACAGCACCTTTGGCGGAGGGAGTCACACGCTCCACCACTCCTTCCGCCGCCGCTACCGGAGAAACATCCGCCGGAGCCGCCAAAATTACAGGAGCGGCAGCCAATCCCAAAATGGAACAAATGGAAGCATAGCGTGAAATCATGGTAATGACTATACATTCAGCACCGTACCCCGTCTTTCAAAATCAATCCTCAAAGTGAGAAAAATTCCGGCATCTTTTACTTTATCTTGTTTTCCAGTGGTGCCTTAAATTCCGTGGTTCTTTTCAACTGTTCGTTAAAATTCTTTCATGGACGTAATGGATCTTATGGCTTTCATGGCCAAAGATGGCAAAGAGGGTATAATAGACAGAGAAGGTTTGAATTTTTGTTCCTTAAGTCTCCTGAGGCCACTCTGTCCATTACATCCATTACGTCCATTGAGTTCTTTAAGTGTTTTTTTTCAATAGTAGTTTAGTTGTATTTTCAAGAAAAGAGCAAGCCCCTGGAGTTGTTTAAACTTCAGGGGCTTGAGGTAAAAAATCCCGGCGGCGACCTACTCTTGCGGGACCTATCGTCCGACTACCATTGGCGCGGCAGCGTTTCACTTCCGGGTTCGGAACGGGACCGGGTGGGACCACTGCGCTCTGGCCACCGGGCTTCAGGGGGAAGAGTTTTTATTGATCTTCATCCTGCCTGCCCGGCGCCCTTGTTAGGGGTGCTTTTTTTTGGGGGGGGATTTTTTAGTGTTTGTTGTGTGTGGCAAGGAGATTTTCTTCCTGTTTAAGGGGATGTATTGGGAAGGGGGGGGTCAGCGTAAACTGACATCTGCGTGGCTGGTGGTGTTTAAATCATGCATATGGTGAATAGGACATTTGGTAAGTTGTATTCACGATTGGGAGTGTGATGTAATATGATGAAGTCTATCGGTGATTAGTATCGCTTGGCTCAATACATTGCTGCACTTACACCTGCGACCTATCGACGTGGTGGTCTTCCACGAACCTATAGGGAAAACTCATCTTGGGATGGGCTTGGCGCTTAGATGCTTTCAGCGCTTATCCCTTCCGCACTTAGCTACTCGGCCATGCACTTGACAGTACAACCGATGCACCAGTGGTGCGTCAGACCCGGTCCTCTCGTACTAAGGTCTGAACCCCTCAATTTTCCAACGCCCACAGAGGATAGAGGACCGAACTGTCTCGCGACGTTCTGAACCCAGCTCGCGTGCCGCTTTAACCGGCGAACAGCCGGACCCTTGGGACCTTCTCCAGCCCCAGGATGCGACGAGCCGACATCGAGGTGCCAAACCACGCCGTCGATATGAACTCTTGGGCGTGATCAGCCTGTTATCCCTAAGGTACCTTTTATCCGTTGAGCGACGGCAATTCCACTTTCTACCGCCGGATCACTTGGGCCTGCTTTCGCATCTGCTCGACTTGTTGGTCTCACAGTTAGGCGGGCTTATGCCCATGCACTCGACACCCGGTTGCCAACCGGGCTGAGCCCACCTTCGCGCTCCTCCGTTACTCTTTGGGAGGATACCGCCCCAGTAAAACTGACCGGCTGACACGGTCCTCTGGCCGGATTCACGGCTCAGGGTTAGATCCTCCAGTTTCAAAGGGTGGTGTCTCATTGATGACTCGGATGCCCCCTAAAGGGCATCTTCAGCGTCTCCCACTTACTCTGAGCATTAAAACCGAAGAAACAATGACAGCTTACAGTTAAGGTCTATAGGGTCTTTCCGTCCTTCTGCGGGTAGGCGGCATCTTCACCGCCACTACAATTTCACTGAGCGCCTGGTTGAGACAGTGCCCAACTCGTTTCACGATTCGTGCAGGTCGGAACTTACCCGACAAGGAATTTCGCTACCTTAGGACCGTTATAGTTACGGCCGACATTCACCGGGACTTGGGTTTAGAGCTTCGCCTTGCGGCTAACCCCTTGCCTTAATCTTTCGGCATTGGTCACGTGTCACACCCTATACTTCGACTTGCGTCTTTGCAGAGTGCTGTGTTTTTGATAAACAGTCGGTTGGGCCATTTCTCTGCGGCCTGCATCGCTGCAGGCACCCCTTCTTCCGAAGTTACGGGGCTAATTTGCCGAGTTCCTTAACCAGGTTTCACTCTTACGCCTTGGTATATTCTACCCACCCACCTGTGTCGGTTTGCGGTACGGGTCGCTTAGCATACGCTGGGGCTTTTCTTGGCACTCGATCCAATGATGCGCTGAGTCCGTGGACTCAACTCGGAATTCAATAACCTAGTCATCTTTTCTCATGCGTCCCCCCAGTTTAAGGGTCGCGAGCTCAGGATTATTAACCTGATGTCCATCGCCTACGCCTCTCGGCCTCGGCTTAGGTCCCGGCTAACCCAGGGACGAAACACGTTGCCCTGGAAACCTCGGGTTTACGGCGGCCGGGGATTTCACCCGGCTTTACGTTACTCATGTCTGCATACTCACTTGCATGCGCTCCAGGGTCAGTCGCCATCACCCTTCAATGCGCATGCAACGCTCTTCTACCACTCTGCCTTGCGGCAAAGTCCAGAGCTTCGGTATAACGCTTGATCGCCAATCATTTTCGGCGCAGGATCACTCGATGAGTAAGCTATTACGCATTTTTTAAATGGTGGCTGCTTCTAAGCCAACATCCTCACTGTCTGTGTAATCCCACATCCTTTCCACTGAGCGTTATTTAGGCACCTTAGCTGCTGGTCTGGGTTGTTTCCCTCTCGACAATGAAGCTTATCCCCCACTGTCTCACTGCCACGTTCCATTGCACGGTATTCGGAGTTTGATAAGGTTTGGTAAGCGGGTGTGCCCCCTAGCCTTGTCAGTGCTCTACCCCCGCGCATCAGCACGTGACGCTGCACCTAAATGCATTTCGAAGAGAACCAGCTATCACGGGGTTTGATTAGCCTTTCACTCCTACCCTCAGCTCATCAGAGAACTTTTCAACGTTCACCTGTTCGGTCCTCCACATGGTTTTACCCATGCTTCAACCTGGCCAAGGGTAGGTCACCTCCGCTTCGGGTCCAGTACCTGCGACTTGATTCGCCCTATTCGGACTTGCTTTCGCTGCGACTCCGGGCCGGAAGCCCTTAGTCTTGCCACAAACACTGACTCGCAGACTCATTAAACAAAAGGCACGCCATCGCAGATCGCTCTGCTCTGACACTTTGTAGACATACGGTTTCAGGTTCTATTTCACTCCGCTCACAGCGGTTCTTTTCACCTTTCCCTCGCGGTACTTGTTCACTATCGGTCGCCAACTAGTATTTAGCCTTGCGCGGTGGTCCGCGCGGATTCATACATCGTTCCACGTGTGATGTATTACTCAGGATTCCACTAATTCCCACTCTGGATTTCGTCTACAGGGCTTTCACCTTCTATGGCCAGCCTTTCCAGGCTGTTCTACTATCCAGTATGGTCGAATATGTCGTGGTCCTACAACCCCGAAGGAGTACCTTCGGTTTGGGCTCCATCCGCTTTCGCTCGCCACTACTTACGGAATCGATTTCTCTTTCTTTTCCTCCGCTTACTGAGATGTTTCACTTCAGCGGGTTTCGCGTTTCATACCCTATGTATTCAGGTATGAACGATCGAGTATTGCCTCGATCAGGTTACCCCATTCGGATACCCCCGGATCATCGCTTGCTTGCAGCTTCCCGAGGTTTTTCGCAGCTTGCCGCGTCCTTCTTCGCCTGTTGGCACCAAGGCATTCACCGTACGCCCTTACTTACTTCATCATATTGCAAAAGCTTGTTACCACTTCCACAATACCACAAAGCCCTTTCGTGACTTACTGTATTGTCTTTTTATCTTGGTATGCATGTTTTATGTTGTGTATTGTAGTTGTTTTTCAACTACCCACTTTGTTGGAAAGCGATTGCTTCTCAGCAATCGTTTTCTTTGCCACGCAGATGTCAATTTTCGTCTTCCTTCCAATAATCAATTTTTTGGTGGGCCTGACAGGACTTGAACCTGTGACCCCGCGCTTATCAAGCGCGTGCTCTAACCAACTGAGCTACAGGCCCGGCTTGGGTCTCTTGCGAGACAGTTACCAAAGACTAAAGATTAGTTACCAAAGTCTTTTGTTTCTGTCCCTCTTTACCGAAACTGGTGGAGGCACGGGGACTCGAACCCCGGACATCCAGCTTGCAAAGCTGGCGCTCTACCAACTGAGCTATACCCCCAGTTGCGGTTCTTTCAGAAAAAAAGGCCGTGACGCACGTCGTACCGGCTCCGCTCAAAGGCGAGCCTGCTTTACACATCTTGTTTAGTTCGTTGCGCTCCCTCGCGAGATACGCTTTCTCATCCCTCAAGACGAGAACCGACCTATGCAGTCAATGCTGCACTTACTCCATAGAAAGGAGGTGATCCAGCCGCAGGTTCCCCTACGGCTACCTTGTTACGACTTCATCCCAGTTACCAGTCTCACCTTAGGACCCTGCCTCCTTGCGGTTGGCTTCAGATACTTCGGGTGCGACCGGCTTCCATGATGTGACGGGCGGTGTGTACAAGACCCGGGAACGTATTCACGGCGCCGTAGCTGATGCGCCATTACTAGCGATTCCGGCTTCGTGTAGGCGGGTTGCAGCCTACAGTCCGAACTGGGCCCAGTTTTCAGGATTTCCTCCGCCTCGCGGCTTCGGCCCCCTCTGTACTGGGCATTGTAGTACGTGTGCAGCCCTGGGCATAAGGGCCATACTGACCTGACGTCGTCCCCACCTTCCTCCCAGTTGATCTGGGCAGTCTCGCCAGAGTCCCCACCTTGACGTGCTGGTAACTGGCAACAGGGGTTGCGCTCGTTGCTGGACTTAACCAAACATCTCACGACACGAGCTGACGACGGCCATGCAGCACCTGTGTAACGCCTCCGAAGAGTCGCATGCTTTCACATGTTGTTCATTACATGTCAAGCCCAGGTAAGGTTCTTCGCGTTGCATCGAATTAAGCCACATACTCCACCGCTTGTGCGGGTCCCCGTCAATTTCTTTGAGTTTTAATCTTGCGACCGTACTCCCCAGGCGGCACGCTTAACGCGTTAGCTCCGGCACGCAGGGGGTCGATTCCCCGCACACCAAGCGTGCACCGTTTACTGCCAGGACTACAGGGGTATCTAATCCCTTTCGCTCCCCTGGCCTTCGTGCCTCAGCGTCAGTTAATGTCCAGGAACCCGCCTTCGCCACGAGTGTTCCTCTCGATATCTACGCATTTCACTGCTACACCGAGAATTCCGGTTCCCCCTCCATTACTCTAGTCTCGCAGTATCATGTGCAATCCAGGGGTTGAGCCCCTGCCTTTCACACACGACTTACGAAACAGCCTACGCACGCTTTACGCCCAGTGATTCCGAACAACGCTTGAGACCTCTGTATTACCGCGGCTGCTGGCACAGAGTTAGCCGTCTCTTCCTCTTGTGGTACTATCTTTTTAATTTGCTCCCACATGACAGGGGTTTACAATCCGAAGACCTTCATTCCCCCACGCGGCGTCGCACCATCAGGGTTGCCCCCATTGTGAATGATTCTCGACTGCTGCCACCCGTAGGTGTCTGGACCGTGTCTCAGTTCCAGTGTGGCCGGACATCCTCTCAGACCGGCTACCCGTCATCGCCTTGGTGAGCCGTTACCTCACCAACTAACTAATAGGCCGCGAGCCCATCTCCTAGCGCATTGCTGCTTTGATCTTTCAATCGTATGCGGTATTAATCCCGGTTTCCCAGGGCTATCCCCCACTAAGAGGCAGGTTACTCACGTGTTACTCACCCGTGCGCCACTAGAGAATTATTAGCAAGCTAGCAATTCTCCCGTTCGACTTGCATGTCTTATCCACGCCGCCAGCGTTCGTTCTGAGCCAGAATCAAACTCTCCATCAAATATAATTTTTGAAATTGCTGGACCAAATGGAATCTCTCGATTTCATTTGCGCCATGCTTCGCAAGCTCTTCACTCGGGTTTGTCTCCCTCGTGCCTCTTCGCTTATTCCAGCACGGCGCGCGTCACGACCTTTTTTCCTTCCCTTGCTTCTACCAACCCTACCCTCTCAGAGCTAGGTCGCTCCTTCAGACCGCTTACCCATCGGCGATTCTCATCGCTCATAGGACGGCCCTGCGTAGGGTTCGGTAGTCATTCCCTTGAAAATCTTCTTATCGGCGCTCTCTTTAAAAAAGCTTCCTGCAGACGGCCAGCCTTCCTCCCCAAAACCCATCTGCAGGGTTCCCAGGGCCGTGGGCCTTTCGTGCTGCCGCCGTGTTGGCGTGCCGAGAAGTCTACTAAAACCAACCCATTTGTCAATATATTTTGAAAATGTTTTCGAATTGTTTTTCAACAATTTTAAAACTCATTGATTATAGGCATTTTAAAAATTCACATTTCCCCATAAAAAAGCCCCCTTTCACAGGGAAAGAGGGTAAAATGTTTCAGCAGGCTTAAATTTCCTTCTGTTTTTTCTTCATGGCTGCATATTGATGGACCAGCGGCAATTCACGGAATGCTTTCAGGGCATCCTCTTTTGCCTGCGCATAGTCTTTTTTGTCCATGGCCATTTCCATCATGACTTGGTAACAAGCGGCATTATAGCCGCCATCACCGCGAGTATTGGCATCCCGCATGATCTGCAAGGCGCGCCGGGAAGCGTCGTAGCTGTTCTCCTGCATTTCATCCAAGTTTCTATAGATTTTCAACGTGTAGGAGGCCAGGGTGTCTTCCTGGGGAAAGCGGGCAAGCATCTTGTCCAGAATATCAACCGCCTTACGGTAATCCTTTTCCTTGACTGCCTGTCCGGCACGCATTTCAGCTACTGTGGAAGAGAAGGAGGGATTGTCGGAAAAACGCTCTGCATTTTCTTCCAGCAATTTGATGTAATCCTCATATTTTTTCTGTTTGCGGAGCTCAAAGGACTTTTTGTACACACCCTCAAGCTCCTGGTCGTATGCCTGGCGTTTGGCAAGCTCTTCAGTCAGTTTATCTTTGTCAAGCGTATCCCTGGCCGCCAAGTCCGCTACCCAGGAAGGCATTCTCTTGATTTCTCCAGCCCATACAACCACACCGTCACGAATGGCGGCAGACGACGGAAAGTATTGAAGTTTAAGAGAGTTAAAAAGGTCCATTACAGAGTCATCGGAAGGAACCCCAACAGGATAGGGAGACCACATGCCGGGACGTTCCAGGCACTCCTTCACTTGTTCCTTGTTCAACGGCCTCACCGACAGTACCAGTACTTTGACATTAGGGTGATCCAAAAGCCCGTATTTCTTCAAGACAATATCCAGCGTATTGGCGGGAATATCCCCTACCAGCTTTCCATCCTTCGAAAAGGCTCGCCAGAAGTCGATAAAAACAGTTTTCCCGGCAGGAAGCCCCGCCAAGCCCGGATGATTGAACCAGGTTTGCTTTTTCAAGAGAGGCGTATAAAAGGAATCTTCCTGAACCGCTTCTATTTCCTGCATCTTGCGAGGCGGTTCCGGCCTGATCCCCTCCGTCGCACGGTCCAACAAGGACTGGAGCGTTTCCTTATCCCCCGTCTGTTCCTGCAGCTTTGCCCATGCTTTTCCCAAAGATGAAAGCGTAATGGCTTTTTCCATATACTCCAGAGCCTCCTTTCTCTTGCCCTGCTTTTCCCGTAATTCCGCCATCATGCGCCACGGAAGAGATGCCTCCTTGTTTCCCTTTTTCGAGATTTCAATGCAGCGGCGCAAGCACCGTTCTACCAGCGCGGCATCCAATTTATCAGATGGCATGGTGTCTGCTTGCAGCAAGCTACCGGCCACATTGATCTGCACACGGTAATTATCTGAATATTCTTCCGTCAGGTCATTCAGGACCAATTGTGCTTCATCATATTTTCCCTGTTTCAGCAGAACATTGAAAGGTATGGTTTTCAAATAAATCAGCCTGTCCTGTGAAAATTGATTCGATTCCTGAATCTGCTTTAAAAGGGGATCAGCCCCCTGTCTGCCATTTTTTTGGACAAGCTGGTTGACCATCTGCCTCGTCTGCAGGAAAATCTTGTTTTCCTTATCTCTCGCATCCGCTGTTTCGACCGGCAGGGAGGCCGCTGAGAAGTCCGGCTTCAACATAGCCGTCAGCATTTCTTCCGAAAGCTTTAAGGGATGCCCCCGCCAGATGAGTTTTCCGTTTTTAATGGCAAAAACATGTGGAATTCCATTTACTTCCAGAGGATCCAGCCATTTTGCCTTGGTGCGCTTTCCATCCAGGTCCACGGCCATGGTATAAGTGAGGGGAGTCGGCCTGTTTTTCAGAAATTCCTTCAGGTTTTCCGGAGATTTGCGATCCATCACGTTTACCCCGATGATCTGCAGGTTTGGATTTCCCTTGAGCACCTGGTGCAGATGTTCCATATGAGGCATGGCAGCAAGACAGGGACCGCACCAGGTTGCCCAGAATTCAAAAATATACACTTTGTCCTTTTCCCATTTTTTCACGGGATCACCTTGGAGCCACACTTCCGGAATTCCATCCAGAAGCATTTCAGGCAAAGCTTCCGCCGCGGCGGCAGTTTTATCTTCTTTTTTTTCAGAAGAGCCAGCCATTGAAGGCATACCCGCAGTCATCGCAAAAACTGCGGAACAGCCCAAAACAAGCAGATTAAAATTCAACATGGTAAAACCATACTCCCGGAACCAGCCGCGTCAAGATTATAGAAGAGGATTTCCAGTCGGATGGCAAAACAAGATTCATTTCTCCCCGCAGCAGGAAAATTTATGCGGCGCCGGAGTACTGGAGAAGAGAAAAAATGCTAAGCATGAGCTTTTTCCCCCGAGGGCAGAAAATGTCAATTTCCAGCATCCACATTTTTTTGAATTTCATTGGTTTTAAGAAAAAAAATTTACCTTTTAGGATAATCAAAGACAATATTATTTTCCAAAAGAGAAAACACATTAGAAAGGTCTTGCCAGATTTTTCTGAATGCGAAAAATGCGCGCATGGATGATATGAAGTCCAGCATCAGGAAGTTTCTGGCCCTCACAAAAATGACTAGGGATGAATTCGCCGATCTTTGCGGCGTAAGCAAAAGCCAGGTTGACAAGTGGCTATCCACCGTACCCATCCCTGCTGCACGACAACGTCTCATTGACAGAATCATGAAGGAAGAGTACGCCAAACACGCTCGTGCAGCTCAGATCAAAAATCCAAACAGCATCCATGTTCCGGTAACTCCACAGCGATATGAAAAGTTCAGATCGGAAGCGGAAAGACATGGATTAACCGTACCGGAATGGGCCAGTGAAGCTTTGGACGCACTTTCCAACATCAAGTGCAAAAGGTAGGAAGCCGGCCCGGACGCTCAACCCAATCATATGGAAAGGAAGAATGGAGAGCTGAATATTCAGTGCCCAACCTGCACGCAATTACCAAATCCCCAGTAATTTCATGTCAGACGACGAAATACGCGCTACAGTCAGGGAATGGCTTCAATGCCAGCATTGTAAGTCCTATCAACTGGCCGGGGAAATAGGAATCCGCCCTCAGACGTTTTACGCCCAGATGAGCGTACGCAAAATATCCGATAATACCAAAAGAGCGCTCGCCCGGATTATTCCGGCGCTGATGTCCGAGCCCGATTTGCGCCTGTCGTCTTTTCCGGATAGAAACGACCCCGAACGCCTCAAAGTCAAGGAGTGGCTCAAAGCTCATGGTAAAACGCGGCAGTGGTTGGCGAAACAATGCCGGGTTTCCGTTCGGACCGTGCATACTTGGTTTTCAGCCAGCGGAAGAATTCCAGCCACGCAGTCCCTGTTTATTGAGAAGCTGATGCAGGAAAATGTTTCGCGACCTATGTCCCCGCATGCGTTTTCCGTCAATTTTTCCGAGGCGGAGATGTCCATCATCCATAAATTCCAGAAACTCCATCCCGGCATAGACCTGAACACGTACGGCATGTACAAGATTCTGGAATTATGTATCCACACACTTTTACAGGACGAACACAGCCGCCCCGAATTCGTGCCGGCCTCTTCCAGCATTCCGGGAAATTGCCTTCAGACGGCTGAAAGACCTTTTCCCGCAGGGAGACAGAACGCGGGCATGCTCCATAAAAGGCAAACCCCGCAAGCTTGCGGCTTACGGGGTTTATAGTGGCACGTCCAACTGGATTCGAACCAGTGACCCACTGCTTAGAAGGCAGTTGCTCTATCCAACTGAGCTATGGACGCATGGCGTGGAAGGAGAGTAGCAAAGATGCTCTCGGCTTGGCAAGCCCGTATCCATAAAAAACGGCGTTCCGGCTGCCGTTCAGGCATTATCCGGAAAAGACATGCCCGCAAGTTCCTGTCCGAATTTTCCCACCAGAGGTTCCTGATGGGAGAACATCCGCTCTCTTTCCTCTGGCTCCGTGTCGATGTAACCGTGCAGATGCAACAGGCCATGCACCATGTACCGGAAGAGTTCCCGGCAAACGGGTTCGTTGTATTCCACCGCCTGGCGAACGGCGGTATCATAGCTGACGACGATTTCTCCAAGTCCGTCTCCATGAGGGAAGGTGATGACGTCCGTTTCAGAGGGGTCATCCAGAAAACGGGCATGCACATCCCGGATGGAGTCATCATCCACGATACTTATTTCCACTTCCTCCAGACCGGAGAGGACAGGAACAGGGCCTTCCGGCAAGGCCAGTACGGCAGGCAGGCAATTATTCAGGGCCAAAGACAGGGATCCCATGACGGCAGGCGGAATGCGCCCTTCCTCCAAATGACTGTAAAGCTCAAGATGCGGGTTCATCCTTTTCCTCTTTCCCTGGCTTTTCCTCTTCCGGTTTTTCAGCATTTTTCGCGCCGACGGCGTCATCCGGCAATTCCATGATGCCGGGAGAAGATTCGCCTTCTTGCGTCTTTCCTTCCTGTTTCTCGGAATCTTCCTGCTCGGGAGTTTTCGAGTTTTTTTCTATTTTTGCTTCCGGACTATGGGCAGGGGAAGGATACGCAATACGGTTGTGATGGATGCTTTTCAGCGTCTGAATGAAACTATTCCGGATTTTCTTAAGGTCTCCGAAGGTAAGACCGCTGTCATCCAAATGACCGTCCACTACTCTCTGCTTGAGCAGGTCATCCACTTTTTTCTGCATTTCCTCGCAGGAAACCCTGCCCATGGAGCGCGTAGCGCTTTCCACAATATCCGCCAGGCTGACGATGCCCGTCTCCTTGCTTTGCGGATTCGGTCCCTTGTAGCGGAAGTTGGATTCCACCACTTCCGGAACATCATCCGGAGAGGCGAGTCCGCTTTCCACCCTGCTCAGGATTTCGTCACGGTATTGAAGGGCTTTCCGATAGAAGAAGTATGCCAGGGATGTGCCGTGGTGCTGTTCGATGGCATCCACCAAAGGCCGCGGCAGGTTGTTGGCCCTGGCCATTTCCACACCGTCACTGACATGGTCAATGATGATGCGGGCGCTCATGCTGGGCGTGAGTTCATCATGGGGATTGGGGCCGTCCATGATGTTTTCAATGAAATAAAGGGGATTCTGCACCTTGCCGATGTCATGGTAGTAGGCCGCCACCCGGCATTCGATGGGGTTGGCACCGATGGCCTCGGCCGCAGCTTCCGCAAGCTGGGCAACCATCAGGCAATGGTGGAAGGTTCCCGGCGCCTCCATTTGCAGACGCTTCATGAGGGGACGGTTCATATCCGCCATTTCCAGCCAGGAGATGGGAGTGATGATTTTAAAGACACCCTCTATGATGGGAAGCACCCCGCTGATCAGCACGCTGGTGAGCATGCTGATGCCGAAGGATACCGCTACGCATACCAGTACGCCCACCAGGTCGGAATCCCACGCCTGGAGGTTGACCACTCCCATGATGCAGCTCAGCACCATGATGAGCAAT
The DNA here is from genome assembly GCF_036417355.1 of Akkermansia sp. RCC_12PD. Lineage (NCBI taxonomy): Bacteria > Pseudomonadati > Verrucomicrobiota > Verrucomicrobiia > Verrucomicrobiales > Akkermansiaceae > Akkermansia > Akkermansia sp. RCC_12PD. The sequence goes on along the minus strand of NZ_CP143889.1, from coordinate 1,791,766 downwards.
CCTACAAAGAATCCCGCCCGCAACAATTGGGCACGATTTCTCAAGTTGTGCGTAAGAAGTACCGTGAGCATGCCGGACAGGGAACTCAAGATCCAGAACTGGACCTGTTTTTCCGGCATGTATTGCTCAGGCAGTATAAAGAAGCCGCCGAGCATGCAGATGCTGATGGTGGCGAACATTCCCAGCAGCGGCCCCAGAAGCACCGTCACAATCAGCGGAGCCATCATGTAAGGCAGGTAGAGAAGCTCATTGCCTATGTCGGACGTGATGCCCGACGTCACGTGACGAATAAGTCCGAAGAAGAGCAATTGCACCAGAACAGTGCCCCAAGTAACTACAAAAGTTTTATTTTTTTTGCGCTGGGACCCGGCACAGAGCCAATACATGGGCATTAATGCCAGCGTCACGGAAAAAAGCAGAAAAGCCTCGGAAACATGGTGCCACAAGGACCTGCCCCAATGCGGACTGTAACTGCCCATCCATTGCAGGATAATGAAAACCAGGACGCACAAGGCAACGGAAACCACGGGATTGGAATCCAGGCGGTCGCCCGGGGTATGCTGGACTCCGGCAACCGTTTCCGGTCCCTTGCCTTCTTCCGCCGCGGCGTTTTTTTTCAAAAGATGAAACATGATTGATTATTTGGGGTACACTTCCGAGATTTCCGGAATGGTACCCAGTTTGGCCATCTCCTCTTCAATGAGGGGATTGACACCCGTATGCACCATTTCCATGGAAACGCGCAAGGCATTGCGGATGGCTACGGGGGAGGAACTGCCGTGCGCGATGATGGTGACGCCCTTCACTCCCAGCAGGGGGCTGCCGCCTACGGCATCCGCAGAGAGGCGCGTCTTCATGGCCCGGAACGCCCCGGACGCACAGGCCGCTCCCATCATCCGGAGGGGATTCGCCTGGAGTTCCATTTTAAGCCATTTGCCAAATGCCTTGGCCGTGGCTTCACAGGTTTTCAGCAGAACATTGCCGGTAAATCCGTCCGTCAGAACTACGTCTATTTCGTGCTCAAAGAGATCGTGGCCTTCCACATTGCCCACAAATTCAAAGGGGAGCACGCCGCGCTCCTCCAGATGCTTCAGCAATGCAAAAGTGCCTTTGGTGAAATCCGTTCCTTTTTCATCCTCGGACCCGTTGCTCATGATACCCACTTTCGGCACGGGCTTGCCATAAACGGTGCGTGCCAGAATGCCGGCCATAACGGCATATCCCACCAGATGCCGGGGCTTGGCATCCGGGTTGGCGCCGGTGTCCGTCACATTACAGACTCCGAATTCATTGGGAAGCTGCGTCACGATTCCGGCGCGTTCCACTCCGTTGAGCAGACGGAGCTTAATGGTGGCGGCCGCTACGGCCGCTCCCGTGTTGCCGGCGCTGACAACAGCATCCGCATCCCCTGATTTGACAAGATCCACGGAGACGGACATGGAAGAGTTTTTCTTCTGCCGGACGGCCATCAGACCGGATTCATTCATTTCCACTACTTCCGCCGCGGGCACGATCTCCACACGCGGGCCGGACAAGCCCCAGCGGTCGCAGGAATTGCGCACCATATCCTCCCTGCCTACGAGATAGATTTTTTCAATGAGGGGGAAGTCCTGCAGGGCCCGTTTCGCCCCGTCCATGTTAATATCGGGCGCATTGTCGCCGCCCATCACATCCAGTGCAATCTTCATACGTATTTGTTGAAGAAATATGTTAGCAGAAAAACACTCCGCTTCAAGCAAGTTCAGCCGCTTTGCGAAGCAAAAGCGGCTGAGGGTTCAAAATCATTACGCCGCGGTACGGCGGAAAATTTTTTAAAGTTGTTCAGGATCGCAGGCTCAGGCTTCCGCCTTCACCACGATTTCCTTGCCGGAACGAGTCGTGTAGGTGCCGCAACTCGGACAAGCGGTATGACCGGGGATGCTGCTGCCGCAATTCTGGCATTTGCGAAGCTTCGGAGCACGCCATGCCTGGGCGGCAAGGCGGGTACGCTGCTTCATCTTGGACGTTCTGCGCTTTGGTGCTGCCATAATTTTAGTTGGTAAAAAGGTGATTAATGCTGGTCCCCCAGTTCATTGAGGGCGTCCCACACGCCGCTGTTTTCAATCGGGGCAGGACTGTTTACACCCGTTTGCCCCTGTTTGTCCACTCCAAAATACGGAGTTTTCGCCATACAGTCGTTTTCCATGCCGCCGTCCGCACATTTCGGGTATGCAGGAAAGTCCAGCACGATTTCTTCCCTCATGGCATCAGATACATCTACAACCGTTTGATTGTCAATTTCAAAAGAAGATGCAAAATCCTCCACTTCCACCACGTAGTCAAAGTGACCCAGGCAGCGGACGCAACGGAATTTGAAGGGAGCGGAAATTTTTCCTCTCACGAACAGTTCATTTTCAAACCTCTGAACCTGCAAGTCAAAGGCAAGCGGCCCGATGGACGTGACTTCTTCATCATCTATGCCGAAGATTTCCGAATCCAGCTCCCCGCTGTATTTTTTCCCCGCTTCCGGCAAATTCTCAAGTTCTACCAGCAATCTTTTCATAAATGCATCTTACAGGCTGATTCCGTACCTGACAAGCAGACAGGGCGGCACGCGCATCCGCAGAAGCAGGAATGACACGTGCGCTCCGGCGTCCGGAAAGAGAGAAAGTTCCTGCGGCCTAGCCGGGAGGCCATTCCAGCTTTCTCCCGGCCAGGATGTGCATGTGCAAATGCGGAACGGCCTCTCCGGCGTCGGGGCCGTTATTGATAACGAGACGAAAGCCGGATTCATCAATACCCAGGCTGCGGGCGATTTTGCCTGCGGCCAGCATCATGTGGCCCAGCAGGGCACCATCCCCTTCATCGGCCAGGGACAGGCGTGGAATGGGCTTGCGGGGAACGAGCAGCAGATGCGTGGGAGCCTGGGGACCGATGTCCCGGAAGCAGACGCACTGATCGTCCTGATAGACAATGTCCGCAGGAATTTCCCTGGCACAAATTTTTTCAAACAGCGTGGAAGACATGGCATCAAAAAGAAGTCGTCAGGTTGTTTACCATTTTGCAGGGGGGTTGAACAGATTATTCCCTGGCGGCGGAGGCCCGGCGCAGGCGGTCCATGATGGCGCGGCCCAGTCCCGCTTCCGGAACGGGTTCCGCCACAATGACGTCAATGGCCCCCTTTTCATCCATCTGCCTCATGAGGGCGAACAGGCGTACGGCGGCTTCCGCCAGACGGCCGCTGCCGGGGCTCATGGCCACCACCTCAGCCCAGTTTCCCTCCTGGGCCAGGTCGGACGTGCCTTCGTAGGAAAGCAGGCCGTAGCGCACTCCCTCCACAGGCGTGAACTCCATGCCGGGCTCCAGCAACATCATGGGCTTGCGCGGCGCGTAATGACTGGCGAGCTGGCCGGGAGCATCTGCCGGGACGGCTTCCGACACGGGACTGGAAGAGGGCTTGCGGCGGATAATCTTCACCATGTTCCTGAACTGTTCCCTGGTGACGGGTCCTTCACGGAGCAATTCCAGGGCAGGCTTTCCCTTGTCGTCCATCATGGGCCGCACGATGGTGCTTTCCAGTCCTTCGGAACAGGCACCGGCATCCAGGATCATTTCAATGCTGCCGCCCAGCTCCTTTTCCACCGCAGAGGCGGAAGTAGGGCTAATGTGGCCGAACCTGTTGGCGCTGGGCGCTGCTACGGGCCTCCCCAAAGCCTTGGCCACGCCGCGCATCGCCGGATGGGCGCTTACCCGCACGGCCACCGTAGGCAACCCGCTGGTGACGATGTCCGGAATAATATCCGCTTTCGGCAAAACCATGGTCAAAGGCCCCGGCCAGAATTTGGATGCCAGGGTGTGCACCAGTTCCCGAAGTTCTTCTGGAATGTTCGTGTATTTCTCGATTTCTTTCCCATGATGCACATGAATGATGAGCGGGTCGAAAGAAGGGCGTCCCTTGACTTCAAAAATTTTAGCCACCGCATCGGGATTCAGGGCATCCGCCCCCAGGCCGTAAACGGTTTCCGTGGGAATCCCCACCAGAGCACCCGCCGCCAGCGCTTCAGCCGCGCGGACATACAGCTTGCGGTTGTCTGAAAGGGGATCCACCTCGAATATGTCGGTTTGCATGGCCCTATCCTTGCCTGAAGGATGCTCCTGCGTCAAGCCAGACATCATCCCCTGCCCTTCCTACGGGCCGGAAAAGGGCATACGGCTAAAAAGTTGTTTTCTCAAGCGGGCGGATTGAGTACACTTGGGGTATGAAGGACCCGGTGCGCCCCCCCCTGCCTAACATCATCCTGATCGGGCTGATGGGGTGCGGCAAAACGACCATCGGGAAGGAATTGCATCGGGAAACGAATCTGCGCTTTACAGATACGGACCAACTAATCGAGCAGCAGGCGGGCATGAGCATTCCGCAGATTTTCAAGACTCACGGAGAATCCCACTTCCGTGACCTGGAAACCGGCGTCCTGCGCCAAATGCAGTCCGGCAGCAGGCACAGCCGCATCATTTCCACAGGCGGCGGCATCACCATCCGCCCGGAGAACCGGAAACTGCTGAAGGAACTGGGGTTCGTGGTCTGGCTTCATACGGATGTGAATACTCTGTACCAGCGCATTTCCCGCTGTTCCAACCGCCCACTGCTGCAAGCTCCGGACCCCAGGGGGGTGCTTGCACGTCTTATGGACGAACGTCTTCCCTTTTATCAGGAAACGGCCCATCTCACCATAGATACGGCCAACCTCCACATTCACGAGATCACTTTCGGCATCCTTGAATCCGCCCGGGTGTTCCGTTCACGCTGATACGGTTGCGTATTCCTTTTCTGTGAGCTTCCCCCAGGGGCTTTCCCTCCTTTTGCAAGAAACAACAAAAGGCGATCCTCACAGGAGGAACGCCTTCAGGGAAAGCTGAACGGTTATGCGGCTCAGGCCTTGCGGGCCTTGCGGATCATGGAGTTCACCGTTTCAGACGGCTGGGCGCCGTTGGAAAGCCACTTGTCAACCTTTTCCAGGTCGATGGTGTAGTTGACGCCTTCCTGCATGGGATCATAGGTGCCTACCTGTTCGATGTAACGGCCGTCGCGGCGAGCGCGGCTGTCTACCACTACGATTTTATAGTAAGGACGGTCCTTGGAACCCTGACGGTTGAGTCTGATTGCTACTGCCATATCAATTTTAAATAAAAGATGTTAATGAGAACTCCCGCGGTTTGTCGCTCGCATGCGTGCACGGTCAGCTTCCCATTGCGGGTGCAGATGTATGCGATATAATGGGATCATTGTCAACACCAGAGTTATTTTCCAGCAAAAAAACCTTTGCACCCCTTCTTCCCTTCATTACGGAAAACTTTCCACAGCCATACGCCCGAAGGAGTACAGCATGCTGAAGCCGAATCCGGCAAGCGCCAGGGACAAGGCGGCGTCCACCCAATTGGCATGGCGGTCATAAAAAATCCGGATGGGATGCCAGCGGAATACCAGCGCCCAGAGTATCCACCCCACCGTGCCCGTAACCACGATGAGCATCCCGATGAAGAAGGCGTAGGACACGGAATGGTTCTTCTCCAGCAGAGGGGAGGACAAAGCCACGAAGAAGAAAGTGGCCTTGGGATTCATCAGATTAGTCAGCAGGGCGTCCCGGTAAATGGAGGAGGCCGGCGGCAAGCTGTCCCCCGCCGGGACGGAGGGCTTCCCGCCGCGGGGCCATATTTTCCAGGCCAGGTACAGCATCCAGCAGGAAGCCAGGCAGAAAAGCGCCAGACCCAGCGGACTGTGAAAGACGGAGGCCCCTACCGTACACGCCAGCGCGGCATGCGCCACCACGCCCGTGCCGATGCCCAGGGCGGCCATCACCCCGGCTCCAAATCCGTACGCCAGCGTGCTTCTGGTGACGAAAGCCTGGTCGGGACCGGGAGAAGCCTGTGAAAGCAGCAGAATTCCTGCAAAGATGAGTTCTTCCATGAACGAGAAAAGTGAAAATCATGCCCGTGGGTGCGCCTGCCTGTAAACCTCCGCCATTCTGGCGCGCGTCACATGGGTGTATATCTGGGTAGTGGAGAGGGAAGCGTGGCCCAGCAGTTCCTGGACGGAACGCAGGTCCGCCCCGGCATCCAGAATATGCGTGGCGAAGGTATGCCGGATTTTATGGGGGGAAATAGGGAACGGGATGGAGGAAAGCTTTACGTATTTGTCCAGCATCATCTGCACGGCACGGGCGCTGAGGCGGGTGCCTATGCGGGAAACGAAGAGGGGGGAATTCTTCGGCAGCCCGGCCATGGAAGCATACGTTTCCAGGGCGGACAGAGCGGGAGCACCCACAGGCAGAATCCTCTCCTTGCGCCCCTTCCCCATCACGCGCACCCCGCGGAATCGGTGGTCCACGCTGTTGACGTCCAAGCCGACAAGTTCGCTCAACCGCATGCCGCAGGAATAGAAGAGTTCCAGAATAGCAGCATCCCGGTAAGGCAGCCACCCCGGGGCGTTGGGAGGCACCGGTACCTTGTACGGCAATTCCAGCAATTCCACCATCTGGTTGATGGTCAGGAAAACGGGCAGGCTTTTTTTCTTTCTGGGCAGGGAAACGCCCGTCATCGGACTGGCCTCCAGTCCGCAACGCCGCATCATGAACAGGTAAAAACTGCGCAGGGCGGCAAAACGCAGGCGAATGGACGCCGTAGCAGCATCATCCTTCAATTCCTGGAACAGCCAGTCCCTCATCTGTTCAGCCGTGCAGGCTTCCCACGCCGTAAAAGAAGCGCCGGCCCATGTCCGGAACTGGCGCAGGGCGCGGGCATAAACCTCAACAGTATGCGGGGATGCCTGTTTTTCCACCTCCAAATACTGCAAAAAGGCCCGTTCCGGTTCCAGCGGCTGCTCCATGGTGAAACCGAGTTATTCCGATTCTTCCTCCTGCCCTCCGTTCACCGGAGCCTCCAACAGCAGGACCTCGCTAATATTCGCCCTGATAAACAAATCTATGTCGTCCGGCTCTTCCATGGAATACAGAGGGCTGTCCCGGTGACTATTGGCAAGGGCCTGCTCCTTTTCCACGGGACTGAGCGTGCCGTCCTTGTCCAGGTCGTAAAGGTCCATCATTTCCTTCAGTCTGGCCTGGTACAGCACGGCAGCATCTTTCATGACAAGAGCATGTTCCTCCGGGTCAATGCGCCCGTTTCCATTGGCGTCATACTTCTTCAAAAGCATGTTCCTGGTCAGCAGAAAGAGGCCCGGCGCCACCATGAAGCGCTTCTTCCCCGGCGTTCTGATTTCCACCATGGACACGCCCGGTTCCATTCCGGGAGGAGGAGGAGGAGGGGGAGGGCCTCCAGCACGGCGCTTGTCCGGGCCTTCTTCTCCGCCGCGGTCCCTGCGGAACTTTTCCACATGTTCCCGGAATGCCTTGTATTCCTCAGGGGAAAGTTTTCCGTCGCCATCCTTGTCAAACTGCATCAAGAATTTTCTCCGGGCCTCCTGGCGTGCGGCGCGAGCATCCTTCACCAGCCGGGCCTTGTCCTGTTCCGACAAAACGCCCGTTCCCGAGCCGTCATACTCGTCAAGCACCATCTGGCGGATCAGTAGGGTTACCTGCAGGCTTTCCAAACCGGGCCTGGGAACAGGAGGAGCCGCTTCCCACCCCTCCGCAGCAGGGGGTTCAACCTGGGCCGCAGCCTGCGGCAGGAAACCGCACACCAGTGCAGCGGCACATGATAAGATGAAGGACTGAAGCAATTTCATGGTCATTCTTATTAACCCCGCCATGAAAAGACGGTTTCAAAATAAACATCCGCCCCCTGCCGGCGGCCGGCACAAGACGGATGCTGAAAATGCGGAAAACGCGGAAGCGGCGATTACTTCTCAACGTGAACGATCGCGTTCTTTTCCAGCTCAACGATCACGCCTTCCGCAATCTTGAGAGAAACGGTGCGGTCATTGACCTTTTCAATAAAACCGTGAAGGCCCGCATTCGTGACCACCTTGTCCCCGCGCTGCAGGGATGCAATGCGCGCCTGCTGCTCCTTCTGGGCTTTTCTCTGCGGGCGGATCAGCATCACCCAGAACAGAATGATGATGACCACGAACATGAACATGGGACCGCCGAAAATCTGCTCGAAAATATTCGGTTGTTCCGGGGCCGGCTGGCCGGCGGGAACGCTTTCCGTGGCGGTAGTAACGGGAGCGGCAGGAGCTGCCGCGCCATCCTGGGCCTGTGCTAACATGAAGATACTCATAAAATGTCGTTTGCTTGATACCGCGCGATAAATGAATCCTTGAAGGAGCCGAACGTGCCGGCGGCTATGGCCTCACGCGCCTGAGCCATAAGCCGGAGATAGAATTCCAGATTCTGGAAAGAAAGCAACCTTAAAGCGAGTATCTCCCCTGCTTTGAAGAGATGACGCACGTAAGCCCGTGAGAATTGTGTGACATGCGGATGCCCTTCAGAGTCGATGGGGCGGATGTCCGCCGCCCAGCGCTGGTTCTTGATATGCATGGGGCCGTCCGGCGTCAGGGCTACGCCGTGGCGCGCCAGGCGGGTAGGCATCACGCAATCGAACATGTCCACGCCGCGGGCAATCATCTCCAGAAGCTGGGGAGGCGTGCCCAGCCCCATCGCATAGCGGGGCTTGTCCTCCGGCAGCCAGGGAGCGGAATGGTCAATCGCCCGGAGCATCTCATCTTCCGGCTCACCCACGGAAACACCGCCTATTGCATAGCCGTCAAAATCCATGGCAGCCAGTTCCTCCGCACATCGTTTTCTCAAATCCGCGTATACGGACCCCTGAACAATGCCGAAGTGGTGCTGCCGCCCTTCCCCGGAACAGGGCTGGTGTTCCTGCACCCACGCCTTGCACCGCCGCGCCCAGCGGAGCGTGTAGCCCAGGGAGTTTTCCGCATACTTCCGGTCACAGGGATAGGGGGGGGCATTCATCAAAGAGCATGGCAATATCGCTCCCCAGATCCGCCTGTATTTCCATAGATCGTTCCGGACTGAGCATCATGTACGCGCCGTCCAGATGGTTCTGGAAACGCACGCCCTCTTCCGTGATCTTGCGGAGCTTCGCCAGCGACCAGACCTGAAAGCCCCCGGAATCTGTCAGAATGGGACGGTTCCAGGAGGAAAAACGGTGCAGTCCCCCCATTTCCCTGATCAATCCGGAACCGGGACGGAGAGACAAATGATACGTATTCCCCAGGATAATTTGCGCGCCCAGACTTTCCAAATCCTGGGAATGCAGGGTTTTTACGGAGCCCTGCGTTCCTACCGGCATAAAAATGGGTGTCTGCACCCGGCCGTGGGGCAATTCAAGCGTACCCAGACGCGCGTTTGTGGAAGAATCTTTCTGATGAAGCGTAAAAGGCATGAAATCAGGCTTTCTGGCGTTTGATAAAACGGGCGGAGTAGGTGGGCTTCCCCATGGATTCCCATTGAAGCTGGAAATCCGTCTTCGGATAAAAGAACTCCCCTTCCTCCCAATTCCCGCGGCTGAACAGGCCGCAGCGTTCCGCACGGTCCAGTACCCACAGGAAATATTCCTCATGGTCCGTCTTGAACAGAAACTCCCCGCCATCCGCCAGGGAACGGTGCAGCACGGGCATGAAATCATCCTGCACCAAGCGGTTCTTGTGGTGCCTCTCCTTGGGCCAGGGGTCCGGGAACAAGTAATGCAATCTGGAAATCCGGCCTGGCCATATCAGCCATTCCAAAAAATAACGGCTCTCCACCCGGAATATCTTCACGTTGTCCAGACCGCGGGACGCCGCCTTGGAACACACGCTCCGCACCCGTCCCAACAATCTCTCAACACCTAGAAAACGGCGTTCCGGATAATATTCCGCCATCTGAAGAAGAAAACCTCCGTCCCCGCACCCCAAGTCCACTTCAAACAGGCCGTCTTCCCCGAAAATCTCGGAGGGGGTCAGCGCGCCAAAATAGTCTTCCGGAATAAATGCAGGCTCTGTCATGGGAATCAATGTGCGCATAAGATGCGTTACAAACCGGACTCTGTCAAATGAGAAGAGCTCCCTCCGCAACATGGCGCAAGGGAGCTCTAAAAAGTGCGGTCAAACGGTCCTGCGTCAGTTCCGACAGTAAAGGCGGTTGTAAATTTTACGGTCAAAGCGGTAGTAGCGCGCCGCGCGGTGCGCCACCCCCTCCTCCTTTTCGTCCAACTGAACGATATACGGCCTTGCGGCTATCTTCTTGTGGAAATTGCGCACATCCATGGACTTGCCATGAATTTCCTCATTCAGCCTCCGGAGTTGAAGAGCAGTAAACTTGGAAGGCAGCATGTCGTAAATCAGGGCCGGCTCCTTCTTCACGGCTGAACGTACCCTTTCCAGAGCCAGTTCAACAATGTCCCGGTGGTCAAAAGCCAGCTCCGGCAGATCATCCACGGGCACCCACCGGGTCTTGTGGCTCTCCATCAGCTTGCGCAGCTTGGTTGAAATCCTCAGCATGGCCATATAGGCTACTGTCACCAGCCGGCCGATCTTCCGTCCGGACGTGGCTTCCACCCATTCCCTGTCCGCCGGGTTCTTGATCCGCGAAGGGGAGCCGAACGTATGGAATTGCTCCAAATGGGGAGAGGACATGCCAGTCATGTCAAACAGGATGCGGCGGGCAGCCGCGTCAAGCTCCTCGTCCTCATAAATCAAATCTCCGGGAAGCTTGGAAATGGCTCCCGTATGGCCCGGATCAACATGCGTCTTTTCGACCAGGAGGACCTTCAGTCCTTCCTCGTCGAACCCCATCAACACACAATCCACTGAGAGATGCGGATAAAATGCTTGTCTGTTCATTATATAATCTATTGTAGTAAGTTGCCAGCAACGCCTCCGAAGCTACGCAAGCATGTAAACCAAGTCAACCCAAATCAACTAACAAGCACATCCCGTCCAGCTAAAGGCCAGAACCGGCAAGACGGAGCCGTTCCGCTGCTTCCCTCCAGGGAGCATAACGTCTGCAAAAAAGGAAAAACACAGCGGCGGCTTGCATTTTACGATGTTCCTTCCCTATAACTACAACATGCATGCGGGCATCATCAGGGGGACGGCCATGCTGGCGGGGCTCTTATGGCTGGCCGCCTGTTCGTCCTCCCCCAAAAGCCGGGACTATCCCGGCTACATGACGCGTCCATACACCATACGGGGCCACCGCTACCATCCCATGAGCGTGGAACAGGCCCTGGGATTTGAGCAAACAGGTATTGCCTCCCACTATAATGAGTGTTCCCTTTGGGGCCTTGTCAGCGGATCGACGGCCATCGGGGAAAACGTCCGGCCCTGGCACCTGCATGCGGCTCATCCCACCCTCCCCCTGCCCTGCGAAGTGCTTGTCCAATCCCTGCGCACGGGAAAATCTGTTAAAGTCCGCGTCAACGACCGGGGACCGTTCGTCAGGAACCGCATCATCGACTTGAGTGAAAAAGCCGCCGAGCGCCTGGACATGAAACACCACGGCCTGGACAGAGTAAGAATTACCGTTCTGTCCGTGGGGGACGGCAAATGGAAACGGGAAGCGCCGCCCCTGGCCACACCCGCCTGAATCATTTCAAGACGGACTGCGTGGTCTTGAAATGCATCTTGGCCACCTTCGGCAGCATCTCTTCCCCATGCGTGGCTACAAGCCGGCGGCCGGCCTTCACCACTTGTCCGGACGCGCCGAGCGGCAGCTTCATTCCGGCAGCCTCTCCCGCGGCATCCATCCAGTTTACAAAGCGCTCGCGCGCCAAAATGGAAGCGGCGGCTACCGCGACATCACTCTCCGCCTTGGTTCGCTGTTCCAGACGGATGGCCAGCTTCTTGGCGGCCAGCGCCCTTTTCAGGACGAAAGGATTGGCAAACTGGTCGCTCAGCGCCATGGGGCAGTCCGGCACCTTTCCCACCAGCCCCTCAATGACAGTGGCATGCCCCCAGGCCAGAAAACGGTTCAAATTCTTGAATTCGGGATAAAGCTGATTATACCGTTCCGGCCCGATGCTCACCAAATGGAACCGGATGCCGGGAACCTTGCGGATTCCCTCCGCCAGAGAACGAATTCGGGAAGAAGTGGACACCAGCTTGCTGTCGCATACGCCCAATTTCCGCAAAGCCGCCCCTATGCGCGCGTCCGCATACACTCCGGCGACAACCAGCGGGCCGAAGTAGTCGCCCTTGCCGCTCTCATCAATGCCGAAGTGGGCCGTACACGCCTCTTTTGCCTCTTCCTCCGCTACGGACAGAAGGCCGGTTACTTGCGGTTCCAGGATGAATTCGACAAACTCATCCGTCCCTTTACCCTGCACGAGAAGCTTGTTCTTTTTTTCATACACTGTCACTAGAAGGGAGGGGCCGGAAAAGGAAAAACGGGCGTAGGGCACCTGCTGCCTTTCAAAACCCTTTGTATCAAGAATAGCCTCCAGTTTTCCGGCCTGGATGCCGGTCAGCATGGTTGTAAAAGTGGTGCGCATACGCTTTCTTCTCTGCTCCGGATATCCGGGGAACAATAATGGAAAGCATGCAAACAAGGAGGGTCAAGCAAATTCCCTGCATCACCCAGTTGAATACGCAAAAATCAAGCATGCCACGGATTCTGTTATTTTTTAGGAGACAAATCATCCCCCGTGAACTATAAAACTCATACATTCATATCATTCTGCACTTCATATGGCTAAAACATTAACAAAACGAGACCTCGTTAACAAAATCAGCGCCGAAACGAACTTCACTCAGATTGAAGTGTTCGACATCGTACAACGTGCCGTGGACATTATCTCCAGCACCCTTGCGGAGGGAGACCGTGTTGTGATCCGCAACTTCGGCACCTTCCAGGTAAAGGAAGTGAAGCCCAAAGTGGGTCGCAACCCCAAGAACCCCGACCAGGATGTACCGATTCCGGCCCGTTCCGTGGTCAAATTTAAAGTTGGCAAGGAATTGAAGGACCAGGTCGCCAAGCTGACCGCCTCCAAGTAACCCCGGCACAGGGAAAGACAAATTACTCCGGGCGCCTTCATCCTCATGGTGAAGACGCCTTTTTGTTTGCAATTTTCCTCCCAATCGGGAAAATGGGAATGTGAGCATGTTCCGGATAACGCATCTCTGCCTGATTACCGCTGCAGGGCTCTGCTCCTGCGCTACCGAACGTACTGTTACCAACAGCCTGGAAACCAGGAATCAAAAATCCATGGACCTGATGGACCGGTTTGCCGGCGGCTTCTCCGTGCAAAAGGATAAAGACGGGGAAATGAAGATGGTTTCTGAAAAACGGAGCTCTTTTGAAGGCCGCAGATACGGCGGGGAAATTTCCTCCGTTGAGAAAAAAGCCTTTGAAACCTCCGGATTTGAGAAAAAGCAGTTTGACGGTGCGGGAACCAGGTTTGAAACCAAAAAATGGGATGGGACCAAATCCTTCATGGATGGTAAGACGGAAGTCCCGGACTTCATTGCTCATGCCAAGGGAGTGAATACCGGCACCTGGCAGGACGCCACCAAGCAATACGCCATGCGCAAGGCGGAAATTCAGGGACGCACCTGGAAAGAGGCGGACAAACAATTCGGCCATGAAATCAACAGGGACATTGATGCCAAGCGGAAAAATTTTGAACAGCCTTCCATGATGAGCATCCGGGAAGCGCAGGCGCACACCATTCAGGAAACCAGGGAAATGATGGGGCGGACGGACTAGGGAAAACGTGCAGGACGTGATCTCATGCCACATTTCAGATTCGACTTTATTTTCAGCCGCCATCTATACTCCTTCCCGTGAGTGCCAAAGACGTCCCGCCTTCCATTACCCTGCCTACCAGCGATTACTACACCATCGTCAAGATGAGCAATCATGCCGTTGTGGGAGTATTCCGCCAGCATGTCTTTGCCCGCCGTTCCTCCCGCCGCTATGCGCCGCCCATTCCGGAGGAACACGACTTTTACTGCGTGAAAAGAACGCCGGACCGTGTCATGGTGCAAATCTTTCACGATGGCAACGAAGTTTACCGTTGCATTTTTGTACCTCCTGCCGATTATTAACGGCAGGAAAACCATGAAAGCGCCTCTTTTCAGCGTGGGCTTCTGCCTGACAAGTCTGATTACAGCCTGCTCCTCCCCAACAGGACCCAATGCCTGGACGCCCGTAACATCCGGCGCACCCCGAGCCCCTATTCACCAGAACGAGGTTCTGGTCATTGATGAATATCCCATGGGGGAATATACTAATGTGGGACACTTTGACGGTCCGGACGGCCGCATTGTCCATGTTTCCATGGATGACAAGGAATTGATCAACTACTTCACCAAGGAAGCCGCCGCCATGGGAGGCAATACCGTGGTCATCAGGGAACCGCGCATCCGCTACCGCTCCGGAGAAGGCAAAAGCAGCCGGGTGGACGTCATCTACGTGCGGGAGGAAATGGGAACGCACGGGGCGGAAGACCTGGGCATGGATTCCCTGCCCATTGATGAAGAATCCCTGCGGATCTATTAATCCGCAGTTTCAGATACGGACACCCTTCAGCTCCTGTTGGCCGCGCCGCAATGCGGACATTCCGCATGGCTGTTATTCGGAGTAGCGTAAAACCGGTATCTGCATATCCGGCACTGAACCTTGCGGCGCCTTTCCAGAAAAGAACGCACGCACCCCGTCACAAAGCATGCAAACACCACGGCGGCAAAACCGCCGCAGGCAAACAGAAACAGGCGCGTCAGGAAATCCTGGACAGACATATTCATAACTCTTCCGCCTCCTTCCATTCTATGGACATGGTGCCGCTGCGTGGAGCCGCAGAAGGAACCCAGCGCAGGGAACGTACAAACCTCATGGCGGAATCATCCGCACCGGAACTCCCGGAAGAATCCAGCAAAAGTACCTGGGAAGGAACGCCCCACTCGTCCACGACCACAAAAAATTCGCTTCTCAGCCCGGTATGGTCTTCGCTTCTGGCAAAACCATCCAGGACTCCCGACGTCACAATCCGTCCATCCAGGCCGGGAGAATAAAAAGACAAATAGGGAACGCACGTGCCGGAAATGTCCAGAGACGGATTCATCACGGAAAGAATATGAAAATCCGGATACTGCCACATGCGCCACACTTGGTCCGCTACGGTCGGCAACGGCACGGGAGGAAGAAGCTCCAGGGGTGTATCCGATGAACTAAGAGAGGGCAGTGTCACGCCCGTTTCCCCAATGGGTCCAGCCGTCACGGGGTCAGCCCACACCGGTCCTCTTACAGGCAGAGGAGTATTGCGGAGCACATACTGATGCAGGCGGGGATTGTCCGCAGGGAACAAAATGACGGCCGCCGTCTGGTTCGCACGTCTCCGGACACCGGGAACGTCCACATCCACAAACACCGCAGCAACCGACAGACAAACGCCGAAAAACAGCATCCACAACAAAATCCGCCAGCGCAGAATACCAGTCTCACGCCAATCAAACGTCAACCCCAGATGAAGGTCGAAAATCTTGGCCCGGCTCTTTTTGTTCAGCTTCATGCGGAGGGAAGAAAAGATGTCAATCTGCTGGTTCAGTGGCAATATAACACTTCATTCCCCTGGACAGCACCATATTCTCAAGCTGTTCCCTCAGACCGTGGGAAACGGAAGAATCAAGCCGCAGGGCAATGCTCATGCGGTCACCTCCGTCCGTCCCATGGCTGCGGACAATCCGGTCCAGTTCCGCGGCGACTCCGGGCAATCCCCCCTCAATCAGCCGATTTCCGAGGTAAAAGGACGGCTGCTCTCCGGCCGTAACGGAAATAAATTCCACATCTCCCACGATATTCATCAGGAATCCGGAGGCTGGAGCCTTTACCTCGTAACCATACTCCATCCCCACACGGGAAGTCATCACCGTCAGCACACACACAAGAATCACCAGATCCAGCAGAACAATCACCTGCAGGAAAAATGCCCCGGAGGGCAAGGTTGAACGGGTTTTGATCTGCACGTCTCTCCGTCTCCTTTAAACTTTCTCAGTCCCTTCTGCCGGCCATGCGTTCCCCATCCTCGCGCTCCTGGCGGGCGTCGCATACCAGGCAGACGGCTTCTGTTCCGGCACGCTCCAGAGAATGGACCACCTGACGGGCGCGGGAAGCCAGATAACAATAAAACAAATAGGCGGGAATCGCGATGCTCAGCCCAAGGGCGGAACTCAGCAAAGCCTGGAACACGGCGTCAGACATGGCCAGGGTGGGAGCCTTCCCTTCCAGCACTCCGGGCTGGGAATAAAATCCGATCAATCCCTGAATAGTCCCCAGTACACCTACCAGCGGGCTGACTGTAGCCACCACCAGCAATCCGCGGATATTCTTTTCAATCTGGAACACCTCCATCTGAACGGAATCCTCCGCAACCGTGCGCAGTTCCTGGCGCTCCAGCCCGGAATGGGCCAGTACAGAAGAAACTACGCGAGCCTCGGGACCGGGCAGAATGGACGCCTCATGCCTGGCTTCATCCACGTTGCCGGCCTTCACCAGCCTGGAAATGCCCCTTAAAAAATCCCCCGTGTTGATCTGAATCCTGTGGAAATACAAAATACGTTCCGCCACAACCGCCAGGCCGTACACGGCCAGCACGCTCAATACCCAGAACAACGGTCCTATCTTGATGATCAATTCACTCATAACCCACTTTCTCCCGTCAAATCATGCATATTTTTCCTGTCATTTCAATCCAAACCTATGTAGCGCGTACGCCCCGTTTCTGTAAAAGCCGCGTCCCGGCCCATAACACGACAGCTCCTGCTCCCAGCCAGGAACCGAAGGAAAACAGCCATGCCGCGTCAAACAGGCACATGCCTGACAACAATAACCCCACCGCAGCCTGAACGCGCGGCCGCCCCGCCTCACGCCGCGCCACCAGGGAAATTACACAGGTAAACACGGTCAACCCCGCAGCATACCACAGCACGGCATCCGGCAGAACGGCCCTGCCCTCCGCATGGGAAAAAATCAGCCCCGCAACCGTCACCCACAGCCCGCGGCAAAGTCCCATCAGCAGGATGGAGCCGCTCCAGAACTTGTGAAACATATTGTACAGGGAAATAACGATCAGCAGGAGTCCCCCCACGGCAAACTCCCCGCCCAGCAGCATATTCAGCACCAGCCCGGCCAGTCCGGCCATCAGCGCAATCGCTCTTAAAAAAGACGGGCTGACAGCCCCGCACGGAACAGGACGGTCCGGATACCGGCTGGCATCCCAGCGGGCGTCCACCCGGTCATTCTCCCACATGCCGTACAAATAAAAGAACAGCCCCGTCAGCACCACGCCCAGGTAAATGCCGGGTGGCGGCCATTCTCCCCCCGCCACGGCGGCCCATGCCGCCGCCGCATTCGTAAACAGGGTGGGAATATTGGCCGGACGTGCAGAACGGACAGCCCCGTTCAATAAACGGCATTCGTACATCGGCATTTATTTTATATGGAAAACAGACAGCCACCAAGCATATCCACAGTCAGCAGGAAAGGAAGCGCCCGCGCGGACTGTCTTCGGAACCGGCTGGCGGCCATGATACAGCCACTATACATACCCAAAAATGTATTGTATTCACATGTCTGTCTCCTATGATTCGGACGCATTCAAGCCTTTCCCACATATTCATGAATATCAGGACCCATATCCAGACGCTTCTCATTTGCACCATGACCCTGGCCGCACAAGGCCAAAGCGTGGTGAACCCCGGAGCGACCCTGCCCAGGTCCGTCCAGCTTCGTGGAGAGGAAAGCGGAGGGAGAACCGTCCGTCCGGATGAATCCAGGCGCGTTTCTCCGGATGAAGCCCCCGTTTCCCGCCTCCGGCCACAGCGCATCGTCAACCGGATAGCGGCTACAGTCAACGGCCGGCCCATCACGGCCAACGAGGTCAGCGTCCGGCTGATGCCCATCGGCGCTCAGCTGGCGGCGCAATATCCCAAGCAGGGACCGGAATTTTACAAGCAGCTTGCCCTGGCCAAGAAAAACATCATTGAAGACCTGGTGGAACGCGAACTGCTCCGCAACGAATTTGAAGGCATGGGCGGCGTCATCCGCGATTCCCTGATCGACCAGGAAATCAACCGCACCATCCTGACTACGTTCAATGGAGACCGCGACGCCTTTTTGAAAAACCTGAGCATGTCCGGCATGACTATCAGATCTTTCCGGGAAATGACGAAAAACCAGCTTCAGGTCCAAATCATGCGCGCTTCCAAATACGACCAGGAGATCCCGCCTACTCCCGAAGAACTCCGGAAGGAATATGAAGCTACCAAGGAACAGTACCGGGATTTGACCAAAGACAAAGTCAAATTCAAGAAAATCTTCATACCCATGCTCGGCAATGACTCCGCCTCCACGCCGGAAGTCCAGCTCAACCTGGCAGACCTCATCGCCAACGAAATAAGGGCCAAAAAAGCAACTTTCCCGGAAATGGCCACCCGCTATTCCAAGGACATGTACGCGGAAAAGGGCGGCGACTGGCCCGTCACGGAACGTTCCACTCTTTCTCCTGAATTCGCCGCCATCATCTTTGGAGCCCAGCCCGGGGAAATCATCGGCCCGCTGGTGGACGCCACCGGCTTCACCATTGTGATGGTGGAAAAAAAGGAACTGGCGCCTCCGCCCCCCCTCTCCGCCATCAAGGAACAAATCGACATGATGGCACGCAACAAGCGCAGCAATGAACGCTATAAAAAATGGGTGGACCGTCTCAGGAAAAAAGCCATCGTCAAGGTATACATCTGATCTTTTTTCCTTCCCCTTTGCCGGACCGGCCACAACGGCCGGTCCGGCATTTCCTTCCTGTGTTCTGTCCTCTTATCTCTTTCTCATTCAGTAAAGAGGCCCTTTTTCATGCAGCCTCCTCATACCCTCCGGAAGCTCTCCCATGTCATTCGCTCCCGGAAAGATGTCTTATATGTAACGGAATGGTCGGCCTCCGTCATCCCGCCGGATACGTTGACTCCATGCGCATTCCGCACAAGTAAACAGAGCTTTGTCGAATAAAATTCTTGCAAGATCACGAAATTGCAGACGTAATAAGGGAGATATGTTCGCCAACATTACACGTACGACCCTCTGCCTGACGGCATTCAGCATCGCTACCCTGATGGGTGCTCCTCTGGATGCCACCAAAACGGAGAGCCTGGACTGGAACTGGAAATTCGCCCGCTTCGGCAAAATGCCGGACGGCAGCACTCTCCCGGAACCGGGGAAAACCCTGGGATTCGCCACGGCAACCAGTGAAGAAGCCGGCAACCCCGCCGACAATGCCGTGGACGGCGACAAGTCCACCCGGTGGTGCGCCGACGGCAGCAAGAGCGGAGAAAAACTGACCGTGGACATGGGGCGCCCCGTGGATGTAAAAAAAATCAACATTCTGTGGGAAAAACAGAACAACCACCTTTTCAAGCTGGAAAGCTCCAGCGACGGAAAACGCTGGACGACCATTGAGGACAAAACCTCCGGCCAGAACAACAGCAAGGATGACACCGTGGAAAACAAAAGCGGCAAGGCCCGCTACTTCCGTGTTACCGCTACAGGCAACAACCAGGGCAACTGGGCCAGCATTCGTGAAATCACCTTTACCGACGCCAAGGGGGAAACCATTCGTCCCCAGGCCCCCAGCGGAGGAAAAAACGACACCCCTTCCAGCCCCGGCTTCAACGACAAAAACTGGCGGTCCCTGAACCTGCCGCACGACTGGGGTATTGAAGGCCCCTACCGCATGGACCTTCCCAATGAAACTGGCAAGCTCCCATGGGCAGGCATCGGCTGGTACCGCAAAACGCTGGAAATTCCCGCAGACGCCAAGGGCAACCAATTCTATCTGGACTTTGACGGCGTAATGTCACGCCCGAAAATCTATGTGAACGGAGAACTCGCCGGAGAATGGAAATACGGCTACGGTTCCTTCCGCGTGGACATCACCCCCTTCCTGAAATTCGGCCAGAAAAATTCCATTGCCGTCAGGGTGGACAATCCCCCCAACTCCTCCCGCTGGTATCCGGGCGGGGGCATTCACCGCCATGTATGGCTGACGGAATCCAACCCCGTTCACATTGAGCACTGGGGCGTCTTCGTCAAAACTCCGGAAATCACCAAATCCGCAGCCAAGGTGGAAGTGGACACCACGGTGAAAAACACCACGGAACAGCCTGTCACCCCCACCGTCACGGAAGAAATCCTGGACGGAAACAAGGTAGTGGCCTCCGTCACCACCAAGGGGGAAGCCATTCCCGCCGGAGAAAAAGGCAAGGTCACCAGCACGCTCACGCTCAAAAATCCCACTCTGTGGACGCTCAAGGCACCCCATCTGTACAAGATGAAAACAATCGTCAAGGTGGGGGACAAAATCATTGACCAGAAATTCACGAACTTCGGCGTACGCACCATCGAATGGAAGCCCACCGGATTCTATCTCAATGGCGAGCGCGTCCAGCTCAATGGCGTCTGCCAGCACCACGACCTGGGACCGCTGGGCGGGGCCGCCCACACGCGCGGCTATGAACGCCAGATTGAAATCCTGAAGGAAATGGGCGTCAACTCCATCCGCACCTCCCACAACCCGCCCGCTCCGGAAGTTCTGGACTTGTGCGACAAAATGGGAATACTGGTTATCGACGAGCTCTTTGACATGTGGCACAGCGCCAAAAAGGGACAGGACTACCACAACTACTTTGACGAATGGCACGAACGCGATCTGGTCAACTTCTGCCACCGGGACCGCAACCATCCCAGCGTCATCGCATGGAGTACGGGCAACGAAGTGCCGGAACAGGGCAACAAGAGCCTGCACCACGTTTCCCAGACCCTGACGGACCTCTTCCACCGGGAAGACCCCACCCGCAAGGTAACGGCTGGCTGCAATGACGCAGGCGCCGCCCGGAACGGGTTTGCGGACACTCTGGACGTGTACGGCTACAACTACAAGCCCTGGGCATACAAGGCCTTCTCCAAGGACCGGCCGGACCAGCCCTTCTACGCCAGTGAAACCTCCTCCTGTGTCAGTACGCGCGGAGAATACTTCTTCCCCGTGGACTGGAACAAGAGCAAGGGATTCTTCCTCTACCAGGTCAGCTCCTACGACCTGTACGCCCCTGGCTGGGCATACCGTCCGGACGTGGAATTCGCCGCCCAGGACGACAACCCCAACAGCGCGGGGGAATACGTGTGGACGGGCTTCGACTACCTCGGCGAACCCACTCCGTACAACCTGGACGCCACCAACGCCCTGAACGTGCCTGAAGGACCGGAACGGGAAAAACTGATGGCGGAACTCAAAAAGCTGGGCAACCGCGCTCCTTCCCGCAGCTCCTACTTCGGCATTGTGGACCTGTGCGGCTTCAAGAAGGACCGCTTCTACATCTACCAGGCAAAATGGAGGCCGGACGTCAAGATGGCCCACATCCTGCCCCATTGGAACTGGCCGGAACGCAAGGGAGAAATCACACCCGTACACGTTTACACCAGCGGAGATGAAGCGGAACTCTTCCTGAACGGCAAATCCCTGGGAGTCCGCAAAAAGGGCAAGGGAGAAAAAGACCGCTACCGCCTTGTGTGGGAAGACGTGAAATACACGCCCGGCACCCTCAAGGTAGTTGCCAAAAAGGACGGCAAGGTATGGGCTACGGACACGGTGGCCACCACCGGAAAACCAGCAGCCCTTACCCTGAAACCCGACCGCAATGAAATCAACGGAGACGGCTATGACCTCTCCTACGTCACCGTTGCCGTCCGGGACGCCCAGGGCCGCATGGTTCCGCGCAGCAAAAACATGCTCACTTTCAAGGTCAGCGGCCCTGTGGAAATTGCCGGCATCTGCAACGGAGACCCGACGGACTTCACCACCATGGCCAATCCGGAAAACAAGAATATTCTGAAAATCAAAGCCTTTAACGGCCTTGCCCAGGTCATTCTGCGCTCCCGCAAGGGAGAATCCGGCAAGGCAACCCTCCAGGTCATCTCCAATGGACTCAAAGCTGCCCAGACAACCGTAACAGTTAAATAAGGACAGGAAAAACCTTCCTGAACCAGCCGCCGTTTCCCGCACGGGAACCGGCGGCTTTTTCATGACGCAGCGGAAGAAATGAAATTGACGTTCCTTCTCATTCCTCCGTCTCATGTAGGGATTGAAAGAAAAAAACTTTATGTTACCCTCTTGCGCATGTCTGATCTGCCCAAAGCATATGATCCGTCCCTCGTGGAAGAAAAATGGCAATCCCTCTGGATTGAAAAAGGTTGTTTCAAGGCTGACCCGGCTTCCGAAAAGCCCGCCTACTCCGTCGTCATTCCTCCCCCCAATGTCACGGGAGTGCTCCACCTGGGCCATGTGCTGAACAACACCATCCAGGACATCCTGGTGCGCCGTGCGCGACAGAAGGGATATGAAGCCCTGTGGCTTCCCGGAACGGACCATGCGGGCATCGCCACGCAGGTGCGCGTGGAAAAGGACCTCAGGCAGACCACGGGACAGACCCGCCATGACGTGGGCCGTGAAGCCTTTCTGAAAAAAGTTTGGGAATGGAAGGAAAAGCACGGCGGCATCATCATCAACCAGCTTCACAAACTGGGCTGCTCCTGCGACTGGGACCGCGAACGCTTCACGATGGATGAGGAATACACCAGGGCTGTCGGACAGGTCTTCATCGACCTCTTCAAGGAAGGCCTCATCTACCGCGGACGCCGCATGGTCAACTGGTGCCCCGTCTCCCTGACGGCCCTTTCCGATGAGGAAGTCATCATGACGGAGCAAAAAAGCAAGCTCTACACTGTCTTGTACAAGCTGGAAGACGGCTCGGGCGCCCTTCATGTGGCCACTACCCGTCCGGAAACCATCATGGCGGACGTAGCTGTGGCCGTAAACCCCAAGGACCCGCGTTACGCCCATCTCATCGGCAAAAACGTGATGCGCCCACTCAACTCCACGCCCATTCCCATCATCGGGGATGAATACGTGGAAATCGAATTCGGCACCGGTGCCCTCAAAATCACCCCGGCCCACGACAAGGCGGACTTTGAAATCGGCCAGAAATTCAATCTGGAAATCATCGACATCCTTACTCCCGACGGCCATATCAACTGCCCGGACGTTCCGGAGCTGCACGGCATGGATCGCTTTGACGCACGCCATAAATCAGTGGAAATGCTGGAGAGCGCCGGCCTCATGGTCAAAATTGAAGACTATGACAACAAGGTAGGCTTCTCCGAACGCGCCAATGTTCCGATCGAACCGCGCCTCTCCATGCAATGGTTCCTCAAATACCCCTGCATTCAGGAGGCTGCGGACGCCGTCGCCGATGGAGACATCACCTTCCGCCCCGCCCGCTGGGCGAAAACCTATGCCCACTGGCTGGAAAACATTCAGGACTGGTGCATCTCCCGCCAGCTTTGGTGGGGACACCGCATCCCCGTCTGGTACAGAAAAGACAAGGCGGAAGAACTCCGGAACGCTCCCGCGCTGGATGCGTCTGCCCTGGAAAACGGTTCCATCTACGTGGGAACGGAACCTCCGGAGAACCCGGAAAACTGGATTCAGGACAACGACGTGATGGACACGTGGTTCTCCTCCTGGCTGTGGCCTTTCGCTACGATGGACGATGCCACCCGCGCCAAATTCTACCCCACCACAGACCTGGTCACAGGACCGGACATCATCTTCTTCTGGGTGGCCCGCATGATCATGGCCGGTTACCGCTTCCAGCATGAAAAACCGTTCAGCAACGTCTTCTTCACCTCCATCATCCGTGATAAAATAGGACGCAAAATGAGCAAATCCCTGGGCAACTCACCGGACCCGCTGGACCTCATCGCCAACTATGGCGCCGACGGTCTCCGCTTCGGCCTCATGCGCATCGCCCCCACCGGGACGGATGTTCGCTTTGACGAAAGCCAGATCGGGGAAGGCCGCAACTTTGCCAACAAACTCTACAATGCCACCCGCTTCCGCCTCATGCAGGGTAATGTGGGGGAAGAAACTGCCCTGCAGTACTCCTCCGTTCACCTTGCTATCATTTCCAAGCTCAGACAGCTCCACGCGGACGTGGAAAAAGCACTGTCGGACTATGAATTCAATGCTCTGATCCAGGTGCTGTACCAATTCTTCTGGAATGAATACTGCGACCGCTTCCTGGAAGCCGTCAAAGGCGACCTGAGGGACGGCGCGGACTCCTCCGTACGGGCAGCCACCCTGACTGTCATGGACACGGTACTTCGCCATTACTTGGCCCTGCTGCATCCAGTCATGCCCCACATCACGGAAGAACTCTGGTCCTCCCTGGGCTTTGCGGAAGGCAACGCAGGACTACCCCTCATGCTCACTCCCCTGCCCTCTCCGGACGGCCTGCTGGCCGGGATGGACGGGGAACGCATCACGCTGGCATGCACACAAGCTGCTGCCCTCTATGAAACGGCCAACAAGGCGCGCAACCTCAAGGCGGAATACGATCTGTCCAAAAACAAAAACGTCAGCTTCGTCCTGAAAACGGCCAATGGCGTTCCGCAGGATATCCTTTCCCGGCTCTCCATCCTCGCGAACGCCAAATCCGTCACCCGCGACGCTTCCTACGCCGCACCCAAGGGAACTCCGGCGGCTCTCACGCCTCTCGGCGAACTCTTCCTGCCGCTGGAAGGCCTTATTGATGTGGAAGCGGAGCGGGAGCGCCTGGAACGGGAGCTGGATAAAATCTCCAGGGAAATTGCCAAATCATCTGCCAAGCTTGACAATGCGGGCTTTGTAGAACGCGCCCCTGCGGAAGTAGTTTCCCAGGAAAAGGAGCGCCTGGCGGACTGGAAAACAAAACAGACTCAGCTGAAAGCGATGCTTGATTCCCTCTCCTAAAAACATATTCTACCCGGAATGAATGATCTTCAACAGTACTTTGAAGACCGGAAGCAATTCGCGGAATTGCTGGAAGCGGTCGGCATCAGTACGCTGAAGGAATTCGCCGCGATTGATCCCTTCACCGTTTTGCCTGAACTTCATCAGGCAAAACGGATACTGAAACTGGAGGTGGAAATACCTGCGGCACCTGTGTTCAGGGAATGGGTGGCCCAGGCCCTCACTGCTCCCAGGGCGGCAAGCCCGGACAGCATTACCCGGGACGCGGGCTTCATCCTGCCGCTCGCCACTCCTGTGAATACTACGGAGAAAACGGAAGAAACACCTAAAGTGCTTCTCCCGGAGAGAAAATCCGCACTTCCCGCCAGATCAGCCGGCAAGTCTGTTGCCTCCAAATCACAGTCCCGGGAAGAATACAGCTACCGTCCCGCCAAACCAGCCTCCGTGCAGGAACACCGCAAGACCTACCTGCGGAAAAAAGGCATTAAGCACCTGACTCCTTTTCGGACCTGGATCGGGGCCATAGCCGTTCTTCTCTTCTTCGCCAGCAGCATTTCCGCCATTATTCTGACAACCATGATGCTGCTCAACGGAGAACGGGGCTGGCAAATCATCTGCCTCTGCTTCGGTCCCTGGATACTGGCCCTGATTCTTTACCTTGCCGTGGCCCTTCCCCGGAAATGCAGCGTATGCCGGGCACCCCTCTTCTCCTTTAAAAAATACAACCGCAACAAGGCGGCACACCACATTCCGCTGTTCGGTTATGTATTCGCAACAGCGCTGCATATATTCCTCTTCAACTGGTTCCGCTGTCCGGCCTGCGGCTCGGCCCAGCAGTTGGGCGGCAAATCCGCCGCGGAAAACAGCAGGCATTAAAAGCCCCCGGAAACTACGGAAGAAAAGGGGGACACACGCAGATTCATCAGGGACCATTCTCCGCCCTCTGAATGCTTCATAGAAGCATTTCCTCCGGCTCTTGCCCTCGCTGCACCAGAAACCTTGCAAACGGTCTTCCAAACACCCGGATGCCATGTTCCCTCACCCTCTTTCCCGGCTGTAAATGGCAACGACCCTTCCCCTGCCTGCCATAAAAAAGCCGCCTTCCCAAAAGGAAGGCGGCTTTTCAACATTCTGACGTGACTCGATTAGAGCACTTCCGGAGCAAGGGAAACAATCTTCATGAACTTCTTTTCACGGAGTTCACGGGCGACCGGCCCGAAAATGCGGGTGCCGCGCGGGTTGTTATCCTTGTCGATGATGACGACGGCGTTGCCGTCAAAACGGAGCACGGAGCCGTCATCACGGCGGATCGGGGCGGCGGTGCGCACCACCACGGCCTTCACCACAGTACCCTTCTTCACAGAAGCGGTGGGAATGGATTCGCGGATGTGGCAGGTAATAATATCGCCAATGTGGGCCTGACGGGTGCGCTTGCCGATGACGCCAATCATCTTGGCGGAGCGGGCGCCGGTATTGTCGGCCACCTGGACTAGGGATTCCATCTGGATCATGGTATCAAATCTCCTTTACTTAATGGTTGATTCCTGATTAGTGGGTAAGCACTTCCACCAGTTCCCAGCACTTGAGCTTGGAAAGCGGGCGCGTTTCAACGATACGTACCTTATCGCCTACCTTGGCTGCGGAATTTTCGTCATGGGCATAGAACTTCTTGCTCTTCTTAACGATTTTCTTGAACTTGGGGTGCGGAACGCGGGCAACGTATTCCACGACGATGGTCTTGTCCATCTTGGTGGAGGTCACCACGCCGACGCGCGTCTTGCGAAGGCCGGGCTTCTTGGTTGTTTCGGTTTGTTCGGACATTGGATTCTAAAAGTGTAGAATATTCTGTTGTTACCGGAAATCCTCAGTTTACGCTTCCCCGGTTTCACCCTTGATGGTAAGGGCGCGGGCAAGATCCTTGCGGACGGTGCGGATTCTCTGGTTGTTTTCCAGCTGGCCGGTGGCCTGCTGGAGACGGAGATTGAAGAGTTCTTCACGAAGGCTGCGCACCAGGGCGGAAAGCTCCTTGGCGGACATAGCACGAAGTTCTTTGGGGGAATTCTTATCGGACATGGTGATGAGTAGCTTTAGTGTTGAACGCCTTGACGATAGACGAAGCGGGTCGGTACGCCCAGCTTGTTGGAAGCCAGACGAAGGGCTTCACGGGCCTGGGATTCAGTCACGCCGCCTACTTCAAACAGAATGTTCCCGGGGCGAACAACGGCCACCCAGCCTTCCACGGCGCCCTTGCCCTTACCCATACGTGTATCCGGGGGACGGGACGTAAAGGACTTCTGCGGGAAAATGCGGATAAACACCTTACCTTTACGTTTCAGGTAACGGTTGATCGCAATACGGCAGGCTTCGATCTGGTTGTTGGTAATCCAACCGCGGTCGAGCACTTGAAGGCCGAAGTCACCAAAGGCAACATAGGTACCGCTGGTGGCATTGCCGGAACGGCTGCCGCGGTGCATCTTGCGGTGCTTCACTCTTTTGGGCATTAAAGGCATATCTTATTCCTCCTTGTGTTAAGTGTGATGAACAATGTGATGGCGGCTTTCTTAGGCACGCGGACGACGGGGACCGCGGGGGCCGGACGGGCGGGAACTCTGCTGGGAAACGACTTCATCGCGTTTGTTGACCCAGCACTTCACGCCGATGATGCCGTACAGGGTACGGGCTTCGGCAAAGCCGTAGTCGATCGGCGTGCGGAGAGTCTGCAACGGCACTTTGCCTTCGCGGTACCATTCGGCACGGGCGATGTCGGCACCGCCGAGACGGCCGGCGCAACGGATGCGGATGCCGTCGGCACCGCGTTCCATGGCAACCTGCACGGCGCGCTTCATGGCGCGGCGGAAGGAAACACGGCGTTCCAGCTGGACGGCCACGTTTTCAGCGATAAGCTGGGCGTCCGTCTCAGGGGAGCGGATTTCCACGATGTCAATGTTGACCTGGGTGGAAGCACCGCAGAGACCCTGAAGGTACTGGCGGATCTTTTCAATTTCTTCGCCCTTGCGGCCGATTACAAGACCCGGACGGGCGGTATGAACGGTGATGCGGACACTATTCCAGGCACGTTCGATCACGATGCTGGAAACGGCGGCGGACATCAGCTGCTCCTTGATGTATTTGCGCATTACCAAGTCTTCATGCAGCTTGGTGGCGTAATCCTGGCCCGTGGCGTACCACTTGGAGCGCCAGTCCTTGTTGACGGCGAGGCGGAACCCGATTGGATTTACTTTCTGACCCATGATGTTAGTTCAGCTATATGTGTGTTAGATTGTGATGAACTTAGCCTTCTTGATCGGCCAGTACAACGGTGATGTGGGATGTGCGCTTACGGATCATGTTGGCGGATCCGCGGGCGCGGGGCATGGTACGGCGCATGGTGGGGCCTTCATCAACCATGACGGATTTCACGACGAGCGTATCGACGGACAATTCCGCATTGTTTTCAGCGTTGGCCACGGCAGACTTGAGCGTCTTATTCAGCAGATAGGCACCCTTCTTGGGGGTGTAGGACAGGATGTCGGTCGCCTGGGAGACGGACAAGCCTTGGATTTCTTGAGCAATATCGCGCATCTTCTTGGCAGAGATGCGGGCGTATTTGTAAACAGCTTTCACTTCCATGGGTTTTTCCTCGTAGTGCAGGTTATTTATGAAGATGATTTAATCGTTGGTTTTTACTGAGGCAGAATCTCCGACGCGCACCGGATCGGCCGGCGCCATGAGCTTCTGAACAAGCGCGCCACACACATCCTTGCGAACGTCCGTGACTACGGCTTCTCCGATGGTTTGTGCTCCACGGGTCAGCAGCAATGGCATCCCGATTTGCATCCCGGCGGATTTTCCGACGTTGACCACCACCACTCCGGACTCGGAGTCGATGCTGAGCACCTTGGCTTCCGCCTGGGTTCCCGCGCCATCTCGCACGGGCTGTTGCCTGTATCCGAGCACGGAATCCAGCAGGCGCAGGGAGCTTTCCACTGCTGTTCTGGCGTCCGCATCCTCGGATATGGCCTGTTTCATGTAGGCGAGGATAGCCCCGGAGAGCTTGACTGACGCCTGTTCCAGCCGCTGAATGCGGTCGCTGAGAACCTCGATGTTAGCCATCGCCTGAATCAGGCGTTCCTCACTGTTACCTAGCGCAGCGCCTCCCAAAGCCTCCAGCCGGGAACGGATGTCCAGAAGCTGGGCATTCGCGTTGTCGGCATCAATGCGGGCCTGAGCGTAGGACGCCTTGAGGGCCGCATTCTGCTTTTCGAGACGCTCGATTCTGCGCGTCAGTGCCGCCGTACCCTCTTCCGCTCCCTGCATGGTTCCGCCCAGACCAACAATGGCCGAGAGGGAATAGGCAAGGATGGAAGAAGAGTTCGACATGTTGATTGTTAACTTACTGATTACTTCTTACCGATACCGCCGTGCTGTTTGAAGACACGAGTCGGGGCAAATTCACCAAGCTTGTGGCCTACCATGTTTTCCGTGACGTACACGGTGGCAAAGTTCTTGCCGGCGTGCACCAGGAAGGTCAAGCCGACGAAGTCTGGCGTAATCATGGATGCACGGCTCCAGGTCTTGATCGGCTTGCGATCGCCGGATTCAAGCTGAGCATCGATCTTGGCGAGAAGCTTTTGACTGACAAAAGGGCCTTTTTTGAGAGAACGTCCCATGTTATATGATCCTAGTTAAAGTTATTGTGTATTGATTACTTGGAGTTGCGGCGCTGTACGATGACGGAGTCGCTGGGCTTGCGGAGACGGCGGGTCTTCTGGCCCTTGACATGGCCCCAGGGGGACTTCAGGTGCTGGCGGCCACCACCGGACTTGGACTTGCCTTCGCCACCCCCGTTCGGGTGGTCGACGGGGTTCATCGTCATGCCGCGGACGGTGGGACGGACGCCCAGCCAGCGAGTGCGGCCGGCTTTGCCGGACATTTCGTTCATGTGCTGGGTATTGCCGACCTGACCGATGGTGCAGTAGCAATCCTCATTGAAACGGCGGATTTCACCGGAGGGCATCTTGATCAGCGCATAACCTGCTTCACGGTTGGAAACGATGGCCTGCTGACCGGCTGCACGGGCAACCTTGCCGCCGGAACCCGGACGGATTTCAATGTTGTGAACGGAGGTACCCAGGGGAACGTTCTTCAAAGGCATGGCATTGCCGACCTTGGGAGCAACCTTCTGGCCGCTTTCCACCTTCATGCCTACTTGCAGGCCGTTGGGGGCCAGGATGTAGGATTTTTCACCGTCCTTGTATTCGATCAGGGCGATACGGCAGGTGCGGTTGGGATCGTATTCGATGGTGAGTACGGTGGCAGGCACATCGAACTTGTTGCGCTTGAAGTCCACCAGACGGTACTTGCGCTTGTGGCCACCGCCGATGTGGCGGGTGGTGATGCGGCCGTTATTGTTGCGGCCACCGGACTTCTTGAGGGGACGGCAGAGACTCTTTTCCGGGGTGGAGGTAGTGATTTCGTCAAAGGACGGCCACACCTTGTAGCGGTTAGAGGGAGTAACTGGCTTGAATGACTTGAGGGACATGATAGCTTTCCTTCCTAATAGGGGCTTTAAACGAGGTCAAGG
This sequence comes from Akkermansia sp. RCC_12PD, assembly GCF_036417355.1. NCBI lineage: Bacteria > Pseudomonadati > Verrucomicrobiota > Verrucomicrobiia > Verrucomicrobiales > Akkermansiaceae > Akkermansia > Akkermansia sp. RCC_12PD. Next base: position 1,761,414 of record NZ_CP143889.1, on the reverse strand, counting down.
GTTTCACCGTTGGCAAGCTTGATGTAAGCCTTTTTCCAATGGGCGGTGCGACCCGAGTCAGCGCGGCGCTGACGCTTGAGCTTGCCGTCATAGTTGGCGGTACGGACAGAAGCGACCTTCTTGCCGAAAGCAACTTCAACAGCCTTCTTGATTTCGATCTTGTTGGCGTCGCGGTCAACTTCAAGGACCAGCTCTCCGGTGGTTTCCTGGAGCATGGTGGCCTTTTCGCTGATGCGCACCTTCTTAATGACTTGGTAAATGTCTTTCATGGCTTCTTAAGCAGTACGGCTGGCGAGGGTTTCTAAAGCATTGTCAACGAGGATCACTGCGTCAGCCTTCATGAGCTGTTCAATGTTCACTTCAGCGGCGGTCATCAGGAGCACGTCCTGAACGTTGCGGCCGGCGAGGTAGGTGGCTTCATCAAAGGAAGCGGCCACGATGAGCACTTTCTTGGCGTCTGTCAGATCCTTGACGGCCTTGATGAAAGACTTGGTCTTTCCGTCGGCCACAGAGAATTCGGCAACGGTGCTGATTCTGGAAGCGGCGATCAGATCGCCCAGAACGCGGCGCAGGGCCAGACGGCGGGTGCTCTTGTTCACCTTCTTGGAATAGTCACAAGGACGGGGGCCGAAGACCACACCGCCGCCCACGAAGATGGGAGCGCGCTTGTCGCCGTGGCGGGCGTTGCCCGTGCCCTTCTGGCGGAAGATCTTCTTGTTGTTGCCGCTGACTTCACCGCGGGTCTTGGTGTTGGCGGAACCAGTGCGGCGGTTTGCCTGATAAGCCACGATGAGGTCGTGCACGGCCTGGGAGCCCTTGTCACTGCCTGCAACCTGGATGTTGGCGGCAGCGGCGGCTTCTAATGTAAAGGTATTTGCGGACATAGATAGGTTTTCCTATATTCAATGTGTGGTTGCTAAAGCCTACTTCTTCTTGGCGGGGCGGATCACGAGGTACGAACCGCGTGCACCGGGAACGGCGCCGGAGATGAGGATAACATTGTCCTCCGGACGAACGGCCACAACCTTCAGGTTCTGAACCGTGCGCCTGGCGTTGCCCATCTGCCCGGGCATCTTCTGATTCTTCCAGACGCGGCCGGGGGTGGAGCAGCCACCCACACCACCGGTACGGCGGTGCATCATGGAACCGTGGGCGGCGGGAGAGCCGTGGAAGTTGTGGCGGCGCATTGCACCCTGGAAGCCCTTGCCCTTGGAAGTGCCGATCACGTCAACCCACTGGCCGGCGGAAAAGAGATCCACGCCGGGATCTTCAGCGCCTTCAGCAGGCAGTTCAGAAGCTTCCACGCGGAATTCCTTGAGGAGCTTGGTGGGCTGAATGCCCAGTTTCTTGAAGTGGCCGGCCTGAGGCTTGGCCACGCGGCTTTCCTTCTGCGCATCAAAGGCAACCTGAATGGCATTGTAGCCATCCTTGTCTTCCGTTTTGATCTGGGCGAAGGTGTTGCCCTTGACGTCAATGACGGTCACGGGCACCATAGCGCCGGATTCCTGGTCAAACAGACGGGTCATACCGACCTTTTTTCCGATAAGTCCTAGAGCCATTGTAGTGTGTCTTTCTGTTTTTTAATTACTTATCCGGGTACCAAACTAGATGCGGATCGTGATGTCCACGCCGGCGGGAAGGTTGAGCTTCTTGAGCTCATCAATCGTGCGTGCGGTCGGATCGACGATGTCGAGCAGACGCTTATGGGTGCGGATTTCAAATTGTTCAGCCGACTTTTTGTTGACGTGAACGGAACGGTTCACGGAGAATTTCTCAATGCGGGTCGGCAACGGGATCGGGCCGTGAACTTTGGCTCCGGTGCGCTTGGCGGTTTCAACGATCTCCTGGGAGGAGCGGTCGATGGCGCGGGAGTCGAAAGCGCGGAGTCGAATGCGGATTTTTGGACTTTGCATGGACGTGCGGTCTATTGGTTATACTTCAAAGGTTGTTTATTTGGCCCTGTCGCTGACAATCTGGTCAACGAGGTTCTGAGGCACCTGTTCAAAGTGGGACGGCTCCATGGAGTAGGAGGCGCGGCCACTGGAAAGGGTACGGATGGCGGTAGAGTAACCGAACATTTCGGACAAGGGAACCATGGCCTTGAGAATGCAGGCATTGGCCTTGTTTTCCATGTTGCTGATCTGGCCGCGGCGGCGGTTCAGGTCGCCCATGATGTCGCCCTGGTAGTCGGTCGGCGTGGAAGCTTCAACGGACATGATGGGCTCCAGCATGATGGGCTTGGCCTTCTTGAAGGCGTCCTTCATGGCGAAAATGGCGGCCATCTTGAACGCGTTTTCGTTGGAGTCCACTTCGTGATAGGAACCGTCCACCACTTCAACGTGTACGTCCACCACCGGATAACCGGCGATAACGCCCGTGGTCATGGCTTCGTTGAGACCGGCATAAACGGCGTTCATGTATTCCTTGGGAATCGCGCCGCCCACAATCTTGTTTTCAATGGTGAGGCCCTTGCCCCGTTCGTTCGGCTTCACGTCGATAACAACGTGGCCGTACTGGCCGCGGCCGCCGGACTGCTTCACCAGCTTGCCGTCGCCGTGGGCGGGAGCAGTGATGGTTTCGCGGTAGGCGATCTGGGGCTTGCCGATGTCGGCTTCCACCTTGAATTCGCGCATCAGGCGGTCAATGATGATTTCCAGGTGAAGTTCACCCATGCCGGAAATCAAGGTCTGGCCGGTTTCTTCATCGGTCTTCACGCGGAAGGTCGGGTCTTCTTCAGACAGACGGCCCAGGGCATTGGACATTTTTTCCTGGTCGGCCTTGGTCTTGGGTTCCACAGCCATGGAAATAACGGTTTCCGGGAAGGTGGGAGGCTCCAGGCAGATATCGTTGTCCGGACTGGTGATAGTGTCGCCCGTAGTCACGTTGCGCAGACCCACAATGGCGGCGATGTCGCCGGAATACACAGCGTCAATGTCCGTGTGCTGGTCAGCCTGGATCTGAATAATGCGGCCCACGCGTTCCGTTTTGCGGGTACGGGGATTGTACACGGTATCACCCTTCTTGAGGACGCCGGCATACACGCGGATGAACACCAGTTTGCCGACGAACTTGTCAGCCCAGAGCTTGAACGCCAGCACCATGGGCTTGGCGTCGTCCGTAGCGGTGATTTTAAAAGTCTTTTCCGGATCCAGCGTACTTTCAGCGTGGGCGGGAACGGTTTCCACCGGAGAGGGAAGGTAGTCCACCACGGCATCAAGCAGGAACTGAACACCCTTGTTCTTGAAGGCGGAACCGCCTGCAACGGGGATAAACTTGTTGGTGATGGTGGCGCGGCGGATGGCTTCCTTGAGTTCCTTGGCGGTGAAGGGTTCTTCCATGAGAACCTTTTCAGCAAGTTCATCGTCCACGTCAGCCACGCGGCTTACCAGCTCATGGTAGGCCAGTTCGGCTTCCTCCTTGAGCTCGGCGGGGATTTCCTCAACCGTATAGGTGGAACCCAGACGGTCATTGTCGGCGTACATGATGGCCTTCTGGTTCACCACGTCGATCTGGCCGCGGAGCTGGTCTTCGGAACCGATGGGAATCAGAATAGCGGCGGCGTTGGCGCCCAGCTTGTTATGGATATCGTCCAGAACGTTGTTGAAGTTGGCGCCGGTGCGGTCCATCTTGTTCACGAAGCACATGCGGGGAACACTGTACTTGGTGGCCTGGCGCCACACGGTTTCCGTCTGGGGCTGTACGCCGGCCACACCGCAGAATACCACGATGGCGCCGTCAAGCACGCGGAGGGAACGTTCCACTTCAGCAGTGAAGTCAACGTGCCCGGGAGTGTCAATAATGTTCAGCTGGAAGTTTTCGCCTTCGAACATTTTGGTGATACCTTCATTTTTCACCTGCTTCCAGTTGGTGGTAACGGCGGCTGAGGTAATGGTGATGCCGCGTTCGCGTTCCTGCTCCATCCAGTCGGTAGTGGTGGAACCGTCGTGGGTTTCACCGATCTTGTGGATCATGCCGGTGTAGAAAAGAATACGCTCGGACAAAGTGGTTTTGCCGGCGTCAATGTGAGCGGAGATACCGATGTTGCGGTAGCGCTCAAGGGGAGCCTTGCGATTGGGATTGTTTACGTGATCGGACATAGTGTCTGGAAAGTATCTGTAAGATCGAAAGTGAATGGTTCTGCTGATGGTCGCGGAAGGGATTACCAGCGGAAATGGGCAAAGGCGCGGTTGGCCTGGGCCATCTTGTGCACATCGTCGCGCTTGCGGACGGCAGCGCCCTGGTTGTTGGCGGCTTCCTTGATTTCATTGGAAAGCGCCTTGTGCATCGGCACACCCTTGCGGTTGCGGGCATAATTCACGATCCAGCGCATGGCGAGAGATTCGGAACGGGCCGGATCCACTTCAAGCGGCACCTGGTAAGTGGCGCCACCAACACGGCGGCTCTTCACTTCCACACGGGGCTTGGCGTTTTCAATGGCGCGGGTGATCACTTCCAGGGGGTCAATGCTGTCCGTACCTTCGTTAGCCATGTCGATGGCAGCATACACAATGCGTTCCGCAAGGGAGCGCTTGCCATCCAGCATAACCTTGCTGATCAGCTTGCCAACAAGAGTGCTGTCGTAACGGGGGTCACGACGTTCGATTTTTCTATAGACGCGTTTACGGCGGGCCATAATATTTAATAGGTAAGATTGTTAATGTTTACTTGGCAGCAGCCTTCGGGCGCTTGGCGCCATACTTGGAACGGCCCTGGCGGCGCTTGTCGACACCGAGGCAGTCAAGAGCGCCGCGGACGATATGATAGCGAACACCAGGCAAGTCCTTCACACGACCGCCGCGAACAAGCACGATGGAGTGTTCCTGAAGGTTGTGGCCTTCACCGCCAATGTAGGCGATCACTTCTTCACCATTGGTAAGACGGACCTTGGCCACCTTGCGGAGAGCCGAGTTCGGCTTCTTGGGCGTACGGGTCATCACCTGGAGACAAACACCGCGGCGTTGCGGGCAGCTATGAAGAGCGCGTGACTTGGACTTCTCTTCCGGAGTAATACGTCCCTTGCGGACGAGCTGATTAATAGTCGGCATGTTTTCCTGCTTTGGTTGTGGTTCGTCGGTCTGCACCGATATTCAAGGCGAACATCCCTTTCAGTAAGCAGGAAGCGCGCCTTTTTTCCGGAGGCAAACCCGATAGAAAACGTATTTCTTGCACCTTCTGGTGCGTTTGGGGACGGCAAATATAACGTGATTTCACACCATGACAAGTCTTTTATTCCCTTTTCCTGAATATTTTTCTTAGAGACACGCTTTTCTCTCAAGCGGACCGTTCCCGCAATCCCGCCATGACAAAAAAATCCCGTCCGTGCAAACCGGCGCACGAACGGGAAATGAAAAAACGCAGACCGGATCAGTTCTTGGGCGTCACCAGGCTGTGGCCGGACATTTCGGCAGGCTGTTTCAGCCCCATCAAGTTCAACAGCGTGGGAGCCACGTCCGCCAGAATGCCGTTGGACAATTTCACCTCGTCCTTGTCTTCCGCCACGTAAATAAGGTCCACCAGATTGGTGGTATGGGCCGTATTCGGAGAACCGTCCTCATTGCGCATGTGTTCGGCATTGCCGTGGTCCGCCGTGATAAGCAGCTTGCCGCCCAGCTCCAGAATCTTCTTCACGCACTTCTCCAAGGCATTGTCCACGGCTTCGCACGCGGCAACGCCGGCTTCCAGATAACCCGTGTGGCCTACCATGTCTCCGTTGGCAAAATTCATGATGATCACGTCGTACTTGTCTGCGGCTTCCACAAACTTGTCCGCCACTTCCTCCGCGCTCATCTGGGGCTTAAGGTCGTAGGTAGCCACCTCGCGGGGGGAAGGAACCAGAATACGGTCTTCGCCGGGGAACTGCGTCTCCACGCCTCCGTTGAAAAAGAAAGTGACGTGGGCGTATTTTTCCGTTTCCGCGATGCGGAGCTGGGTCTTCCCGGCTTCCGAAACGATCTGGCCGAAAATGTTGTCGAGCTGCTCCTGCTCAAACACAATGGGGGAGGGATACTTGGCATCGTACTCCGTCAGGGTCACATAATGCACCTTCGGCTGCACTTCGCGATCAAATCCGTCAAAATCGGAATACAGGAAGGCGTCACTCATCTGGCGGGCTCGGTCGGCACGGAAATTGAAAAAGAACACCACGTCGTTATCGCGCACGCGCTGTTCGTTGCCATACGCGAAAATGCCGGGCTTCAGGAACTCATCCGTTTCGCCCTTCGCATAGCACTGTTCCACATACTCGGCAGGAGAGCAGGAACACTGTTCGCCGCGGCCCAGAACGATGGCGTCCCACGCAAGCTTGTTGCGGTCCCAGCGCTTGTCGCGGTCCATCGCGTAAAAACGGCCGATCACCGTAGCTATCTTGGCTCCGTAAGGCTTCACGGCTTCCTCAAGCTGGCGCATAAATCCGGCTCCACTGGTGGGGGAGCAATCGCGCCCGTCCGTAATGGCATGAATGCAAATATCGCGCACCCCCGCTTCATAGGCGTACTTGACAATGCCCGCCAAATGGTTGATGTGGCTGTGCACGCCGCCGTCGCTCACCAGGCCCAGCAAATGCAGGCGGGAAGAAACGGCCTGGGAAAATGCGGTCTTCAATACGGCGTTCTCACCCATGGAGCCGTCCTTGATGGCATTGTCCACACGGCAAAGATCCTGATACACCACGCGTCCCGCACCCAGATTCAGATGACCCACTTCGGAATTGCCCATCTGCCCGTCGGGAAGACCCACGTCTTCCCCGGAAGCACCCAGCAGGCTGTGGGGATAGTTGGCAAGGAGGTAATCAGTAAACGGGGTATCAGCCAAAACAGTGGCGTCACCGTATTCTTTCGCGACATCAGGCCCCAACGGATTGCGGCCCCAGCCGTCGCGAATGACAAGAACGACAGGCTTTTTAGACATGCGCCTTACTTACAGGCATTCCCCTCTTTTGAAAAGCCTGAAATCAGGCATTCCTTCTCCGCCTCTGAAATAGCCTGCGGCTTGCTGCCCCGCCCGACCCGGACGACGACGTACCTTCCCTGCATCACGGGGCGTTCCGAATGAAACACCGCAAATTTCCATTCCAGGGAGCTGCTTCCCACATGGCCCAGGCTCAACTCAATGCTCAGCCAGTCCCCCCAGCCCGGCGGAACTGGAGTAATCCACCTCCACATGCACGCGGGGCCAGCCGCAATCCGGGGAAAGCACCTCCAGCCCGCGGGAACGCAGGTACTCATGCTCCACTTCCTCTACCAGACACAACAGCCGGGTAAAATGGGCCACGCCGGAAGCGTCCGTATCGTGAAAGGCTACTTGGCGCGTTCTGACAAAAGGCATGCAGGGGTGATTTTCATCCATGCCGTTATCCTGCCCCCCGTTTTCGGAAACATGTCCAGACGCAAATGCGCGACAATATGTCACATCCGCTTGATTTGCGACATACTTCCCTTTATATATAGTGCATGCCCGGAAGGGATACGGCGCCGCCATGAAGAAGGACACCATCGACAAGCTGATCGACCGCATCGACCATATCAAGGAGGAAGACCTTCAGCGCTTCTTCGTCAAGCTGGCAGAACAGCAGGGCTTCTTCCAGCAGGTGTTCGAATCCATCCAGGAAGGACTGATCCTGCTGGACAGCAAGGGGAAAATACTGTTCGTCAACCAGGCGGCGCTCAAACTATTCGACAAGGAACCCGAACACATCACGCCGGAGGACTTCTGTATCTTCCTGGGGCGCGACTGCTCCTGGAACACGGTCCAGCAAAGCCATACCGCCGTTTCGCGGGATGTGGAAATCTTCTACCCTGAGCATAAATTCCTGAATATTTTCATTTCCCCCCATCGGCAATAAAAGCCAGGGCCACCTGATCCTCATCCGCGACGAAACGCCCCAGCAGAAGCGCAATGCGGAGAACATCGAGGCGGAGCGGCTCAATGCGCTGACCCTGCTGGCGGCCGGCGTAGCCCATGAAATAGGCAATCCGCTCAACTCCATCGGCCTGCACCTCCAGCTCCTTGCCCGGAAGGCGAAAAAACTGCCGCCGGAATACCGGAACGACTTTGAAGAACTGCTGAAAACGGCGGAAGGAGAAACCACCCGGCTTGACGTTATCCTGAAACAATTCCTCCAGGCTATTCGCCCCACCAAGCCCATCCGGGAACCCCACAACATTGAAGACATCATTATGGACGTCCTCAAACTGCTGGAACCGGAAATTCGGCAGCGCGGCATCCAGATCAATACGGAACTTCAAACCGGACTCCCCATCCTCAGCCTGGACCCCGTGCAGATCAAGCAGGTATTCTACAACCTGATCAAAAATGCCTATCAGGCCATTCCTCCCGCAGGAGGGACCATCCTCATCAAAAGCGGCTATACGGATGACAGCGTATTCGTAACCGTGGCGGACACGGGCTGCGGCATCTCCCCGGAAGTCATGGGCAGCATTTACGAACCCTTCCTGACCACCAAATCCACCGGCTCCGGTCTGGGGCTGCTCATCGTACGCCGCATCGTCAAGGAGCACGGCGGCTCCATCACCCTTGCCAGCCAGACGGGCCAGGGAACCACCTTCACGGTATTCCTGCCGCGCGTGGAACGCACTATCCGCCTCCTGCCTCCCTCCGTGCCGTCATGAACATGCCCGTCCTGCTGATTGTCGATGATGAAAAGCCCACGCGCGACGCCCTGCGCATGGGATTTCAGGATGATTATGAAGTGTACACCGCCTCCAATCTCGCCCAGGCCGTCACCCTCATGCGGGAAGAATCTCCGGACCTGGTGCTCACGGACCTGCGACTGGGCGGGGAAAGCGGCATGGACGTACTTAAATCCGCCGCCGCTCTGCCCCATCCTCCACAAAGCATCATGATGACGGCCTACGGCTCCGTGGATGCCGCAGTGGAAGCCATGAAGCAGGGAGCCTACGACTTCGTTACCAAACCCCTGAATCTGGATGCAGTGGAAATGGTGCTCAAACGCGCCCTGCATACCCGGAACCTGGAAACCGCCAACCAGGAACTCACCTCCCGCATCCAGGCGGACTCCGGACTACAAAAACTGCTGGGCCGTTCCACCGCCATGGAGCATGTATTTTCCATGATACGCCAGGTAGCCCCCAGTAAAACGACGGTGCTGATCGAAGGGGAAAGCGGAACCGGGAAGGAGCTCGTAGCCCAGGCCATCCATTCCCTTTCCGGAAGGCCGGAAAACAAATTTGTGGCCGTCAACTGTGCGGCCCTCTCCCCCCAGTTGTTGGAGAGCGAACTGTTCGGCCATGAAAAAGGCTCCTTCACCGGAGCCGCCCAACGGCGCATCGGCCGTTTTGAACAGGCGGACGGCGGCACCATCTTTCTGGATGAAATCGGGGAAATAGACGCAAGCACGCAGGTCAAGCTTCTGCGAGTGCTTTCCGAACGGACGATAGAACGCGTAGGCTCCAACACGTCCATTCCCGTGAATGTCCGCGTCATCGCCGCTACGAACAAATCCCTGAAGCAACTCGTCCAGGACGGCAAATTTCGGGAAGACCTCTACTTCCGCCTGAATGTGGTTCACATCCAGATGCCTCCCCTCCGTGACCGCAGGGAAGACGTAGTTCTGCTGGCGGCGGCATTCCTCAAGGAATTCGCGCGGGAAAACAACAGGGAACTCAAATCCCTCTCTCCGGAAGCCCTTCACGCCGTACGGAACTATCTCTGGCCCGGCAATGTCCGGGAACTGCGCACGGCCATGGAGCACGGCGTGGTCATGTGCAACTCGGACCGGATAGAACTTCAGCACCTCCCGCCCCAGCTCCAGGCGGCATTATCCCCCCCGGCTGCCGGGAAAACCGCCGGGGATCCTCTCCCGGACAATGGGAACAACACACAGAATGGGCTTGTCCCGCACGGGGTTTTGAATTTATCCTTGCTTGAACGGAACGCTATCCGGCAAGCGCTTGCCCAATCAAACGGCAACAGAACGGCAGCGGCCCTTCTGCTGGGCATCAGCCGCCGCACGCTTCAACGCAAATTACAAGAACTCCAAGACATATGAATCCGCCTAACACAGGCTCCCGCGCACCGTTCTTCATTGTCCTCATACTGCTGCTGGTCATCACGGGGGTTCAATTCTTCTTCAACTTCCGCGGCCTCTCGTCAGACGCCGCCATGGACCAAGCCCAAATCGCCCGCAACGTAGCGAGGGGAGAAGGCCTGATCACCCACAGAATCCGCCCCATCCAGCTCATTGCGGACAGCAGCAAGTCCGGACTCAACCCCCTCCTTTCCGACGCCCAGCTCCGGGAGCAGGAAGCCATTCTGGCAGGTCAGGGGAAAAGCCTGGTGGACGCAGAAAAATTCTCTCCCTACAAGCTCCGTGACACGCGCTATGCTCCGCTGAACATTCTGGTGGAAGCGGCCGTATTTAAATTGGCGGGCATACACAACTATGAACTCTGGAAAATGACCGGAGACTCCATGATCTACCTGCCGGACCGCATCGTGGCCGCCGTCTCCGCCATCTTCTTCATTCTTTCTGTCCTGAGCTGCTACTACGTGCTCCGCAGAATATTTGACACCACCATCGCCAGCTTTACCTGCCTGACGATGATTTTCAGCAATCTATTCCTGCAATATGCCACCAGCGGCCTCCCGCAAATGCTCATGCTCTTCTTCTTCACATGGGGCGTTCACTTCCTATACACCGCACTGGTCAATGACCAGGAAAACCGCAAATTCCTGTGGCCCATTGTCTTCAGCGCCATTTGCTTTTCCTGCGTCTGCCTGACGGGATGGATCGGCCTTTGGCCCATGGTCGGCTTCCTGCTCTTCGTGGGCATCCGCTTCAAGCCGCACGGTCTCTACTGTCTCCCCGTCCTGGCGATCCTGCTGCTCTTCCTGGCCTATCCCGTCTATATAAACAAAACCACCAGCGGCAGCATTTTCGGGACCGCCTTCTATACCATCTGCACCGGCCTTCTCGGTTCGGAAAGCACAGCCATGAAGGCGCTCGTTTTCGGAGACATCCCCATCGGCGCACAAACGGCCGTCATATCCATCATCAACAACATCATTACCCAGGGAGACATTCTTTATGAAAACCTGGGGCATCTCCCCCTGGCCCTTGTCTTTCTGCTGGCTCTGCTGCACACATTCAAAAAGAAACCCGTCAACCAAGCCAAATGGGGCATCTTCTCCATGTGGTGCCTGGCTACGGTGGGTATGGCCCTCTACACGGTCAACAAGCCGGGAATCTCCATCGGACAAATCCAGATACTCTTCTCCCCCTTCTTCACGGCATTCGGCACCGCATTCGTCCTCAACCTGATTGCCAGGCATTCCAAGGAAGCGGCCCCCGTCCTGCGCGGCGGTGTCCTTCTTCTGGCGCTGTTGGTCACGGCCCTCCCCCTCCTGCTCAGCCTGCCTCATATCGTGCGTGTCGGCATCCTGACGGCCCACCGGGGCATTCCCGCATGGCCTCCGTACTATCCGCTGGGCATCAGCCAGGAAGTGCGCAACCAAACCAAGGCAGGGGACTTCATCCTCACGGACCAGCCGGCAGCTGTCAGCTGGTACGCGGACAGGAAAACTCTTGACATCCCCAGTCTTGTCTCCCATTTCACCACGCTGGAACGCGTCCTCTCATTCCACGGCGGCAAGGTAGGCAGCATTCTGGTCACTCCTTCCTCCACCATGGGTAAGGACATAAGGGCCGTATCCGGCTATTACGGGGAATTCGCGCCGCTCGTTCTGGAAGGCTCCATCCTCGGCCAGACGAGGGACAAAAACCCCGTATACATATTCAACCACAGCGGCGCCCTCTCCAAACTGGCCGAGCGCTTCGGCCAGTCAGACTCCCGCCAATTCATCATGGGCGCGGACATGATCCTTTACAGGGACCTTCAACAACCCGGTCCCGCACTTCAAAATTAACCAATTCATATGGCTAAACAACGGAAAAACTCTCCCGGATTTGAAGAATCCATAGCCCGCCTGGAAGAAATCATCAGGCTGACGGAAGCCCCCGTCACAGAGCTGGAAGACATGATCGCCCTCGTGGAAGAAGGCAACAAGCTCATACGCCACTGCCGCAGCATTCTTCACAATGCGGAACTTCGCATCCAGACACTCAGCAACCCGGAAACCGCCCAAGAAGAACAGGACGGTGCGGAACCAGACGCTCCAAACGCCAATGAATTCTCCCTCACCTGAATTGCCGGAACTGCTGGGCAGCATACATAACCATGCGGACCTGATGCAGATCCCGGAGGCGGAGCTCCCCCGGCTGGCTGAAGAAATCCGCTCCACCCTGATCCAGTCCCTTGCCGTCACCGGCGGCCATCTGGGCCCCAACCTGGGAGTAGTGGAACTAAGCATCGCCCTCCACCGCGTCTTTGAAACGCCTCGGGACAAAATCATCTTTGACGTTTCCCACCAGGCCTATGTCCATAAAATGCTCACAGGCCGCGCAGAGCAAATTCATACCATCCGCCAGTACCAGGGCCTGTCCGGATTCGCGAAAATGTCGGAATCCCCTCATGATTCCTATGGGGCGGGCCACGCGGGCACGGCCCTCTCCGCGGCGCTGGGCATGTGCGCGGCTCGCGACCTCAAGGGGGAGGACTACCACGTGGTCGCCGTCGCCGGAGACGCAGCCTTCACCTGCGGCACTACACTGGAGGCTCTCAACAACATCAGCCAGACCACAAGGCGTTACATCACCATTCTGAATGACAACGAATGGGCCATCGACAAAAACGTGGGGGCCCTGGCCAAATACTTCAACTCCCTGCAGACCTCGGAAACTTTCTCCTGGCTGAGGGACAAGACCGCCTCCTTCATTGAAAAACTCGGTGGAACCCAGGCCAAGGAATTCGCATTCAAGCTGGAAGGTACCACCAAAAACCTCATCTTCCCCTCCCTGCTGTTCAACAAATTCGGTCTGCGCTACTTCGGCCCCCTGAATGGGCACGACATCCCCACGCTGATCCGCACGCTGAACTACATCAAGGACCTGAACGAGCCCGTCATCCTGCACATAGTCACCCAGAAAGGACTGGGCTACCAGCCCGCTCTGGACAATCCCACGAAATTCCACGGACTGGGCTCCTACTGCGTGCACGACGGGGAAACGCAGGGCACCCCAACCCCCACCTTCTCCCAAATCTTCGGCTCCACGCTGGTGGACATGGCGAAACAGGATGAATCCATCACGGCCATCACGGCGGCCATGGCCAGCGGGACCAAGCTGGACCTGTTCAAGGAAGCCTTCCCCAGGCGCTACTTTGACGTAGGCATAGCGGAAGAACACGGTGCCCTGTTCGCTTGCGGCCTGGCGGCGGAAGGCATGAAACCCTACGTAGCCATCTACTCCACCTTCATGCAACGCTGTGTGGACATGATCCAGCATGATGCGGCCCTTCAAAAACTCCCCGTGCGCTTCTGCATGGACAGGGCCGGACTCTCCCCCGACGACGGACCCACCCACCACGGCCTGTTTGACATCGCCATGATCCGCAGCATTCCGGACGTCGTCTTCATGCAGCCCAAGGATGAAGCGGAATTCGTCCACATGCTCCGCACCATGAACCACTACCAAAACGGCCCCACCGTCATCCGCTATCCCAGGGGATGCGGCTCCGGCGTACCCCTTCCCGCCACAGCGGAAATCCTGCCCATCGGCAAGGCGGAAGTGCTTCAAACAGGAAACGACGTCCTCCTCGTTTCCCTGGGCATCATGATCGGAATCGCCCGTGACACGGCCACGCTCCTGGAAGAACGAGGCTACAGCGTCACTCTGGTCAACGCCCGTTTCATCAAGCCGCTTGACGACGAATGCATCCGCCTCCACGCCTCCCGCAGCAAAGTGGTCTGCACCTTTGAAGACCACTCCATCCGCGGCGGATTCAACTCTGCTGTCCTGGAATCCCTGGAAGCCGGAGAAATCACCATTCCCGTGGAAGCCATCGCATGGCCGGACCAATTCATCGAACACGGCTCGGAATCCATTCTCAGAAAAAAATATGGACTCACGGCTGAAGCCGCGATACAAAAAATTATTCCTCATTTGACTCCCAATCCTCAATGAAAACCTTCATCCTTCTCATCACAGCCCTCACATTTGCCATACCCCACGCTTCCTCCCAACCGCCGGAAGCCGCTGCACAAACACCCGCCTGGGTTCAGAAATTCAACACCCTGCCGGAAGAAACCAGAAAACAATACATCGGAAAATTCCAGGAGGCCGAACGATTCTTTGCACAAAAAAGAACCTTGGAAAGCCTCTTCTCCCTCCTGGAACTGGAAAAAATCTTTGACGGTAACCCCGGATTGTACAACCTCCGCGGCGCCTGCTACATTGAAATCCGCAACATTGAAAAAGCGTTGGAAAACTTTGAAAAGGCGCTGAAACTGGACCCGGAAAACCTCACTGTCCAATTCAACCTGGCGGAAGCCCTCTACGTAAGCCACGACTATGCCAAGGCTCTGAAAGCCTTCACGGAACTCCTGCCTCATTTCAAAGACACGGACAAAAACGGCATTATCCCACTCCTTCAATTCAAGCGCTACATCTGTGCCCGTAAACTTGATAACCAGCCCCTTGCCAAAGAGCTGGAAAACCTCTACGGTCCCATGGACGACACCCCTTACTACTACTGCATCCAGGCAGTCATGAAATATCTGGGAGGCGACCAGAATGCAGCCCAGGAACAGGTACTCTCCGCCTTCCGCATCTACCAGGGAACCAGTGCCCTCCAAGCCTTTACGGACGCCATGACGGAGGCCGGCATCCTGCCCTCTCCCTACGGGCAAACCGTCCCGAACCAGCCTGAAAAAACAGGGCTGGAAAAATCCCGTTCATGAATGCGGACGCCACCGTACTCAAGCTCTACCCACTGGGGGAAAACGGCCTGATCGTCGTCTGGTGTTCCGGGGAAGGCATCATCAGAACGGCGGCCAAGGGAGCAAGAAAACAATCCAGCCCTTTTGCCGGACGGCTGGATATCTTTTACCAGTGCCGTATGCAGTGGACGCCGGCGAAAAAGGGCGACCTGCATACGCTGACCACCGTGGACCTCATTTCCCCGCGCCTTTCCCTCCGCACGGACTACTGCCGCCTCTCCGCGGCAGGTTACTTCGCGCGCCTGCTCCTCCAGATGCTGGAACCGGACACGCCCATTCCGGAATTCTACGACCTTTTACAAAGGGCATACACCTATTTGGAAAAAAACATGCCTTCCGTACGGGCCGTCCTCCACTTTGAACAGGAACTCGCGCGGCTGCACGGCATTTCCCACCCCGGAATTCCCGCACATGTCATTCTGAAATCCCACTTCGGCAAACTCCCTCCGCAACGGGAAAGACTGCTCAAGGAACTTGAACGGCAGAGCGATCAAATGAAATGAGACAACCTCTTTCCGGGCGCACCCCATGCCGTCCGGATATACGTCCGCTCCCACGCGCATATGGATTGTGCTGTTCGCGTGATTGACTTGTCTCCAGGCTTCGGGCAGAATAAAACGCACGGTTTTACTGCATGAAAATCTTTGACAGATACATTGCCCGACAATTACTGGGGGTGACAGTCCTGGGGGTAATGTCCCTGAGCGCCCTGCTTCTGCTGGGAAACCTGTTCAAGGAACTGCGACCGCTTCTGGTGGAAAGCGGAGCCCCCTTCAGCATTGTCATGGAATTCATCTTCCAGGTAATTCCTTTCTCCCTGATGTTCTCCATCCCGTGGGGGTTCCTCACTGCGGTACTCCTGGTGTACGGGAGGCTGGCCTCTGACAACGAGCTCACCTCCATGCGCATGGCGGGCATGAGCCTGTGGCGTTTGAGCGCGCCCGCCATCGCCATCGGCATTGCCCTTTCCGGCCTCTGCTACTGGATCAACATAGACCTGGCGCCCCGCGCCAAGCAGGCTATCTCCGAACTGCTGATCAAGGCGGCCTCCATCAACCCGGAGGGGCTGCTCCGTGAAGGACAGGCTATCACCAAATTCGACGACCAGGAAATCTACATTGACAAGCATATACCGGAGGAAAAGCTCATCTATGGCATGCATATCTACCAAAAAGCCTCGGACAAATCCCCGGCTGTAGCTCTGCACGCGGAACGCGTTACCTACCACTTTTCCCCGGAAAAAAAGATATTTGAACTTCATCTGTTCAATACGCTCGTCACCACGCAGGAAAAAAACGGAATTTCCAGAAGCGTGGTCGTGGATGAAATGCCCAGGAGCATCAGCACGGACAGGCATTCCGGCCGCCGCATCAAGGCCAACCGATTCACCAACGAGGAAATCAGGGAGGCCCTGAACACCCCTGGCTACCTGAATGAAAATCAAACGCGGGAATTCGCCACGGAACTGCCCAGGCGCGCCTCCTTCTCCCTGGCCTGCATCGTCTTTGCCCTCATCGGAGTGCCCCTGGCCATCAACACCCGGCGGAAAGACACTTCCACGGGATTTGCCATGGGTATCCTGATCGCCTCCCTCTACTTTGTGGCGCTCATCTTCGCGGACCTGTCCCGCAAAAGCGGAACCGTGTTGCCCTATATCCTGCTGTGGCTTCCCAACGTCATCACGATAGCTGTTGCCCTCTACCTTCACAATAAGGCCAGGCACAAGGGGTAAGGTTCCTGAGGAGCCGTCTTCCGTTGGCGCGGAATTGTCTTTAACTGCCCGGATCGTTTCCGTATCATGGCGTGCATGCAGCACGTCCCCACCATTGCAATCGTAGGCAGGCCCAATGTCGGGAAATCCGCCATATTCAACAGAATGGCGGGCAGGCGCATCGCCATCGTGCATGATGAACCCGGCGTCACCCGCGACCGCATCAGCGCACCCTGCAAAATCACGGACCATGCCTGCAAGCTTATGGACACGGGCGGCATCGGGGCCCGGCTGGGCGACGGCTTTGCGGAACAGGTAGCCGCTGAGGCGGACATAGCCATGAAAACGGCGGACCTGATCCTCTTCGTGCTGGACAGCCGGGACCACCTCACCCCCATTGACCAAAGCATCGCGGACCATCTCCGCAAATCGGAAGTTCCGGTCATGCTGTTGCTCAACAAGGCCGACCACGAAAAACAGGACCTCAACCTGGGGGAATTCTCCGGACTCGGATTTAACGACTACATCTTCCTCTCCGCCGCTCATGGCCGTGGCTTCTCGGAACTGGCCTCCAAACTGGACTCCTTTCTCAAGCAAGCAGGGGCCCCCCTGAAAGAAGCAATGGAGGAAACTCTGGCAGAAGACACGGAAACGGCCCCCCCCATCAAGGTAGCTGTCGTAGGCCGCCCCAATGCGGGCAAATCCTCACTGGTCAACGCCATCCTCCAGGACAGGCGCACCATCGTCTCAGACGTAGCGGGAACCACCCGCGACGCCATTGACATCCCCTACCTGCATGACGGGCAGCCCTACGTTCTGATTGACACGGCCGGAATGCGCCCGCGTTCCCGGCGGGACACCTCCGTGGAAGTCTTCTCCGCCATGCGCAGTGAAAAAGCCATCCGCCGGGCGGACATCTGCCTGCTGGTCATTGACATCGCGGCGGGCATCACGCAGCAGGACCGCCGCATCGCCGGCATCATCGCGGAAGAAGGAAAACCCTGCATCATCATCGTCAACAAATTCGACCTCTTCCACCCGAACGCCCCGCGCAAGGATCGCATGGTGGAAGTGGAGGAACAAGTGCGCAGGGAGCTCTTCTTCATCAACTACGCGCCGTTCATCACCACCTCCGCGAAAAAATCGGAAGGTATTGAAATCATCTTCAAGGTCATCACGCGCATCCGCCGGGAATCCACCGCGCTACCCACCACGGGACAGCTCAACCGCCTCATCCAGCTTGCCCAGCAGATGAACCCGCCCGGTACCTCCAGTGGCTCTGCCAAGCGGCTTAAAATCTACTATGTCACCACGGCCGTGGACCCCAAATACAGCACCATTCCGGTACCGCGCTACGTCCTCTTCGTCAATGACAAAAACCTGCTTACGGATAGCTATTCCCAATACTTGCGCAACAAAATCCGGGAAAACTACCCGGCCCCCGGCATTCCGGTCATCTTCTCCGCCCGTTCACGCGTGCGTAACGACTAACCTTTCCCCCTCTCCGGCATGCTTTCCGTCAGGAACCTCAGCGCCTCCTTTCACACCAGGGCGGGCATCGTCAGGGCGGTAAGAAACGTATCCTTTGATGTAGCGCCAGGGGAAACGCTCGGCATCGTGGGGGAATCCGGCTCCGGAAAATCCGTCACCTGCTACTCCATGATGGGGCTTATTCCCATGCCTCCGGGCCGCATTGAAAGCGGTTCCGCCATGCTGGACGGAACGGACCTGCTCCAATGTTCGGAAAAAGAACTTCGCTTCATCCGGGGCAGGCGCATCTCCATGATCTTCCAGGACCCCATGACCTCCCTCAATCCGTATCTGACCGTCGGGGAACAAATTGCGGAACCGCTCGTCATCCATGAAGGAATAAACAAAAAGGAAGCGTTGGCCAGAGCCCTGGAACAGCTCTCCCTTGTCGGCATACCGGACCCGGAGCAGCGCATGAACGCCTACCCGCACCAATTCTCCGGAGGTATGCGGCAGCGCGTCATGATCGCCATGGCCCTGATCACCAAGCCGGAAATCCTCATCGCGGACGAACCAACCACCGCACTGGACGTCACCGTTCAGAAACAGGTGCTGGACCTGATCAAAAAACTACAGCAGGACATGGGAACCGCCGTCATCCTCATCACGCACGACCTGGGAGTGGTGCGCCAGTATGCGGACCGCATCAACGTCATGTACGCGGGCAGCATCGTGGAAAGCGCCTCCTCCGGGGAACTCCTGGAACATCCCCGGCACGCCTATACAAAAGCTCTGATGAAATCCATCCCCGGCCAACACGCCAAGGGAGCCCCCCTTTACACCATTCCCGGCCTGCCTCCCAACATGACGCACCTCCCCTCCGGATGCAGCTTCCGCCCCAGAAACACCTTGGGCAAACCGGAACTATGCCTGAAAGACCGGGAACCGGAACTGGCGGAAATATCCCCCGGTCACTGGGTACAAAACTGCCCGGGCTGCCTGGCCGGAAATTAAAATTCTGGAACAATTGAAGAATTTATAGAGAATTTTAGAGATCATGGGAAATTCCCATCCTACCCCTATCACCCCTATCACCCCTATCACCCCTATCACCCCTATCACCCCTATCACCCCTATCACCCCTATCACCCCTATCACCCCTATCACCCCTATCACCCCTATCACCCCTATCACCCCTATCACCCCTATCCCTCACCGCCCTTCTCATCCGGCTCATCCTTTCCCTCATCCCTCCTTCTCTGAGAAACTTCCCTTCCAAAAACTCAAGCTGCCTCATTAACAAAAACTTGGCCTGAAAAATCAGGCAAATCGCCATATTGGCTATCACTTCCGGTGGCCGCGTCCGGGCCAGATTCAGAAAATAATCCCGTCCCGCGGTCTTGTCCGCCCCTTTTTTCCTGACAAACTGCGCTTCCCGGGAATCCTTCTCCCATAAGAGCAACTTCCTTACCCTCAAAAAATCTTCATAATCCACCAGCAATTCATCCAGACTGGCTCTGGCGACATTTATCAACTTGATCTCCATCTCCAGAGATGTCAGCCCCGCCTCCTTGCCTTCTGCAATATTCTGCTTCCCTGAGCGGGCGGCTTGAACCATCTGATCTACTGTCCTGTCGCGGCACGACAAATATGTTTTGCAAAAATAATACGTCAAATCATAAATCTGTTCCGCTTTCTGGTAGGAAAGAAGAGAGCGGTAATCACCGGACGGACGCAGCAGAGAGGCCATAGGCCCCTATCTTAAAATCGAGAACACAAATACTCAATATTTTTATAAAAATTCCCAACATGCACACCGTCCACCAATACATGATTGGCCTGAACGGCCACGGACATCATCAATCTGCCGGAAGCATCGGGTTCCATCTTTCCCCAGTGAATCAGAGGCAGGTACTGCCCCCGGAAAGACCTGTAGGCGCTGGCTACCTGCGTAAACGGCATCCATGGAAGACAACTGAACACGGCAATATCCGTCCGGTGGCAGGGATTCGCACGGGCGGGTTCACCCTTGGCCGCCTGAATCAACGGAAGGGCATGTTCCAGAAAAACGGACAGACTGTCCCGGTACTCCACAACAATCTGGGAAAACTCCCCGTCGGCGGCCAGAACCGGAACCAGGGCATCCACGGACTCATACTCCCACACGTCCCCATCCTCCACCCTCTGCCGAAACTGGGGCACCTCATTCAGTGCCTTCAGCAGCACAAACATGCACACGGCGAAAAAGGACAGCCCATTCTCCCTAGCATAACGGTACAGCGCATCCACCCTGACGGGAAACGTAATGGAAAACATCGGGCAGTCAAAAGTCTGGAAATACTCGTAATGTGACTTTCTAGGCCATGAATCTACGTCAATCTTCTTTTTCATACCGTCTTTGTGAAGGAAAAGGCCCATGCTGATTTTTGCCTCTCTTCTCCGTCAGCAATATGGTGAAAAGCACGGACAATGTCCAGAACATCAACCACGCCTACGAGCTCAAAAACGACTCCCCCATCAGGCTGTCCAATGGCAACACACCGGAAAAATCACCCCTAACCATGCCGCCGCCGGCAACGCGCCGCTCACCCCGGCATCGTGAAAACGCCTGCATCCCAGGGAAAAATAAAACCATAAAATAATCGGCAGCCCACAAACGGCAGCGTCTCAAACCACCTGGGAATTATAAGAAAGAAAACCACCAAGCCGGGGCAAAACTCCTGTGGAAAACCGATACGCTCAGGCAGTCTCCTTATGGGAGGAACATGTGAACAAAATATCGTCAAGCGTCAGGAACGGAACCAGCAATATAACAGCTTCCTCCACTTTCCCGACGGCTTGTTCTACCAACATCCGGCCTTTCAAAAGGCTTTAAATCACTTGAATTGTCCAATGCACCCACAATGCTTTCCCGACACTCCGCCCTCTCTAACCCATCAACTCCGGAGACAGCGGCCCATAGCGGACTTCCCGGACCGGAAAATCCAGAACTGAAGGGCCGTGCGACTCGCCGTCGGAAGTACGGTAATAGTACCGTTTCATTCATTCCCTCCTCCTTTCAGGATGGAACCAACCGTGCCTCACATCTCCGGACGCGGGCCGTACCTGTTTTCCCCCTCCATACCGCGGAACATTCCCAGCAGCGCAACAATCCAGGTCAGGGACAAAACGATGATGACTAAGGAGACCACGACTGAAACGACAGCCACAAATGCAAGTGCTGGGGAAATGCCCGGATAATGCATCATTCCGGTCCTGGGGATCAATATCCCCGCATGTTCCAGCAGCCACGTTATCAGCCAATTACCTGCATAAGACACGACGGGCAGCGCAAAGACCCAGTACCCGGGCAGCGATAAATCATGCAATCTTCTCCAGCAGAGGGAAAAAGATTGAATGACGACCAGCAGACATAACAAAACACCAATGGTCCCTCCGGTGAAAAAGACAACGGACTCGCTCACCTTCCCCGGAAACAGGAACGCCAGCATCAATCCGCTCAATAGCGGCGCGGCCACGAATGCCAGACAATCCGCCAGCGTCATGGACAGGAAAACATGCATGCATTCCTGCTGCGAAGCCCGGCCTTCAAGCACGAATGCCATTTTCCAGGACCGACGGTAATAATACCACAACCGTTTCCAGCGCGACATCCGGGCAAGCTCTTCCGGCGTTACGGACATGACATCCAAGGGCCAGCCGACGGAAGTATTCCCTTGAACGACCTCCGCGAGAGAAATCCACTCGCCACTGTTTTCAGAGCGGACCATTAGAGAATCCGGCAGGCCACCCCACTTCACTTCACGGACCAGAAAATCCAACTCTGCAGGACCGTGCAATTCGCCGTCGGAAGTATGGTAATAATATTTCATTTCCACAGGCATGAAAATACCATACTTATCTGGAAAACAACTATCAATAACTTTTCTTCCAACATCTGCGTCCGGCCCGGACGCCTCTATTCTCCGGGAACAGTGACTTCATAAGACTCTGTCCAATCTTTCAGATTGGAGGAAGCTTCCACTTTCAGGGAAATCCCGACGGCCTCCTCATTGACCGGCCACGTCATCAGAAGGCGGTTATCCTTCTCAGAAATACTGACCGGACTGCCGGCCGGCTTCAGGGGATCCATTCCCGTAACATACTTCAACAGGTTGGGCACTCCGTCACCTGCGGCAGACTGTCCGGGTCCGGTCTGGGAATTGGAGGGGTCCCTGCCGATGATCTTGTCCTTCTTCCACTCATTCCACGTCAACTTCCCGCCTCTCTGTTCCACAAGAACATCTCTGGATGCCAAGAAGGAAGAAACGGTCAAGGCCGCGGTACGCGTGGAAACTCCGCCGTTGGCCTGCGCTGAAATGGAAATGGTTCCATTCCCATCCGTTCCCTCCACGGACTCAATGACCAGCCAATCGGCATTCTTTGTAGCCGTCCACCCAGCATCGCACGGAACGCACAGGGAGACTCCTCTTCCAGGGGAAAAGAAAAATGCAGCGTTATGCTGCGGGCAGACACACTTCCACTTGCTCCGTTAATCTTCAAACTGCGGCCAAACCCGCGGCTGCTCATGTCCACGATCTCCGCATCTCCGGCAGAAGCAGCAAAGAAACCATAATGTCCATCCAGGCTGGATATAGCCGTCGCGGGAAAGCTGTCAAACGTCTCTCCCACCGCTGTAGAATTGATCCAATCATCCCCCGGCGCAGCGGAAGCGACGGTCCCCGTAAATGCCAGCCAGCAGTACATGGTCGCCAGAACGGCAATCGCCAGCCACAGACGGCACCCAAGACATCCCCTGTTCCGGAAAGGGGTAAAATCTGTTGGAAGAACCATATTAAAAATATGGTCCAGTTACTTTTGCCTCAAAGCAAGACACTTCCCCTGCCGCTTTAAAAGCGGCCAGTCCTCTGGCCCACCCGTTGAAAAAACTACCGTTCGCCCGCTGAAAGCAAATCCGTCACGAAAGCCCTCTTCATGCGCCAGGCAGGCGCTAGGCAGGCCAATGTGGAAAGGGTCAGCACCAGAAGCACGGCATACCCCAGATGCGCCCAGGGCATCGTGATGGGAGGCGTAACAATGCCGAAGTGATAACCGTACTCCAGAATCTGGATGGAACACCAGGCCGCCAAAACGCCCAGCACCAGACTCATGATGATGGCACACAGGGAAATCATCAGCGTCTCCGCCCAAAGCATGCGCATCACCATCCCTCCCGGCACGCCGACTGCCCTCATCAGTCCGAATTCCCTCCGGCGGGATTGAACAGAGGCCAGCACGGTATTCAAAACCGCCAGCACGGCAATCACCATCATGATGATCGGAAGCTGACTCATGGTAAAAATCACGCTGTCCCCGCGGCTGGTGACGCTGCCGCCCAGGCTCTCCCGGGTCAGAGCCTTCACCAGCGGCTTCACGCCTTCCTCCCCTCCCGCCCGCTCGCGGGCCTTCATCAGGGCGAACTCGCCCAAATCATCCTGAAGCGCCACATTAGTCACGCCGGGAGCCGTATCCCCCCAGATAAACTGGAACCCCTGGTGGCCGTAATCCTCCTTGAGCCAGCGTTCATCCGCAATAGCCAGGGCGGCCACAAAACCGCCGCGGCGCACGCGCATGCCGCTGGTCTTGGTCAGCCAGTGCCAGCCGGGGAAGGAGACAATGCCGGCCACCTTCCAGGGTTCCCCCTTCATAGGGGCGGAAAAAGCGCCAACCCGCGCCCCGCGCAAACCGCCCTCAGACGCATTCCCCGGGTGGTTCCCCCGGGATGAAGGATTCACCAGCATCAAATCATCCCCCGCCTTCAAGCCTACCGTCCGTGCGAACGTATCCGGAATCAGCAGGGAACGGGTGGACTTCAGCATGGCATAGGCCTCTTCCGGATTGCCGGAGACAAACACGGGCTGGAACAGGGGATCTTTCCCCTCCGCCATCTTCTCCACGGGAATTCCCGCCAGCACCACGGAACGGTTGCGCATGCCGGAAAAGCCGGGGCTCTTCATCTGTTCCGGGGAAATATCCGGTTCATCCACGTAAATGGGATACATCCGGGCATTCTTCAGGCTGGGCCGCGCCATCAACTCAGGTACGTCTCCCGGCCGGAACTCCGTGTGCAGGAAGGAAACCAGCGTTCCGGGCGTGGAAGAATCCGGAGAAAAAGGAACCAGCATGGAATATCCCCAGGTCTGCACGGCCACAAACAGGGAAAGCCCCACGGACATGGACACCGCCGTTCCCACGGAACGGCTGAGATTGCGGCTGAGCTGGACCCGCAGGAACGCATGGGGCACGCGCAGAAGAAGCCCCGTCAGCCACGCCCCGGCCCATTCCGTCGCGCGGACGAAAGCGGGGGCAAGAAACAGGGCGCCGACAACCAGGCCGGGATACCCCAGCCAGACGAACATCCATTTACGTGTCTCCACCTCCAGTCCCGGAAGAAGCAGGGCGGCGGGCTGGAGCGCCACGCACGCAAGGCCCGCTAGGACGGACCACGCGGGAACACGGCTCACCTTCCCCATGAATCCGGCGGAAGGAACGGCCGCCTCCAGCGGAGACTGGCGGGAAGCGCGCCAGGCGGGAATCACGGAGGCCAGCAAAGCCCCGCCTACGGCGCACGCGGCCGCGGCCAGTGCCGTCGTCCAGGTCAGGGAAGGCAGCGTGGAGGAACCTTCCTCCAGCAGGTACACCAGGCAGAACCCGGCGGCCAAGCCGCCCAGCAGGGCCGGAATGCACAGGAACAGGCCTTCCCCCACAATCAGCAGGGCAATCTGCATGCGGCTCATGCCGAGGGCGCGCAACAGGGCCAGCCTGCGCGTGCGTTCGCTGACGCCGATACTCAAGGTGGTGAAAATAATAAAAACGCAGGAAAAAAGGACAAGCCAGACGGACATTTCCGCACTATCCTTCTGCTGACGCACGGAACGGTCACTGGAAAGCCGCTGGATGATGGAATCCGTATCCGCCACGGCAGCGGAAGCCCTGGACAGCTTCTCCCGGAAACTCTCCACAAACTCCTTCTTGTCCACCCCCTCCTTCAGGCGCACATAAATCAGATTGGGAACAAAAGGCCGCCCCGTGATCTTCTCACACACGCTTGCCGGAACGAACAGGGAGGAAAAAGCGGGACCGCCCCCCATGCCGCCCGGCCCCATGATGACGCCGGGCGTTGCCTTTGCCTGCTTCACGATGCCGACGACCTTCACATCGTACACATGCGCACCCACGCGCACACTCATGACAGTACCTATGCCTGCGCGGAAATACCTGGCGCTTCCGCTTCCCAGCACCCCCTCCATGGCGGTGGAAGCCGCCATGTCGGGCCAGACGCCTTCCTCTAGGTCGTAAGGACATTCTGCGGCCAGGTTCCCCACCAGGATGGGACTTTGGGGCGGAATGCCCATGCGGTCGCGCGTCTGCTCGTCAAAACTGCCGCGTTCATTCGCACAGCCGATCTGCAGGCGCGGAACCTGGCAGGCGGCGTTGACGGACTCCACCAGCGGAGAGGCCGCCAGGCGCGCGGCCAGTTCCGGATCGGCAAACCGGGGCTGCCCCCCGGGAGGCAACGGTCCCCTGGGCGCTTCCGGCACCAGGCAAAGGTCGTAATTGCCCATGTAGGCCTCGGCATCGTTGTCGAACTCCTTGACCAGCGTATCATAGCTTCCCATCATCCAGACGATGAGGCTGACGGAGACGAGAATGGCAAACACGCTGACGGCCACGCGCCCCCGGTTGGTCAGCAAATCCCGCCAGATCAGTTTGGGCAGCGGCGTCATAAGGCGTCGTTCAGCGTGCGTTCATAAAAGGAGGAAAGTTCCACGGGTCCGGAAAACTCCGCTGTAGACCTGTCGTCCACAATGCGGCCGTCCTTGAGTATGATCACGCGGTCCGCCCACATCGCCACATCCGGCGCGTGCGTCACCAGCACGAAGGCGCAACCCTGCGTGCGGTGCAAATCCCGGAATAAATCGCCCATGAGGCGGGTGTTTTCGGAATCCAGATTACCCGTAGGCTCATCCGCCAGCACCAGAGCAGGTTCGGAAATCAGGGCGCGGGCAATCGCCACGCGCTGCTGCTCTCCGCCGCTGAGGGTATCCGGCATGGCATGGCGGCGGTGGGATAGCCCCACCTTCTCAATCATGGCGTCCAGTGCGGCGGCGGAAATCCTGCGTCCTCCCGCCAGGGAAGGCAGCAGGATATTCTCTTCCACGCTCAGGGTGCCCACCAGGTTGAACATCTGGAAAATGAACCCTACGCGGTCCCTCCGGTACACCGTCAGGGCGGCATCGGACATGGAGCCGATATCCCGGCCATCTACCACCACGGAACCTTCATCCGGAGAAAGCAACCCTCCCAAGACATTCAACAGGGTACTCTTGCCGGAACCGCTCGCGCCCATGACGGCTACGAACTCTCCCTGGGGAACAGTCAGGCTGATATCTTTCAGTACCGTTACCTCCCCGGTGCCGGATTTGAAACTTCGCTTGAGGCGGCTGACGGAAATAACGGGGGAACTCATGGCGGGAATAGAGGGTTAAAATGTGGTCTTCAGGCCTACTTCAAACGTGCGGGGATCGCCCACGGTGCACTGAACGGCGTGGCGGGTGGACTGCACGTACTTCTTGTCGAAAATATTGTACACGGCCAGCCTCAGCGTAGCATCCTTCAGCCATTTGGTCTCCGGCAGGGGAATCTCCACGGTGAAATCAAACACGCTGTAGGAAGGAATCGTGTAATTATCCGCGATCTTCTCGCCTCGGAACGTGGCGTAATAGGAATCCTTGCAACGGTAGCCCAGCCCCAGAACAGTGCCGTTCAGCAGGCCGCCGTCAATGCGGTACTTCTGCCAGATGGCCAGCGCATTGGGCGCGATGGTGGGATACACCTCCCCGGTGGTCCGGTTCTTGGTGCGCGTGTAGGTATAGGAAAGATAGGAACTCCAATTCTTGGTAATTTCCCCGGTCAGGGAAAGTTCCACGCCTTCCGCCCTTTTGGAGCCGTCCGCATAATACCTGTCAAGGGAGCCGGGCAAAATCACGGGAGTATTGTTCTGGATAATGTCAAACCAGGAAGCGGAAAACCATACCTTGTCCACCGGACTGACACGGAAGCCGAACTCCATCTGGTCCGTCCTCCAGGAATTGGTCAGTTCCTTGTTGTTCTCATCCTTGTAGCCAAAGTTGGGCGCGGAAGTCCGGGCGGCGTTGGCGAACAGCGCCACGCGCTCCCCGATCATGCGGGTGATGCCGAAGCGGGGACTCCAGGCAAACGCGTAATTATTGTCCATGCTGAAATGAGCGTCGCCGCGCACCCCGGCCAGGAAGCGCCATTCTCCGTAGGACAACACGTCCTGCAACAGAAATCCCGCGCGCTGGATGACGGAATCGTCCGAATTGAGGCCGGAATAATCCCGGGGGGAGGGAACCACGGGAGCCGGATCATACAGGGAAAAATAATCGTTCGTATTATTCATGGACGAGCCGTCCCCGTACACGCTGCGTCCCGTATAGGACACGCCCATGAGCGCCTCATGCGCCACCTGGCCGGTCTTGAACTCCGCCAGGGCGTTGGAATAAAAATTCCAGTTGATATTCTGCGTGTCGCTCCAGGAAGCCTCATACTTGGCCTTGCCGTCCGCAATCATCTGGTTGTAATACTCCTGCGTGGTCATGCCGCCCCCGCGGCCGGGAGAGGAGGAAACGCCCCAGATATTATAATCAACGTCGCTGTAGCCCAGGCCGCCGCCGATGCGGACCGTCCAAACCTTTTCCAGCTTGCGTTCAAAATCCAGCATTGCCAGCAGGGACTTGGAATTGAGGCGGCCGCTCGGTGAACCGTACCAAGCGTCGTAAGGACCCACAAAATGACCGGCCAGAACGGGAATGCCCATATAGGTGGGCGAATTCTGATACTGGAAGCTGGTCGTCAGCACTGTCTTGGTGCGGGAATCGTGCTGCCAGCGGAAAATGGGGGAAACCGTATACTTCTGGCCGCCGTTGGCATCGCCGTTCAGCCAGAACGGGCGGTCGTATTCGGCGGCGGCCACCGTGCGCAGGGCGAAACCGTCCGTTTCGTCGCCCCGGTAGCGGGTATCGTCAATGGTCATGCGGTACTTCTGGCCGTGGTGGGAAAAACGGGCATAAGCCGTCAGTTCCGTCCTGTCCACAAACTCCGGCGTCTTCAAAACCAGATTGATGGAGCCGCCCGCCCCGTAGGGTCCCAGCGTGCTGGACTGGCCGCCGGCTATGGAACCGATGGGGCCCTTGACGATTTCAATATTCTCGACCAGGGACGTATCCATGCCGTACCCCATGCCGCGCGGAAGAGGCATGTTGCCTATCTGTACGTCACTCCCCGCAAAACCGCGGATGGTGTACTGGTCCGCTGTTCGGGACATCAGCATGTCCCCGCCCGTATTGACGGAGGAATCCATGCGCAGGGCCTCCACCAGGGAATCGGTCCCCTTGGACTCCATCAGATCCCGCGTAATCACGTTTACCGTCTGCGGGACCTCTTCCGTTTTCATGTTCGTAAGCGTGGCCGTGCTCACCGTCTCCGCCCGCAGGGACTTGGAACGGATGGTCATGACCCGTTCCGGCATTTCCTGAACGTCCTCTTCCGCTGCCGGTTTGTCCACGGCGGCATAGGCTGACGGCCCCAGGACAAGAAGGCTCCCGATGGCGGCGGCGCGGTGCAAACCGCGCCCGTGGCGGCGATAACGGCGGTTATTCATGGCAGGTAAACGCATGCGGCAAGTATAAAACGGAAAGCCGTTCCGTCCATGCCCGTTTGTTAACAATTTAATAACAGCCGTCTTTCATCCCGGCAAACCCGTGGCGTATCATGCACGGAAAAATCTCCGGAAAAACCTACAGTCCCAGAGCCTGCGCCCTGCTCTCTCCGGCTTTCTTCAGCCATTCCGCCAGAGACTTCTTATCCCCGTCCGCCAGAAACTTCCGCACGTCGCCCAACTGGGCCAGCGCCGCATCCAGCCGTTCCAGAACGGCCGGGGAATTCTCCGTCAGAATCTCCGCCCACATGGACGGTTCCCCCATGGAAACGCGGGTGGTGTCGCGGAAGCCGCCGGCGGACACCAGCCCCAGCAGCTCCACATCACCTCCGTCCAGCGCACTGTGAACGCATAGTGCGGAAAGAGCGTGCGGAATATGGGAAATGCGGGCCACGGTGGAATCATGGACCGCCGCCTGCATCCTGATGCAGTGGCAGCCTGCACGCTCCCAAAACCGCTGGAGCAAAAGAAGAACATCCTCATGCACGTGCTCGTCATTCGTCAAAATGCAGGTAGCCCCCTGGAACAACTCCGCGGAAGCATGCTCCATGCCCTGCTTCTCGGAACCGGCCATGGGATGGGAACCGATAAACGCCACTCCGGCCCGCGTCAGCGCCCTCCCCACGGACTGGTGCACGCATCCCTTCACGGAACCCACGTCAGTCACGACGGCGCCCGGCTTCAAGGCCGGCAGCATGGCGGCCGCGATATCCGGCATCACCCCCACGGGAGTAGCCAGCACAACAAGGTCCGCCCCCTGCACCGCTTCCGCCACACGGGTGGAAACGGCATGAGCCGCACCAATGGAGAGGGCGTATTCCAGCGGTTCCGGCCTCCTGCCCCACAGGCGCACATGGACATGGGGCATCCGCACCTTCACCGCCAGCGCCAGGGCCCCCCCCAGAAGGCCGGGCCCCATAATGGCTACGGAAGAAAAAGAGGGCTGTTTCTTGGAAGCGTCTTTCATGGACTTGCGGGCGGATACATCAACGCCTCGGAACACGGAACATGTCCAGGGCGCGACCGGCATCACTCCGCCGTTGCATCAGGGCACGCGGAACTTCTTGACCTCATTCGGGAAATTGGTATCCCGCAGGACGGTTCCGGAAGGATAGGGCTTGTTCGTGCTCCTGTTCAGAATCTTGATCTTCTTGGTGCGGTCATACGGGCTGACCACCACGGTAGGATCGCCCGTAGGCCATGCGACGGGAATGGAAGAATTGGCGGCGGGCTCCACAGGTTTGGGCGGGGCAATTCCGGTGACGGGAGGATTGCCCACTGGATTCGGAACCGTGGGACTGGGAACGGCAGGCTGGGAAGAAGCGTTATTATTGCCGCCGCCCAGAATGCGGTTGATGGTTCCTCCCTGGGTCTGGGCCGGATCGGGATTGAATCCGGAATTCTGCGCGGACGACGGATCCAGAGAATTTCCTCCCTGGACTTCGTTCAGCAGACTGTCGCTCTGGTCTCCGAGGACACTCGGTCCGGACGGATAGACATTCCCCGTAGGATAAATGCCGATGGGCCGTTCATTAATGCGCTCCGTCTCGCAGGAAGGCAAAAGGACTGCGCCTGCGGCAAAAAGCATGCCAATCGTCTGGGAAGTGTTCATATAATCTCTCTTCAGGTTATATATTTCAAAGCCATCCTACGACCCCCCACCTTCTTGTCAACCATAAAGCCCGTTTGCCGAAACACTTCATGACAAGGGAATTCTTGAGTTTAGGAAACAGCCCTTTTCTCGCCGCCCCGCTTTATTCCGCTGACTTCCCGGAAAAACCGTCTTTTCGGGAAGAAAGTCTTCCAAGCCTCCCCCTCCCCTATTCAACCCCTCCAAGGCCCTTTAATTCCCGTTTAAAATATATCTTGCGAAACGCGCGAACCAGCTCTTCTGCCAGAAAAAAGCCGTAGCGTTCTTCTCCGAAGCAGGAAACACCGGAATACCGTCCAGATAGCATTCCTGCGGAACATATCAAGCCAACCGGCGCCCCACGCTTCCGTCATAATCGGATTGTCCTGCGTTTCACAGAAAATCGCCGGAACAGGCCGTTGTCCTTCTTTCATCTTCGCCGGAACGGAACAGCCACCCGGCATAAAAGTATCCGAAATAGACGGCAGCACCCGGACGGATATCCTCTCAAAAAACAACATCCGCGCTCCGATAACGGCAACTTCCACGCAATCACTGCAATTCCACTGGGGTGTTTCATCTTTTCAAAAATGAAACACTCCATGCCCGGAGTTCACGGAACAATCCCGTCCCCGTTCGGAATTCCCTGCCTTCGGGACACTTCCGAACAGCATTACGGCTGCACGCTGACAGACGGGAGCCTCCAGCAAGTCATAAAAAACTATTCCTGGATGCCTGATAATTTCAGGGAAACGCCTGCCCGGCGCCAAGGATGCAATAGACAGATTATCCTTCCCTACCCCCCGTGATCTGCTACAATCCGCCCCACATGGATGACGTACAGACATCTAAGAAAAAAAACCCCTCAAAAAAGGAATGGAGAGGTTTTTATTCCCTGATTCTCATACAAGCCCAGAACGCCTTCAATGAAAAGGCGGCCCAATTCCTGCTGATCCCGCTGGGCGTCTGGCTGGCCGCGAACAACATCGCATACGGACCGGACTCCTGGGTCAACTCCCTCCAGTATATCCTGGGCTGCATCTTTGTACTGCCGTACATCCTGTTCTCTCCATTTGTCGGATGGCTGGCGGACTGCTTCTGCAAGGCGCGCATCATCCAATTCATGTCCTTCCTGCAAATCCTGGTGCTGGGGGCCATGTTCCTGTGCTTCAGGTATGAAAACATAGAAATGGCCGTCTTCTGGTTCTGCATCTTTTCCGTCCAGGCAACCATTCTGAGTCCCGCGAAAAAAGGAGTGGTCAAGGACATGGTGGGATCCCGGCAGCTCGGGTACGCCTCCGGGCTGATGGAAATGAGCCTCATCCTGTCCATGCTTGCCGCACAGATCGGCATCTTCGTCTGGTTCGACATTCTTCAGGTATCTTCCAACGACGGCTGGGAAGCGGCGGCCTTCCCCACCATGATTCTCACCTTCATTGCCATTCCCGTGGCGGTGGCCGCCCTGTTCCTGCCCCGGTATCCTTCCAAGCAGACGCGGAAATTTGAATGGAAGCTCTTCTACGAACACTTCGTCCAGCTCAAATACCTTTGGAGCCAGCGGGACTTGAGGCTCAGTGAAATCGGCATCTCCTACTTCTGGTTCCTGGCCGGGGCGCTGATGCTCATCTCCCTGCAGATCGCCCAGGAACATCCCATCGGCGACGCCGGATTCAGCATGTCTGCCGCCATCCTGATGGCATGGCTCAGCGGCGGCACCGTGGTCGGGGGTGTCATCGCCTCCGTCATCTGCCGCAAAAAAATCGAGCTGGGGCTGATCCCTCTGGGCGCCATCGGTTTTACCGTTGGCTGCATCGCCATGTCCTTCTTCGCGCCAGGTTCCCTCGCCAGCAACATCGGCTTCGGCATCACGGGCGCCTTTGCGGCGGCCTATCTGGTGCCCCTGAACGCCCATCTCCAGGACAACTGTGATCCGTCCAACCGGAGCACAGTCATCGCCGCCGGCAACCTGATGGACTGCATCATGGGGCTGGTGGCCGTGGGATTCCAGCTCATGCTGAGGAACATCTTCTCCGTCCAGAACCAATTCTGGGTGCTGGCCGTGCTGGGCGTGGTCATCACGATCGTGGCGTTCCGGCTTATCCCTCGCGAATTCATCCGCATGATGGGCCTCTGGATCATGCGGATCGTGTACCGTTCACGCATCATCCACCAGGACCGCATTCCGGAAGACGGAGGGGCCATCATCGTCGCCAACCACGTTACCTACGGGGACGCCCTCTTCCTCTCCCTCATCTGTCCGCGCCCCATCCGTTTCATTGTGGCGGAGGAATTCGTGGCTATCCGCTGGCTCGGCTGGATACTGGAACTGTTCAACTGCCTTCCCATCTCCTCCCGGAACCCCCGTGAATCCCTCTCCAAGGCCATCCAGGCCCTCAAGGCCGGGGAAGTCATCTGCATCTTCCCGGAAGGGCAGCTCACGCGCACGGGCACCCTGTGCGCCGCACGGAGGGGACTGGAAATGCTCGCTAAAAAATCCAGCTGCCCGATCATTCCCATTTATATGGACGAGCTGTGGGGCAGCATCTTCTCCTACTCCGGCAACCGCTTCTTCTCCAAGGCCCCCCTCCACGTTCCCTACCGCTTCACGGCGGCCGTCGGCGAGCCTATCGCGCCGGATGCGGTTAATCCGCCGATGGTAATCAATACGCTGCGGGAACTCTCATCCACCTGTCTGGAAATCGCCGCCAGCATCGGGAGGGACGCCATTCTGAACCACCTGGAGCATATCGGCCACAAGCCCCTTGTCACGGTCAAAAACACGCGGCTTACCGGCTACGAGATAGCCGAATGCCTGATGAACGACACTGTGGAAGCTGAAAACCCGGAACTCCGGAAATGGCTGGCGACCCTTCTGGACTGTTCCCGCTCCCAGAGCCGCCTGTGCGACTTCTGGATGAACGCCCAGCAGCTTGAACGAGTGAACGCGCTCCAGCCCAGGGAACTCCTGCTCACCAGCGTGGGACATGAAGAAGTCCATGAAACGGTGGCCGCCGTCCTGTGGCCCATCCTCACCGGCACCCCCGTTTACCTGATCGGGGACGGGGACCACAGCATGCCGGAAGGGATCAGGCAGATAGCGGGTGCCGACTTCCTGCGCCGCAGGCTCTACAGCCTGGTTCCGGAAACGCGCACGCCCCTGTACGACTTCAGTGGCTCCGGTGACCTCGTCCTGCCCAACATCGGCTGGCGCCCCTGCTTTGCTACAGACCGCGGCATCATTCTGGCCATGTCCATGAAAAGAAGCGTCTTCAAGCTGGATGACGGCACCGTCCAGCTTGGCATGCGCGCCCGGACGCGGGGACGCCTTCTGCCGGGCTTCTATCTGAACCCGCCTTCTTCCACCATCATTGCAGGAGCCACCTTGTCCACGCCCTACTCCCTGCCTCCCAACCTGTACCTGGACGAATCAGGCTTCCTTGCGGAACTCCAGTCTTCCAACCATGAATAGCAACTCATCCCATCCCCGCCTCCCCTTCCCGCAGTACGTAATGACCCTGGCGCATGCCGCGGCTCTGCGGTCGGAAGATCCGTACCGCAAGGTGGGAGCCGCCGCCCTGGATGCGGATAACCGCGTCATCGGCACCGCCTACAACGGGCTCTACCCCGGATTCAAGGCGGAAGACTCCTTCTGGGCCAGCCGGGACGAACGCCAGAAATACATGCTCCATGCGGAAATCAACCTGTGCAGCCTGTTCCGCCGCGGAGAGGCCAGGGTTGTGGCATGCACCACAATGCCCTGCACCTCCTGCATGCAGGCCCTGTGCGCCCACGGCGTAAAAACCATCTACTACTGCGAGCCCTACGACAAATCGGAGGCTCCCGCCATCGCCTCCCTGTACGGTGTGGAACTAATCCAGGTCACGGACTATCCTCTCAGCGCGCACTTCCCCCTGGTTCTGGACTGCTAAAACATACATAAACCGCTAATTCTGAGAGAGATCCAAAATCCACCCTCCCATGGGCTGGGGTTCACCCTGGACCTTCGGATCAAGATGAGGGCCGAACTCCGTACACGTTCCGGAAACGATGCTGCCGCTGTTGCATTCGGCATCGTCAAAAACAATCAGAACGTCTCTCATGGTGCAGTACGTATCGCCATCCGCACCGGACTTGATATCGAGAATCGCGGAATGGCGGTCAGGACGGACAGCATACGCATAAACTCCCTTGTACTCAAACATGTTCCCCATCCGGGTAATATTCACATCCCGTCCTGTGAATCGAAGGCTGAATAAAGCCGTTCCTTCCTCCACCAGAACAGCCGTACGCCCGCTCAGGGAAGACCCCCCGTCATCTCCTGAGCGGCCTGATCCGCCGCCGCACCCGCCCAGGGTTCCTATCAGTGCTATGGAAAACAAAAAGGAAAACAGAGGAAAAACTTTCATCGGCGGAAACATGAACAATTACAAATATTAAGTCAAGCAAAGTAAGCCATTTCCTCATTTTTCCAACATTTTTATCATAAAAAAGGCCGCCTGTCGAAACAGGCGGCCTCCCAAAACAGACACCGGAATCATCCGATCCAGTTCCAGGTAATGGGAATCTCAATATCCGGGTGCAGGCTGTGCTTGACGGGACAGCTCAACGCGGCCTGTTCCAGCATCTTCCTGTCCGGGTGATCAGCGGGCAGCGGAACGTTGATGGTCACTTCCAGTTTTCCAATGCGGCGGGGGTCCGCATTCATGTGCTTGCTCACTTCCACCGTCATCCCCTCCAGCTTGATGCCCTTCCGCGCAGCGACAATGCCCATGATGGTGCTCATGCAGCCGGCAAGGGCCGCACCCACCAGGTCCGTGGGAGAAAAGGACTCTCCTTTCCCATTGTTGTCAACAGGAGCATCCGTGGAAAACCGCGCACCGGACGGTTCATGCATCATGGAGCAGCGGAGGCCGCCTTCGTACGTTGTAATAGTTTTTACCATGACCGTATTTTATACAAGGTTCTCGGCCATGCAACACACAAACATTGAATCCGGCATTTCTTTATGTTACCCGAATTTCCCATGAAAAGCTTCTTCAATGCGGCCATCCTCTCACTGGGGCTGCTGTCGGGCATTATTTCCACGGGAACGGCACAGAACTTCGACGCCATGAGCTTCGGGGGTGCCGGAGACTTCGGCACGCCCCAGGCGTCAGGCACGGCCAGAGCCACGGTGGAATCCTACGCTGCGAAACCCTTTGTGGTAGTCACGGAACTGGCCCTCCCGGACCACTGGCACGTGTATTACAAAAATCCGGGCTCCGTAGGCATGCCGTTGGAAGCTTCCATGAAGGAAACGCCCGGATTCCGCATTGAAGGTCCCTTCTGGCAGATTCCGGAACTGGGCAAGGGAATCGTGGACTTCTACGGCTACAGCGGCAAGGCGAAAATGGCCTTCCGCATTACCCCGGAAAACAATGCCCCGGAACAGGCATCATTCACCACCACCATGACCTGGCAAATGTGCGCGGAACAATGCGCCGCTCCAGAAACCAGGGATTTCACCGTCACCCTGAAACGCGGAGAAGGCCGGCCCTCCCCGGAGGCCGCCTCCCTGGTCCGGGGCCTTGTAGGACTTTCCACTCCGGCCTGGGCACAAGGCATGCAGTCCCGCATCTCCCAGGACGGAAAAACCGTCGTCCTTCATCTGAAAACTTCCGGGACTCCCCTTCCGGACGCTCCCGCCTACTTCTTCTGCGACCAGGGGGAAATCAACCCGACCGTTCCCCAGACTCTCAAAAAACTGGATGACTCCACTTATGAGCTGTCCATGCAATTCAATGATACTACGGACGGCCTTTACCCCAACAACCTGCCTCAAGCGGACAAGGACAAGCCTCTCTCAAGCCTTTCCGGCATCCTCCGCATAGGCGATGAGGGGGTCAGCATCACGGCGTCCAATGCCCCCTTCTCCGCCGCGGGACAGGAATCCGCCGCAGCGGCCTCCCCCGAATCTTCCGTTCCCGCCCCCCCCGTAATGGGTCTGGCGGAAATCATGTTCTTCATGTTCCTCGGCGGCATCATCCTGAACGTCATGCCGTGCGTCTTCCCGGTCATCGGGCTCAAAATCATGAGCTTTGTCCAACTGGGCGGCGGGGAAAGAAAAAAAGTGCTGGCCCATTCCCTCACCTTCGTACTCGGCATCATGATCTCCTTCTGGATCATCACCGCCATCCTGATCGCCCTGAAAGCGAACATGTTCGACTGGTCCTCCCCCGCCGGCCCCGGAATATTCAGCGGCGACTTCTGGCTGGGCCGCGGCGCGGAAGGAATCGTCAACTGGGCATTCTGGTTTGAAAACCCGTGGGTGAACTTCTGCCTGCTGGGGCTGATGCTGGCCCTGGGACTGAGCATGTTCGGCGTCTTTGAAATAGGTGTCAAAGCCACGACAATGGGCGGCGAACTCCAGCATAAAAAAGGCTATGCCGGCTCTTTCTGGTCCGGCGCTTTGGCCACCGTCATTTCCACCCCCTGCAGTGCCCCGTTCCTGGGGCAGGCCATCGGTGCGGCCATGCTCCAGCCCCCGCTGGGCATTGTGCTCTGCCTGACCATGATGGGCCTCGGCATGTCCCTCCCCTACATCGTGCTTGGAGCCTTCCCCGTCCTGACCAAATACCTGCCCAAACCCGGAGCATGGATGGAATCCTTCAAACAGGCCATGTCCTTCCTCATCTTCGGCACCGCCGCATACTTCCTCTGGATTTACATGGCCTTCTTTGATGCGGACAACCACCCGCAGGACATCCTCTTCCTCTTCTTCGGCCTCGTGCTCTTCTCCATGGCCTTCTGGATCTATGGCAGATGGTGCCCCATCTACCGCAGCCGGAAATCACGCATCACGGGGGGCATCTTCGCCATCCTGTTCCTTCTTGCCGGCCTCTTCTACATGCTGCCGCCGGAAAGCTCCGCCTGGTTCGACCGTGAATTGGAGGCGGGAGCGGCGGCTCCAGCAGACAACAAAAACGCCAGCCATGCGGAAGAAGGCGTGTGGGCCCCCTGGAGCCCGGAAGCCATGCAGGCTGCCCTGGGTCAGGGAAAAGCCGTTTACGTGGACTTTACGGCCCGCTGGTGCTCCACCTGCCAGGTAAACAAGGCCTCCTACACGGATGAAGTGCTGGCCGCGTTCAAAAAATACGGCATCGTCATGATGAAGGCGGACAAAACACGGACGAATCCCGTCATTGACCGGGAACTCAAAAACCTGGGCCGCACGGCTGTTCCCGTAAACGCGCTGTACCTGCCGGGGAAAAAACCGGTCGTCACCAGAGAACTCCTGTCTCCCTCCTACCTGCTTGAATTCCTGGAAACGGAAATGAAGCGCTGAGGCGCCCGCTTCGGAGGTCTTTACGCGGAACACATGAACAAGGAATTCTCAACGGACGACGGCTATCCGCCCTTCTTCAAAAAGGACAAAAGGGCATCCGCCCATACTTGATAGCCTTTTGCCGTCAGATGGACCTTGTCCCTGAACATGCCTTCCCGGAACGTTCCATCCGGATTCAGCAAATCCCTGTTAATGGACAGAACGGTAGTTCTTGGAAGCCCGGGCTTGCGCAGGAGTTCATTAATCTCCTCCTGGCGCTTCCGCAGCGGACCGCGGGGGTCGGGACCGTAAGGAGTAACCTCCATCAGAATCAAATGAGTGCCGGGAAATTTCTTCAGCAGGCGTGAAGCCACCTCCCGGATACCCTTTACCGTATCTTCCGGAGCCTGTTTCCCTTTCCACCAGCCTATATTATTCGTCCCGGCCAGCAAAACACAATAACGGGGCGGCGTCTTCACAGCCAGGCCCGTATCCTCCATCCTCCATAGCATGCTTTCCGTCCTGTCCCCGCTTACGCCGAAATTGACGGCCTTCATCGGCAAAAACAATCTCTTCCAGGGCTCCGCCCCCTCCTGCTCCCATCCCTGCGTGATGGAATCCCCCACGAACAACACGCCGCATTCCTTGCCCATCAACTGTTCCCGGACAACCTTGTAGCGTGCCGGAATCCAAGGCTGCGTATTCAGCTTGGCGACGTCGGGAGGATCGGGAATGGCATTCTCCTGTGAAGCGTTCGCACCAACGGAAAACACGGCCCAAAACAGGCACACGGTAAAAAAAACGCGCATATTCATCCTTCATGGAAATACGCTCTACCACAGAACCATCTTACTTCCAGGGAAGAAAAATCACCTTCCCAGCGCCTTGCCGAAAACCTCCAGAGGCTGGCCGGACAACTTCAACTCCCGCACCAGAAAACGGACGACTAAAAGACTCGCCAGAGCATCGTACAACGCATCATGCCACCGGCGTCCGGGCAGCAGGGCATCCACGGAAGGACTCACTCCGAGGGCATCACACAAGGTGGACAGGGAATAATCCGGCAGCCCGGGAACGCACATCTTCCCCAGAACCAGAGTATCCAGCCAGGGACCAAATCCGTGTCCCGGAAACCGCCGCAGGAACTTCCTCTCCGTGGCCGGATTGTGGCCCGCCACCACGGCGCCGCCCAGCCGGGAGCGGATATCAGGCCACAGCGCATGAAAAGGCGGAGCGTCCGCCAGCATCTCCGTGGTGATGCCGTGTACCTGTGAAGCCGACCACAGGACCGGCCTGTCCGTAGCAATATAGGAAGTCCACAACTCCGGCTCCGCCTCCAGGGAGGAACATGCGGCAATGCCGATCTGCACAGGCTGGTCCGTATCCCCGCGGGCAGCCCCGGCGGACTCAAAATCAATGGCGGCAAAACGCAGGCTGCCGATGATGTCCCCGGCACGCGGCATATCAGAACAACTCCAGCTGTGCGTATTCCCCGGCAGGCATATCGTCGTCCATGTCGGTATTCTTGGCCCTGGGTTCCGCCAGGCGCGAACGCTCCTTCTTCCGGGGCCGCGTGGAATTCATCTCCAAATGGGACAAAATGGCCTTGGCCCGGTCCACAATCACGGCGGGCATCCCCGCCAGACGTGCCACCTGGATGCCGTAGGACTTGTCCGCCGCACCCTGCACGATCTTGCGCAGGAAGACGATCTCCTCCTTCCATTCGCGGACGGCCACGTTGTAATTCTGCACACCCGTCCGGGAACGCGCCAGATCCGTCAGCTCATGGTAATGCGTGGCGAACAGCGTGCGGGACTTCAGTTCGTCATGCAGGTACTCCGCCACGGCCCACGCGATGGAAAGACCGTCAAAGGTGGCCGTGCCGCGCCCGATCTCATCCAGAATAATCAGGGAACGTTCCGTAGCGTTATTCAAAATCAGGGAAGTCTCGCTCATCTCCACCATGAAGGTGGACTGGCCGCGCGCCAGATCATCGCTGGCGCCCACACGGCAGAAAATGCGGTCCACCAGCCCCACATGGGCGGCTTCCGCCGGAACGTAGGAACCTATCTGGGCCATCAGCGTAATCAGGGCCACCTGCCGGATATAGGTGCTCTTGCCCGCCATGTTCGGGCCGGTCAGCAGAATCAGCCGATTCTCCTCCGGTTCCAGGAAGGAATCGTTCGGAACGAACACATCGCCGGACAGGCTCTGTTCAATCACGGGATGGCGGCCGTTCACAATGTGCAGCGTCATGGAATCGTCCAGCACGGGGCGGCAATACTGGTACTGCTGCGCAATCTCCGCCAGCCCCAGCAAAACGTCCAGGTCCGCCATGGCGTCCGCGGTAATCTGGATGCCGTCAATGTGATGGCCCACCTCCTCCCGGAGAAGGAGGAACTGTTCATACTCCACCTGCCGGGAACGTTCGTCCGCCCCCAGAATGGTATTCTCCATCTGCTTGAGCTCCGGGGTGACAAAGCGCTCCGCATTCACCAGTGTCTGCTTGCGCTGGTAATCGGGAGGCACCTTGTCGTAATGGGACTTCGTCACCTCGATGTAATAGCCGAAAACATTGTTGAAGCGGATCTTCAGGGAATCAATGCCCGTGCGCTTGCGCTCCTTCTCCTGAAGCTGGGCCAGCCATGCCTTGCCGTCGCGGGAGGCCAGGCGCAGCTCATCCAGCCCGGCGTGATAGCCCTCCCGGATAATGCCGCCCTCCTTGATCGTCACGGGCGGTTCGTCCACCAGCGCGCGCTGGAGAAGGTCCACCAGCTCGTCAAAGCATCCCATGCGGGAACGGATGCTCTCCAGCATCTCTCCGCCGCCGGGCAGGGACTCCAAATCATCCCTCAGCGCGGGAATCCGGCCCAGGGAACTGGCCAGGGCCTGCAAATCGCGGGCATTCCCGGCTCCCTGGGAAATGCGCCCCGTCAAACGCTCCATGTCGCGGACATTCTTCAGGCTGTCCCGGAGCTTGCTCATCAAAAAAGGCTCCTGCAAAAGCGCCGCAATCATGTCCTGGCGCGCCTGCAGCCTCCCCAGATCGCAGAGGGGGTGCAGCAGCCAGTCCCGGAGCTTGCGCGCGCCCATCGGCGTGCTGGTCCGGTCCAGCGTCCCCAGCAGGGACAGCTTCACGCCCCCGCGGGAATCCACCAGGTCCAGATTTCTCTGGCTGGCCTGGTCGATCAGGACGGCATTCTCCGTAGCGCGTACGGAAATGCGGCGCAAATGTTCCGTCGGTCTCCGGAGCTGGTAGCTCAAATAATGCAGAACCGCGCCGGACGCTCCGAGCGCCGCAGTCATTTCCGCGCAGCCGAAGCCGTCCAGGGAATGCACCCGGAAATGGTTCAAGAGGCTGGGAATGGCCGTGGAGGGAAGAAAAGTGTATCCGTCGTAATACAGGGTGGGATGGGTGCCGGGGAAACTGTCTTTCTGCTCGTCGCTGATCAGGAGCTCGGAAGGATTGATGCGGGACAACTCGTCCAGCAACAGGTCCATGTGCTCGAACTGGGCCACGGAAAACTCCCCCGTGGTATGGTCCACACATGCCAGGCCGAGCCGCTTTTTGTCTTTATACAAAGCCACAATGTAATTGTGGCGGGAGGAATCCAGCAAATTCATGTCTGCCAGAGTCCCTGCGGAAATGACGCGGGTCAGCTCCCGTTCCACCAGCTTTCCGGGCTGTGGCAGCGTGGTCTGCTCCGCAATGGCGACGCGGCGCCCTTCCTTCACCAGCCGCCCGATGTAGCCTTCCGCGCTGTGATGGGGCACGCCGCACATCGGAATGCCGTGGCGCTTGGTCAATGTCAGCCCCAGAAGGGAGGACGCATCCTTGGCATCTTCAAAAAACATCTCGTAAAAATCCCCCATGCGGAAGAACAGCAAGACGTCTTCAGGCAGCCCGTTCTTCATGCGAAGATACTGCTCCATCATCGGGGTTGTGCTGGGTCCGGCCTTACTCATAAATAACGCTGGAAGACTAATCCGATTCCACCACCAACGCAAGGTTGGAATCTTGTTAGAAATATTCCGCCCATCCTCGGGGAACAAAAAAAGCCGTACCCCGGAAAACCGGCGGTACGGCGGAAAAACCGGCTTGCGGAATGTTCAGAACTCTACCACGGGAGCGTCTTTCCACAAGGTGTCCATCCCGTAGAATTCGCGCGTTTCCTGCCCCATGATGTGAACCATCACATCAATGTAATCCACGACGGACCACAGGGTCACGGGCGTATCTTCCACGTAGGTGGGGACGGTTCCCGTCTTTTCTCTCACGGCTTCCTCCAGGTCCCGGATGACGGCGCGCAGATGGGGAACGGACAATCCTGTGCACACAACCATGAAATCCGTCAGGGAGGACATGCCGCGCAGATCGTACACCCGCACATTTTCCGCCTTGGCGTCATTTGCGGCGCGGGCGCACATCTTGGCCAACTCCATAGCATCAATGGATACCATATTCGCTTGTTTCTATTCGGTTAATTTTTATCTTCGCGGTCCCTGCCGTAATCCTCCACGGGATTATAGGAGAAGGGGTCCTGTTCCTTGTCCGGGGCCTTGTCTTCCCCGTCCTTGTTTGCTGCAGCTTCATCCTTCCGGCCTTCTTCGGAATTCTTCTTATCCTCCGCGCCGGATTCCTCCTTCTTCCCTTCCTCTTCCACATCGGAAGGCATGGGCGGCGGCGTCACCTTTTCCGGGGGATTCTTCATCACCCCGTACTCCAGAATATCCACAACCTGGGAGCCTTCCAGCGTTTCAAACTCAAGAAGGGCCTCCGTCAGAATATCCAGCTTGTCGCGGTTTTCCGTCAGGATGGTCATGGCGCGCTCATAGGCGGTGTCCACCAGAAGGCGGACTTCCGCGTCAATCAGCTCGGCCGTGGACTCGGAATAATTGCGGGAACGCGTGCTCAGGTCGCGCGCAATGTAAACTTCTCCCTGGTGTTCGCCGTATTCGATCAGCCCCAGTTTTTCACTCATGCCGAATTCGCACACCATGCGGCGCGCCAGATTGGTGGCGCTCTTGATATCGCCGGTGGCGCCGCTGGTCACGTCTCCGAACACGATTTGTTCCGCACAGCGGCCGCCCATGGCTACGACAAGCTGGTCGAGCATTTCGGAACGGAGCTGATGCATCTTGTCGTCCGCAGGCAGCCACATGGTCATGCCCAGGGCGCCCCCACGGGGAACGATGGTCACGCGGTGCAAAGGCTCGCTGTGCGGCGTTTTCAGCAGGCAGATGGCATGTCCCGCCTCATGCACGGCAGTAATGCGGCGGCCGCGTTCGTTGATTGCCAGGCTGCGGCGTTCACGGCCCCAGTTGACCTTGTCGCGGGCTTCTTCAAGTTCCGCTTCCGTGATTTCCTTTACTCCCTTGCGGGCGGCCAGCAGCGCGGCCTCATTGATCAGGTTGGCAAGCTGGGCTCCGGAAAAACCGGCCGTACCACGTGCAATGCGCTTGAAGCTGACGCCGGGCGCCATCTTCACTTTCTTGGCGTGCACCTGCAGAATCTGTTCGCGGCCGCGGACATCCGGCAGGTTCACCACCACCTGGCGGTCAAAACGTCCCGGACGCAGCAGGGCCGGGTCCAGAATATCCGCACGGTTGGTGGCCGCAATCACAATCACGTTGGCATTATTCTCAAAGCCGTCCATTTCCACCAGCAGGGCATTCAGAGTCTGTTCCCTTTCGTCGTTGCCACCGCCCATGCCGTAGCCTCTCTGGCGGCCCACGGCGTCGATTTCATCAATAAAAATCAGGCTGGGGGCCGTTCT
Organism: Akkermansia sp. RCC_12PD; assembly: GCF_036417355.1. NCBI lineage: Bacteria > Pseudomonadati > Verrucomicrobiota > Verrucomicrobiia > Verrucomicrobiales > Akkermansiaceae > Akkermansia > Akkermansia sp. RCC_12PD. The sequence goes on along the minus strand of NZ_CP143889.1, from coordinate 1,717,869 downwards.
CTTGGCCTGTTCGAACATGTCCCTGACACGGCTGGCTCCCACGCCTACGAACATTTCCACAAAGTCGGAACCGCTGATGGAATAAAAAGAGGCGTTGGACTCACCGGCAATGGCGCGGGCCAGAAGAGTCTTCCCCGTACCGGGGGAGCCCACCATCAGCACGCCGCGGGGAATGGTCGCACCCAGTTCACGAAACTTCTCCGGATTGCGCAGGAACTCCACAAGCTCCCACACTTCCTCCTTGGCCTCGCTGATGCCGGCCACATCCTTGAACGTCACCTTGTTCTTTTCCGGAGAAATGAGGCGCGCCCGGCTCTTGCCGAAGCTCATGGCGCCTCTCGCTCCCCCGCTCTGGGCGCGGAACATGAAAAACAAAATCACCAGAATCAACACAATGGGCAGCAGATTCAGCAGAATGCCGCCCCAGGAGCCGGACTCCCGCTTGAACTTCGTATCGGGACCCAGCAGTTCCTTCACCCGGTCGCCCTGGAATTCCAGCGTAAAGGGCACCTCCACACGTTCAAACCTCTGCTTGTCCACGGCGGCGTCCCCCGTGGCTGCGGGCCAGATGCGGGTCACAAGCTGACCGGACAGTACATTCTCATTCCCGGTATCCGCAAGTATGGGGGCTTCATTGCCTCCCGCAATACGGCCTTCCAGAGCCATGCGGTTGAATTCGTTCACGGAAAGCTTCTGCGCTTCCTTGGGAATATTGTCCACCCAGCTGCCTTCCACAATCCGGTAGCCGGAAAGTTCATTCAGCAAAGGCTTGTCGCGGTCCGGCAAGGATGCGGAATAGGACAGCACGAAAGGCTTCATTTCCACCTTCGGTTGAAGGTCCTTCTTGTACACCAGGGCGTGGATCACCCCTTCCGAGCCGTTTTCACTCAGTACCACTTCCACCGGAGCCTTCGGATCGTTCAGGACCACCCGGCCGGCCTTGTATTGGGCTTCAAAAGATTCCAGACTTTCCTTCCTGGGCCCCAGTCCAAAGGATTCAGGGGTGAAAAAACCAAAGGCAAGCACGCCTACAATGAGGAGAACCATCACCCACACGCCCCAGTTGGGGGATTCGGGCTTTCCGGAGCCTGGAAATTTGGGAGGACGAGGAGGATTGGGAGGCATTCGGTCAGACATGAGACGATCAACACACAGAAGTTAATGAATCGGGCGGCATGATACGCCAGACATTGTAAAATAAAACTTTTTTCCGAGACATGCCATTCAGCAGGTGCAAGAAGCGATCACCCCCACGGCAATGGGGAAATAGACAACCCCGGCGTCAATCCCGTTTCCCTTTTCTGCGTCGTCCTTCGTGATTTGCCGTCTCTCCATTCAGGCGCTGGCGCAGCCTCTGTTTCCATTGCGGGATTTTTTCCTCCGTCCGGACATCCCGGGCCTCCCCCCAATGAGACTGTTCCTCCAGGGCCTTCTGCCTTGCCCTTCGCCTCTGGGCCTGAATCTCCTCCAATTTCCGGGCTCTCCGAATTTCCACGCGCTTGCTCACCTCTCCCTGGGCGGATGTCACGCGCCATGGGCCGATGCGGTAAGGGTACGTAATCGGCGCACAAATCAGGTCGGCGTCCAGAAACCGCATGGAAGTAACCAGCATATTCTTGACGTTGGCCAGCACACCCCCGTCCGACCAAACGCCTCCCATCCCCATTTCCAGCAGAAAAGCCAGGTGGAGCGTCTTCGCCCCAGATGCCAGGACGGCGAATTCCTTCAGGGAAATTCCCTCCGCCGGATCTTCCTCCGGTGCGGCCACGGACGCGGCCCTGAGCAGAAACATGGTATCCCTAACCTTGCGGCTCAGGGCGCAGACCAGCTCGCCCACCTTGGGGCGGGCATCAAAGCGGTAATCCTTCACCTCGATCAGCCACAAATCCCGGCGCTCCGGATGGTAGAGCAGAAAATCCATTTCCTTGCACCCGCCGCAGAAATTCTGCGCCTGGCGCGCATAATAGCCGGAACATTCAATGCGGCACACGACGTAGCCCTCATCGATCCAGAAACGGTGGACTCCCTCCACGTAATGGGCTTCTGACGGCTTATGACTCATAGCTCAGCTTCAAATACCTGTCCGCCTGTTCGATTTCCGCTTCAAGCGACTCAATAGGCCCCACATCCTCCAGGGAATCCCCGCACGTCACCCGTACGCCGGAACGGTCTCCCCTTGGCACGATCATGCCGAAAAACTTCCTGTGCACCATGGCATTCCGTGACTCGGAAAGCTGGATCATCAGCTCCCGGAGCAGGAACAGGCTGTGGGAGGAAAGAATTACCTGCACCCCCGTCTTGGCAAGCCCGGTCAGGGTCTTCACCAGCACAGGCAGATGAGAGGCGTTTAAATTCATCTCCGGTTCATCCCAGAACAGGACGGACCCTTTCCTCACGGAACCGTTTCTGATCAGGTAGCTCAGCGTTCCCAGCCTTTTGAAGCCCTCCGCCACCAGGCTCATCTCAATGGGATGAAGCCCCGGCCTTTGCAGAAAAAACCGGCCGTCCCTCTTCACCACCCCGCCTCCAATAATCTTCTCCAGCCGGGCCACCACGCGGCCTGCATCCGTGCTGATGGGAACGGAACCTGCATCCACATCCAGATATCGGCAAAGATCCCAGCTTCCCCCGTCCAGAAACTCGGGAAACCTGCTCCCCACCTGGACAAAGCTAGGATAAATAGTCAGCACCTCCCGCGCCGCCAGAAACACGACGGGAACATTCAGAAACCGCTTGGGCATTTCCTGAATATGCAGCCCTTCCTCCTCCTGCCCCGCCCGGAAATCGAAAACAAGATTTCCCATCCCCTCCGGCACACCCTCCCCTTCCATTCCGGCTTCCACATGGGCGTGCGCATTCCCGCGGTTCTGGGCGGTCAGCCCGGCCAGCCCGCGGGCGGCAAACACCCGCATCAGGTCCTTCCTGAGCCTCTGTTCTTCCGCCCATTTTTCCGGCAGGGACTTCTTGCCGCCATCCGCACTCCATCTGGCCACGGTATAGCACAGCTTCAGCAAATGGCTCTTGCCGGAATCATTGCCGCCTACCACTACATTGATTCCCGGCACGAACTCAAAATGTTCGCTGCCGGGAAACACCGTCACGCCGCGCACCAGTAGGTCATGTATCATACCGTTTTCAATTTAGCACAGAAGAGCATGCCGTAAATCACAAATGCCGCCAGCTTCCGTTAAGGAAGGAGCATTCCCGGCAGCCCTCCGGACATGAAAAAAGGCGTTCCGGAACCATCTCTCCCGCACGCCGTAAACTCCGTCATGAAACCTTCCCGCCTTCCATCCGGACCATGTTTTCGCACTGCAGAAGTTCTGAAAACAGGGAAGTACAAGAAACCGCATAAAGCGGAACTCTCCTGCCGCCATCCGTTCCCGTCCGCGGTTTTCCCCTTCATCCTGCGCCGTGCGTCCGGAAGGCGCCGCGGCGCACTTTTGGCTTTCCATTGTCCGGCCCGTCATTAAAGTAGCGCTATGAGCGCACAGTGGACCACCGCCAGGGAATATACGGACATCAAGTATGAAACCACGGACGACGGCAGCATCGCAAAAATAACAATCAACCGCCCCCAGGTCCGGAACGCCTTCCGTCCCCAGACCGTTCATGAAATGCTCAACGCCCTCAACGCAGCGCATGAAGACCCCAAGGTGGGCGTGGTCATCCTCACCGGTGAAGGCCCGGACGCCTTCTGTTCCGGCGGCGACCAGAAAGTGCGCGGAAATGCGGGCTACATCGGCGAAGACGGCGTTCCACGCCTGAACATTCTGGACGTGCAGCGCACCATCCGCACCATGCCCAAGCCTGTCGTCGCCATGGTGGCCGGTTATGCCATCGGCGGAGGGCATGTCCTCCACGTCGTCTGCGACCTGACCATTGCGGCGGACAACGCCAAATTCGGACAAACCGGCCCCAAAGTGGGCTCCTTCGACGGGGGGCTGGGCTCCTCCTACCTGGCCCGCATCGTGGGCCAGAAAAAAGCCCGTGAAATCTGGTACCTGTGCCGCCAGTACGACGCGCAGCAGGCTCTGGACATGGGCCTCGTAAATACGGTCGTGCCCCTGGACAGGCTGGAAGAGGAAACGCTCTCCTGGTGCCGGGAAATGCTCCGCCACAGCCCGCTGGCCCTGCGCTGCCTGAAAGCGTCCCTCAACGCGGATTGCGACGGCCAGATGGGCCTGCTGGACCTGGCCGGAAACGCCACCCTGCTCTACTACATGAGTGAGGAAGCCAAGGAAGGCAAAAACGCCTTCGTGGAAAAGCGCGAACCGGACTTTTCCAAATTCCCCAGGCTTCCGTAACCCCGCCGCCGCCCCATGTCCGCCTCATCCGACAACGAAGATCCGGAACGGAACAACTCCGCCGACACCAGAAACCTGCGCGACCTGCCGGAACACGAAAACATCGTGGAACACTTCTACGATCCGGACGACCAGGCCGTGCCGGAAAAACCCGTGCGGGAAAAAACGCCCTTCTCCCTGGTCGGCAACATCATCTTCCTGCTCACCATCGCCATTCTGGCCGGCATCTCCTGGCTGGTTTACAACTCCTGGCAACCTCAGGAAACGAGCTCCCTGCCGGGCTTCCGCCAAAAGGACAACGCCCCGGACATTCCCAAAATAGTAAAGCAGGCCGTAGCGAGGGACGCCTCCGTCTCCTTCTCGGAGGAAGACATCAACCGCTATCTGGCCTCCTCCCTCCAGCCCAAGCAACACGGAGCCCTGGCCATCTTCGCCACCAATCCCGCCGTAGGCGTGCGCCTGCATGGCGGCAAGGAAAAGCCTGACGGCTCCATCGGGGAAGGCTACATGGAAATCATCATTGAACGCTATACGGGTGTGGACTCCCGCCAGACCATTTCCCTGTTCCTGACTCCCTTCCAGTCCATGGATCCGCACAACTACATGGCCGTTCAGACCCGCTTTGAATTCTACAATGACAAAACCCTTCCGGGCGGCATCCACGTGGGGGGCACCATCGGCGGCCTGTCCGTGCCCCAGGGCTATATGATCTTCCTGCTGCCCGCCTTTGAAAACCTGCTGCAGGCATGCCTGCCCCTCATCCACATGGTGGAAGAAAGCGGCATGGGCCTCCACATCAGCGACGGCAGACTAAGCCTGACTCCTCCGCAAAAGCGTACGCTGTAAAGGAACCCCGCAGGATTTCCTGCAGTTACTGAATACTAAAAATCAAAAAAATTGTCTTTAATATTCAGTCTTTCTCCAAATCCCGGACCATGAGAGTCATATATTCCTCCGGCCATGAACGGATGATCTGGCCTGCGTCATTGAACACCGCCACCAGGCGGATGGAATCCCGGCCGTCGGAAAGGACCATGACGGTCTCGTCACTTTCAAAATCATAGCGCGGCTTGCCCAGCTTGAACGCAGGATTCCTGCGATCCGTCTTCAGCCAGGCTCGCGCCTGTTCCATCGTCAGACCGCGCAGGGAACGTTCGCTCCTGAACACGCGCCGCGCCGCATTCATGGCAGCGGGGGTGGCCGCCACCATCCCATCCCGGAACGGCTTGGTTTCCCACATGCGGTCAATGTCGCGGTCCAGCGCCCCACCCATGCCGCCGGAAAGAAGAAACACGGCCAGCGGCCAGACCAGCAGGGCTGCCGTCACATAAATGGTCAGCCGTTTCCGGCTTTTGGACAGCGCGGCGATGCTCTGGGCGATCCTGCCCCACTTTTCCACCAGTTCCTTGTCCGCATGGCCGAACAGGAAGTTCACCTTCCTGCTCATGACGCCCTTCCTCAATTCGGCAACCGTCTTCCCCTTCTCCGGGGCCAGGTCTTCCAAGGTGGGGCCCCCTTCCACAAAGTGGCGGACCACCTTCGGCCACAACACGGGCACGACGGCAAAACGAATGGCGAGAAGCACCAGGCTTCCCACCAGGCACGCCAGGGCCAGGTAGTCAAAGCTGCTGCTGAAAAAATAATCCGGATTCCACATCCAGATAAAAGGGGCTGCCAGATAAACGCCCAGGGAAAACAGGCACCAGGACCACACAATCGCGGAAAAGCGCCCCACGGCCACAATCAGCCCTAACAGGAACAACACGCCGCCCACGGCCAGTCCCCAGGGAAACACGCCATAAATGGCCTCCGGGAAAGCCAGAATCATCAACGCCATGCCCACAGGCTGCCGAACTTTTTGCATGTCTGTACCGTAGCACAAGCATGGGAGGGCTTCAAGAGAGTAAGACGCCGCAGTCACACAGCACCCATCCCTCCGGCGCACCGCCTACTTCAACCACCCGTACTCCATGATCAGGGCCGCTTCCACTTCCGCATTTTTCGCAGTTTCGGAATCCAGGTTCTCATACATCGTTTTAATATCCTTCCGCTGTTCCAGATACTCCTTGCCGGAAAAAGCCATGCGGGATTTCTTGAACTCAATTTCTTTCAGAATCACCTGCTTCCAGATCTCAAACCTTCTCCGGCTCTCCATCAGCGCGGCCACCTTGATGCGCCTTTGCTGCAAATCCATCAGAACCTTTTTCTGCATCAAATCATGATTCTCCTTGGCCGTCTTATACTGGAACCACGAGATCAGGCGAGTATCCAGCTCTTCCCGCAGGCTCATATTCACCTGCATGTCCCCTCCTCCGGCAAAAAAGCCCTGATACGTGCCGCCCGTACTGGAAAACAGGGTGGGGCTGTAAAAATTGATATCCACGGACGGGAAAAACTTCATTTTGGCATTCAGCACCTGCAATCTGGACGCTTCCAGCTCCATGGCGACCATAGTTACCACCAGCAGGTCCAAATGGCGTGCGGCGGACTTGTATTTTCCCCAGTCCAGCCTGGGCATCGTTTCGGGCCTCACAAGCCACCGGGCCTCCATATTCCCCATAAGCGTGGCGAATCCCTCGGAAATATCATCCAGGCTTTTCTCCAGTTCCTGTTCCGCTATCTTCTTCTGAATCCCGTCATCGTTATAAGGCAGCGAATTTAGCCGGTTCCTGTAACTGATACGCGCATTTTGATAGGAAAGCACCTGCCGGTACAGGCGGGACACAAGCTCCCTTTTTTTCATTTCCAGCGTCTTCTGGGCCGTATAAACGGCGGATTTGGCGGAATAATAGTCAAAGGGAATCTGGGTCAGAGACGGCATATTGAACAGAATGTTGGTATTGTACTCCACATCCTGTGCCGTCACCCGGCTCAGTTCGCTCAGCTCCTTCGTCAGCATCCAGTCCAGGTTTACACCCGGGATAATTTGGGTAAATACATTGACGACCGCACGCTCCGTCGTCCTGAGGGATTGTTCGGAACGCTTCAAATCCAAATTCCCCTCCATCATGCAGGCCATGGCCTGGTCCCATGAAATCTCCTTTCTGGGAAGCCGATTCCAATCGGGAATAGCGGCCATACGGTCCATCAACTCTCCCGCCTTTCTTTCCATGTGCTTGTCCACGGAACAGGAAGTCCAGACGGAGGCGCAAATGCAGGAACACAATGCGCCCTTCAACCAGGCCGCTCTGAATGGCCTCCGGAAAAGGCGGGAAACCGGGGAGAAAAAAAGCATGAGGGTGTTCGTTTCATAACTTCTGCCCCTGAAAAGTCAAGCACCAACACGACAGATCCGGGAAAGGAACTAGGGCTGGAAAGGAAAAAAGGGCTGGAGGCGGCTCCGGCTCCGTCTTTTCCATCAAGGCCTTTTCCTGTGTCTTTCATTTTCCAGATTTCCTTCCTTGACAAACCATAGGAAATACCACAGTCTGCGCAATAAATATTATCCAGTTAGTTGTTATGTGCCCTCTTTTTCAAACCATCTCCATGGCTTGCTGCTCCCTAGGACTCCTCTTTCTCACCCAATGCGGCGGAAGCAGCAGCGGCAGCGGCAGTGCCCCCACGACGCTTAACGGTACCACGGTATCCATTTCGCTGGGCATAACGGCTTCATCGTTCCCGAACATCTTTGAGTTAATCACTGACACCACCGGGCAATCCGTGCTCACCACCAGAGGAAGTCAAATTGCCTTATGGAACGGCGCCCCCACCGTGGTGTACTACAAAACAGGCGATAATACCGCTCACCTGAATCTGCGCTGGACCCAGGGCACCAACAATACTACCGCCTATTCCCTGGACATACCTTCTCTCGAATTTGACCAGTCCACGCATGCAGTGGCAGGAGGGGAAGGAGCCACCCTTTCATCCCAACCCGCAGGAGCGGAGATGGAAACTCTCAACAATGTCACGGCGGACATCACCGTTTTCTATAACAACTAATCCTCCCCTTCCTCGATATAATTCACGACATTTCTCATCCATATGAATACCCGTTTTTGCATCCTGACTTCCTTGTTGCTCCCTTCTGTATTATGCATCTCGGCGCTTACGGGCTGCGGCGGTTCCAGCAAAACGGAAGAAATCTATCTTCCTGTGGGCACCGCCCGCACTGTAACCGTTTCCCTGGAAGACCCGGAAGGCAGAGAAGTCTCATACGTCTTTAGCTTTAATGTGATTTCCGCACAGAACGCCACCATTTATTCCGGCGAAAGCGGAAGCCCAAGCAACGCATCCATGCACGTCAGAGGCTACGTTCCCGCGGACGACACTGCAAGTGAAGTATCCTTTTACTGGTACACCAACAGGGATGGGGAAGAAGCTTTCCCCTGCTACATGGTCATGACCAATGTCCAAAACGTCACCAAGGGAACCGGAAGCGCCACATGCGCCGTATCCGATATTTACTTTGCCGACCCTGCCGTCACGGACCGCCCCGGAACGATTACGAAATTCTATTTACCGAATTAACAGCTCATCCTTCCTGTTCTTTCCAAAAAACCCGCGGATATCTCTGCGGGTTTTTTCATGGCGGAAAAGTCCTCCCTAAAAACAGGGAAGGGCACTCTCCCTGGCAATACCCGTCTTTAATCCTGTACGGTGCAGTCTGGCCGGATAATCCGGACCGGATCATGGAAAAACGGACATTCCAACGTCCAACCTATCGCCGGAGAAGGGCAAAGCCCCAAAACTCCTTATCCCGATTCCTTTCCATCCTCCTGCAGGGAACAGAACCTGTGTCTCCTTTCCCAAACAACGGAATTTACCTGTATGCGGCCTATTTCAAAACCTTTCCGATGGGGCGATAGGCGGAGAATGCGACCGGAATGGAAGAAAACAGCACGCATCCTAAAAGGGAAACGCCCAGAAGCCACAAATCCTGCCGTATATCGGCATACGTCAGAACGGTATCGCCCAATTTGAAAAACTCTCCGAGGACGATCTTCTGCGTCTTCATGAAAGCCCATACGGCTCCGGCAAAGGAAATGCCTATCAGGAAAATATTCTCAACAATGAATGTGAGGATCAGAAGGACAGGCCGCACCCCGAAACTTTTCATCAGGGTATAAACATATTCGTTCTGGCGGAATTCCATGGAAGCCAGGGCAGTCAGAAGAATCCCCACGATAACCGCAATGCCGATGGAAAAACCCATCCGGCATTCCATCTGGTTGCTCATCAGAACTTCCAGCCTCTTCAGGAGTCCCACGTGCGTCTGGACTATCGTCATGCTCCCGTCATAGCGTACAATGTTGTTCAGCGTCTCCTCAATGCTCTGGATATTGGCTGCGGTCATCTCATGCACCCGGATGACATAACGGTAATTGCTCATGGGGGAATCCAATCCGGAATTGAAAGCACCCTCCGGGGTCAAAATCACTCCGGAAGGATACAGCTTCCCCAGCAAATGGTTTTCCGGAAGCGGGGAGGCATTCAGGGAAAAATCAAAATCTCCGATGGATACCACGCACGGCCCCGGATGCAGCGGACTCCTGCCGGGATTAAACAGGAGGACGACAGGATGCGCCTCCAACTCCAGATCGGCAAGAAAAGCGCAGGACTCCATGTTGTATTCCAAAATAGGGAAAGCGGGCTTCCCCACCCTGGCAAACCCGGCCGGGGAGTCCTTCAGGGCCAGAACGTCGCAGCCGTGCAGGAGAGGCAGTTCGTGCTGGAGCAGATTTCTTTTGGAGGCCTCTCCCTCACGCACGGTATCAAAAACCATGATCAGGTCCGCTCCGTTCTTCCTGATCTCATCATGCAGCATTTTGGAGGAAAGAACGTAATTCGCAAGAAAGGAAAGAGCGCACAAGGAAAGAAAAAACGCAACGAGTACCCGGGAAAGAGGGCTGGCCGGCCTTTCCTTCCAACGGTGAAGCGTATCCTTAAAGAGATACAGGCTGATTAAAATCAATGATTTCATGAGTCAGATCAAAAAGGCGTGAATCATGCGTACTCAGAATGCAAATCTTGTCGGCAGGATACTCCCTGATCAGTTTTTTGATGATCTCCGTGTTGCCGTCATCCAGTCCGGAAGTAGGTTCATCCAGCAGCAGAATATCGGAATCCTTCATCAATGTCCGGGCCAGGGCGGCGCGCTGGGCCTGCCCGCCGGACAGGCTTCCGGCCTTCTTGTGGCGCAGGGACTCCAAACCCAGCCTTTCCACCAGGTCATCTGCCCTGCGCTTCCACTGCTTTCTCGGCAGCATGGCCATTTCCGCGCATAGCTGAAGATTTCTTTCCACCGTTGCCAGAGGCAGCAGGTTGATGCCCTGGAACATGTAGCTCACCTCCTTGCGGCGGTAAAGCGCATCCGTCAGGGACGCGCGGCGGGGGGTAAGCACCCTCCCCCGCTGGGGCCGCAGATAACCGGCCAGAATTTTCAGCAGCGTAGTCTTCCCGCATCCGGAATATCCCTTTAAAATAGTGATTCCGGAAGAAAAAACCCTGTTGTAATTCTCAAAAATCCATTGCTTGTTCGAATAGCTGAACCAGACGGATTCACATTCCAATTTCATTTTTTCCGAACAATCAATTCCGTTTCACCGCTCACGACCAGCTCCAGATCGGGATGCATCTTTTCCAGAAGTTCCTGCCAGGAGGAGCATTTTCTCCCTTCCGGACTGGAAGCCAGCCGGATTTTATTAAGGCGGATTACCTCTCCGGGGGGGGAATAATAAAGCCTGGCCGTACAATTGGAGCCCAGCATGGCATGTGCCCGCTCATGCTCTTCCGGAGGCAGGCGGAAAAAGTAGGCCAGCAAATCCCCCCCGCTGGAGGTGTTCTTTTCCACACGCTTGAAAGCAAACGTTCCCTTCAGAGAGGACCCGTCGCTCATGGGCACTGCCAGATACAGGGATTCCGGAGGGAGCCTGGTCAGATCGGGATCGGTAATGGAAATGGTAATATAATAGGCGGAATCATCACAAACGGTCGCAATGGAAGATGCCGCATCCAGATACAGGGACGTGCTGTCGTCCCGCGGAAAGGAGAATTGGTACTGCAGCTTGCCGTCAAAGGGCATTCTGAGGATGTACTTTTCCTCCTTCTTGCGGAACTCCAGCCTGGGCTTGTCTTCCACCATGGTCAACTCCTTCTTGACCAGCTCTATTTTTTCCTTCAGGGATTGCTCCGCTTTCTGCCCCCCCTCCGGCTGTTTGCTGGCATACTCCCTTTCTTCCCGGGACAGGGAGGAATAGAACTTCATCTCCTCCAGCTGCTTTTCCAGTTCGGACAGTTCTTCCTTCTTGGCGATGCGATCCTTCATAATCTTGACTTCCAGATCTCTGCGCTCCATCTCGATCTCGTCCTCATTGACCGTAGCAATGATGGCATCCTTCCGGACCCTCCCTTCCGCCGGAATCCAGTTGCTGACAATCCCGTCCGCCGGCATGGCGAACGAGCGTATCCTCTCGGGCACGATCTTGGCCTTGAATGCATTGATATAGCAGTCCTGTGCGGCAACAGGGGCTTCCCTGCCCGCATCCGGGACGGAATCCATCACGGCTCCATGCAGCTGGCTGAATGCGAAGACGCATGGCAATGCCGTCAGGCAGGATTTCTTCCACGTTCTCAACATATTTCCCTGTAAAAGAAAAAGCGCGGAAGTCCTTTGCGAACCACCGCACTTTGAATATAAAATCTGTGACTCATGGGCCACTTGAGGAGATGACCAATCAATTGCCGGTGGGGTGGTAGTACACGTTGCCGGTCGTTCCGGACCACGGGGTTCCGGCAACGGCCCCGCCGCCCTCCTGCACGGCGCCTATGAAGCGAACGAACCCCGTGCATGTGCCGCTCGTATCTTCATGCTTTGTGGAAGCCTGGTACGTAATATCCATATCCACCTGGACGGAGCCATAAAAAATCACCACAATCGGACCGGGCAGGGTAATCTGTCCCTGGGCTATTACGAAGTTTCCTTTCAGGGAAGCTTTCTCGGCACTCGGTCTCCTGTAGATCATGTGGGTCTCCGCAGGAATCGCAGGACTGGCCGCCGCTCCCTGGATCTTCGCCAACGGGAGATCGGAGCCATTGCCCGTCAACTGAATAGTCAGATCACCGCGATTTTCCGGGTTTACTTCATCCGTAATCGGCACTACCATGTCCAGTCTGCTCCCGGTCGGCAGACAATCCCCTTCCCCAGTATCGCCGCTGCCTCCGCAGGACAGAAATCCGACAGACAATGCTGCCAGAGACAGAGAAGAGAGAGAATACTTATTGAATAAACGGGCAGACATCATGGAAAAATAAGTTTTTTCTAAAATAGTGTTTCTTCCGTAAACGTCAATAAAATAACTGCGGGGATTCATATCTTCGCAGCGTCTGCCGCCCCGAAACGCCACGGACAAAAGAAGGGGAAAGGGAAAACCGCCGGCGGCCCGTCATCCAGGAACACGGGAAAGAATGCAAAACCTGTTTTTCCTGTCTGAAACAACATCCGCAAACAAACACTGCCGCCATCATGGCCCGTCTCCGGAGAAAAGCTAGCCCGCTTTCTCCAGCCGCCTTTTGATTACGCGTCCCGTCACGAAGAGAGGTGCGGCTCCCATCAGAAACAGGAACACGGAGTCCTTCCACGGCGTGGGCACCGTCCCTTCGTCCGCGCTATAGCCAGGATCATCCGGAGCCTTCCCGGAATTGCCCCACGGCAGAGGCTGGCGGCGCGCCAGGAAAATCTCCGGGCGGTCCAGCGTATCCCGGCTGACCCGCTGAATTTCCGCGGACTCATCCAGCATCACAATGCGGTCGTTGACATAGAACGACTTGACGGAAGGCTTGCCTTTTCCCTTCTGCTCCAGCTCGGAGATCGTCCGCTTGTAGCTTTTTTCCGAACCGTCGATGGCGGCGCGCCGGACGGTTCGCACGGCATCTTTCGCCTGTTCCGGATCCTCCGCGCCAATGGCGGAAATGTGCAGCAGCGCCAGCTTGAGCAGCTTGAACTCCTCAAATTCACGGTTGCTCAACTGGGGCTTGGCCTTCAGTTCATCCACTTTTTCCTGAATGGTTTCCCGTTCCTTTTCCCAGACGTTTTTGGAGGCCTGGTCCACCACCATCATTTCAAAGGAATAGCGCAGGGGACAAAACTCCGCCACCAGGGGAACGCGGCCCGGCTTGAGGCGGCCATGCTCGTCCGTGCGGTGGGCGGACCAGGGAATGAACTGGTTCATTTCATCAAAATGCACGATGGCCCCGGCCATCAGAATCTGGGGAATCAGCAGCAGCGGCACCATGTTGAGCGCCGCGCGCTCCGTTTTGGCAAAGACGGAGACAAGCAGGGACAGGCTTACACCGATAAAGGCCGTCAGAGTCATCGTCCCCAGGTAAACCAGAAACATTTCATGGATTTCCAGAATGGCGTTCCCCACCCACAGGAACAGGGCGGACTGCACGGCGGACAGCCCTGTCAGCACCAGCGCCTTGGCAAGAACGTAACCGGTCACGAACACTTTGGAATTGCTTTCTCTCTTGAGCAGGGCACGGTCCTTGAGCACCTCGCTGGCCGCCCCGGTCAGGCCAAAGAACATGGCTACGATCGTCGCCAGAAACAGATAGGACGGAATGTGAAGAGCCGTGGCAAACGTGTATTCCGGACTGGAGGAAGCGCGCAGCGTCAGGGAAATCAGCAGGGCCAGCACGGGACCTTCCAGAAGCATGGTGTACAGCCCCATCCGGCTCCGGACGCGCCCCAGAAACGTGCGTACGGCCCAGATGCGGAAAAGCCGCCACAGCTGCATCACGCTGCGGCGGGGAGCGGGAGGAAACTCCAGCGTGCCTTCATACAGCGTCCTGGGGGCGCCTCCTTCATGATGGTGCCCCATCACGTTGCGGAAACGGTAGCCCTCAAAGCGTTCCTGCCACAGCCGCGGATGCTGCCTGCGGCGGCGGTCGTGCCAGGAAAGGGGGGCTTCCAGCACCTCAAATACGTAATCCGCACCTCCGGCGGTCCGGGACTCTTCCGAGACGTCTATGGACATGTCCACGGCCGCCTTCCGGAAATAGCGCATCATGCCCGGCACATCACCCCAGTAGGCCATCTGGCCGCCGTGGTCCAGCACCAGCACCTTGTTGAACTGGTTCAGAATGGCCGTGCTGGGGCGGTGCATCGTGGCGATCACCATCTTGTCGCGGCTCATGTTCTGCAGGGTCTGCATGACCAGCTTGGCATCCGAGGTGGAAAGGCCGCTAATGGGCTCGTCCAGCAGGAACACGTCCGCAATGCCTGCCAGGTCAAGCCCCAGGTTCAGGCGCGTTCTCTCCCCGTCGGAAATGGTGCGCGCATTCATTTCCCCCACGCGGCGGGAAGCGATGTGCGTCAGCCCCAGGAATTTCAGGATGGCGTTCACCCTCCTGGCACGGCCGGAGCGCGTCAGGCGCGGCCTCCGTATGATGGTAGCCTGGGCGATGTGTTCCGAGACGCTCATGGCGGCGTCCAAAATGTCTTCCCGGGGAATGAAGGCAATATAGGGGCGCACCAGTTCCGGTGCGCTGTACAGGAGCTGGTTGTTGTAGCGGATGCATCCGCGCGTGGGCGGCAGATGCCCCGCCATCATGGCCAGCAGGGTGCTTTTCCCGGACCCGCTGGGCCCCAAAATGCACACCATTTCTCCGCGCTTCACGCTCAGGTCGATATTATCCAGAACGCGTCCGGAGCGCCGGAATTCCTTGGTCACGCCCTCCACGCTGAGCGTCCTGATGGCGTGGTACTCTTCATCCAGCACCCCGGCGGAAAACCGGCAGCGCAGGGCATGGTAGGAATTCAGGTGCACCACGTCCCCGTCCTTTAAAGACATCCGGCCCTTGACAATCCTGCCGTTGATCCACAGAGGCATGGACGCCTCCATCACCTCCAGCCAGCCGGAATTGGTAGCGCTGGAAAAAGACACCTCCAGCACTACTCCGGCTGCCAGCCCCGGAGTCAGCAGCATATCCCCCTTGCGCGCCTTTTCCGGCATGTTGGTCACGCGCAGCTTGCGGGTGCCGGGGTCCAGGCGGAAGCGGCGTCCGATGTCGGACAGGGCGTTCTGCATCTCCCCCATCGAAAAAGGGCCTTCCCCATCCAGCGTGAAGGAGGAATAATATTCCATCCTGACACTTTCTCCGGGATACAGCCGGTGGCCGTCCACCACAAACTCCACCTCCGGCCTCAGCACCTCCACCTCGCAGGCCAGCCCCATGCTCACGCGCACCGCGCTGGCTCTGGACCTCATGCGGCTGATCTGGAGCGAACCGTTGTCCAGGACAAGATAGCAGACTTCCTGCTTGCCGGAACGCTTGCAATCCAGGAAAAAAGCGAAATCCTCAAAACTCAGCGGCCCGGAAGGCAGCAGCACCACCTGTCCGTTGGTCAGCGGCATCACTCCGCCGGTGGCCAAATGCCGCCCGCGCACCACGATGGACTTGGAGCCGTCGTTAACCACCAGCACCAGGCGGGAACACCGGATCAGCCGGAAGGAGATCCCCTGGTCGGACTCCGGGAGAGACACCTCTCCGCCGATTCCGGATGAAAAACTCACGCTGTAGGCCGGTTCCTGGGCCTCCACATCCGGAGTCATCAGAAGCTGCCTTAAATGGTTGGCCGCTCCCGGCAGTTCAAGCCCGTACGTCACTTGATCAAACAGCTCCCCGGTCATCCTGGGGTCTCCAGTATTGATGAGCAGGGAAAGCACTTCCAGGGCAATCGCCATGCGCTCCGTTTCATCCCGGCCGGAGGCGGCGGACGCCAGCACGTCCTCCACCGTCAGGCTGGCGCGCATGGACCGTTCAAACCGGTTGGAAAGCCAGCGGTGCTCCACTTCCGGGAAAGTGTAGCGCAGAATATCCAGGGCGGCGTCCGCATCCCGCGCGCTCAAGTGGCGGCGGCCGCTCAAAATGGTAGCGAACAGGTCCACCAGCGTTCCGGCGTGGATCTTCATGGACCCGTCATCCCGGCGCAGCCACGGAACATAGGCGCCCAGTGTTCTGACCAGATTCAACCTCCAGTGGATCAGCTTGGAGGGTATGTCAAAAAACCATCGGATCATGCCAGCGAACGCGTTGCCTGCACCAGTAGTACAGGGATTCCCGCACCACCTCAAGCGGAACCGGACTTTCCCGGAGAAATGACAATATTTTCTGCACCTTTATCTTGCAATAGGTCCGGCGTAAGTATAGTTCTGTCCAATATTCCTCGCCTTTCAAATGAAAGCGGGTCAAAATACACCAACATTATCACAACATGGATATTTTAGTTTCTACTCTTTGTGACTTCGCCGCCGATTACCAGGGCAAACTTTGCATTCAGGGCGGGTTCGATTCCCTGGTCGCGCGCCAGTTCCCGGTAGTGCATCCCGTTTGCGCCGTTGCCCTGCGCATCTGCCTCACCCCTGAAGACGAAGGCAACCATGAACTGGGTCTGAGCATCGTTGACGCCGACGGCACGCCGCTGGACAAGGAACGCATGCCCATCAAGATCAACTTCCCGGTGCCCGCCTTCCCGGAAGGCGCCTCCTTCTTCACCCGCAACCTGATCATGAACTTCCAGGGCCTGCGCTTTGAAAAGCCGGGCAACTACTCCATCGACCTGACGGTGGACGGAGAACTGGCCTCCCGCGTGCCTTTCCGCGTGGTACAGGTGCAGGAAGAAGCTTCCCAGGAAGCCTGATCAACACACGTTTTTTCTATCAAGCCGCCTGCCGTTTTTCCGGCAGGCGGTTTTTTATTGCCTTGTATTTCAAAAAGGACATGTTTCCGGAGAAGGAGGATTCCCCTCCACCATGTTCCGGAACGCTTTTCAACCACACAAGGCGTGAGCCGGCGCACCTGGGCGGTACAGATACACTCCGCCGGAAACGGATGCCACCGGAAACCCGTGCCCTTTCTCCCGGATGGCCTGCCTTACATTTCGCTGAAATCCAGCCGGGTAACGTTGAAGTAGGTTTTCCCCTTCCGGCTGGAGCTCCACAGGATAACCAGCATCAGGGCAAACAGACCCAGCCGCCATGCCACTTCAAAAGGATAGCTGGTCACTTCCCGCTCCACCCCGATGCAGTTGCAGGAAAGGGAAAGCCCCCTGATCCATCCCTGGACAAAAAGGGCCACAAACGTAAACGTCAGCGCACTGCCCAGCAGAGCGGCTCCGGAGCAGGTCCTGCGGAACAGAAGCCCCAGGCCCACCACGATTTCACACGCCACCCCCAGGGAAGCCAGGGGATGCCCCCAGGCCTCCGGGAAAATGGAGAAACGGTCTATGGTTGTCTGGAGCTGGTCCAGATGAAGGAGCTTGCGCCCTGCCACAAAAAGAAAAAAGCCTCCCATCCCCACCCGGAGCAGGAACATGCAGTTACGGACTATTTTCTCTCTCAGCATAACGAACGCTTTCTGTTATTCAAAGTGGCTTTGCTGGCGGCTTACCTTGTCATTGCGCAAATTATTAAGTTCGTGACGGACCTTTTCCAACTCCAGCTGAAGGGCCTCTTCCCGTTCGGAGGCAGTTCCCGCGGAGGAAGGCTGGGCCTTTCCGCCTTTTCGGGACTTGCCTACGGCATCTTCCTGGAAAAGCATCTTCAGCCCGGAGGCCTTCGTGTCAAACTTCAACACGCCGGAAACGGGCTTCTGGGAACCGGGATGCTTCACGGAAGCCTTCACCGTCACGGTGCCGGGCTGCGTTCCCAGGCGCACCAGCGCCGGGGCGGACCCCCACTTGACAGGCTGAACCAGCGTGCCGTCCGGAGAATCCGTCAGCAGCTCGGCCGGCCCCTCGATGGAAAAAACGATCTCTTCATCATTCAGGCGCTTCACCGTTCCGCGGCTGTCCGTGACTTCCGCCACCACGGCAAACACGTCGGAACCGTTCGCGGACAATTCCACCCCTTCCACCCCTTCCTCCCGGTCCAGGCGCAGGCGGATTTTCTCCGCACGCCGGGACGGACGCACCTCATGCCTGGTCACTACCTTCCCGCCAATCAGGCCTTCCGCTACCAGCTTCACCGCACCTTCCTTCCCGGCGCGGGCAAGCTTCTTGTTTTCCATGAAATCCCACGCCTTCGGGAAGACGACGGGCACGCGCTTGAGGCCGCTGGAATAGGAACCCACCTTCTTTTCTACCGGAGCTCCTCCGTTGACGCTCAGACGCACAGAATCACAATTGGAAAATACCGTGACGTCTTCCGGAGAAAACGGGGTACATTCATTGGCGATGTAAACCACGGGACCGGAACCAAGTTCGTTCTGGGATTTCTGGGGCCGCTGGGACATGAAGGCGTAATAGGACGTCTTCGGCTGGCGGAAGGCATCCAGAATGCCGCCGTAAAAGGGATCCGGATGGTAGCCGCGCTGATGATCGAACGGATGCCACAGGCAGCCGCCGAAGTGGTAGGCCGGAGCGGCGTTCAAGGTATCATAGTTAGTATAGGGGAAGGACGTCTTGAGGTAGTGCAGGGCCTGAACCATCATCGGAACCTCCCCCCAATGGCGCGCCACGCGGGAGGTGGAATTATGGGCGGACCAGGTATCCACGTTGTCCCCGAATTCCCGGGTGAAATAAGGCTTGTTGTTTTTCCGCTCCTTGATGGACCAGTGCTTGTCTCCCGTGGAGGGATGGGCATAAAGCACTTCATAATGTTCGCTGCCCTGGGCCACCGCATCGCAAGCGGTATAGCACCCCGGATACGGGTATTCCTCATGCACCAGGTCACGGACTTTCTTGGCAAAATCTTTCGGATAATGGGTCTCATTGAGAATGGGCTCCCACATCATTACGGAGGGGTGGTTCCGGTCGCGGCGCACCATCTGGCGCACATCATCATATACCCGGTCCGCAAAAGGCCCCTTGCCCCAGAACTGCCATCCCGGCGTAGCGACGATGACAAACAGTCCCAGACGGTCGCAGGCATCCATGAAAGCCGGATCCTGGGGATAATGGGCACTGCGGATAACGCGCATGCCCGCCTTTCTCAGTTTCACGGCATCCTGCCATTGCAGGTTGTTGGGTACGGCATTGCCCAGCCGGGCGAAATCCTGGTGCCTGTTGCCCCCGATCAATTTTTCCGGGAACAGGGAACCGTTCAGCACCAGACCTTTCTCCGTAATTTCCACAGTCCGTATACCCACCCTCATGGAACGGTTGTCCAGCAAATGGGCCGGATTCTTGGCATCCGTTCCTCCGTCGGCCTTCCAGACCTCCACGCTCAGCGTGTACAAATTGGGATTATCCGGAGACCACGGCCTCACATTGGAAATCACCAGGGGAATATCCACTTCACCCGTGGAATGCGGCGGAATCACAAGGGGAGCCGTCTCCCCCACGGGATCCACGCCCTTGGGGTCCGTCATCAGTGCCTGCACGCGCACCTTCTGTTCCTTGTCCGTATTGTTGGCTACCTGCACCTTCACCGCTGTCTTTCCTTTCCGGGTGCGGGGATCAAGGGATTGCGTTCGGAAAAAGATACCGCCGCCAGCCACGGTCCCCGCTTCATTCGGGTCCGTGATGTAAACGGGTCCCGTAGAAATCAGGTACGCATCACGGTAAATGCCGCCGAAATAGGCAAAATCCAGACTCTCCTGGGGCTTGCCGGGAGGATAGGAACCGTCGTTGGAATTGTCCGCCTTCACGACGATGACGTTCTTCTGGCCCGGCTTCAGCCACTTGTCCAAATTCACGATGACGGGAAGATACCCGCCTAAATGTTCTGCGGCCTTCTCGCCGTTCACCCATACCTCGCTCTTCCCCATGATGCCTTCAAAATACAGGGTATTTCTCCTGCCCTTCAGATCGGCAGGCGCCGTAAACGTCTTCCGGTACCAGACCGGTCCCTGGTAATTGGAACAGCCGCTGGCCTCTTCCGGCAGCAATTCGATGCCGTCGGGAAGATTCACGGACTGCCAGGAGGAATCGTCAAAATCCGCTCCGGTCACCCCTTGCGGAACATTCTTCCCCTTGAAAAACTTCCAGCCTACGTTCATGCCGTACACATGCCTTTTGGTCGTCTGTTCCGGCAGCCGGAGCGCCCCGGCTACGGAATACTGGCCTGTGGAGGAAGCTGCCTCCTCGGCGGCGTTTTTCTGGTCCGCATGCGCGGACATGGCTCCGGACAAAACTGCGGCCGCCAAAAAAACAGGAGAGATATTCATAAATAATAAATGGGATGTTTCTATTGCAAAGACTTTTTACGGAAAAATCCGTGCGGGTCTTTCACCCCTATAATACATCCTTGCTGATAATGCAAATACATACGTCATCAGGCATCTTCCGCTTGACCTGACTGGCATGTTTTTTCATAGTCAATTCGTCCTGTGCGGAACCGTTCCGCAGCCCCGGCTCCGGGGGTCAGACTTTCAGTCCCGTGAAAAGGAAAAAGCATGGCTCCCCCTGGGTTAGACCGGGACGCCCGCCTTTATCCACTAGTTTTTTTATGTCATCTTTCTTTCAGAAAATTGTCAAACTGTTCTCCTATGACATTGGCATTGACCTGGGCACAGCCAATACGCTGGTCAACGTCAAGGACCAGGGCATCGTCCTGCGCGAGCCCTCCGTCGTAGCCGTCAAGGGGGACAAGGTACTGGCCGTGGGGGACGAAGCCAAGCGCATGCTGGGCCGTACCCCCGGTTCCGTCACGGCCATCCGGCCACTGAAGGACGGCGTCATTGCCGACTTCTACATCACGGAGGAAATGCTCCGCTACTTTATCAAAAAGGCTACGGCCAGGTACTACCTGATCAAGCCGCGCGTGCTCATCGCCATCCCCTCCGGCATCACGGAAGTGGAGCGCAGGGCCGTCAAGGAATCCGCGGAAGCGGCGGGCGCGCGGCGCGTGCACCTGATTGAGGAACCGATGGCGGCTGCCATCGGCGTAGGCCTTCCCGTTCAGGAAGCCGCCGGCAACATGATCGTGGACATCGGCGGGGGCACCACGGAAGTGGCCCTCATCTCTCTTTCCGGCATCGTTTACAGCCGTTCCGTGCGCTGCGCAGGGGATGAACTGGACGACGCCATCATCTCCTACATGAGGAGGACCTACAATCTCATGGTCGGGGAACGCACCGCCGAGGATATCAAAATCCGCATCGGCTCCGCCTATCCTCTGCCACAGGAACTCTCTATCGAGGTCAAGGGCCGCGACCTGGTCGCGGGCCTTCCCAAGACAGTGACCATCCGCTCTGAAGAAGTGCGGGAAGCACTCACGGAACAACTCAACACCATCGTTGACGCCGTGCGCACGACTCTGGAGCGCTGCCCCCCCGAACTAGCCGCCGACCTCGTGGACCGGGGGATTGTTCTGGCCGGCGGAGGCGCCTTGCTGCGCGGACTGGATCAGCTCCTTCACGAGCAGACCGGCCTGCCTATCCACATCGCGGAAGATCCGCTCAGCGCAGTTGCGGAAGGGACGGGAAAAGCCCTTCAGGAACTGGACTTCTTCACTAATGTTACGGATGCGGAAGACTGAATCCGGCAGAGCCGGCACCATTCGTCCGGCCCTCCGCTTCCATCCTGCCGCATCCGGTCAAACGCACCTGCCCGCCATGATTCCTTTCCGGCCCCTGCCAAGACTTTCATTCCAGCCACTCCCGCCGGGAAATGGCCTTCCGGAAACATTACGGGCAATAGCACACCCTAGCTTACTCACACCCCGTGTTTACAAAAATGCTTAAAAAAATCAAAAGAGCCTTCGGCTTCGGATCATGTGATCCCATGGAAGGCTCAACAATCATCATCAATGCCGAAAAACTCGAACGCCGCGTAGCCCTTCTGGAAAACGGCGTGCTGGAAGAATACACCATCGAGCGCGAAGGCGAAGACAACATCGTAGGCGGCATCTTCAAGGGCCGCGTCAAAAACATAGAACCGGGCCTCAAGGCCATGTTCGTGGACATCGGCCAGGAAAAAAACGCGTTCCTCCACTTCTGGGACGCCCTGCCCGCCGCTCTGGACTCCAGCCTGGAAGAAATCGAACGCGAAGGCCGTCCCAAGAAGCAGCAGCGCAAAATCACCTCCAAGGACATTCCGGACATCTACCCCATCGGGTCTGAAATCATGGTGCAGGTCACCAAGGGCCCCATCGGCACGAAAGGCCCGCGCGTCACCACCAACGTCTCCCTGGCCGGGCGCTACCTCGTCCTGATGCCCTTCACAGACCAATTCGGTATCTCCCGCAAGATCGAAGACCCGAAGGAACGCCTGCGCCTGCGCCAGATCATGCAGAAGCTGAATGTGCCGGACGGCATGGGCATCATCATGCGCACCGTCGCCCAAGGGCAGCGCTACCGCCACTTCGTCCGGGACCTGGCCATGCTGCTGGAACAATGGTACTCCGTGGAAGAAAAGAAAGAGGCCAACCCGGCTCCCGTGTGCGTGTACAAGGAACCGGACCTCATTGAACGCACCGCCCGCGACTTCCTGACGGACACCGTGGATAACATCATCTGCGACGATTCAGAAACCACGGAACACATGCGCTCCATTGCCGGCAAGATTTCCCGCCGCGCCAAGCGCCACATCCAGCACTTCCCCGTGCGCACGCCCATTTTTGAAGAACTGGGTATTGAAAAGCAGATCAACGAGGCGTTCCAGCGCCAGGTGCTGCTGCCTTGCGGCGGCTACCTGGTCATTGACGAAACGGAGGCTCTGATCGCCATCGACGTCAACACCGGGCGCAACAAGGGAACCAAGGACCTGGATAAAACCATTCTGGACACCAACCTGGAAGCGGCCTATGAAATCGCCCGCCAGCTCCGCCTGCGCAACATCGGCGGCCTGGTGGTAGTGGACTTCATCGACATGCGCCACAGGAAGGACCAGCAGGCCGTTTACAAGGCCATGAAGGAACGCCTGAAACGTGACAAGGCTAAAACCCAGGTACTCCAAATCACTCCCATCGGCCTGATGGAAATGACCCGCCAGCGCCTCAACGAAAGCCTGCGGGAATCTGTTCACGATCCCTGCCCGTACTGCTCCGGCCGCGGACGCATCAAATCCGTGATGACCATGAGCGTGGAAATTCAGCGTCAGATCTACGCCTGCATCCAGAAATACCGCGACACCATCGGTGACATGGTCATCGTCGTGAACTCGGAAGTGCTCTCCCGCTTCAAGAATGAAGACTCCAGCCTTCTGATGGAACTGGAACGCCAGCACAGCGGCAGGCTGATCTTCCGCGGCGACCACAACCAGCACCGCGAAAGCTTTGCCATCTACGACGCCCGGTACGACAACAAACCCCTGTACCAATCCGGCCAGTAACCCGTACTATTGCACCACCAGCCTTCCGGCCGGGCGACTTGGTCGCCCGGCCTTTTTTAATTCTCCATGAACCGCATTCCCACCTCGCCGAACGATCCCGTCAACACGGACATCCTCATGGTGGCGGAAGATCGCGTCAAAGGCTTCCGCCGTCTGCCCTTCCACGCCATTGCCGAACAGTGCGGCCATCCCGTGCCCCTGGTCATTGAACGGCTCAAGGCCATGATGAACGCCGGAGTGGTGCGGCGCGTGCGCCAGACGCTTCTGGCCACCAAGCTGGCCCAGGGAGCCCTGGTAGCCTGGCACGTGCCGGAAGAAAAGCTGGAAGCCGCCTTTGACTGGATGAAGGAACACGACCCCTTCACGGGCCATGTGGTGCTCCGCAACACGGACCATGCCAATCCCGGGGCCGGCTACCGGCTCTGGACCACGATCAAGGTGCCCGTGGGCTGCGGCACGCTGGAAGAACATTGCGACATCCTGAAGCGCCACGTCGGTGCGGCCGGCTATGTCCTGCTGCCGGCCCGCGGCGTCTTTACGCTGGGCGTGGGCCATATGCGCCGCAGGCACCTCCAGCCCGGCGACAAGACGCCGGAACCCGCCCCCATGCAGGAGACGAAAACCGTCTCCCTCTCCGGTCTGGAATGGAAAGTCCTGCTTTCCGTCAAGGAACAGCTCAAACCGGAGGAAATGGTGGAAGCCCCCTGGTCCCTCCGCGCCGCGCAAATGGGACTGGGTACGGAAGAATACTGCCGCACGGCGGAAGAACTGGACAGAAAACAGGTGATTGGCCGCTTCGCCACCTTCCTGGAGCATGTGCGCGCCAGAACAGAGGACGGCCCCGTCACCAAATACAACGGACTGTTCCACTGGACGGTACCCGCCGGCATGGAAATCCGGGCCGGTTCCGAATGCGGACGCCACATCTGCATGACCCACTGCTACTGGAGAACAGGGGGGGGACGTCTTCGGCGGCGCACAAATCATGGGCGTGGTGCACGGGCTGGAACGGGATTCCGTGATGGAGCACAAGGCCGCCATTGACCGCCATTTGGACGCCAAAGGCATCCCCGTGCTGCATACGGCCGTCTTCTGGGGGGAACGTTCGGAAATCAAGCCTTCCGAAATCTCCCCGGAAGTGTACGAAAAATGGCTGGAAGACGTCAAAAGCGCTCCCACCCTCCCGTAGGGCATTCCGTCCTTTATCTTCCTCCTTCCGGCAGCGGCCCGTACCAAGCCTGTTTCAGAACTGCCATGAAAACATTCACAGTAAAAGCATCCTCTTGCTCGTGGATGGAAAGTCCGTCCATGAGGCCTTTCCGTCGCAAGCCGTACAAGATAACATGGTGCCCAACCGGACCCCAACTTCGTAAACCACCTTATGAACGATGATCTGAATTTGCAGCCAGACCGGGGCCGTTTGACATTTGCTCAGGCGAATACCAGAGTAGAAAAAAGGAACGGGTGTTTGTTCGCCTGAAATCAACAAGGCGAACGTGTCAAATTGGAATTGGCAGAATTTATCTTATCAAGTGAAGGAAAAACCGGACATGAACAGAATGAATATCATATGCCTGGGTGTCAGAGACATGGAAAAGGCCATCCGCTTTTACCGGGACGGACTGGGTTTTCAGACAAGGGAAAAAAGCAACACCCCCGATGTCATCTTCTTTAACACTTCCGGCACGAAACTGGAATTATATCCTCTGGATCTTTTGGCAAAGGATATCAACAAGGACACTCCACCGGAAACAGGTACGGGATTTAATGGAATCACGCTTGCCTATAATGCCAAAAGCAAGGAAGAAGTGGTGAAAATCGTCGAACTTGCCCGCAAGGCTGGAGCAACGATTGTAAAAGAACCTCAGGATGTCTTCTGGGGCGGTTTTCATGCTTATTTTACTGATTTGGATGGCTACTACTGGGAAGTCGCGTGGGGACCGCGTGACAAATTTGACGACAACGATATGCTTGTTTTATAACGGATAAAACGGGCCGGGACAACGGAGGCAATTCCCTGTTTACCGGATCGGTTGAATGTCGCCTCCCTGGCCGCAGGGAACAGGAGCCTTTTTCAGTAGGGGAAAGCAGCGTTTCGCTATGCCGTTAAACACCGCTCCCAGTCTTCTAGGGCATTTTTTCCGCATTTGAGCTCTCTTCTGCCTTTGACTGCAAGGACCGTCTTTCTCTTGTGGCTTTGGGGAAAGCACGGTATGGCCATTCCATCGGCAGGCCGGACAAGGGCTTGACGATCTTTCCTGTTGCGGCACCAAATGGTGACGGCTTTACAAAGCCGTCCTGTCACGGGTCATGCCATATTAATGCCGGATTGGAGAAAATGTCCGTTTCATGCAGCTTCACGAGTGTACCGTTACGGAACGGCTTGCCGCCTTCCGGTACATGAGGCCGCCATCCACGCCATGAAAAAAACGGAACCGCCCTGCAACCTGGGCAGGACGGCTCCGTTTAAACCGGGGAAAAGTTCTAAGTATTTCCCTGACTGGTTCCTACTGCTTCTTTTCCGCTTCCGCGGGAGCCTGTGCGGCAGTACCGGCGGAGGGATTCTTGTAGGAAACGGCAAAGGCATCGTACTTGGCCGGCAACTTCTTGTCCGGGAACATAAGTTCATGCAGGCGGTACAGGGCCGCCGCTTCCTTCACGTTGAGGGGGCGCGTCTTCATCTGCATCTCGGGAATCACGGTTTCCGGATTATGCTTTCTGGCCTCCACCGCGGCGGACACCGCGGAGTTTTCCAGAAACTGGGCAACATCCGGCATGCGCAGGTAGGCATCCAGGGAGCGGGTGATGCTGGCGGAACCGAGGTTCTCGTCGGAACCATGCAGGAGCACCAGCGCTTCCGCAAAATAATCCAAAGCCTTGTTGGGGTCCCTTGATGCAAGGGAGGCTGCTCCCAGGGCGTACTTCATGCGCGCCTGCTGAAGGCGCGTGGCATTCTTCTTCGTTGCGAGGAAGGAGGAGGCCTGGGTCTTCACCTCGTTCCAGTTCCTGTCCGGAATCAGGGCCATGATTTTGGCTACTTCCAAATCATTCTGTGCGGAAGGGGACAGATTGGCAGCCCTGACGGGGAACCGGGACACCAGTCCCTTCACGCCGGCCCAGTCCATCATGCGCATGGCGCATTCCAGTTCATTGACGGCTGCCCGGGCGGACAGGCTGTCCTTGATGGGAAGCGTGGCGGCATACTTGCCGATCAGGGCATGGAACTTGTTGCGGGCGTCCTGGTACTTGCGGTTTTCCATGGCTACCTTCGCGTCGACGAAGTCATCCGTTTCAAAGATGTACAACGTCCTGAACGCGCTGGCAGCCTGTTGAAGAATGTCCTGGGATTCCCGTGTTTCCACAAACTGGACCATGGGACCGTTGGCCGACAGAATGAAAATATCCGTCGGGCGGCCATTCTTGATGGCGGGATTCGCTACGCGGGCCCTCAGGCGGGGAGGGTCCGCGGCGTTCTGCGCCATGGCCGGAACCAGAGTGGACAGACCGGCCAATACCATTATTACTGAAAGTGCTTTCATATCGTTTATATGCTAACCGTGTTTCGTTATTTCTGCCCCCTGGCGGAACGGATGGCCGCTTCATAGGCGGCGATGTCCGAACGTTCCTGGCTGACGGCAGGATCGGAACCGAATCTGGACACCTTGTCCTTGACCTGGTTGAGCAGGTCGCTGTCCTCCGCGGTCATCCTCTTGCGGTTGGCCGGAGTATCCAGCAACTGGACATACTGGCTGCCCGTCCTCCATGCGACGTACCTGTCGGAAGGCTGCTTGCCGGTGCCCTGGGACATCCTGTTTCTATTCCACAGCGTATCCATCTGGGCCAGCATGGCGGGAGCGGACCACTTCACCAGGCCCTTGTAATCGGCGCCCGTAATGTTCATGAAGCAGACCAGGGCCTTGTCCGGCTCATTCTGCTTCAGGTAGGCCTGCCCCTGCAGGAAGAGGACTTCCGGCAAATTCTTCTTGTAGGACTTGTCGGCGCGGTATTTCTCCGCGGCGGCAATCACGGCGGGCCAGTCCTGGCGGGCGGCGGTAAACTTGACCAGATTATACTGGGCGTCTTCCATGGCCTTGCGGTCCGGATTGGAGCTGGATTCCTCCTTGCTGAGTTCATCCCTCATCATCTTGATGGCGGTATCCACCTTGGCATTATCCTTGCTGCGGCCCAGAGCCACGGCCTTGCCGAAGACCGCGTTCTTGCGGTACTTGGACATGCCGTTGATGCGGGCCTGCTTGCGCACCGGATTCGGTTCCGACGGATCCAGGATTTCATCAAAGTAGGCAATGCTTTCCTCCGGCTGGGAGGTATTGGCCAGGTGCATGCCCAGCTTGACAAGCGTGTAGGGCGGCAGGTCGGAGGGCTTGAAGTCGCGCTTCAGTTCCACGAAAAGCTGCTTGACCAAACCTTCCTGCGCGGCCTTGGCGGCACGCTGCTCGTCCGTTTCCGTAGGTGCCTTTTCAAAGACTTCCTGCGTCTGGGCGATGACGGCCATGCGGAGCATGGCGCTCAAGGTCTTATCTTTGCTGTTGTCCACGCCGGGGAACCTGTAGAAGTGATTGCGCAGGGCGTTGGCGTCCAATTCCCGTCCCAGGGCCTTGTAGCCGGCCATGTAATTCTTGGTATAGGAATTCACGGCTTCCTCCAGCAGAACAGTCATCTTGGGGTCGTCCTTCTTGCCTTCCCGGACAATGACTTCCTGCATCTTGACGGCCGTGGGGTCAAACATTTCCTTGTCGTCCTTGAAGAAGTCCATGGCTGCCGCGGCAAGCTGGAGGCTGTAGCGGCTGCCGGGCATATCGGCAACCTTCCAGTATTCGTCATACCACTTCTTGACTTCATCCCGGCGGGCCTTGCGGGCGGCCTCCACGGCCTCCTTCGGCTCCAGGGGAAGAGGCTTCCTGGTGGCGTTCACAAGCAGGTTGTATACGGCTTCCGCGGCGGGACGCTTGTCGCCCAGCTTCTTGGCGGATTCCAGGGCGGCCAGCGAATAGGCTTCCGATTCCTGCTCATGCTCCTTGCTGCCGGCGTAAAGGCTGGCAAGCAGGTTGTTGGCATACGGGAACAGGCGGTGGTCCTTGAAATTGTCCACGATTTCCTTGGCATCCTTGATGGCAAGCTCCTCGTCGCCGGGATTCTTGCGGCCCAGGTAATTGAAGGCGCGGTCATAAAGCACGGCGGCCAGGTTGGCGTCATCCTTTTCCGGGAAGCGGGCAATATAGTTGGTGAAAGCCTGGATGGCATCATCCGCCCTGCCCAGGTTCGTGTACGTTTCACCCAGCAGATACATGGCCGTCTTCAGGTAGGTGCTGTCCCTGTATTCCTTGACGAAGCGTTCCAGCACGGGAACGGCATCTTTGTAGCGAGCAGCATCAGCGGCTCCCAGGTTGAACAGGGAAGCGCCCTTGCAATACAGGGCCAGTTCATAGAACTTGTGGGTGGGATCGCCCTTGTGCAGTTCCATGACCTTGTCCGCCTGCTGAACGCAAAGATCGAACTTCTTGTCTTTCAGCAAGCCTTCCAGGGACAGGGTATTCAAGGTGGGGGCGTACTTGGAATTCGGGAATTCCTTGATATGCTGGGCCACCAGCTCCCCGCCCTTGTCCGCTTCCCCAAGCTGCCAGGTGGTCATGGCCAGGTAGAACAGATTGTCTTCCCTGCCCGGGGCATCCGGATAGAAGTCATTGATGAGCTGGTAGGCGGCGCGGGCAACGCGCTGCGAACCATGCACCATGGCCTGGTTGCCCATGAAATTGAACGTGAAGGCATCCAGAACCTTGCCTTCCTCCTTCATCTTGTTGAACTGCTCGATCAAGGTGTTCACCTTTGACTTGTCCAGCGTATGGGAAAGATCGGTAACGCCGGGAACGGCGCCGTTAGCGCGGCCCAGGCGGTCCAGGGAATGGTTGGCGTCCGCCAGCACTCCGGCCTGGTCGGGCAAAAGCCCCATCAGCGTCAGGGCCAGGGAGGCATAGTCTTCAGACTCCTTCTGCTTGCCGCTCTGAAGAAGAGAACGGGATTTTTCCAGGGCTTCCGCAATATCGCTCACCAGCTTGGGGGCGTACAGCGCCACGCGGGTGGGGCTGATGTTCATCACGGAAGGGTGGGCTTCCACAAATTTCACCGTTTCCTGGCACTTGCCGGTCTTGATGGCGGACTCCACCATCGCCAGGAAGGAATTGGTGATGACGGCGTCTGAAATGCGGCGTCCCTTGTAGCGGGAATTCACGCAGGCGGTGAGGTTTTCCAGCCCCTTGTCGAAAGAAGGCGGATCCATCCTGAAATAGCACTGGGCCAGCAGGCCCTGCACTTCCCCGGCGTTCACGTTTCTGGCAACGGGATCGTTGCGGTATTCCTTCAGGAACTTTTCCAGAAGCTCGGCTCCCTTGCCGAATTCGCCCATGCGGCAGTAATTTTCCCCTTCGCGGAACAGGGCCATCTTCACGAGCTGGTTTCTGGCGCTCGGGAACTTGGTATAGCAGGCCTTGAAAGCCTCCACGGCTTCACTGTATTTCTTCAGTTGGGACAGACAGACACCTTTCTGGTAATAAAACCAGCCGAAACCGTCATCCAGGCCCAGCATCTTGATACGGGGTTCATAAACGCGGATGCAGCGGTCGACGGCATCCAGAGCTTCCTGCCACTTGCCTTCCCTCATGGCAGCCAGGGCCGTACGCTGATAATCGCGCGGACCATTCTGCGCATGAGAAGGCATCACCGCGCCAATGCTCAGCACGGAAACCAGGCCGGCCGCCAGTGCAGTAGTATAGTTTGAGTTGATCATGTGTTTAAAAAATCGTTGAAACAGAAGAGATAGTCGAACAGGTACGGCATCTCCGCAAAAGCAGGAAATATGCCTGCCTGTAATGGATTGCGTCATTTTAACAAGATGCGGCAAAGTCTAAAGCAGAAAGTTCGCCTTTTTAGTCATCCATGCAAGAAGCCGCACGCGCGCCTCGTTTATTTATTCCCGCACCCTGCTGCCTCCCCATCCTCAAAGAGCCTCTGGAAAACCTTCCACCAGTTCCGGAACATGAGAAGAAAAGGGATAAACGGTCCCGGCATCCAGCCTTCCGCTCGATAAAAAAGCTCCCGGAAAGCCACAAAGGCCCGGGAGCTGAAATCCAGTCAAGGCTTCCGCCTTTAATCGTCCTTGAGGTCGGTCAGGGCCACCGTTGTAATCCCGGCCTCCGTCAAGGCGTTCATGACGTCAATGACGCGCTGGTGGGGGACTTCGCCTTCCACCCACAACTGAACGACGGGCTTGGTGCCTACGGCGCTGGCTTCCTGCTTCTTGGCTTCCAGCTGCTGCACGAGCGTCGACAGGTTGTGGTTGTTCATGTCATTGTCGATCATCAGGCTGTTGTCCTTGCCCCAGTAAATGGTGCCGTCCTTGATGATGCGGATCAGAGCGGGTTCGATCTGGGCGGCCGTATCGCTCGGAGCGCTGCCGGGCATGGACATGTCCAGCTTGCGTTCCTGAATCAGAGAGGTCGCCACGATGAAGTAAATCAGCAGAAGGAAGCATACGTCGATCAGGGACGAGATATCCAGCTTGGGATCTTCATCCTCAATCGGTTCCAATTTCTTGTGTCTGGCCATGATGCGTGATGATTAGTCTTCCCTGCTTGCGGGGGCGGAGTTCTTGGCGGGCAGCACGGCAAAGACCACTTTGGTCACTCCGCATTCCGCCGCCACGCGAATGACTTCGCGGGAGCCTTTGAACAGAGCCTTCTGGTCGCCGCGCAGATAAAGGCGCGTTTCAAAATCCTGCTTGTCCTTGAAGCGTTCCGCAAGGTTCTTGATATATTCCTTCAATTCATCCGGAGAATTGAGCGGGGCGCTGACATCGGAGGCCCAGCGCACGTCATTGCTCATGCCGTCGGGCCGCTTGCCTTCGCCTTCCCCGTACACATTCACCACGATACAGCCGTTGGCGGACTTCACTTCACCGGAGCTGGTGGCCGTAGGCATCTGAATGTTCTTATCCTTTTTAACGGTAATGGCCGTAGCGTTCACCACGAAGAAGATCAACAGGAGGAACACCATGTCGATCATGGGGGACATATCCATTTCCCCGCTCTCTTCATCGGAAGCTATATTGGCTTTTTTCTTCCCCATAAGCTACATTTGGTTGAGATTCTCCGGCCCGTCTCCGCCTGGGGCGGAAGTTTACGGGCCGGACCATAGGCTCGCCTGCGATCAAGCCAAGCCTTCGGGGATGCGGGCAAGCTGGGCTTCAGCGTTCACCACGTTGATGGAGGTGTTCACCATTTCCTGCAGCGTCCCCACGCATTCGGCGACATGGGCATTGGCAATACCCTTCTGGAAGAAGAAGAACGGAGTGGCGATAATGGCGTTGATCAGGCCCCAGAACGTCGTCAGCAAAGCCACGGAAATGTCACCAGCAAGCTGGGTGGGATCCGCCTGGCCCGCAGTAGACAGCGTACCGAACGCCCCTACCATCCCCTGCACCGTCCCGAAGAGGCCGAGCATCGGAGAAATCTGCGCGCAAAGGGCAAGCATGTTGATCCACTTGAATACGGAACGGCTTTCGTTGGCCGTAAAATCGGCAATGGCGTCTTCGATGGCGTCCTTGCCAAGGTCTTCCGGACGGGTGGCATCCACGTTCGGCAGTGCGTAGGCAACCAGGCGGCCCAGGTAGGTGGGGCTGCCGGCGGCCACTTCAATGGCGGAGCGGATCCGGCATTCGGCCATCAGTTGAAGAAGGGTGACTTTCAGATCTTCCGGGCAGAACTTGTCCTTTTTCAGGGCGACCATGTTGTAAATCACCAGGAAAACGATGAAGGCTTCCACCAGCATGATCGGAATCATGGTCCAACCACCGGCGATGATCCACTTGTCAAGCATGGTCTTTTCCTGCGGGGCAGCAGCTGCCGCATCCTGGGCAAAGGCCGACGTGGAAAATGCAGCCATCAGCACAGTAGCGAATGCAGCGAAACGGAAACCCAGTCTAAAAAGGTTCTTCATAATGTAAGTTATATGGTTGTTCGAAAAGATACTGGTGTATTAAAGCATGCAAATTCAGACTTGCAAGCATTCATTTTGGACTCTGTCAAAATTCAAGCGTCCGTAAAACCCGCTGCCCGGTTCAGCCGGCTGCAGATGGCACAGCTCCCTCCGCATCCCCTGGCGGGGCAGTATTCACGGCCGTACAGCACGATACGCAAATGGAGATCCCCCCATGTGTTTTCAGGGTAAAGCTCTTTCAGATCACGCTCCACGGCCTCCACCGTTTTTCCACTGCTCAGCCCCCACAGCCGCGACAGGCGGAAGATGTGGGTATCCACCGGAAATGCCGGTACGCCGAACGCCTGCGCCATGACAACGGAGGCCGTCTTATGACCCACGCCGGGCAGAGATTCCAGCGCCTGGAAGTCGCAGGGGACCTGCCCTCCGTACTGCTCCGCCAGAATCCTGCTCAGATTCACGATGGCGGAAGCCTTCCTCTCCGAAAGGCCGCAGGGACGCACGATTTCACGCACGGCCTCCACGTCCTGCCGGGCCATTTCCTCCGGCGTGGAAGCCAGGGCAAACAGAGCAGGAGTAACCAGGTTTACACGCTTGTCCGTACACTGGGCAGACAAAAGAACGGCAACCAGCAGGGTATAAGGGTCATGATGGGTAAGGGGAATGGGCGGATTTTCATACAGCCTCATCAGCTCCTCCTGCACGACGGAGGCCCGTTCTTTCTTGTCCATGCCACCAGAATACCATTCCGCAGGCGCGGCGGAAAACAAAAAAAAACGCTCCGCCGTCCCGATAGATGGCGGAGCGGTATAAAAGCGTTTTCCCGCAGGGTTACTTGTCGGCCTTGGCGTACAGTCCCTTGGACACGCGGTGCTGAAGGGCGGCGTACATGGCGCGGCAGTGCCTGTAGCCACGGCGGCTGCTCAGAACTTCCAGGCTGTTGGCCGGATCTCCCCAGCGCACAATGGTCAGTTCCACATAGCGGCGCCCCCAATCCTTCATCAGCTTTTTGCTGGGCTGGTAAATGTCAATGGTGCCCGTGCCTACCAGGGCGCTGCCGTAATCGTCAACGACATAGAGGTAGGGCTGGCCCTTGATGCGGAATGTGGTCCCCAGCGGATAAACGGACCAGTCCGCCGCCGCACTGCGCACGGAAGACGTGTACTTCAGAGACGTGCCCACCGCATTGCGGGGGCCGTACGCCAAATGGTCGCGTTCGGAATGTGTGTAAGCCGTCGTACGCACTACGCGGGTACGCTGGGACGGATGGTAAAACGGCATCTTGTGCTTGTCGCGCCCCAGTTTGGGAAGGCTGGAAGAGGGCATCGCTGAACGGCTGGGTGCCAGAGGCTGAACAAAGCCCGGTGATTTTTCACTTACGCGGGCCAGGACAAGAGTATCACTATCGGATTTCCCCGTGCCGGTGACGGCACCATTTGTCGCACAGCTGCTGACAAACATGGCCATAACGGCGCAAGACAGGGTGGCAATTATTCGTAGATTCATGTGGTACGTGGTTATAGCGCCACACACGCGGCAATCATGCCTGAAAAAAAACCTTCTGGCCGCGTGCGGTGCCGACAAAAATCAGCAACGGCGGCTCTTGGTTACGAAATAATTTCAGCCTTGGCAAACTTTTTTTCTATACCACCTCTTGTAAATACAAAAAAACCCTTACCACAACACATTAAAAATCAACAATATAAAAAACATGCCGCATTTTTGTCATATCATGACAAATAATATACTTCACGAAGTCTCTTTTTCTATCATAGTACGACACACTTTTTTCTTTTGAAGAAAACTCTTTTACAATGAATGCATTATTAACACAAAAAGCATTCAATCCTTCAAAAGTTTTCATAAAAAAGTTCAAGGGGAAAGAGGCGGGAACTCAATCATTGCTTAAAAACAGTGAACGAAATGCTGTGTTCCCTTCATGCAAATTCCCCTTCCGGTGAGACGGCCGCATACCCAATGGGCTGTTGCATCCACAGGGAAATAGATTATAATTCCGGCCAAACATGTCCGCCGGCCTGCCCCAACACCTTACCCTTGACTATCTGCGCTCTTTGTTATCCAGAGGCGTGGAGCATGCGCCTGTGACGGAAGAGGCCCGGAAAGTCCTGAGGCAGTGGGTAATTGAAGCGCGCCGGCTGGCCCGGGGAGACATTTCCGCCCCCCCTGCGCCCGTTTCCGGCATGGAACATCCCCATCCCGAGGGAGTTCCGGAAAGTTCCGAACCCGCTTCCGTGGATGAAATCTCCTTCGGCAACGAACTCAGGGCCATCCTCAACGGCGTACATTCCGGGGGAACAGAAGAGGAACCAGCCGTTCCGCGCCACGTGGCCTTTGATCTGGAAGGGGAAACGGAAGAAGAAAAGCTTGCCTCCCTCCGTGAACTGGTGCTGCACTGGCCGCCCCTCAAAAACCTGAATTCCCTGCGGGAAACCCCCGTCTTTTCCTCCGGCAATCCACGGGCGGACATCATGATGGTGACGGACGCTCCCGGACTGTATGAAGAAAAGCTGGGCAGGCCCCTGGCAGGACCATCCGGAGAAAAGCTGGACGCCATGCTCCAAGCCATGGGCCTTTCCCGTTCGGACATTTACCTGACCCATCTGGTCAAGTTCCGTCCCTCTCTGCCCCGGCAACTCACCAACAACCGCCCCCCCACCGACCGGGAAATAGAAATTTCCCGCCCCATCCTCCGGGAGGAAATCATGCTGGTGCGCCCGAAAGTGGTCGTCGCCCTGGGCGCCATTGCCGCCAGGGGAATCCTCCAATCCGGGGAAACGCCGCTTTCCGCGCTGCGGGGGACCTTTCACACGGCTTTCGACACACCCGTGCGCGTTACCTACAATCCCAGCTACCTGCTGCGAACGGAAGATATTTCGGAAAAGCGAAAGGTCTGGGAAGACATGCTGTGCGTCATGGAACGGGCGGGGCTCCCCATCTCCGACAAACAGCGTTCCTATTTCCTACCCAGAAAGTAACATATGGATTATTTAAACGCCATTCTGGAGCGCAAACGCGCCGACTTGAAAAAAATCCTTCCCCTGGAAGGCAAATTGCGGGCCTCCGCCATCCTGAGGAACGACTATGCGGGATTCAGAACCGCCGTGGACCTGAGCGAAGACCGCCTCTCCGTCATTCCGGAAATCTCCCGGGCCTATCCTGCGCAGGGGATCCCACATGCGGACATGGACATCAGGCGCCAGTACTCCATGTTCGTGCAGGGCGGCGCGCAAGGCGTCTCCATAGCGGTGGAACCGCAGGTATACGGCGGGTCCTGGGACATGGTATCCGCTATTTCCAAGATAAGTTCCATTCCCGTCATGGCGCGCGACGTCTTCATTCACCCGGTTCAAATCTGCCAGGCCATCGTCACCGGGGCGGACGCCGTCAACCTCCTCGTGGCGGCCGTTCCGGAAAAGGAGCTGGAACCCCTGTACCGCATGGCCACCGGACTGGGGCTGGACGTGATGATGGAAGTCCATACCCTGAAAGAGCTTGAAGCCGCCATGGATCTGGAAGCCGACTTCGTCTGCATCAACAACGCGGACCCGCACACACTTCAGGCCAATCCGGCAGTCACGGAAAGACTGATTGAAGAACTCCCCGCCTCCGTCACCGTTCTTTCCGCCGGTGGAATCCGCACCGTGGAAGACGCCCGCCGGATGCTGGATGCCGGCGCGAACGGAGTCATTCTCCGGGACGAACTGGCGCACCTGGACATTCCCCAGGAATTCATGGAAGCCATCCTGGCCCTGAGGGCGGAATAACCCTTCCGGCCCTTTCCTGCACTATATATAATATAGTGTGGCGGATTCATGCCCGCTCCGGAAAAACCGCGGGCATGAATCCTTTTCGTTATCCCAATCACGCCCCATTTGAAACGGAACGGGACCGCGTCCTGTCTCACTTTTCGTATGGACATGACGAACTGCTCACATTGCCGGCATGATTCCGGCAAAAACGAGGTCCCGGAACAGGCTCTTTCCCATTCTTCCTCACCCCTCGGGGGCATGAATATGAAGGGAATGGACATGCTTCCTTCTTCCCCAGGCCCCTCCCCTTCCGGCGCCGTTTACACCTGCCCCATGCATCCCCAAATCCGGCAGAACCATCCCGGTTCGTGCCCTATATGCGGCATGACGCTTGAACCCGTGCTTCCTTCCGCCGCCCCGCAGGACAACAGGGAACTGGACGACTTCCGCAGGCGCTTCTACATTTCCCTCCCGCTGGTGATCGTGCTCTTTGCCATTTCCATGGGCGGCCACATCGCCGCATGGCTGAATCCAGGGGTGCAGAACTGGGTGGAACTGCTGCTGGCCGCCCCCGTAGTCCTGTGGGCGGGCAAGCCGCTGCTGATCCGTGGCTGGGAATCCGTTAAAACGCGCAATCCCAATATGTGGACGCTGATCGGAGCCGGAACTTCCGTCGCCTTCCTGTACAGTCTGGCGGCTACGATCATGCCCGGATGGTTTCCTGCGGTCTTCGTCCGCGACGGCCACGTACCCGTGTATTATGAAGCGGCGGCCATCATCATCTCCCTGAGCCTGCTCGGGCAGGTCCTGGAATTGAAGGCCAGGTCCCGCACGGCGGAAGCCATCAGGTCGCTGATGAACCTGGCCCCCTCCACGGCGCACCTCGTGCTGCCCAACGGCGTGGAGAGCGACATTCCCCTGAAGGAAGTCCAGCCCGGCGACGTGCTGAGGGTAAAACCGGGAGAAAAGATTCCCGTGGACGGCATCCTGAAGGACGGAGGGAGCGATGTGGATGAATCCATGCTCACGGGGGAACCCATTCCCGTCACCCACGTTCCCGGAGACACGTTGATCGGCGCCACGCTGAACACCACGGGCACCTTCACCATGACGGCCCGGGAAGTGGGGGACGGCACCGTGCTGGCACGCATCGTCAGCCTGGTGGCCCAGGCCCAGAGGACAAAGGCCCCCATGCAGCGGCCGGCGGACAAGGTGGCGCGCTACTTTGTCCTTGCCGTGGCGGCGGTCGCCATACTCACATTCTTCGTCTGGGGATTCTGGGGGCCGCAGCCGAGCTGGCCGCACGGGCTGGTGAACGCCGTGGCCGTCCTGATTGTGGCATGCCCGTGCGCCCTGGGACTGGCTACCCCCATGTCCATGATGGTGGCTTCCGGAAAAGCGGCCTCCCTGGGCATCCTGTTCCGGGACGCGGCTTCCCTGGAAACCATGCACAAGGTGAACACCCTGGTCATGGACAAAACCGGAACCCTCACGGAAGGCAGGCCCTCCCTCGTCAACGTCACCACGGCAGGCGGCATGAACATGGACAAGCTGCTTGCCCAATGCGCCTCCCTGGAACAAGGCAGCGAACATCCCATTGCGCGCGCCTTCGTCCAGAGGGCGCGGGATGAAAAACTCCCCCTGGACTCCGTTGCGGACTTCCAGTCCTTCCCCGGCGGGGGCGTGGCCGGAACCATCCAGGGCAGCAAGGTATCCCTGGGCACCGGGGACATGATGCAGAAACAGGGCGTGGACATCTCCTCCCTGGCTCCGTGGGTGGATGAACAGCGCCGGCAGGGCCGCGTGACCGTTTTTGCCGCGCTGGACGGACAGGCGGCGGGGGCGTTCTCCCTGGCGGACAAAATCCGCGACAATACGCGCAGGGCTCTTGCGGACCTGAAGGCGCGCGGCATCCGCATCATCATCGCCTCCGGAGACGCGCCGGCAACGGTGGAAGCCGTGGCGCAGGAACTGGAAATTCCCGAATACCACGGAGGCATGTCCCCGGCGGACAAGCAATCTCTGGTCTCCAGCCTCAAAAAGCAGGGAAGCGTGGTTGCCATGGCCGGCGACGGCGTGAACGACGCCCCCGCGCTGGCGGAGGCGGACGTGGGCATCGCCATGGGAACGGGGTCGGACGTAGCCATGCAGAGCTGCGGCGTCACGCTGGTGAAGGGGAACCTGCTGGTCATCTCCAAGGCCTTCGCCCTTTCCACCACCACCGTGAATAACATGAAGTCCAACCTGGGCTTTGCCTTCATATACAACGCACTGGGCATCCCCATAGCCGCGGGCGTCCTTTATCCCTTCTGGGGCATCCTGCTCTCCCCGGTCATTGCGGCGGCGGCCATGTGCCTGAGTTCCGTTTCCGTCATCCTCAACGCCCTGCGCCTGCGGCATTTTTCATGACGCCGCCAAGTCCCGCTCTCCAAACGCTCCGCAAAGGCGCGTGATTTCCGGAACTTCACCTTCCCGGTACATGACTTCCACAATATCGTAGCGGAAGGGGACCGTGTCCGGAAGCTGGCGCAGCCATTCAGCCGCTCCCTGGCGGATCAGGGCGCGCTTGCGGGCATTCACGGCCCGGCGCGCTCCCCCGTAGCCGCCATGCGTGCGCGTTTTCACCTCCACAAAGACAAGGCAGGCTCCGTCACGGCACACCAAATCAATCTCCCCTCCGCGGACGGGACGCCAATTCCTCCGTAAAACGGAACAGCCAGCCGCGCGCAGGAAAGAGGCCGCAGCCAGCTCCCCGTAAGCGCCCAGCCAGTCCGTACTCCGCACCTCCCTATTCAGGCAGGGACAATTCCATCTGTGAAACAGGCGCAAACGAGCGGCGATGCAGCGGACAAGGCCCATGCTTCCGCAGGGCCTCCATGTGAACCTTGGTGCCATACCCCTTGTGTTTTGCAAAACCATACTGCGGAAACTCGGCGTCCGCCTCCGTCATCATCCGGTCGCGCGTTACCTTGGCCAGCACGCTGGCGGCGGCGATGGACAGGCTTCTGCCGTCCCCCTTCACAATGGCGCGGTGCGGCACGGGCAGTCCCTTCACGGGGAGTCCGTCCACCAGGCAGAAATCCGGCCGCAGGGAAAGCCCCTCCACGGCGCGGGCCATCGCCAGATGGGTGGCGCGCAGAATATTGAGCCGATCGATCTCCTCCGTGGAGGCAATGCCCACGGAACAATACACGTCCGCACGTTCCAGCAGGGCGGCAAACAGGGCCTCCCGTTTGGCGGCGGTGAGCTGCTTGGAATCGTTCAAGCCGGGAAGGCCTTCCAGATGCTGCGGCAGAATCACGGCACCGGCCACCACGGGACCGGCCAGCGGGCCGCGTCCGGCCTCATCCACCCCAGCCACGTGCAGGAAGCCGGAAGCCCGCGCCTCCGTTTCAAAACTCATGTCCGGGTGTGATCTTTCCGCCATGGGATTATTTCTCCTCCTGCTCCTCCGGCAGCCTGGTCAACAAAATCTGCGTGATCCTTCTGCCGTCCGATCCCGTCACCACAGCCCGGTAACGGCCTATTTTCAATTCCTCCCCTTCCTCCGGAATATGCCCCAGCTGGCTGATCATGTAGCCGCCCAGCGTGGTCACACCAGGACAATCCAGGTCCATCTCCGGCAGATAGTCCGCCAGGTCAAACAGGGTGACGGCGCCATTCACGGCATAAGTATCCTTGCCCGTCTTGACAAATTCGCGCATTTCATCCCGGTCAAATTCATCCTGAATGTCATCGCCCACGATCTGTTCCAAAATGTCGTCCAGGAACACGAGGCCGATGGAATCGCCGAATTCATCCACCACCAGGGCAAAATGGGCGTGCTCCTTCAAAAAGAAAGTCAGCAGGCTGTCCAGGGGCATCGTATCCGGCACCACGCGCAATTCCCGCTTCACACTCATCAGGTCAGGATTATCCTGGCCCACGAGCTTGAGCAGATCCTTCACGTGCACCCAGCCCTTCACCTCGTCCAGATGGTCTCCCTCCACCAGCGGAAAACGGGTATGCCATGATTCCCGCGCCAGAGCCCAGTTCTGTTCAAAGGGAGCCGTCAGGTCCATCACATCCACTTCGGAACGCGGCGTCATGACGTCCTTCACGCACATATCGTTTAATTCAAGCGCGTTCTTGGAGATTTCCGCCTCTTGCCGGGTCAGTTCGCGGGAGCGCTCGCTCTCCTCCACCAAGTACATCAGTTCATCCGTGCTGTGCACAGTACACGCCGCCGCTCCGGGATCAATTCCCAGCAGGTATTTCATGATAAACCGGGCGATTCCGTTGGTCAGGCCGAGAATGCCCGTATATTTGAACACCCCATAAAAGGAATACAGCAGGGGGGCCACCGCCATGACGGACTTGCCGGGATGCCGGACCGCCATGCACTTGGGAAGGAATTCCCCCAGAACCACATGGCAACAGGCAAAGAAAAGGAAGGTAAGAACCAGGGCCGCCCAGTAAACGGGCGCGGAGGCTTCCAGGCCCAGGGAGTATAGAAAGGGTGCCGTCAGCTCCGCCACGAACGGAGCGCCCAAAAAGCCCAGCGCCAGGGAGGAAAGCGTGATGCCTATCT
This sequence comes from Akkermansia sp. RCC_12PD, assembly GCF_036417355.1. Taxonomy (NCBI): domain Bacteria; kingdom Pseudomonadati; phylum Verrucomicrobiota; class Verrucomicrobiia; order Verrucomicrobiales; family Akkermansiaceae; genus Akkermansia; species Akkermansia sp. RCC_12PD. The sequence goes on along the minus strand of NZ_CP143889.1, from coordinate 1,676,997 downwards.
GGCAGGCGGACAAATACAGGTCCAGGTGCCTGACCGCCTTTTTAGCGAGGACCAGCTTCCTTCTCGTCCGCGCCGTGGCGCCTTCTTCGGCGTGCAGCTGGCTTTCGCGTACTTTCATCAGGGCGAACTCGCTCGCCACGAAAAACGCATTCAATAATAAGAAAAGGACAAGGCCGGCCATTGCCAGCGCTATCCCACCCAGCGCCGGTTCAATAACCGGCACTTCAGCGGCCCCGGAGGCCGCAAGAATACTCAGAGGGTCTGGATCACTCATTCCGTTGGATTTAAAATACGGGAAAAACCGTTCTCATGCACACGCTTTGTACGTCACAATTTTTCATAAACACCCTTGTCCCGTTTTTCCAGCACGGTAAAGCCGGCGGCCTTGGCGTCGGAAACGGACAGGGGCTTGGTGATTTCCGGAACATTCACCCGGCTGACCACCTTGCGCACCGGGTGCTTGCACACCAGGCACTTTTCAAGCGGCGCACGGTCCACGGGCCTCCGCAATTCGAAACCGCGGCGGCACACCGGACAGGACTGTTCGGGATCGTCGGGGTGTTCGGAAATATACTCGTATATGGGCATAGCAAAACGCTAGGCTAAATAAAAATCAGCCTAGCGTCAAAATCTTTGTAAGGCTGCAACCTTTTCCTCTCTTACCAGCTGGACTTGGTCACACCGGGGATCATGCCGGCGTTGGCCAGTTCGCGGAAGGAAATACGGGAAAGCTTGAAGCGGCGGATGAATGCACGGCGGCGGCCCGAAACAAGGCAGCGGTTGACCATACGGGTCGGGCTTGCATTGCGGGGCAACATGGTTAAACCGATATAATCCTTCTCAGCCTTCAATTGCTCGCGCAGCTCTGCGTAGCGCTTGACGGTGTCAGCCTTTTTCTTGTCTCTTGCTATCCAGCTCTTCTTAGCCATAAGTTCGGCGGAATAAGTAGAGGCCCCGCAGTGAAAAATCAAGCGCTTTTTTTCAATTTCATCAAATTCAAGCTGTTTTCAATGTCATCCGGCCTTTTCCCGTCCATACATCTATGACTCTGAATACCTGCCTCTTCCATAAACGGACCGCGGAGAACGCCGCCGGGGAACCCGTTCCGGGAAAGGACGCCCGGAATTGCTTAACACTTCCTAACCATCTCTGGAACTCCCGCTTCCCCGCCCTTCCGGGAAGCCTTCCTTCTTCCCCTTTTCTCTTCCTGCTCCCTCCCCGTCCCCACCCTGGCGGACCAGGACAAAAACTCCGCCCATCCCCTCCTGCCCCTTCCGGAAGGGAATATTGAAAAAGGACGCCGTACAAGACGATTTTGTCCTTTCCACCGGAAAGGGAATGGGGCATCATGGCCGCGCACACTAATCACTGACGTACATGAAAATCGTAGTTGCATACTCTGGCGGCCTTGACACCTCCATTCTTCTGAAGTGGCTCAAGGAAAAGTACAATGCCGAAATCATCGCATACTGCGCGGACGTAGGCCAGGCTGAAGAACTTGACGGCCTGGAAGAAAAAGCCCTTGCGACGGGCGCTTCCAAATGTTTCATCGGCGACCTCAAGGAAGACTTCGCCACCAATTACATCTTTCCGATGATGCAGGCCAACGCTCTGTATGAAGGCCGCTACCTGCTGGGCACCTCCATAGCACGCCCCTGCATCTCCAAGGACATGGTGGACCTGGCCATCCGGGAAGGAGCGGACGCCATCGCCCACGGCGCCACCGGCAAGGGCAACGACCAGGTGCGCTTTGAACTGGCCGTGAACGCCCTGGCACCCAACATCAAGGTCATCGCCCCGTGGCGCGACCCCGAATTCCGCAAGCAGTTCCCGGGCCGCACGGAAATGATCGCCTACGCGGAATCCCACGGCATTCCGATCCGCCAGTCCCTGAAAAAACCGTACTCCATGGACCGCAACCTGCTCCACATTTCCTTTGAGGCGGGCATGCTGGAAGACACCTGGTACGACGGCACCACCCCGGCCGACCGTGAAATGTACAAGCTTTCCGTCTCTCCGGAAGACGCCCCGGACCAGGCCGAATACATCCAGCTCCTGTATGAAAAGGGCGACGTGGTCGGCATTCAATACGACGGACTCGCCAGTCTGCTGAAAGAACTGGATGTCACCCCCCGCGGCGAACGCGACGGCTATACCCTGCTCAGCCCGCTGGGCGTCATGTACGTGCTCAACGCCCTGGGCGGCAAGCACGGCATCGGCCGTGTGGACATTGTGGAAAACCGCTTTGTAGGCATGAAAAGCCGCGGTATTTATGAAACGCCCGGCGGCACCATCCTGCTGGCGGCCCACCGCGACATTGAAACCATCACCGTGGACCGCGAAGTGCAGAAAGTGCGCGACTCCCTCATTCCGGAATACGCCACGCTGGTGTACAACGGCTTCTGGTTCGCGCCGGAACGCGAGGCCATCCAGGCCCTGGTCACCAAATCCCAGGAAACTGTCAACGGCGAAGTGCGCCTGAAACTCTACAAGGGCAACGTCATGTACGCCGGACGCCGTTCCCCGCAGTCCCTGTACTCCGAAGAAATCGCCACCATGGAAGGCGGTCACGAAGAACTGTACAATCAGGACGACGCCGAAGGCTTCATCCACCTCAACGGCCTGCGCCTGAAGCAATTCAGCCGCGTCAACAAACCTTACGGCCACTAAAGGCACCGACTTTTTGCCAGCCGTCCGGAAAAGTAGTTTCCGGGCGGCTTTTTATTTATCGATAGAGGAAATTGTCCCTGCCGTACTACTTATGATGCACACTTTCCTGCGACTCTTCCTGCAGACGGCCCTTTTGATGACCGCCGGCCTATCCCAGGCAGCCGTACCCCCGCCCAAACCCAACATCATCCTCATTTATGCGGACGACATGGGCATGGGGTTGCTGGGATGCTACGGCGAGAGCCTAGTCAAAACGCCCAACATCGACCGTCTTGCCGAACAGGGCATCATGTTCACCAGGTGCTACAGCAGCCAGTACTGCTGCCCGGCGCGCGCCTCCCTGCTCATGGGCGTGCATGACAGCCACTCCAAATCCTACTCGGAAACTCCCGGCGGCCTGGTCATCACGGCGGAAAAACAACGCTGGAGCAATGAGGAATTTGAACAAAAGGCCGCCCGGAGGGCAGGCATCAAGCCCTCCCCGCAGGAAGTATTCCTCCCGGAAATGCTGAAAAAGGCCGGCTACGTCACAGCCCAGTTCGGAAAGCTGGACTGGGGCTTCACCACGTGGCACGGGGAATTGCAGCGCCACGGCTGGGACCACTACGTAGGCTACATGGACCATGTGCGCGCCCACGGCTACTATCCCTCCTTCCTCTGGAAAAACGGAGAACGCCTGCCGCTGGAAGGAAACACGCACGCCGATGCGGGAAAAACTCCGGAAAACTACTCCCAGGGCGCTACGGAAAAACGCCGCGGCAAGCGGGAGGGCAAAGTCACCTACGCCCCGGACGTCATGCTGCGGGAAACCCTCAAGTTCATGGAGAAAAACCGCAAAAAGCCCATGTTCATCTTCTTCTCCACCAACCTTCCCCACGGGCCGGTGGACATCCCCCCCGCGGAAAACATCTATGCCAGGAACCCTGAAATACGCAAGGCCTACACCAACGCCTCCGGCGGCAACAAGGAATGCGGCGCGGCGGAGGAGGAATACGCCTCCATGGTGGACAAGCTGGACAGGCAGGTGGAGGCCATCGTCGCCCAGGTGCACAAGCTGGGCCTGGAGAAACGCACCATGATCATCTTCGCTTCCGACAACGGGCATGAAATCTACTACCGCACGGACAAGGGCCGCGGCCGCAGCCTCGACTACCACGGCGGGGTAGTGGATAAAAACGGGGAACTGCTGGACGTCTTCCGCGGCAACCGCGGGAAAGTGGGCCTGAAAAATGCCATGGTCAACTTGGCGGGACTCAAATGGACCAACCACGAAGGAGGCATCCGCGTTCCCATGATCGTTTCCTGGCCAGGAACCCTCCCGCACGGAAAAGTCTGCCACAGCCTGGTGGCCAATTACGACCACATGGCCACCTTTGCCGACCTGGCGGGGGTCCGCATGCCTGCGGGCAAGGACGCCGTCTCCTACAAAAACATGCTGCTGGGCAAACCGGGCCAATTGAGGGACTACATCGTCATCGACCACACGATCATCACCGGAGACGGCTGGAAACTGACCAGAAAAAACGGCCAGTGGCTCCTGTTCCAGATCAGCAGGGACCCGGAAGAAAGGAACAATCTGGCGGAAAAACAGCTGGAACGGCTCCAGGCCATCTACAAAAAGGAAGTGGGCAGTCCGCGGAAAGACAGGTAATAGGGAGAAATCCCCGCAGCTTTCCATTCCTTTCCTCTTTTTTGCTGGTTGAAACTTCCCCATTCCGCAGGTAGAGTACCCCGGTGAACAGCAACCTATCCAACTCGCGCCAGGCCGCCCTGGCCTGCCTGACGCGCTGGCATGAAGGCCGCGCCTTTGCGGAAACCCTGGTGGACCGGGAATGTTCGCGCCTCACCCTGTCCCCGGCGGACAGGCATCTGGTCCAGGCCCTGGTCTTCGGCGTTCTGCGCAACCAGAGCTGGCTGGACCACGTGATCGGCACGCTGCGCCAGGGTAGGCTGGACATGAACGTGCGGCTCATTCTCCAACTGGGACTGTGCCAGCTTTTTCTGCTGGGCATGGCGGACCATGCCGCCGTGTATGAAACCGTCAATCTGGCGCCGTCCCGCCTGCGGGGTCTGGTCAACGCCATCCTGCGCAATGCGCTGCGGAAGGAAAAAGCCATTCTGGCGAAACGGGAAAAACTCCCCCTCCACATCCTTTATTCCACCCCGCGATGGCTTGTAGGAAAATGGACGGCCCAGTTCGGACCGGAAGCCGCCCGGAAGCTCCTTCAATGGAACAACACCACGCCGCGGATCTACGTGCGCGCCAATTCCCTCATTCCCTTGAATGAAACCCCGGAGGGCCTCATCCCGCTCGGCGGCGTTCCCGGCTGGTTCTCCGTGGAAGGCCTCCTGCCGCTGAAAGAAATCAACTCCGGTGCCCTGTACGTAGCGGACCCCTCCACCCGCTACGCCATCGACCTGCTGGCGCCGCAGCCGGATGAGGAAATCCTGGACGCCTGTGCCGCCCCCGGAGGAAAATCCACAGCCATCATCGCCGCCACCGGAGGAAAAGCGCGCCTCACTGCCACGGATCTTCACGAACACCGTCTGCCTGTCCTGCGGGAAAATCTGGCAAGGTACGGCTCCCCCTCCGTAGCCACGGCTCAGGCGGACTGGGCTCTCCCCTGCCCTCCGCAATGGGAAAAGCGTTTCGATGCCGTGCTGCTGGACGTTCCCTGCTCCAACACGGGCGTCATCCAGCGGCGCGTGGACGTACGCTGGCGCCTGAATCCGGAGGAAATCCGGCGGCTGGCCGCCCTCCAGAGGACCATTCTGGAAAACGCCTCCCGCGCCGTCAGACCGGGAGGAAGGCTTGTTTATTCCACCTGTTCCATTGACGCGGAGGAAGACGGACTGCTGGTCCGGGAATTCCTGAAGGACCATCCGGAATGGACCCTGAAGGAAGAAAAACTCGTCCTTCCGCAGGAGGAAAAATCGGACGGAGCATATGCGGCCCTCTTGATCTGTGCTTGACCTCGGCCCCGATTTGTCAACAATGCCTGCTCCTGATTAATTCATTCCATTTATGTCCCGCAAACCAATTATTGCCGCCAACTGGAAGATGAACATCGGCCCCGCTGAAGGCGCCCAATTCATCGAAAGCTTCAAAACCATCCTCAAAGGGAAGGACGTCGCCTGCGACACCGTGATCGTTCCCCCCTTCACCACCATCCCCTCCGTGCTGAACGCCCTGGGCGGCTGCGGATGCATCGCCATCGGCGCCCAGAACGTTTCCCAGTATGACAACGGAGCCTACACCGGTGAAATCTCCACCAGCATGCTCCAGGAGCTGGGCCTCAAGTACGTGGTGCTGGGCCACAGCGAACGCCGCCAGTACTTCGGTGAAACGGACGCCATCATCAACGCCAAGATCAAGAAGGCCATCGCCGCCGGAATCACCCCGATCTTCTGCATCGGAGAAACCAAGGATGAACGCCTGGGAGGCATTCTGGAACCCGTGCTGGAAATCCAGCTCAAGGGCGGTCTCAAGGACCTGACGCCGGAAGAAGTCGCCAACCTGGTCATTGCCTATGAACCCGTCTGGGCCATCGGCACCGGTCTGACCGCCACTTCCAAGGAAGCCCAGGAAGCGCACGCCTTTATCCGCAAGGTCGTTGCGGACGTCTTCGGCGCAAATACCGCCGCCAAGGTACGCATCCAGTACGGCGGTTCCGTGAAGCCGGAAAACGTGGAAGAACTCATGGCCCAGCCGGACATTGACGGAGCCCTGGTGGGCGGCGCGTCCCTGAAGCCGGAATCTTTCGCCGCGCTCGTCACAGCCGCCAAATAAGCGGGTCCGCGCATTCCCGTTTTAATACCAGGCCGGCTCCTCCACGGGGCCGGCCTTTTCCGTTTCCGGGAACATGTCCCGCCATATACGGGATCGTTTTCCCGTAATATCTCATAAAACCTCGCCTGCCATCAGTATAGAAGCCCATGCAGCTTCTTTGAAACAGACGCGGCTTTTCACCTGCGGAAACAGTTTCTGGCTTTTCAAGCGACGGCAATCATGTACAATATCAGGAAATCATGAAAGCCCGCTCATTTACCTCACGCAGCAAAGGTTTCACGCTCATTGAAGTCCTCGTGGTCATCGCTATTCTCGCCCTGCTGTCGGGCATTTCCTACACGGTATATTCCCATGCCACGGAAACGGCGGCGCGGACGCGTTGCACGGACAATCTTCACAGGCTGAGCGACTGGGGCAAGGAATTCGCAGCCCAGAACGGGGGCAAGCTCCCCTCCAGCGGCATGAAGGACAGTCTCCTGAGTGCCAAGGCCTGCCGCAACTGGTGGGACGCCCTGGCCCCCATCGTCAACGCCGGCCAGCCGGACCTGATTCCCCTCACGGACAAGGAGCCGAACATGCTCCCGGACACCTTCCGCTGCAAGAATGACAAGCACCTTACCTACTTCAACTCCAACGACCCCAACCAGCCCGCCGGACCGGACACCGTCTCCTATACCAGCTGGCTGGACAACCGGAAGGGACGCCCCATGAACGTGGCGCGCGGCCAGGCCCTGAGGAACAAGCCGTGGCTCAGCGACGGCAACCCCATTGACGGCCGCAGCGTCATCACCTCGCAGGACTTTGATGAAATCGTGGTTCCCGCCCTGGAACGCCACCAGGGAGCTATCATGGTACTTTACGCAGACGGGAAAATAGCGCCTGTTGACGATCCTACGTTTGAAAAAATCACCAAGGACTCTTAAGAAACTTTTCACTCCTATCGGAAGAGCCGTCCTGCGGCCCGGAAGCAGGAAACCGATGGAATTTTCTTCCTTCCCCCGCTGATTCGCCTTTACGAACACGGGATAATCATTAAGGTTAGTGTTCAGATGAACCCGTATACCTCCTTTGAGCATCCGTATGAAATGATACCGTTGCATGTGGCGGGGTACATCCTGGGTTCCGTTTTGCTGCTCGGCCATCTATTCGCTCTGGTGAGAAGGCAGCAGACGCAGGCGTTTCTGCTGGCTTCTTCGCGCAACCATCTGCTCGCCCAGATTCTGCTGGCGGTGGGCCTGTTCTGGTTCTTCCTGCTCGTGGCTCCCCAGGGGCTGGGAATACTGAGTTCCCTCCGCGTGGATCTGGCGGAATTCGAGGGCATCCGGTGGCTGCTCCAGCTTGCCTGCCCCGTCTTTCTGGTCCTGATGATCACCCAGGTGAAAAATCTGCTCTTTCCACGGGCTCTCGGCCTCTTCGGCCTGATGGTGGCCTCCCCCCTCCTTTTTGCGGCTTATCTGAAAGATCCGGTCACGCGCTTGCTCATCCCCATCTGGTGCTACATCGTCATCTTTTTCTCCCTCCTCTGGATAGGAAAGCCCTATCTTTACCGGGACCTGGTCAATAAAATCTGTTCCAAACCCTTCTGGTGGACTCCCCTTTGCCTGGGCGGCATGGCCTACGGAGCCGCCATCCTGCTCTGCGCCATTCTGTGGTGGTAGCACGGACTGAATCCTGACGCCGGACCCGGCACTCTTCACCGCCGGAATCCTCATGGCTCCCGCGGAAAACAAGATTCCGGGGAAACCGGGCTGATGACCGGGAACGGCCGCAATGCCATTTTGCAAAAAGGAAAAACGGAGTGCGGACTACACCATGCCGCTTATGCCATGGACGCCAACACGCCCTGCGTGCCTTTCCCCGTTCCGGCGCAGTGCCGGCGCGCTCCGCCCGTTCGTCTTTGAGCCGCAATGAAGGAAGCAAACAGAAAATGCTTTTATTCCCTCCCATGATTTCCTATACCTCCATCATGCGTTGTCTGATCCGGCTCATTTCCTGTACAGCGATAGCCTTCCTCTCTCTGCAAACCGTCCGCGCTGCCCGGCCCAACATTGTCCTCATCCTAGCCGACGACATGGGCTGGTCCGATCTGGGCTGCTACGGTTCTGAAATACCCACTCCCAACATCGACTCTCTCTCCAGGCAGGGAATGCAGGCTACGCGATGCTACACGGCCTCCCGCTGTTCCCCCTCCCGGGCCTCCATCATGACCGGGTGCGAACCCCACAAAGTGGACGTGGGGCTGCTGGACGACGACAGCGGCCGTCCCGGCTACCGGGGACGCCTGAAACCGGACATTCCCACCCTGCCGGAACTGCTGAAAAAAGCCGGCTACCGCACCTACCTGTCCGGAAAATGGCATTTGGGAAAAGTCCGGGGAACCTATCCCTGGGACCGAGGCTTCGACCGCTACCGCGGGCTCCTGGGTGGAGCGGCGGACTATTACAAGCCCATGCCTGACCGTCCCTTCGGTGAAGACGGCAGATTGCTCAAGCCGGAAGACCTGCCCGATGACTTTTACATGACGGAGGACATCACACAGACTGCCCTGGCATATATTGACGATGCCGCCAAGGCAAAAGCTCCTTTCTTCCTTTACGTAGCCTATACGGCTCCGCATACGCCCCTCCAAGCCCCCAGGGAGGAAATAAAAAAAATGCTGCCCCTATATGAAGGCAAATCTCCCGGCTCCATTGCCGCCAAAAGGCTGGAAAGCCAAAAACGCCTGGGCATCGTCCCTCCCTCCGCCGAGCTGGGGATGCGCAACAAATTCAATCCGGCCGGCTATGAAAAAAATTCCAGGGAACGCAAGGAATACATATCCGGATGCATGGCCACCTACGCCGCGCAAATCTCCATTATGGACCGGGGCATCGGCAAAATTCTGGAATCCCTGGACCGCCACCGCCTCAGCGGCAACACGATCGTCATGTTCCTGTCGGACAACGGGGCGACGGCGGAAATGCCACAAAACAACAAAAACAAAAAAACCGTGCTGCCTATCGGCCCGCTGGGGGAAGTGGGCTGCCGGGACGGCTACGGCCCCATGTGGGCGGCCGTATCCAACACGCCCTACCGCCAATACAAGATTGAGACCTTTGACGGCGGCCTCTCCGCCCCTTTCATCATCCGCTACCCCAAGGTTCTGCGCCCCGGAACACGCTACCACGCCCCGTTCCTGCTCCAGGACATAGCCCCCACCTGCCTCACCTGGGCCAAACTGTCCGTCCCCAGCCACATGGACGGCAAGCCGCTCAACTCCTATTGGTCCAAACCCGCTTCAATTCCGCCGGAAAAGGTATGGGACAGCATTCCCAACTCCTGCCCTCCCCGTACCATTTTCTGGGAACACCAGAGAAACCGCGCCGCTCTGACGGACAAATTCAAGCTGGTGGCTCCCAACCGGGGACCCTGGCAGGTTTACGACATCAGAGACAGGACGGAACAGAACAACCTGGCCCCCCGGCACAAGGCTCTGGTGGAGCAATTGTCCGAGCAATACAGAAAGTGGGCGCAGGAAACGCATGCCGAATAATCCCCGCACCCCCGCAAGCCAGAAAAAGATGGCCGGAACCGGAACCCCACCCTTTTCCAGATGCTCCGGTTGAAACGCCTTTTGCGAAAAAATCGTGGTTGATCCGGAGCCATTCCGTTCCGGGCCGGCCCTCACCGGGAATTGTCCGGAAACTGTTTCCCGGACACCCGGAACACATCCGGAGGAAGTTCCCGTTAAAGAAAACGGCATTAGTCACGCGCTTGCTCATCCCCATCTGGTGCTACATCGTCATCTTTTTCTCCCTCCTTTGGATAGGAAAGCCCTATCTTTACCGGGACATGGTCAATAAAATCTGTTCCAAACCCTTCTGGTGGACTCCCCTTTGCCTGGGCGGCATGGCCTATGGAGCCGCCATCCTGCTCTGCGCCATTCTGTGGTGGTAGCATGGACCGAGTCCTGAAGACGGCGCCCGGCGCTCTTCCTCCGGAATCCGCATGGTTCCACGGAAAACAGCGCTCTGGAGAAACCGAGTTCATGACCGGGAACGGCGGCAACACCATGTTGTAAAAAAGGAAAAATGGAGTACGCGGCGCCCCCTGTATGAAGGCAAATCTCCCGGCGCCATTGCCGCCAAACGGCTGGAAAACCAGAAACGCCTGGGCATCGTCCCTCCCTCCGCCAAGCTGGGGATGCGCAACAAATTCAATCCGGCCGGCTATGAAAAAAATTGGGAACCTATACACTTAAGTAGCCGAGGCTCCCAATGAACTGTTATTCACCTGTTCCGCATTGCTACGGGTATCTTAAGAAGCATTTTCTTCTATAGTTTAAGCAACCCAGTCCTCTGCATCATGAGCTGAATCCGTTCTCCGGAACGCCCGGCAAATCCCGCTCCGGATTCAGGACTGTTTTTTTAACCAAGGCAATAATCTGTCTCTTGACCTCTCGCGCCGCTTTTTAAAATCAGCCTGGTAGGCCTCATACATAAAACACTGCGCCCCGTCGCTGGCGGTCATCCCCAGGTCGGAGTAAAACTTGACCTTCCTCAGGGTTCCCTCCACAGGGGCGCCCACCACGAACTTGTCCCCCTTCACCGGGAAATAAACCAGCGCGCACCGTTTCCCTACGGCTTCAAGACCCCCCCTCTGTCACATCGGCGGCCAGAGGGCAGGCGGTGACCGTGTCGATATAAAGATACGCCACAGGCTTTTTTTTGCTCCTGTCCCGTTTTTAGCGCTCCTTCCGTTCAGTCACGAGGTAAACACGCGGAAGCCCGACATCCGCCCGGGAAGGGGAAAGAATGCGGCCCGCAGACAGATGCTCAACAAGATGCCACCCGTTGCCGCCATGCGGTACATTTCTGGAGCATGTCAAAAACAAATCCTCCTGTTTGATCTTGAACACCAGAGTGCGGTACGGCCGAGTGCGTCCATGCATTTGTCCCGCCTGTGGCGAAATTGAGAGGCGCACCAGACTCAGGGCCTGGCGCCGAAAGGCGTACAGGTTCAAGTCCTGCCAGGAACACCGTCAATAACTTTCTTTAAGTAGAAAACCGAGGGAAAATCTATTGCCGCAGGGCACGGCTAGAGAGCATGCGGTAAAAAACCAGCCTTCCAGTAAAACCCGTTCTCCACCTTTTCCGCCTTCAACGGCGCCTTTTCCAGGCTAGTGCGCAACCTGCCAGCAAAAACAAGGCGGATGAAGGTTCCGGAGTAGGAAGAGCCATATCGTTCAGACTGAAAAATTGCATCACATAAGCATCCTTGTAATTCAGAGAAGGAGAAACTGACTCCTTGCGCGTGTCACTGGAAGACACCACGATTTCCTTTTCAAGAAAGGCGGCTCCATCCAGGGCGCGGGCTCCCGTAAACACAAAATTCCCTTCATTATTTTTCTCCTGGGATACAAGCAACTGAGCCAATCCGGTCATGCTATCGTCGGAATCTGTCACTAGAAGAGATTCCAGCAACCCCTCTCCATTCAGAGTATATCCCCAGCAGGTAATAGCATGACCGAACCCTCCTATATTTACCGTAAGCGCCACAGGACCACGGTCCACAAGCCCCTGGACTTGATTGGTGAGAGTAGACAGAGAATTGTGGAAAGCCATCGTCCATATTCCCAAAATGGAAATGTTGCTGCTGTAACTGGGAAAATACTCCTGGAAATAATCCTGGAAAAAATATTGCTTCATCTTGACGTCAAATGGATTGCCCACTCCCTGCCAATGCTGTATATACCAGCGGAATATTTCAGAATTCTGGGCAGAATATTTGTCTCTGGAACCTGTATAGGCCGTACGTACTCCGGAGACAGGACCGTATAATTCCTCGCAAACAGCCCTGTTCCTGTCCCACCAGGAATGAAGCAGATTGGAAGCCGCGGCAGCCGAGCAATGCTTCGTGTCATCATAAGGGAATTCTTTTTTCATGCGGTCTGAATCCACTTTTACAGATCCCGTGCCATTTTCTATAACAAATTTCCAGTATGGCACCACAGGGGTGTAGGCTTTGTTTACATCATACCAGCCTTCCGTCAACGAAACGCCGGGGGCAAACACATAATCCCCTGCAGTCGCAGCGGACGGCCAAGCCAAAGAAAACGCCAGTAATACTTTTTTCCAGTCTGATGCCTTCATTCCAATTTTTTTAAATCTGTTTTCTAACAACAAGTTTTTTGGTTCCACCACAAATGGCGGCGTGCCGCATGTTTAAGGAAGCAATAAATGAAAAATCATATATGTCAATTTCATTCCGCCAAAGGTCTCTTCCCAGAATTCAATTCTACAACGCTCTTTTTCCTTTACCCGCTCTTCCTGGACTCCGCCTCTCCGAGTGAGAATATTTTTCGACAAACGAATTTCATCCGGTGTTAACACTCTGGAAATGGGAAGGAAGACGGCGTCTTTTCCATTGTTTTCATCACTCCGGAAGTGTTGTCCGGCGTCTGCGTAATCTTTACGGCCCAGCCCGGAAGAGCCGTTTCTCGTTATTAAAAGGGGCCAGCTTCAAGTTTTCATTCGGCACTTACCCTCCTGGATAAAGGTAGTAAAATCAACGAAGAACTTGCAAATCTGGTCATGGTTCTTCGAAGGACTCGCAACATTGGAACCACGCCGCTGCCATGTGAACTTCTTTTGAATCATAACATCAGGCCTCTCTCTTGGGACAATCCACAACATACTCGCCATCTCCGAGGCAAAGCCACCTTTGAAACAGGGTAAGAAAAATCATTGGCGTCGTTATGGAGCCTCGCTTCCTGGGGAAAGAATCCAAATTGGATGCCTGCAACATGGGCCCGGGCATGTATCAATATACGGCGATAGACGACTGCTCAAGATACAGGGTCATGAAACTCCATAAAAGGAGAACGGCGACCAATACGCTTCTATTTTTAGAGGACCTTCTGGAAGAAATGCCATTCCCCATTCAGCGTATTCAAACAAACGGGGATGGGGGTTCTTTGCAGAAAGCCTCCGGGAAAACACAGCCTTCCGTCCAAACGGTCATGCAAGCGTCATCTCCTCGGAACAACAGATGTGCGGGACTTCCGGGAAATGAGGAGCAATAGCATAAAAAATACCTTTTACGTTGCATTGCACCAATTAAAATTCACGAAATAGTTAATAATTTGCAGAAAACGAAATTTATTCAAGGTTCCATGAAAAACAGCCTCCACTCCTTGCGGGACTACTTCCCTTGCTGCCTTTATTCTCCCGGCTTTCCGGAGATACTGTTCACCTGACAAGATTTCCTCACTAGCCGGAGACACAAAGAAAAAAGGAAGGAATCACACTCCAGATTCGTGATTTCATCATCCATTGTATTTTCATCATCATTAATTTTCAAAAAATCCCCTTGGACCGGAATTTATGAAAACACGCTATTCCGTCCAGGGCGCATCACGCGGTTTCCCTTGACAAATGGTTTGCCTCTCCTCTTCTCTCCCCTTGCGAAAAATTGCAAGAACACGCCCGTTTTACTTCTCCGTTTCCAAAACCGACATTTCTCCCTTTTTTCTAACAATTATTTAAACTACAGAAGCATTCCCTTTCAAGATGATAGAGTATTAGAATACTTCTAAATTAAGAAAAACTCATTGATTATAAATATAGTTCTATTAAACTTTCATAAGTCTTCTTTCAGATGAACGCCTCATTCTTCATACTCGCATCTTAAATTATTTTTACAATATGGAATATTTTTGAAACATAAGCGCCGGAGATTTTTCAAAATGTATTTTGTGCAGAATGTCCTCCTGAATTTTCTCTTTCCTGCATGTCGCCATGTCCAAAGAAACCAATAACTCTTTCCTCAAAAAAGCGAACATATTCCAGCCCATTCTGGTCGTCGTCATTTCCATCGTCGGCGGCACGCCGATAGAAAACGGCCATACCGGAAAAATCATTATTCTCATCATCCTGGGTCTTGCCTTCATCATCTGGCATGTGGAATGCCAGCTCATGCTCAATAAAAAAGAGGAAGGGGAAGTACGGTCCTGCATCCGTAAATGCCAGACCGCAACTCTCTATGAAAAGGCATGTACCGCCCTCAGTAAAGAATATGAAAACTTTGCCAACAAACTGGACGGCTCCCAGGAGATGCCATGGGACTTCAGCCAGGGGAGCGGTTTCCTGTGCGCCACAATTGCCGCTGCATTGGCGGAATACAAAAAATCCCTCATCTTCGAGGTACTTTACATCAAGGCGGAAAAGACGGAAGGCCGTATCCTGCTCAGCGTAGAAGGATACGCCCAGGGAGACCATAATGACGACACTCCGTCCATTCTGGCACAACTGCCGCGGCCCGTCACCAATACCCCTTCCATGCTGGATGAACAGCTATTCATGGAGCACCGTCTCAATCCCCTGGTTCTCTCCACGCCCCGCCAGGTGGCGCGCTTTTTCTTCCGCAAGCGCAATCAGCCTCCGGAGAAAAAATATCTGCAATACATTGCCGTCCCCGTAGTGTGCCACAGGAATGAAATCGTCGGCCTGATAGAAGTGGCCGTGAAGAGAACCCCGCTTCTGTCCCCGCCCGTGGTTCTGGAAGACCATGAACTGGCCGTCATCAAATCATGGCTGTATCATCTGAAAAACCACTTTCTACTGTTCCATAAAATAGAAAAAAGAGTAGCCGGAAAGGCAAGCCGTCCGGACTTTCCGGAAGATCGGAATTCCTGCGCCTGACCCCCCGGCTTCCCGGTTCATTCAGGAGAAAGGCTCCCTTGGAAATTTTCATAAGCCTTCCGGTTCGCCCATACAACCGATAAAAAACTCCGCAGGGGATCAATCCCCGCGGAGTTTCAATTGAAAAAAGAAGTGGTACTTGGACCGGGACTCGAACCCGGGACCAATAGATTAAAAGTCTACTGCTCTACCAACTGAGCTACCCAAGCACTTTACCCTTGGTGGAAGGGCGGAAGCAGTAAACACCACCTTTCCACGCATGGCAAGAGTAAAATGGGGCACGGGATGAAAAAAGATCAGGATTCCATGCACTCCTGCCACCGCGTACGCCACTCAGACGGAATGCGTACGGGACGGCCCTGGGGCATCTGCACGAAGGCAAGTTTCTGATGAGCTCTCACCAGCAAATCGTTGTTGGAAGCACGGCACATCTCGAAATCACACCAGAAACTGGCTCTTTCCACGGACTGAAGCCATCCGGTCGTCACAATCGTATCCCCCAGAACGGCCGGCCGAACGTAGTCGATTTCGTGGCGCACCACCACGGTGAATTGCTGGAGGTCACCCATGGTTTTATAATCCATGCCCAGCTTTGCTCCCAGTTTGGTGCGGCAGGCTTCAATCATGCGCAGATAGGCCAAGTTGTGGACCACGCCTCCGCAATCCGTATCATAAAACATGACCTCGTCTTCCGTTTGAAACACCAGCTCCAGATTCATGGTCCCATTGTAAGAAGGATGAAGTGGGCGTGAAAGAAAATTCCGGTTCAGCCATGCCATGCATGGTGCGTCCGCGCCAGGGTCAGCACGCAGACGGAAGAGGCTCCGGCGCGAAGCAACAGACGGGAACAGGCATCTGCCGTGGCTCCGGTTGTGAATACGTCATCCACCAAAAGAATGTCCCGGCCACTGATGGGGCGGCGTTTTAACTTGCTTTCATGAGCAGCGTATATTTTCCGGGCGTGCCTGAGACGCTGTTCCCGTGCCAGGCTTGCCTGGGGCATCCGGGCCGGCAGGCGTTTCAGCACCGGGGCGACGGCCCAGCCAAGTTCCTTCCCCAGCAGCACGGCCAGTTCCTCCGTCTGGTTGTATCCTCTCCGGACAAGTTTGCGCCAGTTCATCGGAACCGGAACCAGCAGTCGCTCCCTTCCTCCGAACCAGTGGCGGTTTCCGCGCACGGCTTCCGCCATCATCCCCGCAAAGGTTCCGGCCAAGTGCAGGGCTCCGGCATATTTGAAGGAAAGAAGCAGTTCCCTTAGTTCTCCGTCATTGACGTACACGGCGCGCGCCTCCTCAAAGGAGGGAGAGTCCCCGGCACAGCGGGAACACATCCCGCCGGGAATGAAGGAACCCTCCGCCGGCTCCCCGCAAACGGCGCAGAAGGGTGGCTCTATGGAAATAAAACGCTCCCGGCATGCCGGGCAGACGTACCTTCCGTCCGGGCTGCGGCAACCGCATAGCTCACAGACAAAGGGATATACCCAGGAAGACCATTCCCTGAATATTTCCGCCAGCATTCCCCCCACGTATCAAAAGCTCCCGGGAAAACCCGCTATTCATTCTCCTCATCCGGAGAGACGGCGGATTCTTCCTCCGGCATGTCTTCCAGAAGCTTGTCAATGGCCTCAATCAGGCGCCACGGGCAGCGTTTGCGCTGGTATTTGCGCCACAGCAGGTCGCGCAGAGTAATCCAGAGGTCACGCGTGAATTCCACCTGTTCCCATTCCACATCGTCGCGTTCCGCACGGCCCACCTTGGGGGCGCATTCCAGCTTCCATTTATTGGCGTGGTGGCATGCCCTGTACACCAGGGTTCCTTCATCCGTGCGTTCTTTCCACGTGTGAACTTCCATGCGGTCGAGTGTGCAGGGAGATTCCTTCCGGGTAAAGCGGAATTTTTGCTAGTCATCCGCCCCCGCGGGATTAGTATGGCCCCTGTCATGAACGACACTGAAATGATTGAATGCCACGAGCCTGCCCTCCAGATGCAGCGCCTCATCTCCATCATGAAGCGCCTGCGCGCGCCGCAAGGCTGCCCCTGGGACGCCGAACAGACACATAAATCACTGATCACCAACATGATTGAGGAAGCTTACGAGGCTGTGGACACAATCCAAAGGGACGACTGGAAACAAATGCGGGAGGAACTGGGCGACGTGCTGCTCCAGGTCGTTTTTCACGCGGAAATCGCCCAGGAAAACGGACGGTTCGATTTCAATGACGTGGCCGCCGAAGTCAGTGAAAAGCTCATCCGCCGCCACCCCCACGTATTCGCCAGCTCCCGGGCGGATACGACGGACGCCGTCCTGACCCAGTGGGACAAGATCAAAAGACAGGAAAAAGGGACGGAATCCACCCCCTATCTGCACGGCACGGGCAAGGGGCTGCCTGCCCTTCTCCGGGCTTGGAAACTTCAGAAAAAAGCCGCGAAAGCCGGGTTTGACTGGCCGGACGCCCAGGGAGCCCTGGACAAGGTGAAGGAAGAAACGGCTGAATGCGAGGAGATACTGCCCCTGCCGGAAGAAGATCCGCGTATCACGGAAGAACTGGGGGACCTGCTGTTTTCCGTGGTGAACCTGTGCCGCAAAAAGGGAATAGACCCGGAAGTGGCCATGACGGGCGCCAACAAAAAGTTCGAACGGCGTTTCAATAAAATGGAACGCCTGCTGGCCAAAGACGGCCTCACACTGGACCAGGCGGACCTGGACGCGATGGAAGCCCGCTGGCAGCAGGCGAAATCCGCCGAATAACGGAGTTCCCAGCTATTTCTCTTCCGGGAATCGCGTTTCTCTCCGCGGTTCCCGGATTTTTTATGCGCCGCTCTCCCGGCCCTGAATCCAGAGAGGGACAGGGAGCACGGAAGCCCGGTGACCACTCAATGCCTGCGGCGGCGCAGCAAAAGCACCCCCAGCCCCAGGAGGCCCAGTGCGGCGGAGGCGGGTTCGGGAACAGGACGCACCAGCGTAACCACGCCGTCATTCATCCAGGTGCCTTCATTGTCCAACACGAAACCGGCATTTTTCAGGGCGGTATCGTACAGCACACAGACCGTGGAAAAATCGGCGTTGGAAGCGCTGCCCGGAAGGTCCCTGTCACACAGGACAAAGTTGATAGTGCTCACCCGGGAGGCCATCAACTGGTCCATCAGGCCGCCGCTGCATTCCGTAAGCAGCAGATTCACCCCTCCGGAAAAGTCCAGGGATGCCTGTCCCGTTCCGGTGATCAGCGCATTGGTCGTCCAGGTGGAGGCATTCGTCATGGAGAAATTGCCGTCGGCATAGCTGATGTTCAGTCCGGGAACGGAAGAGGCCGCGGAAGAAACGGTGAGGGAGGAAAGTTCCCCCATCCTGATGCCGGAATCCGCAGCATGAATCAGCATGTCGGCGATGACGGCCTGCTGCCCCGCGGCGACATCCAGCAGAGACCCGGAAAACTCCGTATGGGAGAGGGCGGCCCCGGTCCTGACCTCCACCTTCACGCCATGGAACAGGGCGCGGTCAGCGGAACTTCCGCCCCGGACAATGCCGTACCCGCCGGAGGACCCGAACGAAGCCCCGGCCACGGAGGAGGAACCCGCCCCGGTCCGCGCCGTCACCGTCACGGAGGCATCCGCCGGGGAAGAAGAGTTCAGCGTATTGACAGAGGCTCCGATCCCCTTCAGCTCCACGGAACTGATGTAGGAAACAACCCCGGCCTTGACGTCCAGCCGGGAGTCCGCCCCTTGCAGAACAACTCCGGCCTTCGTGTTGAGGGCTTCCGCATGGGCCAGTTCCAGGGCGGCATGGTCCGTCACACGGAAAGTGCCGTCCCAGGTATTGGCGCCTCCCAGCACCACGCGGCCATTCCGGCCGGCGTTGTCGTTCCTGATGCAGATGGTCCCGGAGGTTTTGCCGGGCTTGATTTCCCCGTTGAAGGTCATCACATGGCTGTCCCCGGACGCGGTCATGGTGTCCGGATCATATCCAGTCGTGTCCAGTACGAAGTCCGCGCTCCCGGCGTCCACCACCATTTCATAAGTGGTGTTCCAGTCGGCATCCAGCATGCCCAATATGCCCCCGCCATTCAGAAGAATCATGTTGCCGACCTTGGCAACGCCGTTTTCCGTATAAGCCGTTCCGGACAGGGAGCCGAACCCGCTGCCCAGCCGCAGCACGCCTCCGTCATTCACCTGCAAGTCATAATCATACACGTTTTTGGAACTTCCGCCCCCTACGACCAGATTGCCGTTTTCAGAAACATTCAATTTCCCCTCCAGGAAAAGCGTTTTCGCCACCTTGATGATCCCCTCCTGAATGTCCAGGCCTGCCAGGCGGGCGTTCCCGACAGTCTGGGAGAACGTTCCCGTCTTGATCAGGCTGATATAGCCGGAATCGTTCATCAGGCCGTTGTCGTACATATCCACATACCGCCCGAATCCCATGTCGCCATTGTAAACGCGGTCCTGCCTCTGGGTGGACAAATGCAGCGTAACGGAGGAATCCTTCCCGGCGCTTTTCTCCGCCGTAATGGCGGATTCCTCATCCATCCCCGCTACTCCAGCCAGGCTCCATTCATGGCCCTCATCCATGGGATAGAGGTGAAGCACCGTCGTTTTCGCTCCGTTCAAGCTCAGGTCAAAGGAGGCATGGTTCCACTTGTTTTGCGCCAGGGAGGCCTGCACCACTCCGCTGGCCCCGGCAGCCGCTCCCATGCTGACGGTTCCGGAAAAGCCGGAGCCGTCGTCCAGCCGGAAAACGCTATTGGCATGGTCGGTGGAATCCTGCAAAAACAGGTTGGCGGCAGCGCCGCCCTGAACCCGGGAAATCACGGCGCCGATCACCCTGTCCGTATGAGTCACCGTTACGCGGGAATCATCTGCAACCGTCAGCAGGTTGTTCAGGGACGCCACCTGCTGGACAAATCCGGAACTGGCATAACCCAGAGCCAGGGAAGTTCCGTCAAACATCCGTATTTCCCCCGTTCCCAGGGCGGAGGAGTCACGCATGACGATCCTGCCGCCATTGACTTCCGTTCCACCGGAATAGGTGTTCGCCGTCTCTATAATGAGGGTGCCTTTTCCATCCTTGGTCAGAATGGTTTTCCAGTCGCCGCTTCCGTAATCGTCCGGCAGCGGGCCGTCGGCAATCATGCCTCCGCCGACATGGGCGCGGAAAATGTAATTAACGTCGTCCTTAACCCGGATGGATGCGGGCCGGACCGTCCCTCTGATCTGCACAACGTTATATTCCCTTCCTCCGTCCATTTCCACCGCCCCCGTCTTTCCGTCGCCCTCCCTGCCGAAGACGACGTGATAGGAATCCCTGTAGAAACCGTTCACACCCAGATTTTTGCCGAGCCCTTCCAGCCAGTGGTTCCGGTCTGTTCCCTGGCCATCCGCCTCCGTATTGGCAATACCAGACATTGTCCGTAGCCGCCACGGCCTCGTCATTTTCCCCGCTTTCCCCATTGTACCAGGTGCGGGTGGGAGTATTGGTGACAGTCATGACCAGATTCAGGGAATCCTCTGTAATCTTGATAATGCCGAAATAGCCGCCGCCCACGGAAATCGTACGCGTCTGGAATCCTCCCAGGCTGCCGTTGACAAAAATGCCGTTTTCCGTGGTTACCAGGTAGTACTCCTTGTCAATCGTGCTCGTGCCGCTGAAGTTATATCCGGAAAAGCGCACCAGCACATCTCCGTCCAGATTCAGGCGGCCGGAATCCGCTATCCCCTCCACACCCGTAATGGACAGAAGCGGATATTCCG
The DNA here is from genome assembly GCF_036417355.1 of Akkermansia sp. RCC_12PD. Lineage (NCBI taxonomy): Bacteria > Pseudomonadati > Verrucomicrobiota > Verrucomicrobiia > Verrucomicrobiales > Akkermansiaceae > Akkermansia > Akkermansia sp. RCC_12PD. The sequence goes on along the minus strand of NZ_CP143889.1, from coordinate 1,656,112 downwards.
CCTGTTCCACCGGAAGAATGTCACAGTCAAAATACAGTTCATCCGCCTCCCTCACATCAAGTGTCAGCGTACTGGTGGAATTGGTCAGAACGCGCAGGGTGTCCACTTCTCCGGCGATGGAATAGGTGCCGCCGTAGTATTCCGTGTCCTGCGTCTTGCCGATCAGGTCTCCCTGCAATCCCGCCAGAATGGAATCTGACCGGACCAGGAGAATGTGGTACAGGTCCATGCGCTCCTTGCCTTCAAAGGCGGTTCCGTTGTCGGAGGCATTCACCGCATGCCCGCGCGTCAGGTCTACCCTGGCGTTCCTCAGAGCGTCGTCTTCTATGGAAAGCTGAACCGCTCCCGGCTTGCGGACGTCAAGGCGGTCGTTGTTGGCGTTGGCATTGGCGGAGGATTTGGCAGAGGAATACAGGATGTAGTTGTCCAGTTTCACCGTGCCACTGAAATCGGATTTTTCCCCTTCCGGCAGGTTTTCGTCGCTTATGCGGAACATGCTCGCCCATTTGTCCGCCCCGTTGGACGTAGTGGAGGTATAGCCCATCAGCGTCAGTTCACCATACCCGCTGAGCCTTCCTGTCAGACTCAGGGTGCGCCAGTGGCGGGAGGTCAGGTAGTCCCACTGGTAGCCGGAGTTGTTTTCCGAGTTTTCATCCCGTTCTGCCAGGGACATCGGCGAATAGCCAATGATAACCCGGGCCGAGTCCTTGGAGGAGAAGCCTATCTGAATGTCGTTGGAAATCGTTGGATTGCGGTAGGAGCTGTCCAGTTCGTTCGCGAACGGATAGTTGATGTAGAGCTGCGTCCCGTCCGCCATGCGGATGCTGCCGGAGCCAAGCGCTCCTTCGCGTGCCGCAAGGATGCTGCCCTCCAGAATCTCCGTGCCTCCGGAGAACGTATTGCAGGTAGCCAGCGTCAGCATTCCCTGCCCCTCCTTGCGCAGATAGCCCGGAGCATCCGCCTCCCCATCCGCAATGCAGCCGCCGCCTTCCGCCACTGCATGGAACCTGTAGCCCAGACCGTTATTCGCCGTCTTGTCCACCGTGACCGTCATGCTGGAAATACCCACCGTGCCCTCAATGCAAACGTCAAAGCTGTTGATGTCCTTTCCGGACAAATCCTTCATGCCGAAGCAGACTTCCCGGTCTCCATTCCGGAAGGTCAGGCCGCCCTCCCACGGGCTGCTGCCGGAAGAACCGTCTGCCCATACATTTCCTTCCGCGGAGCCGGAGGCATTTCCCTGCCAGACATAATAGGTGAATTTGTCCGTATCGAAAAAGGTTCCGGTCAGCGAGGAGGAATCCAGCCCGGTCAGCAGCATTTGCCATCTGTCGCTGCCCTGAACGTTCAGCGTAATGCCGCCGTACACGTCGATGTCCCGGTAAATCCGGTTGCCGTCCGCATCCTTCCCCTCGGCATACCGGATTATTTCCTTGTACACTCCTTCGGAAAGGGACAGCGCATGCCCGTCAGTCACGGAAACCAGCTTCCGGGAGATTCCGGATTCCGCGTCCGGCCCGGGGGCATTTACCGTCAGCATGCTTCCATGGGAAAATTGGACGGAGGAATCCAGCTCCAGCGTTCCCTCCATGTCCATGACCAGCTCATGGCCGAACGTGATTGTTCCGGAGGATTGAATGGACATCAGGGCCAGTTCGGACGCACGGGCGCTTCCGTTCAGGGTCAGGGAAGCGCCGGAGGCGATGTCCAGCCGTGCGCCGGAAGACATGGAAAAACCGTCTTTCAGCGTGATGCCGCCGCCTTCCCCTATGCGGAGCGTTCCATTCTGAATATCCAGGCTGCCCAGATGGGCCGCATAAAGAGTCTGGGTGCCGGTTCCCTTCTTGACCAGGTTGATGATTCCCGTTCCGTCCGCTTCAATAACCTTTCCGGTGGTGTAGCTGTCCCTGTCCGCAGTGCCCGCATGGTAGGCTCCGTCCGCCCCTGCTCCTCCGATGATTCCCTTGAATTCATGGTCTTCCGCATTATCGACCGTCAGGGTAGCGGTCTTTCCATTTCCGACCGTGACGCGGGAGGAGCCGCCTGCCGTGTCCCCCTCAAGCCCGGCGGTGCTCAAATCCCCTTCCAGCTTCAGCACCACATAGGCGGGTGTGCCGACTCCGGACGTCAGCCAGTTGTCCAGGCCGCCCGGATTCGTTCCTCCCTGGCGGATCAGGGAGAGGTCCACCACGGTGGAGTGCATGTCGCCCGCTGCCTGGACCTGGACGGGAGTGTTGTAATTGCCGTTGCCGTCCATTTTGGAACGGGGAGCCGCCGTTTCCAGCGTTCCGCTGAAACCGCTCATATCCGCCCCGGTCAGGTCAAAGATGGAAACGCGGGCGCGGCTGGTGTTTTCCAGCACCAGGGTTCCGGTTCCCGCAATCCTGCCCTGCAGGAAGGCCGTACGGGCCGTGGAATTGGAAAATCCCAAGTAAACCCTGGAATCCGCTCCACCTGCCAGATTGATGTCCATCCGGTAATATTTATCCTTGTTTCCAGCGTCGCTCACGTTGGAACTTTCCAGGAAAATGTCTCCGGAACCCTCCATCGTTACGGCGCCATCGTAACCCTCTTCCGGACGGGCCGCCCCACCTGACGGCACAACAATGTCCGCCCCGGCGACCAAAGGTTCCGCGGCATTCCTCCAGGTTCCCGCCGTCGAACAGGCCGGAACCTCCTGCCGGAGGGGCTCCTATTCCAGCTCGCCTTTACTCCCCTGTTCCTCCTTATCCTGTTCCTCGTCCTTTCCGGATGACGGCTTGGAGCCGTCTTTCCCCGTGTCCGAATGATGGGGAGGCGGAGAAGGCAGGTGCATATTGCCTCCTTGGGAAGGATCATGCATCATCGGACGGCTGCTACCTGAAACCAGGGCATTTGCCAGCACCCCGTGAACCAGCTTGACGGCGGCGTCCTCGTCGCCCTGGAACGTGTACTCCTGCCCAATGTGGGAAACCGCCACTTTCCCGTTGAAAAGCTCGTCGGAACGCAGCTTCCGCCTGAGATGCCATTCCTCTCCCGGCTTCAGGGGAAAAGGAGGGGAAATCCTCACCAGGCCTACCTCTTCCCCGGTTCCGGAATGGCCGGCCGCAGGTTCCACCACGGCGTCCACTTTTCTTCCCGCTCTGTTTTCAAAATAAAAAGTAACGCCCTTCCATAATTTTTTCTGCCGGGCCGGGTACTGTACCAGCAGCCCTCCCTTTTCCTTCAATTCCTCATAATCGCTAACAGCCAGCATATAATCTCCATTCAACAGCACGGCTGCATCACGCTGAACCGCGGGAGTGTTTCCGGAGAGAGCCGGAAAGCCTTCTGCAAAGGATTTATCAAGAAATAGTGATAAAACTCCAGCGCAACAGATAAGAAAGAGAATGCTTTTCATGGTTGTTGGTTTATCTTTATGCAAGGCTCAGACAAAAGTGCGCGCCATATACACCCGGATTTCAAGGCTGTCAATAAGAACGGCGATGCCCGCCTCAAACAGGAAATGAGCTGCCTCGGAATCCGGACGCGTCACGGAAACTTTTTCATTTTTCAATGGAGCCGTCATCGGCGGGGCAATAAATACCGGATTTGCAATCCGGAAATCCCTGGCGGTGGAAACAATCCGGCTTTCCTCCGGCCTGATTCAGTACCCATGATCCGGAAAACGAGCACATCCGGTTCCATCCTCTGCCCGTTTCAATCCGCTGGCCACAAGCATCTACCGTTCTAATAAAATTCCGAACGGCGGAAAAGGGAGGAAGATTCCTCCCCGCGTTGCTGCGGACATCATTGATCCGCGAAAACAGGAAAACTACTGTTCCCGGAAGAAAAAAATATCTGGATAAACGGGCGTAAATTTGGCTCAAACGCTTTTTCCTCAAAATTACAGGTTGACCCCGGACTGCAAATCCGCGGCAAAAGACAAAGCACTCATTATTATTCATCAACCGTTCCCATTGGCGGCAAAAACTTCCCGGAAAGATGAAAGCTGATGAAAAAAGCTTTCCCTCCGGTTTTTTCCCAAAAAAGGATTATATCAAGGAATAGAGGAGATGGAACCCTCCTCTCCACAATTCCCTGGAATCAAATTAAAAAGCAACAGTCGGGAAAAACCGCCGGACCGGGAGGCATGAACGTCCAAAATACCGAAATTCCCGGACTTGCACGGCGGAAACGGAGTCTCAGGCCATCATGTTCAGATTCGGGTCCTTCCAGGCCGGATCATACCCCTTGGCATAGCTGAATACGTGCTTGTGCATGTATTCAAAGTAGTGCTCCTTTTGCACCGGAGTAAGCTTTTCCCAGATGGCCACGTTCAGGGCGCGGCACACCTTCTGCATCATTTTCAGCGTAAGCTGCCGCCCCTGGCGTGCCTTCTGGACCTGCTTGTGGGTGAGCTGCTCCGTGGAAATGGCGACCAGATCATGGTTGGTCAAATTCCAGCGTTTCATCAGTTCTTCCAGGGGCTGTTCCCCGTGATTGCGTTCGGCGCCTGCTGCTTCCTCTTCCATACGCCTTTCTTCGTGCCCTATTTTGGGGAAATAGGCAACACATCATTGTCCCATCGTCACTTTTTTTGCATTTCCAGTTGCCCCCAGTCCGGATACATGGTTCAATTCCGCCCGGTTACAACAAAATGATCAGCGAGAAAGAGGAACTACTGGAATGGCGCAAACGCGCCGCCGCACAGCCAAAAGGGCGGGTTGTCCTGGATCTGGAAGCCGACAGCCTGCACCGCTATCAGGAAAAAATCTGCCTGATCCAGTATGCCGATGAAACGGGTTCCTGCCTGATCGACCCCCTCGCCATTGAAGACATGAGCCCGTTTTACAACTGGCTGCGGGACACGGAAGTATGGATGCACGGCGCCGATTATGACATGTGCCTGTTCCAGCGCGCCTGGGAAACGCTGCCTGCCATGATCTGGGACACCCAGACGGCGGCGCGCCTGCTGGGATTCCGCCAGTTCGGGCTGGCCGCCCTGGTGGAGCATTTCCACGGCGTCACGCTGAGCAAGTCCTCCCAGAAGGCGGACTGGGCCCGGCGCCCCCTTTCCCCCACAATGGTCACCTACGCCCTGAACGATGTCAATTACATGCTGGACATGGCGGACAAACTGATGGCCGCCCTCCGGGAAAAAGGCCGCGTGGGCTGGTTTGAGGAGATTTGCCGCCATTCCATGGAACGTGCGCGGGAACGCTATCTGACCGGTCATCCGGACCCCTGGCGCATCCAGGGCAGCGGCAAGCTGAACAGGAAGGGGCTGGCCGCCCTCCGGGAATTGTGGGCCTGGCGGGATTCCGAAGCCAAAAGCTGGGACAGGCCCTCCTTCATGGTCTGTTCCAATGCGGACCTGATCCAATGGAGCGTGGCCCTGCAGGAACAGAGGCCTGTTTCCCCCTCTCCCCGCTTCCATACCCACAGGCGCAGCCGGTTCACGGATGCCGTACAGAAATTCTACCTGCTGGACGAAGACGACTATCCGTGCCGTCCCCACATCCAGCGCCGCCAGCATTCCGAACAATTTGAAGCCAATCTGGACCGTCTCTGCAAAATAAGGGACGAAAAAGCGGAAGAACTGGGCATCGAAGGTTCTTTCCTGATTACCCGCGCCTCTCTGGAAGCCATCGCCGAAGACAAGGAAAAAGGCATGGCCACCCTGCTGAACTGGCAGAAGGAAGCCCTCGGTTTCTGACGGAGCATCCGCGCGCGTTTCATCGCGTTTTTCCTTCCCCGCCCAGGGACGCAGCATCTTGTTTACGGGAAAAATCTCTCCCTGTGCCATGACTCAGACGGGGTGATTTGTTTCTTTCCCGCCGGAGGGAATTCCCTTTAGGATGTGCAGGCTCCGTTCACCCTGCCGCTCTCTTTCCTCACATGACACTCTACACACTGCCATGCACAGAACATTTATCATTCTCTGCCTTTTGGGCGCTCTTGCCGCCCAGGGAAGACAGGCCGGCACGGACATGCTCCAATCTTCCGGACCGGAACCCCAGGGGCAGTTTCTGGCGGATATCAACCTGCTGGGAGCGGATTACGGAGACGAAACCGCTCCCATCCCCGACGACGCCCTCACCCGCACCCTGGGCGGCCTGCATACCCGCGCCTACAAGGAGGGACTCGAATTCCTGGTGGAAAACGCCTTTTCCTACAATTCCATCCACAACCCGGCGCCCGGCAAGCCCGGCACCCAGCTCTGGTATCTGCTGCACGCCCATGCCAACTACCGCCTCATCAAGTCCCCGCGGCAGGAGGATACCTGGCTGAAGCTGGAGCTTTCAGGCTCCGCCGCCCTGAATGGCCGCACCTGGCGGGGCGGCAACATGAACGATGCCATCGGCCTGACGGGAGACACCCACACGGATATTTTCGGGGAAAGAATCTTTTTTCTGCCGGAAATAGCGCTGCTCCAATCCTTCAACCGTGGAAAAAGCGCCCTGGTGGCCGGAGTGGTGAACCAGACGAATTATTTTGATACCAACAGTTACGCCAACTCCTCATTCGGGCAATTCTGCGCGTCTCCCTTCGTTAACAACCAGACCATCCCGATGGCGGACTCCAACCTGGGACTGATCATCCAGCACCAGTTCCACGACCAGTGGTACGCCATGATGGGCGGCAGCTTCACCAGTTGTCCCCAAAACGCGTCTCCCCTGAAACATACGGATGGCAAGAACTTCAATCTGTTGGCGGAACTCGGATGGATACATGATTCCGGTGCCGTCAAGCTGACTCCCTTTGTTGCGCGTATCAACGAACTGCCGGAAGGCGGGGAACGGAAAAATCTGCATACCGTGGCCGGAATAGCCGTGAACGCGGAACAACAACTGGGGTCCAGCCCCTGGAAAGTTTTCTGCCGCGCGGGCTGGAGCGGCTCCACGCGGGACAACGCCTGCGGCGCGGCCGTCCAGTGGTCAGGCGGCTTCGTATGCAGCCAGCCCCTCCAGCATCTGGGAATTTGTTCGGAGGGGGAAGCCAACCAGTTCGGCATGGCGCTGGCGGTCACCCGCCCGGACGACGGAAGCGTGGCGGAAGGCCGGCCCAGGAACAGAAAGGAAGTGGTGATGGAGTGCCATTACAACATCTCCGTCACTCCCTGGTTCCTGATCCAGCCTTCCCTGCTGTGGATTTCCAATCCGGCGGGCAGGGACGACACCGGAAATGCCAGCGTCTTCCGCATGCAGACCATTCTGACGTTTTAAGTTTTTCCACTTTTTTCATTGAGCGGAAGACGCTCCTCCCTATGCTGGAGAGCAGCCTCCCCTTTTTCATGCCTCCCCGCAGCCATTCCTTCATCCTCTTTCTGGCGGTTGTCCTGCTGATACCCGCCTTCTGTCTCCTTACCTCATGGCAGCGCCGCCAGAAGGAGGATAAAATCGCCGTGCAATTCGCGGAACTGGCCGCCTCCCGTCCCCGGACGGTGGGCACGCCGGAACAGCAAAGGGCTCTTCTGGAAGCACTCAGCCGCCAGTATCCGGGCGCGGCGCCTTCCCACAGCGTTCCGTGCATCAGGATTCCCCTCTGTTTTCCGGAAAACGGCCCCTGCCGACCTCTTCCGAAGGTCTTCTGCCTCTTTCTGGACGGCCGCTTTCTGGTTGTTCCGCAGGAACCGGGTGAAAACCCGGGATTTCCATGAACCCGGCGCCCATCCGCATCTTTCCGGACGGTGAAGACGTTCAAATCCGGAGGCATGTATGCCCGGCCTCCCGGCATCCGTGAAAAAATCTTTTCCACTCCCGCCACGCATGGTAGGCTGGCAGGCGATGAATCATGCTGACTTAGACCAACTGCTGATCCTGCAGGAAAAGGATGCGCGCATTGCCAGGCTCCGCAAGGAACTGGCCGCCCTGCCGGAACAAAGAACGCGCCTTCTCCGGCAAATGGAGGCTATCAAGCAGAAGGCTCTGGACGCCAAGAAGGAAGTCGCCGGCCTTGAAAAGGACATACGGGACGTGGAAGGAACGATTGAAAATAAGCGTTCCTACATCGGCAAGATGAAGACTCTCCAGTCCAATACCCGCAGGAATGAGGAATACCAGATGTGCATTCAGGAGGTGGAAAAGACGGAAGCGGCCATTGACGAGCTGGAAAACTCGGAACTGGAACTGATGGAGCGCCTGGAAACGGCCAAAGAGAGCCTGGCGCAAAAAATCCTCAAGGTGCAGGATTCCCAGAAGGAAATGGAAGAGATTCTGGCGCGCTTCGACCGGACCGCGGAAACGGACAAGCAGCTTCTGGACAATCTGACCGCCGAACGCGCGGACCTGGCCGCCGCCATTCCCGAAGATTCCCTGGGAGAATATGAGCGGATGACCAAAAGCAAGGGCGTCCCGGTCATCGTGCCCATGGATGAAAAAGGCCACTGCGGCGGATGCCACATGGTCGTTACGGACAATGCCCGCATGAAAGTGCTCGGCGGCCATGAAACCGTTTACTGCGACAACTGCCACCGCATCCTTCACTGACGGACTCCGCGCACACGCCGCCGGCATATCATGAAATCCAGATCGGAAGAGTTTGAAGAGTGGGGGACGGAAGTTATTTTCGGCCGCGCCAGGGGATTCCGCGCCACGATGATGCGCCTGGTGCTGAGAGGCGCCTCCTGGCTGTTCAAGCTGGTGGTACTGATGCGCCTGTACCTGTTCCATTCCAGTATTGCCAGGCAGGCCAGGCTGGGAACGCTCGTCGTCAGCGTAGGCAACATTACCGTGGGCGGCACGGGAAAAACGCCCGTGGTGGAACTGCTGGCGCGCACGCTTACGGAACGCGGCCGCAAGGTGGCCATTCTTACCCGCGGCTACAAGAGCGCGGAACTGGACGACCCCCAGGAATGGAAGGACAAGGACGGAAGGCAGGTGGAAAACCTGCCTAAAATCGCCAGCGACGGCCGCACCCGCTTTCTCAGCCCCCTGTATTCCGGGGACGAACCGTTCATGCTGGCCAAGAATCTGGACGGCGTGGCGGTGCTGGTGGACAAGAACCGCATCAAGTCCGGCATTTTCGCCATCGAACATCTGGGCTGCGACACCCTCCTGCTGGACGACGGGATGCAGTACCTGAAGCTGGCCCACGAACTGGACATCGTGCTGGTGGACTGTGGCGCCCCCTTCGGCACCGGGGCCATGCTGCCGCGCGGCACCATGCGGGAGCCCAAAAGCAGCCTGGCGCGCGCCAGCTACATCGTGCTGACCAAATGCGGCGGCAAGCCGCAGGACGAGCTGATTGCCAAAATCCGGCGCTATAACCCCGTGGCGGAAATCATCGTCAGCGACCACGGCCCCAAGTACCTGGAAAACGTCTTCACCGGGGAACGCCTGCCGCTGGAAGTGCTCAAGGGGAAATGGGTGGCCTGCCTCAGCGGCATCGCCCGGCCGGAAAGCTTTGAGGATTCCCTGCGCTCCCTGGGCGCCAATGTGGAAATCTGCCGCAGATTTCCGGACCACCACTGGTTTGAACAGTCGGAACTGGAAGAATTCTACGACCGGTGCGCGGACCGTGCCATGGATATGATCGTGACCACGGAAAAAGATGCCGTGCGGCTGGAAAAGCCGGAGGAAGACCCGGAAGTCCCCATCTACTTCCTCCGCATTGAAGTAGAGATCTATCAGGGACAGGAAGCCTGGAACCGCTGCGTGGACCGCATCTGCGGCATTTCCGAACCCCGGCCGCGGGACGAATGGACTCCCTCCTCATCCTTTTGAAAAGACTTCCGTTTCCCCGGCAGACCGGAAATTTCACCTCCTTCATGCAGGAAAGCCCGCTTGACTTGACCGGAAAACCATGTGAAACATGACAACAACATTCTTCCATGAAGGCATTCACCATTACTTCCATTCTGGCCGCGGCATGCGTCCTGGCGGCGGCTTCCCCTGCCGCAGAATCCCAGGCGCGCACAGCGGCCGCCGCCCAGGCGGCAGCCGGCATTCCCAAACAGGACCCGCAATTGATCAAGGGGCAGCTCCCCAACGGGCTCACCTATTTCATCCGCCCGAATGCGGAACCCAAGGGGCGTTTCAGCATACGCCTGCGCGTCAATACCGGCTCCCTGAACGAAACGGACGACATCCAGGGCATTTCCCACTTCCTGGAACACATGGTGTTCAACGGCAGCAAGCACTTCAAGCGCGGAGAAATGATCCCTGCCATGCAGAAGGAAGGCCTGGGGCTGGGCGGTGACGCCAACGCCTATACCTCGTTTGACGAAACCGTGTACACGATGGACGTTCCCAGCATGAAGGAATCCACCGTGAACCTGGCCTTCACCATCATGCGCGACTTTGCGGACGGCGCCCTGCTGGAGGAAAGCGCCATTAATGCGGAACGCGGCATCATCACGAGCGAATACAAGGCGCGCGACTCCGCCGGCTACCGGGTCATGAAAGAGGTATTCTCCATCATGCTGGACGGCACCAAGATTCCTCACCGCTATCCCATCGGCACGCTGGAAGTGATCCAGAACGCCCCGCGGGAAAAATTTGTGAACTATTACCAGACTCATTACGTTCCCAGCCAGATGCAGCTCGTCATCGCCGGGGACATCACCCCGGAACAGGGAAAGGAATGGGTGGAAAAATACTTCGGTTCCATGAAGAAGGACGACTATTCCTTCAAGGCCGACCGGGGAACCCTCAAAACGGCGACGGAGGCCACCAGCCACTGGATCACCAACAAGGAGGCCACCTCCACGGAAATCAGCATCAACATCGTCCGCCCCTACGAGAAGAAGCCGGATACCATCGCCAACCGCACCAAGGACATTCCGCTGAACATGGCGTATGCCATGCTGAACCGCCGCCTGGAAAAGATGGCGAAAAACACGGAGTGCCCCTTCATTTCTGCGGATGCAGGCCGCATGGAACTGCTGGAAACAGCGGAGGTGGACGCAATCCAGGCCCGGGCGGACTACAAGAACTGGAAGACGGTCCTGACCACCATGGAGCAGGAACTGCGCCGCGCCGTGGAATTCGGCTTCAACAAGGAGGAACTGGCGGAAGCCCGCAGCAACAGCATTTCCGCCGCGGAAAATGCCATCAAATCCTGGCCTACCGCCAAATCCGAGTCCCTGGCTTCCGCCATCGCCCAGAGCGCGGCGCAAGACATGGTCTTCACGACGCCTGAGGAAGACTGGTCCATCTCCAGGGAAGTTATTGAAACCCTGACTCCGGAACAATGCCGGGCCGCCCTGGAAAAAGCCTGGAGCAACGCCCATCCCCGAGTGATCGTCACGTCGAACAAGGAAAATGCCCAGGGCTCCTCCGAGGCCATGAAGGCCTACAGGGAAGCCCAGGCCGCCAAGGTGGAACCCTACAGGGTGGACGAACAGAAGGCATTCTCCTACAAGTTCGGAGAACCCGGCAAGGTAACGGCCAAAAAAGAAGCCGCGGACCTGGGAGTCACGCAGCTCACCCTTTCCAACGGCGTGCGCGTCAACCTGAAGCCCACGGAATTCGACAAGGATTCCATCAACATCACCTTTGCCGTGGACGGCGGAGGGCTGAGCAGACCGGAGAAAGCCGCCGGACTGGAAATCTTTACGGGCGCCGTGATGAACGGCGGGGGCCTGACCAACCACTCCAATGACGACCTGGCTGCCGTCATGGCCGGCAAAAAAGTCGGCGTAGGCTTTTCCATGACGGACCGCTCCTTTGTGCTGGCGGGCAATACCAACCGGAAGGATCTGGAAACCCAGCTCCAGCTTCAAACGGCCTACCTGATGTACCCCGGCTACCGCGAGGACGGCGTCGTCCAGCTCCGCCGCGCCATCCCCATGCTTTACAACAAGCTGGCTCATGAAGCGCAGGGAGCCATGAAGACGCAGGTCCCGGCCATCCTGTACAAGAACAACCCCCGCTTCACCTTCCCCGAGCAGAAACAGCTGGAATCCTACCAGATCAAGGAAGTACGGGACTGGGTGGACGCCCCCCTGAAGAACAACTACATGGAAGTGACCGTCACCGGCGACTTCAAGCCGGAGGACATCATCCCCATGCTGGAACGCACGGTGGGCGCCCTCCCCAAACGCGCGGACGCTCCGGCGGCGCTGGACGAAAAACTGCGCCATCCGGCCATGGCGGACTTCAACTTCTCCAGGGATCTGGAGTACGACTCTTCCATTGACAAGACGCTGGTCTGCCTCTTCTGGAAAACGCCCGGCGGAGAAGACAAAAAGCTGGCCCGCAGGCTGAACATGCTCAAGGCCGTCTTTTATGACCGCGTCTTCAAGGGCATCCGTGAAGACATGGGAGAAACCTATTCCCCCTTCACCGGCATCAACATCAGCGAAACCTATCCGGACGACGGCTACATCTTCACCATCAGCTCCGGCGTCATGCGCAACAAGGACGCGGTCCGCAATGCCATTGCCAAAATCGCAACCGAACTCGGCAAGGGGAACGTAACGCAGGAGGAACTGGACCGGGCGCGCAATCCCATCCTCAATTCCATGGAGCGCGCCCAGCGCGACAACGGCTACTGGATGGGCCTGCTGAAGGATTCCCAGGCCAGACCGGACCGCCTTACCCAGCAAAGGGAAAGCATTCCGGACGTCAAGGCCATCACGGTGGATGAAGTGAACAAGCTTGCCAGGGACATCTTCGGCAACGGGGAACACCTCAACCTGAACATTCTGCCGGATCATCCCGCCGCGGAAGCTCCGCCTGCTGAAAAGCAGGCGGATAAATCCGAAAAGACCCCGGCCGCCGTCCCCACGGCGGCTTTTTGCATTCACGCCACTGCCGCAAACGTCTCCAAAAAAGAGGCAAACGCCAGGAATGACTACGCCATCATCATCTCGGAGGAAACCGCGGCGATGCCGGAATGGAAAGCCGTGGCAGACAAGCTGGCGGAAAGGCACGGCGGCGCCATCGTCACCGTGAAGGATTCCATGTTTGCCAAACTGGACACTCTCAAAAAAATGGCTCCCCGCTTTCTGGCCGTCGTCGCGCGCCCGGAGGAGATAGACAGAACCGTGGTCAATGACCTGCACCGCCTCACGCGCCGCCTGGATGGCGACCCCTACGGGGACTGCATCTGGGGCATCGTCACGGGGTACGCGCCGGAAGACGCCATGCGCATAGCCTCCGCGGAATCCCCCCTTGTCATGACCCGCGCCATGGGCACCACCAACATTGACTCCGGACGGTTCAGCGAAAGCATGTGCATTCTGGACTGGCAGCCTTTCCAGTATATGGAACAGCGCGGATACAAGGAAAAAGTGACGCCGTCCTTTTACACGCGCGGCCTGCGCGAGCAGGAAAAGGGAGACCAGGGATCCCTGGGAGTGACGCCCAAGCTTACGCAGTACTGGGAAAAAAACGACCCCCAGTTCTTCGCCACTGCCTCCCATGCCACCCAGTTCAATCTGGAAATGCCCTTCGGCAAGGGGATCATCGTATCCGGAAACAACCAGTTCCATGTGCTGGATAAAAAACAGTTCAAGGAATTCACCACCTTCCTGCGCGGCGTGCTGTTCAACGGAAAGGAAGACGACCTGATGGCCTTCATTAAACGGAGCAACGCACCTGTGATCAAAGCCGGCCAGGGTCCCGCCGTCTGGCTGGCCGCGGGCAACTGCCTGGTGGGAGACGTAATGAAAACGAAAAACTCCATGGCCGTCACCGCCCTGAGCCGCTACGGCTTCAACCAGCTTGTGGGCTACACCGTTCCTTCGTGGTACGGCAAGGGCGGCTGGGGAACTCTGGGCATGCTTTTCAGCAACCATGACAATTCCAGCCTGGCGGAAGCCTGGTATCTGAACAACCAGTTCATCCTGGATGAAACCATGACCCGTTTCCCCAAGCTCATGGACGTGCATTTCAATTCTCCGGACATCAGCGGCATCAAGGACGATCCCGAATTTTCCAAGGGCATGGCCGCCGCCGGATACGGCATGGGCAAGGATCAGATGGGGCTGATTCATGACCGGGATACGGTAGCCTTTTACGGAGACCCCGCCTGGGTCGCGCGCCTGGACGAATCCCACTCCAAGTCTCCCTGGCACATCACCTGGAACGATCCGAAGGACGCCGCCAGGGGATTCACCGTCACAGCCAACAAGGACGCCAAAGGAAGGCTGGGTGTCTGGTTCCCCAACAGAATCAGCGCCAAGACGGCCACCGTCACGGTGGGAGACGCCGCCACCCCCGTGGAAAAAATGGGGCTGCTGACCAACGACTTTCTTCTGCTCCGGGAACTGGAACTCAAAAAAGGGGAAAAAGCCGTCGTGGAAATGAAATGACGGGATTTCCGGACATGCCGGAACACGGCGGAAGGAACGCTTCCCTCCCGGCAGGAATCCGGATACGCCCTCCTTTTTCCATAGACAAGCGGGCGGCAAACATGGATACTCCTGTTAATCAATCCACCCTATGACTGATTACTCCATCTTTTTCATCATCGCCATTGCCGCGACAGGCATAGGCGCGCTGTTGTTCCTCCTGTCCCTCTTCGGCCTGGGAGAACATGACCTGGACTTTGACGCGGATTCCGGAGGCGCCGACGTAGGGCTGCTCTCCGTCAAATCCGGCATAGGCTTCTTCCTGGGCTTCGGCTGGGGCGGCGTGCTGGCCCAGGGTCTGGGCTGGGGCATGGCCGCCTCCATAGCCGCCGCCGCTTTCACGGGCATCCTGATGTTCCTGATCATCGGCATATCCATGCGCTTCATCATGAGCCTCAAGTCCGACGGAACCCTGAACTATGAAACCCTCAAGGGCATGACCGGCTCCGTGTACATCAGCATTCCCGGCGGCCGCCAGCGCGGCGGCCAGGTAACGATCGCCCACCCCAGCCAGCTTCTGTACCTCCCGGCCATTCAGGAGGGGGAGGAAACGCTTCCGGCCGGAACGCCAGTGGAGGTGGTTTCCGTCGCCGCCGGCATAGTCACCGTAAAACCTCTTCATTAACAACCCCAAACATACCACCCATATTACAACACCATGGATAAGATAATACCCATTGCCATTCTGGTTCTCTTCATCATCCTGACGGCCTCCTGGCTGTTCAGCCGCTACCGCATGTGCCCGCCGGACAAAATCCTCATTGTCTTCGGCAAGGTGGGCACGGGACAGCCCGCCAAATGCTACCACGGCGGCTCCACCTTCGTGCTGCCGGTGCTCCAGTCGTACAGCTACCTGGACCTGAACCCGATCAACATTGACGTGCCCTTGCAGGGCGCCCTGTCCTCCCAGAACATCCGCGTGGACGTTCCCTCCTCCTTCATCGTGGGCATCTCCACCCTGCCGGAAATCATGCAGAATGCCGCCGCCCGCCTGCTGGGCCGCACCCGGGAGGAAATCCGCAACCTGGCCGCGGAAATCATCATGGGCCAGATGCGTGTGGTGATCGCCTCCATGACCATTGAGGAAATCAACTCCGACCGCGAAAAACTCATCAAGGGCATTACGGAAGGCGTGGACGTGGAACTGCACAAGGTGGGCCTCCACCTCATCAACGCCAACATCACGGATATCCAGGACGCCTCCGGCTACATCAACGCCCTGGGCAAGGAAGCCGCCGCGCGCGCCATCAATGACGCCACCATCAAGGTGGCGGAAGAAACCCGCCGCGGTGAAATCGGCAAGGCGGAAGCGGAAAAGGACCAGACCGTCCAGGTGGCGAACGCCCGCGCCGTCGCCATCGAAGGGCAGAACGAGGCCCAGATCAAGATTGCGGAATCCGCCGCCAAGCTGCAAGTGAAGCAGGCGGAAGCCAAAAAGCTGGCGGAAGTGGCCCAGAAGGTGCAGGAAGCCAAGACCCTGGAAGAAGCCTACCAGGCTGAAAAGGAAGCGGAATTGAAGCGTGCCGAACGCGAGCGCGCCACCCAGGAAGCCAACATCCTGGTATCCGCCCAAATCGAAAAGAGCCAGAGGGAAGTACAGGCCCAGGCCACTGCGGAAGTACTCAAACTGGAACAGGAAGGCAAGGCCCAGGCCCTGCTCATCCAGCGCAAGGCGGAGGCGGAAGCCATCCGCCAGCTTGCAGAGGGCGAGGCCCAGGCCACCCTGCTCAAGAAAAAGGCGGAAGGGGAAGGCATGGAAATGGTGGGCCGCGGTGAAGCCGCCGCCATTGAGGCCGTGCTGGCCGGGAAGGCCAGCGGTTTCCGGCAGATTGTACAGGCAGCCGGTTCTTCCGACGCCGCCTCCAACCTCCTGGTAACGGAACAGCTCACCAGAATCGTGGAACTCCAGTCCGGAGCCGTCAAGGGCCTGAAATTCGACAAGGTCATCGTGATGGGCAACGGCGGAGACTCCTCCGTGGGCGGATTCGTCCAGAACCTGGTGAAAGACACGCTGCCCCTGCATGAACTGGGCAAAAGCGTAGGGCTGGAACTGCCCTCCTTCCTGGGCAAATCCACGGACGGGAAAAAAGCCCCTGCTCCCGCCCCAGTCCCTGCCGCTACGGTTCAGGCCGGGACCACGGAAACCACCGTCAAACTAAGCTGATTTTCAGATGAATATGGAAGCCGTCATGGGCGTTTTGCTCGGCATCGGGCTGGGAGCGGCCTGCGGCTTCCGTATCTTCGTGCCCCTGCTGGTGGCCTCCATCGCCATCCACGGGGGCTTTCTGACCGTTACTCCGGAATTCGCATGGCTGGGCGGCACTCCCGCCCTCATCACGCTTTCCATAGCCACTCTGCTGGAAATAGCAGGGTACTACCTTCCCGTCATTGACAATACGCTGGACGTACTGGGAGCGCCCGCCGCCGTCATCGCGGGCACCATCCTGGCCGCCGGATTCATCGGCCACATGGATCCCATGCTCCAGTGGGGACTGGCCGCCATTGCGGGCGGAGGAGCGGCGGGCGTCATTCATGGCAGCATGGCGGCCATTCGTGCGGCGGCCTCCGCCGCTACGGGAGGACTGGGCAATTCCGCGGTCTCCACGGCGGAAACGGTATCCGCCTCCCTCGTCTCCATCCTGGCCTGCATATTGCCCGTTCTGGCCGTCCTCCTGCTGGGAGCGGCCATTTACCTGCTGGTCAGGTTCGTCATCTCCCTGAAAAGGAAACTGGCACAGGCCGGCACTCCGGACAAAGTGGAAGTTCAGGACTGAAACGAAATGCCATGTTTCGCCCGGGAGGAGGGGAAAACCCTCTCAAACCATGAGCGCCGTGCCTCCGGAAAACCGGCATTCCGCCCAGCTTCAGCACCGGGAGGCGCGTTCCGGTTCCCTTCAGCCCCCTTTCAACCATTCGACTCATTGACAAGGAAACGGAAGCGGGATAACATGCGGCCTTCAACATTTCATTCTACCGCCATGAACATCAAACTCATTCTTCTGACCTCCGCAGCGGCTCTCGGCCTTGCCTCCTGCAACACCATCAGCGGCATCGGAAAGGACGTGGAATCCATGGGCAGCAAAATAGACAGCGCTTCCCAGGCCACGAGCCGCTCCATGCAGCAGTAAAAAGCCTCCCGGCCTTCGGAACTCCACTCCGGAACACTTCCCGTTCCGGCACACATCCCCTGGAATGCGATCCAAGCGGAAAGGTCCATCTTTTCCGCAAAAGAGCCGCCTCTCCCTTTCCGGAGAAGCGGCTTCTGAATATTCAGCGGTTAGCCGTCCTACATGGCACGGCTTGTAGCCCGGGCGGCGGAATTGATATCGTTGCCGACGGATTCCACATCCCTGCCCACACCGCCGATCGTATGACAGGAAACACACCCAAGAAGGGTGGCGACGCCTAAAATAATTAATTTGGTTTTCATCATTTCATTGGAAGAGTTTCCGAGGATTCAGACTGCCTCCAGAGCTTTCCCGTTCAAATAACACACAATGATGCCGCACAGCTCCACCTGTCATTCTCCGCTCTTGCCATACCCCGGAGACAAAGCTTAAATGACAGCCGTCAACGGGAGGGAAACACTCCGGCAGATACCCTGCCCCCGGCTCCCTGAACCATACCATTTACCAAGATGATCAAAGTAGCCATCGTAGGATACGGCAACATCGGGAAGTACTCCGTGGACGCCTTGCGCGCCGCTCCCGATATGGAACTGGTCGGCATTGTGCGCCGCCCCGGCAGCGAACCCGTTCACGGCATCAGGACCGTGGCGGACATTGAAGAGCTGGGGCACGTGGACGTCGCCCTGCTGTGCACCCCCACCCGCAGCGTGGAAGAAACGGCCCTGCCCCTGCTCGCCCGCGGCATCAACACGGTGGACAGCTTCGACATTCACGACAAGATCGTGGACCTGCGCCGCTCCCTGGGCGCCCAGGCCATCAAGCACGACTCCGTCGCCGTCATTTCCGCCGGATGGGATCCGGGCACCGATTCCGTGATGCGTTCCATGATGCTGGCCATGGCGCCCAAGGGCATCACGTACACCAACTTCGGCCCCGGCATGAGCATGGGCCACAGCGTGGTGGCGCGATCCAAGGAAGGCGTGGAAGACGCCCTTTCCCTCACCATCCCCACCGGTTCCGGCGTCCACCGCCGCATGGTGTACGTGGTGCTGAAAGAGGGCGCGAAATTTTCCGACGTCGAACTTGCCATCAAGTCCGATTCCTACTTCAGCCATGATGACACCCGCGTGCAGCAGGTGCCGGACATCGACGCGCTGAAGGACATGGGCCACGGCGTACTGATGGAGCGCAAGGGCGTTTCCGGAACCACGCAGAACCAGATGTTCAAATTTGAAATGCGCATCAACAATCCGGCCCTGACCGCCCAGGTCATGGTGGCCTCCGCACGCGCCAGCATGAAGCTGGGCGCCGGGTGCTACACATTGCCGGAAATCGCCCCGATGGACTTCCTGCCGGGCGACCGCGAAGAACTGATCGCACAACTGGTTTAACGAATGGCGCGCCCTGCATGGAGAAGATTTCTCCGCGTAGACGGTCTTTCCATAGCCCCGGAATGGATTCTTGCCGTTCCGGGGCTTTTTTCCGCCCTTGTTCCTTCAAATGGCAGCCCGGCAGAGCCATTCTGCCTTTATTTGCCATTCCATGCAGGAAGCGCCCGGGCAATGCTTGGCAGACACACCCTTAAAACAGCTTGTCCGCACCCGTCCGAAGAATCGCCTCATCCGCAATTCATGGATTCCTTGGCCCCTCATCAGGTCATGAACATGGGGCGTCACTGTCCAAAACCAGGCTGCCGTTCCTGAACACCACCGGAGCCGGGGCGTGGCGGTTTTCCGTCCAGTTCCATGCGCGGGCCAGCAGGGACCAGAATGCCGCATGGGGGGAATCCTTTTCCTGCATCAGCCGTGCCGGAGTCGGCACAAAGGGGTATATCTGCACGGGCACGCTTTTCTGGCCGGCCGCCAGGGCCTGTTCCACCATCGTATAAAGTTCTTCAATGCCCGGGTCCGTCATCGCCAGGCATCCGATGGAAACGTCCCTGCCATGCACCATGATCAGATTTCCCGTCCTGTTGAGGAAACGGTCGTAGGAATTGGGATAACCGATATTGAAGGACAAATGGTAATTGCTGCGCGGATTCAATCCGGTGGGAACCACCTCATAAAATCCCTCCGGCGTCTGTCTGTCCCCTTCCTTCTGCTTGGGACCGAGCTCTCCGGACCATGCGGCAATGGGATAGCGTTTGACGAGTACGTAGCGCTCTCCCTTGTCCGGCTTTACCCAGAGTTCCAGCAGGGAATCCTCCTTCACGGCACGCAGGAACACCGGGGAACCCACTCTGGCTCCACAGGGACCCAGAAAGGAATTCAGGACGGGCGTTACCCGTTCGCGGGCGGCGGAAGCCCGGCTGTCTGTATCATTGGCACACGCCATCCTGGAAACCATAACCGCACAAACTGCCAGAACCAGCCCCAGCCCGGTCAGCAGCACGTTTTTCTTCATGAAACACGTATAGCTTTCCCATCTGTTTTTACAAGGAGAAAACAACTGATTCTTTTAATGTTGTAAAAACCGTCCCAGAAAAAGACACTCCTTTCCCCCTGATTGGCATTGACTTGTTCCATAGCCGGGCTTACACAGCCGGAATAACCGCAACGGCCTTTTCCAGGGAAAACACACCGGAAATGTGCACGGCCTCAGAATGATTCTCCCCCTTCACCTCATGCGATATGGACATGGACCAGTTGCTTCCCATCACTACGCGCGGAGAATTGAGAGCATGGCTTGAAAAGCACCATCTCACCGCCTCATCCTGCTGGATTCCCATCACCCGCAAACCCTCTCCGCACGCCGTTCTTTACCTGGATGCCGTGGAGGAGGCCCTCTGCTTCGGCTGGATTGACAGCACGCGCAAAAAGACGCCGGAGGGGCATTTGGCCCAGCGTTTTTCTCCGAGGGCCAAAGGAAGCAAGTGGTCGGAACTAAACAAGGAACGCGTCCGCCGCCTGCTCAGAATGGGATTGATGACGCCGCGGGGGATGGACTGCCTGCCGGACATGGCCCCGGAAGCCTTCCAAATAGATTCCGAAATCCTGGACGCCCTGCGCCGGGAACCGGAAACATACGCCCACTTTCTGAACTTCCCGCGTCTGTACCGCCATGTACGCATTGATACCATCCAGATCAAGAAAAACCAGCCGGACCTGTTTAAAAGCCGCCTGGAAAAGCTTCTGGAACATACCCGCGCCAACAGGATGTACGGAGAATGGCATGACGGAGGCAGACTGTTAGAAGAATAAAAAACGGAATAGTTTTTTTAAGCTGTTTTTTCTCTTCAAAGTTTGTTTCGTTCATTAGGGGCTCATAGGGCTCATAGGGGTTATAGGGTCCATTCCGTCTATTAAGTCCACTTTGTCCATTAAGTCCATTTCCTTCCCCTCCCCCTCTTTGCACAGCCAGGGCCGCTGCGGATGAACCGCAGCGGCCCTGGTTTTTTCCAGCAGAGGCGGCGTTTCCGCCGCTCCCCTGGCGCCTTAACCTTTTTTAGAAGTCGTAGCGGTAGCCTATGCTTCCGTTTACCGAGCTGGCTCCGTTGCGGATGTCCGCGTTGCCGTCCACAAAGACCGTTCCCTGCGTCCCTACCGGCACGCTCAGGCCCGCTCCGATTTGCACGGCCGTGCGGCCGACTTTGGCTCCGCGCACCCTCTGCAGCAAGCCCGGGTTGCCCAGGAGTCCCACATTGGCTTCCCCGCGTCTGTCGCCCAGGTCCTGGGCCGCGTTGACACGCAGTTCCGCCAGCGCTTCCCTCCCGAAGATGTTGCTGCCTACAAGACCCATCCACCGGCCCCCCAAGGCAAGTGTCCCCGTCGTCAGTTCCTGCTTGTCCACATCAAGCCCCATGCTGCCGGCTCCCGTTTCACGGTAGCCGTCCATGCGCGTGGTGACCACCGAGGCGTTGAAGAGGGGCTGCAGGATGCTGCTCCTGTTTTCGTTGAGGTAGATGTCGTAGGTGAGTTCATACATTGCTCCCATTCCCCAGCCGTTGGTGTTGCCTTGCGTCCTGTAGCTGCCCGCTCCGTAGTCCACCGTCCGGTTGAGTTTGGCATCGTTCCACCCGCCCGTCAGGATGAGCGTGTGGGCCCAGCGCTTGCTTTGGTAGCGCCCGAAGAGGTTGGCGTAGTAGCTGTCCAGGTGGCCGTCGGCCGTGTCCGCCGCGCTGGCCGTCAGGTCCCCGTAGTTGGCCGTGAAGGCCGCCCCCATCGTGAAGGAGTCGCTGAGGTCCACGTCCACCCCGAAGGTGCCCCCCCAGGTGGTGAGTTTGTAGCCGCTTTCATCCCCCCTGGTGTCCAGCTGGGCGTAGGAGCCCGTCCCCTGCATCCACATGTGGAAGCAGGGGAGGTCTTCGTTGATGTAGGCGGGGTTGACGCCCATCTGGTTGGTGCGGTTGCGCAGCCAGCTCATCTGGTCGCGCAGCGCGTCCCTCTGGGCCATGGAGAGGCTGGTGACCGTGGAACCGGCCGCCGCGGCCATTTTGCGCGGGATGGCTCCGGGGTTGTGGACCAGGTCGTCGTTGATGGCCGAGAGGAAGCCGGTGAGATATTCGTCCACCTGTCCGGCACGCGCCGCTCCCCAGACGAGGTTGGCGCCGGCCAGCGAGTTGGCCGTGTCCACCAGGGTCGCGTAGGGGTTGTCGGTTTGTTCCTCGGCCTTGAGCAGGATTTTGTTGCCTTCATGCACCAAGTGCGCGTTTTTGTAGTAGGTGAGGAAGAGGCCGCCTACCGTGAGCGTGTGGTCCCCCAGCGTGATGTCTCCCGTTCCGGTGAGTTCCATCAGCGAGAGTTCCATCGGGTTGCCCGGGTTCCAGGTGATGTTGATTCCCGGAAGCGTGGTGACGTGGAAGGAGGCTCCGTTTTCCACCACGATGCTGCCGCTGGATTGGATGAAGCTTTCCGCCAGGTTTCCGTCGGAGTTGAGCGTGAAGGTGGTGGTCGAGCCGCTGCCAAAGGCGGCGCTGTCCACGGTGAGGGTGGTGTTGAGCGCGGTCAGCGCGTTGTCGCTGGCCTGGATGGTCAGATTGCCGTTGTTTACCAGCTTGCCATAGGAGAGGCGGGCTTCCTCCACATCCGCCTTGCCCTGGAGAACCAGGTTCCCGCCGCTGATCGTCAGGCCCGTATCCGCCCCGGAGCTGCGCAGAACCTGCGTGCCCGCGCCGGATACGTCCAGCGTGCCGGCCCCAAGCGTTCCCTCAAAGGTGTACGTCCGGCCGGAGTCCGCCTGGATATTCAGGGTCTGGCCGTTGAGCGTCAGGGCGCCGGAGCCTTTCAGGCCCCCTGCGCTGCTGTCCGCCTCCAGGCTGAGGGAGCCGTCCAGCTCCAGCACTACGCCGGAAAGCGTACTGTCCGCGGCCAGCCCCAGGGAAGCGCCTTCCGCAAGGTGAAGCGTGCCCTCTCCACTGATATGCGTGTTGGCAATGCCTTCGGCCTCTCCCGTGAGCGTCAGCGTCCCGGAGGAATCGATCACCAGGTTGCCGCCGTTGGTGCCGGACGACAACGTCCTGGCCGTCACGCTGCCTCCGACGCCGATTGCCGCAAGGGAGTCCGCATCCGTGGAATCAAGCCGCAGGGCTTCCACATGGGCCGTGCCGTCGAGCTGGAGAGTGCCCTGCCAGGCAATGATGTCCCCGGCCAGGCTGACCGTTCCTTCCAGCGTGAGCTTGTTGGCCCCCGTCTTGACCAGGTCCGTATTGGCAGCCGCCCCGGCCAGGCCGCCGATGTTTCCGGCAAAGCTGGTGTCCACCCCCGTGTCTTCATGGAAGAGGTTGTTTTGCAGCTCGATGCTTCCCTTGCTGTCCGCCGTGTTGGTGACAATGAGGCTGCCCGTGCCCGTCTGCCCCGGATTGGTTCCCGGCGCAGTCAGGTTTTTAATGACCATGGTGCCGTCGGATTCCACGTAGAGGTCCTCGTTGACGATGACCGTCTGATAGAAGTTGAGGGCCTGGTTGGTGACCGGATTTTCCACACTGCCCGTGCCGTCCACCGAGGAGACGTAAACCAGGTCCGTGTCTCCGGAGATGACGATGCTGCCTCCATTGACGTCCACGATGCCAAAGCCCAGCGCGGCAAAGAGAGGATCGGCCGTGATGTGGTTCTTGAGCGTGCCCAGGTCCTGCGCAAAGCCGCCGTTGGTGAGCAGGAGTTCCAGGTCGCCGCCCGCCGTTTTCATTTTCTCCATGACGCCGGCAAGGTTCAAGGTGAGCGTGGAGCTTTCTGCAAAGGAGATGCTACCCAGGTTGTCTCCCGTTCCGTTAAATTGGATGAGGGCATCCGCTCCCGTGAACGGGTCGCCGGAGATGTTGCCCTCGCTCAGGGCCAATTTGTTGTCCGTCCCGCTGACGGTCCAGGTGGAGCCGTTTTTGAGGCCGGTGATCTGCGTGCCTGCCGTGGTGGTGGCAACCGTTCCCAGCTTGCTCGCATCCAGCCCCCCGAGGGCAATGTTGCCGGAGTCGGCAGTGGCCTGGACACGCACCCGGTTCGTGGCCGTTCCGGCGTAGTTACCGGCATTGCTCAACGCTCCGGATTGGATGAGGATGTTGGTGGTGGCGGCCGCATCAGAGAGGTTGAGCGTGCCGTTGGCCAGCGTGAGCGTGCCGGTCAGGTTGTTGGCCCTGTCGCCCACCGCAAAGGTGCCCGCGGTGTTGACTACCAGGCTGCCCGCTCCGCTAATGGTTCCGGCCCAGGCGGCGTTGTCACCGGTTCCGTCGCCCAGCTGGACGGAGGAGTTCTGGGCAATGGAGAGTTCTCCCGTGGACGTGTTCGCCCCGGTCAGGATGAGCTTGTCGCTTCCCTGGACGTTGAGCCTGGCCGTGTCGATGATGTTGCCCGCATAAAGAAGATCTTTGCCCGTGCCGCTGTAGTTGACGCGGTAGGTGCCAGCCCCCCCCAGGGAGACGGCTTTCAGGAATTCCCCGCTTGCCTGTGTGGCGGCCGCGTCACCCGCGCCGAAGGAGAGGATCGCATTTCCCTGACCGGAGTGCAGAGTGCCTGTAAAGCCGGTGAGATCGCCCGTGAAGATGGCCGTCATCGTGGGATTGACGCCGGCGCCCGCAGGCAGGCCGAAGTTGGCCCCGGCTTCACTCGTCAGATCCCCTGACAGAGTAAGCGTCTGGTTGGAGTTGCCGTTGAGCCAGCTCCCGGCCGCGGTGACGTGGATGTCGGCCCCTACGGTGACGTTGCCGTTTACGAAGAAGCCCCGCCCGTCAAGTTCCAGGCTGGCTCCTCCCACCGCCTCCGCATTGGAGAAGCCCACTTCGTTCCAGTCGGTATTGGTGCCGTTGCCCACGAGCTTGAAGGTGCCCGTGAAACTGGTGTTATCCCCGCTGACCTGGTAGCGCCCACCGCCGGGGTTGGTGCCTTCCGTATGGCCCAGAATGAGCTCCCCTGCCCCGCTGATGGCTCCCGAAAGAGTAAATACCGTTGTCCTGTTGACGGCGCGCGCTTCGTTGAATTGCAGAGTGGCTCCCTGCGCAATGGAGATGGCTCCGCTCCAGATCCGGGTGGAGGTAGATCCCGCAGGCAGGGTGATGTTATAGGTAAGCTGGCCTCTATCTACGGTCATGGCTCCCGTGTAGGCGGTTTCGCCGGAAGCCGCGGCAGTAACCGAGATGTCCAGCTCTCCGTCGCCCAGCTTGACCAGGGCCTTGTTCCCCAGTTCCTGGCTGTAGGAGGCCCAGGAGATGTCGTTGCCGTTGGTGTTGATGCGCACGGCTCCCGTGCCGCCCGCGTCAATGAGGCCGGAGATGTCCTGGAGGGCCCCCGTGCCGTACATGAATGTGCCTCCGGCAAAAATAAGTTTGTTGGTCGCCACCAGGCCCGTCGTGCCGTCTGCCGTTCCCGTCGTGTTGAGCACCAGCGTTCCCCCGGACAGCGTTACCGTTCCCGTGCCCAGACCCTGGGCCGCATTGAGGTTGAGGGTACCTTCCATGAGCGTTGTGCCTCCCGAGAAGGTGTTGGTACCCGTGTTTTCAATGGTTAGCTCGCCCGTGCCGCGCTTGACCAGTTCCGTGGTTCCTCCCTCACCGTCCACAATGGCTCCGTCTCCCGAGAAAGTGTAGGCGGTTCCCAGCTCCCCTTGCGTGTTGTTGACCGTGATGCGCGGCGAGCTGATTTCTCCGCTGAGGGTGACCGCAGAGGTGGCCACTCCAGACAGGTTTTCAAAGCTGGCCGCCAGCGTGCTGTCGTAGGTCACGGCCTCACTGTCCTTGTTGAGCCAGATGTCCTCGCCTCCATCAGCCACCCAGGTGCCCGCCGTTCCACCGTTCCAGTTGAGGGCTTCTCCCAGCGCCTTGACGCGCAGGTAGAGCGTGTTGCCTGTAAGTTCCAGCGCATACGTGTAATCGGCGGAAAGAGCGCTGGAATCAAATAGGAAATTGTTGGCCGTCAGCGTGCCGAAGCTGTCGGCCGTGATCAGCTTGTAGTCGTTTTCCATCGTCTGGTCCACACCGTTGATGGTCAGCGTGAGCGTGCCGGCCTCATTGAAGGAGAGCGTGCCGCCCGACTGGATGAGGGGAGCGCTGGAGGAAGTCAGCCCCGTCAGGTCCAGCGTCAGGCCGGAGGCCTGGGAGAGGGTCATGTTGCCCGCCGAGGAGAGACGCGCCCCGCCGCCCATCGTGATGGAGTTGCCGAAAGTTACGCCATCCGCCAATCCGAAGTGGAGTTCCCCGCCTGAGACCGTCAGAGCGTTGTCATAGCCCGTGGCCGTGGAGAGCGTCAGCTTGCCCTCTCCGCTCTTGGTAAAGGCGCTGCGGCCGTCCAGTACCGTCGCGTTGGCAATCACCGCGTCCGTCCCCGCGCCTGCAGAGATCTCGTCAAAACCGGTCACCGCCGCCGTGGCAAACATGTCTGACTTTGTCACCCCGTTGAGGTTGAGCACACTGCGGGTCACCACATCCCCCTGGCCCTGCCCGGAGATGGCCGTAGTGCCCTCAAAAGTGGCCGTGTTGCCTTCAATGGTCACGTTGGCAAGCGTCGTTTCGTGGCCCGTGCTGCCCGTCTTCTGGCCACCGGCATAGATGGCCGTGTCCGTAAAGGCCCCTCCCCTGATGGTCAGGTTGGCTTCCCCGATAGTCAGTTTGGATGTGGTATTCCCCCGTTCCACATAGGAACCTGCCGAAATCTGCGCCCCCCGGAAGCTCCCTCCCTCGATCGTCACATTGGCGGTGCCGATATTGGCATTGATGGTGGAGGTCCCGGTCCCGTTGACGACCGAGCCGCCCCAGATCTGGCCCGTGTACGTCCCCGATTTAATAGTCAGATTGGTAGAACCGGTGATGTTGACCGTACTGTCCGCCGTTTCCACCCAGGTTCCCCCGGCAATCATGGTCGCTGTGGAGCTGCCTCCAAGATCCAGGGTCATATTGGTGGAGGTCAGATTATGGGTGGACCTGTTGACCATGCTACCTGCAAACAGCTTCTTCCCTTCTGCAAACGTGCCGCCTGTAATAGTAGTGGTAGCCCCCTGCGCAAATACGTTTTCATTAAAGGTTCCTCCGCTGATATCCAGGAAGACCGCCGCGTTCTGCTTGACGGAGATTTCATTGCCTTTCCCAAGCCCCAGTATATTGGCATTGAACACGCCCCCGCTGATGCTCAGTCTGCCCTCGTAGCTTTTTCCTTCTTCTTCGTTACCATAATTAATGATGCCCGCCCCCAGCAGGGACACAACGTCATTAAACGTTCCACCTGTAATGCCCAGATCAACTTTCCCTAAAATAGTGGAGCCCTGGCCTGCCCCTCCGCGACCGGAGCCGGCTGAAACAGCAGTTGCAAAAGTTCCTCCATTGACGGTAAAATTAACATTGCCCGTATGCAAAAAACTCTCCAGGCCCAAAGCCAGGCAAAAACCCATACTAGGATACCCCGTCCAGTTTCCCCCATCCACGGTAACGGAAACAGTGCCCGTCGTAACAAATTTATGTGCGGCATTATTACCGTCTCCCAAGATGGACAATCCCGGAATGGTACCGGCATTTGCGTCTACATTCAGTGTAATATCCGCCGCCACATTACGAGTTTCCCTTGACCAGCTCAAGAAATGAAAACCTGAAGAGAAGGAAGTTCCGCTCCCGATATTGATGATGAAATTGTTTGTTCCATTGAGAGAAGTCGTTCCCACAGTTCCTTCAAGATTCCACAATTGCACGCCTGCGTACGTTCCTCCTTCCAGGTTTAGCGTGCGCTCATATTCCCCCTCGTAAGTACCGGCCGCCGTAATATCCGTGAAATAAATGATCCCCGGAGATTCGGCCTGCGCCACAGGCTCTCCGCCCGGGACCTTAATCGTATATTGATCGTCGGAAAAGGAAATGGTCGTTTCTCCGTTATCATTCAGGATATAGGCAGACCATGCAGGAGAAATGAAACAGGCCAGAAGGGCGGACAAGAGAGAGAGAGGCAAATGTGGACGCATAACAGTAATTTATTGATAATGAATAATTAATCTATATACCAGACTATATTACTAATAGTAAGTAACGGATTTAAAATCCGGAGTCAATGACAATTTTTGATGGCAAGCATTTTAAGACAACTGAACGGCTTACCGTACAAAAAAGGAAAAGCGGCGGCCTACCCTTCAAACACAGCCACTATCAATATTTTAATTGTTATCTGCCTCATTCCTGAACATTTCCGGATTTTAAATCCGTGCAAGCATTTTTTCCATTTTTCCCATCCGGCGCATCCCGCATGCAGGAAAAAGTGATTTCTTGTCTTGCATTCCCCAGGAAGTGCCTGTATAAGCCTCCACGTCCCTGCCGCAAGGCGGGACAATCCAAGGTCATGGAGCGGTAGCTCAGTTCGGTTAGAGCGCCAGCCTGTCACGCTGGAGGTCGCGGGTTCGAGCCCCGTCCGCTTCGCCACCTTGCATTGCAAAAACAACCGCCTCCGGGCGGTTTTTTTGTGCCTTCTCCGGAGCTTTTCCATCATCCTGCATTTTCGAAAAAACATTTCCGGTCCGAATTCAGGCATATGGAAAACTTCCTGCCAATCCGGCATATTCTACGGGAAGCATGTTTTACTGGAAATGACGCATGGGCTTGCTAGAATGGCTCCAGCAATACAAATCATGAGCACACTTTCGGACCGCCTCTTTGAGGAAATCCTTCAAGCCCGCCGACGGGTTTATGCCGTAGGCGAACCTACTCCTCTCCAGAAATTGAATCTGCCGTCCATCCAGGCCCCGGTATATGCCAAGCGGGAGGACCTGGGCCCCATCCGCGCCTACAAATGGCGCGGAGCATACAATTGCATGGCGGCCCTGAGCCAGGAAGCCAGGGACAAGGGAATCGTGGCGGCATCCGCAGGCAACCATGCGCAGGGGGTAGCCCTGGCGGCAAGCGTCCTGAATTGCCGGGCCACCATTTTCATGCCGCGCTCCACCCCGGAAGTGAAGCAGACGGAAGTGCGCCGCCACGGCGGCAGCCACGTGGAAATCATCCTTCACGGCGACTGCTATGACGAGACGGCTGCCGCAGCCCATGAATACGCGGAAACGCACGGGAGCACCTTTGTCCACCCCTATGACGACCTGGTCACGATGGGCGGCCAGGGAACGCTGGCGGATGAAGTGGTGATGAGCGGGGAAGGCCCCTTTGACCGCGCTTATGTGGCCATCGGCGGCGGCGGCCTGGCGGCCTCCGTAGCCTGCTGGCTGAAGAAATTCTGGCCGGATATCAAGGTAGTCGGCGTAGAGGGGGTGGACCAGGCCTCCATGAAAACTTCCATTGAACAGGGGCACCGCGTGAATCTGGATTACGTGGATGTGTTCTGTGACGGCACTGCCGTGCATATTCCAGGGGAACATACCTATCTGCTGTGCCGGGATTTGATCGACGAGTTTGTCACCGTTACCAACAATGAAGTTTGCCAGGCCATCCGGGCCATGTGGGAATCTTCCCGCATTGTCCCGGAACCGTCCGGAGCCATGAGCCTGGCGGGGTTCATGAAACAGTGGAACGAGGGACAGGTCAGGCCGGATGAAAAGAGCTTCGTCGTTATTTCCGGAGCCAACATGGATTTCACCCAGCTCACCCAGATCGCCCGCCAGGCGGGAATCGGCAACCATGAGACGCGCTATCTGCGCATCTCCATGGCCTCCAAGCGCGGCCAGGTACTCAAGTACCTGCGCCACATGCCCCCGGCCACCACGCTGGTGGATGTGCAATACGGCAAAACGGAGGGAGATACACAGTACCCCGTGTTCGGCATCGCCGCTTCCGACGAAGATCTGGATACCATCCGCACTACTCTGAAAAAGAAGGGCATTGAGTTCGAAGACATCAGTGAAGACGACGACGTGCGCTTCCGCATGATCCATTATCAGGCGGAGTTGTGCGAACACCCCCTGTTTGTTCATATTGAGTTTCCCGAACGCGCCGGAGCCTTCCTGGATTTCATGGAACGCATCGCGGACCTGGCTTCCCTATGCTACTTCAATTACACTTACACCGGGGAACGCGTAGGACGCGCCCTGGTAGGCATGGAGTTTGAATCCGCAGAGGACCGGGAAACCATCCGGAAGCGCATGGCCGGATTCACGCGGAACATCATCCGTTCC
The DNA here is from genome assembly GCF_036417355.1 of Akkermansia sp. RCC_12PD. Classification (NCBI taxonomy): domain Bacteria; kingdom Pseudomonadati; phylum Verrucomicrobiota; class Verrucomicrobiia; order Verrucomicrobiales; family Akkermansiaceae; genus Akkermansia; species Akkermansia sp. RCC_12PD. The sequence continues at coordinate 1,626,211 of NZ_CP143889.1, read as the reverse complement.
ATCCGGGAGATTTCTCCGGAAGCCTTCCACCGGATCATGGGAAAGGGCAGCCTGAATATCAGCACAGGCATTAGCAACCACTGACAGGAGTTTGTTCATTCCTCCCATGCTTCCCCCCATCATTCTGGCTTCCCAGTCCCCGCGGCGGAAAGATCTGCTGACAGAGGCAGGGGTGGATTTTTCCACTGTCGTCCGGGAAACGGACGAGTTGAAGGATGCCTCCATGCCACCGCAGGATTTGTGCCTGCATAATGCTGCAGCCAAGGCGGCGGCCGTCTTCCGGGAATACCCCCAGGCTACTGTCATCGGCGCGGATACACTCGTTTTTCTGGATGGCATTCCCCTGGGCAAGCCTCTTGATACGGAAGACGCCCGCGCCATGCTGCGGATGCTTTCCGGACGCACGCACCACGTGTGCACGGCGGTCTCCATGCAGTCTCCGCTGGGCATGAAGGACATTGCCGTCCTGACGGAAGTCACCTTCCGGGAATTGTCTGACGCAGACATCCGCCGCTACATGGGACTGGTTCATGTGATGGACAAGGCCGGAGCCTATGCCTTCCAGGAACATGGGGACATGATCATCTCCTCCACGCGCGGAGATACGGATAATGTGATTGGTCTGCCGGTGGCGGAAGTGATAAATTGCTTGCGTTCCTGGGGATATTGAACAAGACAGGCTTCCGGAAGCATCTCAGCAGAAGCATGGCTGTCTTTTCTGCCTCCGCGGCACGGAAATCACGTATCAAATCCTTCGCTCCAGCGGTGTATGCCTTTCATTCCGGAACCGGAAGATTCCCGTCTTTCCGGATGGAACAGCCTTGCGCGAACATGGTGAAAGAATCCTGCGCCTCCGCGCTTTTCTGCATCTCCTGATCCCGTCTCCGGCTTTCAGCCTTTTCCCGCTCATTCTTCGCAGGAAGGTTCCGCCAGAAACTGGCTTACCTTGTTGTAAAAGGCCACGGGCAGAACGGCTTCCACCAGGGCGCCTTCCTCCACATATTCCGTGGAAATCACCATGCCTTCGCTGTGCATGGCGGCCGCCAGATCGCTCCTCGTATAGGGAATCAGGAACCGGGCGCGCCGGACACGGCTTTCCAGCATTTCCACGCAGGCGCGCAGCAGGTCTTCCGTCCCCTTTTCTTCCCGTACGGACATGCACACCAGGCTTCCGTTGAAATGGGGAGCCAGGCGCTCCGTCAACGCGGCCCGCTCCTCCTCCGGCACCAGGTCCAGCTTGTTCAGAACCACGATCATGGGTTTGTCCCCCGCGCCCAGTTCCGCGAGCACTTCCAGCGTGGTTTCGTAGTGGCGCACGGCTTCCGGATCGGACGCGTCCACCACCTGAACCAGGAAATCCGCCAGAACGGCTTCTTCCAACGTTGACTTGAACGCCTCCACCAGCCGGTGGGGCAGGTTGCGGATGAAGCCGACCGTATCCGTCAGCAGCAAAGGCTGTCCATTGGGCAGTTCTATCTTCCGCGTCGTGGTATCCAGCGTGGCGAAGAGCATGTCCCTGGCCATGACTTCCGAGCCGGACACCAGGGAAAGCAGGGACGATTTGCCCGCGTTGGTGTACCCCACGATTGCGGCCGTAGCCACGGCCTGCCGCTCCCGCTCCTTGCGCTGTGTGGCGCGCTGCCGGGTAACCATGACCAGTTCCTTCTGGATGGCTTCAATCCTGGCGCGCGCCAGGCGGCGGTCCACTTCAATCTGTTTCTCACCTTCGCCCCTGGCGGCGCCTCCGCCGCCCTTGCCGCCTCCGGAACCGCCGCCCTGGCGGTCCAGGTGGCTCCACATGCGGGCCATGCGCGGCAGGGAGTACTGCATGCGGGCCAGCTCTACCTGGAGCGTGGCTTCACGCGTACGGGCGCGTTTGGCAAAAATGTCCAGAATGACTTCTTCACGGTCAATCACGCATTCGTCAATCAGACGCTCCCACTCTCTTTGCTGGGACGGCGCCAGCATGTTGTCAAACACCACGCAGTCCGCCCCGCAATCCACGGCAAGCTGCTTCACCTCCTGAGCCTTCCCCGTACCGCACAGGAATTTGGCGTGCATGTCGCGGGACTTGACGAGGTGCTTGCCCACTATGCCGATGCCGAGGTTGGAGACAAGGTCTTCCAGCTCGTCCAGCATGGCCTGCTTTTCCCCGGCTTCGGAAGGATCAAAATAGATGGAAACGAGCATGGCCCGTTCCACCATTTCCGGCTTTTCGCGGATTTCAAACATAGGGGATCTGTTAACGGAATTGCTTGCTGGAGGTAGGCTTGTAATCCTTCAGAGCAGACTCCGGATACTGGTTGCAATTACAGCCGCAGGAAGAGAGGAAGCCGGCCACGCAGGCCAGCGTCAAAAAGCTGATCAGTCTCATGCGGCCATGAGACCCGCCCGAAGCTCCGGAATCAAGCAAATTTTACTGCATAAACGGCCTGGTCAACTGTGGACGCGATCACTTTTCCGGACGTTTTTCCCAAACCGTCTCTATTCCTCATCATTTTTCCCCTGAGGCTTTTCCTCCGCATCCAGGGCAGCCATCCACAGGTTCCATTGTTCAATGAAGGACCGTTCCATCTGAAGCAGGGCATTTTCCTGCTGGGTGAGGGAAATGGTCTGCGTAAGGCTCCCGAAAATAAGAAGGGGCTTGGAGTACGTATCCGCTACAGGAGTGAATTCCGCCGGCTTTTTCTGACGGCATTCCCGCGCCAGTACATACAGGGAATTGAAAGCCACGTCATCCCAGCTGGCCTTATAGGCATCACTGCCTTCCCTGCTTTCCAATGGCTCTACCGTGAGCAAATGCCCCTCCATGCCCGTCACGCGGGCCTTGTCCCCGTTTTTCAGCACGAGCGGCTTCCACGGCTTCTTTTCCAGCATTTCAGGCAGAATCTTTTCCAGGCGGGAGAACAGCGGCTTCATCCGGTCCGTCATTTCCCGCCGGGCGGCCAGCTTGCTTTTCACGACTGGGGAAGAAACCACCGCTTCCGCATCACGATAGAGGGCGGAAACCTGTTCATAATCCCCCGTTTTTTCCATGATGCCGGCCGCTTCACGGCAAATATCGTCATAGCTGCGGGACTGCGCGGCGCGCAGAGCTTCCTGCCGGGCAGCCTCTTCCAACGCTTTTTTCCGCTCCTGTTTCTCCTTGAGTTCAGCCAGACGAATGGCTTCCGCGGCCTCCCAGTCCCTGGCCTTCTGGTACTGCATCCGGAGATGATCCAGAATCCCTTCCAGCGCGGCATAGGAGGGAGGCAGGGAGGGAATCTCCCCCGTCATCATTTGTTCACGGAGAAAGTCTGCTGCAAACCGTTTGGCTTCTACTTCCGCGACCGATTTTTCCGGCATGTCCTTCACCTGTTTCAGGCGTTCATACTGCCCGGTATATTCCTTCAGGTTGCTGAGCCACGCAGAAGCCAGCTCCCGCACGCTCCGGTCCCTGTCGTCAGCGGTTTCCCCGGCAATGAGATCCCGGAATGCCCCGTATTCAGGCCACATGCCGCCGAGGTACCAGCATTTGAGCGCCATTCCCGCATAATAATGCACGGCCAGGTCGGAATTGCTCCGCAGGCCGGGCATTCTGGAATTCCGGTCTTTTGCGCCCAGGTACGCGACCAGGTCGCTGATATCCCGGGAGCGTTCCAGTTCCACGGGGTCTTTGCAGTCCCGCACCTTTTTGCCCAGCTCTTCCAGCCGCACAACCCCTTCCGGAAACTGGCCGCGCGTCCACATGCACAACACCTGGTTCACCCCCGCCCAAACGGCTGTGGAAAGCGGACAGTCCGGCTGATCCGCCAGATCTCCGAACATGGCGGCAGCCTTCACCAGATCCCCCCGGTTCAGGGCTTTCTGGGCTTCATTGAACAGATTGCCGAAGCGGATGCTCCGCTCCAGCCTGGATTCCACGGCCGCGTTATCCTCCGCAGTAGTTCCCGCTCCCGCCGTAGGAGGCTGAACCGGGGGAACGGCCGCGGATGCGGCATTTGCGGCTTTGCGCCAGGAGACGACCCCCCACGTTCCCAACGCCAAAACAGCCAGGAAGGCGAGAGACAGAATGAACCCCAAGCGGTGTTTCCTGCGCCGGGCGCACCGGGCATCAGCGGCACGCCGTTCCGCCCAAGTCAGGCCAGATTCCTGCATGCCCCGGGAATATTCCTCCTGGGCCTGTGCCACAGCGGCCATCAGTTCCGGGTAAGACGAGAAGCGGCCTTCCTTGTTGAAAGCCATCAGCTTGTCCACGATGAAACAGGTCAGCGGGGAAATATCGTTCACCAATCGGTCCAGCGAAGGAAGGTTTTTCTTGCTCTCCAGCAGGATGTCGGACGACTGGGAGGCATCCACCCGGGGCGGAGAACCCACCAGCATATGGTACATGGTAGCTCCCAGCGCGTACATGTCCGTGCGGAAATCTTCATCTCCGCGCAGCAGGGTTTCCGGAGCGGCGTAATAGGGCGTCACCCATATTTCCCGCTCCATGTCGGACTCGCTGTGCAGCAGGGAGAGGCCGAAATCCACGATCTTGGCTTCCCCGTCCGGGGCCTGGAGAACGTTGGCGGGCTTGATGTCCCGGTGCATGAGGCCCGCATTCCAGGCGGCATCCAGGCCGCGCACGATATCCAGGGCTATGGACAGCACCTTGTCTTCCGGCACGCGTTCCTCCGCCGTAATCAGGGAATCCAGACCACTGCCCTCCACCAATTCCATGGCAATGTAAAAAAGCCCCTGGTCATGCCCCACGGCATAAATCTGCACCAGGTTTTCATGGGATACCCTGGCCATGATCTGGGCCTCCCTTTCAAATCGTTCGCTGCGGACGGCATCCCCCGCATACGTTTCATTCAACACCTTTAGGGCCACTTCACGTCCCAGGACGGTATCTTCCGCACGGAAAACCACGCTCATGCCGCCTTTTCCCAGCTTCCCGGTGATTCTGTAAGGCCCCATGCGCGTCTTGACGCGGGTCAGGGCTCCGCAGGCGGGGCAGACGGCATTGGCATAGGGAGGCAGCAGGGAAATGTCCATGGCCTGTCCGCACTCCGGACAATTGATGATGTTGTCTTGCTGGGAATTCATGAAAGCACAGCCGGCTGCGGAAAAAAAATGGAAAAACGGAGGCGTCCTCTCCATATCCTTCTTTGTTTTTTAAGCAGCCGGAAAAACCGGCCCGGGGACGCATGCTCCGTAGATGGATGGCAAGGAGGGACCCTGTCCGGGTCCCTCCTGTAAAATTCCATCCGTTTGTCAGGAAATAGCCGGCAGAGAGGCCGCCGCTACGGCCTGCCCGTGGCGCTTGGTTTTTTCATCCGGCACGCGCAGCTGGATCTTCAACTGCGGGAATTCGGTGCGCAGCACTTCTTCTGCCTTGTCAATGATGATCTGCCCGCCGTCTCCGGAAGCCACACGGCCCAGGAAGAGCAGGTTGCGGATGTCGTAGAACCTGGCGTAATGCGCGATGGCATAGCCGAAGTGCACGCCGATGGTTTCATAGATCTTGCGGGCGCGTTCGTCGCCTTCGGCCATGGCGGCCTGCACCTTCTTGAGCTGTTCCGGGAAGGGCATGCCTTCAAACTGGAATCCGGCGCGAGGGGCCAGACGGGCCACGGCCTGCTGGGAGAAGTAGAGGGCGCCCACTCCCATGTCCTTGGACCATTCGTCCACGCCGCCTTCTTCGGAATAATCCACGGGGGCGAAGGCGAGTTCGTTCAACCAGGGCTTGATGTGGCCTTCCGGGTCCACGTAGCCGGCGGCTTCGGAAGTGCCCATGGCGACGCCGAGCACGGCGTTGTCGTTCATGCCCATGGCTCCGGCGAGGGCGGTCACTTCACCGTCGTTCACCACTTCAAAGGGAATATTGTTCCATTTTTCCTTCTGCAGAGTGCGGAACACCTTGCCGAGGGTCTTTTCAATGTCCTCCTGGCTGACGCCGCGGAAGAGGGAGGAAGTGCGCACCTCACTGTTGATGATGACGCCGGCGGAGGAACCGCCGATGGCGTCCACACGCGGAAGATGGGCAGCGGCACGTTCTAGGGAGTCCTGGATGCCTTCGATATGGTACTGCGGGTCCTTCTGGAAATACGGATCCCACACAACTTCCTCGGAGAAGACTACTTCCCCGTTGACCACGGCGGCACACTTGCGGTCGGAGCCGCCCAGGTCAAAGCCGATGCGGTAGCCGTCCAGATTGCGGCCCAATGTCATGGAACCGGAATATTCCTCAGGCAGTTCGTCCACGGATACCTTCTTCACTTCGATCGGGGAACCGTAAATCTTCTTGCCGATGAAATCCCAGTCAAATTCACGGATGCCACCCTTGCAGTAACGGGAAGCCAGCATGTCCGCAATGGCATCATCGCCGGCGACAAGGATGATGTTGCCGCCCTTCTGCCACAGCAGGAATTTCACGATGCGTTCCACATAAGTTTCATTCAGGGCAACGTTTTCTCCGGTATGCGGGAGAAGCTTGCCGGACCAGCGGAAGCAGGTCCCGTCATTGCGGGTCAGGGCGATATCCACTTGATGGGAGGCGGGATCGGCAGCAGCTTTGGCTTCAAATGCTTGATTCCAAAGAACGGCCGGCACGAAGCCGGGGTCCAGCACGGGCGTGATTTTGGGTTGAATATTCATGGCAATAATCCGTTGCGAACGTAGCATACCCGCTTTTCCTTGAAAAGTATTCATTACCTTCCGAATGATTTTTTTTCAGGAACGCGGAGCGATAGCTCACTTTCTTCTGGCAAATCGCCATATTTCCACTAAAGAAACATGTACCTTTCCTTGGGCGTGCCCGCCTTGCCGGGCACGGCGCATCATTCCAAGCTCATCTGTCCCATGAATGAATTAACGGACCAGCTCATTACTCTGTTTTCGGCCACCTTGATCGCCATCATGCTTATCGCCGTAGCCGCGGGCGTATGCCGCCAGTCCCAGGTTCCGGGCATGAAACGTCCGCTGAAATGGAATATTCCCGTCGATCATCTGGACGGGCTGGATATGGCAATGTGCGGCATCGTCGTCCTGTACTTCAGCATGGGCGCCCTGATGGCCGCGGCCACGCCTCCCGGCGCTTCCGCCCCGCCCACCACCACAAACATGGAGCTGGACAGCTACAAGGTATTCAACGGCACCTGCCTGAACCTCATTCTGGCCTTCGTCCTGCTGGTGCGCATGTTCCACAGCGGCAGAATGGATGCCCTGGGCCTGAAGAAGCATTCCCTGAAAATCCTGCTTTACGCGCCCGTCTGCGGCTACCTGCTGGTTCTTGCCCTCCATTTCCTTCTGGCCCAAATGGGACTGTTCGAATGGATTGAACGGGTGACCCACGCTCCGGCGGAACAATCCATCGTCTCCGTGCTCAGGCATTCCGACAACGTCCCCCTCATTGCCGTCATCTGCTTCAGCGCCGCCATTGCCGCGCCCATCGTGGAGGAACTCATTTTCCGGGGCTACCTGTACCCTATCATGAAAAAATATACAGGAGCATGGTTCGCCCTGATCAGCAGTTCGCTCCTCTTCGGCATCATCCACGTAAGCCTGGTTCCCCTGGTTCCCCTGGCCCTGTTCGGGGCCATCCTGGTGCTGCTGTACGAATACACCGAATCCATCTGGACGCCCATCATCGCCCACTGCATTTTCAACACCACCACCCTGGTCAACATCCTGTATCCCGGCCTGCTGCTACCCTATGGCTCATGATTCCGCCATCCGCCAAGTAGGGGAAGATGCGCTCATACGCCGCCTTCTTCCGCTAATGACCGTCAATGACGGGCTGGTCACCGGCCCCGGAGACGACTGCGCCGTAACCAGAAACACCGGAGGAATGGACCTGCTCCTGAAAACCGACTGCGTGGTGGAAGGCATGCACTTCCTTCCCGGTACGGATCCGGAACTGATCGGCAGAAAGGCCCTGGCCCGCGCCGTGTCGGACATCGGAGCCATGGGAGGCGTGCCGCGCCATGCCCTGGTCACCCTGCTGATTCATGCGGACCGCCCCGTTTCCCAGGTGGAAGGCATTTATATGGGCATGCGGAACCTGGCGGAACAATTCGGCATCAGCCTGGCGGGAGGGGAAAGCTCCGGCCTGCCGTCCGACGGACTGATTATCAGCGTGGCCCTGACCGGAGAAATTCCGGAAGGAAAGGCTATCCTGCGCAGCACCGCCCAGGCGGGCGACCTGATTGCCGTCACGGGCGTGCTGGGCGGGAGCTTCCCGACGGGACACCATCTCGCGTTCACGCCCAGGGTCAGGGAAGGCGGCATTCTGGCAGCCTCCGGACTGGTCACGGCCATGATGGACCTTTCCGACGGCCTAGGCACCGACCTGCCGCGCCTGGCCGCCGCCTCCGGGCTGGGATTCCGCGTACAGGAAGAACTGCTGCCGGTCCGGCAGGGATTCACGGCTGCCCAGGCCGTTGCGGACGGAGAGGATTACGAACTGCTGATGACCTTCCCCCCCCGCCGCCGTGAAGAAATCCTGCGCCTGGCCTCCGAACGTTTCCCGGAAACGCCCCTCACCGTCATCGGTGAGATGACGCCGGAACCTTCCTCATCCCTCCCCGGAGGATACAGGCATTTCCAATAACCGGCTGCTCCGGAAAAACAGGAGGCCGGAAAAAGCCGAAGAAAGGGCCTGAAAAGAGTTATTCCGCCGGCTGGCCGCTTTCCTGCTCCTGCTGGATGTAGGGCAGAAGCTGTTCATACGTGGCCTTGCCCATGTAACGCTTGATGGAACGTTCCGGAGTTTTGAAAATATCCACCAGGATCAGGCAGTCCAGCACATCGCCAAAGTTCTTGTCCACGCCGAAGGAAAGTATCTTCCCGTTCAGTTTGAGATACTGGCGGAGCAGCACGGGAATTCCCTTGCCGTCCTCCTCCACGTCCGCTACCAGCTGGGACAGGCCCTGCGCATCCGTCAGGCCGATGGGCAAAATGCAGGATTCCGACCTTTTCAGGTCCGCCTTGCGCGGCGGATTGTAGGCCTTGACTTCCCGGCTCAGTTCCGGCTCCATTTCATGCGCCTTCAGGTAAGAGACGATCAGGGCGCGGGAAAGATTGGAATAGTCGCGGGAAATGCTCACCGTTCCGAACAAATAGCGGTAATGATGGTTGCGGGCCATGAACTGGCCGATGCCCTCCCAGATGAAGCCGAGAGCCAGCGGCCTTTTCTGGTATTCCGGCACAATAAAGGCGCGGCCCATCTCCAGCGAGCGGTCCAGCACTTGAAGAGCAGCCGGAGAGAATGAGAAGTATTCTCCGTTGTACAATCCCTTCACCCCATAGCGGGCAATAATCTTGTCCGTCTCTCCCATGCGGTAGGCGCCCGCAATCTTCTTCTGGACGCGGTCCCAGAGGAACAGGTGCTTGTAATGATTATCATACGTGTCCAGGTCACACGCCTTGCCGGAGCCTTCCCCCACCTGGCGGAAGGTGTACTCCCGCAGTCGGCCTATTTCAATCAGGATTTTGGGAATCTGGAGAGCATCCGCCACGTACACGTCCCAGTCTCCATTTTCCTGGCGCGCATGCAGGCACTCCGCAGGAAGGGCGTCGATTTCCGCCTGTATGTCGTTGGCGGGCACGGGCGGAATCAGAGAAGCCATCTTTGCCTTCTTGTCCTTCCTGTGTACATGGGGGCGGCGGCTCTTTTCATAACCCTTGCCCAGCAGGTAGGTGCGCAACCGCAAATGGGAAACCATAGCTTCGTCGGAATCATACTGCCCGAGCTGGCTGAAGGGAATGGGCTTGCCTACCACGATACGGTGCGTACGGCGGCCGTCCCTGCCCACTTCACGCGGCAGGAAGGCGACGCGCGCCTTACGGTTGATCAGGGAAATTCCCTGGAAAAGCAGGCTGTTGCGCCCCGGGAAATATACCGGAACCACAGTAGCCTTCGTCAGCCGGATAATGGCGGCAATATTGGAATTCCACGGATCATCCGTCACCCGCTTGTGGGCCAGGGAAAAACTGGAAGCCGTTCCGGCGGGGAAAATGCCCAGCACGCCGCCCTTACGCAGCCACGCAATCATCTTCCGCATTCCGGAAAGGTTCTTGCGCTTGGCGTTCTCATCCTCGTACACGTCCACCTTGATCAGCCAGGGTTCCAATTCCTGGCACAGGGAAAGCTGTTCATTGGCAAGAATGCGCACATCGTCCCGGACGCGGGTCAGCAATTCCCCGAACATGATGCCGTCCGACAGGCCGTGGGGATGGTTGGCGACAACAACCACAGGCCCTTTCTTGGGAATGTTTTCCAGATCGCCGGGCCTCAGCTGCAACTTGAGGTTCAAATGCCTGGCAGCCAGCTGGAAGAAGTTTTCCGGAGAACCGGACTCCTTGTCGCGGACGATCTTGTCGTACGCCCTGTTCAAACGTTCCAGACCAAGCAACTTTTCAGCGGACGCGGCCACCAGGGAAGGGAGACGCGTATTTTCGTCCAAAATGTCTTTGATATCCACCATCTTCGGGTGCTTGAGCCGGCCCATGCCCTGCTGTATAACGGATTTACGGGAAAAAGTGAAACTCTTTTTCCCATGCCGTCCGGAACGCGGTCTTGATTTCCGCGGGGGCGGAAGCTACAATCCGTACAGCTTCCGCCCCCATTTCCAACACAAAAAACACTCATGCACCCAGCCATTGCCATTGACGGTCCCGCCGCTTCCGGTAAATCCACCGTCGCCAAACTCATTGCGGACCGCCTCGGCTACACCTTCATCAACACGGGGGCCATGTACCGGGCCGTCACCTGGTACATGCTGGAACAGGGGATAGACCCGGCGGACACGGACGCCGTGCTGGCCGCCCTGCCCTCCGTTCCCCTCTCCTTCGGCAAGGACGGAAGCCGCTCCATCGTCCTCTGCAACGGCTCTCCCCTGACGGAGGAACTCACCCGGCAGGAAGTCAACGACCACGTATCCACCATCGCCGCCATTCCGGAAGTCCGCGCCCTGCTGGTGAACCGCCAGAGGGATTACAACCGCCAGGAGCCCGTGGTCATGGAAGGCCGGGACATAGGCACCGTGGTGTTCCCGGATACGCCGTTCAAGTACTTCGTCACCGCTTCGGAAGAGGTCCGCGCCGCGCGCCGCGCCGCGGAAGGGCTGACGGACTCCATCGCGGATCGGGACCGCAAGGATTCCTCCCGCGCCACTGCGCCGCTGGCGCAGGCGCAGGACGCCCTGCTGGTGGACACGTCCGACATGAGCATTGACCAGGTCGTCAACTTCATTACAGACAACATTCAACAAAAACTTTCCGCCAGATGAATTCCTTCTACTGGGTTTTCTACACGCTGTTCAAAAGCATCTCCAAGGCCTTCTTCTCCTGGAAGGTCATCAACAGGGAGAAGCTCATTGAGGACGGCCCCGTGCTGATCGTCAGCAACCACCAGAGCTTTCTGGACCCGCCCATGCTGGGAATCTCCTATGAGGAAGGCATCTATTTCTTTGCCCGCAAAACCCTGTTCCAGAGCATTTTCAAATGGGCGCTCCCCCTGTGCCAGGCCATCCCCATCGACCAGGAAAATCCGGACGCCGCCAGCCTCAAACACATCATCCGCCTGCTCAAATCCGGCAAGCGCGTCCTCGTGTTTCCCGAGGGTTCCCGCACGCCGGACGGGGAAATCCACGACGGCATGGGCGGCATCGGCCTCATCCTGAGCAAAACGAAAGTTCCCGTACAGCCCCTGCGCATCAGCGGAGCCTTTGAGGCCTTCCCCATCGGCGCCACCTTTCCCAGAATCCGCCCGGTCACCGTGACGGTGGGGGATCCCATTCCCTTCACTCCGGCGGAACTCAATGCCAAGGGCAAGGAGGCATACCAGCATTTGACGGACAAAATGATGGATGCCATCCGGGCCCTTCCCACGGAATAATCCCTTCCCCGGACTCCCGCCGGCCATGCTCTCCAGGCTGAAACTGATAGACTTCCGCTGCTACGGCAGCTTTTCCTGGCAGATACCCCAGCAGGGAGCCGTCATTCTGGGAAACAATGCCCAGGGAAAAACCACCCTGCTGGAGGCGATCTGCTTCCTGCTGCGCCTGCAATCCCCGCGCACGGCACGCCCCAGCCCCCTGACGGCGCACGGCAGGCAGTCATTCGGCATCCGGGGGGAACTGCCGGGACAAATCCGGCGCATCCTGTGGTCCCCGGATGCCCCGGACCTCCAGGTAAACGGCGAACCGCGCAGGGGCCAGCGCAGCTACCTGGCGGACAGCTACCCCGTCGTCTGGATGGGCAACGACGATCTTTCCCTGGTACGGGCCGGAGCCGATGCGCGCCGGAAATACATGGATTTTCTGGGCACCCAGTGGCACCCCGGCTACCGGACAGCCCTGTTCAACTACAGAAGGGCGCTGAAAACGCGCAACCATCTACTCAAGCATAAAAGCCGGGACAGGCTTCAAATAGATGCCTACACGCGGCAGCTCGCCCTATACGGCACGGAATTGAGAAGCCTGCGCGCCAGCCTTCTGGAGCTTCTCCTGCCCCACATCATCATGGCGTACCGCAGCATCGGCGGCAGGGCGGAACAGGTAGGTGCGGCCTACCGGGCGGAGGAGGAAGGAGACCTGTACGAACGGATGTGTGCCGGGCTGGACCGAGACATCCGGTACGGCCAGACCCAGAACGGCCCGCACCGGGACGACCTGGAAATCACGCTCAACGGCAGAAGCGCTGCCCAATTCGCCTCGGAAGGGCAGCAAAGAACCATAGCCATTTCCCTGAAACTGGCGCAGTCATCCCTGCTTACGGAAGAAACGGGACATACACCCATCCACCTGATTGACGACGTTTTCGGAGAACTGGACCCCACGCGCAGAATTGCCTTCCTCCAGGCGCTGCCCGCAGACGCGCAAAGCCTCATCACCACCACCCATCTGGACTGGCTGCATGACACTCCCTGCCCCCTTCCGGCCTTCCGGCTGGAAAACTTCACGCTCAGGTCCGTTCAGGGTTGAATTCCCCCGCCAGGACCACCCAAAACGGCAGGCGGAAAACCGCGCCAATGGCGCTATTCCTCTACCCAGGCGTTCAATATTTCCACAATGTACATCTTGTGGAAATCTCCTGCTGCGTACCACTCCGAGGAGATTGCCCTGTCCAGAAAACATTCCGGTTTCAGGGCCTCCGCATACAGTTTGCGGCATTCCAGCACCAGCCTGGCTTCCGTAAAGCTCACATTGCCATTTTCCGTAAAATACGGAGACAGGCCGGAAGCGGCTACCTTGTCCGTATCCCGACCACTCGTCGTTCCGCAAACGCTCAGCGCCTTATGATATTCATGGCTGAAAAAGGACAGCGTGAATTCCTCCCCCTTCTCGATAAAATCGAACGTATATCTCTGCGGGCGAATCACAACAAATGCTACGGGTCTCTTCCACATAAAGCCCAAGCCGCCCCAACTGGCCGTCATCATATTGAAATGCTCCGGCGTTCCAGCCGTCACCAGCATCCAGTCGTGCCCAATCAACTGCACGGCATTATCCCGAATTTCCTTTGGATCAATTTTTTTCATCGTGGTCTCTAACGTTCATTCGCATATCATCCTACACTTCTCCGGCTATATGTCAAAGCCGCGGAGCGACTGGGATGACGCGGAAAAGGCGTCCCCTCCCTGCCGGAAACACCCTTCGTTTGGAGTTGCATTTCCGGGATGGCGGCCCTAGCATTCCCGGGATGAACCATACCGCGCTGGAAGACAAGCTGGGTTACCGTTTCAAGAACCCGGACCTGCTCAGACAGGCCCTGACCCACCCCAGCACGGACAGCAAGCCGGAAACGCGCCGGACATATGAACGGCTGGAATTCCTGGGAGATGCCATTTTACAGCTCGCTGTTACCCAGTACCTTTACCGCCACATGCCCCAGGCTCCGGAGGGAGTGCTGACCCAACTGCGCGCCCGCACCGTCAGCCGCGCCAACCTGGGCAAATACGGATTTATCCTGGAACTGGACAAATACATCACTTTGGGCAAGGGAGAGGAAAAAGCGGGCGGCAGAAGCAAAAACTCCATCATCGCCAACACGTTTGAATCCGTCTTCGGGGCCATGTCCCTGGATTCCGATTATGAAACGGCCAAGGCCATAGCCCTGCGCGTTCTGCACGACGCCCTGCACTCCGCCGCCAGCCATCCCAAGGAAATCAACCCGAAAGGGGAGCTCCAAGCCATCCTTCAGGACATCCTGCCGGAAACGCCCTCCTATGAAACGGAGGAAAAGGGCCCCAGGGATTCCGCTGACCGTTTTGAATCACGGGTGTTCTGGCACGGCCATACGGTCGGCGCCGGGCGCGGCTCCAGCAAAAGGAAGGCGGAAGTAGCGGCCGCAGCGGATGCCCTGGCGCGCCGGGAATGGCTCCGCATCACCTTGTAAACACTGGCGGAACAGGTGGCTATTTTGTCACTCTTAAGCCTTGGACAGCCCTGTGGCTGGTTTGATAGACAGAAGCCGTCTCCGTGAGGAAGAACCTTCCCCCGGAAGACCTTCTCACAGACACACACCAACCATAGAAAACAAATGAAGACCTATACTCTCCCCGTCATCGGCATCATGACTCTCGGAGCCTCCGCCTTTGCCAACACAACTCCGTCCAAGGCCTCCACCGGGAACGCCTTGCTGGCCCGCGACAGCTTCTCCACCTGCCAGTGGCTCGGCGACCGCTTCAAATGGTTTAATGCGGAACGGGATCACAAGAATCCCTACATTCAGGAATTCAACGTCTCACTGCGCATGCAGTACGGCCTGGACTGGATCGACCCGAACGGAGAGGGGCGCGTGATGGGTGAAAAGGAAGGCAACGGCCGCCGCTTCAATGACGAATGGCGCCGCTTCCGCGCCGGCTTCAACATGAAGTTCCTGAAAAACTTCAAGCTCAACAACGTATGGAACATTGGCGGCATGGACGGTCTTGAAAGCTATAATGCGGCAGAAAACCGCTGGGACACCTCCGACCTGACCTATTCCCTCTATGAACTGAATCTGGAGTACAAGGGCGGTCCCATCACCTATGCTATCGGCAAAATGAAGCCGCGCATCACCGGTGAATACCGCACCTCCTCCTCCGCCATCCTGACCATTGAACGCTCCATGCTGGTCAACCAGCTCCGTTCGGAAACCAACTACGGTTTCCAGATGAACAACTCCGACAAGAAAGACAAGATCGGCTGGGCGGCAGGCATCTGGCTGAACGGCAACGGCGGCACCGGAACGGGCAGCTTCAACAACCGCATTGAACCCGCTTTCAATTCCCAGGACAACTGCTTCGTTACCGGCACCCTGAGCTACGACACCTCCAATGACGTGTTCCTCAAGAAAAGCCGCCTGTGGCTGGACTACGCCCACAACTTCACCAAGTGGGGCGACGACGCCCAGAACAAGGCATACGACAGCCTGCATGATTACAGCTTCAAATCCAAGTACCAAGGCACGGGCGCCAAGGACGTGGTGGCACTGACCTGGGAAGGCTCCCAGGGGAACTTTTCCTTAATGACGGAAGTCATGGCCGGCTTCAATGTCATCGGCATGAAAGCCGGCGCTGAAAACGTCTTCGGCGTGACCATCATGCCGTCCTACAAGTTCACCCCCCACTGGGAAGGTGTGGTCCGCTACCAAATGGCGGCAGGCAGCAATGCCGTGAAGTGGGAAAAGCGCTACACGCAGAACTCCACCTATTCCGGCACTTCCGACTGCATGCAGGCTCTGTACCTGGGCGTGAACTACTACATCTTCGAATGTAACCCGAACATGGCCAAGATCATGGCGGGCGTTGAATATGCCCATTCCAACGGTACGGACGCCAGCAAGCAGAAGGGCTTCACCGGCTGGAGCTACAACATCGCCTTCCGCACTAACTTTTAATCTGCCGAACGGCACATCCCGCCCATATATGGCCGCCTCTATTCAGGGACGGCCATTTTTTATGGGGGAAAAACCCACGCGGCAGTTCCCCCCAAAAAATAGCGGCTGTCACTTCCGTAATGCCTTCCATATTCAAATACCTGGTCCTTAGCAAATCGGAAGAAGCATGCCCCATTTCCAGCTGCAATACATGCAAATTCTTGAAATGCCTTGCAAAGTAGCTGGCGAACGTATGCCTTAAAATATCCGCAGGCCACTTCTTCTCCTTCCCGTCCCATCCGGCCAGACGCCTCACCTCCCTCCACTTCGCCGACCAGTTACGCGGACACACGCTTCCTGCCCCGAATCCCATGGCCGCTGCTCTTTTCAGCAAGTTTTTTAAAACCGGCCGAATCGTTACGATGCGAGCTCCGCCTGTCTTGCTGTGCCGCGCCCTTAAGGAAACCATGCCCTCCCGTAAATTAATCTGCGTCCAATCCAGGCGCTTCACCTCCTCCGGACGAATGCCGGAATACAGCATAAGACCAATCGCGGCCAGGCACGCTCCGCTGGCACATTCCTCCGCCGCCGTCAGCAGCCGGTGCACTTCTTCCAGGGACAGCACGGGAATGGAAATTTCCTTCAGCCTCGGAAGATCTACATACGTCACCGGGTTTTCCCGGCACCAGCCGCGTTTTACGGCTGTTCCGAAAACACCGCTAAGCACCAACCGGGCCTTATGTCTCTGTCTGAGGGTGCCAAATGATTTTTCCAGCCAGGCCCGGCATTCCTGAGCCGTGATAAAACATACGGGTCTCCGGGCCATTTCCGGACAGCACCTTAACAGACGCCGGCTGATATAGCGGAAATCATCCCGGGTTCTTTTCCTCCGGTCATGCCGCGCCTCCATGGCCTCATCCACGGCTCTCTTGAACGCCACTGTTTTTCTTCTGGCAATTAAAGCCTCTTCTCCCAGCCGGATGCATTCCCTCGCTCTCTTCCGCCGTCCGCCGCGCCCCCTGCTGGCCTGTAGCAATTCATGCGCCAGCTGGGCGGCCTCCACTACGTCCAGACCTGTTTTTCTTAAAATAGTCAGTGCCGCATGGTCCATTGCTGATATTTCCTCTTTCATTCCATCTATTTTGCCGCGGGTTTGGAATCCGTAGTCAAGTAAAAATAGTTCTTTATTAATCAAAAGGTTCAATAATTGCCTCCCATTACCCTTTACCGTACCTTCACCCCTGTAATTCTTTTCCAAACCGTTTAATGACAAAGAGGACGCAGGAATGCCTATACGGATTCCAAATTCGTTATCCACCAGCGTAGGCCTTCTCTTTTGGGCATCCGCGGTTGCATGACGCCGCATGAAACCTCCCACAAGGGAAGGCCTGCCAAACCAATTAATTGAAATCCAATCATGAAAAAACTCCTCATCCTGCTCTCATCCTCCGCCCTGCTCTGCAGCTGCGGCGGCCTCTCGGAGCGCCCCACGGGGCTGGTATATGCCAGCGTAGCAGATCCCATCGCCGCTACCAATTCCTCCGGTTCCCGCACCGGTGTAGCCACGGCTACTTCATACCTCGGCCTGGTTGCCGTGGGCGATTCCTCCATCTCCGCCGCCAAGGCCCAGGGAGGCATCAGCACGGTCTCCAGCGTAGACGTCAAACGTGAAAACATCCTTGGCGTCGTCAGCAAGTACACCACCACCGTCAAAGGCAACTAATCCTCTTGCGGTGTCTTCATACAGCCGTGCGCCGGAAGGTGCACGGCATTCTCCTTCCCCCTCTTCTCTTTGCCACCCTTCTTTTGTTTTAGCCCCATGAAAATTTATCTGCCACTCACTCTCCGCACGACTTTACTTTCCGCCCTGATTCTCGCAAATCCGTTTCCCAAGGCTGAAGCCGGCTACCTAAACGGCCTCGATATGGAAACCGACGTCTGGACAGACCTCATTAGAGAAAATGCTATCCTTGATTCATGGTATCGAATTGATATTTCAAATAGTTCATCTGCGGCCGTAGACACAAATTATTTAACAATCAGTAATTCGGGGGAAATTATTTTCAACAGCACCGGGTGTTATATTGGCGAAGAAATAATTTTCACGAACAACCACGGCAACATCACCTTTTCAAACAGCTCCATAGGCCTTTCGTTAAAGATTCCTGTTGGGGGACATGAGGGCGGCGGCATAAATTTTACGAATAATCAAAGCGACATCACTTTCTCAGGTAACTCAAGGGGAGCCATTTCCTTATATAACAGCCTCTACGCGGATTCTGGAGATTTAAATTTTACAGAAACCTTGGGCGATATCTCCTTCTTAAGTAACTCAAGCGCCTCTAGCCAAACTGCTCCCGACAGCGACAATTACGGAGCGGGTGGAGCTATTGACTCCAAAAGAGGCAATATAAATTTTACGAAAAACCATGGCAATATCACCTTTTCCGCCAACTCGGTCACTCAGGGCGCTACTTATAACTTCAGCGGAGGAGCCATTCGAACCATATCTGGCAATATAAGCTTCACAAAAAACCAAGGCAATATCATCTTCTCAGAAAACAGCGTTTGTGGTGGCGAATTTAATGGAATCATTACGACCCAGTTTGGAGCCGTAAGCTTCACAGACAATTCTGGCAGCATTATCTTTAAAAACAACAAAGGTAGAGCAATTTATAGCTATTCCGGCGAAAGCATAAGCTTTGCTAGAAATCAAAGAGATATCATTTTTTCAGGCAACACAGGAACTGCCATTTGCTCTTCCTGCGGCATAACCACCTTCACGGGGAACCTGGGTGATATCACCTTCTCCGACAACTCTGCCGCCTCAGGAGGGGCCATTGACGGCAACACAACCTTCACGGGGAACCTGGGCGATATCACCTTCTCCGGCAACTCTGCCGCTTCAGGAGGAGTCATTACCGGCAACACAACCTTCACGGAAAACCAGCGCAACATCTCCTTCTCCGGCAACTCTGCCACCTCAGGAGGGGCCATTGACGGCAACACAACCTTCACGGGGAACCTGGGCGATATCACCTTCTCCGGCAACTCTGCCGCTTCAGGAGGAGTCATTACCGGCAACACAACCTTCACGGAAAACCAGCGCAACATCTCCTTCTCCGGCAACTCTGCCACCTCAGGAGGGGCCATTGACGGCAACACAACCTTCACGGGGAACCTGGGCGATATCACCTTCTCCGGCAACTCTGCCGCTTCAGGAGGAGTCATTACCGGCAACACAACCTTCACGGAAAACCAGCGCAACATCTCCTTCTCCGGCAACTCTGCCGCTTCAGGAGGAATCATTGACGGCAGCACAACCTTCACGGAAAACCAGGGAGACATTACCTTCTCCGACAACTCTGCCGCTTCAGGAGTTATTACCGGCGACACAACCTTTATCACGAATAATAAGGGAGACGTTACCTTCTCCGGCAACTCTGCCATCTCGGGAGGAGCCATTAATTTCTCTCAAAAACTGAGTATTGCCAATAACAAATCCGTTATTTTTCAAGGCAACTCAGCCAAAGACCTTGGAGGCGCCATCTATAGCCATAACAGAAGTTATCTCTCCATTGTCAACAATGAGACTGTTGAATTCCGGAGGAACTACGTCAAGCAATATGATAAAGAAGGAATACTGACCGGGGCGGTGCTCAACAGCATAGCTCTCGAAGATAGCGGAACTCGGACACTTGAACTTTCCACCGGCGCAGACGGCGGAACCATCACCTTCTACGATCCCGTCAAAGCCTCCAATACTATGTTCTCTCTGAATCTTTATGAAGACAGTGAAGGCAATTCCGTGACGGGAAACGGAGCCATTGTGTTCTCCGGCCTTCATGCAGAAGACGACCTGAAGCAAATTTTCCAAACGCTGGGACTGGACACCACCGGGGAAGCCTTCCGAAGCTCCCTGACAGAATCCCTGAGCTCCTCCATAACATACGGAAGCACTGTCATTCTGCATGGAGGTTCCTTAAACGTCGCCGATAGAGCCATTTTAAATATATTAAAAAAGAAAAATTTTAACTCTAATTATCTAGCCAAGGCAGATTCCACCACGGAGCTTTCCAATAACGGGGTTCTGAATATTGAGGGATCCGCCACGTTTGAATGTGACGGCAATTCCTACGCCTACCTAAACATTACCGGAGGCTCCACCATGAAGACGAGCGGGGATTTCACCTCCTCCGGCTACACCAAACTCCACGAGGGAACGCTGGATATTGGCGGAAACACTGTCGTGAAAGACGGAGGCAGGATCGAATTCCAAAGCGGCTCCTCCTTCACGGCAGGAGGCAAGTATACTGTCCGGGAAAGTTCTGCCGTTGAATTTACAGGATCGGGCACGGCATTAACGGCGCAGCAGATCGTATTTGAACAAGGCTCCTATCTGAATCACTACCGAGGAACGGGGTCGACTCTGAAGGCGCAATCCGTCACCATGACGGGAGCGGAGCTGCGGCTCAGGCCCCAGAATGACGGTTACGCATTAACCGTTGATGCGAATCTGGACCTGACGGACAGCACCATCTGGCTCTCCCCGGAAAACTCCGGCAGTATTCCTTCCTATGGCACCAACGGAATCGATGTCACAGGAATACTTTCCGTTTCCGGTTCCACCACCATCAACCTGAACAGCGAATATGCCAGCCTGAACGATGAAAAAAACGCAGGCCTGACGCTTTTCCGACTCAACGGAGAAACTGCCGGAAGCAACTTTACCGGCAATATCTCCGACTGGACGCTCCAGAGCTGGACGGAAACTTATGATGCCGGCACGCAAACCTGGATAAATACCTTCAACCCGCTGGAAAACGCGGAACTGGCAACCACGATCCTGTCTGGGGGGAAATGGGGGGTCATCCTTAAACTGGAAGAAGGGTCAACACCCACGCCCGGTGAAGACGATATTTATGTAGATACCGGAGAAGAAAAATCCATTACTGACCTGGGCAAACGCGTCTATCTGCAGGGCGGTACCCTGGACGCGACCGGCATTCCCCAGAACACGCCGCTCACCAACCAGATCATTGTAGAAGGCACAGACGGCCTGCTGGTCATGAATGAAGACCAAAGCCTGATCCTGACGGGCAATCTGACGGGCAAGAAAGGGATCGGCTACGACATTGACGGAACCGCCGGCAACAGCTCCGGCGGCGTCGCCATCGGCAGCAGTAACGGCTCCCTGAACAGTAGCGCCGTTGACCTGAGTGGGGAAAGGTACAACATCGCCTCCCTGAATGTCCGCAGCGGCCTGGCCGACATCAAAGAAACAGCCTCTCTGGGTCACGAAAACACAGTCATTACCGTCGGTTCCTCCCGCAACAGCGGAGAAACCAATGCCTCCCTCATCAATAACGGCGCCATTCAGGGCAGTTCCCTTACCGTGAACTCCGACGGATCCGTGACCAACAACAAGGCATTGAATGTTGCGAACATCAACCTGAACAGCCAGTCCGCCCTGGCCAACACGGGGGATTTGACGGCTGAACAAATCACCGTGGCGAAAGACGCGCTGTTGAACAACAGCGGCTCTCTGGAAGGCAACGTTACCCTCCAGGGCTGGATGAGCAACAGCGGCCAGACTACCGGCATGGTTCTGGTGCAGAATGGCGGCATCCTTTCCGGCGGCGGCTCTTTTGAGTCCGTCACCGTCCGGCAGGGGGGGCGTTTGAATATTCAGGGGGCGGCCAACTTCAATGGCCTGACATTTGAAGAAGGCTCCGGAATGGCGTTTTCCGTCAACGGCACAAGACCGTTCAGCACCGGGATGAATGCGACAGACACCTATTTCCACGCAACCGTGGGAACCCTGTCGCTCGCTGGAACGCCGTCCATTGAGGTACACGTCGGCTCCGGCCTGATTGCCGCAGGTTCCGAGTTCTTCACACTGAACCTGCTCCAGGCGACTGAAATCACCGGAGACGCCGCGCTGGAACAACAGCTCCATCTTACCGGAGAAACCGGCCTGCTGGAAAACGGCGGAGTTCTGGCCTGGAACCCGGAAACAGGGCTTCTCACTTTCTCCGGCAAGCTGAACATTGCTGCCGCCTCCGGCCTGGCAGGCCATGACGCCGCGCTGTTGGCAGACACCCTCTGGAGCAGCGTCTCTTCCGTCGCTTCCTTCGCACGTACGGCAAGCGCGCAAGGCAAGATGGCAGGGAACAGATCCTCCCGCCTGTGGGGAGCCGGCCTGGGGTACTTCACTTCCATGTCCTCCATGGACTCCCTGAGCGGATTTTCCTATCAAGGCGGTGGCTATGCCGTCGGCACGGATGTAGCTCTCGGAAAGGATGCCGTGGCAGGAGCCGCATTCGGCCAGATGTTCGGGACCCACAAGAGTTCCGACTCCATGCTCTCCGACAAACAGAGGTCATTCATGTTCGCCCTGTACGGCAACGTCCGCAAGGAACTAGCCCGCGGGCATGAGCTGAATCTCTCTGGTTACTTCTCCTACGGCAGCATTGACCACGCCGCCAGAACGCACGTGGGCGGTTCCCGGCAAACACCCGGACGGGCCCGCTGGGATGACAATGTTTACGCCTTCGGCCTGCTGGCCGACTGGGACATCAAGATCAGCAATACCTTCACCGTG
Organism: Akkermansia sp. RCC_12PD; assembly: GCF_036417355.1. Lineage (NCBI taxonomy): Bacteria > Pseudomonadati > Verrucomicrobiota > Verrucomicrobiia > Verrucomicrobiales > Akkermansiaceae > Akkermansia > Akkermansia sp. RCC_12PD. Next base: position 1,603,779 of record NZ_CP143889.1, on the reverse strand, counting down.
TCCCCCTACACCGGGATCACCTACATGTACGGAACCCAGGGCCCCATTGAAGAAACCTTTGACGGCGGCAGCCGCTCCTTCGGGAATGGGGGTCTGCAGTCATGGAGCATTCCCGTGGGTGTCAGCCTCAAATCCGTCTGCGGTCTGGGCAATGGCCAGGCCCTTCTGCCGGAACTGAGCGTAGCCTACGTAGGGGACATCGCTCGCAGAAACCCGTACACCCGCACCTGGACAGCCGGGCAATCCGTAACCGGGCGGGGACATACCCCCGGCAGGCACGCCCTGATGACACGTGCCGGCCTGGACTGGCAAATCAACAGGAACTGGCAGGCAGGCGCTTATTACACGCTTGAAGTCCGCAGCGGACAAACCAACCAAAGCGTCAACCTCAACGCCTCCTACAGTTTCTAATCCTCCTCAGCGGGCTGAGGAATGCAGCCGGATTCCGCAGCCTGCTTATCAGGCAACTCTGAAAAAACAACAACATCATACACATTATGAAAAAAACCATCACCGCAGCATGCGCACTCATCCTGACTCTTGCGTCAGCATCCTGTCAGAAAAGTACAACGGAACAGTTCCTGAACATGCAGGAAGAGATGATTGAGCTTATGGAAAACATCAAGGATCAATCCAGTGCCAATAAAGCGGCAGAAAAGATTGCCAAACTCCGGGCAGAATCGAAGGAACTGGAAAACTCCATGTCCCAAGAAGAGAAAAAGAAAATGTGGGATACGGAAGAATATAGAAAGTTTCTGTTTAAAAAAGAACCCGTAAAAATGGAGCTATTTCAGAAAGACTACTATGGCTCCTACGAACTAAGGCAAGCGATGTACGGAATGTAACCATTCCGAAGGGCAATATTCGTAACAGGTCATACTATGTCCAGATTTCCCATTTCATTGAAACAGTGCGGCATCTTATCAGTTGCTTCAGTGGCTCTGTTTTCGGTCTCCTGCTCCCCCATTGTGGCGGAATACACCTACCGGGGAACAGTAACCGGCACAAGTGGAAAGCAGACGCGTGAATTGACCGTCACAGAATATCAGGATGGAATAGTTTCAGGTAAATTGAGCATACCATCATCCCCAATCATGGAACCGTCCTCCTGTGGGAGCATTGGCGGAAGAATCGACGGCAGGCGGATTGAATTCCAGCTTACATCATTGGGGCAATCCTACCTAAGTGCCAAAATGGCCTCCATGAGCAATGCAGGCACTATTGTTGCCTACATAGGGAATATTTCCGGCAATCGTCACATTATCAGTGGAAAATGGCATGCAGCCAATGATCGGAATTCCTATCTTCGGGGTGGTTCGTTCTCCTTTCACCTGACTAGAAAAAACGGTAAACCTGTTGCCAAACCCAAAATCGCTCCTGCAGGAACTAATACGATGAAAATTGAAGGAGGTCCTGACGGATGGACGATATAATAAACATTTCAACCTGGAATCTCCACAGCACAACCTGGCGGCAAGATAAGCTTGATACCCCATTCCCTTTCATTTTCTGAACCATGCACCTGAAGGATTCCCATATAACCCCCTCACCGGATAATGCGGCGGAATCACAAACAGACTTGCCGCCCCTGCCCTCTGCGGTCGCGCCTGAAGTCCCCCTGCCGGAAGTGCCGCTCCCTCTGCCTCCGGCCACTCCCGAACCGCCCTTGCCAGAGATTCCGCTTCCTCCCCCTCCGGCCACTCCCGAACCGCCCTTGCCGGAGATTCCGCTTTCTCTGCCTCCGGTCACGCTCCCTTCCAATTCCGGACAAAAGAAGCAACTAAGCTGGCTCATTCCGACAGCAGTAGTCATCCTGGCAGCAGGCGGATGCTTAGGCTACTATTTGTACACAGAAAAAAAAGCCTTTGCGGAACAAACCGTTCAACTGGAAAAAGATACTGAGGCCTTGTCTGAAACAATAACTCTTCTGCATCAAAAACAGGAAGAAGCCCGGAAGGGCAATCAAACCAAACTCCTGAAGGAAAAAGAAAATATCCGCCTTCTGGAAACATTGCAAAAAAAGGAAAAGGCCGTGGAACAAATCCGGCAAAAGCACAACTCCGTCCTTGCTGAACAATCCAACGCCATAAAACGCATAGAAGCCCTGGAAAAAGAATTGGGTGAAAGTACCCGGAATAATATCGAAATACCAAGGAACGGGGGGAACTTCGTGGAATGTGTCAATAGCTCCACCGTCAAGGCCCCCATGATCAACCCGCCTTGCCCGGAAACCGACAAGAGCCTGTTACAAAACAGCCTTGCCTACCTAAGGGCACGCAAACAAGGAACCGCCGCTGCGCTTTCCGATCACTTTGCCCCCTATTGCAATTACCAGTACGCCAACAATCGGGAAGTTTCCAGGGAAATAGTTATAAATGAAATCCGGAAATTCTGGAATAAATGGCCCCAGCGCAATTATCGCCTTCTCGAAGTAGCCTACAAGAATAATCACGTGGAAATTATTTACATTTATAAGTATGCCGACCAGAGAGGCCGAAGCCTCCAAGGATACGCCAAGGAGATATGGGAGACCAACTCTAGCGGGCAAATTATCCATTGGCGGGAGGAACTCAATTCAAAAACTCCCCCAGCCGCCTCCGAAGGCCACCGCATCATATCCAAAAATAATTGACCGCCCTTACCCCATGAAAATCCTTATTCTCTCTTCGGTTCTAGCTCTCTCTCTGGGTTTTCCGGGATGGTTGTTCAGGTCATACGGACAAAACCGGGAACTATTCCAGCATGCCGGGCAGAAAATCGCCTCCCTGGAAGAAGAAAAATCCTCCTTGGAAGAACAACTCAACAAACATCATCCGAATACCCAGAACCCTGATGCCGATTCCATTTTGGGGAAACAAGAAGAATATCTTAAGCGGCAAATACTCAAGCAGGATCAAAATATGGACGCCCTGCAGCGTTTCCTGCAGGAAAGTGAGCACCAACTTCGTTTACTGAAAACAAAGGAACGGGAGCTGAAAAATCTGCTAGAAAAAAAGAAAAAGGAGGAAGCCAGCATCATCCATGCCCCGCAATCCATCGCCGGAGCTACCATTACCATTGAATACAAACTGGAAGGAGAAGACAACGTTTCTAAAAAAACGCTCAAATCAGGGGAATACTGGATTAATAAAAGCGACTATATACCTCAAAGAAATACTGCCCTGATCTCTTTTGAGTACTCTGAACAATTTAATGCCCAAAAATCCAGGAATTGGATCATTACCAGCGCCAGTTCTTTTAAAGAGTGGGTGAATGATGACAAGAAACAACTGGCCGTCATTACGTTCACCAGCAGAAAGGGAAACACATACACAGGCACGGTCAAGGGGTATATGGTGACCAATATAGGACAGGAGATCGGGATCAAGCTTGCCGGCATTGTCATTACGCTGCCCTAATAAACAATGTGATGCAGAATGGGCATGAGAACGGCTCACTTCCCTTCCTCCCTGTTGTCAGAAATGATCTATTCACCCTTGGCGGAGAAAGATTGGAAAAGGCGGAAGCCTGCCGGAACCAACCGTCACATGCCACCGTTCTCTAGCTCCATATAAATCCCACGCAAACTTTTGCGGCCAACAGATACACACCATTCATGCCGTTATGAATGAATCAGATAAAACATACTATTATGCCCCTCCCGGCGGACAAGCCTCAGGCCCCGTCAGCGAACAGGAACTGCGCAAGCTGCTGGAACAGGGAACCATCCATGAATCCGACAATGTCATCAGGAAAGGAGAAACCCAATGGCGTCAGATCAGGCAGGCGCTGAAGAATTATGACCAGTCCGGGAAAGACACCGCATTTGTTCCCTCCCCCATCCCTGTCTTCTTGCCGCCCCTGCCAACGGAGCGGCAAGAAGAGAACCGTGTTTCTGCCATCGACGGAGCTGTCCAGATCATGGATATAGTCGAGAAAACTCTCAATGACCTCAATACGTTTATAGATAATCGTCTGTACAGTTTGTTCGGATTCAGAAAATTGGTGCCTTACTTTAAAAAGTGGGTCAATTTCACCATTCATCTGACAAGTGTGATGACGATTTTGACATCCATCCTGTTGGCTTTTGCCGTTGCTTCCATTGTTTCCGCCCCCAAATCCATGTACATGAACCCTTATTCCACGTTCAATACCAGAGCCATGGAAACCGCACAAAAGGCAGCGGAGGCAAACGGCGGGATGTCTGGAGGGACCTTCCTGACGGCGTTGGGAGGAGGCTTTCTTCTAGGCGTCATCCTGCAATACATTTCCGGCTTGTTCTCAAAAGCCAATGTCAACTATTTCTATAACAGGAAGCCGGTGTTATCCTCCATGTTGCTGCCCCGGCTCAATGTCATCATATTGTGTATTTTATTGCTTGGCACGCTCATTTCCCTCTTCTTTGTAAAAGGGCTCTTTATTTTTCTGGCGATTCTGGCTCTGGCTTCCCAGTTGTACATGATCTGGCTGCATTTGAATTGCGACCGACTTTTCATGGAAGTGACGGATAAGGAAGCCTCCGGGCCTTCGGACCTTATTGGATATATGATGTATCAGCTCCGCTTCGCGCTGGTAGCGGCGCAGACGCTAATTCCCGTATGGTTGTTGGGATTGTGCGGCTTTTGTTGTTCCGTCCTCTTTTCCGAAGACAAGGGAGGTCTCCTTGTTCGGTTGCTGATGTCGGGAGAATTGTCCATATGCGGCGTGATTGGATGGCTCTCACTGCTGGCAGCGCCCATAGCTCTTCATTTGTGCTATATCTTCGCGGCTCTTGTGCCGGAACTGCTTTTATCCATCCTGAGAGGCTGGAAAAAATCCTGACACCATTACTTTACGTCACTCATGTCCGGGCAGAACATATTTCCTGACGGTCTTCGCCCTGATTCTTACAGAATCTGCACCTGTCCGCACGGGAGATTCGGCATCAGTTACCTGAACGGGAAAGCCATTCCTGCAAGGGTAAGTTTCATGGCTTCCTGATGCGCTGTCCAGCCCCCTCCGCATCGCCATCACGCTGGCCAATAAAGACGCCAAGCGCTTTTCCAACCAACAGATACATATATTGAACCGTTATGAACGAATCAAATAAAACATACTATTATGCCTCAGCCGACGGACAGGTTACAGGCCCCGTCAGCAAACAGGAACTGCGCAAGCTGCTGGAGCAGGAAACCATTCGTGAATCCACCAATGTCATCCGGCAAGGGGATGCCCGATGGAGCCGTTTGAGTGACTTCCTGCCGTCTCAAACCGCGGATCAGAACGAATCAGATAAAACATACTATTATGCCTCAGCCGACGGACAGGTTACAGGCCCCGTCAGCAAACAGGAACTGCGCAAGCTGCTGGAACAGGGAGCCATCCGTGAATCCGCCAATGTCATCCGGAAGGGGGATGCCCAATGGAGCTGTTTAAGTGACATCCTGCCGCCGCAAGGCAGACCCGGTTCTTCAGAGCCTTCCAGACAAAATCAAAAATTCCATGCTCTCGCCAAAGGAGAGGTAGGCAAGGGATTTCTGTCTATTTTATTGGATACGTATGCCATTGCCTTCAAAAACTTTTTATCTGTTTTTCTGGCAGTTATCCTGTGGATTTTAACCATCTGGATTCCATACATCCATATAGGAACCACGATAGCCATATTTAATCTTCCTGTGGATTTGGCCAAGGGAAAAATTATTTCTCCAACATGTATTTTTGCCAGACGCTACAGGCAATTCTTTGGAGAATTTTTTATCATGGCTTCTCTAATGATCTTCGGAATAGCGATTGGTTTATGTCTCTTTATCATCCCCGGCATCGTCCTGGCCTATTCATGGATGCTGGCGCCTATTCTTTTGATTGACAAGGGAGTCAATCCCACAGAGGCACTGACATTAAGCAATAAATACACTTACGGGAACAAGTTTTCCTACTTTCTGGCCTCAATTGCTCTATCGGTATCGTTTGGGGTTCTCCTCGGTCTCATATCCCTGGTCAGTTCCGACCTGGGTATGGTCATTAACATTTTGTTGGCTCCGGTAATGGGAATCTCTCTCATTGCAGCTATGTATAAAAAACTTGTTCTCTCAGGAACGAAGGAAGCTTGATTCCTCAATCGTCCTTCCCGCAAAGGAACGCATCCCGAACGTTTGCTGAAGAATCCGGATTCCAATATTTCAACAAATGATGCAGGCTCTTTCGTTACCAATGAAAATGACGGCTCTCGTGTTACTGTTCATGTTTTACGGTAATATTTCAAAAGGAGCTCCGGAAAAACAGCAAAACGGAATAGTCCCTGACAAGCAGGAACTGACGGTGCTGCTCAAAAAATCCAGTAATCCAAACAACGAACAACAAGCCAATAGAATCAGGGTGAAACTCTGGTTCTATTGGGAAAAAAGACTTCAACGGGTTTACCAGCGCTTGCAGAGGTATTACGCGCTCCGTCCGGAACTGGCGGAACCGTTAAAGACTTCCCAGCAAGCGTGGCTTACCGCCAGAGACGCCACCATGTATGCCTACGGATTCTGCCTTAAAAAAGGTGATGAAAACAGGAAAGAGGACGGGTGGTTCAAAGCCAATATGAACATCATGATCATTGAAATGACTGAAACGCGCTGCCGAATTCTGGAAGAACTGCTCAATATCGTTCAAAGCTGTGATCTTTAATTTACTATCTCCTCTCCACATTCCATGAATCTTCTTTCATTACTTCCTCTGCCTGTTATTACCGCCGTCTGCGGAGCCGGAGTGTGCGCCGCATATATTGAGGCACCCGGTTCCATCAATGGGGCGACAATCAATCTGGACGGGGAATTATACTATCCATCCAACATTACTATTGAACGATATGAACCTTGGAAAAATACAGCCCGGATGATCATACGCTACCATAAGCGGCTCATGCCCAGAATCCATCTTTCAGACTCGCTTACCGGTTCCACAACAATAGAAGAAGTCTATGGAGAAAAAGTAAAACCGGCTTTTGTTACCTTCACCGGACAAAAAGGGAATATTTATTCCGGAACAGTCGCGGGATCCATGTTTTCCCATTATAATTACAGAGGCGAAGAGGAACAAAAACGTCTAGCCATGCTGGAAGATAAAAAAATTGAGTTTATTTTTCCTGACGATAACCGTCCTGTGACGGGCAGTACAAAAGGGCCAAAAACCCTGAAAGAAGGCGCCATCCTTCAGATCCAGACGGATAAGAGAGCCTTCAGTTACAAAATCGGGAGTAACTGCATGTTATTATACTACTTCCTAAAATATCCGGATGAAAAAGAAGCCGGAATTGTTTTGGACTTGGACAAGCAGCCTGGAAAACCGGATATTTCCCTTTGTCTTTCCGCCTCGGATACATTTGAAGAAGTTATGACCATGTTTGACCCCGAGCCATACATCGTCTTTACAAAGAAATCATCCGATAAAATTTATGAAGGAGCTTTTTTCGGATATTTATACGGATACACGACAGATCCGGAAACAAATGATGCCCAGGAACCTAACTATACTGTCATTTTCAGAGAAAAGCTGCTGAGTATTAAAATTATTCTGCCGTTAATCTCCCAATAACATCCACTCTTTAAAAAGACATAAGGCCAATTCATCATGTTAGCTAAATTCGCATGAATAAAATACCCATTACATTTTTATCTGCTTTCATGGCTCTTGTGTGCGCCCCTTCCGCCTTTTCGCAGGAAGAAGTGAAGGCTCCCCAATCCCTGGACGGAGCTTCCATCAGAATCAAGATGGCTGATGAGAAGGAAATATTCTGTAAGGCAGATGATTTATGCATTATCCTGTACAAGCCGCAGGGTAATACGGCTCAGCTTATCCTTACCCACGCTACAAAGACTTGGCCCCAGAGAATTCGTTATGAAAAACTTTCAGGAGATGGCTCCTACGATGCGAAAGAGAACAAAGGGACGCCGGCCCTCCTCACTTTCACCTCCGTCAAAGGTTCCGTTTACCATGTCTCCGTGGAAGGCTACTGGACCAGCGACCATTCCCCTGAGGTTGAAACCGTACAGAGCATGGAAATCATTTTCCCTGCGAACGTATCCATCCATGGGGATGAGGAATGTATCGAACTCCTCCCCGAGACGGAAGAATTTGAAGAGCCGCAACGTACCTGAACTCGTTTCCCGCTCCGAATCATTTGAGCCTTCCAACTAAGTTCCCTTCCATCAGAACCACTCCACCCCATTGCATGCAGATGATCCCTCCATTTTTTAACAAGCCATTATCCGCCCTCCTCCTTTTCCTGTTTCTGTTCATTCCCCAGTCCTTCGCCCGGGATGACAGAGATAACCCTATGAAGCAATTCGCCTCCTTATTGGGCGATACACTCAAAGCCTCTTCCTGCAATGAAAGGAATTTACAGTCATCAAAACCACAGGGCAAGACATCTTCCCCCTCTGCCATGAAGCAGAAACAAAATCAACAAAAACAGAAACGTTTGTTCGAAAAATCGGCTCGGGAGGCGGAGAAACTGATTAAAAAATACAAGATTGACATCAATCAGGAAGTAGAGATCCTCACCCAAAAAACAACTCCTGTTGCCGTCGTGGCAGAATCCGGCAATGTTCCCATGATGGAAGTGCTTATCAAGCACGGTGTAAATCTTAATCAGGAAGGATACACTTATTACGGCCGGACGGGAAATAAGGCGTTTCCCGCCATAATCGTGGCGGAATCCGGCAATGTTCCCATGATGGAACTACTTATCAAACACGGGGTAAATCTTGACCAGAAAGTTGAAAAACGCAACCGCGACAACATCCTCTACACCCACCCAGAGCATTCCCTCATCTTGAATGCGGCGGTGGCATCCGGTCATATCCCGATGATAAAGTTGCTTTTGCAGCACATACCGAATGCAGACATTTCAGGATTAGGGACTACCTATCTTGCCGCACGGCGAGGAGATTTGAATATGCTCCGCTTCCTGAAAGAACAGGGTATCCCCTTTCATTCCGCCTGTCTGGGACAGGCTGCAAGCAATTGCAAATGTCGTAAACCAGATTGCCCCCATCTGGCTGTTATGCGATATTTGCTGGAAGAAAACGGATTTGATATTAAAAGGGATCATGGCAGTTCCCTATATTATGCTTGTTGGAACGAAAATGAAATTTTGTTACACTTTCTGCTGGAACATGGGGCGGAATGCGACATTAACACGACTCCGAGCTATGCTGTCTGCCCTTCCTCCGGGCCAGTCCTCATCCATATGTGTATGCGCAAACATGAAAACGTCAACATCATCAAGACACTCCTTGCCAAAGGAGCCAATATTCATGCCACCAGCAAACATTCCACACAAAATGCTCTTCATGTAGCTTCCTACAACAATTGTGCTTCTGCCGTTCCCATCCTGATCAAGGCGGGCCTTGACGTCAATACCCGTGATAGTGATGGGAAAACTCCATTAATCCTGGCCGCCCAATTAGGCTGGTTGGAGACAGTGAAAATCCTGCTTGACCAAGGAGCAGATGTCTCCGCCAAGGACCACAAGGGAAAAACAGCCGCAGATTATGCCCTGGAAGCATCAAATCATACCGAGGAAACTCTGAACGGGAGTAATTTTGACAAGGAAAAAGCCGGGGAAGTCTATCGTTTGCTAAGCAAATCCCGCTAACTTGTAAGATACATAAACATTGTTTCAACACTGAAGTAGAAAGAAACAATGAAAATGGAAGCAAAAGGTGACTGTCCCCTGGATTCCTTTTACACTGTATTTTTTCTTCACTGCTTTTCGTCAGGTCAGCAAACCTAACTTTCTTTGTGGATCTATTTTCGGAGGACAGATCACTATTGAACTTGAATGAAAAACGGAGTTATATAGGATAATTCTGTTCTATTGTTTATCTTCTATCAAACGGTTAGATTTTAATGCTAAACGTTTATATTATCCTTTATCCAATAATCCAATTAAGGAAATTCGGACAAATGAGGATGGAAAGATTAAAGTATATAATCCACAAAAAAATCAGAATATCTACCCATCAAAAAGGAAATCTCATACATTCAATCACGTCACCAATCCATATGCATTCATGAACTTCATCAGAAAAATCATTCCTTCTCCTTCTTTTTATTCTCTTGGGGTTGAATTCGACATGGGGAAATGACGACATTTCCCCAGTAGCCCGGGCTTTAAAAGGGAGGACTGTCAATGCCAAGGGGGCTTCCGCTTCAGTAAATGAAAAAGCCGGATATTACGTTTTCATTTTTTCAAGTATTGGCTGCGGTCCCAGTATTGATCTCATTAGCGGGAATTCTTCCACTGCGTGGCAAAAAGCCCTGAAAAAGAGCAAGGTTCCTACCGAATGTATTGTCGTATTTTTACCGGGCGAACACGATTTTGACGACAGGGTGGTCAATCGTCTGAAAAAACTGGACAACCCGCTGCCCTATCCATACCTGCTTCCATCCCATTTGCCATGCCGCTTTTACCCCAATTACACGAACGGCACGCCCGCTATTCATGTCTTCGACGGCAAGGGACGTGAAGTCCCCTTCTCCTCGAGGGATCCACAGGAGCTCATGGCTAAACTTGAAGAGTTTGATGCCTTACCGGAGGGGGAACGTACCTACATCAAGCCGGATACCGTCCAAAAAATGGATTTTTCTGAAACCGCCCTCGTCAATATATGGTTTGAAATCAACAAGACTCCTCTTTACCAATATGATTCCGCCGGTAAAAAAATGATTCCTTCCAAAATCCCTGGCAAAAAACCTTACCTTCTCTTATGCAGTCTGGGAGACTGCTCCAACGCAACATATGAACTGGAGAGAACCCGGTTGCTTGAGAGGATACGATTCATGCAGGAAAAATATGACCGTATTCAATTTTTAGGATATATCCCAGGATTCTCCGATGATGACGAGTCCAAATTGGCCGAGTACTCAGAGAGATACAAATTGACGTTCCCTTTCTTTTACAGCCACATCCCTCAACGGCTCATTCCACATGAAGCCTTGCGGCCGGGCGCCATGGTTCATGATGAATACGGGTATGGCCTTGAGAGAATTAAAATAAACGGATATTCCGTCAGTTCCCATCCGGATAGCAGGAAGCAGGACGGGTTTTCCAAAGTTCTGGACGGAATCGAATTTCTGAATGGATGAAAGCACGAACTGTACGTAAAACAAATCATGATCAAACATTCCGTCAAACCTTATTTGTTCAACAGCATTGTATCTGTCACCAGAAACGCCGCTAGAAAATATCCGTCAAGCATCAAAAATCTCCCAATAGTCCATCCGGAGGAAACAAGCAGCGCAGGCGGACCAAAGATGTTCAACGACATGGAGAAGAATAAGGTTCAGGATAGCTCCATTCCCGATTTTAAATGGACTCCGGATTCAAAAGCGGAAGCCGTGATGGCAGATGCGGTAAAATATAATCTTCCTGTGCTCATTTATTTTCCCGATCCCTGGAAAAAATCCCCCATCAAGGATATTGAATCCGCCGCATTCAAACGCGGCATGAAAGGCGTAGCTCTCGGCCTTCTTGTAAAAACGAGCAAAAAATCCACCAAAAAACCGACTCCGCTGGAAGAGAAGTACGGAATCGGCTTATATCCTACTCGCATTCTGGTGAGTCCCGACGGGAAAAAGATCGACTCCAAAATAGGCGCCGAATTTGGAAATGACATAGGCCCCGAAGATTATGTGAATTATTACAAACGGCTTCGGCAGAAGGAGTAACATGTTTGGTATCATGGAGTTCACGTTCAATCTCTCCAATGCCTGAAAACAAATGAAATTCTTCACTCTGAATATTCTGCGATAAGTTTACCATGGACAGCACTCCTCTTTCCCCGGAGCAAGCAATCATTTTCCTGCAGAAGTTCGGAAAACCATTGAGCTTAACCCTGTTCATAGCGGAACCCTTATGTTCCGGCATAACCTTAAAAAATCGACACACTACAGGCGGGTATCCGGCAACGGCTCCGATTTCAAGGTCATCAACTTGGATTGGGCGGTATATTCGCGGCCCTTTTTCACCAGACCGCCGGAGCTGACCAAGTTCTGGAGTTTCTCATAAATTCTCAGCCTCAGGATTTCCTCGCCGCCCAGGGACATGTGCTTTTCCTTCATCACGACGACGGCACGCTGAAAGATTTCATTGAATTCCAGCATTCCGGCCTCATGAAGAATGACAATAAGCTCGTCAGTCACCAAATCAGGTGCTTTGCGCGAGGAACGTGATCTTCTATCCTCAAGCATGATGTTAGAACACTATCATGACACATTTCGAGGGTCAAGTTGATAAGTCCGGCGCAGCCCTCCGCCACCCGGAGGAGAAGAAGGCAAATGACGGATGCCTAAAGATTAAAGGGAAGAACGTATTCCGGATTTTTTTCGTCCGGGTACATCTGCATGAATCCTCCCTAAGCGCACCTTCAGGACAAGCGCGGCGCATTCACGCCGCCTACCAGCAGCACGATTTCCCCCTTGGGGGCACGTTCCGCAAATTCCGCCGCCAGACGGGAAGCGGAGCCGCGATGGTAGGTTTCAAAGGTCTTGGTCAATTCCCTCGCCACGCAGACGGGCACATGTGGGTCCAGAGCCGCCAGCGCCCGCATGGTCTTGACGATGCGGTGGGGGGATTCGTAGAAGATGCTCGTATGGCTTGCTTCAACAGCGTTTTGGAGCATGGCCCCCTTTCTCCCGGATTTGACGGGCAGAAAGCCGCCAAAGAAGAAAGCGTCCGTAGGCAGGCCGGACCCCACCAGAGCCGTAACCACGGCGGAGGGCCCCGGCAGAACGGTGAAGCTCACTCCTTTTTCCTTGAGGGTCTGGATGAGGCGGTAGCCCGGATCGCTCACACCCGGCATGCCCGCGTCACTAATGACGGCAAAGCTTTCTCCGCCCGCGGCGCGGGAGGCGATTTCCGCGCCGCGCGACTGTTCGTTGTGGTCGTGCATGCTCAGGAGCGGCTTCCGTATTTCATAATGGCTCAGCAGAAGCCCGGAATGGCGCGTGTCCTCGCAGGCGATGGCATCCACCTTGCGCAGCACATCCAGCGCCCGCAGGGTGACATCCGCCCGGTTGCCGATGGGGACCGGAACAAAGTAAACGCTGTATTCTATTTCCGCCATGTGAAGGATACTCCCGGAATAACGCGGAACACTAGCCGTTGGTCAGCATTTCCGCAATGGAGGTTGCCACCAGGCGCGCCGCGTAGGAAAGGGCATTTGTCCGCGCCGTCTGGATGTTCCCCACGTCAAAGAATTGGCCGACTTCCTCAGCCGACCCCTTATAAAGCACTTTGCCCGTCCTGCCGTCAACCACCTGGTATTTGACGGCCAGGCGCAAGCCGAGTTCCGAGCTTTTATACGTGTCTTCCCGGGAGGAACGGAGCTGGTCGAAAGAGATGGAGTAAACCTCCCCCTGCACCCGGATGTCCGCATTACCGCGGGAGCTCAGCCGATAGGTGCCGTCCCTCTGCAGTTCATCCGCCAGCGCTCCTGTCACCAGCGTGGCGGCGCGGGGCTCCAGGGAGTTGTTTGCAAACAGGTCGACCTTGACGGTTTGCGCAAATTCCAGTTTGGGCGGCTTGGTGCCCCCCATCTGGTAACCGCAGGAACCGGCCAGAAGAGAGAGAACGGGCAACAGGAGTTTCAAGACGGTCCGGATACGGTTCATGATGGCAAGAGGGATTCTGTTACCTGACGGTCACGCCCAGCTGCTTCAGGCGGGCCTTCGCCTTTACGGCGGCGGCGGGATTGACATCCCCTTTGGAAGCCACTTCCTGATAGCAGAAGATGGCCGCGTTCGTGTCCTTCATCTTGGTCAGGTAGTATTCCGCTACTTCCAGCTGCTGGGCTATCAGTTCCCGCTTCATGGCGGCCAAGTCCGCGCGGACGGCTCCGGCTTTGGCGGTATTCGGGTAGCGCTGCAGGTAGTCTTCATACGCTTCCTGTGCGCGGGCCACGTTGACGTGGTTGCGGTCACCGTCGGCAGCCGCCTGGCGATACAGGGTGGCGATCTGAAGCTGGGCCATGGGGGCCAGCGGAGAATCCGGATGATTATCCACCAGATTCTGGTAGGCTTCAATGGCTTCCTTCATGCGGCCGCGAGCCGCCAGATAGTTGCCCAGCACATTCATGGCCTGCGGGGCGGAAGGCGCATAAGGAGCATTGTCCCGCACATGGTTAAGCCATTCCGTCACGTTTCTGGGGTCCATCCGTACGTCGAACATCCACAGAACACGGTTGGTCAGCGCGCCGCTGGCCGCGCCAAAAGCCATTTCCTTCTGCCGTTCCATGGCTCTGGCGTACAAGGGGCTGTCCGGGTGGCGGTCTATCAGCTTCTGGTACTGGTCAAAAGCTTCGGCAGGGTCCTTCCGGGCCTCGTAAAGTTCCGCCATTCTGAACCTGGCCTGCGGGGCTTCCCGTGAAAGGGGATGCTTTTCCACCACGCGCCTGTACTTCTTGATAGCTCCGGAAAGGTCGTTTTTCTCCTCTTTCCCCTTGGCTTCCTGCATCAGAGAGATGGCTTTCTGATCCACCATGCGGACGGTTCCGGGAGGGGGAGGTGCTTCCGAAGAACATTGGCACAGTATGAAGGTTCCGGCCACGGCGGCCATGAGGACAAGCAGCTTTTTCACATTCATGACTTTACAGGAGGGAACGAGACCGCGTCAACCCGGTGAACGCAGATTGACGCGCAAAAGAAGAATCAATGGCCCTTGCCGTATACGGCCTCGGCATCAAAGACAACGCCGCCGTCCGCTTGCCGCAGGGTAAGGGGCTGCCCCTGAGGCTGTGCTTTCAGTTCGTCGCCAAACGGGACGGAACGGTAAAAACAGGAGTGGTGCCCGGTATGGCAGGCTCCGGCGCCGCACTGGTCCACCAGCACGATCAGGGCGTCCTGGTCGCAGTCGATCAAAATTTGCTTCACTTTCTGCACATGGCCGCTCGTCGCACCCTTGTGCCAGATTTCCTGGCGGCTGCGGGAATAATAAACAGCTTCCCCCAGTTCCATGGTCATGCGCAGGGATTCCGCATTCATATAGGCCAGCATCAGGGGTTCATGGGTCACATGGTCCATGGCCAGGGCCGGAATCAGGCCATTCTGGTCAAATTTGGGGGCGAATTCCACGCCTTTTTCCACATTCACCTTGCCGCGGTCGGCAAAGACAATCCTGGATGCGATGTCATTTTGTTCCATAACCGGCCCCCTTAGTACATGAAATATTCGGCATATACCAATCTTTTCTGTTGCTCTGACGCAACGAAATGCTTTCATAGGGCGGTATGGCATTCACGGCATCCCAAGCGTTCGACCTGCTCCGCACCGCCTTCTCCCGCAACAGGCTTCCCCACGCTCTTCTCATCGTGGGCGACGAGCACCAGGGCGCGTCCCGCCTGATCCTGCAACTGCTGGAACTGATCAACGGAATCCGGGCGGACCATCTGGACGGCGTGCGCGACGAATACTGCCGGCTGGTACGCCCCAAATCCAAGTCCCGCCGCATTCTGCGGGATGACATCCGGGGCGTGGAGCCCTTTCTCCAGCAATGCGCGGCAGAGGGAAAATGGAAGATTGCCATCTTCATGGATGCGGAACGCATGAATGACGAAGCGGCCAACGCCTTCCTGAAAACCCTGGAAGAACCGCCCAGCCAATGCCTGCTCATCCTGGCCACAGCCCAGCCGGACCAGCTTTTGCAGACGATTATTTCCCGCTGCGTACGCGTCAATCTCCTGCAATCCGGAGAATTCAGGCTCACCCCCACCCAGGAGGCCCTGCTTCCCCACTGGCTGGAAACCTGCCGCAACCTCAATAACGATCTGGCGGCCCTGGCCTTCCGCAGCAAGTTCATCGACGTTATGACGGAGGCGAAAGCCGCCATCACCAAAAACATGAACCAGGCCCTGAAAGACGAAGCGAAAGAGGCTGCCCAGGGCACGGACACCACGGACTGGGAATCCCGAAACAAGGACGCCAACGCCGCCCAGATAGAAACGGAGTACCTGGAACAGCGCTCCCAAGCCCTTGAATTGCTGAGCAGCTGGTTCGGGCAGGCGGCATTGATCGCTTCCGGCGCTCCGGGAGTCGCTCCCATCCATCCGGAGGTGCAGACCCTAGCCGCGCAAATGCCCGTGAACGAACTGCTGCGGCGCATGGAAGCGATCAACAAACTGCGGGACGATCTGAATTTCAACATCCACGAGGCCCTGGCGCTGGATGTGCACCTGCTTGCCGCCGTAGGCTCCTCCTGACCGGACATCTCCCTTTTTTCCAAACCAACACACACCCATGAATACATACCCATGCATCCTGCTCCTAGCCACCGCTCTTGCTGGTGTGGCCTCCATCCTCGCCGTCACCCCGGAAGAGGGCAAACAGATTTATGCGGAAGCCAAGGCCGGAAAGGCGGAGGCTCAATACAGGCTGGGTCTCTGTTACCTGAAGGGGGATGGAGTCAAACGCAGCCCCTCCCAGGCCAAATTCTGGTTTTCCAAGGCCGCCCGGCAGGGACACCGCACGGCAGAACGCTCCCTGCGCCTGATTCCCAAAATGGCGCCACTGCCCGTCAACTCGTCCGTCGACCAGGCCACACGACAGAAAAAAGGGATGGAATTGTACGAATACCTGTACAAGCTCAAGGATTACAAGGCGGAGAGAGAAGTTGTCGTCAAAACATTTGGCCGCGATAAGAAAGGAAAAATCCCCGCACAGGGAACGGCTCCGAATCTGGCCGCGGTCAGCGCCCTCATCCGTGCCGGAGCGGATGTCAACTATCAGGGGGAAGATACGCAGAATTACAAATCCTGCCCCCTGGCCCTGGCCGTCAACATGGAGTTTTACGAACTGGCGGACCTGCTCATTGCCAATGGTGCGGACGTCAATGTGGAATTGAAAGAAAACGGCAAGATCGGCAACTCATTCTCCCTGCTCAGCCGCTATTCCAACGACTATCCTCTTTCCAAGGCGAAGTACCTGCTGGAAAACGGAGCCGATCCCGACTACGTAAGGGATTCGGGCTATCCTCTGCTTGTCTGGGCCGCGAGGCACGGGCAGAAGGAATTCGCAGCCCTGCTTCTGGAATACGGGGCAGACCCCGACAAAACCCTGACGTTACCGCGCAAAAAAAATTACAAACCCGGCAACGGGGAAACGGCCCTCTGGGCCGCAGCCAATTCCACCAACGCCAAAGACCCGGACCTGGAAGCCGTCGCCAACCTGCTGATCCAGCACAAGGCGGACGTCAACCGCCGCGCCAGGGACGGCACAACGGCCCTGGACCGCGCCATTGCGCGGAAGAGGGATGGGCTGGTGCGCATCCTGAAAGCCGCAGGGGCCAAAACTTCCAAGGAATCCGGCAAGTAGGAGCGGACGGCTTTCCGGTCGTCCGCATTTTTCAGAGAGCCCTTCCGTCCCCCATCTCCCCTCCCTCTGCACGAATATGAACCGATATTTATTCCTGCTGTTGCCCGCCGTCCTTGCCGGTTTAATGACCGCCCAGGCCGTCACTCCGGAAGAGGGAAGGCAAATTTATATGGAGGCCAAGGCCGCCCGGCAGGGACACCGCACAGCGGAACGTTCCCTGCGCCTGATTCCCAAAATGGCGCCCCTCCCCGTCGATCCGTCCATTAACCAGGCCACACGACAGAAAAAAGGGCTGGAATTGTACGAATACCTGTACAAGCTCAAGGATTACAGGCCCGCACGGGAAAACAGGAATTCTTCCACGACCATCAACGGAAAAACGACCTATCAGAACTTCCAGAGCAGGGGACCAAACCCGATCTTTCCAAAGTAAAAGCCTTCATTCGTGCCGGGTGGACGTCAATTGGCAGGGGGAGGAAAAAGGAGGCGACAAGTCCTGCGCCCTGGCCGTGGAAATGGAGTTTCCTCCATCCTCAGCAGAAACAACTTCAGCGGAGCCATTTCCAAGGCTACCTACTTTCTGGAAAACGGAGCTGATCCGGATTACGTGTGCAATGACGGGAGAACCCTGCTGCTCACCGCTTCCCGGTATGGAAGCACGGAGACCGTCAAGCTCCTCCTGAATGATGGGGCAGATCCCAACAAGCTCAACGGCAAGCCGCGCTTTGGGCATTACAAGCCGGCCAATTCGGAAGCCGCGTTCTGGGTTGTGGCGGGCACCACGGGCCTTCTGGAGAGTTCCACGAATAAAGTTGCCAGGTTGCTGATTGAACACAAGGTGGATGTGAATTACCGCGACCCGAACGGGACTACGCCGCTGGACCGGGCCATCGCCACGCAAAAGAACGCCCTGGTCGCCCTCCTGAAAGCCGCCGGAGCAAAGACTTCCCGGAAACAGAAATAGGGACCTTCCGGGCATTGCCCTAAATTTGCCTTATTCCGCCACGCCTTTGAGGAGCGGGAGAATCACCTCCCCGTATACCCGGAGCTTCTGGTCATAGCTCAGGCGCGCCGCCGCCGGACTGGTGGACGGCATTTGGATGATGCTGGGGAATTCCCGGAGAAACAATTCCGGAAAATACCGTTTAAGGTACTTGTAGGAGGCAGTGCCATTGCAGCATACCGTGATTATGCCCGGAAAGCGTTCCAGCAGCGCAGCGATGTCATTGGGCCGTTCCCGGGTGATGTGCTGGTCCAGGCTTCCGGGCCTGAGACCGGAGGCCACCACGTCCCACAGCCCCACTCCCCCCCGGTTGAGCAGGCGCAGACGTTCCTCATACGGCAGGGAAAAGTCAAACTCCAGCAGCTCCCCCATGATTTTCCAGAACGCATTGCGCGGATGGGCGTAATACTGCACCTGCCGCAGGGATTCGTCCCCCGGCAGGGAACCAAGCACAAGTACAGAACATTCCGGCGTCACGGACGGCGGAAAGGAACGTTTCTCCACAGACTGCTGAATTTCTTCCATCATGCCGGGATGTTCATGGCTCCTTCATGCCGCAGTGGCTGCGGACCTCTTTCATGCTCACGTCCTGCTTCAGCAGGGAAGCCAGCCACGCATTATGGCCGATGGAAGGGGCCAGATTAAACCGTTCCGGACGGGTGATGCGTGTAAAAATGACCCTCTTGATTTTGGATTTGGGAACCGTCTTGGATCCATAACCGTCCGGGACGTTGGAAGACCAGAAAGTCACCTCGTCTCCGCCATCCTTCACCAGCACCGTCAGGTGCCCGGATTCCTTGCGGCCGATGTGGTCCGTCCAGAAAATCTTCATGAAATCTCCCGGCCGGGCCTGGCTCCAGTCCTCGAAGTTCACTCCCGCACCCAGGGAATGCACCAGCATGGCAAATCCCGGCCCGTTCGCGTTGGCCCAGCCCCACGGACCGTCGCCGTCATGCTGGCCGATGCGTGGCATCAGGGCCAGCCACGCACGCTCGGAAATAACGGGTTTGGACCGTTCGTAATTCCAAATTTCCAAAGCTTTAAGAAGAAGAAGATAACAGGCGGAGGAACAGAAGGAGGGTCTGGCTTCCTGAATTAGGAAAACGGGTTTTCCGGCCTTGGCATCCCAGCGGCAGGCTTTCTGCACCAAGGCTTCCAACGCCTGCCGGTTGGCCTTGTAGCCGCCACCGTCCTTGAACCGGGACAGTCCGCTCCGCACAGACCGATACCATGCGGCCTCGTTTTCCCGCTGGCCGGCAGACGGGCGGGCCGCGGAGAAAGAACCCGCCGACAGGGCTGCCGGAGAATACAGCAGACCGAGACAGCAAATCAACATCAGGGCATTCCTCATCTTCTTCCCCCAGAGTATAGGCGCGGCGGAAAATGGCAAGAACGGAGTGCCGCGGATTTCCCCTGAACCGGAACCCGATGAGAAATAAAAGGAGCACATTCGCCGAATGATGCAGGAAAATCCCCGGCCGTTCCTGCCAAGGCCACACGGAGAAATCCCGTTCCGGTCCCTACGGCGGCGCTTTCCAGGCGTTGCCGGCAAGGAGTAGGGACAGGGACGGAAAAATAGCCGCATCTTTCCTTTTCCATGTAAAACGCCAGATTCCGGCACAAACCTTCTCTTGAAGCTTCCTGTTGTTTTGTCTGGACTTATCGTGCGGCGTCCCTTACTGTGCGTCAGGTCACGCGCCGGGTATGCGGAGCGGAGAGGCAACGCACCTTGGGCGGACCCTGTTTCCGGCATTTATTGTTAACCACCACGGATTATATATAGAGGCATCATACCATGGCAAAACGCGAAGACATCCGCAAAATCCTCATCATCGGCTCCGGCCCCATCATCATCGGCCAGGCCTGCGAGTTCGACTACTCCGGCACCCAGGCCTGCAAGGCCCTCCGGGCCGAAGGCTACGACGTCGTTCTGGTGAACTCCAACCCCGCCACCATCATGACCGACCCCGGCATGGCGGACCACACCTACATTGAGCCCCTGACTGTGGAACGCATTACGGCGGTGATTGAAAAGGAACGCCCGGATGCCCTGCTGCCCAACCTGGGCGGACAAACAGCCCTGAACCTGGCCTCCAAGCTGAACGAGGAAGGCATCCTGAAGCAGTACAACGTGGAAGTTATCGGCGTAGACCTGGAAGCCATCGCCCGCGGTGAAGACCGCATCATTTTCAAGGAAACTATGGACAAAATCGGCGTGCCGGTGGCCAAGTCCGAACCCGTCTATACCGTGGAGGAAGCGGAGAAGGTGGCCGCCGAGCTGGGCTACCCCGTCGTGCTGCGCCCCGCCTACACCATGGGCGGCACGGGCGGCGGCATCGTGTATAACGTGGAGGAACTGCGCCAGGTGGTTCCCCGCGGCCTGGCCGCCTCACTGATCAACCAGGTGCTGGTGGAAGAATGCGTGCTGGGGTGGGAAGAGCTGGAACTGGAAGTCGTGCGCGACGCCAAGGGCCAGAAGATCACCGTTTGTTTTATTGAAAACGTGGACCCCATGGGCGTGCATACCGGGGACAGCTTCTGCGTAGCTCCCATGCTGACCGTTCCGCAGGATGTGCAGGACAGGCTTCAGGACTACTCCTACCGCATTCTGGACGCCATCGGCGTCACGGGCGGCACGAACGTGCAGTTTGCCCACAACCGTGAGGACAACCGCATCATCGTCATTGAAATCAACCCCCGCACCTCCCGGTCCTCCGCCCTGGCCTCCAAGGCCACCGGCTTCCCCATCGCCTCCGTCTCCACCAAGCTGGCCTCCGGCATCACGATGGACGAGCTGCCCTACTGGCGCAAGGGTTCCCTGGAAAAATACGAGCCTTACGGAGACTACGTAGTCGTCAAGTTCGCCCGCTGGGCCTTTGAAAAGTTCCCCAAGGCAGCCGACAAGCTGGGCACCCAGATGAAGGCCGTGGGGGAAGTGATGAGCATCGGACAGAACTTCAAGGAAGCCTTCCAGAAGGCCGTGCGCTCCCTGGAAATCGGCCGCGCCGGCCTGGGCCGCGTAAAGAAGCTGGAAGCCCTCACCACGCCGGAGCTGCGTGAGAAAATTACATACGGCAACAGCGAACGCTTTTTCCAGATTTACGAACTCCTGCGCCGCGGCGTGACCGTGGAGGAAATCGTGAAGCTGACCCGCATCACTCCCTACTTCATTGAGCAGATGAAGGAATTGGCGGACTTCGACTACACGCTGGACGCCCAGACATGGGATTCCCTGCCCGTCAAGACGCTGCACCAGGCCAAGGAAATGGGCTTCTCCGACAAGTATCTGGCCCAGATCTTCGGCGTTCCGGAAAAGGCCATCCGCACCCGCCGCATTGAAAACGGCATCGTGGCCTCCTACCGCATCGTTCCCGTCAGCGGCGTGGAACACGCGGAATACTACTATTCCACCTACAGCGGCGCTCCGGATGAGGTGGCCGTGAGCGACAAGAAGAAGATCATGATCCTGGGCGGCGGTCCCAACCGCATTGGCCAGGGTATCGAATTCGACTACACCTGCGTGCACGCCGCCTTCACTCTGCGGGACAACGGTTATGAATCCATCATGATCAACTGCAACCCGGAAACGGTCTCCACGGACTTTGACACGGCCAACAAGCTGTATTTTGAACCCGTGACCGTGGAAGACGTGCTGACCATTTACGAAAAGGAAAAGCCGGAAGGCGTCATCGTCCAGTTCGGCGGCCAGACCCCCCTCAACATCGCCCAGGCCCTCAAGGACGCCGGCGTAAAGATCATGGGCACCCAGCCGGAAGGCATCCGCCTGGCGGAAGACCGCGAATATTTCCGCGAACGCATGATCGCCCTGAATATCCGCCAGCCGGAAAGCGGCACCGCCCGCTCCCTGGAGGAAGCTGTGGAACTGGGCCGCCGGATCGGCTACCCGGTGATGGTACGCCCCTCCTTCGTGCTGGGCGGCCGCGGCATGGAAGTCATTTACGATGAAGAAAACCTGAAGCGCTATGGCGTGGAGGCCATTCAGGTCAGCCCGGAATATCCCATGCTGATCGACCGCTTCCTGGACAATGCCATTGAAGCGGAAGTGGACGCGCTGGCCGACGGCACGGACACCTTCGTGGCCACGGTCATGGAGCACATTGAGCTGGCCGGCATCCACTCCGGAGACTCCGCCTGCGCCATTCCTCCCGTGACCATCGCCCCCAAGCACGTCCGCACCATTGAGGAACACGCCGCCAAGATCGCCAAGGACTTCCAGGTGAAGGGCATCCTGAACGTGCAGTTCGCCATCTGCGACGACGAGGTGTACATCATTGAAGCCAACCCCCGCGCCTCCCGCACGGTGCCCATCGTCTCCAAGGTCACGGGCATCTCCATGGCGCGCCACGCCACGGAAATCATGCTGGGCAAGAAGCTCAAGGACCTGGGCCTGAAGCCGCGCGCCTGCCGCTTTATCGGCGTAAAGGAAGCCGTCTTCCCGTTCAACATGTTCCCGGAAGTGGATCCCGTGCTGGGACCGGAAATGCGCGCCACGGGCGAAGTCATGGGCATTGCGGACAACTTCGGCATGGCCTACTACAAGGCCCAGGAAGCCGCGGGCTGCATCCTGCCGACCTCCGGCAAGGTGCTCGTCACCGTCTCCGACCGCGACAAGAAGTTCATTGAACCCATCGCCCGGGACCTCATCTCCCTGGGCTTCAAGATCGTCTCCACCGGCGGCACTGCGGAATACCTGCGCGGCCAGGGTGTGGAAACGGAAGTGGTCAACAAACTGCACGAAGGCCGCCCGAACCTGGGCGATATGATCACCAACAAGCAGATTGACCTGATTATCAATACTCCGGTGGACCGCACCAGCATGATTGACGACTCCTTCATTCGCATGCAGTCCATCCAGAAGAAGATTCCGTACATGACCACCATCGCCGCCGCCAGGGCCACGGTGGAGGGCATCCGTTCCGCACAGCACGTGAAGGTATCTCCCCGCTCCCTCCAGGAATATCATTCCTGAACGCGGACGGCCCCAGCCATTTAAAAGGAATGCCCCGCATGCGTCTCCGGCATGCGGGGCATTTTTTAACCGTAAATCCTATTGACGGGTGACTTTCAGGCACAGGAAGCGGCGCGCGTTTCCGCCGTGCACGGGTTCCGGGTCTTCAAAAACCGCCTCCGTTTTCCCCTTTGTTTCCATGACTTGAACGGGCGTCCACGTTTCCAGATCAGGGGAACACTCCACGGAATGCTCCACGTCAACGGCCTCCGGATTAACGGGCCATTCAAGTACAAGTCGGCTGTCGCCGCCATCCTTTTCCCTGACCGTAAGCCGGGTAACGCTTCCGCAGGGCTTGAGCGGGTCAAGCCCCGTGGCGTACTTCATCAGATTGGAAATGCCGTCCCCCGCCGGGCATGCGTCCGGAGCCATTTGATCCTCCGGCGTTCCGGCCGGAAAGCGGTCCTTCTTCCATTGTTCATACGGATTGCCGGCCTGGGTGATAGAAAGCAGGCGAACCAGCCCTTCCGGTGTGGTCACCTCCATGATCCCGCTTCTGGAAGCGGAGGAATTGTTGGGAGCAGCCGTCACGGTGAAACTTCCGTCTCCATGGCCGGAGAAGGTTTCCGGCACGGCCCAGGACGCATTGGAAGCAACGTTCCACGCACCCTCGGAAACAACGTCTACCCGCACGCTCCCCGCGCCCTCCCTGCCCAGGGAAAGCTGTTCGGGAGAAATATGGAAAATAGTTACCGCTTTTAGGGAAGATTCAAAGTACAGCTCCGGCAGGGCATTCTTTCCCATCTTCCACGGAGAGGAGTCATCTTCCCCAAAGGAAAAGCCCAGTCCGTTCCACACATTTCCGGAACCGGCCACGGATGCGGAGGCGCCATTCCTGTTATTGGCACCGTGAACTGCGGAAATATCCGCTCCATGCGCGGAAATCGTGGAGGCGCTGTTGAAGGCATTATTTTCCAGAACGGAATCCGCCATGTATCCCAGAATTCCCCCCGCATAAACGCTGGACGCCGTGCCCGCGACAGACCCGGAAGCCGCGCATCCGGTATAGCTCCCTTCCATGTCATAGCCGCAAAATCCGCCCGCCATGGCGTAATAGGATCCCGCCGTTCCTTCCACGTTCCCGGCCCCATAGCAGTGGGAGAACGTGCCTCCCCGGTGGTTGTACCCGGTGAAACCGCCCGCCATGGCCGTACAGGCTCCGGAGACCGCCGCGGCGTGCGCCGCCACCCTGGAGACGGAGCGGCAATTCTCACTGATTCCCAGGCTGTTCCTCCCTGAAAAACCGCCCGCACAGGCATAATCCTGGGAAGAGGAAGCACGTACTTCCGCCCCTCTGGCAGCGCAGTTCACGTATCGGCAACGCACGCTGTCTCCAGTGAATCCGCCGGCCCAGCCCTTGGCGGAATGAAGAACACGCACGCTGCCGGAGGCAACGCAGTTCATGAATCCGGCGCAGGAGGCAAACCCCATGAAGCCGCCCAGCGTAAATGTCTTGCCTTCATCATCGGCCTCCACGGTGCAGGTGGAAAAACAATTTCGGAACGTGGCGGATACGCTGTCATCCGTCTCCGGCAGAAAAGCCACCATCCCGCCGCCGTAGCCATGGAAAAAGGAGTCAAACTCAACGCCGCTTTCCCGTGTCACCACTACGCGGCCTTGGGAATAACAACCCTCCAGGGAACTTCCGGCATGCCCCGTGGCCAGAAAGCCGCCGGCAAAAAAAGAAGCGGAAACGGAGCAAGCAGTACCACACCGCACAAAGGAGGAACCACCGCCATCCCGCCCTACCAGGCCGCCTGCTTCATAAAGGGAGCTGACGCTCCCTTCCACGGTACAATACAGGAACCGGGTTCCCCTGGAAAAAGCCGCCAGGCCGCCAGCGGATGAAACAGCCCTGACGGTCTGGGAGATGAAAACGTTCCTGAGATGAAGGTCCCGGATATCCGCCTCATACAATCCCGCAAAAAGCCCTGCATGGGCAAGACCGTCCGTCTGCACGGAGACATTGGAAATGGTATGCCCGCGGCCGTCCAGCTTGCCCTGGAAGGCCCCGGTCCCGTCTTCCACGGCGGAAGAGGAGCCGATGGGCGTCCACGCTCCCTTCAGAACAATATCCCCGGTCAGGATGAAGTGCTTGTCCCTGTGGGCCGGGCCACAATAACCGCCCAGCGCGGCCAGCCCCTCCGGGCCGGAAATCAGGTAGGGAGATTCCCGGCTGCCGTCCCCGCCTTCAAAACCGGAAACCCCGAGGACCGGAGAAACGACAAAAGCGCTCATCAGAAACAGCCCCGCACAAAAAAGGGAGGAACGGAACTTGCCGGAAAAAAGCAGGGAAAGAAGACTCTTCATGGCATCAGGGATGGTAATAATACTCCACACGGTCATAATAGGCGGTATTGTCCTGGGTGGGGAGATGGTCCCCCATGAATCCCAGGTTTTCCACGCTGCAATATATGAAGAACGGGAAACTTGTTCCAAACGTCACCCGCTGGGTCTGACGGACTTCACCGTCTATCAGCCACTTTACTTCATAATTGCCGTTGGCCAGCGTCAAATCCATCTCCACGGTATGCCAGCCCGTCTTGACAAGCTGTCTTCCGGATACGTAGGGATTGGCCTGGGAAGTCATCGCGACTACCAGGTCGTCATCTCCGGCGCCCAGCCTGGTTCTCTCCGCCTGCGTGCCGGAACCTATTTCAAAATCCAGTTCGTGCTGGTCGTCACAGTAAATCCAGGCGCCTACGCTCGTTCTTCCGCACTTGTCCAGTCTGGGCAGGTAAAGGCGCCATTTATAACGTCCCGTGGTATAAATCTTGTCCTTTGTCAGCACTTTCCGGCGGTCCTGTGTTCCCTTGCGTACATGAATGGCCAGCAAGCCGTTTTCCGTAACGGTTTTCGGCTCCGGATTCGGGTCAGGATCATGGGGGGTATTCTGGTTCATATGCTGCCAGTCCTCCATCTCATTGAAATTCCATGTCCTGTGGTACACGTCAACGGGAGGAGCGGAAGGGTCCGCTGGATGCAGGAGATCGGGACGGACGGCCTCCATGACCGCCCTGGCTTCCTCTTCCGTCGTGATGGCCTTTCCCCACAACGCAATATTGTCGAAATCGGCCGCAGCGGCCTCATTGGCATTGTTGCCTGTGCATCCCAACCCTATCAAATGGATGCGGGGCGCGAACTGGAAATTCCCGGCAATGGTGCAGGTTCCCCTGTGCCTGCCGTCAATAAAGAGATTTATAGTCTTATTGTGAATGGAATACACCACGGAATGCCACTCATCCCCGGAGGGAACTGCCGGAGGGAAGGCACTGGAATTGCCGGATTCATCTTTCCAGGAGCTGGCGCTGGTGCCTCCTGCTCCCCAGATGGTCCAGCCGCTGTTGACGGTAGCCCCGTCAAGGGCGAATAAAGCGCTTCCTCCCGCATAATGGCGGACGTTGAATGAAATGGAAAAATCCCTGCTGGACAGGGGCAGGCCATTCCCATTGGAAATTTGCAGGCTGTTCCCGGTTCCGCCCGTGGCGCGTATATAACCGGAATTGTTCACGCCGCCCGTTTCATGGTGCACGAAACCGCCAGGGGTAATCCTTACCGGGGTTTCTCTCGTAAACGGCACATTGCCCGTACCGGTGACAAGCTTCTCCGGAGTCCCTGCCGCGTCAAAATCCAGAAGATAGATCAACTGATTGGTTGATAAAGACGCATGCAATTGATTACAAAGGCAGAGGGACGCAGCCCAGTAGAGTAGTTTCGCCATCATGATGAACCGGATTCTGAAATGAAAAACCTCCCGGAGCCAGCAAATAAACAGGAAAGAATGAGGCGGCTCAACGCCGTCTGCGCCGGCTCAGCAGGCCGAAAAGACCGAACAAGCCCAGAGAGGCAGTGGAGGCTTCCGGAACCATGACGTCCGAAGCGGGATGCTCTGCCAGGAATTGCACCTCTTCCGCACTCAGATCCCTGTTCCATAGGCTGAAATCATCCATTTTCAGCGTACCCGCGTTCACGCCGTTGTTTCCGCAGCCCAATTGGAAAAAATTGAGCTTTCCAAGATCGGCGTCTCCAAAATTGTAAGTCGCCGTCCTTGTACCATCCAGATACAGGGAAATGGTTCCGTCCCCAGCCGTCATCGTAAAATTCTGCCAATTGGAGGTATTGCCGGTCAATGTACCCACATTCCCTGCATAAAAATTCCCCTGGGAGGAACTCACGAACAGTTGAATGGAATTGCCGATGGTTTCAAACTGAAACGTACGGCCGGTGTCCGTCGTCATGCGAAGAACGTAATTGCTGTTCAGGGAAACGTCCTTGAATTGAAAATTAACGGAAAAATGATTCGCACTGATATTGGTGGCACTTACCGCGGATGTTCCCGGATGCGCGCCGGAAGCCCCGGCCAAATTCAAGTACCCGGTGCTGCCGAAAGCTCCGCCTGACGCGATCCCCGTTCCTCCCCACGCATTGATGCCCCCGGTATAGCCGGTGTAGCTGTCATATTCAGTCGCGGTCGCATCAAATCCCATATGGATGACCAATCCTTCCTGAAGAGGAGAAGAAACCGCAAGGGAAGCGCCATGGGAAATTCCCATGGAAGACATTCCGGATGTTAATAGAATCATGGATAATATTCTCATGGCAATTTAATTCTTAGCGAATTCTTAATCCGTTACGAATGAACATGAGATAATCCCACTCCCGCATGAAGCGCCGCAGACCCGTGCACCAGCCGAAAGCCAGCATGAATGGCAGCGTACTTTCTTTCCTGAAAATCAGCGTATCCTGACGGAATTAATTGTTTTCAATGGCCGTAAAGGCTTGCGGCGCTCCGGGCGGCAGTCACATCAATCCGGCAGGTTTTTCCCAGGGAAACGTCCCCCAATAGAGAAGCGGCCGCACAGCATAAGGCGCTCGGTATAAAAATCGCTCCTTGACGCCGGATTAAGAATTCGGCCAGCTCCATTAACCGTTCCCGGAGCTTCTCTTATTGCATTCCTTCCGGAAAAATCACGCTTCCGCTATTTCCGCGCAGATCAGCGTGGCGTTATCCTGATTGGACGCTCCGTCCCGGTTGATTCCGGCCAATACGGAACACACCAATTCTTCCGCGGACAGCATGGACAAATACCGTATTCCCGCCGGGCCCAGGGAATCCAGATAGGGGCCCACCCCATCACTGGCGACCAGAAGACGGTCACCGGGAAACAGAGGGAAGAATTCCTCCCGGAGATCCACCAAAGGCACCTCCTTCCCCATCAGAGCGGAGGTCAGGGAATGACGGGAAGGGTGGCTCAAGGCCTCCTCCCGGCTAATGGAACCTTCATCCGCCATGCGTTCCAGCTCTGTGGAATACTGGTGAAGATCATTAAGCAGAAACATCTTCTCCTCCCGAATAAGCAGCAGAAGGGAATCACCCACGCTGACCCAGCGCAGCCCTTCCGGCCCTATCCAGGCCGCTACCAGCGTCGTGCCCATCTCGTCATCCTTCCCTCTCTTCCTCCGGACGACGCGCACCTGTTCATTGGCGGCGGCCACCGCGGCCTTCATCCTCTTGCCGGGAGAACGGTTTTCCCGCTCAAACGCCTGGGAAAAACCTTCTATGGCCGCGCGGCTGGCCAGTTCCCCGCCGGTATATCCCCCCATGCCGTCCGCCAGGACCAGCACCAGGGCATCCTCCCCGGCCAGGATGGAAAAGGAATCCTGCTGATTGCTGCGGGCGCCCAGAATCTGGTCCCCATGCAATCCGGAAACCAGGAAAGGTTCTTGAGAAAAAGGCTGCTGCGTCATGGCGGTGAGTTATCATACCACGGCAAGCCCACCGGGATAAAGCAAGAATAATGTGAGAGAAGAAGCCATGCCTGCAGATCCGGGACGATTTTCCAGAGGAGCAAAAGCAGCTATCACTGCGCGGCCGGAGAAATCCGGACGGAACGTCCCGGAGGAAAACATGCAGAACCGGAATGGCGCGCGGAAAGACAATCGTTGAATGCCGCACCAGGCAGAGCGTTCAGTACCCTCGGGAACATTCCTCCAGGAGCCGTTTTCTCCACAAAAAGAAGCAGGAAGTTCTTTTATACTGGCGGCAGGAGAAATCATCCTCTACCGTTCTCAACGACCCTTTTTCATTCCATGAGCCTTTCTTCATCCCGCCCTTCCATCATATGGGAACTTTCCGGAGATCCCTGCGCAACACAGGAAGAAGCCCTTTCCGGCATCAAAGACGATACGGAGGCCTTCATCATCTGCAACCGCGGAAACGAGTTCCTCCAGGCCGCCTGCAACGATCCGGAGAGCTATCATTGCGAGATATCATTCGTCAACGGAAAGAACAGGGAACTTTACATAGCGCCCAAAGATCTGGACTACTCCCAGCTCCAAGACCTTTTCTCCCGCTATGCCGCAGGGGAAGACCTTTCCCGTCTTAAAAGGGAGTGGACTCTTGACGTGGACAAAACCGGCCATATTACCGCCATCATTATTATTTTAGCATTCATCGCCATCCTGGCTGCCGTCATCGTTCAATCCATGAATTGAACGAAAGCTTTCTCTTTCCATTGTCGGATATTTCCGGGATATTCTGACAGAAGGGTTCTTAAATTGCGGACTTCTGCCGGAAAAACATTGCGCCGGCCGGGAGCCAAGGAAACAACCGTCAGGGAAACGCAGGGACGTCCTTTTCCCGATGCAGCACGTGGACGGCGCATACTCAGCAGTTCCCTAAATACACAACGGTTTCATTCGGAACCGTCACATGGCCTTCCATCTCAAACCGGTCAAACAGCCCGTCAAGGGCAGCCAGCCAGGAGGAACGCCCTTCGCCGTTCTCCATCAGGGCATAGGAGGCGGACATCATGCGGCGGAGGTACTGGTCGCGCGTATAGGACAAATTATTCGGAAAGCGGAATACCCGGAAGCGGTGGCCGAAAAACGCTCCGATACTGTCCGTCAATTCCGCCAAGCCCCCGCTGAACCCGTAAAAACGGGGGCAGTAAAGACGATGGATGCTTCCTTCCTCCCGGACAATAGGGCTGTCTTCCACCCTGGAATTCCAAATCAGGGCTATCCTGCCTTCCCCGGTCAGAATACGGCGGCATTCCCGCTTGAACGCGAAGGCGTCAAACCAGTGGAATGCCTGCGCCGACGTCACCAGGTCCACCGAAGCACCGGAAAGTCGGGTATGTTCCGCCGTTCCCGCCACGGAATGAAAACGAGAAAAGCCGTTCAGCGTCTTTTCCGCCTCCTTCCGCATGTCATCGTTGGGCTCCACCCCATACACGGTCCAGCCGCGCTCCAGCATGGCGCGGGAAAGAATGCCCGTTCCAGAACCTATATCCGCCATGCGGGGATTTTCCCGGCGGGTTTCCTGGGTCAGAAGCTCAACAACGGCGGAGGGATAACCGGGCCTTCCCTGGGCATAGGCTCCGGCTTTTCCGGTGAATCGGTCAGTATTTTTCATCAGCCTTTGCGGTATGGTTTACTCTTTTTCTCCTGTTGTTCCAGTCTCAATGCTGTTCCCGGGTCATGAAAAGCCGCCACGCTGCCGGATTCCGGAAAAAAGATGAAGCCCGCTTCCGATGCCCGGCGTTCGGGCGGCATACGGGAGAGTTTCCCTTCCCATCTCATCCTTCCGGCAAAACGGAGGGAGGCAGTCCCCACTGATGGCTTTACAAGTCTTTCATGAGCTTTTAGTATCCGGATCAGACCCGCCCCTCCCGAATTGCGTCCTGATTACGGGAAAACGAACATCTGCGGGTTCCATTTTTCCAGACTGCGCCGCCCATGTTCGGATATTACAGACTTGCCTCCGCCGTTCCCCAGCTCCGCGTGGCTGATGTGGACTACAACGTCGACCAGCTCATGGCCGGATTCCGGAAAGCTGCGCAACAGCAGGCGGCGGCCGTCGTCTTTCCGGAGCTGTGCATTACGGGCTACTCCTGCGGAGACCTCTTCTTCCAGCCGCGCCTGAGAGAGGCGGCCCTGGACGGCCTGCGCCGCTTTGCGGAAGCCACGGAAGGTTCCGGCACAATTGCCGTAGTGGGCCTGCCCTTCCTGCATGAAGACGCCCTGTACAACACGGCGGCGGTGGTCCAGTCCGGCTGCGTCCTGGCGCTGGTTCCCAAAACGGTGCTCCCCAACTACCGGGAATTCTACGAAAAGCGGCAGTTCACCTCCGGCAGGGAGCTGGGAACGGGAACGAAGGAAGTTCAAGTCAACGGGGCATGCATCCCGTTCGGAACGGAAATCGTCTTCCATGATGTTTCCTCCCCTTTCAGCTTCGGCGTGGAAATATGTGAAGACCTGTGGAGCGTCATTCCTCCCAGCTCCCAATTGGCTCTTCTGGGGGCCAGGGCCATCTTCAACCCGTCCGCCGGAACGGAACTCACCGGCAAGGCCGCCTACCGTCGCGAACTGGTCAAACAGCAAAGCGGCAGATGCCTCTGCGCCTATGTCCTGGCCTCCGCCGGAGTGCATGAATCCACCACGGACGTGGTGTTTGGAGGGCATTCCCTCATTGCGGACAACGGCAGGCTGGCGACGGAAGGCGAACGGTTCGGCAGAGAAAGCTCCCTGATCCTTGCAGACGTGGACTTTGAACGGCTGGCGGCGGCGCGCCTCTCCGAAAGCTCCTTCAATGACAGCAAATCTCTCTCCCCTGCCGGAAACGCCCTTCATCTGACCGTGCCTGCGGAAATTCCCGCCGCCCCCGGCCTGGAATACGCCTTCAACCCGGCGCGGCCCTTCCTGCCCTCCCCGGCCCACCGCCGGGAACGGTGCGAAGAAATCATCGCCATCCAGACGGCGGGACTTGCCAAGAGGATGGAACACACCCATGCCCAAAGACTGGTGATAGGCATCTCCGGCGGCCTGGACTCCACGCTGGCCCTGCTCATCTGCGCCCGCGCCTGCCGGGCGTTGAAGCGTCCTGCCTCCGACATTCTGGCCGTGACGATGCCGGGCTTCGGCACCACGGACAGAACCCACGGTAATGCCGTAAACATGTGCCGCCTTCTGGGCGCGGAACTCCGGGAAATTCCCATTTCCGAATGCTGTCTCCAGCACTTCGGCGACATCGGGCACGACCCCGCCGAACGCACCACCACCTATGAGAATGTCCAGGCCCGCGAACGCACGCAAATCCTGATGGACCTGGCCAACAAAAACGGGGGGCTGGTCGTTGGAACTGGGGACCTGTCGGAAATAGCCTTGGGATGGAGCACCTACAATGGGGACCACATGTCCATGTACGCGGTCAATTGCTCCATTCCGAAGACGCTGATACGGTGCCTCATTGAACACATCGCAGGAGAATCATCCCCGGAACTGGCGGCTACCCTCCTGGACATCAACAACACCCCCGTCAGCCCGGAACTTCTGCCTCCGTCAGACGACGGTTCCATTGAACAGAGGACGGAAGATGTGCTGGGCCCTTACGACCTGCACGATTTCTTCCTCTTCCACTTCATCAAATACGGCGCGGAGCCGGACAAAATCCTGTATCTGGCGGAACACGCCTTCCGCGGAGAATTCCAGCCGGAATTCATCCGCCGCGGCCTGGGCATCTTCATCCGCCGCTTCTTCCGGCAGCAATTCAAGCGCAGCTGCATGCCGGACGGTCCCAAGGTAGGGACAATTGCCCTTTCCCCGCGCGGAGACTGGCGCATGCCTTCCGACGCCTGCGGAACAGTGTGGGAAAAACACCTTTCCCACCGTTGACCTCTCCGGAGAGCTGCTGCACACTAACCTTCCCCCGACCCGGCACAAATTGCCACGAAGACAGATTAATGTCCGGGGGCCAGCTTCAACCCGATGATGCCGATCAGCAGGAAGGTAGCCGCCAGCATGCGCCAGACATTGGAGGAATCCCCGAACCACAGGATGCCCACCATGAACGTGCCCAGAGCGCCGATGCCCGTCCATACGGCATAAGCCGTACCTATGGGAATGTTCCGTTGCGCCAGCCACAGCAGGAAGCCGCTCAGAGCCATGCTGAACACGGAGAACGCAATGCAGGCGGCAAACCTGCCGGAACCCGTGCCGGGCGCCTGTGAAAGCTTGAAGCCCAAAGGCCATCCGATCTCACAGAGACCGGCCAACACCAGATAAATCCAGGACATATATTGAAACGGGGAATCATCTTCCGTTCGCCGGCCTTCCCGAATGGGAAAAGCTCCAAGGGCAACGGATGCCTTGGAGAGTACCTGCAGCCGCCCCGGAATCAAGCCGGCAATGCATGCGTACCCTGTCATCGGGAAAAAGCAACTATGCGGAGTGGAATGTAGTGATAAAAGAATCCTTTCACATTCTAACAAATATAGTGCAGGCTTTTTGAACCTGCACTATATTTATATAATTCTTAAAATTAAAGGCTTATATAATTTTCAATCCACGCATAACAATTCATGCGAACAACACATTTATACTCCAACAAGCGCCCAAGTCAACAAGCGCCCAAGTCAACAAGCGCCCAAGTTAATTTACCTTCTTATAAAAGCCTTTAAGAAATTCCTTGAACTCTCCGAAGAATCCGGGTAGTGTCTGCTCATCGTTCAACTCATACCAAAAAAAGCTAGAAAGAACCCCTCCTTTCTAGCTTTTAAGATTACTACTTCCGAACTTCAGGGAGACTTAGGAAGCATAATGTCGCAAACATATGCTATACCTTTCTATATATATCAACTCTGAAGATAGGAAGTTGTTCTCCCAAAGAGCGCATCAACCCATAGAGTATAGCCATCATATTATGAAAGGAAATCAACGTAGAAAACGTCCTATATATATAGCATTTCAAATTAATATGAATATATCCAGTAAAGTAATTAGATATATTTTTATAATATTATTATTATTATTTCGCGTGATTTTAACAGATTCATTCTCATTCGTTTGGCCCCATCACCATATTTACTAAATTCATTCTGTAAGTGTGAGAAATAGATCTATTTCTCACACTTACATTATATTAATAATAAATATATTACGCAAACGAGATAGAGAAATCGACAAAAACTCAAAAAATATTTTTGATCGTTTCCAGCGTCTTCTTCGGTTTTTCCGCTGCCTGCTTCCGGGCTACCCGGTCCACGAGGTCATCCACCAGACGCAGGGTAGGCCCCGTGTACGTATCCCGATACCATTTCAGAAGAAATCTCTGCTGTCCGTCACGGCTTTTTATGCTGAACCCTAATTTAAGCTGTGCGGGAGAAAGGGCCGGCCAGGTATAGGGCCGTGTGGCCGCATATCCGATCGCCAGCGCGGCATGAAGATCCAATTCATGTTCCCGGTCCATCACTACCAGATGGTGCAAAAACATATGTTTTTGCACCAAGTTCTCATAAGGTATAGTAGTTGAATATCCTGCCATCTAACAGATATAACCATGTTTGTACACTAAAATCCTCCCCATGAATCTTTTAAAAGCAAGTAACAATGACAAGGCCCGTTCCAGAGGAAAGAGGCCAGGCCCTTCTTTCATGAACAATTAAATCATCAAGAAAATGGACCTGCGGCGACCGGAAGTAAAAAACAAAATCCCTTCGCTGCGCTTCGGCACAAATTCAGTCATGAAAGCCGGAGGCTCCATTCCCTGCCAGCCGGGTTCCCACCATGCCACATGAACATTCCTTTCATTGTCTCTTCCCCCCTCAACCCTTTCTTCATAAAAAACGGGACTGGAAATCCAGTCCCGTTGGAAAACGAATATTTACCGTTCACGAACTTATTTAAGAACCGGAGCTTTCCTTCCTTCCGGCAGTCCCGTGTCCTTCCCGTCCGTCAGCCAGTCAATCGTGATGGGAACAAACTTCAGCTTCTTGATATGTGGCTGGTTCTCCTCATAAAGCACACCTACTACGCCGGGCTCCACCATGGCAAGGCTGGAATAGGCAAAACCGCCTTCTCCCAACAGTTTTTTCACCGGCCAGGTCTTGCCGTTGTCATAGCTCATCGCCACCTGCCCCTTGATGCGCCGTCCGGCGCTGGGTCCGGAAAAGAGGATGCGGCTCCTGCCGCCAAAGGCAGGCTGGTCCGTCAGAGAATAAGTCAGCAGGGAATTCTGCGTGCTGTCGCAAAACAATTCCGGAGCATCTTCCACTTCACCCCATGTCTCGCCGCCGTCCTGCGACCACACGATGCGGCGGCAATTGCCTCCGCCCCAGTGGCGGGCGACCATGACCACGCCTCCGTTATCCGTTTCCGCGATGGATGTTTCATTCACCAGGCCCTTCATATTGGCGGTTGGCTGGCCCTGCTTCCAGCTTTTGCCGCCGTCGTCGCTGTAAATACAGGAAATCACCCACTTGCCGAACGGCCCTTCATTCATCGGAATCACCAGGCGCCCCTTGTGGGGACCGCTCCTCAACTGGGCTCCCGCATTCGGGCCGGAAGCCATGATATCCACCCCTGTGGGCCGCTTGGTCGTCCTAGTAATATCCACGGGCTTGCTCCAGGAAGAACCGCCGTTCCTGCTCTGGATCATGAAATTGCGGATGCACTTCTCGTCGTCCCAACCCTGGGGGATATTAGGCTGCCGCTCCTTGACCCCGGCGGGATAACGCTGGAATACGACAGTCACGGTCTTGGTCTTGACGTCATAAACCGGGCATGGATTATTAAAGGTGGCCCCATGAGACTTGGCGATCGCCCGGGGACGTGACCAGGTCTTGCCGCCATTCTTGCTGACGCTCATGATAATATCGTTCTCCCCCTGGTCGGTATTCTTATACCGGCCTTCGGCAAACGCCAGAAGCTGCCCCCTGCCGATATTGAGCAACGCGGGAATGCGGATGGACTCATAAGGATTCCCTTCCCCCGCGCTGAATACGGTCACGGCCTTGTCCGTGGGAAAATCGGCCTTCTCATCCTGCCCGAATGCCGGCAATGCCACGGCGCATACGGCACTCATCAAACACTTGAATACGGAATTCATCATCTTTTCCACCCTATTCCATTTTCTTCTTCCAGACAACGGCCATGTCATGAATAGGCGTGAAGACCAGAGGAAGCCCTGGAATAACGCATACCATCAGTCCGTCTTTCCGAAACTTCCTCCCGGACCTGACTCGCGCTCGGGAAAAAGAATGAAAGAGAACAAAACAGGTTCTTGAAGGAATTCATGACTCGATAATCACGCACACTTTTTTACCACCTTCCTGCGAGAATTTGCCGCCAGGATGTTCAGACCGTGGAAAAACAGAGGCGGCCACAATGCACGCACCGTGAAATATTAACAAAATCTTCTGATAGTCAAACATGAAAGAAAAACAATCCTTCTCCGGGACAATGAAAAATCCGTCCGTATGCCGTTCCGGCCATGTACGCCTTAAACATCCGTTAAAAGAAATCCTGAGACAAGGAATTCCTCCCCTACGGAACCTTTTGTCCAGAGGTCATATTCTCAACATGAAAATATGGAACCTGTCAAAACCAATACGAACATGCAGACATGCCATGTTCCCAGTCCCGGCGGTAACCCTTTCAGGAGAAACGAAAAACGTTGATGCGTGCAACAGCCTGCGTCCTTCCCCACCCGGATGGAGATCCTCCGTTGGCAATGCACTTGCAGCCGGGAAACAGGGGGCATCAATAAACGGGATGCCCATGAAATGTAACGAAAGACACAACGATGGAAACTAAGGAAACATTGCAATCTTTGGATGAATGGTCCAGGCAGGAACTGAAAGACATTCTGGATTTTTATATCAATTATGACTACGCCCCCAAAGGCGGTTTTTACGGAGCCGTTCTGAGGACGCTTGAACCGGTCAAGGACGCCGACCGCTCCATTGTGCTCAACGCCAGACTCATGTGGACGTTTGCAAGCGCCTACCGCATTCTGAAGGATCCCCGCTATCTGGAAATGGCCAACCATGCAAAGGATTACATCAAGGAACACTTTGTAGACAAGGAATACGGAGGAGCCTACTGGGTAGTAGACGCCCAGGGCAACCCCGCGGATGAGTCAAAATACCCCTACGGTATTGCCTTCATCATCTATGGAGGAGCGGAATTGGCAAGAGCGAGCGGCAGCAAAGACGGCCTGAAGCTGGCCCGGGACATGTATGAAGCGTTGGAAAAACATGCCCTGGATCCCAAACACGGGGGATACTTTGAAACCTTTACCCGGGATTGGAAAAGGCGGGATGACAGCTTCAATATTCCGGACCCTTCCCTGGGATCCAAGGCGCTCAACACCCATCTGCACATGATTGAAAGTTATACGACTCTGATGCTCGTGGATGATGATCCCAAGCTGAGGAAAACCGTGGGCGAACTGATTGACATTATGACCAACAAGCTGCTGGACCAGGAATACTTCCACTACAAGCCCTACATGACTGATGACTGGAAATCAACGGATACCCTGTTTTCCTTCGGCCACGACATTGAAGGCGCCTGGCTGCTGACGGAAGCCGCCGAAGCTTACGGAGGCAAGGAACTGGTGGAAAAATGCAAGCCGATTTCCGTGCGGATTGCCGATGCATGCGCGGACGGCATCAACCCGGACACAGGAGGCCTGTATGCAGAAGCCAACGAGCACGGACTCGTAGACCGTCAGATGTCCTGGTGGGTGCAGAGTGAAGCGGTCATCGGCTTCTTCAATGCCTTCCAGTTGACGGGTGATCCCAAATATCTGGCGCTGACAATGAACGTAGTCGACTACATCAGGAACTATGTCTCCGACCATAGCGACGGCAAATTCCGGGAATGGCTCTCCAGAGGAGACCTGGATCCCCAGGACGGAGACAACGAATTCAGAGTAAACGCCTGGAAAGGCCCCTACCACAACGGCCGTATGTGCATGGAACTGATTGAACGCATTGCAAAAATGCAGGCCTAAAACGCCGTTCCCGAAATAGATGCCGTAACTGGCATAAGTTTTCTTTCCGAGGAAACCGTTCCAACGGGAATGCAGACTGGGTAAAAACGGTTGTTTATTTGCCGCCAAGGGATGAAGCCTGCCATATGGTTTCATCCATTTCCATTGGAAATCAAACGGGAAGGAATAAAATATCTTGTGCCTGTCCGCAAGGTACAGATGGTCCCTGTCTCCAGTTCTTATTCCAAACCGGATAATTTCTTCATCTCGGGAAAACGCCGCTCTTCTAATGAAAAACCTTCCTTCTTCCGCATTCCGTCCGGGCAAGGAAACCTTCCCCGGAAGGAAAAATAAGACGCTTCTCTGCAAACCGTGCCGAATGTCTGCTCAAGAATGAAGAATGTGCGGACGGACAAGAAGAGACTGCGGCTCCTTCTGAAACCTCTGTAAAACAACAGGCTCTGCATGCTGTCTGCTTCTTTATTGTCATGGGGGCGGCAACTTTCCCGTATCACCTTACTACAAATATGGGGTATTTTTCAAAGTCGGCAATGGAATTAATTTAAATGGACATAATGGATGCTTTCCCAGATGAAACTGGCATTTGAAGCTTCATGGAACAGAGGGGGTAAAATGCTGATCTTTATCAAAGTCATTGGAGAATATGGCAACTGGACGCACTCGGCCGATTCTGCCTGCCTAACGGGGCCAGCTTCAGCGGAAAAGATGATCAATCATGGAATATCAGCCAAGTTACAAAATCGGATATCGACGAGGCCACACGGCAATTCCGGAAGAACGTATGACAATCCTGAACAAGCGGAAAAAAGCGCGTTAATGTCTATTCCAAAAATTGGGGCGTCTATTGAGCTACAGAAACTTAATATGTTATTCGCTTTGTGCCAACATAGGGAAAAGTGTTGTGCAGAATAAAATAAACCCCTTCATTTAAATTACATACAGATGATATCGAACATTTTCACCAGAACTTACTTTAACATAAACAGTAAAAAATATTTTCAATGAAAAACTTTTTCCTCATTCTGGTGGCATTTGCAGCTTGCAGCTCGGTTCAAGCCGAGTTGCTGTCCCATTTCCTTGACGGGCAGGAAAGCCCTTATAACCACGCTGCCACAGTACCCGGCATTGACTCTTCGGGAGGCAGCCAGATGACTACTTATGAGGGGGCCATCACTTCATTCACCTACAGCAGAAATCAGGATAAGATCAACTTCCCAACCGTATCGGGTGGCAATGGCAACTATTGGGCCCTGTTCAATGATCATACAACGCCGAGCGACACCCCCCACTATGACAAATCATATATTCAATTTTCAACCAAGGCAGAAGAAGGAAAATCCCTTGATTTATATAACATTACATTTGATTGGGGAGCGGCTGTCCTGGAACCGACAACAGTAACTTCACGGTTCGGATTTGAAATTTTCGCCAACATAGGCGGAGAGGATTGGATACCTCTTGGCCTGACAAGCCAGCGAGGCGTCATTAATGTTGGAACAGATGCAGGATTCAAAACTTTTGATCAAAGTGTATCTTTCGACTTAACTTCCTGGAGTCAAACCTATAGCAACATAAACGAAGTCACATTCAGAATTGCTTTTGCCAACACGACCGAAGATGTTGAGGAAAGTTTGGCGATTAGCAACATACGGCTCAACGGCATGGTGCGTGATGCTATTCCGGAGCCTTCGACCTCCATGCTTGGCTTGCTTGCTTTCATTGGCTGTCTCGTTCGTAGAAAAGTCCGGCCAGCTTAGAATGAGACAAGTTGCAACAGCAATAGGAAAAATTCTCGATCCTTCTTATTTTCTAAACTATACGCTGGACAAACAATCTACAAACGCTAACCAGGCCTTAGAATTCTCTCATTTGAACCGACTCCAATTTGGGGTATAGGCTACTAAAACCAGAACAGGAACTCCATGTCTTTCAGAAGGAATGGATAAACCATGCAGGAAGAAAGGAACAAAAGCGGCTCCGGCCGCCTTATGGAAATCTACCTGGAATCCGTCTTGTTCATCCTGCCCCGGGATTCCAGGGGGTAATCGAAAAACGGGCACCAGTTATCCATGCGGTACACGACGTCCTGAATACGGGTCTTAACCTTCTCCCCCTGGGAATCCCGAAGGCATCCGCGGGCGCCGGTACGCGGACCGGAGGGAAGTTTCTCCTTCAAGTTCATTCCGTACCGGAGGCGGCTGCCGGAAGGGTCTGATGATGTTACAATGCGGACAACATTTTTACCGTTCAAGCTGACGGACTTGATCTCCAGAGGCTCTTCCCGGCCATTCACCAGGGAAAAACCGTAATTGCCCGGATCAAGAATCGTCCTGGTATCCAGCACCAGAGGAGGCACAGGCGTGAAAAACTTTACGTCTACTGTCCAATCCTGCCCTTTCCTGCCGATTGCATGGGCGACGGGATGGATGGGCTTCCATTTCACGCCTTCCACCATCACCTTATACATGACGTATCCGGCGTACTCCCCGTAAAGCCGGGACATGGGAGCCGTCAAATGCACCCCGTCGCTATAGGTGAAATGATACATGGGCGTGGCCATGATGTACCGGCTGTCCTTCTCCAGGGCCAGATCCAGCTGGGCCACGGCAATGACAGGGTAATCCGTGGGATTCTGGGCAAAATAATTGAGGTGGGAAGAAACCTGGTACCCGAAGCACAGCACGTCATTCTTCTGCCCGGTGACGGCCTTGGCGTCCGCGTCAATATCCTGAATCAGCGCGCGCATCTTCTCCTTGTACCATTCCCTTGTTTTTTTGTCCTGCTGGTCGGTTTCCCCCTGCGTCCACAGGAAACAAGGCATGGAAAATGACTTGCCGGCCTTGTCCGCCAGTTCGCGGCCCGCTGTCAAATCATCCAGAATGCGCTGATAGGGAGCATTGCCTTTGGAAAGAACACCAATGCTGACGCCTCCCACGCCGTCGGCAGAGCACAGGAACCGGACCCTGGCGGCCTTTCCGGCATCGCGCTTCTTCAGCAGGCGCATGAAATTACCGGATGCTCCGGAAACGGGCGTCTCCCCCCTGGCGCCGTCCGGAGAAACTCTCTCCACCAGAGGAACGGCGGCGCTCCGGTCATTGCCGCCCTCAAAAGGCCGCACGCCGCCCTTGAACATTAAATTGCCGTTCTTCTGCTCCGTGGTCACGACCGGCTTGGCCGTCCACCCTACGGAAAGCGACTGCCCATAGGACGGCAGGTAATTCCAGTCCGTTAAAACGAGCTTCTGAGCAAAACTGCAAGGGACACCCGCCATCAGCAGACAGAAAAGCACCCCGGAACGGACACATATATTCATCTTCATCATAAGATCACGCGATCATGAGCATGTACGGCCGGGTCCTCATTAAAATTTCCATGTGGGGAAGAAATCATCAGGAAACGATGAAACTTGATCCCCTCTGAAAAGACGGTATTCTAAAACATTAACCATCAGCTATAACAACACGAAACAGCTGCGGCCTACCCCCATTGATGAAATAAAAATGTCGGGAGCCTTTCCGTTTTCCGGGCCGATTTTTACCAACGAAGTCTGCCCGGAAATAAATCCTTTGTTACGACCCCAGGCATTTGGGAAACTTCACGCTGTCTTCAAAATTCAGCCCGCTCGGTTTTGGCCGGATTTCCCTTTCTCACGGAGAAACCAACGGTCTAATCAATAACCAGCTTTTTCAGCGTCTCCCTGTCTTCGTCGAGCACTACGGTTCTAAGCGCATGTTCATAGCACTGGCGGGAGTATTTCCGGGCTTCTTCCTTGAATTGCCCGTTATCCAGGTTATACAGCTCGGCAAAAGCCTTCAACAGCTTGATGTCAATAACCGTAATGCCTCCTTCATCCCGAAGGATAGGGGCAAAAATATCCGAAAACAGATTGGAGACAGTTAAAGGAGGCACCCAGACTCTCTCATACTTCACCTCGGCATGGCGTTCCGCCTGGGCGTAATTCGTAAGGAGGCGCACGCCCCGGTTGATAATATCAATGCCTGTGCCGTAATCATTGACGGCCGCGGACAAGGCCCGGGCGGCAATTTCAGCAAGCACGCACAATCCGAATCTGGGATCCTGTTCAAAATTGCGCTCATGGCCAATCACAAAAGCTCCAAGCAGTTCACGCCGGGTTTCATTTGACACAGGTTTGTCAGCATAAACCAGAATCGAGGTAACGGAAACAAAATCCCCCGGTAGCGCAACAACGTAAATATTAAGATCCTTATCTCTGGAAAGGTGGTCCAGCTTCTCCATGTCAATATATTGGATATTGCCTGTCTGATCGCTCCTGACGGGAACGGCATTTTCCGGAATATCAAGCTCCCGGTCAACCAGGGGATTAGCCCCCAGATAGGGTTCCTTGGCGCGTGCCAGCAACGCTTTCCGTGTCACCCCTTCCACAAGCTCTGAAGTCTCGCCCACCCGGCCAAGCCGGGATAAATGCTCAATCCACCGGATGAGCGTAACCAGAATAATGGCAATCACCCCCAGGGTGACAACGAACAACACGACTC
The DNA here is from genome assembly GCF_036417355.1 of Akkermansia sp. RCC_12PD. Lineage (NCBI taxonomy): Bacteria > Pseudomonadati > Verrucomicrobiota > Verrucomicrobiia > Verrucomicrobiales > Akkermansiaceae > Akkermansia > Akkermansia sp. RCC_12PD. The sequence goes on along the minus strand of NZ_CP143889.1, from coordinate 1,561,120 downwards.
TTCCCTTCTGGTCGTACATGCCGGAATTCAGAAAGATGATCGCAATCAGGCTGAAAATGAAGGACCCGATGAACGTGGAAAGTGCATTCTGGGCCGTGGAATCTTCCATCAACAGCTTGGTGGCCCGGGGCGTCACGCTTGACGTAGCCGCTGCATAGGCGGAAACAACCGTGGTTAAGGAAAAAGTCGTAACCGCCAGCATGCTTGAAGCCAGGATATTTAAAATCGTATCAACCGTATCGGGCCCGATCTTCTGGAAAATATCAAACGGCACGAACTCACCCAGGTAAATCGATGCAATGGCTGTAATAATAGCCAGTAGCGCAAAATAGGTAGCCTTGACCCAAAGCAGCTTGTTAGCCCGCAAAAACAATAACCTGATTTGGAAAATGAAGGACCCTTTCATCAGAAGCTGGAATTGGAAAAACGGTTGAAGGCTACTCTCCTGTTAAAACAGTATCGAAGCCTCTCCGTTCAAGAATAAGACTCTCAAGAAGAAGGAAAGGTGTACCATGTTACAACTTTAATGTCCCCAAGGAGAAACCAGCGCCATGGAACGCCATGAACCGGGAAGCCCCGCTAACATGTTCTGAACCTGGGAAAAATGCTTCACCCGAGGCAAATGGCTCAAGCATGACAGCAGCGAATGCTCCTGTCACGGCAACCGCAGCAGGGGGAGGCCAGGGATTAAAACAATGGAAGCCTTCAAAATCACAAGCAAAGAAGATTGACAGTACCATACTGAAGAGCTCCCCTTCATCAAACAGCCCGGGCCTTGTGTTGAAGCCGGGTGGATTTCCGTTTGCCGGTAAAAAGAGGAATGGTGAAAGAAGAGGAAAACGGAGAGTGTAACTTCTAACATCGTAAAATCATTCACTCCCCACGTTGTTATGAACCGGATCATTTCATTACTCTCCCTTCCCCTGCTGTCGCTCGCAACGGTATTTGCCGCCAATACGCCGGAAAGTATCGGCAATGACCTCCAGCTATTCAAGGATACCTCCTGCACGGCCCTGAAACAGGATGTCAAGGATACTTCCGCCTTCCAGTCTGACGCGATGAAGGAACTCGCGGACAAAATCCTGGCAGGCAACTACAAGCCGGACTATCTGTATGCCGAATACCAGGCCCTCCCCTCACCCCGCCAGACGGGCAAAAATCTCAGAATCGGAGATGGATTCAGCAAATACGACAACATGACGGGTGTCTACCTGGAAAAAGGGCAGCACGTCGTACTGGTCGGCAAGACGTATGGGCGTGAAATCAGCCTCCTGCTCCCGAACCTGATGCGCAAGCCGGCCGAAGGAGTGCAGCCGACGAAAGACCCCAACGGCTGGGGACTGCACAAAAAAACAGATTCCCCTCAAGGAAGGAATCAACATCATTGATGTGGAAACGCCCGCCAACGCCTACATCAGCTACTTCAGCAACGATGCCGACACGGCGCCGAAAATCCCAGTCCATTTCGTGACGGGCAAAGTCAACGGCTACTTCGACACCACCCGGGGCGATACCAACGAAGACTGGGTACGCCTGCTTGACCAGGCCGTCTCCCCGATCATGGACGCCCGGGGAAAATACATCCAGGTTGCTTACCCCGTTGAATTCCTGAAAAAATTCACCAGGGACCGCGGGACAGAACTGATCAACGCCTACGACAAACTGATCGGCATCCAATACCAGCTGATGGGCCTTGAGAAATACGGCAAAATCCCGAAAAACCGCGTCTTTGCCCGTGTGAACTTCAACTACTACATGTTCCGCGATGGCGATGGAGTCGCCTACCTGGGAGACAACGGCACCATGCGGATGGTAACCGATCCGGAAAACGTCCTCAAGGGCGACGCCTGCTGGGGCTTCTCCCACGAAGTAGGTCACGTCATGCAAATGCGCCCAATGACCTGGGGCGGCATGACGGAGGTCAGCAACAATATTTTCTCTCTGCAAGCCGCCGCCAAAACAGGCAACGAAAGCCGCTTGAAGCGCCAAGGCAGCTACGACAAAGCGCGCAAAGAAATCATCGACGGAAAAATCGCCTACCTGCAATCAAAGGATGTCTTCAACAAGCTGGTCCCCCTGTGGCAACTCCATCTTTACTTTACCAAAAACGGGCATCCCGACTTCTACCCTGACGTCATGGAATACCTGCGCAACAACGCGGGAAACTACGGAGGGAATGATACCATCAAATACCAGTTCGAATTCATCAAAGCATGCTGCGACGTCACAAAAACCGACCTAACCGACTTCTTCGAGAAATGGGGCTTCTTCAAAACCGGACAATTCCATATCGGCGACTATGCCAATTATGATTTCACCGTCACCCCCGAAATGGTGACTGAAACGAAAAAATGGATTACCGATAAAAGCTACCCAAAATCCCAAACTGACATAACCGGAATAAGTGAATAGGGTTATTCAGGAATTTTGGTTATTCTTCACAACTATCAATTATACCATAATACTATAGTAAAAAAAATGAAAACTTTTTCTCCATTAGGATATGGATGAATCGGAAAAAGAGCAAAGTCCATTTGCCACAATGTAAGGCAAAAATATTTTTTGCGGTAATTTTTCAGATTTGCGTAGGTTAATACCCATCATTCCTTTGAAATCCTTACAAATGATCCTGGAGACATGCAGAATAATTACCCTCTACCGACAAAGAATACAGCGTACAACTGGCAGGAAACATGGCACAATCCTTCTATGGAGATTTTGTACGAAGCCGTTTTTAATTAAACATTTCCTTGTACCCACTCAAACTGTATCCAGCACTTGGAATCAAAGGAATACAGCGCCATTAATTCTAAATTGATTCCTACGAAAATTATTCAGAAAGGAAGGTAATTGATAAGGGAAGTCGTAAAAAAATCCGTACAATCAATTCTGGGGATATTCAGAATAAAATAACCTGCGTATAGATGATTCCGTGTATACTGTAATCCTCATTTTGTAAAATATGTGTTTCCCAAATGATCATGTACAATAGAGTTATGCAGATTAAAAAAGGCTAATGAAAACGGGCTTAAAATTTACAAATATATTGCAATGAGCAAGTTATGAAAAATATGGTCTCATACAATGTATATTAAAGATAAAGAGAGAGTTTTCAAATGTATACCTCTGTATTCCATGTATTGTTTCCCCGGAAATCCCATGGAATTCACAAACATATGGAAATAAATAAGTTATAAGAAAAATGATCTCACTCAATGTATGAATATAATAAATGGAGGAATTACCAAATGCATGATTACGTATGACCGGATTCCAGGACTTCCAAGGTCAATCAGTTTTGTACGAAGGCATTTTTAATAAAATGATTCCAAATAATTAATCCTAAAATGATTTCTATGAAAATTGTTTAGGATATAGAGAAATGCCAATGGAGATTGCAGGGAAGGTTCTTGGAGAGATTTAGGGCAAGAACAGTCAACTATGAACAATGATTCAAAAGAAGAGAATCCTGATTGGAACAGATTTTGGAGCTACAATCCCAGTGCAGATAATCCTCATGAGTTTCGTGAATGGATTGGAGGATTGGTATGATTATGAATGGAAAAGAAATGAAAAAGATGGGTTGAGACTTTTTATTAAAAAATATTAATATTATAAGGTTCCTCGCTATCAGTATATACATCAAACGTATCAAATCTTGCATGTACACGTTCTACATTGACAATATATACGGCTTCTTGAACCAATGTATTGTTTACTATGAGCACTGTTTTATTTGTACTTCTTGAACATTTCCAACCTAATAAAATACGTCTAATGTATTTATTCAATCCTTTCACAAAAAATAATTCTCCACGCGAGATTATGCCATCTCGCCATAGATTAAATAAAATTCTTTTTTCCTTCTCTCCTTGCCAAACAATGTCTTTTCGATGCAAGCTCTCAACATAAGTTTCTTGATGCCTTTCTTTACACCAATTTTTATAATCATCGGGTTTATCAGATAATAACTCGAATTCTCTTTTTAGTTCTTCTTCATTTAAAAAAGCTACTCGTTGATTTGAATACTTTACATCACTTAAAATCAAACTCTTTCCCTCAGATTCATGTTCTAATAATGCTGCTTCATGATCAAAATCTAAATGATACTCTAATTCGGGGCGAGTATCATCTATTGAAGTATATGGAAATTCGAATTCAATACAGACGCCCTTATGGCTATCTCCATATAATCCCCACATTGCGGAAGATTTATAATCGGAGCAAAAACTAATGAAACCAACCTCATTGGCTTCACTATAAGCCGATTCTTCTAACCAAATTGGATCAAAAACAGGATTACATTCAAAAACATCATTAGTTTCTTGAGGAAGAATGAGTTTTAGAGACTGGTTTTGCAAAACATTTATGAGGTTCTCATAGCTCATGAAAATGTATGCTTTTATAGTTTTTCTATCATCAGGCATTATTTTTAATAAAATATTATTAATGCTATTCCAAGATTACATCATATGATAAATCTGATAAATAACTACATACTTTTTGACATAAATCTTCATATGATAGATCTGTTATTGACTCTATAAAATTATTAATATGAGATTCCCAAAATTTTCCTGTTCTTGGATTAAAAAGTTGTATCTTATCAATTTTATACGTATTTGAAGTCCAATTTAAAGAAATATATGTTATTAATTGACGTAAATCTTGAATTTGAAAATTCCTATCTCCAGCCTTGATTTCAGATAAAACATCCTTATAATAAATATCTCCTTTACAATTACTTAAAACTCCACATCCATTAAATTTTGGATGAATAATAATATCGTTTTCATTATACACGGATAACATTCTATTTGTCATTTCGTGAATTATTTTCAAGTTATCATCGTTTAATTGATAGCTTTCTAAATTATTTCTAGGGAGATTCAATAAAATATCATAAGATTCTCGAACGGAAATATCTATATCATCTATGCCATTTATTTTTTTATTTTTGAATAAATTAAAAGATATGACGTTATTAATGGATCTATATAAAGGGTCTTCTTTAGTGGAAATAGGAGGGAAAATATTTTCGGCCAACCCTGCATTGATAGCATTAAGATAATTTTTAGCCCACGGTGTAAATTCTAACCAAAATGCCGAATAATTTTTAGAAAAACTAGTTTCCGATATCATAATGGTAATTTCCAGTTATTTTGTAATGGAGACTTAGAAGAAACCCAATCTTTAAATACAGTTTCAAATTTTGAAAACTTTTCTCTAGAATGCTGTCTCCAATGTTGCCCCTCATCACCGAGGAAATAGGAAGCAGCGATCAGGGTTCTTCTCTCAAATTTTCCTACTGCAAGAAAATTCTTAATTCTATCTGATAGCCAAAATTCATTTTTTAAATTAATCATGGCATATAAGCAATTTAAACGAATTAATTCTGAAGTTCGTTCGGATAATTTTGCTATTGCTTGAGTTGATATTTCTAAATTAACTAAAGAAAGCACTCGTGCTGTATATGAAGCATTATTATCTGATTGTATTATATAAGAATCGTTTTCTACCAATTCACATAACTGCCCAATGAATTTTTCGATTGTTGATTTCTCACATAAAAGAAGTTTCTTATGAGCTAGTATCATAACCGAAGGATAAATAGGATACAATTTATCAAGATTTTCACCTATTACAATAAAGGCTAAATTAAGTTGCTCATTATCTAGATATCTTACTGCGTTAAGCAGTTGTTTGCCAAAAGCTTGATGTATTCTACTTTTTCTTATTTCAGATTTTATTAAAGATACTATATCATATTGGTTTAATTGAGATTTCAATGTCTCGTAATCTTCTGCTGCAGTTATAGAATAAGGGTCATAATGTAAATGAAGATTCATGAAATGAACCTTTTCTTTATTCTTTTCACGGTCTTCTCCTTCTAAAGTTGCTCTTACATGTGAAATAAATTCAGATTTCAGCATTATCTGAGTCTTGTTTTTTTGCAATGCTAATCCTTCATTTTTTAGTAAAAATTCAGCACATAAATTTAATTTTTTATATGCATCTTCATATGAATCAGCAAATAAAATATAATCATCTACATATCGACAGAATTTTATTCTTTTTATCAACAGCATTTGATCCATCGAATTCAATAAGATCTCTGCTAAAATCCTAGAAGCATTGCCGCCTATTGGTAAACCATAAGAAACATTGCCTGAAATATCTTGTAGTATAGTTAATATTTTTTTTATGACGTCAGCGTCAGCTTCTGTTCTCTTTAGTGCATTTTCTAACCGATGATGATATATTCTATTATAAAAATCAGATATATCAAATTTTACTACATAATTAAATCCTTCGCATATTAATGCAGATTTTTCGTAAAATTTGCGCCAATTTATTTCGCTGTTGAAAATTTTTCCACTATCTTTCCCAAAATTAATACGATATGAATATACTGTATCTTTATCTATAGATATTCTCTTTTCCTCTAATTTTTCGGATATTTTCAAAACTTGAGCGAGAAAATATGCATTCCATATAGGATCAATTAGTGTAGCCCAGCGATAACCTGTGTATCCAACTGGAACACAAGTTTGAATAGCCTCTATTGGGTAATTACTTAGCCATGTATTGAAATTTTTGTCTATATCCTCCAAGAGGGATTTTATTTTCCCAGGATCATCGAAAAAAAGTGCATTTTCAACTGGATATGGAAAAATATCCGTATCACCATATTCAGCTATGTTCTTGATGGCTAGATTATAATAGTCGGTTGAATCCCCCATGATAGTGGAGATTATAATACCAATTGAAGAAAAAAGAGTCCAGTTTCTTTCTTCTAATTTTCCCCATTTCTTCCCCACAGCCCTACAAACAAAAACCGCAATATATTCATTACGAATACATTGCGGCGGAAAATTAATGGCGGACAGGGAGGGATTCGAAGCCTCGAATCATTGAGCATAAGTGATTAACAATGAATTCGCTGAGCTGAAAATGGATGCTTTTGGGGTGACATTATGTAAGTTATTCATTACAAATGCTTCTTAATTTCATGGGAAGGCCATTTCCTTTCACCTCTTCCCCCGTATATCTTCCGGTATCTCTGGCCCAACAACTCCTTCCTGCATGGTTCTGGTGAGACCAGAATTTCGACTTGCCATGTTCTTTCAAATGTTCTAAAAGTACACATATCATTCATCCAAGTGTGTACTTTTGACTCATGACTATCCCTGCTCCAATCAAAGATTTTTTCCGTAACAAAGGCGGTGTTATCCGGAGGGGGGAACTTCTTCCTGCGCTGATGACCGCAAGAATGCTGCAGAAATATATGGAGATGGGGATTATCCGAAGATGGGGACGAGGCTTTTACTGTCTTAACGATGAAAGCCTGCCTTACGAGCCGGAAATGCTCATGGTTGCCAGGAGATATCCTGCTGCGGTTATTTGCCTTGTGTCGGCGCTTTCATTCCATGACATGACGACACAAATTCCCCATGCGGTTGATATTGCCATTCCTTACCAGGGGAATGCTCCCAGGTCTTCCTATCCACTCGTGCACACATTCCGGTTTCGTGATGCCATTTATGAAGCGGGCATTGAAACACATGACATGCAAGGAGTGCCTCTGAAAGTCTACAATATGGAAAAGACTCTGGTGGACGTGTTCCGTTTCAGGAACAGGGTCGGAATGGATGTATTTCTGGAAGCCCTCAAAATGTACGCGAATAATCATCCCGTCAATCTTCCCCTCATTCATGAATATGCCGCTCTTCGCGGAGTTACCCGAACGATCATGCCTTATCTGGAAACACTCGTATGAGCAAGGAACATCCCGCCAACAAGGCCGCTTCAATAAGAGACAAGCTTTACAACCTGTCTCGGAAAAACGGACGGAATTTCCAGGAAATCGTTCAGTACTATGCGATGGAGAGATTCCTGTACCGTCTGGGACAATCTGAATTTCAACATAGTTTTGTCCTCAAAGGAGCGCTTATGCTGCGCGTCTGGAATGTTCCACAGGCAAGGGCAACAATGGATATAGACTTGTTGGGCACATTGGATAATAGCGCTTCATTCATTGAGGCGTGCATTCAAAAGATTCTGGACGTACCCGTGCCGGATGACGGGCTGTCATTTGATCCAGAGTCGGTGACTTCCATGGAAATAACCCAGGAATCGGATTACCGGGGACGCCGCATTTTGTTTTTCGGGTATCTGGAACGGATGAGAATCCGGATGAAGATTGACATAGGCTTTTCCGATATTGTTCTGCCGGCTCCCATTCCCATTCATTTTCCTACGGCGCTGGATATGAATCCACCCATGTTGCAGGGATATACACGGGAAAGCGCTATTGCTGAAAAATTCCATGCCATGGTTTTCCTGGGACTTCAAAATTCCAGGATGAAGGATTTTTATGACATTTATGTTCTGTCCAGCCATCATTCGTTTGAAGGAAATCTTCTAAGCCGATCCCTCCAGGCTACTTTTGAAAGGCGCCATCTGGATATTCCATCCTCTTTGATAATAACGTCTTCTTCATTCCTGAAAATGAAGGAGGTGCAATGGACTGCCTTTCTAAAGAAATTTCCCGTCTCTCTGCTTTCCGGGATTCCGGTTCATTTGAAAGAGGTCGTTCAAAGGATTTCGTTTTTCCTGCTACCTCCATGCGAAGCATTATTGTCCAAGGCTTCTTTCGAGAAAACCTGGAATCCGTCGACTGGCAGCTGGGATGAATCAATGTCGTGAACCGTCACTTCTTCTGAAAGGTTTGTTGCTATTAAAACGGAAAGATTCCCCCCAGTGAAGGAGGGAATCCATGCCGTTCTCCGGGATGATCCTAGAGGGCTTTGACCTTGTAGTAGTACTTGTGTTCGTCCAGGGTTTGTTTGAGCGAATCAATCAGGTCCGTCCTGTCTGCCGGTATGTACACGGCGTCATGGAGGCTGATGCAGACTGGATGATTCCGGCAGAACTCCCGGAGGATATCCTCGTAGTGGAACAGGGTATGGGAAGATTCCAGATCGTCGATCGCCTTGATGAAGGATTCCATTTCATCGAAGTAGTCGTCGGTGAGGAATTCCCTCAACTGGTTTTTACATCTGGTAATCCATCTTTTATCGGCAGTACCTGACAACAGGGAGAAAATCCATGTGATAAGTTTCTCCTTGGTTTCTTCCCTTTCGTCTTGATCTGTAGGAAGCAGGGTATTGGTTTTGATCGCTTTGAGCATTTTCATGCATTGGCCGCGTGCAGCAAGGCACTGAACAATGGAATTGGTCAGGTCAATTTCCACCATGTCAACTCCATAGACATTTTTGAATACATGCTTCCTGATAGATGAAGGCATTGGGGTGAACATGTTGTAAACCCGTGGATGCTCATCATTTTGGCTGTATGCATTATCGAAACGCTTGCCGGCAATTTCAGAAACAAAAGCAGTTTTGTTATTTGGCTTTCTTTTCCTAGCATTTTCAATAAGTTCCTTAAACCCAGGAGAGTTGATCTCAGCCTTGAAGATGGAATTCAGGTTATAGGATTTGAGGATGCAGGGATGAACCGGGATGGATTCAATGCCAAGGCTGGTTAGTGCCTCTTCAAAGATAGGGGTGATCTTTGTCCTGGTTTTCTTGTTGAGGGAACCATCCTTGATATTGGGATTGAACAGCATCCTGTAGAGGCCGTGTTTGACCTTGTTGACAGGAATGGTGAAGTAGACGTATTCCTTGGGAGGAAGTATTGGCGCCAGTTCTCCGTTCTCCTGGACGAGAGGGAGGGCGTTCAACAAGTTCTCGGCATCTACTTGCTTCATGTCCTTTTTGAGCATTCCGATTTTCTCAGCCGTTTGATTGGCGTTAATGAGTTTGGAATTGTTGATGATGGTTTTTGTGACACGGGTGTTGGTTACACCCATCAATTTATTATTATTTTTAATAAACATTCTTCGTAGTATCCGAATGTTCTTTTTATTCCTAAGTGCTCTTTTATTATGGAAATATACATCCTCTAAAATACATTATAATAAGGATATAATGAAAATCTTATTGATTCATTCGTCCGTTCCCTGTATGGATGTTCGCAGGTAAAATGAGGAAAAGGAAACGGCCATTTGTCCCGGCGGATAAGCAGGACACGAGGAAGCTGACTGCGGAAGAACGGGAAAAACTCCGCAGGAAGGCGGTATTGCTCTATAAGAGGGAAAATCCTGTTCCGGCCATTGCAAGGAAACTGGGTATACGTCCTGCGACTGTCTATAGATGGATTAATAATTACCTGAACGAAGGTCCTGTCAAATACAGGGAGAATAAGAGGGGGAGGCGTCCTATCCCAAACAAATACACTCAAAAACCATGGAATGAATTTGTCAAGGAACTCAGGGAATATTGGGCAACCCAGGAGAAGAAGAAGCCGGGAGTCCCTGAAAATATATTACTATACAGGGGTAAAGAGTTCTTTGAATGGTGTTTCGGACTGACAGAAGGAACCAGGTACGTTTATTACTGCCAGATCAGGAGAAAGCTGGATGAACTGAAAATCCGCGAAAACGACTCGGTTACGCTACAGGACAGGGATTTTCTTCGGAGGCAATACTATGATCCGGGGCACCATCAAACCGGATGGATGAAGTACTGCATGTTCCTACTGGGAAGGCCGTTCAAATCCAACAGCAGGAACATCTGGTTCAAGGGAATTTAATTCTCAATGGATTTGAAGGCATGCAGACAATTTCCGGGTATCCGTCCGGTATTATAGCAAGGGGAGCATTCCGCTAATTCTTACAAATTATTCTGGATAATTATTCAGAATAAGCTGTTTGCTCTCTTCGGGGTATTTCCTGATGCACAAAAGACTATTTTTTGTAATATGCTGATAGCAATTTCATTATACAAAAAATGGTCTCATACAATGTATATATAAAATAAATGGAGAAGGAATTTTTTCCCGTATACCTGATACATGCCCAAGGGAATTTGCCCATAACGGAGCCTGGTCTATCCCATACGGATTTGGGAACATGTACTCCAAGACAGCTGTCTGCCAGTTTTTGAGCTCAATAGGAAGAATGGAGATATTTTAGTAATAAGGACATAGGACTTCATTTCTGATGAATAGATGAGTCCCGTCTAATTTGACCATGGCGGAGTCCGGATAGCCCCCGATGGAGTTGGGAATCCTTCTCCCAAGACAACTGTCCAGGGCATGTTTTTTACATAAAATGGATATGGAAAGAATGTGGAATACTCATGATCAATGGAATAGGAACAGCAGGTTCAAGTTATTCAAGGCATGGATCATGGAAATTGTTCCATAAAGAAGCCTGGATTGCCCTATATGGATTTGATGGGAATAGGCCAAGTGTGCCCACTGGGGGAAATTGAACCTGGATTCATTCCATTATTCAAATAACTCGCTGGGCATGTATTGCGTAATACAGTTTCAGGGAGACTGCCGGAAATCATCCATGTAAAATTGTCCCACTATGATTTTGGCGACAAAGATTCATTTCAAATACGGCAGTCCTTCCTATCCAAATGAACAAGATATCCAGTCCATTTACCTGTCAGGAGAAGGATTGGAAGGGTTTTATCCCAAGGAACAAGTTTACGACATGCTTGTTCAAGGAAAGATTATCAGGGGCAACATTTACCCCTATCCTGCATTGGAAGAAATGACGAGTTTCAAGGGAGAGAAGTATGTGCGTTCCATGCCTAACGAAAGCAAGCACGACAATCTGCTCAATTTGCCCCGCGTGTGATTTTGTTTATGCCGATTCTCGTTTCGATATAGACAAAAGGTTTTGTGTGTATTGTGCAATAGTCAAACAGGGCACTTCACATGCAGCCTCCGATTGGGAATCCGGTTAATCCAGATTGAGTGAATCAACGTATTCAGGCGTAAGTTTCCAATAGAGTTCCGCATCCTTTTTCCTGGTAGGCTTGTAGTAATGCTTCCGTATCATCTGGATGCTGTTGCCCATTTCATCGGCTACGCTGGCCATGTTTCCGAAACAGGTAACTTTATAGGTGCAGTAGCTGTGCCGGTATCCGTTCTGCTTGGCTTCAACGTATTCAGGGATTGTTCTCCTGAAGGCGTCATAGATGCGGTCGACATGTTTTTTGCATCGTCCGAAATCAAAGACAAGTCCGTTGGTATGTTCACATGTAAGAAGCCATTTTTTGGCAACGTTGGGGAGATGGACAATGCGTCTTCCGGTTTTTCCTCCTGACAGGTAAAAGTCTCCGTCTTCATCGGGATTGCTCAAATCCAGTTCCTCCCATGTAATGTATTCAAATTCGGACAACCTGACTCCGCAGAACATGGCGATGACCAGCGGAGCGAGCATTTTGTTTTGATGTACCTTCGTGTAATGGAGGATTTGGACGGCTTCATCGACTGTATAAATGCCGGGTTCAGGACGTACAGCCTTGGGGCATTTGATGTTGGTCATGTCGATTTCACACCATTTGAAGAACGAGATGACGGCTGCCCGGTAATGCTGGCGTGTCTTTTCTGCTATATCCAGACCATAGAGCCATTTTTCCACTTCATCCTTCTGGATGGTGCTGACGATTTTCTTTCCGAATACTTCCTTGAAGACATTGACTCTTGAGAGGGTGAGGCGGATGTTTTCCCTGTTGGATGCCGTCAGGAGCTTGTGCTTTTTCCATTCCTTGAAAAGATCCATGACTGTCCTGCTTTGCTTGGGATGGGCGACGAAGCTCATGTATCTTCTGATGAATTCAGCCAGGGAGATGGAAGGATTGGTTTTGTAGAACCGGTCGATCATAATTCTGTCTTCGGGATCGATGATTGTTTCTTCTACAAGTCCGGTTTGTGAAAGCTCCTCTTCAAGGATCCGGCATTTCTCAAGACCTTCCTTTCTGTCCTTGACCCTGCATTTGTTGTTCCTGGTGGAACCGTCAGGGTTGATGGTATTCCAGTAGACGCGGAACCTTCCGTCGTTCTCCTGAACCAGTCTGCATAATTTGAACTTCTTCGCTGCCATGTATGAGTTCATTATACCGTAGAAACGGAAGTTCGTACGCGGTAAAACTCAATAATGGTCAGTTATTTTTATCGTAAAATGAATCGGTTTTATTATCCGGCGATTCCAATTTTTGAAGCCGTAAAGGAGCAGGCCAACCAGAAGGAAATGGATAAGAACCAAATACCGATATTCTTCCAATTCAAGTCTCCTCCGTCAGCTCCTATGGCGTTTCCCCTACCCAGAAATTGATACAATCGGTATGCGTCTCCTATTTTGGTCAAACATCCCAACAGGAGATAAAATACGATGCTTTTCGATGAACCAGCCTTGCCCGGTTTGTCATCCGCATACCGATGAGTGGATAGCGTGTTTCCCTGATGGTCGCAAATGAAGAGGGCGTTTCCTTTGAGTATGGAGACGACCTCAGAAGAGAATCCCAAGAGTTTTCCTTGTTGAGTGAACAGGATTTGTCCTTCAGGAGATATTACGCGGACATGTGTTCCTTGCTGGTATGCAACTCCGATCATGAATCCATCATGTCATGAACCACGGGATTCGTAAGCGATAAAATACAATGACTGTCAATTATTTTGCCGTAATGATCAGTTATTTCCCTGGCTTGATAGGAGGAATATCCTGACAGAAAAAAGCTACATCCCTATTCAGTTTTTCTGCGATTTCGCAGATGGTATAAAATGTGATGTTGCGCTCTCCCCTTTCAATGCTGCCGTAGTAGCTTCTATCCAAATTGGTAACATGCGCAAATCCTTCCTGAGAGAATCCCTGGGCTTTTCTCTCGTTTCTGATCCTTTCTCCTAATTCCTTGAGTACATTTTGCTTGGACATTTATTCATTATCGCAGAAATGAGAAATTTATGTCCACGGTCTAAAATACCTCTTTACAGTTGTGGAGATACGCGATATTCAAACGCTATCACCTACTAACCAAGGAGAATGAACAACCCACATCAATTATGAAGTTACACCTGCCTACAGTACTGCTGGCGGCCGTGCTTGCCTGCATCTCGCAACCGCTCATCGCTACGGAAACAATCAACCTGAATACCCATAACTGGGATCAGTATGTCGGAGATTATGGAAATCCAGGATCTCCTCAATTTGATAACGTCAACCTAAGCCTTGACGGCAATTGGTCTGTTAATCTTGATAAATTTTACGGTCCATGCTGGGGATCAACGGATGACGGTTCCTATATGTTGACAGGACAAGGTACTATGGATTTCAAAAATGATTCCTTTATTATATGTGGAGGATCTTCCGATTGGCCTGATTCATATAATCCCCCTACTGGTAACGCCAAATATACCATCAGTTCTGGTATCGTTTTAAAAAATGTATCATTAGACGCACAGTTAGGGGCACAAGTGAAATTCAATGGTTCCCTCGAAACGAGCAACAAAGAATCTCCCTGCTCATTTTTTGTTGATTCTACTGTTGATGGCCCTTTATCTATCATTGATTTGAGAAACGCGACGATTAAGGATAACGACTTTGTTAATTTGGAATTTTGTCGAGGAATTATTATCAAAGATCAATATACTGTATCAGCTAACCATGGACTTAAGATTTGGAATGATACTTCATCTCAAGGAAGTGGAATTCTACAAGGGAATCTCATTCTTTCGGATGGCGGTGAGATAGCTCTATTTACATATGGTGGTCACAAATATTCTAACATAACTATAACTGGAACTTTATCTATTACAGGGAATACAACAGTTGATTTCCACTCTGTTTCTTCTCCGGAAGATGGTTTCACTAGCCCCGAGACGGGGACAATTGTATTTTACTGTAAAGATATTACTGGTGAAACTAGCCTTTTGAAGATTACTGAAAGTTATCGTGGAACCACCACAGTTTCCCGGAACATTAGTGACAAGAAATTCGTATCCATCGCCCAGATAGACGGACGTTATGCCCTGACGCTGGTTGACAATGGATACGATCCCGGGGAACCGGAACAACCAGGAACCATTATTACGGATGGTAAGGCTCCCGACACTCTTTCCAAGGATGTTGTCGTCTCTTTGAGTAATGGAGGAAACGTCGATGCGACGGAGGTTACCAGCGGACTCAACAATTCCTATGTCCATGGAATGGGAGGAAGCTTGGTGACCGGTGATTCACAAACATTTACCATGGCAGGATCAGACACCCTCGGATTCAGCATTGTTGGAGAAAATGGAAATGCAGGCGCAGACATTCAGGTCGGTCAGGTTGGAGGAAACATTACCGATGCCGCCATTGTTTTGACCGGAGGCAAATACGAATCCAAACAGGTCAATGTTCAGAGCGGTCTTCTGGAAATTGCTCAAAACACTGTGCTTGGAACGACTGATTCCATGCTGACCGTTGGAGTTTCCAATGGTTCAGGAAATACTGTCGCCGCTTCCGTCAACAACAGGGGAACAATCAACAATGATGTTACTATCAATTCAGGCGCATCCCTGGACAACAGGAATACCGTCAATGGAAATGTTCTGGTCAATGGATCATCCATTCTGAGCAACAATGGGACAGTAAAGGGAGAAGTGACAATTGCGGAAAACGGTTCTGTCAATGGCAGCGGTACATTCGCCTCGACCATTCTCCAATCCAACGCTCTGCTCTATGTCGGCAATAGTCCGGGATTCCAGCAGCACAATGATCTGACTTTGGATAATGGTTCAAGGCTTGGTTTCTACTTGGACGGGATTACTGCCGCTACCTTGGCGAACCATGGTTCAGGCACCTATTCCAATCTTTCCGTGACTAACATACTGAATTTGAATGGAACAGTGAATACCGAAGTAGAAGTTGGTCTTGGCATTTTGGCCGCAGGAACGGAAGCGTTTACTCTGGATCTTATCCAAACGGAAGGAACAGTTTCCGGGAACGGCGATTTTGTCCTTTCCCTGGATGATAAAAACCATCTACTGAAGGAAGGAAGCCTGCTCTGGAATGCGTCTACAGGGACATTGAGTTTTATTGGACAAGTGGACGAAGCTGTAGCTGCCGCTCTGGTCGGAAAGGACGGATCCAATATCGCCAATTCCTTGTGGTCGAGTACAAGCGTCGTCAAGAACTTCGGTCAAACGGCTGTTTCTCAATTCAAGGTCACCCAACCGGGAGATTCCAATGTATGGGTAAGCGGTTTGGGTGATTTCGTTACCATGAACTCCACCTCTCATGCAGACGGCTTCCAGTACAACGGAGGCGGGTATGCGACAGGGATTGACTACGCCTGGACGAAGAAATTCCGCGCCGGCATTGCCTTCGGTCAAACATTCGGAACGTTCAAATCCGACGACAACCAGGCATCCGTCAAGCAGGACAGTATCATGACCGGCCTGTACGCCAATTATCTGGAATCCATCAATGATAATCAAAACCTGGGATTGAGCGGATATTTCGCCTATGGTTCCGTGGAAAACAAGGCAAACACCCTTGTCGGTAATTCCTCATACCTTCCCGGTCATGCAAAATGGAACGACGACGTGTTCACATTCGGACTTAAAGCCGACTGGAACATCAAAGTCACTGACAAGACCACATTGACGCCGTTCATTGGAATTGATTACGTCCATGGATCGCAGGAAAGCTTCACGGAAACATATTCCAACGGCAGCCGCCAATACAGGGACGGTAATATGCAGGTATGGAGTGTTCCGGTAGGCATCACGGTTAAAAAGGAAGTATCGGTCGGAGGAGGACAGCTTCTTCTTCCCGAACTGACAGTCGCCTATGTCGGTGATGTATCCAGAACAAATCCTTCGGTCAAATCCACCATTTACGGCATCGACAACAAGCACGCAGGAAGCAATCCGGGCAGAAGCGCCTTCATGATGAATGCAGGAACCAACTGGATCATCAACCAGAACTGGAGCGTAGGAGCATTTTACACGCTGGAAGCCAGAAGCAGCCAGGTGAATCAATCAGCCTCACTTTCGGCAAGATACAGCTTCTAACGAGTTCAGAAAAGAGGTCTATAAGGGAATAAATAACGAATCTCCTACGAACTTTGGAGATTCTTTGACAGTAGAAACTCAAAATCGAATACGATTATGGAAAACAGCAAAGTCTTAACGCCGGAAGAAGATGAAGAACTCAAGGAACTTCAATTGAAAGGAATCAAACTGGCCCAGCAGACGAAAAGCGCCTCTAACAGCTCTTGGATAAAATCGCTTCTGCTCAATCAAAGAAGACCGAGTTATAGAACAACACTCATCTGACGTCGCGTTGATTCGTCACAATGCCACACACGAGGTGACTCAGTACGACATCAGTTTTTCGACTTTAATAAAACACATAAACAATAAATGACTATGAAAACTATCGCTATTTTATTATTCGCAGGAAGTATCTCTCATGCTGACATAGTAACCATTTATAGCCCAGGCGCAGACGATTATACTCCAGTTAGTCCTCCTTCGTATGTTATATGTACTTCTTTTGATTTTACTCTTAACAACTCGACTTGGTTGACAACTTCTGAAACATTGCCAGATTCAGTACTTTTACAGAATCTTACCATTTACGGAAGACAAGTTGATAAAGGTTTTTCTGGAGGTTTAGGTATTGCTATTTTTCAAAAAAATCAAACATCCACATGGGATCTTGTAGGCAAATCATCTTGGAATAATGCTCCTTATGGACCAGGAACTCTGGTAGGTTCAAATCCATTCGATTTTGAAGATCTTAAACTAAGTACTAATGTTACGTATACGGCAGTCTTCTATGGAAAGAACAGTACCTTCAACTATCTTAAAGAGGGAAGTACAATCACCAGCCTGGAAGGCACAACAAGTTCTATAATAGAATGGGCAGATACACCAATTGCGGCACCAGCTATTGGTGTTACGAGTACTAATTCGCATGAGAATATCTATAAGGAAAATGGAACTCTTTATGATGAAACAGATAAGGTTCTTATGCCTGGTTATGAGGATTATGGGATATATATATCAGGACTAGACCGTTTGACGCCAGTTATCTCATTTACACTCGAAACTCTACCTAACGTACCAGAACCGACTACATCATCACTCAGCCTCTTAGGTCTCGCAACTCTTATGATGCATCGTCGTAGAGTTTAATCACTCAATCAAACATTCCTTCAAAGAAACAAGGTGAGATCTGTCTATAGGTCTCACTTTGTCCTATCTTATCATACCCATACCATCTACCGTATACCCTACCTCATTCCATACACTACCCCCATCAAATCAAAAGTGCGCCCCAATTATCAGTCTATCTCTGTCTAGTCTCAACATATACAAAGAGGCTTTCATATGAAGGGGAGACTTTCCCAAACGCTCCAAAAATTGTTTTTCTAAAAAATGAAATTCTTTTTCTGCATTAGGAAATGTTTCAATGGGAGAAATGAAGAGAGCCCGCCCCCCCCGGCGTCTAGGAAAAATGATTTTTTTTCACCTGTTACCCCCCCTTCCACTTACTTTTTCTATTGAATGAGACCGGATGAAGCCTGCTTTGTATGCTATGGAGTTCTTTTTAATTCTAAATTAATTTCTACGGATTTAATTTATAAAAGGAATATATTTTCCAGGGAAGAGCCCGGATAATTCTTATAAATGATTCTGGAATTGTTTAGAATAAAACAGGAAAGAACACCAGGAAGACTCTTTTAACTTTCTGTGAAATGTTTACGGGAACATACGGACAAGGAAACAGAAATTATTTAATGATATAAAAATAAGTATATTATGAAAATTATGGTCTCATACACTGTATAATACAAGGAGGTTGGTAGGATTGTTATTCCTTTTTCCAATAGATTGAAAAAATAGAAGAAAAAATCTGCTTACAAATTATAATTATTTGATAACAAATATATTAAAACAGAAATAGATCTTATTCAATATGAGTGCGGGGATTGGCGGGAGGGGCAATTGAGTTTCTTATCTGTTGCATCCGTCGAAAGAATACTGGAGATAGGATTGGAGAAAGCTTTTTCTTTTTATCCGATGAAATCAGGAATGCCTTTTTGGAAAAGGAAGAGTCGAAAGGGTTCTTTCCATTCACTCCCTCTTTTTGTCTATTGTATGAGACCGTATCCCAGATCTAATTCTAAATTGGTTTCTACGGAATTTATTTAGAAAGCAGGATGATCCTAAGCCCCCCTGCCAAAAAATCCGTACAATCAATTCTGGAGATATTCAGAATAAAATGACCAGCGTATAGATGATTCCCCGTATACTGTAGTCTGCATTTCCTTAAACATGGATTTCCCAAGTGATCCTGTCCAATGAAGTACTGGAACGTAAAAAAAGGCTTATAAAAACGTGTTTAAAATTTACAAATATATTGCAATAAGCAAGTTATGAAAAATATGGTCTCATACAATGTATATTAAAGATAAAGAGAGAGTTTTCAAATGTATACCTCTGTATTCCATGTATTGTTTCCCCGGAAATCCCATAGAATTCACATGCAATTGGAAACAAATAAGTTATAAGAAAAATGATCTCACTCAATGTATGAATATAATAAATGGAGGAATTACCAAATGCATGATTATGTATGACCGGATTCCAGGACTTCCAAGATCAATCAGTTTTGTAGGAAGGCATTTTTTAATAAAAATCATTCCAAATAATTAATCCTAAGATGGTTCTTATGGAAGTTGTTCAGAATATTGAGGCATGACTTAGAGATTGCGGGAAGGTTCCTGAAGAGATTTAGCACGAGATAGTCAACTATGGACAGTGATTCAGAAGAAGAAAATCCTGATTGGAACAGATTTTGGAGCTGCAATCCCAGTGCAGATAATCCTCATGAGTTTGGAGAATGTATGGAGAATTGGCATGATTACGAATGGAGAAAGGAACAGGAGGAGAGATGGATTGCAGAAAGAAAGTGGCGGAGTGGGAGAAATTGGGTGAAACGTTGGGAGACAGGCCGCCGGAAGATGTAGTATTGTAATGACTACACAATTTTGATAAGCTCAAGACATGGATGTCTTTTCTCCAGAGAAGCGAAGCCAAGTGATGTCCCGGATCAGAAGCAAGGACACCAAACCTGAGAAAATTATCCGGTCAATTCTTCACAAACTAGGTTTTAGGTTCCGCATCAACCGTAAAGATCTTCCTGGAAAACCGGATATTGTACTCCCAAAATACAGAACAGTCATTTTTGTGCACGGCTGCTTTTGGCATCAACATGAAGGGTGTAAAATAGCTTCTAAACCCAAAAGTAATTCGGAATATTGGAAGGTTAAATTTACAAAAAATATAGAGAGAGACAAGAAGAACCAGGAGAAACTTAAGTTGATGGGATACAGAGTTATTATTATCTGGGAATGTGAGGCTAAGGTAATTCAGAAGAGTCCTGAAATACTGAAATCCATGTTACTGATAAAGCCTGAATAACAGGGATCATTTAGGGGATTTGTTCCATGAATGCTTCAAAGAACTTATCTCCAACTTCCTGGATATCATAACGGTTAATTAAAGAATAAAGTTCTTCTACATGAGAATAGGGTAGGTACCACATTTTCATTCCATCACGTTTTTCCTTTTTTGAATGGGAAAATACAAAATTACGTTGGGCATCATCTGCGACAATAACCCAGTGCATACCTGCAAGTTTTGGCGCTTTTTTCCTGAAAATATCCATCCTGCCGATTCCACTGTCCACCCCTGTTGAATGCTCGATTTCCATGACAAAAGGCATGGCAGTGTTGTCTTCGGAAAACCAAATGCAGTCAATTAATCTACCAGCAGATGATGCATCAGGGAAAGCTTTCAGTAATGGAATGCTGCTCAAATCCTTGATCATTCCTGGAAAGTTACTCAAGAGCTCGCCCTTATATTTGATACTTTGATCGTTAGCAGCAACATAAGGGCGATATCCCAGTTTTATACCTATTTGTATCAGTGCAATTTGTATTTGAGCATGCCGCCTTCTAACTTCAATGGGTATGTCGAGTTTAACTGCAGGAGCTTCCGTCGCAACGTCTGAAAGCTCAATAGCCTCATATATTGCTGATTGAGTAGGTATCTCTGAAATTGTGTAGTCAACATCCTTTGTGCAAATCTGCCCCAATGGATGCCCTTCATTAGGCAGGTATATAAGGTGTTTATGCCCTTCCTTTTGGACAATTTTACCATCATTCAACTGCTCCAAGCGTCCTGGCCAGCAAACCCAGAAATTGGATAGATGAGCAACTAACGCTTCCAATACTGACCTTGCATTGTATGAAGCCCCAACTGCACGGTCTATATTAGTAGGAAGTCCACTTTTCAAGGCCAACGCATACCTTTGCACAAAAGCATACGAGATATTTTCATTTTTTGCCGAATCCAAGGAGTCTTGCTGTGAACACCGACGGAAAACAATTCGTTCGTAACCAATTACTTGGACTATACGAATTTTATTTTTTGTTACAGGGTTGACATAGGTATACTCTCTGTCAACAGGAAGACGCCTCAGTTGGTCAAACAGGAGATTCGCATCAAGGCTCATTGCTGAGAGAGGCTAGCATAGATTTGAGTGTCTTTGCAAGCCCCTTTGCCAGAATGAAAGGTACGCCATTTCCTATTGTTTTGAACATTGAGCTCAAACTCATATCATCAGGGAAGGAAAATTCTTTCGGTAGTGTCTGTATTGCCAACGCTTCTGCTACAGTAATTCTCCTAGGTTCGGTAGGATGAATATGGACCTCGTTATTCCCATAACAAGCAGTGGGAGAAAACTGGTTCCTATGCAATCGTTTTCCACTTTTCCGAGAATCGTCCCCCTCTTGTATTGTAAGAAATTTAGATAATGCGGCCCTAGGAACAAAGCCTCTATTATTAGGATGTTCTGTTACTTTGTTTAGCTCAAACCAGTATTGAACAGTTTGATCCCTAGGTGTTTGCTCCTTATTCTTGATTAAAAATGAAGCATCTCTCTGGGCGTATTTCTTCCAGGGAAATTGTTGTTCGCCTATTTCTCCTTCCGGCAGTCCTAATTTTGACCGCAACGGTTCGCTGAAGCCAATCAAAATAATACGTTCCCGGTGCTGAGGTGCACCATATTCCAAAGCATTGACAAGCCGTTCCGCCATACTATACCCAGCATTCAAAAGGTCATGTTTCAATTCATCGAAAAAAGCCCTGTGTTTAGCTGTACGATACAATCCTTTTACATTTTCAAACAGAAACCAATCAGGTTTTTCTTGAAGTATTATATCTATATATGTCCTTGATAATTTTCCATTTTCACCATGTTTCCCTGCCTGTTTTCCGGCGACACTAAAATCGGGGCAAGGAGGACCTCCAATAAATCCGACTAACCCCTTACTTTTAGATGCTTTAACTTGTTCTGAAAATGTACTATTAGATAAAAATTCTTCGACAGAGCATAAATGATGTCCATATTTTGGGGGCTTAATTTTAAATTTTTCCCGATTATACTGGTATGCCTTTAAAAAGTCCGCATTATATTCATTTACTAGTTCAACTCTAAATCCTTCTGATTCAAATCCAAGATCTAGAAATCCTGATCCAGAAAAAAAAGAGAAGATACTACCTAGAGCCTTCTTAGAATGAAAATTACATTCAGTCACTAGAGAAGTATAGCAGATTTAGAGAGATTCGTAAACACTGGAAAACTAGAAAACTCCATTTACCGTGACCAGTAATGATGGAAGTAATTTCCCCATTTCTTCCCCATAACCCTGTAAACAAAAAAACGCAATATATTGATATACAACATATTGCGGTGAAAAATTAATGGCGGACAGGGAGGGATTCGAACCCTCGGTACTGTTGCCAGTACACACACTTTCCAGGCGTGCTCATTCGACCACTCTGACACCTGCCCGTTGATAGATTGTGTTAGATAGGAAAGCGGGGGTAATGTAACGGTAGAAGAGAGACTTGGCAATCTTTTTTTCACTCGCAAGACGTTTTCCTGTTTTCCACAGGCTCTTTTTACATTTCCAGCCGTTACTTGAAAAGGGGGAAGATGGTAGTATTGGAGAGATCCTAAAGGGAAGGTGGTAAAGGCAGGGTCAAGGCCATGGCCTGAACCATAAGAGAATCTATGTATGCTATCCAAAAAGCAGGCCTCCGTTATCCACAGAGGCCTGCCATAGAGCAAAGGAGAGTTTTCTCACGCGTACTCCTCTTTTTCTAGAAAGGCACAGAATATTCTCTTATTTCCATGTTTACGCTCTTAGCCTTATGAAGAAGGCTTCTGCTTTTGCCAATCCGGTCCTTATTTCTTCTCCGGGCGTTCGAGGCTGATACCCCATTTTTCCTGCATGAATTTTTTGTGGAATTCCAGTTTGTCCTTGAAGCGGTTCAGGTTTTTTATCTCCTTGGGGGACCACGCGGTTTCCACAAGGGCCAGGGCGCGCGGGTAAGCCTGGTAGAAGACGCGTTCGATGTCCGGCAAACGTTCCGCCCACAGGCAACAGTCTACGCCGCGCACCCGTTCCGTTTCCTTCGGGGAGAGGCCTGCTAGAGGTTCAAAGGAATACACGTTTTCCAGCGTGTTGACGGGCATCCAGCCCGTGTCCGGCTGGCCGGAAGGCCAGTCGCCGGGAAGCTGGGGATAGTCAAAGTAGCATTTCCCGTTGGGGGCGCAGATAACGTCCACTTTGTCGCCCGTGGTGTTGGCTACCGTTTTAGGCGTGTGGCCGCCTCTCCACGTGGTGACGATTACTCCGTCCGGATATTTGCCCATGGGTTCATACCAGAAGACGGCCGTTTTCCCGCGGCTTTTCAGCATTTTGGCGCACCGGGTGAAGAATTCCACCATTTCCTTTTGAGCGGCGGCTTTTTTGTTTTCTTCACGGATACCGGCTTTTTCGCGGAAGTCGGCGCATTTGGGGCACTTCATCCAGTTGTCCTCCGGGGCTTCATCCCCGCCCAGATGCACGTATTGGGACGGGAAGATGTCCTTGAGTTCATTGAAGACGGCGTTGTAGAATTTCCAGACATCCGGGTTGCCGGGGCATACCAGGGTGTAGGAGATGCCCGCATTCGTGCGCACTTCCAGCTTGGGGTTCGGGAAGCAGAGGAATTCCGGATAGGCGGTGCAGAGGGCCTGATTGTGGCCGGGCACGTCTATTTCCGGGATGATTTCAATGTTCCGGGCAGCGGCATATTTCACCAGCTCCTTGAGCTGTTCTTTGGTGTACATGCCTTCGTGGGGCGTTTTGTTGCCAAAGGTTTCCTTACGTTTGGAGGCCACGCTTTCCAGCTTGGGGTACCCGGGCACCGGGAGGCGCCAACCCTGGTCATCCGTGAGGTGGAAATGGAGCTTGTTGAATTTGTAGAAGGACATCACATCAATGAATTTTTTGACGTCCTCCACCGGCACGAAGTGGCGCGCGGTGTCCATCATCATGCTGCGCCAGCCAAACCGGGGCTTGTCTTCAATGACGCCACAGGGTATGCCGCCGTCCTTGTACTGGGCCTGGAGCTGTTCCAGCGTGTTTTTAGCGTAAAAGAGGCCCGCGCGGTCGCCTGCCTGAATTTCCACGCCCTGCGGCTTGATGGTGATTTTGTATCCCTCCGGCCCCAGGGCCTTGTTGGCGGCCTGCTTGAGGATTTTGGGGGATTTACAGACGCCGGAGGAAGTGCTGATTTCGACCGGTTCCGGGATGATTTGATAGGGACGGGATTCCACGTCGCCGGCGGCAAAAACGCTGCCGCCTATCGCCAGCAAAAGAGGTAGGATACGCCATTTCATTGCGCGCGATTGTGACGGAACCGCATTGCCTCCGCAATCAAAAAAAGACCATAGGGTTCCGGCATGTCCCGGAAAAGACGTTTCCCGCCCGCACTTCCATCTTGACGGATGCCTCAAAGACGGGTTTGCTAGTCCTGCGCATGGGAGAGTCCTTTTACACACGCACCACGGAGACACCCCCCTCCGCCTTTGATTTGTCCCTCAGGCCGCCCGCCTTCAGCGAGTTCCGCGGGCAGGAGAAGATCAAGGACCGCCTGATGCTGATGGTGGAAGCCGCCAAACAGCGCGACGATGTGCTGGACCACATTCTGCTGAGCGGCCCTCCGGGCCTGGGGAAGACGACGCTTGCCAATATTATCGCGAATGCCGTCGGCTGCCGCATCCATACGACGTCCGGCCCCCAGATTGAGAAAGCGGGGGACCTGGCCGGCGTGCTGACCAATCTGGAGAAGGGGGATATTTTGTTCATCGATGAGATTCACCGCCTGCACCCAGCCATTGAGGAGTATCTGTACCCGGCCATGGAGGATTTCCGGCTGGATATTATTATCGACCAGGGGCCGAACGCCCGTTCCATCCAGTTGAATCTTCCCAAGTTCACCCTGGTGGGGGCCACCACCCGCGCCGGCATGCTGACCAGCCCTCTCCGTTCCCGGTTCGGCCTGGTGAACAGGCTGGATTATTATACGCAGGAGGATCTGTGCGCCATCATCGAACGTTCCGCCGGGCTGCTGAACGTTCCCGTGGAACCGGCAGGCGCGCTTCAGATCGCGCTGCGTTCCCGCGGTACGCCGCGCGTGGCCAATTCCCTGCTGCGCTGGGTGCGGGACTTCGCGCAGGTGCGCGGCAACGGCATCATCACGGAGCAGCTGGCTCATGACGCTCTGACGATGATCGAGATTGACGACGACGGCCTGGACGAGATGGACAAGCGTCTGCTGGAGGCCATGATTTACAAGTTCAACGGCGGTCCCGTGGGCCTTTCCTCCCTGGCCGTAGCCGTGGGGGAAGACGCCTCCACGCTGGAGGACGTGCACGAGCCTTTCCTGATTATGCAGGGGTACATCAGCCGCACTCCCAGGGGACGCGTGGCGATGCCCTCCGCCTATCTCAAGATGGGCGCCACTCCGCCCGCCAACGGCCAGGGATGGCTGTTGTAGAACACCCCTTTACGGCATGGCAGGAGTCCTGCGTTTTGTGCTGGTCATGGGGCTTCCTTTCTTTTAGACTGTTTCCACATTAAACGTCAGGACGTTTTCTGTTCATCATACGCCTAAAGCTATGGCCGCAAATTCTGAAATCGCTTTTAAAAGACTGCCCGTCAAGATCATCGGCACGGGTTCCTATGTTCCGGAACGCCGCCTGACCAATGCGGATCTGGAAAAGATGGTGGACACTTCCCACGAATGGATCATCGAACGCACGGGCATCGTGGAACGCCGCATCGCCGCCCCTGACGAGTACACTTCCCACATGGGTACGAAGGCCGCCCAGCGCGCGCTGGAGTCCTGCGGATTGCAGCCGGAAGACATCGACCTGATCATCGTCTCCACCATCACCCCGGATACGTTCACGCCCGCTACCTCCTGCTACATCCAGGATGCCCTGGGGGCCAGGAATGCCGCCGCCTTTGATATTTCCGCCGCCTGCTCCGGCTTCCTGTTCGCCATGAAGACGGCCGTACAGTACCTGGGCACCGGCCAGATGAAAACGGCGCTCATCATTGCCGCGGAAAAGCTTTCCACCGTCGTGAACTGGGAGGACCGCACCACCTGCGTCCTGTTCGGGGACGGAGCTGGCGCCGCTGTGCTCCAGGCCGCCACGGGGGAAGAGGGGGAAGGCTCCATCCTGGCTACGGACATCGGCACGGACGGCTCCCTGCATGACCTCCTCCAGATTCCCGGAGGCGGCTCCCGTTGCCCCACCACGGCGGAGAACGCCCATGAACGCCTGGCTACCCTCGCCATGCGCGGGAAGGAAACCTTCCGTCAGGCAGTTCCCCGCATGAAAGATTCCGCCGCCAGTGTGATTGAACGCGCCGGCCTGACTTCCGACGAGATCAAACTGATCATTCCGCACCAGGCCAACCTCCGCATCATCAATGCCGTGGCCCAACGCCTCTCCATTCCGGAAGAAAAAGTATTCATCAATATTGAAAAATACGGCAACACTTCCGCCGCCGCCGTAGCCATCGCCTTTGACGAGGCGCGCCGCTCCGGCAGGTTCGGCAAGGGGGACAACGTCGTCCTGGTTACCTTTGGGGCAGGACTGACATGGGCCGCCGCCGCCATCCGCTGGTAATCTCCTTTATTCATCCAGACTTTATTCTCACACATGACTACCGAACCATACGGCAAGAAGAATCCGTTTCCCGCACCCGTACTTTCCGTCAAGCACCTCACCGCGGAAGACAGCCCCAAAGAGACCATCCACATTGAATACAGCCTGGACGGCTCCGGCCTGGAATACATCGCTGGAGACGCTCTGGCCGTTATTCCCGCCAACGATCCCGCCCTGGCGGACGCGCTGATTGAAAAGCTCGGCTTCTGCCCATGCTCCGCCGTCCCTACTCCGGACGGCGAAAGCACCGATCTGCGCGAGGCTCTGATCAACAATTACGACATCACGAACGTCAACAAGGCCCTGCTGACCAAATGGGCGGTGGCCTCCGGCAGCCAGGAACTGGAAACGCTTCTGGCCGGGGACAAGGAAACCCTCAGCAATTTCCTGTGGGGCCGCGACGTGCTGGACCTGGCCATGGAATATCCCGCTTCCTTTGAATCCGCGGAAGCTTTCGTAAGCATGCTGAAGAAGATCATGCCCCGCCTGTATTCCATCGCTTCCAGTCCGAACGCCCATCCGGAAGAAGTGCATCTGTGCGTAGGCGCCGTGCGCTATACGGCGCGTGACCGCAAGCGCGGCGGCGTCTGCTCCACCTACATGGCGGACCGCCTCCAGCCGGGACATACGGCCAGGGTATTCGTGCATACCAACAAGAATTTCCGCCTGCCGGAAGACGGGGATACCCCCATCATTATGGTTGGCCCCGGCACCGGCATCGCCCCTTTCCGGGCATTCTGGGAGGAACGCACCGCCTCCGGCGCCAAGGGCGGCAACTGGCTGTTCTTCGGCAATCCGTACAGAGCCACTGATTTCTGTTATGAAGACGAGCTGAACCGGCTGACCGGCACCGGCAAACTGAAATTGTCCGTGGCCTGGTCCCGCGACCAGGAGAAGAAGGTATACGTGCAGCACCTCATGGTTCAGGAAGGCGAAGAGCTCTGGAAATGGCTGGAAAACGGCGCCTGTTTCTACGTCTGCGGAGACGCTGCCCGCATGGCGAAGGATGTGGATGCCGCCCTTCATGAAGTGATCCAGACCTGGGGCCATAAAACTCCGGAGGAAGCCGCGGAATATGTGGCGGACATGAAGCAGCACCGCCGTTACCAGCGGGATGTGTATTGATTTGGACCATGCCTGCGCTTTCAACTCCTTCCATTTATGCGAAGGAGTTTTTTATTAATTCTTTATTTAATTTTTTTGACAATTCCCCGTTTTTCTTCCGCCAGTAATCATTTCTCCTGACTGGATTTGTTTTCTCAATATGCCGATTCAGCTTTAACATGCCAAAATCCCGCGTCCAAAAAAGCATTCTAAATGCCCGTGTCAGTTTTATTTTTTATATTCTCACACTGGCATGTACGTTTTTTTCGCGCACTATTTTTCTGAAATCGCTTGGAAGCAATTTTCTGGGGCTGATCGGCACTCTGCAAAATATTCTGGGATTGATGAATCTGGCTGAACTTGGCCTGGGGGCAGCCATCTCGTTCGCCCTTTATAAACCATTGCAGGAGAACAAAAAAACTGACATCAGCGATATTATCTCCTTATTTGGATTTTTTTATAAAAAAATAGGGGTATTTGTTTTTGGCGCAGCTATTATCCTCAGCGCGTTTTTTCCTCTGATCTTTCGGAACAGTCCTGTTTCCTACGGCGTTGTTTATAGCGCCTTCTACACATTCCTGTTTTCGTCTCTGCTCAGTTATTTCGTCAACTACACGCAAATCCTGTTTGTTGCCGATCAAAAGAATTATCTGGTCGCAGCCTATTTCCAGACAGCCAATATTCTCAAGATACTGCTTCAGATGGCTCTGACCTGGAAATACGGCAATCCGTACATCTGGATTGCCATCGAATTATCTTTCGGCATTTTATACTCGCTGATATTAAGGTGGAAGGTGCGCCAGGTCTATCCCTGGCTGAAGACATGCACCAGAAACGGCGCTGCCCTCAAGCGCCAATATCCCGATATCCTGATCCGCACTAAACAGGTTTTTATCCACAAGATCAAGGATTTCCTGTTAATGCAAAGCGACCAGATTTTTGTCTTCGCTTTCGTTTCTCTTTCCATGGTTGCCTATTACGGCAACTATACTCTCATCACCACCCGCATTACGGGGCTGTTCACCACCACTATGGACAGTATCACCGCCGGGATCGGAAATCTGATTGCAGAGGGCAACCGGCCAAGAATACTGTCCGTATTCTGGGAACTGATGGCTTTCCGGTATTTCCTGGCCGGCATCATCGTCTTTTGCAGCTACCATCTCATCAATTCTTTCATTTCGCTGTGGCTGGGCAGTGAGTACATTTTGGAAAATTCCATTGTGGTTCTGCTGATGATTTACGTATTTATCATGATTACCCGCGGCACGGTAGATATGTTCAATACGGCTTTCGGTTTGTATGCAGACACATGGGCCGCCTGGACGGAAGTGATTCTCAACGTCGGCATTACCGTTGCCACAGCCTTTTATCTGGGCATCAATGGTATTCTGCTGGGCAAGATCATCAGTACAGCGCTTATCATTGTCCTATGGAAACCCTATTACCTTTTTTCCCGGGGATTGCAAACTTCCTACCTGCTGTACTGGAAAAAAACTTTTCCCCTTCTGCTTGCCTTTGCCATTTTATACACGGCTTTTCATTTTATCAGCAAACCTTTTCTTACGCTTTTCCCCAACCACAGTTCCTCATTCGGTTCATGGCTGTCCTACGCAGTCTGCCTCTGCGCGCCTTTCTCGGTATGTTACGGCATTCTGCTATTATGCATCAGCCAGGGCGCAAGAGACCTGCTACGCCGCTTCCCCTATAAATTAAGATCATCAGGTGCCACCAAAAAAACATGAAGGACACTCCTCCCAGATTCAGCATCGTCACCATCAACCTGAACAACCGGGCAGGTTTGGAAAAAACCATCCAAAGCGTCATCAAACAGGAATGCACCGATTATGAATATATCATCATTGATGGAGGTTCTTCAGACGGCAGCGCCGAAGTCATCAGAGAATACCAGGGCGCCCTCTCATACTGGGCCAGCGAACGGGATACCGGCATTTACAATGCCATGAACAAGGGGCTGAAACAGGCACATGGGGAATATGTCTGCTTTCTCAATTCCGGAGATTGTTTCTATT
Organism: Akkermansia sp. RCC_12PD; assembly: GCF_036417355.1. NCBI lineage: Bacteria > Pseudomonadati > Verrucomicrobiota > Verrucomicrobiia > Verrucomicrobiales > Akkermansiaceae > Akkermansia > Akkermansia sp. RCC_12PD. The sequence continues at coordinate 1,530,991 of NZ_CP143889.1, read as the reverse complement.
CCTCTCAAGTTCTTGCCGACATGCACCGGAAGGGAACTGCTCCCGACGTGTTTTGCGGAAGGGTAATAACGACAGGGGGGTCAGGCGGGAAGGCATCCCCGCCGTGGAGAAATGGCACCCTGTATTTCATCATCAAAAACTTCTGCCACCAGGCGGCATTCATGAGAACACGGCTTTGCCGCAAGCATCCGTTCGATGAGACTTACAGAATTTGCGCTGACAGGAAAATGCTGCTTTCACTTCTGTTTCATGAGTCAGCCACGTTCAAGCCCATCAACGAATTTATCGCTTATTTTGACACGACGGGCATCAGCCACACCGCCGCGGCAACCATGCTTAAGGAAGACGCCAGATCCCTGAAGGAGACCCTGCCGGCCGCCATACTGGATGACTACCGGCTTTTGCTAGCCTCGCCCATCGCCCCTTATTATATGGATATGCTGCTCAATTTCAGAACTCCGCAGAAAAATACAGCCTTTTTCCTTGCCCGCATCTCTCGAGTTGCAGCCAAATACCTTCTTCTCCTCAGTTCCCTGTGTTCGGCCCGGAAATAAGAAGCCGCCTTCCTTTCCCTAGCCGCAGAGTCCGTTTTGAGCGCTTCCCCGCAAGCGTTCCAGCCGTTCCCGATAGGCTTCAGCAAGACGCCCGGCGTAGGCTTCCCAGGTATTTTCCGAACCGCCAAACGCTGCATACGCCTGCTCGCCCAGGCTGTGCACCAAGGCGGGGTTGTCGCACAGTTCCCTCATGGCCCAGTAAATAGCCTCCGCATCGGCGGCAGGGATGATCCTGGCGGACCTGTCATCCAGCAGCGTTGTAGCCCCGGATTCGTGAGTCGCAATGATGGGCAACCCCACAGCCATGGCTTCCAGCAGCGAACGGGCGAACCCCTCTTCCAGGGAAGGAAGTATAAACGCCGTACACGAGCCGAGCTGGCGCGCCAGTTCCTGCTGGGCTACGGACCCATGATGATACAAATGCGGGCAGGTTTTCCATTTCTCCCACAGCAGCCGGAAATCGGGCCGGATGCCTCCGTATACATGCAGCTCCGCATCGGGATATCGCTCGACCAATTTCTGAAAAGCCAGGAAAAGGTACTGATGGCCTTTCCGAACCGTCAGGCTCCCCGTAATGATGAATTTGGGGAAGGAAGGGATGTCTTCCTTTTTTCTTTTGAAAAAGAGGGAAGTGTCCGCGCCAAAATGATTCAGCAGGCATTTTTCCGGTGAAACGCCATTGGCCACCATACTCTCCATAACATAGGTACTGGGACATAAAACACAATCGGCCCGATGAATTTCCCGGTTCATGCGGCTCCACACTTTTTCTCCTACGGGAATCCGGAAACCGGGGGAATAGATATCCGCCTCCCGCTGCCAATAGCCGCGTTGCGTAGTGGGATGCCCGTTCATGGCTTCGAACACCTTTAGAATGGTTCTTCCGGAAGCTTCAGCCAGGTCAAACACAGGCGTACAAGAACCCATCGGGCACTGCACGACATCCACATCGGCAGGGAGCTCCTGCCTCCTTACCCAACAATCATAAAGCCAAAGGCTCCTCCACCTCATCTCCTCTTCAAGATAAGCAGGGGCAGCATGGTAAAAAGGCTTCATGCCCAAATGGTAGGGCCAAATGCGCTTATATTTCCCAAGGGGAAGCCCCCTGTTTTTGCTGCTCACCCACATGCCGGACAAACAGCCCAGCTTCTCAAAGGAAGCAGCCGTTTTGTCCATATGCCATGAGGCCATGCCGGAGATGAGAACTTTCATGAACGTATAACAGTCAAACTTTCCCTAAAGGAATTAGAGACAATATTCAAGAAGAACTTTTCCCGTTCCTGCGGGAATCGTCGATATTCCCTTTCTTTGCCATTGACCACGAATAGGAAATTTCTATAGTACCGCTTATACTGTATTCTGCGCAGTTTAACTTCAAGCCTCATCCGGAGAAATATTCCGTAACATAACAATGCCTTCCCGCGTCCCTTTTTTCAGTATTATTATCCCCGTCTATAATTTAGTGGATTATATTCAGGAGACGCTTTCGGGAATTAAAGACCAGTTGTGGGATGATTATGAAATCATCATCGTTGACGATGGTTCTACGGACGGCACGGCAGAACTGCTGGACAGGCTTGACAATCCGCGTCTTACCGTACTCCATCAACGTAACAAAGGCGTATCATGCGCGCGCAATATCGCCATCAACGCGGCCAAAGGCACTTATATTGCCTTTCTGGATGGAGACGACATATGGCTGCCTGAGCACTTAAGCCACGCCGCCCATTTTTTTCAGGCTCATCCCAACGCAGCATGGTACACGTCCAACTATGCCAAGAGCTTTTCCCCCGAACAGGATAAAAAAAATATTCATCCCGGAGAACAGCCCGTTTTACGCCTGTGTCATTATTTTACCGACCATAACTTTCGGATTCATACATCATCGACGATCATCCGCCGTGACGCCATCCCGGAAGGGGGCATGTTCCCCGAGGATCTCCGCTATGGCGAAGACCTTGTCGCATTTGCGTCCATCGCCTCCCTCCACCCCATAATCGGCGTCAATGACTCCATCACCGTCCTGTACAGGCAAAGGCGGGATTCCGCCGTGTACACCCCCATTGACCTGAATACGAAAGTGGAGCAGGATGCCGCCATTTTCAGGCATTTCATGGCCATCCCCACAAACCGGGAAGACGCACGCGCCGCCATGAATTATTACCAAAGCATGTCCCAGGGCTTCTGGATTGACCGGATCATGTGCAGCCGGCTCAACGCGTGGCTGCCCTACATTCGTGAGAGAAAAGCCATGACGGGCACCCTGACCAGCCTCTGGATTGCTCTGTTCGTTTCATTCAACTGCCTGAATGTCATCATTTTTTCATTACCTCTCCTGTTGCTGCAAAAGTTAAGAGTCCGGCTGCAAAAATAAAACGAGAACGCCTGCCATACATATTTCCCGCATCGCGCGATCCGTGTCCGTCGTATGAATTCCGCTCCGTTTTACCACCTGCACCTTCCCTCTCTTCCCTGCCAGGCCCAATGATTGTTCCATGAGAAAATTCGGCATTTCCGCAGGCAGCAAAACACGGGCCAAATGCCTGCCGCAGAAAAGCGAACAGCCCTTGCACGGGAATACCGGCAGGATTGCGGCGGCTGTTCCCGTATTTTCCCGGCATCCGTCCGATTTTCAACGCCATCCTTCATCACGGAATACCGGCTCCAGTCATTTTCCTTCCAGCGGGTCATTCCCATTTCCTTACATTCAGGAATTGCGCTGCATCCGGAAATGTCCGTCCGTAAACGCTTTCCAGAACACGTCAACGTTTTAGACCTGATGACTTCCCCGGCGATTCGTTTATGAAAGTCGATACCATTAAGGGAAGTTCTTATGCAGTAACTTGTACAAAAGCCTGTACCGTTCGCGCTGTGTTAAACACCGGCGGGGATTCCATGCTTATTCTGGAGGCGCAGGAAAAAGGCCAACACGGTTTTACGGCTCCGACGGATTCTGTGGAAGTATCCGTCGGCGACGCCCTGATCACAAAGGCTTCCAAAACAGCCGTTCCGGGATTGTCCGTCCGGGGCGGCATCCTGCCGGGAGAAGATGCCGTGTTGAAGCACCTGACGGCGGAGCCCGGAACTTTTACAGGGTCCATCAATGACAACGGGGGCATCAACATTCGCTGGCCGTGGGCGCTCCGACGGACACGGCGGCGGTCAGCCGTCTTTATGCCGCGGGGCTGGCCTTGGCGGCCGAGTGCTTTTCCCACCCGTCTTATCCTGTGAAATCTTCCTGTTCCGCCACCGGAGGCTCCTCATTTGATGAGGCCGTTGCCCCTGTCTCCATCGGGTTGCGGGTGCCTGCGCAAACAGCGGTCTCGGCTAGGATCGGGTTTGCCGAATCGGGCCATTCCTATCATAATTATAGCGGGACGCGCGGTTTTGCGCTGCCGGTTTCCCTGTCCCAGGTTCCTGCAAGGTGACGCTGCCTGTTTATAAGGTCCCCGCCGTCTTCCTCGCGGGGCTGGGGATGGATTCTTTCACGCTTATTCCTTCCGCCTCCGGTTCTTTTTTCGGAGAGATTCTGGATATGACGTTCAATCCCGCGCGTGACGCCGTTGCAGGTGGTTACCATGTACGCGTCCGGGAGGTTTACTGGTCCAATCAGGAGGCCGGGATGAAGGTGAAAAGAAGCATTCTCTTGCCAAGGCTGCTGGAAACCAGCGGATTCCCCTGTGCGTCGCGAAGATTGTTTATGAACAGTACCAGGATGGACAGATAGATACTGAGGAACGAGGGGCACTGTGTCTGGTTCATTCCGGCTCAACGACACCCCCCTGCATGAAGATAGCGACGGTGCGCGGGACACATTGCTTTGAGAGCAATTTCCTGGGGAAAGTTTACCTAGATATTGACAATTCCGGCACAACGGGAATCCAGCAAGTATGAATAGGGACGCTGACTCAGCATGTCGGCCTGTCCGGCCTGAACCCGGCGTATTACGGGTTTTCCACCATGGAAATCAACGCCATTGTGTCTGAGTCCGTAGAGGATTTCAGCGCCACGGAGGCGTAAGAAAATCATTCACGGATCGCCGCACGGGGTTTTCCCGCACTTTCCTTCGCCATCAGGTTGAGTACCGCCGCGTCAAATTGCTGACCGGAAGGCGCAGTTTATCCATCACGGTCAGGGGAGCTGAAGCAGGCCGCCTCTCCGGCAGGAAAGCAAAAGGATATGCCAGAGATAACGCCGCCTTAAACGGGAAAAAGATTCCAGGCTGAAGCATGAATAGCTGTTGGCATATTAGACAATTCCAAAGCGTCTTAAACAGCCTCTCCCCGGAACCGCATTGCCTCCAACCGCCGAATAAAAAACAAACTCACAACTTGCCCCGTATAAGGAAGAATCCGGTAAAGATTCATACAGCGTTCTTGCTTTATTCCTCCTTTTCATTTATGTTGTTGCTCATGAGCAAGGGGCGGCACTTCATCGCTGCGTACATTTCCCCTCCACGCAGACCTGGATGCCTGTGAAACGAAACACAGCGTGAACTCCCTGAACCGGGATATTCACCTCATCGCCCGTCTGCTGGATTCAGGATTTTTTATAAGTTTCTCCATCCGCAAAAAAAGTCTTCGTCCGTATCCTGCTCCGTTCGCAAGCGCTTTGCTATCCTCCACCTCCGTCCAACTCTATTCTTCAAGCCATGCCGACTAAACGCCTTCGCCCCGTATTAGCCATAGCAGCCGACCTGCCACTTGGCCGGCTATTGGCTCCCTTTCGCGACAAGGATCAGCGTACAATTCCCTGGCTTTTTGCCCTCTTCCATGCCTTGGAATACCAGAAAGATTTTGATATCCATTGGATTACAATCAGTAAAGATGTTTCTACCGGGGAGACTATCCACACGCACAACCAAACTATCCACATCCTTCCCCTGGGCAGTATGGGCAAAAATATCCTTACAGCCCATTTTCTAACGGTTCGGAGGATACGCAAAACCCTGAACGGCATACGGCCGGATCTCCTGCACATATGGGGCGTGGAACAGGCTTACGCGATGGCGGGAAGAACCTTCCGGGGAAAGAAGCTCCTTTCCTACCAAGGCGCCCTTACCGCTTATTGCCAGCGCGCGCCGCAGGCTTTTCTCCTGCATATGCAGGCGTTCTGGGAACGATTGGCCGTCAGGCATTATGACCTGATTACATGTGAATCTCCCTGGGCGTGCGACCGCGTTGCGGAGATTGCTCCCCATGCCCGGCTTTCCTGCATGGAATACGGAGTGGAGCCCTCCTTCTACCATCTTGCCAGAAGACCTTCTCCAACACCCTCCTGCTTCTTTGCCGGAACTATTTATGAATTGAAGGGCATCTCCTACCTGGTGGAGGCTTTCTCGCATCCGGATCTTGCGCATATCCAGCTATTCATTGCAGGCAGAGGCGCTCTCAGAGAACGTCTGGAAGCCCAATCTACGCCTAATATCCACTGGCTGGGCAGCATTTCCCGCCCAGAACTCCAACAGCATCTCTCCACAGCGTGGTTCCTGGCGCATCCCACCCTGGCGGACTGTTGTCCCAACATCGTGAAGGAGGCAAGAGTCATGGGCCTCCCGGTAATCACCACGGCGGAAGGGGGGCAGGTCCAATATGTCAAAGATGGAATATCGGGATACATCATCCCAGTCCGCGACAGCGGAGCCATCAGGGAAGCCGCACTGAAACTTTCCAAAGACCTGGATACGGCCCTTTCCATGGGAATGGAGGAACATCAGGAATGCCGCCGTCTGCTTGACGCAGAGCAAACAGCGGCTGATTGCCTCTCACGTTATCACACCATGCTGCATTTACGCTGATGAAATTATTCCTTATCCATCTGCTCTCCGGAATAGGATGCCTGCTCCTCAAACTCCGGGGAGTGCGTACCGGAACGGGCGTCATCCTGTCCGGACTGCCTCGGATCAAAAAATTCCCGGGAGCTTCCATCACCATCGGCAACGGCGTCACCATCCACTCCATGGCACGGATGAATCCGGTTCTTTCCCATCATGCCTGCCTGGCGGCTCTTTCACATGAAGCCCGCATTACTCTGGAAGACGGCTGCGGCGTCAGCGGAGCCACTCTGGTCTGCGTCAACGGCATCCACATAGGGCGCCACACCTTGATAGGCGCAAACGCGCTGATTCTGGACAATGACATGCACTATCCCCTGCGCGGCGCCAGATGGGGGAATACCTGGGGACAACCGGAGCAGGGGCGCCCCATTCATATCGGGGAAGGATGCTTCATTGGCGCCAGAGCCATTATTCTGAAAGGCGTCACCATCGGTCCCGGAGCCGTGGTCGCCGCGGGAGCCGTCGTCACCAGAGACGTTCCCTCCGGCTGTCTCGCCATCGGCAATCCCGCAGAGAACAAACCTCTTCCCGAACGCCTCAAACATCCTTGAGAAACACCGGGAGCCATCTACCCTTGAACATTTCTCTTGCCTGCCTCAGGACTGCCAAAAGGCAGATTCTGTCATGACATCTCAAATTCCTCAAACAAATCTTTCTGATAAAAACGCATCATCCCAAGAACATTGGATTGACATATCCAGATTTCTTGCAGCATGCCTGATTGCATGTGTCCATACGCCGATTTTTTCTTTCGCCAGCATGTTCCGGCTGCCGGTGTTCAATGGCTGGGTGGCATTCTTCCTGATTTTGGCAGCCTATTTCATGGGTCGAAATAATTCCTGGAAAAAAGCGTTCAAACGGCGTTATACGCTGCTCATCCCCTTTCTTTTCTGGAACAGAGCATCTCTTTCCTCCCTTCAGGAGTCATGAATATGAGAGGACAAAAAAGTCTGGGTTGGCCGACTCTTTTAAGAAATATGGCCATCGTTAAAAAAACAAGGAAATTTACAGCCCTGAAACAACCGTCATCATTATCATTCCACTGCTTATTACCAAAAAGGATCGCGCACAGAAATATTCAAAAAATGCTGTTCAAACAGGATTTTGAAAAAATGTCCGTATTCCTCCCCTCTATTTCTTACTTCCGGGAAAGGATACCAACCTTTACACTTAGGGCGCCCTGCATCTCAACGCCCTGAAATATGAAGCCATCTCGTCTTCACTTTACCCTTTTCTTCAACAGCTTTTAGGTATCTCACGGAAACAACAAGCACTATCCGCCATTGCTCCATGTTATGATTGAAACTTTTCCCCCCAACAAAATAGCGTTTCCCATGACCTTGTTCCTGGCAGGTCCCACCGGGTCGGGAAAATCCGCCGTGGCTGTGGAACTGGCGGAAATGCTGGGAGCAGAGATCGTCAGTTCGGACGCCTATCAGGTCTACCGGGAACTTCCCATCCTGACGGCGGCTCCTTCCCCGGAAGATCGGGCGCGCATTCTCCACCACATGGTTTCCATCATTCCAGTCCAAATGCCCTGGGACGCCACGGAACACTACCACCGCGCCATGCGGTGCGTGAAGGATATTCATTCCCGCGGAAAAACGGCCATCATCACGGGCGGTTCCGGCCTGTACTTCAAATTCCTTTCTCACGGCCTGTCGGAAGCGCCGCCGGGGAATGCCGCCCTCCGCGCCTCTTTTGCGAACTATTCCACGGAAGAATTGTACGCCAGGCTGGCTTCCCTGGACCCGGAAGGTGCAGTCCTGACCAATTCCTCCAATCGGCGGTATGTGGAACGCAATCTGGAAATTGTCCTTGCCGGAGGAAAACCCCTCTCCTTCTGGAAACGGAACTGGCTGAAGCCGCCTCGGGGGCCTGGCTGGGCCATCACCAGGGAGGTTCCGGAACTGGACAGCAGAATCGCTCTCCGCGCCGCGCGCATGATGCAAGAGGGAGCCGTGGAAGAAATAGCCACCCTGGGGCCCTGCTCCGCCACGGCGGAACGGACCCTGGGTCTAGCATTAATACGCAGCATGCTTCGCGGGGAGATTACTCGTGAAATCTGCCAAGCGAAACTGGCTCTTGCCACCCGGCAATACGCCAAACGCCAGCGCACCTGGTTGAAACGGGAACAATGGCTCCGGGAATTGCCGGCCGATCAAAATTCTACCGCACGGCAGCTTGCAAAACGCATCATGCAGGATCTGAAGTCATGATTTTTCGCCGTGTAGCAGTAGCTTTTTCCGTCCAGCCACTTCAATTCCATTTTTCATGCCACTGTTACCGAACCCGGTAAAATGCTTGAAAAACGCCACGGCGGTATCAGCATCAATCGCGAACTTCGGATAATGTGCGGATGTAAACATGCGGCGTCCGCCTCCGGCATTAACCGCTTCCACCGTCAGAACTACGACTTCTGCAATATTCGAGGAATCCTGAAAATCTTCCTCTTCCAAGGCAGGAGCATCATGCAAACACGCCCACACCTGTCTGGCCTGCCAGTCATCCGACAAAACGCACAGGACAGACACTACTCCCGCAAACGCCTCCAGATAATTGGAGGGTATTTCTTTTTGCGTATAGCGGTCCGTGCGGATGTAACCCTCCGCATCCCGGTACACGGCGGTCATCGTAAACTCCTCCCACACTCCGGGCCGGGGAAACTGAATTTGTAATTGTCTTTCACTCATAACTCTAACTGGCCTGAATCAAACTGCACCACTCTCCCACAACAGTCCCTCCATAATACCGGGGAGCATGGACTCCCATAGCCGCATGCCATCCTGTCTTTGCCAGAGACAATCTATTATTGGATAGTACCCCACGATAGGAACTCCCTTCAAACGTCTCCGGCAAAACCTTATAGGAAACAAGACGGCCAACCTTCTTATCAAAACCAACCAGCCACACCCCGGAAAACTCACTCGTCATGGACAAGGCCACCCCCCGCAACGCAAGACTGTCAGGAACTGAAGAGCGATACTCGGTATTGACGAGACTGTTGGAACCACGATCCCACCAGAACATGCGGACAAACACGCTGCACTGAGCATTGGCCGGACGGCCAATCTGAACATCAACCCAATACCTCATATAATCCGCGGGCGTGACAAACGGATCTCCATCCAGGCTCGCGTAATCCGCATTGAAAGCAACATTGCCGATGGCGATGGAATCGAAACACCGTCCAAACCCCAAACCGCAGGACATCGGAAAATAGCAACTCGTCAAGCTGTCGTAATCGAAATTGAAATAGTCAGGACTGATCTGGGAAAACTCGGCCGTGGCTACTGTCCATGCCGGCATATTATCTCTGTTGGCAGCCCACCAAAAACGGTCCAGAAGCACGCCAAAGGGAACAGGGTCGGGAGACTTGAAATAAGTCCTCAATGGAGAAAACTCCATCTCCTGAAGAAGCTGCACCTCGCGGAATCTGGCCGCCTGCGTGTCCATGGATGGAGCTACGGGAATATTAATCCCCCCGTTGGCGTTCACAGTGCTGGAAAACGTACCTCCCTGGGCTGTCAAATTCTTCAGAACAGCATCCTCACCGTTTTTAATACCGCCGTCTTGGGCAGACAATCCCAAAACGGCGCCCTTAAAAGTCTGCGTTACAAGGGCATTCTCATCGGAGACCTCTACGGTTTCCGTAGGAGCGGTAAAACAGAATTGTCCGGCAGCAGTTACTTCCAGTATGGTGAGAGACCTCTTTCCGTCATTGAGAATGGCTTTCACGGTACAGCCAGTTGTACAAGTAAGGGCATAATGCGCCCCCGGTATGGTGTTTATTTTCATCGAACGGATTTCAAAGTAACCAATGCGGCACTTCATCCATTCTGCCACGTGCTGGAGTATAAACGGTAACCGTATATTCTCTCCATAATAGGGAAAACTGCAAAGGAGTAAAACAAGCAGCAAAAAAATAAAAAACGCCTTTTTGGCGGAAACAAATAGAACATCAATCTTATAACTGAATGCCATGGAAACAAATATGGTCACCAGCTCCAGCAGAAAGACCAGCCAAAATCATTTGAACAATAAAAAGGTCACTCCATAGATCAGATCAACGGCCCTTTTTGATCAAATAAATCCCTGCATGGCATCAATCCTTCCATCCATTGTCCATAATACCGCAAATAATCATATCACAACTTGTTGAAATTCAAAAAACTAATTAAAAAATAACATGACAGCAACGCATAAAGTATCCAGAACGCTATGCATACGCCTCCACCTAATTTATTCAGCCACATGGTAAAAGCATTTAAAGTCAATTAATAATAAGACGGATCGAAAACAGCCCGGACAGCACCATGATCAAAAAAGGCAGTTTCTCAAAAAAACAGTCTTTCCATAAATCGTATCAGTCGCCTAAATCGCAATCAGACAAAAAAATCATAAATTCAAATCTTTCCAGACGGTTATCTTCCCATACGGAGGACTTCACCTCCTGAAACACTGGATCCGTCCGCCACATCCCTTCCTTCTGACCAATGGGAAAGCCTTTCCCATCACGTAATGATGCCACTTTTTCCTTGGCTTGCCGGGCCATATTTGATTTACAGGAGTTGGCGCAGCGAATCTCGCAAACGGAGACAGGGAGCGTCGGCATCAATTTTCCTTCCAGCACAGTGGCACGTATTCTTGTAGGCTTATCCGGCGGAGTGGACAGTTCCGTTGCGGCGGCGCTGCTCGTGGAGCAGGGCCATGAAGTCGTGGGGGCTTACATGAAAAACTGGGTGAATGATGAAGGCATTCCCGGGGAATGCCCATGGGAACAGGACATTCGGGACGCGCTGGCTGTCGCTCAAAAAATCGGGATCGAATTCCGTGTGATCGACCTCGTGGAAAAATACCGCGCACGCATCGTGAACTATTTGATTGAAGGCTACCGTGCCGGCTGCACGCCGAATCCGGATGTGCTATGCAACCGAGAAATGAAATTCGGCGTGTTTCTGGATTATGCCCTGGAACAAGGATTCGAGTACGTCGCCACCGGCCACTATGCCCGCAGGCTCGACACGCCGCAGGGCTCCTTCATCCTGCGCGGCCGTGACCCAAACAAGGACCAGTCCTATTTCCTCTCTCTGATGCGGCCCGCCCAGATTGCCAAGGCCATGTTTCCCCTGGGCGATCTGCTGAAACCGGAAGTACGCGCGCTGGCGGACAAATACGGCCTTCCCACAGCCCACAAGAAAGACAGCCAGGGCATCTGCTTCATCGGCCAGGTGAAGATGAGCGACTTCCTGCGGCACTACCTGCCGGACAAACCCGGAAAAATTGTGGATACGGAAGGCAGGATTCTCGGCACCCACAACGGACTGCACCTTTTCACGATGGGTCAGAGGAAGGGACACGGAGTGGCTTCTCCGCGGGAAGGAGTCGCGTACGTCGTCGTGGGGAAGGACGTGAAGCGCAACCAGCTTATCCTGGGGTATGAAGAGACTTCCACACAGGGCCTGTATGCCTCCCATGCGGTTGTCGGCGGCATCTCCAACACCCTGTTACCGTTGCCCTCCCGCATTATGGCCCAGCCGCGCTACCGCGCCAAGGCGGAATGGGCCGCCTGCGAATATCTGGAGGAAGGAAAGGTGCGCCTGAGCTTTGACGTGCCGCTGCGCGCCCTGGCCGTGGGGCAGGTATGCGCGTTTTACGATGGCGGCAAACTGCTTGGCGGCGGCTTCTTTGAATCCATAGAGTCATGATTGGTCCGGAACGCACCATAGCCGCCCAGGCGACCGCCGCAGGCCAGGGAGCCATCGCCATCATCCGCATGAGCGGTGGTCGGTGTATGGAGATCCTGGCCAAATGCACCCGCCCGAGTCTTGCGGAGCGCCTGCATCCCCGCCGCGCCGTCTTGACTCATCTGCTGGATGCGGAAGGCACCCCCATCGACCAGGTGCTGCTTACCTACTTCCCGGCTCCCGCCAGCTATACGGGGGAAGATACGGTGGAGATTTCCTGCCACGGCGGCATGCTGGTAACGGAACGCCTCCTGAAACGCCTGTACCGGTGCGGGGCATCTCCGGCGGAACCGGGAGAATTTACGAAAAGGGCCTTCCTGAACGGACGAATGGACCTGACCCAGGCGGAAGCCGTCATGGACGTAATCTCCGCGGGAAGCGATCTGGCGCTGAGAGCCGCGCAATCCCAGCTGGACGGAAACATCGGGGCACGGGTGGATGAACTTAAGGACGAGCTTGTCCACGTCCTGGCACATGTGGAAGCCTATATTGATTTCCCGGACGAGGATATTTCTCCGGACACTGCGTCCGCCCTTCTCTCACGGCTCGGCAACGCAGAAGAACAGCTTTCCGGCCTGCTGGGTTCGGCTGCCGCAGGACGCCTGTTGAGGGAGGGTATCCGGACAGCCATCGCAGGACCGCCCAACGTCGGCAAATCCAGCCTGCTCAACACCTTGCTGGGATACGAACGCGCCATTGTCAGCAACATTGCCGGAACCACGCGGGACACCGTGGAAGAATCCATCCAGATCGCCGGGCTGGCCCTGCGCCTGATTGACACGGCAGGAGTCAGGGAATCCTCCGACGTCATTGAACAGGCCGGCATTCTGCGAACTAACAGGGCACTGGAAACCGCAGACCTGGTTCTGGAAGTGATGGACGCCTCCCTTCCGCGGACCGCCCCTCTTCTGGCTGAAAACCGCAATACGCCCAGCCTGCTAATCCTGAACAAATGCGACCTGGGGATCCATTCGGACTGGCAGGAAGTTTCCGGAATCCATTTCTCCTGTTCCACGGGAGAAGGCAGGAAAGAGCTGGAAGAAGCCATTATCCGCACCTTTGCATCCCAACTGCCCTGTGAAGCGGGAAGCTCCCTGGTGGCCATCAACGCCAGGCACCAGCATGAACTGGGCCTGTGCCTGGAACACGTCCACCTGGCCTCGGAATCCATCTCCCGGCAGGAAAGCCCGGAATTCACGGCTCTGGAACTGCGGGAAGCTCTGGCCCATCTGGGGGAAATCACGGGAGCCGTGGACACGGAAGACGTGCTGGGAGCCATTTTTTCCTCCTTCTGCCTGGGAAAGTAATACCTTGGCAAGGATGATAGCAAATCTTATTGATTATCTTCAATATATCTCTCATGCGCGGGTTACTTTATTTTCGCGCTGTTTCCTCCTTCTGCATCCTTCCTGTTCAGGCAAAAACATATTTTCCCGCGGAAGGTCTTCGTAAATTCCCCAAAAAATGATGGGACGGCACCGCTTACAATTTGTCCTGGGCTGCAACAGCCGGCAACCTGCTGTTATGGCGACAGGACAATTTTTCCGGCGTTCCGGCATCCATCCGTAACGGCCTGGGAAAAAAGGCATATGGGAATTGATCATCCTTTCATTGCCAACGGGGAAAATACATCAGGAAGTATGGTGCATGCACAGGAATGGCATATGGGAGAGGACACCCTTAACAGCAACATTTATCAAAATGATTTCAAGATAGGAGAAGTGGATACCCATGAAGGAAATAAATTCAACCGTAATGTGATCAACTGCTGGGCAATGGAGATCAATAAATCTACAGAAATAATTGAATTTATTTACTTTACAAATTCCGACAATGACAAAAATCTTGAACAAGAGCCGTCGTCTCCAATGAAACGGACAATTTCCTGCATCCGGAGAGCGAAAACAGCAACAACTGGCTCAATGTCCATGATGTCTTAATACTTCCATTTTAAAATGTTCCGCAACCTTCTCCCTGCTTCACGGTACTTGTTTTTGCGGGATATTCACGAAGACTTTTACGCCTTACGGTTCAGAATCTTCGGAAACTTCCGCCTCCGCTTCCGGAGAAAACAGCGGAATGTAGGAAGGCAGGTTCCAGTTCCAGCGAATGGCCGCCAGGCGTACGGAAAGCGTCACGACGAACCCCGTCACAAAGCAGGTGGAAGAGTCGATGCCCAGATAAGAGAGCGCGGCATAGGCCACGCCGCCCATGAGCGCCGCCGTGGCATACAATTCACCGGGACGGAAAACGTAGGGAACGTTTCCGGTCAGCACATCGCGCAGCAGGCCTCCCGCCACGCCGGTGCAGATCCCCATCATCACGGAAACGGTAGGCGTATAGCCGTGCAAATATGATTTTTCCGTGCCAATCATGCCGAAGAGGGCCAGCACAATGGCGTCCGCCACGCGGATGGTTCCCAGGGGCGGCGGATACTTCTGGGCCAGGTAGAAGGTCGCCAGACTGGTAATGACGGCGGCAAGAACAAAAATTTCCCCACTGGGAAGCGTCCAGTACACCGGGATATCCAGCAGCAGGTCGCGCACGGTTCCTCCGCCCAGAGCGGCCAGCGTTCCGCACACGATCACGCCGAACAAGTCCATCTTCACCCGCGAAGAAGCAATGGATCCCGCCAGGGCGCCAATGATGGTACTCATGATTTCACAGATGGAGAGGAACATGACGGGGCGGGGGAAGGAAGAAAAACGGGGATCAGCACACCCGTATCCACGGAAGAGATGAATCCTGCATGGCGCAGAACAGGGAGGTGGAGCCGAGACCTATGTCATGCAATGTAGCACGCATCAGGCTTTCTGCCAACGCCGGAGAATTGCTTTCAGCGCTTAAATGGGCCAAAACAACATTTTTCAGGGCATTGTGCGCCACACGCCTCAACAGGTCGCACGCCTGTTCGTTGGAAAGATGGCCGTGTCCGGACGCTATGCGCTGTTTCAGCGGCCACGGCCTTTTGGGCGTAGCCGCCAGCATCTCCGGATCGTAATTGGATTCCACTACCAGGCTGTCCACCATGGACAGATATTCCGCCACGCATCCGGGCGCCTGCCCGGTATCGCTGATAAAGCCTAGGCTGGACTGTTCCGTCTCAAACTTGAAGCCCACGGGGTCCACGGCATCATGGTAGGTGGGAAAAGGCGTAATGACAATATCCCCTATCTTGAAAGACTGTCCTTTTTCAAAATAGGTCCAGGGAGCTTCCGGAGCCTTTTCCTGGACGCACATGGCAGTATGACGCGTGGCGTACACGCGCACGGCGTGCTTTCTGGTGAACTGATGCACGCCCTTCATGTGGTCGGCGTGTTCGTGAGTAAGCAGAATGGCATCCAAGTCGTCCGGTTCTACTCCGGCATATTTCATTCTTTCCCTGAGCCTTGCGGCGCTGAACCCGGCATCCACCAGCAACACGGTATCCCCCGCTTTCACAATGGTGGCATTTCCTCCGCTGCCGCTGCCCAACACGCAAAACTGCATCATGGGCGGAAATATAATCCTCTCCCGTAGGCGGGGCAAGACCGGATCAATGCTTTTTTCCCGGCATTCATGCAAGAAAAGAATGACTTTATCCAGTACGGGGTTGACATTTCAGGTGCATTAAAGTGTATTGAAAGCACTACGTAGTGTACTTGCAGGCGATGAGCAGTGTATCAGACAACCTATTTGGTGCATACACGCACAAGCTTGACCCCAAAAACCGGATTGCAATTCCGACGGAATGGAGGCCAAGCGAAGGCTGTGCCCTGCTCCTGCTATCCGGACGGCGCCTTGACCTGCCGACGGTGAAAGTCTACACCAAGGACAAATTCCTGCAACTCATTGAAAAAATTAAATCTGCGCCAGGCTATAGTGAAGCGCAGATCGACCTGTTCATCGGCAAACTATACGCAAATTGCGTGGAAGCCATCATCAACGCCCAGGGCAAGCTGCTGATTCCCAAACCCATGTGCGAGCATGCACAACTGAGTTCCGCGGTGCGTCTCGCCGGCCGCGGCGGCTATTTCGAATTATGGGAACCCTCGGCCTATGAAGAAGTCGCCCTGCGTGAAAACGCCAGCATTTCCGACATTAACCAATCCTTCGGCATTTTCTGATCTCCTCTCATGCCTCCAGATCCGTCTACACAGTCCGTGCACCAGGCAGACACCTTCGCAACGCTTGCGTTGCGCCCGGGCTGGCTTGTCTCCCGCCTGGGCATTGCCGCCAGGACCGGACTGGATGCGGAAGTCACGGCATATTCCATCGTCTTCTGGCTGCATGACGCCCTGCCGGCACAGGACATGATCGCCTGGCAGAAGCAGAAGGCCCGCATCACCGCGGAAATGGCCCTGGCCGGCCAGAAGGGCGCCTACGGCAAACTGGGCGCATTGTCCTCCGACCTGAACCGGGCCTTTGAGGACCATGTTGAGCTTTCTTTACGCGCGGGCGCGGGAGCCCATCTCCGCACGGACGCCATCCAGGCGCTCGCGGACGGCATCTCGGCCAGCGCGGCCTGCCGTCTGTTGGCGTGGAGCATTTGCCGCAACCACGTTCATGTGATCGCGGAGCTGACCGGAGAAATGGGAGTGGATGAACTGGTCTGCTCCTGGAAAGCCCTGGCCCCCGCCGCGGACTGGGAAAGCGCGTACCATACGGAAGCTCTGAAAGCGACGGAAGTCGGCGCCAGACTGGATGAATTGGTGGCTGAAATCGGTGAAGCGGAAACTGTGGCCGCCCCTGCTCCGAAGGAGGGGCAGGAAGACTCCTCCGGGAACTTCAGCCACACCACTGTCCTTCTGCACGAGACGGTGGAAATGCTCGCCCCCGCCACCGGCAAGCTCATCGTGGACTGTACGCTGGGCGGAGGAGGACACACGGAACTTCTCCTGGAACAGGGAGCTACCGTATGGGGCATTGACCGGGATCCGGACGCACGGCGCGCCGCCACGCTCAAGCTTGCCCGCTTCGGTTCCCGCTTCAAGGTGCTTGCTGGCAACTTTCAGGATGTGGAATCCCTTCTCGCCCAGCAGGGCGTTTCCCGGGTGGACGGCCTGCTGGCGGACCTGGGCGTTTCCTCCCACCAGCTTGACACCGCTTCACGCGGCTTCTCCTTCCGGGAGGACGGCCCCCTGGACATGCGCATGGACACCCGCTCCGCCTTTTCCGCCCGGAACCTGGTGAATGAAGCCCCGGAAGAGGAACTTGCAGACATTCTCTGGCAGTACGGGGAAGAGCGGGCCTCCCGCGCCATCGCCCGCGCCATCGTGAAGGCCCGTTCCCAGGCTCCCATCGCCACCACCGGACAGCTTGCACGGATAGTGGAATCCGTTTTGCCCCGCAAGGGCAGGCAGCATCCGGGCACCCGCACCTTCCAGGCCCTGCGCATCGCCGTAAACGGGGAGCTGGACGCCCTGGACTCACTGCTGGCCTCCTCCGTAGGCCTGCTCGGCAAGGGAGGACGCCTGGCCGTCATCACCTTCCATAGCCTGGAAGACCGCAGGGTCAAGCAATTCTTCGATCTGCACAGCCGTCCGGAAATCGACCGCCCGGAATGGCCTGCCCCGCGCCCCAACCCGGACTACTGCTTCCGTCTGCTTTCCCGCAAGCCAGTCACTGCGGGAGAGGAAGAACTTTCAACCAACCCCCGTTCCCGCAGCGCCAAATTGCGCGGCGTGGAAAAAATCATCTGACACCGCTCTCCCGCTCCCACCATCATGAAAAAATTCAAACAGCATTTCACCGGCCACCAGATCAGCGTAAGCATGATTATGTGGCTCATTGCCTTCGCTTCCCTCACCTGCGGCGCGGGCATCACCTATGCAGTCCTGAAAAACGACCAGATCCAGGTTACGCGCGATATCAAGCAGATGAACGACGAAATTGCCTCCTGCGAACTTACCGGGGAATACTACCGTTCCAAAATCTCCTCCCTGACCAGCCGATGGGCCATTCGCGACAGGCTGGCCCAGGACAAATCCAACCTTCAGCCCATTGATCCCGCAGCCGTAGAATACATTTCACCGAAAAACGCCTCCCGCATCGCTGCGGCCGGCAACTAAACGCGTCGCGCCGTTCATGACCACGCTCACGAAATCCAGATTCGCCAGAAGAAGCCTCGTCCTGTGCGGCGTGGCGGGCGGCGTGGTCATCTGGCTCATGCTGGGCCTGGTCAACATCCAGCTTGTCTCCCCGCGGAAAACGGGAGGACTCCCCAGCGGCGGCATTCTGGAACGCGAGGTACTGCGCCCCCAGCGTGGCCGCATCATGGATGCCAATGAGGAAATCCTCACCAACAACATGCACAGCTCCATCCTGGTGGCGGACGGCTACCACCTGAGCGACCCCAAGGTCATCAGCTACGCGCTCGCCTATTCCAAGGCGGTCCACTCCCCCCTTTGG
The DNA here is from genome assembly GCF_036417355.1 of Akkermansia sp. RCC_12PD. Taxonomy (NCBI): domain Bacteria; kingdom Pseudomonadati; phylum Verrucomicrobiota; class Verrucomicrobiia; order Verrucomicrobiales; family Akkermansiaceae; genus Akkermansia; species Akkermansia sp. RCC_12PD. The sequence continues at coordinate 1,512,464 of NZ_CP143889.1, read as the reverse complement.
GCGGAAGCTGAAACGGAAAAGGAGCAGGAAAGGCTCATCTCCGGATTCCGCAGGAAAATTCTCAACCAGGCCGCCAGCAGGAAAAACGGCAGCAAGGAATACAACCTGGCAAAAATTCTTCTCCAGGAACCGGAGGAAGAACCGGAAGGCACGGACAAGGCTCAAAAAAGAATGGAGGAGCTTTACGACCCGGCCACGGTGCAGGAATACGTTCAGGCCCACCTGGAATACGCCGCCAGGGTCATTGCACCCTTTCTGCCGGACATGAGCGTTCAGGACATCATCAGCTCCGTGGAAAAAGACGGGAAAATCCCCAAAAGACGCATCGTCATCGCCAAAAACCTGTCGGAGGAAAAAGCGGAGCTTCTGCGTGAAGCCATCCAGAACGCCCGCATCCGGGGTTTCCAGTTTGAAACCTCTTCCAAACGCATCTATTCCGTACCTGAATGCATGGTGCACATTCTCGGCTACATCGCCCAGACGGAAACCAGCGGTCCCTACCCCGTCGCGCTTGCCGGCCTTGAAAAACAGCTGGACGACCAGCTTCTGGGCCATGACGGCATCCGGGAATGCCGGAAGGACAGCCGCGGGCGCATCATCCCTTCCGCGGATTCCCGCTTCAAGGACGCCGTGGACGGATTGAACGTGCGTCTGACGGTGAACATGGAATACCAGACCATTGTGGAGGAGGAACTGGATGCGGCCATTTCCTTCTATACGGACAGCACACACAAGCCCAGGGGCTGCATCATCGTGGTGGAACCTAAAACCGGCAACATTCTGGCGATGGCCAGCAGGCCCCACTATAATTTAAATACGCGGGAGGGCCTTCGGGAAGGTGCCTACCATTTCGCGGTGCAATCCCTCTATGAACCGGGCTCCACGTTCAAAATCGTGGCGGCCACGGCGGCCGTGGATTCCGGCAAGGCCACGTTCGACACCATGATCAACTGCACGCCCTACATCGTGCCCGGCTCCCGCCCCGTGACGGACAAGCCTCGCTTTTACAACGCTCTGACGCTGGCAGGCGTGCTGAAAAAATCCAGCAACCCCGGCGCCTTCCGTATCGCTCTGAAAGCGGGCTGGCCCACTTATAAAAAATACTTTGACCTGTACGGCTTCTCCTCCAAGACGGGCATCGAACTGCCGGGGGAAACCAACAGCCAGTGCCAGGATGGCAGCAACTTCGTCAACTTCTCCCGCATCAGCTTCGGCTATTCCCTGATGGTCTCTCCGCTGCAGGTGGCCATGGCGTACGCCGCCATCGCCAACGACGGCGTGCGCATGCGCCCCCGCCTGGTGGACGGCATCTACGTGGATGACAAAAACTTCCAGCCCTCCCCTCCTGTGGAAGTCTGCCGCGTTATGAGCATAAAAACGGCCAGAAATCTGCGGAACGCGCTCTTTCACGTCACAGACATGGACGGCACCGCCAAGCGCGCCCGCATTGAAGGATACAACGTAGGCGGCAAGACAGGAACCGCCCACAAGGTAAAGCCGACCGGAGGCTATTATGAAAACCGCTATACCGTTTCCTTTGTGGGCATGCTGCCTGTGGAAAACCCGGCCTTCGTCTGCCTGGTGGTCATTGACGATCCCACCTCCAAGCACTGCCACCCCGGCGGCGGCACCGTCTGCGCCCCCATCTTCCAGAAACTGGCCACGCGCCTGGCGGCGGCCATGAACATTCCCAAGAATACTCCTTCCGCAGATCCGGACAAGAAAACGTCCCGGGTTCCCGCCTCCGCTTCCCCGTCCAACCAGCCGCGCAGATAGAACTACATCATGAAGCTACTTACTCTTCTCAAAGACCTTCCCAAGCATACGCTCACCGGTTCCGGCCAGGTGAAAATCTCCCATCTGGAATGCGACAGCCGCCGTGTTCTGCCCGGCTCCTGCTACATTGCCCTGAAAGGAACGCAGGCCGACGGGCACGCCTTTATTCCGGAGGCCATCAGGCGCGGAGCATGCGCTGTCGTGGCGGAATCCCCCTGCACGCAGCAGGCCATGGACGCCAAGGTCTCCTGGGTGGAAGTGGCTGACTCACGGCTGGCCGTCAGCCTGATGGGAGCGGCCTGGAACGGCCACCCCTCCCGCCACATGTCCATGATCGGCGTCACCGGGACGAACGGGAAAACCACCACGGCGTACATCGCCCATTCCCTCCTCAAGCAATCGTGGCTGCGCGCCGGGCTGATCGGCACCATCGCCTATGACAACGGGGAGGAAATTACCCCCTCCACCCACACCACGCCGGGTCCCCTGGAACTGGAACGCCTGCTGAAGGAAATGTTGGAAAACGGCTGCCGCGGAGTAGCCATGGAGGTCTCCTCTCATGCCCTGGACCAGGAACGCGTGGCGGGCATCAACTTCAACGTGGGCATCTTCACGAACCTGACCCAGGACCATCTGGACTACCACCACACCATGGAAAACTACTTCCAGGCCAAGGTGAAATTGTTTGAGCAAATGGCGGCGGACACCAAATCCCGCCGCAAGCCCGTGGCCGTCATCAACATTGACGACGCCTACGGCCGTCGCCTGGCGGAAATGTTCTCCGGCCGCATGGCGGTGAAAACCTATGGTTCCGCCCTGGGGGCGGACTTCCGCATGCTCGTGCACCACGCTACGGCCAGGGGCAGCGAATACGAGCTGGAATATAAGGGGAAAAGCTACCTGGTCCGCGTACCCCTGATCGGCAAGTTCAACATGTACAACAGTCTGGCGGCGCTGGCGGCCGTCATCTGCGCAGGAATCCCCGTGAGGGACGCCATCGCCAGCCTCCAGAACATTCCGCAGGTGCCCGGCAGGCTGGAATTGTTCACCCATCCGGGCGGCGCACAAATCTTCATTGACTACGCCCACACCCCGGACGCCCTGGAAAACGTCTGCAAGACGCTCAAGGAACTGTGCTCCCGCCGTCTCATCACCGTATTCGGCTGCGGCGGGGACCGGGACAAGGGAAAGCGTCCGCTGATGGGCGCCGTGGCCGCACGCCTGTCGGACGCATGCATCGTCACGTCGGACAATCCCAGGAGTGAAGAACCCCTATCCATCATCAACCAGATCACGGCGGGCATGCCGGAAGGCCGGTACGCCATCATCCCGGACCGCGCACGGGCCATTGCCACGGCCATCGACCAGGCCCGGCTGGGAGACATCGTTCTCATTGCCGGCAAGGGTCATGAAAACTACCAGGAACTTTCCACGGGGCGCATCGACTTCAGCGATGCCAAGGAAGTGCGCCGCAACATGCGCATCAAGGACGAGTTCACGCAGGCATAACACACGACCATCATTCCCATGACCTCCCTCACGGCACACGGCATCTGCAACGCTATCGGCGGACAGCTGGTCAGCGGCCCCTTTGAAAGGGTCGCTTCCGGCGGTGTCTGCACGGACAGCCGCGCCCTGGCGCCGCATGCCGTCTTCTTTGCCCTGGGCGGAGAAAAATTCGACGGGAACCTGTTCGCACCGGAGGCCTCCCGCACTGCGGCGGCCGTTGTCGTCAGCCGCGTGGAACCCGGCATTGATCCCTCCTGCGCCGTCATCCTGGTGGAAGACACGCTGACCGCCCTGCAGAAACTGGCCTCCTGGTGGCGCTCCAACCTGAAGCTGATCGTCGTGGGCCTGACCGGGTCCAATGGGAAAACCTCCACGAAGGACCTGACCGCCGCCGTCCTCTCCCGGAAATTCCGCACTGTCGCCACGGAAGGCAATCTGAACAACCACATCGGCGTCCCCCTCAGCATCCTGAAAGCGGAACCCGCCGATGAAATGGCCGTGTGGGAAATAGGCATGAACCATCCCGGGGAACTGGCCCCGCTGTGCGGAATGACGCAGCCGCACATCGGCATCATCACCAGCATCGGTACCTCCCACATGGAATACATGGGTTCCCGGGACAACATCGCACGGGAAAAATGCACAGTTGCCGAATGCCTTCCGGAAAACGGCCACATGATCTTTCCCGCGGACTGCGACTATGCGGACATGATCCGGCAGTCCACCCGCGCCACCTGCATCGACTGCGGCATTGATTCCGGGACGGTGCGTGCGGAAAACCTCATTTCCACGGAAGACGGAACGCGGTTCACGCTCGTCATACCGGACTTCTGCCGGGAAACGGTGGAACTGCCCGTGCATGGCCGCCACATGGTCTGCAACGCACTGCTTGCGGCCGCCGCCGGCTGGGTGGCAGGTCTTGCGAAGGAACAAATCGTCTCCGGCCTGAACGAGGCAAAATTGACGGGAGGCAGGCTGCACTGCAAGCAGAGCGGCGGCATCCTGGTGATAGACGACACCTACAACGCCAACCCGGACTCCATGCAGGCGGCCCTGCGCACGGCAGCCGACCTCCCCTGCACGGGCAGGCGCTTTGCCGTGCTGGGCAGAATGGGGGAACTGGGTACCTTCTCCGCGGAAGGCCATGCCCTGGTGGGCCGTACGGCGGAGGAACTCCATTTCGACTATGTAGTCAGCGTAGGGCAGGACGCCGCGCAAATCACGGACGCCATCCCTCCCGGTTCCGCCACCCGGGCCCTGTATCTCGCCGCTCCGGAGGAAGCCGCCGAATGGCTCCGCAACCATGTCGCCCCGGGTGACATCGTCCTCTTCAAAGGCAGCCGCGCCGCCCGCATGGAGCAAGTCATGAACCTCACTTTTCCGCCCCAGTAAATCATGTATTCCCTCATTGAACATATCTGCCCCGGATGCGGGCTTGCAGACACGGCAGGGAGGGCTCTCCTGGCCTGCCTGCTTTCCTTCGTGCTGACCATGGCATTTGCACCCAGGGTCATCCGTGCGCTGATTTCCCTGAAAATCGGCCAGCCCATCCGGACAGCGGAAGAAGTGCACAAACTGGCGGAACTTCATGGAGCAAAGTCGGGAACGCCCACCATGGGCGGTGTGCTGATCGTGGGCGCCACGCTGGCTGCCACCCTTCTGTGCGCCAGGGTCGCCAACCCTTTTATCATCTCCTGCCTGTTTGTCACAGTGGGGCTGGGCCTGCTGGGCTTCCGGGACGACTACCTGAAAGTAACCAAAAAAACTTCCGACGGCATTTCCGCACGCAAAAAACTCATCGTTCAAGCCCTGGTGGGCCTGCTGGGCGTCGCCTTCCTGTGGCTGTATCCGGAAGGGCAGCCGCGCGTGGAACTGCACGACTACATCACTTCCCTCTTCATCCCATTCTACGGGCAGGTGAATCTGCCGTGGTACGTTTATATCCCGTTCGGCGCGCTGGTCGTGGTCTCCGCCTCCAATGCGGTGAACCTGACGGACGGCCTGGACGGGCTGGCCTCCGGCTGTTCCGTCGCCACAGGCATTACTTACGCCATCCTTGCCGTGCTGGCCGGCAACTGGCTGATAGCGGACGGCCTGAACATTCCCTTCCATCCGGCTGCCAATGAAATAAGCGTCTTCATGATGGCCGTGGTGGGGGCCTGCCTGGGCTTCCTGTGGTACAACTGCTACCCGGCCAAGGTCTTCATGGGGGATACCGGCTCCCTGGCCCTGGGGGGCGCCTTCGGCATGGCGGCGGTCTGCACCGCGCAGGAAATCCTCTTCATCGTCATCGGCGGCGTCTTCGTTATGGAAGCTACATCCGTAGTCCTCCAGGTAGGCAGCTTCAAGCTGCGCCACGGCAAGCGCATCTTCGCCATGGCGCCCATCCACCACCACTTTGAGCTCAAGGGATGGAAGGAAACGCAGGTAATCACCCGGTTCTGGATGATCAGCCTCCTGCTCGCGTTCCTGGGCCTGTTCCTCATCACCACCGCATAAACCGCCCATGAATCTTCACGACCTCAACATAGCCGTTCTGGGAGCGGGAAGAAGCGGACGCGCCGCGGCGCGCCTGGCCATGAAGCATGGCGGACGCGTGTGCGTATTCGACACTTCTCCGGCGATCACCGGCTGGCCGGAAGACATCCCCCTGCATGCAGGCGCCACGCAAGAAGACGGGCACGCGTTCCGCGCGGACCTGGTCGTGATTTCCCCGGGCATTGAAACGGACTGCCCCTTTGTCAAATCCTTTGGACGGGAAGGCGTGGAGACTATCGGGGAAATGGAACTGGCTTCCCGCTTCTACCGGGGGAAAATCATTGCCATCACCGGCACCAACGGCAAGACCACCACCACGTCCCTGGTGGAAAAAATCCTGCTCCGCGCCGGAAAAAAGGCCGTTGCCTGCGGCAACTACGGCGTGCCCATGGCGGAAGTGCTTCTCCGGGATGCCGTTCCGGACGTGCTGGCGCTGGAAGTCAGTTCCTTCCAGCTTGAAACCATCCGCAACTTTCATCCGGACGTGGCCGTATGGCTCAACTTCGCGCCGGACCACATGGACCGTTACACCGCCGTGGAAGACTATTACAAGGCCAAGCTGCACATCTTCGACAACCAGACGAAAAACGACCTGGCCGTGGTGCGCTTCGGAGAACATCTGCCCGCTCTGAAAGCTCCCGTCCGGACATTCAGCTCCGAATCCCCGGAAGCGGACCTGTACTACCGGGAACCCTTTGTCATGGGAGGAGGCTCCCCTCTGCTGAACCTGGCAGGGACTTCCCTGAGCCAGCGCCACAACGCGGAAAACGTCATGGCCGCCGTGCTGGCCTGCCGCCACCTGGGTATCCCGGCGGAAACCGCCGCGGAAGTGCTGGAGGAATTCACCCCTCCCGGCCATCGCTGTGAAGCCGTCCGCACGCTGGACGGCGTGCTGTGGCTGAACGATTCCAAAGCCACGAACCTGCATGCCCTGAAAGCGGCGCTGAAATCCCAGAACGCCCCCGTCGTCCTCATTGCCGGCGGCAAGGACAAGGGACTGGACTACCTCCCCCTCCGCTCCATGCTGAAGGAAAAAGTGCGCGCCTGCGTGGTCTTCGGCCAGATTGCGGACCAGCTTTACGACTCCTTTTCTCCTGCGGCGCCCACGGAAAAAGCCGCAGACGTGGCGGACTGCGTGGAAAAAGCGCGCCTGCTCGCCCGGCCGGGAGACACCGTCCTGTTCTCCCCCGGCACCTCCTCCTTCGACATGTTCACCGGCTACGCCCAGCGGGGACAGGCTTTTCGCGACGCCGTGAATGCCCTATCTCCCCTCTCCTGACCATCCCACCAAAACCATCATCATGAAAACGACCAAAAACCCCGATCACAATCCGACCGGACGCACGCGTCCGAAGCGCAAGCTGGGTACCGTACTTCGCGCCAAACTCAGCAGGTACCGTGCCCGTGTCTCCGAATTTGAAGACGACGCTCCCAGCAGCACCGTCGTGCGCTGGCTCGTCGTCCTCCTTCTCCTCCATCTTCTCGTCATCGGCGGGGTGTGGGTGCGCAGCACCTGGTTCAAGAACACCACGGAAATGGTGGAAATGACCGCCACTCTGCCCTCCCCGCCCACCGTCCCGCAAATCCCCGTCCCCGCCGCAGCTCCCGTAACGGCTCCCGCCGTTCCCCAGGCGGCTCCCGCCGCCCCGGTGACCATCACCCAGCCGGAACAAGTAGTGGACGCGCGCCCCGGCAGGCAGGAACAGGCCGCTCCGGCCCCGACCTCTCAGGAACATATCCCCGATGCCGCCCCGGTGGCAGGCCCCGCTCGCCACATCGTGCGCACGGGAGACACCTGGGAACGCGTCGCCCGTGACAACCGGGTCTCCGTCGCGGACCTGAAAGCCGTCAACCCCAATATGCAGAAACTGGTCAGCGGTACCACGCTGGTCATCCCGGCGCGCCCCGGCGATAATCTCGTCCAGGAAAAACCCGCTGAAGCCGACACGGCCCTGAGCGGAACCGCCCATATTGTGAAAAAAGGGGAAACGCTCTCCGTCATTGGCCGCAAGTACAAAATGAACTGGAGAAATATTCAGAAATTCAACAAGATGAGCGACAAGGACGTGGCACGTCTAAAGATCGGCCAGAAAATCATGATTCCCAAGAAGTAATCTTTTCCGGTCCGTCCGGCTGCCGCCATGTCTTCCAAAGTCTGCATGATTCTGGTCTGGTTCTTCGTCATCTGCCTTCTGGTCGTGGGTCTGGTGATGGTGTCCAGTACAGCTGCGTGGGCTGAGGAAACCAAGCATCCGTACGAACCGCTTTTCAAGCAGACGGCCTTCGCCTGCGCTGGGCTGGTGGGCGCCCTGGTCCTGTCCCGCATAGACTACCGCCTGTGGCGGAAATACATCTGGTGGATTCTGGGTCTCGCCTCCTTCCTGCTGATCCTGTGCTATGTGCCGGGCATCGGGAAGGAAATCAACGGGGAACGCCGCTGGATCACCATCGGCATGCAGTTCCAGCCCAGCGAATGCGCCAAACTCTGCATGATGATGGCCCTGGCCCACTGGCTGGCCCTGTATCGGGACCGCACCACTTCCTTCTGGTGGGGGTTCGTGATGCCGGGCATCATCTTCGGCATTCCGCTGGCCCTGATCCTGTTTGAAAAAGACATGGGCACCTCCGTAGCCCTGGCACTGGCCGCCTTCTGCGTAATGTTCGTGGCAGGCACGCGTAAAATCTATCTGGGCGCCGCCCTGATCGTGGCCGGGGCATCCCTCTACTTCCTCGTACAGAGCAACGCCAACCGCCTGGAACGCTTCCTGGCCTGGAAGGACCTGGACGCCCACAGCCAGGGGGCCGGCCTGCAACAGTACCGCGCCGCCATCGCCCTTTCGCGCGGAGGCCTGGAAGGCGTGGGGCTGGGCAACAGCGCGGAAAAGCACGGCACCCTCCCCTTTGCCCACACGGACTTTATCTTCGCCCCGCTTGGAGAGGAATTCGGCTTTTACGGAACCATGGCCGTGCTTCTGGCCTACTTCCTGATGACATACGCCGGCATCGGCGTGGCCATGCAGTGCCGGGACGCCTACGGGCGGTTCCTGGCCGTGGGAATCGTGGCCATCATCTTCTGCCCGGCCATGCTGAACATTGCGGTGGTAACCAATGCCGTGCCCAACTCCGGGCTGCCGCTTCCCTTCATCAGCTTCGGGGGCACCAACCTTGTCTTTACCCTGGCCGCACTGGGAATGCTCACCAGCATCCAGAGATTTTCCACCGGCGCACAGCCCAACTGTGAAATCACCCGCAAAGACGAACGCTCCATTGACGTAAGATTATGACCCAGCCCTCTCCCACACGCTCCCCGCTGAACATCGTGATTGCCTGCGGAGGCACCGGCGGCCATCTCTTCCCCGGAATAGCCGTGGCTCAGGAACTCAAGAAACGCGGCCACAAGGTCACCCTGCTCATCTCCCAGAAAAAGGTGGACGCCCAGGCCAGCAAAAACTATGGCGATCTTGACTTCCGCGTCATTGAAGCCATCGCCATGCCTAAAATTCCGTCCCTGGGGCTGCTGGGTTTTGGACTCAGGCTGTATAAGGCCATCCGCTTCAGCCGCAGCCTGCTGGATGAAGTGAACGCGGACGCCGTTATTGGCATGGGCGGCTTCACCTCATTCCCCCCCGTATACGCCGCTCACCGCAAGGGCATCCGCACCTACGTGCACGACTCCAACGCGCTGCCCGGCAAAGCCAACCGCATGACCGCCAAATGCTGCACGAATGTGCTGCTGGGCATTGAGGAAGCCAGACATTACTTCAACGCCGCCAAATGCATCGTCACCGGAACCCCGGTGCGCCAGGAAATGGCCGTCCGCAAGAACAGGCGGGAAGCCCGTGCGGAGCTCAATCTGCCGCAGGACCGCCGCGTGGTCCTGGTGATGGGCGGCTCCCAAGGGGGCCAGGAACCTCAACTCCCTGGTCATTGAAGCGGCCAGACAATGCGCTGAATTGTGCGACTTTCTCATCATTACCGGCGCGGCGGATTTTGCGCGGGTCAGCCAGCTCACGGCTGACATGCCCCATGTGCACGTCATTGAATTCTGTTCCGCCATGGCCTCCGCATACGCAGCCGCGGACGTGGTCGTCTCTCGTTCCGGGGCCTCCAGCCTGACGGAACTGGCCCACATGGGCAAAGCGGCCCTGCTGGTGCCCTACCCCTTTGCCGCGGACGACCACCAGGCCCACAACGCCCGCGTTTTCGCGGCCCACGGCGCGGCGCGTATGATGCGTGAAAACACGCTGACTCCGGACGACATCGCCGCGTTCCTGAAGGAAGTATTCACGGATTCCGCCCTGCTGGCGTCCATGAATGAATGTGCTTTACGTCTGGACATGCCTGATGCAGTATCCCGCATCGCCAACGTCATTGAAAACACGGACTCTCCAGCCAGCCATGATTAAAACCCTGCACAAACGCCTCATCAACAGGAAGTCCCCGGCGCGCCTTCACCTCATCGGAGTGGCGGGGTCCGGCATGTCCGGCCTGGCTCTCATGCTCATGGAAATGGGGCACAGGGTCAGCGGCTGCGACCGCGTAACCAGCACGGAAACGGAACGTCTGCAAAGCCTGGGGCTGGCTTTCTCCTGCCCGCACTCTGCGGACGCCGTGGCGGACGCGGAAATCGTCATCTATTCCAGCGCCATCCGGGAAGACAATCCGGCGCTGGCCGCCGCGCGCCAGCTCAATATTCCCTGCATGCGCCGGGCGGAATGTCTGGCAGCCATCCTGAACGGGAAAAAAGGCGTAGTCGTCTCCGGCACACACGGTAAAACCACCACCTCCGCTCTTTGCGCCCATCTGATGAGGGAAGGCCGCATGCGTCCCTGCCACTACGTAGGGGCGGAAATCCCCGTGCTGGGCACCAACGCCCACTGGAATGAAGACAGCGAATACCTGGTGGCGGAAGGGGATGAAAGCGACGGCACGCTGGTCAACTACATTCCGGAACACAGCATCGTCCTCAACGTAGAGCCGGAACACCTGGACCACTACAAGGACCTGGATGAAATCAAGACGGTGTTCCACCAGCTTTGCACCCAGACCCGCGGAAAAATCATTTACTGCAAGGCCCATCCCGGCGCGGCGGACGTCTGCGGCAGGTTTCCCAATGCCGTTTCCTACGGCTGGTCTGATGCGGATTACACCGCGGCCGACGTGGTGGAACGCCGCGGCCGCACCCTCTTCACCGTTTTCAAGGGAACGGAAGAACTGGGCCGTGTGGAACTGGGCATTCCCGGCCGCCACAACGTACTGAATGCCCTGGCCGCCATCGCCCTGGCCACGGAACTGGGCGTGGACTTTCCGTCTGTCACGCGCGGCCTGGCCTCCTTTGCCGGGGCCAAACGCCGCTTTGAAACCAAATACCTTTCCCCCTCCATCCGGATCGTGGACGACTACGGCCACCATCCCACGGAAATAGCCGCCACCCTGCAGACGGCCCGCTCCCTCCAGCCGGAGCGCCTGGTCGTGTACTTCCAGCCGCACCGCTACACGCGCACCCAGATGCTGGCGGAAGACTTCGGGAAAGTGCTCCAGGCTGCGGACCTCGTCTTCGTGGCGGACGTGTATCCCGCCAGCGAGCTTCCCATTGAAGGAATCAGCGGCCAAACCATCATTGACGCCATGCACAGGCACGGCGGGGTGGAAACCCGCTACCTGCCGGACCTCAACACGGCCCACCACGCCATCGGCAACGCCCTGAAACCCGGCGACCTGTTCCTGACTCTGGGAGCGGGCAACGTTCACGAATGCGGCATGCGCATCGCCCGGGACCTAGCCCTGCTGGAAGACCTGGAACGCACGGCGGGAGAATCCCTGAACGGAACGCTGTATGAACCCATGTCCCGCCACACCACCATGGGAGTGGGCGGCTGCGCCCAATTCTGGCTGGAGCCCTCCACCTTTGCCGCCATGCAGACGGCTGTCAACTATTGCCGGGACAGAAACATCCCGGTTCACGTCGTGGGCCGCGGCTCCAACATCATCGTGCGCGACGGCGGCCTGCGCGGCGCCGTTATCCACCCTTCCGGCGGAGAATTCGACACACTGGAAATCCGGGACAACTTCATCACGGCAGGAGCGGGCGTACGCCTGAAAAAAATGGTCTCCGCCGCCCTCCGCAGCGGATTAGGCGGCCTGGAATGGATGGACGGAATCCCCGGCAACGTGGGCGGAAGCCTCCGCATGAACGCCGGAGCCATGGGAAGGGACATGATCCGGAACCTTGTCTCCGTCACCTGCCTGGATGAAGACGGGGAGATCCGCAGCCATCCCTCCAGCGATCTCAACGCCCAGTACCGCTCCATTCCGGACCTGGCCCACAACTTCGTGCTGCAGGCCGTCTTTGAAGGAAGCCCCTGCGCCAAGGAAGAAATTGAAGAAAAACTGGAAAACGCCCGCGCCAAACGCAGGCTGTCCCAGCCTTCGGGCGCCAGCGCCGGCTGCATCTTCAAAAATCCGGAGGAAATCCCCGCAGGCAAACTAATTGATGAACTGGGGCTGAAAAACGCCTGCGTGGGGGACGCGTGCGTCTCCAGCGTGCATGCCAACTTCATCATTAACCGGGGCCATGCCAGGGCACGGGACATCACCATTCTGATCGACATGATCCGCAAGGAAGCCATGGAAAACCGGGGAATCGACCTGAAATCGGAAGCCCAGGTCATCGGCGACCGCGAACCTCAATTCTAACCAACCATTTACTGTTTCATCATGAGCACCCTCAAACGCGACCTCAGCATCGCCCTGCTCCTCGGCGGACCGGGCGCGGAACGGGAGGTATCCCTCGTCTCCGGCAACTCCGTTTACGACGCCCTGGCCCGGGCCGGATTCACCAACGTCACGCGGGTGGACGTGCAAGGCCCGGACTTCCGTTTGCCGGAAGGCACGGAACTGGCCTACAACATCATTCACGGCACCTTCGGGGAGGACGGAGCACTCCAGTCCATCCTGGAAAAACGCGGCATCCCGTACACCGGAGCAGGCTCCCGTTCCAGCACCGTCTGTTTTGACAAGACCAAATCCAAAAAAATCTTCACGGCAGCCGGAGTCCCCACCCCAAAGGCAGAAATCCTGAACTGTTCCAACGGCATCATGATGCCGTCCCTTCCGCTGCCTTTCGTCATCAAGCCGCCCTGTGAAGGGTCCAGTGTGGGCGTCCACATCGTTCACCGGCAGGAAGACGTGCTGCCCGCCATGGAGGAAGCCGTCACCCACGGCCCGGAAGTGTTGGTGGAAGAATTTATCCAGGGCAGGGAACTTACCGTAGGCATTCTGGACGGAGAAGCCCTGCCCGTCATCCATATTTGCCCCCGTTCCGGTTTTTATGACCTGAGTAACAAATATCCCTGGATGAACATGGGCGGCGGAACGGACTACATCTGCCCGGCGGACCTCCCGGAGGAAACCGCAAAAAAAGTTCAGGAAGCTGCCCTTCAGGCCTATCGCGCTGCGGGCGTGGAAATTTACGGCCGCGTGGATGTGCTGCTCCGCGACGGGGACGAAGCCCCCTTCGTCCTGGAAATCAACACCATTCCCGGCATGACCCCCTCCAGCCTGCTTCCGAAAGCCGCGGCGGCCGCCGGTTGGTCCTATGAAGCCCTCTGTGAAAAAATTGCAGAATTATCGCTAGCCACCCCCAGGAAATAGCGTAGTATTTGACAAAGGGCGGGGAGTCGCCCATCCCACACCCCCCGATGTCTCATAAAGTCACAACGCCAGTCCCTTCCTCCGCCAAAAGGCAGGAAATGCTTCTGCTGGAACGGGAGGCCAGAAAAGAGGCCATAGAACGCAAGGGCAAGAATTACCGTTTCTGGCTCTTCCGGCGCAAGCTGTACCACATCGTTGTCGTTTACACGCTCATCATCGGCCTCATCAGCGCCATCGTCTTCCTGTGGGCCAACTACATCCTCAAGTACGACTGGCTTTCCATCGACACCGTTACGCTGAACAGCAACGGCATCTTCAATGCGGAACAGGCCTTCGCCGTCATGGGTATCGGGCCACAGGACAACATCTTTTCCATAGACGCCTCCGTACTGGAACAGCGCCTGCAGAAATGCCCCGCCATCCGCCGGGCAGACGTCAAGTACCAGGTTTCCTCCAACCCCACGCTGATTGTGGACATTGACGCGCGCATTCCCGCGGCCTGGATTGACTGCCCGGAGCTGGGAATCCATCCCGGAGACGCCAAATATGGCGTACTGGCGGACAAGGACGGCGTGATGTTCCCATGCATGGAAACGATCCACATGCCCTACATCCAGGAGAAAAAGCTGCCTTCCGTCTCCCTCCGGCCACCCAGTTCCGGACAGCTCGCCTACGGCGTCCGTACCCGGGATCTGGAAGCGCCCATGCAGTTGATTGAACTGTTGTCCGGTGCCGTATCCGAATTCCTGCCCGGCATCGTCTCCATCTCCACGCCCAACGACTGGTCCTTCTGCGTGCGCTTCTCCAACGACTGCCAGGCCACGTTCAGCCACTACGGTCTGGAACGACAGGTGGACAAGCTGGAACAGGCGCTGGAACACGCGCGGCAAACCCACCGTAAAATCAACGCCATCAACCTCATCCCTGAACATAACGTTCCCGTCCTTTTTGACGGTGCCTACGAGGACATCCCGCTGGCGGAGCCCATTGAGGAATAACCCTGCTCCCGCGGGTTTTCACAGGATTTCCCACATGTCAGAATTCTACTCTACATCAAGGGAAAATGACTCTGGAAAGACCCACTGAACGCTTGCAAACAGGCCCCGTTCAGCTATAATTTTCCACGATATATGAGTAACGATACACCCTTATCTCCCGAAGCGGAAAAACTGTCGGCCGCACGCAAGCGCAACCTTGACCTTGCCCTGACCCAGATTCAGAAAGACTTCGGTGAAAACGCCATCATGCGTCTTGGCGACAACGCCAAAATGGAAGTGGATGTCATCCCCACCGGCAACCTTCTCATTGACCGCGCCCTGGGCGTGGGCGGGTTCGCCCGCGGACGCGTCGTGGAAATCTACGGACCGGAATCCTCCGGTAAAACCACCCTCACCCTCACGGCCATTGCCCAGGCCCAGAAATCCGGCGGCCTGGCCGCGTTCATCGACGTGGAACACGCCCTGGACCCGCAATACGCCGCCCGCCTGGGCGTCAACCTGGATGACCTGCTGGTCTCCCAGCCGAACTCGGGGGAAGAAGCCCTGCAAATCTGCGAAGCCCTGGTGCGTTCCAACGCCATTGACGTCATCGTAGTGGACTCCGTAGCCGCCCTTGTCACCAAACAGGAACTGGAAGGCGAAATAGGCGACTCCACCGTGGGCGCCCAGGCCCGCCTGATGTCCGCCGCCCTCCGCAAGCTGACCAGCTTCATCTCCAAGGCCAGGACCGTCTGCATCTTCACCAACCAGATCCGTGAAAAAATCGGGGTCATGTTCGGCAACCCGGAAACCACACCCGGCGGCCGCGCCCTGAAATTCTATGCCTCCGTGCGCGTGGACATCCGCCGCATCGGCCAGATCAAGGGCAGCGACGGCTCCGTAACCGGCAACCGCACCAAGATCAAGGTGGTCAAGAACAAGGTGGCCCCTCCCTTCACGGAATGCGAATTCGACATCATGTACAATGAAGGCATTTCCTCCGTGGGAAGCCTGCTGGACCTGGCGATGGAATACGACATCATCCAGAAGCGCGGCTCCTGGATCAGCTACAACGGCAGCCAGATCGCCCAGGGGCGCGACGCCGCCAAGGAAGCCCTCAAATCCAATCAGGAACTGTACTCGGAAATCGAAGAGCAGGTTAAAGCCAAAATGGACGAAAAGGCGGCCAAGTAACTGCCGTCTTTACTTTTCCTTCAACCGGGCGGGCTCCTCTTTGCGGGGAGTCCGCCTTTTTCCATCCTCCTTCAAATCCCTGCCACCCTCCCGGAAACTGCATTCTCCGGCTTTCCTGCCGGAATTCAATGATGTGGTGCATCCCTCTTCCGGCGTCCACGCACGCACTGGAAACGTGCCGTTTACAAAAACCCGGAGCTATCTCCCGCACCCCGCGGAAACGGTTTTTCCGGCAGGCCGCTGTCAGGACCCCACACTTCCGGCATGCCGGAAAAAAATGAAAGAATCCCGTTCACTCCCTTTATGAAAGGATCTTTCACGGCAACTTTTCTCTTGTACGTCATGAAAAATCCGTTAGTCTGTGCCTGATATCGTCCTATGTATCCGTCCTCTCGTACATCCTGCACAGCCATGCTCGGCATTCTGGGCATGTTCCTGTTGACGCTGTCCACGGCGCTCGGATGGAATCCGGAAACCATCAACGGAGTGCAGTACATCCCCATGTCGGAAGTGCGCACCCATTACAAGCTTACCCGGGAACGGACGGAGGGACGCCAGAAAGTTTACGAGGTGCCGGAAAAAATTCAGATACGCATGCAGGCACACAGCCAGGACATGTACATGAACAACATGAAGTTCATCCTGTCCTACCCCGTGGCTGACCACCCCTCCAAGGGACTGATGGTCTCCAACATGGACCTTCACAAAATCATTGACCCCGTCCTGCGGCCCACGTACATCGCCAACCGCCGCGGATTCAACACGGTAGTCATCGACCCCGGCCACGGCGGCCATGACAGCGGCGCGCGCAACCGCATCAGCCGGGAGGCGGACCTCACCCTGTCCGTGGCCAAAAAACTGCGCGACCGCCTCAAGGGCATGGGCTACCAGACGGTAATGACCCGTGAGACGGACAACTTCATCTCTCTTCAGGACCGCGTGCGCATTGCCAACAAATATTCCAACGCCATCTTCATCAGCATCCATTTCAATGACGGCGGTTCGTCCGCCCGCGGGGTGGAAACCTTCACGCTGGCCCCTGCCGGAACGTCTTCTTCCATGTCCCGCAACATCCGGCAGGAAGCCTTGCAAGGGAATGCCCAGGACAGCATGAACATCGCCTTGGCCACCGCCGTGCAGGGACACATGCTGAAAGGCCCTCTCGCCATCAAGGAAGGAATCTCCATGACTGACCGCGGCATCAAGCGCGCCCGCTATTCCGTGCTGTGCACCATCAAGCACCCTGCCATTTTGGTGGAGGGAGGCTTCATGTCCAATGCGCAGGAAGCGCTGCTCATCAACACGGAACGCTACCAGAAATTCATGGCCTCTTCCCTGGCTGCCGCCGTACACCAATACCGCACGGCCCTGGGTCAGCAGGTGCGCAGAACGCGCTGAGGGCCTCATTCCCCGCCCTGCCGTACACATGAACATCATCCGCATTCCCGGGCTGGCAGACTACCAGAAAACCCTGCGCATGCAGGAGGAACTGGTACGGGCCCACCAGGATGACCCGGAACGGGAAGACGAACTGCTGTTGCTGGAACACGCCAGCGTATACACTATCGGCCGTACGCGCGACCATGCCAGCCTCCATCCAGGCACTGTGCTGCCCTTTCCCATCCATGAAATCAACCGGGGAGGGCAGGCCACCTACCACGGACCAGGCCAGCTTGTGGGCTACCCCGTCACGGACCTGAACCGCCGCGGCAGGGATCTGCACGCCTACGTCACCTCTCTTGAAAATGTCCTGATAGAAGCCTGTGCCCGATTCGGCGTCACCGCCCGCATCCGGGAAGGGCTGGTAGGCGTCTGGGTGGAAGACCGCAAAATAGCCTCCATCGGCGTGGGAGTGAAAAAATGGATAGCCATGCACGGATTCGCCATCAACCTGACGCGGGAATCTCTGCCCCCCTTCCTGGCCATCACACCCTGCGGCATTCAGAACGTCCAGATGACCTGCCTGGAAAATGAAATGCCCGCATCCCGGGAAAAAGGAGAACTGATGCAACGCTTCGGAGACGTTTTCGCGGAGATTTGGGAGAAAAATTCCTGAGCAGATTCCGGTTCTCCCGGCCAGTGC
The DNA here is from genome assembly GCF_036417355.1 of Akkermansia sp. RCC_12PD. NCBI lineage: Bacteria > Pseudomonadati > Verrucomicrobiota > Verrucomicrobiia > Verrucomicrobiales > Akkermansiaceae > Akkermansia > Akkermansia sp. RCC_12PD. The sequence goes on along the minus strand of NZ_CP143889.1, from coordinate 1,494,734 downwards.
TATTCCAGACGGGAATGCCTCCTTTCCTTGCAGGCGAAAATGCGCCAAAGACTGGCAAATGGCCAAGTCAGACCATATATGCAAGGGAAATGTTCAAAAAAACGCTCCGAGTAAGACACAAACCGTGTCAGCAATACATCCTTGCATCTTGACGCGGTTAACGAACGGACGGATGCTTAAGATCAGTTATGGGAAAAACACTTTTCCAAAAAATCTGGGATGCTCATTCCGTCGGCATTCTGCCGGACGGAAGAACGCAAATGTTCATTGCTACACACTTTCTGCATGAAGTTACTTCTCCGCAGGCTTTCGGCATGGTCCGCGACCTCGGTCTCGCTGTCCGTCATCCGGAACGCACCTTCGCCACCGTGGACCACATCATTCCCACGGACAACCAGGCGGAACCGTTCGCGGACGCCACGGCGGACGCCATGATCCGGGAACTCCGCCGGAACTGCGCGGAAAACGGCATCCGCTTCTTTGATCTTCCTACGGGCCTTCAGGGCATCGTGCACATGGTAGGGCCGGAGCTCGGCATCACCCAGCCGGGCATGACCATCGTGTGCGGGGACTCCCACACGGCTACGCACGGCGCGTTCGGCTCCATCGCGATGGGCATCGGCACCACGCAGGTGCGCGACGTGCTGGCCACCCAGACGCTGGCCCTCAGTCCGCTGAAGGTGCGCCGCATCAACGTAAACGGCAAACTGGCCCCCGGCGTAAAAGCCAAGGATGTGGCCCTTCACATCATCGGACTCCTGGGAGCCAAGGGCGGTCTGGGATTCGCCTATGAATACGGCGGCGACGTGATTGACGCCATGAGCATGGACGAACGCATGACACTGTGCAACATGTCCATTGAAGGCGCGGCGCGCTGCGGCTACGTAAACCCGGACATGACCACGGTGGAATACATCAAGGGACGCCTGTTCGCTCCCGAAGGCGCGGACTGGGACAAGGCCGTGGAACGCTGGCTAAGCTTCGCTTCCGATGCGGACGCGGAATACGATGAAATCGTTGAAATCGACGGAGCCTCCATCGAACCTACCGTGACATGGGGCATCTCCCCGGACCAGAACACGAGCATTAACGGCGCAACGCCGGATCCCGCATCCGCCCGGAACGCCGACGAACGGAAAATGATCGGCGAAGCGCTGGAATACATGAAATTCCCCGCCGGAATGCCCCTCAAGGGACTTCCTGTCCAGGTGTGCTTCATCGGGTCCTGCACCAACGGCCGCATCTCCGATTTCCGGGAAGTGGCTGCCCTCATCAAGGGACGCCACGTGGCTCCCGGAATCAGGGCGCTGGCCGTGCCGGGCTCCCAAATGACGGCCAGGCAATGCGAAGAGGAAGGTATTGCGGACATCTTCCGTGAAGCCGGATTCGAATGGCGCCTGGCCGGCTGTTCCATGTGCCTGGCCATGAATCCGGACAAGCTCCAGGGTGACCAGCTCTGCGCCAGTTCTTCCAACCGGAACTTCAAGGGACGCCAGGGCAGCCCCACGGGCCGCACCCTTCTGATGAGCCCCGCCATGGTGGCCGCCGCCGCGCTGACGGGAAAAGTCTCTGATACCCGTGAAGTGTTCTCCATGAACTAACCTTTCATCTCCAGATCTTATGTCTCTGACCAAATTCACTTCCATCACCGGCACCTGCGTCCCGATCCCCGGACCGGACATGGACACGGACCGCATCATCCCCTCGCGCTTCCTCAAATGCATCACGTTTGACGAGCTGGCGAACGTCATGTTCTGGGACGAACGCTTTGACGAAAACGGGAAGTCCAAATCTCACCCGGTGGACGATCCCCGTTTCCGGGGAGCCGCCATCATTCTGGGAGGCACCAACTTCGGCTGCGGCTCCTCCCGCGAGCATGCACCGCAAACTATCAGGCGTTCCGGTATCAAGGCCGTCATCGCGGAATCCTTCGCGGAAATCTTCTTCGGAAACAGCACAGGCATCGGCCTGCCCTGCGTGTGCGCTTCAGCAGAAGACATCGCCGCCCTGTCCCGATACATCTCCGACCACCCGGAAACGGAAATAACCATCGACCTCCTTTCCATGACCGCCTCCTGGCCGGACGGCTCCATCTTCATCCGCATGCCTGCGGAAGCCCGCGAAGCCCTGACCCAGGGCCGCTGGGACTCCATTGCGGAACTGCTCGTCAACATGGAAGCCGTGGAAAAGAAAAATGCGGAACTCCCCCAAGTTTCGGCCTCCTGCTGATTCAACCATCACTCCCCTCCCCCTATCCCCATATGATCTTCAGAATTACAGACTACGTCCAGCGGGGCACATTGGATAACCGCGAACGCGGAACCATACGGCTTGTCCTGCATCTTATGGGGATGCCCCACCCGGTGCGTATCACTCTGCAGGGAAACTGCCTTCAGGACCTGGCGGGCTGCCTGGTGGAATTTGAAAATCCTGCTCCCCACCTGCTTCCGGCGGAACTGACTGCGTTGCCAGACATCATCCGGGGAGTGACGGGAGACATGACAGCCAGCCGCCGCATGCCCGTAAGGGGGAGGAAAACCCTGGAAAACTCCCTGTACATGGAATGGTTCACGGACCATCAGGACATGGTCCTGATGGAAAGCTCCACCTACTCCGTCAGGGTATCCCTGCCGGAATGGACCATGGACGCCTGCGAGGAACAGGTGCAGATCATGGCCAATCAGCAAATGCTCCGCACCCAGGTCAAGACATGGGCCAAAAACTACGCCAACAACCGGGAAGACGGCAACCTCCCGGACCATGCGTGGGACAGGCGGCTGCGAGAGGCAGAAGCCATTGCCATCGCCTACCAGGAAGTCTTCCAGAAATACAGGCTGAACCCTACCGGGGACATCCGCGTAGCCTTTGTCATGGGCTGGGACGAGGTGCTGGACGACATCGCGCAGTCGGAAGAAACGGGCACCCCCTGTTCCTGCAAGAGTACCGGCATGCTCAGCCTCTTTGACATCCTCAATGAACAGGAAGCTCAGGAAGTCCAATCCTGCATGTTCCACCCGCTGTTTCAGCAGGTCATGGAATTGACGGATCTGTGCCAGCGCCAGTTCAGCAAGGAAATCAGCAAATCCCAGCGGAGCAGAACGGAACCGCCGGAACCACTCGGCCAAATCTTCTACTGCATCCGTTACATCACTCCCCGCATTCTTTCCTGCCTTCTGCAGGAAAAGGGAAACGGCGCGGACTACTGCACGCTGGCGGCCAGAATGGCCCTGTGCGTGGAGCAGACGCGCCTGACCGTCTCCGCCCTGAAGAACAACGGACGGCAGATAGGGGACGAAGTCCGGGAACGTTTCTCCTCCCTGCTTGAAGAAGTCAGCTCCTTCCAGGAAAGCCTGGCAACCCAAAGCAGGAAAAGCAACCTGTAATATCCTGCATCCGCACCACCTCCAACCATCTACTATCATGCGTTTTCATACTTGCTTCCAGGGACTCTTCCTGGTTCTCGTCGCAGTATCCCTCTCTCCGGCGGACGAACCGGCCATTTCCCTTTCCGATTTCGGGGTAGACAAAGTCATGTCCGGTCCCGTCGTTTCCATCAGTGACCAGTACAAGGGCGTTGTAAAAATTGAAGTGGACTCCCTGACCCCGGACTACGCCACGCCGTGGGATACGGGCCGCTACCAGGGAGGCATAGGAACCGGTTTCCTGATCGGTGAAAACGCCTTCATGACCAATGCGCACGTGGTAAGCAACGCAGAACGCATCTACATCTCCATGTATGGGGATTCCCGCAAAATTCCCGCCAGGGTCAAATTCATCGCCCATGACGCCGACCTTGCCCTGCTGGAAGTGGAGGATTTCAAGCCGTTCAAGGGAATCAAGCCCTTTGAATTCAGGAAAAACCTGCCCAATCTGGAAGACGAGGTAAGAGTCATCGGCTACCCCATCGGCGGCAACAGGCTCTCCGTCACGCGTGGCGTTGTCTCCCGCATTGACTTCACTCCGTACGCCCATCCCCGGAACATGGAACACCTCACCATCCAGGTGGACGCCGCCATCAACCCGGGCAACAGCGGCGGCCCCGCCCTCATGGGTAACAAAGTCATCGGCGTGGCCTTCCAGGGTCTGAACAACGCCAACAACACGGGGTATGTGATTCCCACTCCCGTCATCCGCCATTTCCTGGAGGACATCAAGGACGGAGTCTATGACGGCTACGTAGACATGGGCATTCAGGCGGCCCCCATCCTGAACCCCTCCATGCGCAAGGCCTTCGGGTTGCCGGACGACGAAAAGGGCGTCCTGATCGGCAAGGTTCTCAAAGGCTCTTCTGCAGACGGCATTCTCCGGAACGGAGACATCCTGATGAAGGTGGACGGCTACGATGTGGACAGTTCCGCCATGATTGAACTGGAAGGCCAGAAAATCAGCATGAAAGAGCTGATTGAACGCTGCTTCAAGGATGACAGGCTGCCTCTGGACATCATCCGGGACGGCAAGCCCATGAAAGTGGAAATGGTCATGAAACCCTCACGGGCCAAGGAACTGCTGATGGAGGAATACGACAAAATGCCCCGCTATATCGTCTTCGGCGGCTTGGTATTCCAGCCCATCCAGCGCAACGTGCTGGCTGCGGCGGACATCTCCATGCTGGACGTAGCCCTGGACATCCGGGACTACCAGGAAGACGGAGGCTGCGTGGACTATGAAGACATGGTCATCATCACCAAGGTATTGGACGATGAAGTAAACGCCCGCCTCTCCGGCTCCGTTTCCAACGCCATCGTGGAAAAAATCAACGGCGTGAAGGTCAAGGGCCTCAGCCATGCCTACAAACTGCTTTACCCGGAAAAAATGCCGGAATATGTCATTATTGAACTGAAAGACGGAGAACGCCCCCTGATCTTTGAAGGAAAAGCCATGGAAGCGGCCAACAAGCGGATCTTCAAAACTTACAATATCCCTAAAAACGCCCGGCTTGACAGCGCCATTCCCGGCCGCCAGCCCTCCCGCAAAGAAACTCCTGCCAACTAACACAGCCATGAAATCCCTTTCTCTTCTTACTTTCGGCTCCCTGATCCTTCTTGCCGGATGCCAGCCGCGCGAATCCTCCATCCCGGCCCCGGCTCCCGAACCAGAACAGCAACAGGCGCCCGCCATGACTCCGGGGCAGCCGGAGGAAGCGCCTCCCGCTTCCCTTCCCGTGCCTTCCCCCACCAATTCCATGGTGGGCATCAACGCCACCAATCAGGGATATGCCATGGTCCAGCCGTGGAGCAAGGAAAACCCGTCCTACAGTGAAGGCTTCGGCATCTATCTGGGAGACGGCAACATCCTGACGGCCGCCAACATCGTCTATTCCGCCAGCTTTGTGGAAGTAACTTCCTCCGACGGCTCCCAGACGGTTCCCGTGACCGTTACGGCCTTTGACCCGGAAGCCAACCTCGCTCTGCTGCGCCTGAAAAACGAGAAAGACGCCGCTTTTCTGGACAAACTGGTCCCCGTTACGCTGGGGAAAGCCCCCAAACTGGGGGACAAGGTGGAATTCTGGCAGTTTAACGCGGACGGCCTCCCCATCACCACGTCCGGTTCCATTCTGGCGACGGAAAGCTCCTGCCCATTCACCAGCGGCGAACCCTTCGTCCTGTACAATGTCAAATCCTCCGTCACTCCCCTGAGGGGCGGTGCGGGCAATCCGGTCATGATCGGAAAGGAGCTGATAGGTCTGAGCGCCAGCTGCAACCCCTCCGCCCAGAAAGTGCTGGCCGTCACCCAAACCATGATTTCCCGTTTCCTTGAACAGGCACAGTCCGGCAAATACTCCGGCTTCCCGGCGGACGGCACGCAGGTCACGGAACTGACGGACCCCGTTTTCCGCAAATATCTGGGACTGCCCGAAAACGGAGGCGGCCTTTACGTCGCCAAACTGCCCGTTTACAGTTCCTTCTACAAGGCCGGCATACGCTCCGGAGACGTTGTGGAAAGCGTCAACGGCATCCCCCTGGACAGCAAGGGACTCATCAGGGATTCCTCCCTCGGTCCCGTCTCCGCCAACTTCCTGTTCCGCGATTCCGCCAAACCCGGAGACGTCATCACGCTCGGCATCCGCCGCAAGGACAAAAACGGCGCCAGCCAGCCCATGACGGTGGACGTCACGCTGGACCGCGGCGCATTGGAAGGAGACCTGATCAATCCCGCCCCCTTTGTTGCTGAGCCGCGCTACCGCATTTACGGCGGCCTGGTCTTCATTCCTCTGACGGGCGCACTGGTGAGAGAAATCAACAAGCTTAGTAAAAACCGCCCTCCTCTCAATCTGGTTGAGGCGATGGAGAAAAAGGAGGAAATCCGGAAAAAAGGCGTGGATGAAATCGTGGTCTTTCTGGTAGCCCTTCCCACGCAGGCCACCCTGGGCTATGCCTCCATGAGTCCCTCTATCGTGGAAAAAGTGGACGGAGTGCAAGTAAAGAATTTCAAGCACCTCAACCAGCTTCTGGACAGACCCGCCCCCGGAGGCACGCACCGCATTGAAGTCGGCCAGCAGCCGTACACCATGTACATGTCACAGCAGGAGGCGGCCAAGGCGGACCGCTTCATCCAGATGCGGGCCGTTCCCGTACTCCGCAGGGACTGAGCCTGCCGTCCCGATACGCCGCCGTTTTACAGCATACGTTCTGAAATGTCCCTCCACACGCTGAACATCCATCTGGATTTTCCCTACAGGGTAGCCTTCACCCACGGGGTTTTCCGGCCGGAAAACGACGCACTGGCCGGGCTGATGGAGCAGAGGGAGGGAAGCCGCGTCCTAGTCCTGGTGGAAGAAGGACTGGAACGGTTCTACCCCTCCCTCCCGGCGGACATCGACCGCTACTTCACGGAACGGGCCGGAACACCGGGCTATGCCGGGCGCCGGACCGTACCGGGCGGGGAGGCGGCCAAAACCACCTTTGCCGCGTGGGAAACGGGCCTGCGCCACATCGTGGAAGCGGGGATTGACCGCCATTCCCATATCGTTGCCGTGGGCGGAGGGGCCTTTCTCGACGTGGCAGGATTTGCGGCCGCCACCGCTCACCGCGGCATCCGCCTGCTGCGCGTACCCACCACCACCCTCTCCCAGGCGGACTCCGGCGTAGGCGTCAAAAACGGCATCAACTTCATGGGGCAGAAAAACTATTTGGGCACCTTCGCCATTCCCTGGGCCACCCTGAACGACTTTCTCTTTCTGCACTCCCAGCCTTTACCCCTCAAACGCGCGGGCCTTGCGGAGGTGGTGAAAGTGGCCGTCGTGAAAGACGCCGTTTTCTTCGACTGGCTGGAGGAACACGCCGGAGCCCTGGCCGCATGCAAGACGGACATACTGGAACACGCCGTAGAGCGTTCCGCCCTGCTCCATGCGGAACACATCGCCCGCGGAGGGGATGCCTTTGAAATGGGTTCAAGCCGCCCCCTGGACTTCGGCCACTGGGCCGCCCACTACATGGAAACCATGTCCGGCTATACGCTGGGCCATGCGGAAGCCGTCTCCGTGGGAATGTGCCTGGATATTCTTTACTCCGTCAAAAAAGGCTGGCTGCCCTCCCGGCAGGCGGAACGGATCATCGCCGTCCTGAAAGTCCTGAAACTGCCCGTTTTCCACCCTCTTCTCGCCCGGAGGGCGAAGGACGGAGCATGCGAAATCCTGAAAGGGCTGGAAGCCTTCCGCGAGCACCTGGGCGGCCATCTGACCGTTTTGATGCTCACCGGCATCGGAAAGGGAATGGACGTCCATGAAATAGACGCCGCCCTGATGGAGGAATGCATCCGGGAAATGCAAGTACAGGCGGCTTCCGCAGAATGAGCCTTTCCCCGGAAGCCTACTTGCCGTTCAGGTAATCCAGAATAATCCGCACTTCCGCCTTCACGCCGTTGAGCAAGGCGCTGTCATCCGCCCTGAAACCGGGATTGTGGTTGGGGGGGACCGTCACCGGAACCCACGATCATGAAATAAGTCGGCGCCACCTGCGCGTAATAGGAAAAATCTTCACTGGCGGAAAGTCTCGGGACATCGAACACGTTTTTCGCACCCACCGCCTCCATGGCGGCCTTCTTCGCCAGTTCCCGGAGAGCGGCATCATTCTGAATAGCCGGGTAGCCGAGCACGTAATCCAGCTTGTACGCCGCCCCGTTGGCCTCGCACACATGGCCGATGATGGAACGGACGCGCTCCTCCATCAACTTGCGGGTTTCCGGCGTGACGGTGCGGATGGACGCGGCCAGCTCCGCCTTGCCGGGAATCACGTTCGGAGCGTCTCCCGACTGGAACTTTCCGACGGAAACCACGGCCATTTCCCCGGGCGTCACATTGCGGGACACGACGGTCTGAAGCATCATCACGATCTCAGACCCCGTCACGATGGGGTCCACGCCCATCTGAGGCATGGAACCGTGGGAACCCTTACCCTGAATGGTCAGGAAAAATCCATCCGATGAAGAAGAAGCGGCGCCAGCCGGCAGCATGCCGATGGACCCCGCCGGCATGTTGGGAATGACGTGTGCGCCGAAAATGGCGTCCACCCCCTTCAGCTTCCCGCTCTTGATGATCTGCAAAGCTCCGCCGGGGGACTTTTCCTCCGCATGCTGGAAAATGAAATAAACCGTGCCTTGCAGTTCCTTCTGCATGCCGGAAAGGACCTTGGCCGTTCCCAGCAGCATGGCCGTATGCATGTCATGACCGCAGGCATGGCTGATGCCCGGCGTCTTGCTGGCAAAGGAAAACCCGGTTTCCTCCTGCACGGGAAGGGCATCCATGTCCGCCCGGAAACCCACGGTACGGCCGGGTTTGGCTCCGCGAAGAATGCCTATGACGGAAGTTTCCGCAGGCCGGATGACTTCAATATTGCCGAAGGAGCGCAGCATATCGGCCACATATCTGCCTGTGTTGTATTCCTTGAAGGAAAGTTCCGGATTCTCGTGGAGATGATGCCTCCATTCCACCACATTTCCGGCGACGGACGGCACATCGGGCTGCTGCGCACCCGCCGCGGACAGGCAGCAGCAAAAAAGCGCCACGAACCAATAAGACTTTTTCATGGTTTGAATAGACGAATCGTTGTCTTTTATTCAGACAATTCCTCCACATTTCCATTTCATGAAAATGTGCCATCATATGACGGCCTTTTTAAAGTAACCTCGCCCTGGGGGATGCTGTGGTAAATTCTCCATGACAGCCTCCATCCCCTGAAAAGGCAAATACCATAGGAAACATTTTCCGGATTTCCTTAAAGTGTCCACACCCGGGTTTCTCCGTCCCATTTACGGTCTGCGGACCATGGAATCCGTTTACTTCAGTTTAAAAGAGAAATAATGCCCCGGAATTTTTCATCTCCTTCATCGGCTATGGATGGTATTCCTGGTAAGAATGGCACGGAATGCCGGACAACATACAAGCCGGCGGCTGTACCGGAAATCAACCAGCGCCCACAGCACGGAAAGCGATTCCGGTAAAATAAAAGGCATTGAAAAGATGCGTCACCTCTCGGCAGGTAGAATTATCCCAACAAAAATTACCTGAAAAAATGAAAACCGTTTTTAAATGGATGGCAGCTCTCCTGATTGCGGCAGGGGCCGTATGGATCGTCATGCCGTTTGCTTTCATATATCTTTTTTATACGTCAAATACAGCTTAAATCCTGATATGACTCCTGCCACGATGGAGAAGATCATTAAGGAAAATCCTAAAGACATATGCGAAATAGAACAGCGATTGAATAGAAGGAGGGTTCTTCCCGGCCGGAATGACTCCGATTTCCAGTCTTACAGGGAACGGCTGGAACGAACTACGGCCAGATATGCGGCGGAGGGAAAACTGACTTCCCTGTCCGTCAACTGGTATTGCGGGAATAAACAGGCCGCTGAAGTAAAATATATAGCCGGCTGTGAGACAAGAACAGCGTGGGAAGAACACAAGCCAACCTGGGCGATCTTTCGGACAAAACGACTTACTATTTCCTTCTTGACGGGAATCTGCGCCTCCTTGGCTGGATGAAAGAAGAATCAGACGAATAGGGACATGCGTGTCAACCGCATGTTCATCACCGTGGAACGGCTGCCAGCAAGGTCTGCGTGTATTCATGGGACGGGGAGGAAAATACCTCGTCGGCATCCCCGTATTCGACGATGCGCCCCTTGCGCATAACGGCAATCCTGTCCGCGATGTAATGGACCACGGACAAATCGTGGGAAATGAAAATCATGGTCAGGTTCAAATCCCGGGCAAGCGTCATGAGAAGATTCAGAATCTGGGACTGGATGGAAACATCCAGCGCGGAAACGGGCTCGTCCGCAATCACCAGCCTGGGTTCCGGCGCCAGGGCGCGGGCAATCGCCACCCGCTGCCGCTGTCCCCCGGAAAATTCATGCGGGTATTTCCGCATCAGGGCAGGGCTCAGCCCCACCCTTTCCATCAATTCCGCCACATCATCCCGCATCTGGGAGAAAGTTCTCTTGCGGCGGCGGCATTCCAACGCCTCCTTCAGCGTCGCATAAACGGTAAAGCGGGGATTCAGGGATGCGTACGGATCCTGGAAAACCATCTGGAAATCCGGGCGGCGCTTCCTGACCTCGGACGGGGAAAGGGCCGTCAATTCCTCTCCTTCCAGGAAAATACGGCCTTCCGTGGGTTTCTGGAGCAGCATCACCGTGCGGGACAGCGTGGACTTGCCACAGCCGGACTCTCCCACCAGTCCCAGGATTTCTCCCTTTTCCACGGAAAGGGATACCCCGTCCACCGCCACGACGGACGCCGGTTTGCGGGAGGAGAGCATCCCCTGCACCGCAGGAAAGACGACACTCACATGATCCAGTTCCAGAAAAGCCATATCCTCACTTTAACAGGTGTTCCGGAACAAGACAAGATACCAACCGTGCCAGCTTCGTCAACATGGGCGCCGCCAGCCCTCCCGGCAGTAATAAGAACAGGGCGGCCTTCCTGTCTCTTTATGAGCCCGGAGAATCATCTTCCGGCTTGAAAGACCAGCGGAACAGCTGCACCAGAACATAAACCGCCGCATCGCCGAGAATAGCCGTTCCTCCGGCCCAAAAACCACCGAAAATGAAAATAAGCCCGGCCTGGGCGTCGCTCCGCAAATACCCCGGCGTGGCGACCGACCACAACCAGTAAAAATGACAAATGAGGCCGATGATTAAAAAAGTAACCGTCTCCCACCTGTACTTCCGTCCGGTCCCTGCATAAAACCACAGCAGAAGCAGGAAATACCAGCCTCCGGACACAAGCCCGAAGAAGGGCTGCAACAGGCTTGAGGCCAGCACCATGTTCCAGATGAACATGCCGATGATCACTCCCATGAGCAGGCGGAAAACCGGATCCTGCTTCACCGGTTTTTCCACAAGGCCCTTCCTGTCACCCCCAGGCTCCATGAAAGCCGTTTTATCCGCACATTCCCCCGGCAGCAAGTAAAAACGCTTCCGTCCGGGTTGCCTGTATTCCCGGTCAGCTAATTCCATAGAAACGGGAAATGGACGGACCGCCCAGATTCATCCCTGTGGCAGCAACAGGGCGGTAAAATAGCGGCAAACCATCGTCCTGACGATTATGACGAGAATCCGAACACCGATCATGGATGATAGATTTTTCCGTCAACAGGCGGGTTTCCTGTTGAAGAGCGGCATGACTGCATGCGCAAGGAATAACCCATGATTCACTCATCAGGAAAATTGCCGCCCCAGAGGGGGACCAGGGATTCGGCAACATGAAAAAGAGCCGCTCCCCTCGCAGGGAACGGCTCCTGAAATTCAGTTCATGCGGGCTTACGCGCCAAGCTGGTAGCGGACGAAGGAGACGACGGAAATTTCGTCGCCGAGTTCCTTGCCGACCTGCTTGAGCAGGGCGTCCACAGAGACGGAAGGATCCTTCACGAATCCCTGGTTCAGCAGGCAGGACTGGGCATACAGGGCCTTCAGCTTGCCGGGCAAGATCTTTTCCAGCAGGTGTTCCGGCTTTCCTTCCTGAATGAGCTGCTGGCGCGCGATTTCCTGTTCTTCAGCCACAAAGGCGGGGTCCAGGCTGTCGGAGCTGACGCTCTTGGGAGCGGCGGCGGCGATGTGCAGGGTCAGGTCCTTGACCAAGGCCTTGAACGCGTCGCTCTTGACGGTTTCTTCCTTGACGGCCTTGACGGACAGCAGAACGCCGACCTTGCCGCCCATATGGATGTAGGAGGCGATGGTGCCGTTGCCGTCCACCGTCAGGCGGGCGAATTTGCGCAGGCCCATGTTTTCGCCGATGGAGCTGCACATGGCCTTGATGTACTCTTCCGTGGTGCCTTCAGGCATGGAGACCTGCAGGGCTTCCTCCAGGGTGGAGGCCTTGGAGTCCGCGAGCGCCTTGGCAACGTCGTTCACCAGGCCCTGGAACTTGTCGCCCTTGGCGCAGAAGTCCGTTTCGCAGTTGAGTTCAAGGATGATGCCGCAGCAGCCGCAGGGAGCCACGACGGTGCGGATTACACCTTCCTTGGCGTCGCGGTCAGCCTTGGCGGCGGCCTTGGCGATGCCCTTTTCACGAAGGTACTTCACGGCGGCTTCCATGTCGCCGTTGCATTCGTTGAGGGCCTTCTTGCAATCCATCATGCCGGCGTCCGTCTTGTCACGGAGGGCTTTGACGAGAGCAGCAGTAATTTCTGCCATAGTTTTTCTGTTCTTTCTGAATGGGGGTTGATTAGGCGTTGGCGGCGGCGCCCTTGCCTTCGTTGATGGCCTTGACGATGCAGTCAAGAATCAGACGGATGGAGCGGACGGCGTCGTCGTTGCCGGGGATCGGGAAATCGATGTCCTTCGGGTCGGCGTTGGTGTCAACCAGCACGCAGACGGGGATGTTCAGACGGTGGGCTTCGCGGATGGCGATGTCTTCATGGTCGGCACCGATGGCCACCATGGCGTCCGGAGCGCCGCCCATGTTGCGGATGCCCTGGAGGTTGCGTTCCAGCTTCTGGCGTTCGCGGTCCAGAGCGGCCAGTTCCTTCTTGGACATGCTCTTGAACTCGGGGGTCTTTTCAATCCCTTCAAGATAGGAAAGGCGTTCGATGCTCTTGCGGATAGTGCTCATGTTGGTGAGCATGCCGCCCAGCCAGCGGTGGTTCACATAGTACTGACCAGTGGCTTCCGCAGCTTCGCGGACGGCTTCCTGAGCCTGGCGCTTGCAGCCGACGAAGAGAATCTTCTTGTTGCGGCGGGCCAGATCAGCGAGGAAGGAGCAGGCCTTGTCCAGGCACTTTTCAGTTTCTTCAAGGTTGACGATATGAATACCGGCCTTGTCCTTGAGGAGGTACTTCTTCATGCTGGGGTGCCATTTGCGGGTCTGGTGGCCCAAATGAACACCGGCTTCAACCATCTGGTTAATCAGATCATTAATCATATATGTATGTAGGTGGCTTTCCTTGCGGCAGGAAAAGCGGTTTTTGGGGACTTCGACGCTTTCTACCCCTCCGATCCCCATTGTTTAGGTTGCGCCGAATCGCGCGAGGGACAAATAATATACCGCGTGCAGCCCTTCTTGTCAAAGCATAAATCATTGATTTACGAAACCATTCCGTCATCCGCCGCACTTCCCGGCGCCCGTGCCGTTCCAGACCTTCCGGGAGGCATGCGGACACTTATCGTACAAAAAACATGAACATGCCGCAAAACGGACTTGGAAAAAACGCCGGGCAGGCGTTCCATGCGTCCGCTCCGGATGACCAAGACTCTGACAAGCGGCAATCCCGCCAAATTGATTTTCCTGTTTACCATTCCCCTGCTGATCGGCAATCTGTTCCAGCAATTCTACAACATGGCCGACACCCTGATCGTGGGCAGGACGCTGGGTGTGGAAGCCCTGGCTGCCGTAGGCTGCACGGGAGGGCTGATGTTTTTCATCCTCGGGTTCGTGATCGGATTCACGGCCGGCCTTTCCATTATCACGGCCCAGCGTTTCGGCGCCGGACGCAAACGGGCCGTGCGGCGCAGTTTTGCCGTGTGCATCCTCCTGAGCGCGGCAGCAACCGTCCTGCTGACAGCCGTGAGTGTCGTCTTCGCCCGCCCCGTGCTGGAACTGCTGCAAACGCCTCCGGAAATTCTGGATGCGGCCCATTCCTACATCATCATTATTTTCTGGGGAATCGGCGCGGCCATGCTGTTCAACCTCCTTTCCAATGTCATCCGCGCTCTGGGGGACAGCAGAACCCCTCTCTACTTCCTGGTGCTGGCCTGCGTGCTGAATATCGTCCTGGACCTGGCGCTGATCCTGCGTTTCGGCATGGGGCCCGCCGGTGCGGCCGTGGCCACGGTCACTTCCCAGCTGGTTTCCGGACTCCTCTGCACCATCTACGTGTTCAGGAAGTTTCCCATGCTCCGGCTCACCCGGACGGACTGGAACATGAGCCGCCGCTACCTCTGGGCGCATATCCGCCTGGCCCTCCCCATGGGCTTCCAGGCATCCATCATCGCCATAGGCGCCATTCTCGTGCAGTTCGCGCTGAACCGGCTGGGAGCCCAGGCCGTAGCCGCCTTCAGCGCCGCCCAGAAAATCGACATGGTGGCCACGCTGCCCATGATGTCCTTCGGCATCACGATGGCTACCTACGTAGCCCAGAACTACGGCGCCAGGAATCCGCTCCGCATCCGGCAGGGGGTGCTGCAGTGCAGCCTCATGTCCGTAGGATTCAGCATCGCCATAGCTGTCGTGAACATCATCTGGGGACCGGAACTCATCCGGCTGTTCGTAGGGACGGGCGAGCGGGAAGTCGTCAGGCTGGCCCAGACCTATTTGAACATCAATGCCTCCATGTACTGGGTACTGGCCCTGCTGTTCGTATTCCGCTACACGCTTCAGGGGCTGGGGCAGAGCATCGTGCCTACCTTTGCAGGCGTCATGGAGCTGGGGATGCGCGCCTTTGCCGCCATTATCCTGGCGCGGTACCTGGGTTTTGCCGGGGCCAGCATGGCGAGCCCCGCCGCATGGATCGGTTCCTGCGTGCCGCTCGCCATTGCCTACTTCTTCACGAGAAAGAGGCTCGCACAATCCATGAAACAGCCCTTTCCCCCATACTGCGGGGAAGAACGCGAATCCATACGCCAGGCGGCATAACGGCGGAAGGAAAGCCTTCTTTACTCCGCAGCATAACGGCGGACAACGCACGGCGTCCACACCACCGGTTCCCCGATGCCCTGAATGGCTGCGGTCATGGCGCACACCTCTTCCCAGTCGTTTTCCAGCAATCCGAAGGAACTGAACTTCAGTTCATAACTTTCCTCCACGTCTTTGTAAAGGGCGTTGCACAGCCAGGAATGGAAGGAGCCGCATTCATAACCCACGATGTCAAAACCCAGGAATTCCCCGCATTCCGGCTCGTCCGCCTGCGGAGCGGCGCCGCGTTCCCGTTCCACTGCCGCGCGCATGGCCCGGTCATCTTCCCCGGCAAAGGAGATACTGACCAGTTCCAATTCGCGGCCGGAGGAGGACAATAACGAAAGCACGCTGCGGGCTCCCGCCAGAGTGGGGAAATTGTCGGCTACCCAGCAGTCCATGAACTCTTCCGCCGCTTCGCGCAGCTGCTGCGCCTCCCGCGGGGAAAGTCCCATGCTCCGGGGATAATCCTCCTCCGCACGCCCGTACCGGCCCCAGTCCATCTCCGGATGAAGGCGGCACAGGCAATCGCTGACGGAAAGAATGACGGAAACCGGGAAAAATCCGGAATCCGGGGGTACGTGGAAAGGCTCAATCAGATAATAGCCAAAGGCCTTTAATTCGACGGGCAGTGTTTTTCCATTCAATTCCATTGCCAGGGCAGTTTCCTGTTTTCTCCGTCTTCCTCTCTGTGGGAATGGCAAAAATCCACGTAGGCTTCCATGGCCCGGCGCTGGTCTGCACTGAGCAGGGCCGTATCCTCCAAACCCCATTCCGCGAAATCCTCGGGACACGTCACCTCCATGCAGCTCCACATCCTGCATCGCAGATCACAGCACATGAATGCGGGGACCAGAAAACGGTAACCCTCCGGATCCGTAAAGCACAGGGCCGTATAACAATGATTCAGCATCGCGTCCGTCAGCTTTGTCCAGTCGTGCCGTTCATCACTGTCCGCCAGTCCGCGAAAAACCTCCCCGAATCCCCCCATATCCCTGTAATCCGCCTGGAGCAGTCCTATTCCGTTCCCCAGTTCCACCCCGGCAAACGCCTTGGTGATCTGCTCAATGACGGGGGCCGCTCCTTCGCGCATTGCCCCGTATCCCGGTATCCGTTCCAGTTCTTTCTGAGTCTCTTCAAATTGTTGCAAATACCATGCCCGGACATCCTCAAGATTCGTCATGTCCGGCCAGTCGGATTTTTTTCCCGCATCTCTTTCCGGCTCCGCCGACCGATACGCGTGCTCCGCCTGCAAATAAAACGTGCCGAAGGGCGGCAATATCTTCAACTCCTTGCCGAACCTGGCCGCCAGCTCCGGAGAAGGCATGTCCTCCCTCATGTGCTTGCCTTCCCCGATCAGGAATGGAAGAACAAGCACCTTCTTTCCCTTCAGAGAAGGAAGAACCTCTTCCACGGAAGGAGAGACGCCGAAGTACGCCAGCGCCATCTCCGTTCCCTTCGGCAGCCATACTTTTGAATGTTCCAGAAAATCGGACGGTTCCGGGGGCAGTTCCCTTCCCGTCACGCCGTGGGCCACCACCAGCAGGGAAGCGTCCTGCTCCAATTCATTCTGCAGGGATTTCCACACGCCAAGGTTCCATGTACGCTCCGCTCCCCATACGGGCTGGAATTCCAGAGCCGGGGACAAGCCGCGCTCCGCATACAGGGAACGCAGCAATTCCGGCAGGGTTTCCGTCACCGTCCTGCCGCTCTGCATGAAAACGGGATAAACCCAGACTGCGCCCTCACCGGGAGGAAGCTCCGCAGATTCCAGGTCGCGGAAGGATGCCTGCCAGACAAAATCGCTCGCTCCCTTCACGTTTTCCGCTACCTTCTGCCGCAGCCGGGCCCCCGCCTCATCATAGGAAACGCATAATTTGTAAATCTTTCTCGGCATGTCGTTAAGACCCCGGCGGGGCAATGGCGTTCAGTCCCGGCGTCATCAGCAGAGCGGAAAGGCGGCGAACGATTCGCCGTTTGTAGCAAAAACGCCGGATTCAGGCAATACCATACCTCTTCTTTCACCTTCTTTCTGTTTCCCGTATCCGGTCCCCGGCACACAGGCATGAAAAATTCTGTTATTGCGCACGCCGTCATGGAATTACGCACTCCTTCAAAAAATACTCCGGACGGGACGGCCCCCGGAGGCCGAATCTCCCGCCGGAGGCAGGATAGCGGCTTGACCGGAGAGGCCGGAACAGTCATGATAGAGGGACATACAGGTTTCCGTCTTATGTCGTTTTATATTCAATCCGTTGAAATCGGCGGCCCCCGGCCGTTCTACCTTCTGGGCCCCTGCTCCCTGGAATGCGAATCCTTTGTCTGGGAAATGGCCCGCTCTATCAAGTCCATCGCTGAAAAGATGGCCGTGCCGCTGATTTTCAAGGCATCCTACGACAAGGCCAACCGCACCTCCGTCACCTCCTTCCGCGGACCGGGCGTGAAGGAAGGCTGCCGCATCCTGGCGGAAATAGGAAAAGAGCTGGATCTCCCCATCGTCACGGACGTTCACACCACACAGGAAGCGGAGACAGCCGCCGAATACGTGGATTTGCTCCAGATTCCCGCCTTCCTGTGCCGCCAGACGGACCTGCTGGAGGCGTGCGCCAAAAGCGGACGCGCCGTGAACATTAAGAAAGGCCAGTTTCTGGCCCCCTGGGATACGGTAAATATCGCGGAAAAGATGAGAGCTTTCGGCTGCGACAGGTTCATGATGTGCGAACGCGGCACCACCTTCGGCTACAATAACCTGGTCGTGGACATGCGCTCCCTGTACTGGATGAAGCAGGAAGGTTTTCCCGTGGTGTTTGACGCCACGCACGCCGTCCAGCGTCCCGGCGGTCTGGGCGGGACAACGGGCGGAGACAGCGAGCTGGCTCCCGTTCTGGCTTCTGCCGCCATGGCAACAGGCAGCGTTGACGGCGTGTTCATGGAAGTGCACAAGAACCCGTCCAAGGCGCTTTCCGACGGTCCCAACCAGATTCCCCTCCACCTGCTTGAAGGCGTGCTGAAACGCCTCCAGGCCATTCATCAGGCAGTCCGTTCATGCTGAAACCATTATCCACATGTGCGCTGGCGTCCTTCATGTTCTGCATGACGGTCTCCGCAGACACGGCCCTGCCGGCAGAAACTCCACTAGCCGGGGTGGATAAGAAAATGCCCATGCTGGAACTTCTCCCCGTGGGCAGTACGCTGACCAAAATCAGCATGACCGAATACGAAGGGCCGCGTCTTTCCCTGCTGCTGACCGCCTCCAGCATGACGATGGTCGCTCCCCAGCAAGCCGCGGGAAAAACCCTGAACATCTACCTGTATGGGAAAAACAGCCAGGTTACACACCTGTTTTCCGGTGACGCCTCCTACTTCCTGGACAGGAAACTGGTTGTCTCACACGCGAAAACCACCATCCGGGATGAGAATTTCTCCGCCACGGGCGCAGGGCTTTATCTGGATACGGAAACCAGACGGGGTATCCTGCTGGGTCCCGGCAAGACCATCCTTCACGTAAAAAATCTCAATAAGTAACGTCACCTTACCATGATCCGAATTCTCACCCTGCTGGCTTTGGCCGGAGGCCTTGCCTCCGGCGCATCCGACATTCCGTCTCACATCGTTCAGCCGTTGCCCCAGGAGCTGGACCCCATGCTCGAACCCGCCTTCCAGCCCCCGGCAGACATCGTGCGTCCCCTGACTGCGGAAGAAACGGCTCAAAGGGAAAAAGACCTGGCCCCCATCCCTTCCGCCCCCCTGACGGAAGACGGAGAGAAAGCCCTTTCCGTCTCCAATGCCCAGGACGCGGAAGTGGACGAACAAATCAACGGATTCCGGCAGAAATACAATGTCTCTATTCATGCCACCCCCGCGGAAGTCACGGCCGCACCCGCCGATTCCGGGATGGAGAAAACCGACAAGGAGACCCCCACGGAAATAACGTACGATGACGGCCTGTATTTTGACATGAAAGAGGGGGTGCTGGTGTACATGAAAAACGTGCATGTTCGCAATCCGGAATTTTCCCTGGACTGCACTGGCCCTTTGAAAATCTATATGCAGTATGTAGAAAAGAAGGGCAAGAAAAAGCCTTCCGACCGCAAGAAGGAAGAAGGAAAGGAAATTGACAAATCCGGGCCCGTGCTGCCCAATGACGGCAACTTCGATTTCAATTCCATCAAAAAAGTCACGGCCTCCGGCAACGTAGTGCTGCGTTATACGGATAAAGACGGAAACCTCTGCACGGCAAAAGCGGAAAAGGCCACTTACGATGCCAATACCGGGGAAATCATTCTTGCGGGCAACTATCCCTCCCTTTCCCGCGGCGGTTCCTTCTTCAAGAGCGACGCCAGGGACGGCTTCATCCGCGTTTACGGGAATGGAAATGTTTACATTCCAAAGGGAGGCAAATCCTCCTTCCGGGATCTGGACAAGCAGCTCTCCGAACGGAAACAACAAAAAACCGCCCGCAAGCCGTGACCGACTCTTCCTCCCACTATCTGCTGAACGCCGAAGGAATCTGCAAAACCTACAAGACCCGGACCGTCGTGGACCAGGTCAGCCTGAACGTGGGCCACGGGGAAATCGTGGGGCTGCTGGGACCGAACGGAGCAGGCAAGACCACCTCCTTTTACATGGTGGCGGGGCTGGTGCGGCCGGATGCAGGCCGTGTGATATTCGCCGGAGAAGACATCACGGAATTGCCGATGAACCTGCGCGCCAGGCGCGGCATGGGCTACCTGCCGCAGGAGGAATCCATCTTCCGCCGGCTTTCCGTGGAAGACAACCTTATGGCCATCCTCCAAACGCGCAAGGACATGACCGCCAAACAGCAGAAGGACCGAGCCCAGGAACTGATGGACCGCTTCGGCATCGCCAAGCTGCGCCGTTCCATGGCCATCCAGCTTTCCGGAGGGGAAAAGCGCCGCCTGACCATAGCCCGCGCCCTGGCGACGAACCCTAAACTGCTGATGCTGGACGAACCGTTCAGCGGCGTGGACCCCATCGCCGTTTCCGACATCCAGAAAATCGTCATGGAACTGAGCGACAGGGACGGGCTTTCCATCCTGATTACAGACCATAACGTGCGGGAAACTCTGCACATCGTGGACCGCGCCTACATTCTGTTTGAAGGAAAAGTGATCAAGCATGGCTCTTCCGAGGAAATCGCCAACGACCCCATCGCCCGCAAACAGTACCTGGGCGACCAGTTCCGCATGTAACCGCACATTCCGCTTCATTTTCCATGTCCGTTCCCCAAAACACGATCGCCCTTGTTTTCGACTATGACCAGACGCTGAGTCCGTCCTACATGCAGGACCAGGCCATTTTCCCGGAATTCGGCATCTCCCCTGAGGAATTCTGGACCAGGTGCAACGCCACCGGAGAACGGGAAGGATGGGACGGAGAGCTGATCTACATGAAAAGCCTGCTGGACGCCCTTTCCCTGGACCGCGTCAGCAATGCGCGGCTGACCCAGCTCGGAGAGCGCCTTACCTTCTATCCCGGACTGCCGGATTTTTTTGAATCGTTCCCGTCCATGACCCTGTCCCCCCTCCACGCGGACCTGGGCATCAACATTGAATACTACATCATTTCTTCCGGATTGAAGGCCCTGATTGACGGGTCCGCCCTGCGCCCCTACTTCAAAGCCGTCTTCGGCTGCGAATTCAGCGAGGTCAACGGCCACATCGATTTTCCCAAGCGGGTCATCTCCCATACCACGAAGACACAGTACCTTTTCCGCATCAATAAGGGAATGCTGGACTACGACCAGGACGTCAACGACCATATGCCGGAAGACATGCGCCCGGTCCCCTTCGCCAACATGATCTACATTGGGGACGGTCCTACGGACGTTCCCTGCTTCACCGTCATGCGCAGAAACGGCGGCCACGCCGTAGCCGTCTACAACCCGGAAGACCAGACCGGCCGCAGTTTCCGCAAATGCTACAACCTGGCTTCCAATTCCGACCGCGTGAACTTCATCGCCCCGGCGGACTACAGGCCCGGCAGCCATCTGACCCGCGTGCTGGGCGGCATGGTCACGGACATCGCCAACGGCATCGTGCGCCGCCGGGACCGGGCCCTGGCGGACTCCTGCGTCTCCGCACCCTCCTTTTCCAAATAAAACGCATCCAGCGCACCCATTCCTTACCTGACATGAACAAACATTTTCATTTTCTGGGCATCTGCGGCACCGCCATGGGGGCCGTAGCCGCCGCCATGGCGCGCCGGGGCTATACCGTCACCGGATCCGATGCCAACGTGTATCCCCCCATGTCCACCTTTCTGGAACAGGAAGGCATCACGCTGTTTGAGGGCTACAGGGCCTCCAACATCCCGGCGGAAGCGGACGTCATCGTCATCGGCAACGCCATGAGCCGCGGCAACGAGGAAGTGGAAGCCGTGCTCCAGCGCCGCCTGCGCTACCTTTCCCTGCCGGAAACGATGAAGGAATACTTCCTGCGCGGCAAGCGCAACTACGTAGTGACCGGAACGCACGGCAAAACCACCACGACCTCCATGCTCGCGTGGCTGATGGAGGACTCCGGAATGAACCCCAGCTTCATGATCGGCGGCATCGCCCGCAACCTGGGCCGCGGCGGCCGCTTCACGGATTCCGACTTTTCCGTGTTGGAAGGGGACGAATACGACACGGCCTTCTTCGACAAGCGTTCCAAATTTCTGCACTACCTCCCGGAACTCGTAGTCATCAACAATATTGAGTTCGACCACGCGGACATTTACAACTCGCTGGAGGAAATCAAGCTCAGCTTCAGGCGCCTGACCCAGATCATCCCCCGCAACGGGCTGGCGCTGGTCAACGCAGACGATCCCAACTGCCTGGACGTGGCGAAGGGCGCGCCCTGCCCCGTCAAGACGCTGGGCTTTTCAGACAGTTCCAACATCCGCATCCTGGACGTGGAAACCTCCACGGACGGCAGCCTTTTCACGCTGGAAGGCACCCGCTATTACGTACCCATGATCGGGGAATTCAACATCCGCAACGCGGCCATGGCCATCGCGGCCGCCCAGTTCGCGGGGCTGAGCGTCAAGCAGCTTGCGGGTTCCCTGGCCCGGTTTGAGGGCGTCGCGCGCCGGCAGGAAGTCAAGGGAGTTGTGAACGGCATTTCCGTCGTGGACGACTTCGCGCACCACCCCACGGCCATCAAACAGGCCATCCTGGGCCTGCGCCAGCGTTATCCAGAAGCCCGCATCTGGGCCGTTTTCGAACCGCGCTCCAACACCACGCGCCGCAATATCTTCCAGAACGAACTGGCCCTGGCGCTCGCCACGGCGGACTTCCCCGTGGTCGCCGCCGTGGACCATCCGGACAAGGTGACACTGGCGGACCGCCTGGACCTGCATAAACTTTCCGGCGACCTGGCCGCGCTGGGCAAGGATGCCCTGATTGGCGGGCATGCGCAGGAAATCGTAGCCGCCGTCTGCAAGAAAGCCCAGCCGGGAGACGTTATTCTGGTTATGAGCAACGGCGGCTTTGAAGGCATCCATTCCAAACTTCTGGAGGCTTTGCAAGACTGACCCCTTCACCATTCTCCGCCAATGAAAAACGCATCCACCATCACCGCTTTCATCATCAGCTTCCTGGTCGTGGGCAGCCTGGCCCTGGTCTTCCTGTTCATGAATCGCCAGGAGGAAGAACCCGGACATACTTCCCCAGCGGCAACTACGGAAGAGCCGGCGCGCCAGACCGTGACGCCCCAGCCTACCGTGGACCCGCTCACCAGGGACGACATTGAAAAGCAGACTTCCACCCCGGCAACGCTGGTCAACCTCAGCTCCCCCCAGACGCTGGCGCAGGCCATTGCCAAAGTAATCCAGGACAGGGACCTGAACACGCTAAAGGCCCTGGAAGTGCAACAGGCCGTTACGGAGGCCCAGAGCCGGACCATCCGGGAACTCATGGAGGCGCGCCACGTGCGCCTGTCCTCCCCCGGCATCACCAGCATCGGCGCCAACAACCAGGGCACCAATCCCACCGCCAGATATACGCTCAACTTCAGCAGCGGCGCGCGCGGCTACCTGGACATGAAGCGCAACGACAAGCAGCAGTGGACGCTGGACACCCTCACCCTCCCCAGCAAGCAGGATCTGGCCAAGGACAAGGCGGCCCCCATGGTCATGAATGACCCAATGGGCATCGTTAGCTCCTTCATGGACGCCGTGGCCAAGGCGGACTTCCGCGGAGCCCGGAAATTCGTGGACGGCTCCAAAGTACAGGACGCTACCGTGGCGGGCCTGTGCATTCTGTTTGAAGAAGGCACCTTCCGCCTGCGGGACGATGCCCCCATTAAAACCGCCTATGAGGCGGACACCAATGCGGGGTTCTTCGTGCATCTGCAGGACGCCCAGGGCCGGAAAGCCGGCAATGTGGGCCTGACCGTAGCGAAAACGGACGGCCAATGGCTTATTGCGGAAGCCTCCCTGGACAGCATGCTGGAAGCCTACACCAAGCGGCAGGGCGCCGGGGACGATTTCTTCATCCCCATCGTGAAAAACCCGCAGGGCGGAGATTCTCTGGCCCTGTTCTTCGGCTTCAATGAAGACGCGCTCTCCAAACGTTCCGCACGCCAGCTCCAGATTGTGGCGGAAGCCAT
Organism: Akkermansia sp. RCC_12PD; assembly: GCF_036417355.1. Classification (NCBI taxonomy): domain Bacteria; kingdom Pseudomonadati; phylum Verrucomicrobiota; class Verrucomicrobiia; order Verrucomicrobiales; family Akkermansiaceae; genus Akkermansia; species Akkermansia sp. RCC_12PD. The sequence goes on along the minus strand of NZ_CP143889.1, from coordinate 1,471,013 downwards.
CAAGATGGACGGCGGTAAAAAGCTGGAAATCAGCGGCCATACGGACGACGTGGGCAGCGAACGCTACAACCTGGGACTTTCCGAACGCCGGGCCGCCGCCGTGAAGGCGCAGCTCATTGAATTCGGGGTGCCGGCGGACCGGATCGTCACCAGGGGATTTGGCAAATCCCAGCCGCGCCGTACTTATTCCACCAATGCGAACGAAGAGGAACGCGACGAGGCCCGCAAGGAAAACCGCCGCGCAGAAATGTACCTGGATTTTTAAAAACGGCTGGAGAATGGAAGATTCACCACCCAAAATTCCCAGTCGCTACCATCCGACCGCCAGCCGCTGAAACTACATGGCCCGCCGCTACGTCATCAAGCAGGATTCCGCTCCTTCCGCCCCCATTTCCGGGATCGACTACCACGCGACCCTGAATGAAGAGCAGTATGCCGCCGTTTCCTCGGCACCGGGGGCGGCGCTCGTCATTGCAGGCGCGGGTTCCGGAAAGACGCGGACGCTTACCTACCGCGTGGCATGGCTTCTGGACCACGGCACGGACCCGTGGAACATCCTGCTGCTCACCTTCACCAACAAGGCCGCCAGGGAAATGACGGAGCGCGTGCGTGCCCTGATTCCCATCGACCTCTCACGCCTGTGGAGCGGCACCTTCCATTCCATCGCAAACCGCATTCTACGCCAGCATGCGGACTACCTGGGCTATACGCCGGCCTTCACGATCATGGACTCGGACGACCGCAAATCCATGATCAAAAACATCGTGAAGACCCTTAAGCTGGACGAAAAATCCTCCCGCTTCCCGAAGCCGGAAGTGCTCTCATCCCTTTTCAGCCTGGCGGACAATGAAGGCGCCGGCATTCAGGAAACGCTGGAAAACGCCTATCCCTACCTCTCCAACCATCTGGACGCCATTCTGGACGTGCATGAACAGTACGTCCTCCGCAAGCAGGAAACCAACAGCATGGACTTTGACGACCTGCTGCTCAACGTCGTGCGCCTCTTCCAGGAACAGGAGCACCTGCGCGCCCTGTACGGCGCGCGCTTCCACCACATCCTGGTGGACGAATACCAGGATACCAACTACCTCCAGAGCCGCTTTATCGACATGCTGGCCCGGGAGCACGGCCAGCTCATGGTCGTGGGAGACGATGCCCAGAGCATCTATTCCTGGCGCGGCGCGGACATGGAGAACATCCTCAGCTTCACGACGCGCTACCCGTCGGCGAAAACCTTCAAGATAGAAACCAACTACCGCAGCGTGCCGGAAATCCTGGAACTTTCCAATGCGGCCATCGCCGCTAATGAGATCCAGATTGAAAAACGCCTGCGTTCCGTGCGCCCCACCGGGGAAATGCCGCCCGCCCTCGTGCCGCTCAACGACGACCGGATGCAGGCCAAATTTATCTCCCAGCGCATCCGGGACCTTGTTGAAGAAGGAACGGACCCCAATGAAATAGCCGTGCTCTACCGGGCGCACTTCCACAGCATGGAATTGCAGATGGAACTGACGCGCAGTGAAATACCCTTCCGCATCACCAGCGGCATCAGGTTCTTCGAGCAGGCGCACATCAAGGACGTGGTGGCCTTTATGCGCTTCGTCGTCAATCCGCGGGACGAGCTGTCCTTCCGCCGCATGGTCATGCTCCTGCCCGGCATCGGCCCCGGTATGGCGCAAAAACTCTGGGCGCGCTGGGCCGCATGCCCGGAAAGCAGGGCGGAAACGCCTCCGGAATCCTTCTCCGCCCTGATGATGGAATTCCCGGTTCCTGCCAAATCCAAGCCGGGATGGATGCAGCTCTGCTATACGCTGGACGAGCTGGCTCCCGGCGGGAAAACAGCCAATCCGGCCTCCATGCTCGTCTCCATCAATGAAGCGGTTTACGACGAGTACATGCAGTCCGCCTTTGAAAACTACGACCAGCGCAGGCAGGACCTTCTGCACCTGGCCGGGTTTTCCGAAAGGTTCGACTCCGCGGAAGATTTCCTGTCCCAGCTTTCCCTGCTGGGCAATACGGATGATGAAAGCGCGGCGGCCGACCTTTCCGGCGGGGCGGTCACCCTATCCACCATTCACCAGGCCAAGGGGCTGGAATGGTCCGTCGTCTTCCTGATCGGCCTGTGTGACGGCATGTTCCCGCACCAGCGCGTCATTGATGACGGCGACCTGGCCGGGCTGGAGGAAGAACGCCGCCTGTTCTACGTGGGCATCACCCGCGCCAAGGACCAGCTTTACCTGACCTATCCGCGCTGGAACTGCCGCGCCCAGGGAGGCACTTTCATGCAGATGCCTTCCCGCTTTCTGGACGAAGTCCCCGCCGCGCTGGTGGAGGAATGGGAGGTGGAATAATCCGGAAGGTCCTCATTCCTTCTCTGCCAAACGTTCTTCCACCTCTTGCATGAATTGGCCGCTCATCCCGGAATTGCGGAGCAGCTGGCGGATTTCCTCCGCATCCTCCGGCCCTTTGCCATATCCGTAACGGATATGTGAAAAAAAGTCTGTACGCACTTTGTCCCGGATCAGATCCAGCTCCAGTTCCATGCGCCGCAAGGGAGGCAGCTCATTATTCCATCGCCCCCCCCATTGGGAAACGGGCTTTCTCTGCATATCTACCAGTTCCTGCGGACGAAAGCGGGAGGCCACCCTGAGCAGGTTCAAATAAGTTTCCGTCTTTCTCCGCCGGTCAACAGGAAGTTCCTTCCCGAGTTCCCAATCACGCGTGATATCATCCAGGCTGACACAGGCGGTGTGTAAATCGTCCATCTGCCCCTCTTTTTCAAATGTTACAAGTTTTTCATGAAAAAGCTCTTCCTTCTTATCCAGCCTTTGTTGAAACAGAGCGGCTATGGCTGTTTCCAAAGGGCTCCCTTCAGAACGTTCCAAGATATATCTCCACGCTAAAAATCCTTCCTGATTATCCGCGATGGAGGTGCTTACAGCTTCCATCACAGCCGCCTGGAAAGACGAGCCAAAACCCTCTTTCCCGGAATTCCCGCTCTTGTGCATGGCTTTCAACAAAGAAAATTGGAGACCCAGCTTTTCTACAAGACACCCATAAGGAGAGTTGCAGTATATTTTCTCATGTTCCACCCATTCGTCAATGGCGGCTGCTATCCGTTCCGGACTGCCCTTTCCCTTTTCTCTTAATTGATCAAGATCTTCACGCAAATTGCGGCCGTCAAACCGATGTTTGAAATACATCAGGAATTCGGGTTCCGCGCCCATTCCTTCCGCAAGCTTCAAAAATTTCTGCTGTGTTTCCCTGGATTTTTCGTACTCCGATTCCACCTTGTAGCTCAGATCTGAAAATATTTCCGCGTGCAGACCGTACAGCAATTCCTGGGCGCCTTCGTCATACTCTTCTTTCAGACCCTCCCCCGGTATTTTAAATACCAAATTCACCTCCTCCCGCCTCTCATGGGAAGGATCCAGGCGTTTTTCCAAAATGAAAAGCAGGCGCAGCCAAGAGGCTGTTTTGAAATTCAGTATTTCCAGGATATTCTTATGCCGCTGATAATCATGATGCAGTAAAGACTCAATCAACCGGTCTGCCTTTTCCAAACCTCCTCTGGAAAAATTCTCGTCCAGAAGTAGAAGGCTGTCTTCAATCCTTTTCTTTTCCATCTCCAGAATACGCTGGCATTCGTCATGAATGTACGAGGCGCGGGCCTTCAATCCATAGGCCGCCAGCCACCATCTGGCCTCCTGCAAATAGAAACGGGAATCGCCGCACGTGCACCTGATGTTCTCCATCATTTTTTCTTCCAGATCCTGTGTTACCAAGGAGCCGTCCGGCCACGACGTTTCCGTGGCGACGATGTGGTTAAGCCGCAGCCAGCGTTCCAACTGGAAAAAGGTGGATGACTCCTTTCCCCACAATACTTTCCGGCATTGTTGAAATGCTCCGATCAAAGCATCCGCGTCCTGCATGTCCTTCCTGTCTTTCGTTTGTGAAAAACGGTCAATCGCTTCATCAATATCCTTGCGCGCGCAGGCATCCCGCAGATTGTCCCTGAAATCGTCATTCATCCCCAACATTTCCGCCGTGTGCAACAAAGCCTGCCTGGATGCCTGGTCCATGAACTCGACAGATTCAATCCGCGTAAAAACGTTCCAATAGGCATCCGTCAGCTTATCCTGCACCTTTTTCTTCAGGTCAGCTCCACGGCTTTTCCTGATATTTTCCCGGCGGGCAATCAGATACTGCCTGCGGGATTCCGGCTCATGGAGACTGTCCGGAGCCTGACCGGAAAAGGCCATGCCGTCCTTCCCCACAGGAGGTGGCGGATCAATGTTGCTGAATGCGACATCCTCCTCCAGAAAAAGGGGATCCCGGGCATATTCCAGAAAATGCATGTATTGCAGGCAGCTTATCATTTCCCGCAGCTTTTCTTCCGGCGCAGGCTTGTCCAGGCAATTGAAGTCTTTGTCCGGCATCCAGCTCACATCCGTCTGCGTCCAATTCTGGAGAAAGGTGAAAAATTCCTTCTCCACTCCTTCCGCAAGGGCCAAAAGCTCCTTTCGTTCTTCCGGGGATGGCTTGCCGGAATACGCGGAGCGGATATAGTCCATGACGGCCACCCTGGTCTGAAAACGAAGCACCCGGAGTCCGGACTGGATATAGTCGTAAAGATAGGCGCTTCCCACCTTGGCGGGAACAGGGCGCGGGACTTTTTCCGGCAGGTTTTTTTCCCCTTTTCCCGTCAGAATACGGTACATTCTCGGAAGATAGCTGGCATCCACGGACTCTGTGATCATCCGGAAAAGGCGGAAGTAGTTCTGAAGCTTGTACCTCCGGATTTCCGGCGCCGCATTCCCCTGCCCGTCACGGTCGTCCAGACCTTCCAGCTCCTCCAGCACCTTGTCCAGATGACCGGGCACCATCGACTGGTCAAACAGGCTCATATTTTCCTCGATGGCCTGTGTGGCCCGTACATGCGCCGCACATTCCCTCCCCATGCAGACATTTTTAATTGAACACACCAAAAGAGAGCCCGTAAAAAATGCCACCAATACACATATAATTTTCATAATCAATAGTATAGTTGTTTTGTAAAGAAATCTTCATCTGTTCCGGGTTAAAATGACTTTCTTTTCGGGGCTATCATGAAAACATCGTCATGAATGACACATGATAAATATAAATGCAATCATTTCATTGTTAAATATTTTAAACACCCGTTCCAACAAAACCCTCCTTGTCATCCTCCTGAACATGCGCTCGCAGGGATCATCTAAAATGCTGGACGCCGTGATTGTCACGAATGCGTAACCACCTAATCATTAAACAAATAAAAAAAGCATGAAATTAAGACTCCCACAGATGTTGCTGGCAGCCGTCATCGCCTGCCTCGGCAGCTTCTCAGTTGCCACAGCGGCTGACTACACTGCAAACAGCGCCGATTCGCTGGTGACAGCCTGGAACCAGGCTGCCGCTTCCAATGAAGCGTCAACCATCACCATCACCGTTCCTGCCGATTCAGACAACATTACGCTGACCCAGGAACAGAAGGCCCAGCTGGCGGCCATCTCCGGTACGGGAAGCATCACCGTCCAGATGACTGATGCAAGCAGCAAACTGGTCAATTTCAATTACGACCTGGTCAACGAACAGGTCAAATTCAACGACATTACGCTGAGCGAACCTGCGGACAGCGCCAATGAAATCGTTGTCACCAACGCCTCGAACACCACCATTGACGGCCGGAACATTTCCATCGTGGGATCTGAAGACCCCAGGGCTCCCAAGGTTTTCGGCACGGCCATCAAATCCACGAACGGCCAGGTGAACGTCGGCGACAACGTTGCCATTGATCAGACCATCACGGTAGAAGGCGTAGCCACCACTACGCAGGATCCGGCGACTCCTCCCACAGGCCAGGCCTATACGAAAACGACTTCTTCCTCTTATCAGGACTCCAATGAAGTAGCCGTACAACTGGGTGACAATGTGTCCCTGCAGGGTGCCGTCACGGCAACCGGACAAATCACCAGCGACCCTGATTCCAAGATTACGCTGAACGGAGACGTGACCTCCAACGCGGGAATCGGTTCCGTAACGACGGAAGGATTTGACGCTTCCAATACCCAGACGAGCAAAACCGTCACGCAATCCATGGACAACAGCGTTTCCGGAGGCATCGTGCTTGGTGAAACGGCTGCGGGAGCCATCACGATCAAAGCCAACGGCGGACAAATCTCCCTGGGAGATAACACCATTCTGAACGGAACCACCGTTCAGGCAGATTCTGCTGACCTGACCAAAACCGTTTACAACAATACGGACAACTCCTGGGGTACCGTAGAAGGTACTCCCGAAGTGCTGGATACCATCGAAGGCAGCATTGCCCTCGGCCAGAATACTACGGTTAAGGAAAATGCCACGCTGACGGCTGACGACGACATCGTCATCGGGGAAAATAGCCTGATCTCCGGCAATTCCGCCGCTGACGGCATCGTAACGGCAGGTGGAGAAATCACTCTCGGCAACGGTACGCAAGTACTGAACAACACCGCCACCAACGCCGACAAGTCCGCTATCAACCTGGCGGACGGCCAAACGCTGAACATCGGTTCCAACACCGTTCTTTCCGGCAATACGGCCAACGGCGTAAGCGGTTCCGTTCATGCGGGCGTAAACACCCAGATCAACGTATTCACGGACGCCGGCGCCTACACCTACATCAGTGACGGCATCGCTACCGCGGCTCCCACCGCATCCGCTGCGGACGCAGTTTCACGGGCCGCCGACCAGGCCGCCGTGATGACCAAGACCGGAGCCGGCACCCTTGTGTACGGCGGCACGGGCGCCACGGATACCTTCGGAGGCACCTACCAGCAGCTTGAAGGCAACCTGATTATCGGGAACGCCACCTTCGGCACGCCGGACGCCACCACCGGAAGAGTTGCAGGTCCTGAATCCATCAACTCCGCCGTCATGGGCACGGACACCACCGTATATGACATCCGGACCGGCAGCGTGACTCTGGCCCAGGATTCCACGATGAAGGGGGCTTCCGCCACTTTCAGCGGTGATTCCACCCTGCTTCTGAGCGACGGATCCGTTCTCGACTTCGGCACCCCGGCCACCTTCACGGACGATTCCCGCGTGGGCATCCAGGTTTCCGACTCCGAAGGCAATTCAGTTCCGATCTCCCAACTCAAAAAGGGTACGGAAAGCGTAACAGTGACGCTGAACGGCACGGATATTTCCGGCCGTCTGCAGAATGGCCTGTTCCTGACCACCACCATGGCTCCCGGAACGGTTGACGGCACCACTACCATCACCCAGAACATGAGGGGCATTGACGGTGTCATGTCCGGTTACAACGGCAACGTTTACACCACGGCCGTCGGTCTGGAAAACAACCGTCTGAACGCGGTCGCCGGTTCTCCCGCCGCCGAGTTCTACGAAGAACTGTTCCGGGCGACAAATGCCGACCAGGCTGCCCACATGATTCAGTCCGTGAGCGGTGAAAACATCGTGAACTTCACCTGGGCTGCAAGCCGCACCCTGAGAAGCTTCGCCGACCTGGGCCGCATCCAATCCGCCGCCTCCATGGCACGCCAGACGGAAGACACCATTGAAGTGGTGGACGCCAAGGGCTCTCCCATCGCCCGCAAGACGATTGCCAGGGGCAACGGCAATATCTGGGTAGGCGGCATGGGTATCTGGGACGACCAGGACGCCCGCGGAGGAGTTTCCGGCTACAAGTACAATGCCGGCGGCTATGCCGTGGGTATCGACTACAAGGCCGCACAGGGTTCCCTGATCGGTATCGCAGCCGGCCAGAGCTTCGGCGACATCAAGGACAAGTCGAACTTCGGTTCCGACTATGACGTCGACTCCTTCCTGGCCATGATCTACGGACGCATGCATCCCTTCAGGGAAAGCAAGTTCACCCTGGACGGCTACGGCGCCTACGGACGCTCCAAGTTCAAGGGCAATTCCTACATCATGGGTTCCGATCTCAACGGCAACGTCAATTCCGACACCTTCAGCGGCGGCCTGTACGCCACGTGGACGGAACGCTTCGCCCTCGGCAAGGCCTACGTGACACCCTACACCGGGATTGAATTCATGACTTCCGAGCTCAAGGGATTCTCCGAAAGCGGTCCCTACGGACGCACCTTCGACCACGCCCGGGCCCAGAACTGGACCATTCCGGCCGGCATCACCATCGCCCGCGCCTATCAGACGGACGGCGGCACCACCATTACCCCGGCCCTGACGGTAGCCGTGGCCCAGGATGTAAGCCGCATGAATCCCAAATCCAATGTCACCGGGCCTCTGGGCGCATGGAACGTACGCGGCGTCAACATGGGCCGCACCGCATTCCGCCTGAACGCCGGCATTGACGTGCTCTTCTCCAGCAACTGGGGAGCCCGCGTCTGCTATCAGTTCGAGACCCGCAACAAGCTGACCGCCCACGGCATCAACGGCGCCATCAGCTACACTTTCTAAGTACGACGGCGTTTCAACGCATGCTTTTACTTGGTTATGGTAGGCCCTTTCCCGCCTTGTGCGGGAAAGGGTTTTTCCATGCCCGCGCATCCACTTTTTCATGTTCCTGCTCTTTGTATGTTGCAAAGAAGATAAAATATTGTTTCCTGCGGATTCTCAATCCGGCGTCAATTCAAATATTTTTTAAAGAACCCTTTAAAAGAAAACATTCCTGCTTTTAAAAACAAATGAAGGAAGTTTTCAATAAGCTTTTTTTAATTTATAATATGCTCCAAATAAATGTTTAACAATTAACTTAACTATAAAGCCGGATTGAGAATCCGTTACATCCGCCCCGTTGAACTATTTATTGGAAATGAAATTATCTGCATTTTGTGTTTTCTGCTGCATGCTGGGCGGTATCTCCCAGGCAGCCACCTATATCTGGAGCGGAGCGGCCAACAACGGGATTTACGGAGATTCCGGCAACTGGACGGTAAACGGTTCCCCGAACGGCTATTATCCCCAGCACAGCGCCAATGACGATGCCGTCATCGGGCAGAATGCGGGCACCATTACCTGGTCAGACAGCGAGGCTTTTTTCGGAGCCACCAACACCATCCAGATCGGTTCCGGAAGTACATTGGTCTGCAGTCCGGCCAAGGGGGATCTCAATGTCAATTCCATCACCCTGGAAGGCAATGCCCACCTGGTTTTTGAATCAACGAACGCTTTTGGGTTGGGCCGCGACTTTACTCTCAACTTCGGAACGTTTACCGCCTCGGAACACGGTTCCTGGACCGCTACTGACATCACCAATTTCTGGGTCAATCACCACTCCGTCCATTTCACCGGAACGCTGGACATGAACAGCCTGACCGGAAGCGGTACCATTGAGCTGGCCAGCATTAAATCTGACCAGTGGGACGGTCCCCTGACACTGGATCTGAGCGGCCTGAACATTGCCAGCACCTCTCAGGTACAGGCAAACGTCACCCAGATCACTGAAAACGGCGTTACCAAGGTAATTATCAATTATGAAACCGTCCCTGAACCCGCCACTTTTTCCCTGGGCATTCTGGGGTTGGGAGGCTTGCTCTTGAGACGCAGAAGAAAATAACCACCGTTTCCCGGCAATCCATTTTGCCCGGCTTTTCCCCAGGGAAAGCCGGGCTTTTGATTTTCTCCGCTCCGCGGAAAGACCGTTTACCCTATAAAAAAGGGGACTGCAGGTCCATATGCTTCACGGCCGGAAACGGCGGCACGGCCTGCCGCCTGAACGTTAAAACTCGCAATTCCGCGGCGTGCGGGCAAACGGCAGCACGTCCCGGATGTTCGTTACGCCCGTGATGAACATCAGCAGGCGTTCAAACCCGGCTCCGAATCCGGCGTGGGGAACGGAACCGTAACGGCGCAAGTCGGCATACCAGCGGTAGGCTTCCTCGTTCATGCCCTGCCGCTTCATGTTTTCCAGCAGAATGTCCAGCCGTTCCTCGCGCTGGCTTCCCCCCACGATTTCGCCGATTCCGGGAACCAGCACATCCATGGCGGTGACGGTCCTGCCGTCGTCATTGAGACGCATGTAGAAAGGTTTGATCTCCTTGGGATAATCGTACACGATGACCGGGCTCTTGAAATGTTCCTCCGTCAGGAAGCGTTCATGCTCGCTCTGCAGGTTGATTCCCCAGGAGACCGGAAAATCAAATGTTCTCCCGCTCTTGAGAAGAATGTCCACGGCTTCCGTATAGGAACAACGCACGAACGGCGTATCCTTCACGTGCTCCAGGCGCTCCCGCAGACCCTTGTCCACAAACCGGTTCAGGAATTCGATCTCTTCCGCGCTGTTCTCCAAGGCGTCACGGACCAGTTCCCGGACAAATGCCTCCGCCATGTCCATGTCCCCGCGCAGGTCGCAAAAAGCCATTTCCGGCTCCACCATCCAGAACTCCGCCGCATGGCGCGTAGTGTTGGAATTTTCCGCCCGGAACGTGGGGCCGAACGTATAAATATTGCTCAGGGCACAGGCAAAAGCCTCCCCTTCCAACTGTCCGCTCACGGTCAGATAAGCCGCTTTCCCGAAGAAATCCCGGGCGGCGTCGCGGGAGGCGGCATCACCCACGTCCAGCGTTGTTACGCGGAACATTTCTCCCGCCCCTTCACAATCGCTGGCGGTAATGATGGGCGTACTGACCCAGACAAAGTCCCTGGACTGAAAAAACCGGTGGATGGATGCAGCCAGACGGCTGCGCATGCGGAACACCGCGCCGAACAGGTTGGTGCGAGGGCGCAAATGGGCGATGGAACGCAGAAACTCCGGCGTGTGCCCTTTCTTCTGCAGAGGGTAGGATTCCGGAGCGGCGCCGACCAGCTCCAGGGAAGAAGCGCGCAATTCCCAGCGCTGCTTTCCCTGCCCGGCTACCAGGGCGCCGCGGATGCTCACCGCGGCCCCGGTCGTCATCTCTGCAATCCGTTCATAGCCGCGGATGCCCGCATCCGCCACCACCTGGAGGGAGGCCACGCTGGAGCCGTCATTGATCTCCAGAAAGGAAAACGCCTTGGAATCCCGGCGCGTACGCACCCAGCCCTGCACCAGCATGTCCGGAATCTCCGCTTCACTGGACAGGGCGTGTTTTACCAATGTTCTGCTGATCATGGCGCAAGTATAATACGCTCCTGCCCGCAAGCCAGCCAGAAGTGCCCCGGAAAGGGAAATATTCTGCGATTCTTTCGTCGGGCTGTAAAAGCCTTCCGTACTTATTTGGACGGCTGCAGGACCTGGCGTCCCGTCGTGATAGCGATGGCGTCAGCCACGGGCATTTCTTTCTCTGTATGCTCCGCGCCCCATGAATCGGAAAAAATGACCGTTTTCTTTTCCTCATCAAAGCCAATGATCAGGCGCAGGTGGCCGCCGCGGGTCTGGGACAGCCTCTTGGGCTCCGGCACGATGCCCAGCTGCACGGACCAGAGAACGGGAATACCCGCAGTAATATAGGGGCGGATGGAATTGATCCATTTGTCCACCTGGCTCTGGGAACCCGCCCGCGCCAGTTTAAGCACTTCACCGTCCGCATTGTCCCAGAAGGCCGGCCAGCTCGTCTGGCTGTCCACTTTCTCCTTCTTCAGCTTGGAAGCCGCCCGGTTGTAGGATTTCAATATATTATTGAAATCACGGTAATCCGTCAGGGAATCCAGAACACGGATCCTGATTTGGAACCGCGCTCCTATTTTCTTCAGGTTTTCCGCCATTTCAGCAGTGCTTGTTCCTCCGGAAGCGGACGTATTGCCCAAGGAGGCCAGTTCGTGCTGATCCACATAATCCATTCCATAATAAGCGAACACACGGGCGGCAGTAGCCACCACGCAGTAGCCTTTCTGTCCCTGGTCCACCATGGGGATGTCCTGAATCACGATGCGCTTCCCTTCCTTCTTCACATGCTGCTTGATGTCCGCCTTTTTCGCGCGGGAGGACGTGTCCGCCCGGGCGATGGAAGCTTCCGTAGGCCCTACTTTCAGACGGATGAATTCCGCCTCGAACTCCCGGCCCTCACGCGACGAGTTGGCCTCCACCACGGCGGCTCCCTTGTCCCATACCCAGGACCAGCCGTTCACCTTCACCACGGCTTCACGGCGGGAGGCGCGGTATTCCTTGGACTTCACGCCGGTGAGGGTGTCCAGGGCCGCCTTGACACGCTCCAGGCGCGCTTCAAACTCATCCCGGTCAATCGCCCCGTTGTCCCCCTTGTTGTAAATCATGACGGTCATGGATTGGGGTGTATTATCCTTCCAGTTCACCAAAGTCTCTCCCAGGGAAATTTCCCCTATCTTGATCCGGGGCCTGGCCATGCGGAGCTGGGTTTTCTCCTTGTCCACCCAACCGCCCGCTTCTCCATTAAAATACTTGCCGAACAAGTCCTCCCTAGACGAACTCCAGAAGGAACCGGACTTCAAATCCGGAGCCATGTCACCGCCTGCCAAAGCAGCGGACAGCAGGCAGCAACTCGTGAATACGGACAAAAAGAAAGAAATGAATTTCATGGCGTCAGGGATGTTGAAAGGCAACTCCACCCAGTGGAATTTATTCTTCAATGTATGTCGCAATGCTCCTCATGCCAAGCAAAAAGGAATGAAGCAAGCGGGTGCGTCACCGCCGGACAGGAACAAGTTTCGCAACGGCCTGCATCCCCGCAGACGGCCCGATATACATTGTCTGCCGGATTCATCCATTTAAACCCGCCTGTCCGTTAAAATCCCGGTTCTCCCCATCCTCTCCGGGAATGCCTCTTGACCGAAAAGGACTGGAAAACCTGAAACACGCATAGAAAAGGCTGGATCAACAATTCCTGGAATACAGCCCTCAAGCAACCCCGCGGTTCCTGAGAAAGAACTTTACAAGATTCTATATCTAATAATCTCCAACTCCGGCTCCCCAACCTTACCCCGGGAGAAACACCGCCCACATGAACTAGTCCGAACGCGCAAAATACGGGATAAACCCCTCCATGATTTTCTTAACAATTTCCTCATGATCCTCAAAAGTGGTGCCATTGCGAAATAAAAATGTGAGAGTTTGATAGCTCGCATTCCAGCCTTCCTTTCGATACAGATAAAGTGCGCACACTCTCTTGTCCGTTTCACTGTAAAAAAGATCGTAATGCTTTGTTCTAATAATTTTAGTTATCGGTCTGTGAGTGAAAAGGTCAGCCAGTATGACCTCCCTCGGGGTCTCAAAACCGCGCGGGACGTAAAAGTCCTCGGTTATAAATCCGTAGGTGCTGGCCCTGACTTCCAATGATTTTTTCTCATCATGCAAAACAAGGGTGTGCAGGTTTCCCTCCGGAATGCGAACATCTCTTCCTATATCGGGACTAAATGATATTCCACTGGCGGGATCAATGGTGAAACTGCTTGGATAACTGATGATGAAGCACCGGGCAAAACGCCCCCGTTCTTCTCCTTTTCCGAAAGTCGTCCATTTGCCGGGGAGTTCAGCATCTCCAGCAGCGATGCAATTCCCCAGTCCCAAAAACAGTGCTACGGGAACAAGAAGAAATTTGATCGGCTTCATAGCAATAAAAACGGATAAAATGAAAATTCATTTCTTCCCATTCATTTATAATTCTTCATTTTGTATTATATATTCCTGAATATTCAGGAGATTTCAATTTACATTAGTTGAAACTGCTTTAAAAATAACAAAACGAATCCCCTTGCTGATAAAAAACAATAATACAAACAACAATAATCCTGCAAGCAACCCGTATGCTATTCCATGGACCAAACATAGTGTAAGCGTAATTAAAACAACAGGAACACTGCCGAAGATGATAGCTATGATATTAAAAATGAGCGATATTTCCGAATCTTTCGCGATGGCGGAAAGAAACAAGGGGATCAAGTACAATATAAAAAATAAAAATATTAAAGGCATGGCTTCAATTTCTTAAGAAAAAATAAAAATATACGTTACGCGAAATAAATTTTATAAATGGTGCGACCGATATGATTTTCGAATAAGAAGCGGGGTTATTTCCTGTTTTATCCATTTTTCATAAATGATAAAACATACTCTGGGATGGAGACTTTTCCGTACTGATGATAACTTTAATAAATTTATTCTCCTCATTAATTTCCATATCAATGGTGGGAGAAGCTCCGATGTATATCCACAAATTATAAAATTCTTTTTCTATCGTCCCGTCATTAATGCGCCGTTTCAATTCTTGCCAGGCTTCAGGATTGCCTTCATTTTCAAAAGCCAATCCATATGACTTCGTGAATTTTTCCAGGGACCAGGTGCCGCCCAAAGTAGAGAAACGGCAGTGGTACTGATGGGAAACGGACGATAGAAACATACTTGAAATTGCCGCCGTATTAGCCATGGATCTTTGTCTGCTGTCCACCGTCTGCTGTTTAATATACAAGTAGGCTGCAAACAGCGCTGCGGCACCTAATAAAAATAAAATCATTATTTTTATTAATTTCTTCATATTAACTAAATTTATATATAATACAGAAGGAAGTCAAGGAAGATAATATCTTCCTTTTTTACCGATATATTGTTGCTTGCAAATGTTTTAGAAATTATTCCTCCTATTCGTCATGAGATGTTTGTCTTGAAAAAATCAAATTAATGGATCATATGCAAATTTATGGATTTATTCCAGCCAATTCAACATATGGGATAAACAAATATCATGGTTCTGATAAGAACGAATATTGCTTTTCCCTATTTCTTATCGTCCGTCCATTCCCCCACAAGAATGGGAAACAAGCTGCAGGTACTGCATCCGGCAGCCAATATGCCTGACGGCTCTTTTTCCTTGATCTTCTTTCCGCAGGGTTTCTTTAAGAAAGGCCCTGCTGCCAGCTACGTACCGCTATGCAGGAATGAGGCGCGTCCGGAAGGACCAGAATATCCTCTCTGCTCAATTGTAAGGGAAACCGCTTGTTTTCACAAGAAACCCCGGCTGTGCCTACGAAATATAATCACATGGGAAACTAATAACCGGACACGAGAAATAAAGGATAACCACGCTTTTCCCGCCTTTTCAGGCACATGTTCTGCGCAAATTCTGTCTTGTCCCAAGTTTGTTTGCTAAAAACAAATTCTGCTTTTCCGGCAGATCAAGAGGCACCCCAAGCGCCATCCAGAAGAGGCAGAGGAAGCACCCCCGGATAAAAAATACGGCCTTCGGCAGGATTTTCCCACCGGAGGCCGGTATTAAATCAATAATCGCGAACGGTTACATGACCGGGCGCAGGCGCTGGAGAATGGCGTCCTTGGAAGTGGCGCCCACCATGGTGTCCATGATTTCTCCATCCTTGATGATCAAAAGAGTAGGAATGGTGCGCACGCCATAGGTAGCGGCCAGGCCGTTGTTGGCGTCCACATCCACTTTGCCCACCTTGACCTTGCCGGCAAGTTCCGTAGCCAACTGGTCAATGATCGGAGCGATCATGCGGCAGGGGCCGCACCATGTAGCCCAGAAGTCGACAAGCACAGGAATGTCAGACTTCAGGACTTCATCCTCAAAATTTGCTTCAGAAAATACGTTTGCCATAGTACCGCTTAGAGTATTTGGAGAACCGTTATGTTCACTTATTCTTCGTCGTCGGCGACATCGGAGGACGCATCATCAGCAGGGGCATCCGCAGCGGCTTCGTCAGACGTTTCAGACGCTTCCTCGGCGGCGGCGTCATCGGCAGACTCGTCGCTGGCGGCGGGAGCTGCGGCGGCAGGCTTTTCTTCACTGCCCAGCCAGCCCGTCATGCTGCGGGATTCCAACGTATCCGTAGCATACTGGTAACCGACGAATGCCAGGGCAAAAGCCAGGGCAACAAAGGAAAGAACATTCAGAAGGGTATTGGAGCCCTCCTCGGAGTCCTGTTCAAATTTTTTTGCCGTAAAGGAAGCGGAAGAAACGGGAGCCGCGGCGGGAGCCGTATTCAGGCCGATGGTGGCCTGCGGAAGCTGCGCGGTAGCCATCCCTGCACCGGGAGGAGCCAAGGGAACGGTAGGGGCCGCTGCTGCGGGAGCCACAGGAGTGGTGGCGGAGCCAAGGGCAACCGTCTTCAGGCCGCCGCCAAGCTTGATCCCTCCTCCCAGGCCGGCAGGGCGGAGAGGAATGGTAGGAGCGGCAGCTGCGGGCGGAGCAGCCGGCGCGGGTGCTCCGGACACGGGAGGCGCGGCAGGAGGTACGGGCGGCTGGGGTACGGAAGGCGCTGCCGGAGCCGGCGGAGGAGTGGGCGGCGGCGGAGTACCGCCCGGAATGGAGGGGGGTGGTGGATTACTCATATCGGAAAAAATAGCTGTGCTGAAAGATAGCTCTCGCTTATTTCCGTCCGTAAATCAAGAAAAAGAATGCGCAAAGTTCGTTTTCCATGCAATTTTTTTCAATTAGGCCCGTATTCCTCTCCAAACACGCTGTCCGGACTTGCCCTGAAAAGCGTTCTTCCCTACGCTGTCCGACCGGCATTATTTGATATGAAACCCATTACCAAACTAGCTTCCACACAATTGCCCGACGGCTCCATTCTTGAACTCTGGGAACGGGACGGCTTCCATTTTCTGCTCAGGGACGGCATGCAGACGGCTTCCAGTTTTTCCCACGGAAGCAATGAAACGGCGGCGGCCATTGCCACGGCGCCCGTCAAGAGGGCCAACCAGCCCTCCTTCCTTCTGGACGGCCTTGGCCTGGGCTTCACCCTGTTTTCCCTGATGGACCAGGTCCAGAGGGAAAAAGCCAGCTTCGTCGTGGCGGAACCGTGCAGGGAGCTGGTGGACTGGCACCGGGAATTTCTGGATGGGGAACGTCCCGGATTCCTGCATGATCCCCGCGTCAGCGTGGAATTTTCCACCGCTCTCCAGGTAGCCCGCAAGCAGCAGAAGGCCTTTCACGCCATTTTGTGCCGTTCCACGCACGACCGCATGAACCTGAGCGTAGCGGAAGCTTCCGATTATTTTGCCGCCCTCAAGCAGGGGGGCCTGCTGGTCATCACCGTAGCCCGTCCGGACACCCGGCTGGTGCGCACCCTGCAGAAAGCGGGCTTCGAAGTCAGCACGGAAGCGGTGCCCGCTTCACATAAAGGAAAGAAAACTACGTTTCACACCGTTATTCTTGGAAAGAAGGGGCGCTTCGTCCCATTCTCCGCACGCCAATCCTGATTCATCTCCGATTGCATACCATTGTATATGAAGCATACATCCCTTACCGCCACCGGCCTTCTCGCCGCTCTCCTCATGGGGGGAGCCGCCTTGGCCGACTCCATCGCTCCAGGCATTCTGCTGCCCAAAAAGAACACCAAGTCCATCTCCTTTGCCCCCAAGGGAAGTTCCGACATTTTCCTGATCGGCATCATGCCCCAGGGCAGCTCCGTCAAGAAGGGAGATTCCGTGGCCCAGGCGGATTTCCGTACGCTGGACAAGAGCATTGAAGATTACGAGCGGGCCATCAAGAGCAAGAATCTGGAAGTGCTGAAACTCCGTTACGCGCTGGACCAGCAGAAGGAGCGTTCCGCCATGAGCCTTCAGAAATTCCAGACGGCCCTGACGCGCACGGAGGAGGACCAGAAGGATTTCCTGGAAAAGCGCAAGGCCCGCATGCTGGCGGAAGAGGAGGAACGCGTCAACAAGGCCCTGCGCTACATGTCCTACAAGCAGGAGGAGTTGAACCAGCTCACCAAGATGTACAAGGACGACCAGGTGGCGGAAGAAACGGAGGAAATCATCCTGAAACGGCTGAAGAATGAGCTGGGAGAAAGCGAGTTCGCCGTCCAGGGTGCCAAACTGGTCGCGGAACTGGCCAAGCTACGCAATATCCACCGCCTGGGCGAAGACTTCGCCACGGCCGTGAAGGAAAAGCAGACGGACCTGGCGGAAGCCCGCAAGCAGGCGGAATTCGACCTGGAACAGAAAAAAATAGCCCTTACGGAAGCGGAGGTGTCCCTGCGCCGCCTCCAGGACAAATACAACGAATTAAAAGCCGACCGCGAAATGGCCTCCTTCAAGGCTCCGGAAAACGGCATCCTGCTTTACGGAGGCTACGTGGCGGACAAATGGGTGGCCATTCCCGTGGCAGAAAAGCTCAAGCCCGGCGGCAAGCTGGAAGCCTTTGACAAAATAGCCACCATCGTTCCCCCGGACTCGGAACTGATCGTGCAGGCCACCCTTCCAGACTCCACCGCCACGCCTAAAGTGGGGGAAACCGTCGTCATCAAGGTGACGAACATGCAGATTCCCGGTGTCATCACGGAAGCCAGCCCCATTCCCGGAGCGGACGGCAAACGCCGCATCATCGTGACGCCCAAGGTTCCCGCCAGCCAGATATTCGCTCCCGGACTGCCCGTCCAGGTGACCATCAAGGATCAGCAGGCCTGATCTCTTTTCCGCGCATGAATAAGGCCGTCCTTTTCCTCTCCGTTCTGAGTGCCTGCACGGCGCTTGGCGCACCTGTGCCGACGGAAGGCGGGGAAAAAAGAGACACCATTCCCATTGAAAAGGTTCCGGACGTGGAGCCCCCCTCCCGGGAAACGCTGGACCAGTCCATACGCAGGGCGGCGGATTTCCTTCTGGCCAGCCAGAACAAGGACGGCTCCTGGGGAGACCACACGCGCACCAAGGGGCTGAATGTGATCTGCCCTTACCCGGAAGGCCCCAGGTCATTCAGGACCGCCTGCACGTCCCTGTGCGTCATCGGCCTGCTCGCCAGTCCGCTGAAGGATGAACCCGCCGTCAAGGGAGCCATTGACCGGGCCGTCCAGTACCTGCTTGCCACCCTTCCCCTGCTCAAGCGCGGAGACACGCGCACCGTCCTCGGCGTATGGGGTCATGCCTACGGCCTCTCCGCCCTGTGCCGCGCCGCTGAAAATCTGCCTGAGAACTCCCCGCAATACACGGAGCTCAAGAAAGTGGCCGCACTGCAGGTGGAGGCGCTGAACTGGATGGCGGACGTCAAAGGCGGCTGGGGCTACTACACCTTTAAAACTTTTTCCAGACGGCCGATGGGGGAACCCACCTCCTTCCTGACGGCTACGGTGCTGATTGCCTTCAAGGACGCCGAACGCGCATTCGGCCTCCAGGCCGACCCCCAGATTGTCAAGCGCGCCGTCGCCAGCCTGGAAAAACAGCGGACTCCGGCCGGGAGCTATGTGTATTCCATATCCCACATGTTTTATCCCGGCAGGCCCATCAACCGCCACACCGGCAGCCTGGCCCGCACCCCCGCCGGAGACCTGGCCCTGATCCAGTACGATCCGGCTTTTGTTTCCAGACGCCAGCTGGAAGACGGGCTGGAACGCATCTGGAGCCGCTCCGGGTGGCTCTCCCTGGCGGTGAAGAAACCCATCCCTCATGAAAGCTTCGCGCAAAATGCAGGCTATTTCTTCTACTACGGGTATTACTACGCCGCCCGCTGCCTTGACCAGGTACCCCGGGAACGGCTGCCGCGCCATGCAGCCCATCTGGCGGACGACATCCTGCCCATGCAGGAGAAGGACGGCTCCTGGTGGGACTATCCCCTCTACAATTATCACAAATTTTATGGCACCGGCTACGCCCTGTTCGCCGTTTCCCGGGTCCGGAGCGCGCTTTATCCCACCACCCCGCCCGCTTCCTAACCATGTTCCGCCTTTTGCTTTCCAGCCTGCTTCTGCTTGCGTCCCTGGCTGTTTCCGCCAGAGAACCGGAAACGGTACCCGGCAACCGGAAGGATACCATTTCCATTGCAAAAATTCCGGATATTCCTCCTGCTGAACGCGGACAATTCAGCGCGGCATTCCGCCGCGGCGTGGATTTTTTGTTGGAAAAACAGAACAGGGACGGCTCCTGGGGAGACCACCGGGTGATCGGCACATGGAACATTCTCTGCCCCTATCCGGACGGCCCGCTCACCTTCAAGACGGCGAGCACGGCCCTGTGCATCGCGGGACTTAACGCCACTCCCCTGCGGGACGAACCAAAGGTACGGGAAGCCATGACCCGCGCGGAAGATTACCTGATCCGGACGATGCCCCATTTGAAGCGGGGGGGACGCCCTCTGCGTTTACAACATCTGGGCGCATACCTACGTGCTGGACGCCATGAGCATGCGTGCGGCCGGGCTGGACCGCGAAAGCCCGCGCTACAAACAACTCATGGACTGCGCCCGCCTCCAGGTGGACAGGCTCAACGAACTGGCTTCCGCCAAGGGGGGCTGGGGCTATCTCACCTACATCGGATTCAGCAAACGGCCAGCATCGGAACCCACCTCCTTCCTGACCGGGACCGTTCTCATTTCCGCATGGATGGCCGGTAAGACATTCGGCCTTTCCCTGGATGAGAAGGTATTCCGCCGGGCCCTGAAATTCCTCAAATCCCAGCGTACCCCGGCCGGAACCTATGTTTACTCCCTGAGCCACTCCTATTATCCCGGCAGACCCATCAACCGCCACACCGGCAGCCTGGCCCGCACCCCGGCCTGCGATTACGCCATCAAGCTGTGGGAACCGGAAGATGTTTCCATGCGCCAGCTTGTGGACGGACTGGACCGCCTGTGGAGCCGCAGGGGCTGGCTGACCATGGCCCTCCACAAGCCGGTTCCGCATGAAAGCTTCGCACAGAATTCCGGGTACTTTTTCTATTATGGATATTATTATTCAGGAATGTGTCTGGACATGCTGGCCCCCAATCAGGTAAAACGTCATGCGTCTCTGCTGGCCGGCGACATCCTTGCGCGCCAGGGAAGAGACGGTTCCTGGTGGGACTATCCATTGTACAATTATCACAAATTCTATGGTACCGGTTATGCCCTGTACGCCCTTTCCAGGGCATGGGACAAACTGTACGGCCATCCGATCATTCACTGACCACTTCCGCATCCTCACACAGTCATGACTAATATCATCAGTCCCCTGCTTTCCATCCTCCTGTTTTGCGGCGCCGCCGTCCTTTCCCCGGCGGACGTCCCCGTCAGGCACACTTCCTTCAAGCCCGGAGAAATCTGGACGGACAACAACGGCGTCCACATCAACGCCCACGGCGGCGGCATCCTCTACGACAAGGGAACCTATTACTGGTACGGGGAACACAAGGTGGAGGGCGACGCGGGCAATTACGCCCAGGTGGGTGTGCACTGCTATTCCTCCAAGGACCTGTACAACTGGAAGGACGAGGGAATCGCCCTGAAGGTGGTGGAAGGGGACAATTCCCACCCCATCGCCAAGGGCTGCATCCTGGAACGCCCCAAAGTGGTTTACAACAAGAAGACCAAAAAGTACGTGATGTGGTTCCATCTGGAGCTCAAGGGGAAAGGCTACGGGGCCGCCTATGCGGGAGTGGCAACGGCCACCAAGCCGACCGGACCGTTCACGTTCCTGAGGGCCGGGCGCGTCAATCCGGGCAAATGGCCCCTGAACATGGACAAGAAGGACCAGACCATGGAAACCTTCAAGGGGGTGCCAGGCCTTACTTCCAGCGCCCTTCCGGAAGGCGTCCGCTCCGAGGACATGTTCAAGAAAGATTTTAAAAAAGGCCAGATGAGCCGGGACATGACCATTTTTGTGGACGACGACGGCAAGGCCTACCACATTTATTCCTCCGAGGAAAACAGCACCACGCACATTGCGGAGCTCACCCCGGACTACACCGGGCACACGGGTAAATTCGTACGCGTTTTTCCGGGCCGTTTCATGGAAGCCCCCGCCATCTTCAAGCACAAGGGCAAATACTACTTCATCGCTTCCGGATGCACGGGCTGGGCTCCCAACGCCGCCCGCAGCGCCGTGGCCGACCGGATTGCCGGACCGTGGAAGGAACTCAAAAACCCCTGCGTGGGCCCGAAGGCGGGCATCACCTTCGGCGGCCAAAGCACCTACGTTCTGCCCGTGCAGGGCAAGCCCGGCAAATTCATCTTCATGGCGGACATCTGGCGGCCCAAGAATGCCATCGACGGACGCTACCTGTGGCTGCCCATCCAGTTTGACGGCGATCAGATCAAGCTGGAATGGAAAGACGAATGGAAATTGGAAGACCTGTAAGAATACGAACACGCAACCTGTTTCAAGAATATGAAAAAAACATTTTCAACCGCCTTTTTCTCCCTCTGCCTGTTCTGCGGCATGACCGCCCTTTCTCCGGCGGACGTCCCCGTCAGGCACACTTCCTTCAAGCCCGGAGAAATCTGGACGGACAACAACGGCGTCCACATCAACGCCCACGGCGGCGGCATCCTCTACGACAAGGGAACCTATTACTGGTACGGGGAACACAAGGTTGAAGGGGACGCCGGGAACCGCGCCCAGGTGGGCGTGCACTGCTATTCCTCCAAGGACCTGTACAACTGGAAGGACGAGGGAATCGCCCTGAAGGTGGTGGAAGGGGACAATTCCCACCCCATCGCCAAGGGCTGCATCCTGGAACGTCCCAAAGTGGTTTACAACAAGAAGACCAAAAAGTACGTGATGTGGTTCCATCTGGAGCTCAAGGGGAAAGGCTATGGTTCCGCGTATGCGGGAGTGGCGACGGCCACCAAGCCGACCGGGCCGTTCACGTTCCTGAGGGCCGGGCGCGTCAATCCGGGCAAATGGCCCCTGAACCTGGACAAAAAGGACCAGACCACGGAGTTCACCAAGGAAATGCCCGACTACGTCCGCATCATCAGGCGTGACTATCCCGGCGGCCAGATGAGCCGGGACATGACCATTTTTGTGGACGACAACGGCAAGGCCTACCATATCTATTCCTCGGAAGGCAACATCACGCTCCACATAGCGGAACTCACGCCGGACTACACCGGGCATAACGGAAAATACGTCCGGGCTTTCGTCAACCGCTACATGGAGGCTCCCGCCATCTGCAAGCACAAGGGCAAATACTACATGATCGCTTCCGGCTGTTCCGGCTGGGCTCCCAACGCCGCCCGCAGCGCCGTGGCCGACCGGATTGCCGGACCGTGGAAGGAACTCAAAAACCCCTGCGTGGGCCCGAAGGCGGGCATCACCTTCGGCGGCCAAAGCACGTACATTCTGCCCGTGCAGGGCAAGCCCGGCAAATTCATCTTCATGGCGGACATCTGGCGGCCCAAGAATGCCATCGACGGACGCTACCTGTGGCTGCCCATGAAATGGGAAGGCGACCAGATCAAGCTGGAATGGAAGGATGAATGGACGCTGGAAGACCTGTGATTGAAGGTCCGCATCCGCGGATGCCGGCTCCTGCTCCCTGCTGAAGGCCGCCTGCCGGGAAACAGCACGGAGAGTTGTTTCCTCCCGCATTTCCGGACGCAGGGGGAAACTGCCGCAGACTCTTTTAAAGAATCCGGCCTGTTCGCTTTTTCAAGGAACAGGCCGGATTCTTATTTTTCAAGGGCAGTAAAAACTGCTATTAACGGGATTTTTTGCTCGCAATGATGTAATTCCTCATGCGCTGGTCAGCCGGAGTGGTGGGACGCACGCTGGTAACCCACTTGCCGTCCTTGTCCTTCTTCTTCACTTCCGTCCTGTCGCGGTAAAGCTTCGCGGAAAAATTGTCGGAATCCAGAATTACCGGACCAGGGCCCCTGGTGACGAGGGGAGCGGGCGGCACTTCCGCAACAACGGTCAGGGGTTCACGCAGGGATTCGTACCAGTACACCAGTTCCTGCTGTCCCTGAGGATTGACGGGATACGGAACGTATGCGCCGTTATTGGCGGAAACCTTCACATAAGCCGGTTCCGGAAACGTAGTCTGATAAGAAGAAGGGGAACAGGCCCCCAACAGCATAAGTCCGGCGGCGCCGGTAATGATCATGGAATGCAGTTTCATATAAGCATTGGAGTCCCCGCCGGGCATCACCGTTCAGACGATGAGCGGCAACAGAATGTCACCCATGACGGAACAGACGGCTGAAAATGAACAGGGACAAGCCTGAATCGTCGGCATTTCCTCATCAGCCCCACGCCGTTTTTCAGTCCGGGCTTCGTACGGAATTCACCGGGGAAATGTTCCGGAAACCATGGAAGCATGCCGTCAAGCCGGCTCCCGGCAGGCGCCTTGTCCGAAAAAGTCTCTATTTGCGGGCAGCCTCCTTCTCTTCTTTCCTTCTTTTCTCCGCTCCGGTCATTCCACCATTCTCCCGGATCAGGGATGCAGCTTCCCCATGACCATGTTCCAGGGCGATGTCCAGTGCGGTCCGCCCTCGCCAGTCTTCCGCATTGATCATTCCCCAGCATGTCCCCAAAATCCGGACCATCCCGGAGGAACCCGCCTCGGCGGCCTCCATGAGCGGCGTAACCGCGCCCTTGAGAAGAGCGTGCTGTTCATGCAGCCGGATACGGGATGTCAACAGCCGGAGCGCGTCCTCATCCTTCAGCCTGACGGCTAAAAAAACGGCCCGCCACGGAGATGCGGCATCATCCAAATCCGTGCGCAGTTTTTCCAGATTCTCCGCCAATTCCGCGTATTCCGCCGCCAAAGGCCCTCCGGCAGAGGCCTTGCGCTCCATCGCAAGACGCGCCTCCCCGAATCCGGCAAAGGAACGGGAAGGACATTCAAAACCTTCCGCCCTTCTTTCCGGCGCCAGTCCGGCCAGCGTCATCAAATCCCGGCATCGCTGCCGGTACAGCCATGTCCAGTGTGCCGTCATGTAAATGTCAATACCGGAACTCCAGAAATAGATTCCGGGTTGTATCTCGTATTCCACGGACATGATCACATAATACCTCCAGGCACGATTCGCCATTTTCAGTTTTTTCTCCCATCCGGTTTCCATACCGGGCCTGTAGCCGTCCTCTCTCAGCAGAGCCGTCCTGATGCCGTCCAGACGGGCTTTCCAGTAATTCCGGTACTCCATCATCATGGATTTGATGAAAGGATAGTCGGACGAACATACGGCCTGCTCCACCCTGTGCAGAACGGGATCATCCTCCTGCCATCCGGGGTGGACGGGAACGGCATCCACCAGGGGATAGGCATGCGTCGCGCACGCCGTATCGGCAATGGCCATGATCCTTTCCATTTTTTTTAAAGCTCGGCGCACCAGCACCTGCGCCTCTTCCATGTCCCCCAGCTTCTCCCGGAACGGAGTTTCCCCCAAGTCCGGATATTCCCGGCGCTTCCGTTCGGCCAGAATCCATGCCCTGTAAAATTCTTCATCCGCCTGAAGGAATTTCTCCCAGGCGGCCTGCGTCGCCGCCCAGGCAAGCATGACGAGTTCGTCCTGCAATTCCTGCATGGGCATTTCGTACGCTCTGCCATATTTGTACGGAATCAGTTCCGCCTTCACAAACCACCGTGAAGACAGCCATGCAGCCACGGGAGCATACAGGGCATCCAGCTTTGACTGCCAATAGGCATCCAGCCTGGCAGCGGCTTCCGCCAGGGCGCGGGCATCCTTCGCTTTCCTGGCGGCATCCACTGCCTGTTCCAGCCGAGCCGCCTCCCGTGCATCCGGTCCGGGAAACGCCCGCTTTCCATAGGCGGGCATGTATTCCGCAAACGCTTTCAACGTACCGGAAGGCAGCAGCCATTCCTCCATCTTTTTATTCCGCCCTTCCCCGGAAGCCCATCCGGATAAAAACAATGCGGCCGCCGCCATCGTCCATAATCTGACTCTCATCATGACCCGTTCTCTTCCTTCCTGTTAAGCCGGACGAGCCGTCATTATGTCATAACAAATTATTTATTTCCATCAGCTTCCTCAGGGAAAAACGAAGGAAGGAAAGAGGCTTGCCGGAATCAGGGCGGCATGGTTGAATGGCATCATTCCTCCCATGATCACGGATTTCCGGCTGAAGGTATTTGAAACGGTCGCGCGGCGCCTCAATTTTACCCGCGCGGCGGAGGAATTGTTCATCACCCAGCCTGCCGTCACCCGCCATGTGAAGGAACTGGAACGCCTGCTTGACGCGCGGCTGTTCAAACGGGAAGGCCGGGGCATTGTCCTGACGGGGGAAGGAAGCCGCCTGCTGATCCATTCCCGCAGGATTCTGAAGGAATACGAGGCATTGAACGAAGACATGGCGTCCGCCGGGAATGTGCCCGTGTCTGGAGAGCTGAACCTGGGCGCCAGCTCCACGATGGCCCAATACGTGCTCCCTCCCCTCCTGGCCCTGTTCAGCCGCCTTTACCCGGACATCCGCATACGGCTGAAAAGCGGCAATACGGAAGAAATAGAACAGGCCGTGCAGGATGAAACCGTACAGCTCGGCATTGTGGAAGGCACGGCAACCAGAAAGGACCTCCATTACCTCCCCTTTCTGGCTGATGAAATTATTCTGGCGGGAGGAACACAGGCCGCGCCGGCGCCCCGGGACGGCCTCACTGCCGCCCAGCTTTCCGGCATCCCTCTGATCATGCGGGAACCCGGATCCGGCACGCGGAGGATCGTGGAGGAAGCGCTGAAAGCCCAGGGGGTCTCCCCGTCCAAACTGCATGTCCTGATGACACTGGGCAATACGGAGAGCATCAAGCTTTACCTGGAACATTCTTCGGCGTGCTCCTTCCTTTCCTCCCTGGCCGTCAGGGAAGAGCTCAAGAAGGGAAACCTGAAAAGAATCCCCCTGCGCCACATGGAAATCCGCCGCTCCTTCCATTTCGCAACCGGGCATGGAGACCACAGCAGGATCAACGAGTTGTTCATCAGGTTCTGCAAGAGCTATTATAACAAAATCTAATCAACCATAAACGTTTTTGATTAGATTTAATCATGAAATAGAAGTATACATCCCGCTCAGCCGTCCGACTCGTGGCCATCGGAAGGCCGCAAACGTTCCGAACCATCATTCTCCAAAACCATGTCTCCCAAACGACTCGCCAATCCCCTGCACGGCATTCTGCTGATCGTTCTCTTCTCCTTTTCCGCCTGTTACATTGCGGATTTCGAATGGGTGAAGCACCTTTCCTTCAGCCCGCTGATCGTCGGCATCGTGCTGGGGATGATTTACGCCAACAGCCTGCGCAACCATCTGCCGAAAACGTGGGTCCCCGGCATTCAGTTCTGCACCAAGCAGGTTTTGAGAACGGGCATTGTGCTGTACGGATTCAAGCTGACGTTCCAGAGCGTGATCGACATCGGAGGCGCCGCCCTGCTTATTGACGCGGTCGTCGTGGCCTTCACCATTCTGCTGGGCGCGGGACTGGGCCGCCTGCTGAAGATGGACCGGGATACGGCCCTGCTGACCTCCATCGGCAGTTCCATTTGCGGAGCCGCCGCCGTGCTGGGGGCGGAACCTGTCGTGAAAAGCCAGCCGTACAAGGCGGCCGTGGCTGTCTCCACCGTCGTTATCTTCGGAACGCTTTCCATGTTCCTCTATCCGGCCCTGTTCCGGGCCGGAATGCTGGACCTGACGACGGAACAAATGGGCCTGTTTACGGGAGCCACCCTGCATGAGGTGGCGCACGTGGTCGGCGCCGGCAACGCCATGGGACAGGCCATTTCAGACCCGGCCATCATCGTCAAGATGATCCGCGTGATGATGCTGGCCCCGGTCCTGGTCATCCTGAGCATCATTCTTTCCCGCAGGGAAGCCGCCGCCGGACAGGCCGGGGAAAAACGGAAGATCACCATCCCATGGTTCGCTTTTCTTTTCCTGGCCGTCATCGGCTTCAATTCCCTGCATCTGCTCCCTTCCGGTGTCGTAAGCGCCATCAATTCCCTGGATACCTTCCTGCTAACCATGGCCATGACGGCCTTGGGCGCGGAATCCAGCTTTGAGAAATTCAAGAAAGCCGGAGCGCGGCCCTTCCTGCTGGCGGCGCTGCTGTATGCCTGGCTTTTCTTCGGAGGCTACTGGCTCGTGAAAGGAATAACGGCCTGGATGGCATGAGAAATGCCGTGCCATGGTGAAACCGCACTTCCCGCAACCCGCCTCCTCCGGCCGCAAAGAATTTTGAATAGCCAAACCGTCTGGAGACGCTATAGTACACGTACCCAGTTTCTAAAACCAATGGCAACCAAATTATTCATTCCCGGGCCCACCGAAGTAGCACCTGAAGTACTCGCCGCCATGAGCGGCCCGATGATGGGTCACCGATCCAAGGCGGCCTCCGCCCTGCAGCGCCGCATTTCCAACAATTTGCGCCGCATTCTGCTGACGGAACAGGAAATCCTGCTTTCCACCTCCTCCGGCACGGGCCTGATGGAAGGCGCCGTGCGCTCCTGCACCGCCAAGCGCGCCGCCATTTTCTCCGTGGGCGCCTTTGGCGACAAGTGGTATAAGATCGCCACGGGCAACGGCGTCCCCGCCGACATTTTCAAGAGCGAGCTCGGCCAGCCCACCACCCCGGAAATGGTGGACGCCGCCCTGTCCACCGGCAAATACGACACGATCTGCATCACGCACAACGAAACTTCCACCGGCATTCAGAACCCTGTGGAAGAAATCTCGGAAGTACTTAAAAAGTACCCGGATGTCGTCTGGTGCATGGATGCCGTCAGCTCCGCCGCCGGTTCCCGGATTGAAACGGACAAGCTGGGCGTGGACGTGCTGGTGACTTCCACCCAGAAGGCACTGGCCCTGCCTCCCGGCATGGCCGTCTGTACGCTCTCCCCGAAGGCTTACGAACGCACCGCTTCCGTTCCCAACCGCGGCTGCTATTTTGACCTGCGTTCCATTTACGACACCATCCAGAAGAAGGATTACCAGTACACGAACACCCCGTGCGTTTCCATCATGTACGCCATGGACCTCCAGCTCCAGCGCATCATGCAGGAAGGCGTGGACAACCGCTTTGCACGCCATGAAGCCATGGCCGAGTTCGTGCGCTCCTGGGCGGACGAATATTTCAGCGTTTTCGCCAACCGCGACCACCTTTCCCGCACCCTGACGGTGATCAGCAACACACGCGACATTGATGTCGCCGCGCTGAACAACGCGCTGATCGAACGCGGCATGCAGCTTGGCAACGGTTATGGTGATTTGAAGAACAAGACGTTCCGCATCGCCCACATGGGTGAATTGACGATGGACGACATGCGCTCCATCACCTCCAACATTGTGGACATCCTCAACATCTAGCAATTCCTCCCCGCTCCCTCTTTCCCGGCTGTCCGGGAAAGAGGGAGCAACAGCCCGCTTCACATAGAGAAGGATCTCCCAGACGGACATTGCCCGGGTTTTTTCATTTTTCCGGTTTGTCAGACTTTTCCGCACGGCATACGCCGCCGTTCATTGCGGCATGTATTTTAGCGGGGCTTGTCTCCCCCATCCGCTCCCTGTATCATCGCCGCTACTCCTAACCGTTCATCTTTTCCATGTCCACTCTCCACCCTTTTCCCGCCCTGCGGCCTCCACGGGATATGGCCGCACGGGTGTCCTCCCTGCCCTACGACGTCATGAACCATCAGGAGGCCAAAGAGATGGCCGCCGGAAACGACGCCTCTTTCCTGCACATCTGCCGTTCCGACATTGATACGGGCGAGGAAGCCATTCATGCCCAGGAAACCTACGCCAGGGCGAAGGAAAACCTGGAGGCCTTCATCCGGAAAGGCTACCTCGTCCAGGACGGCGCACCGTCCTTTTACATTTACCGCCAGATCATGTGGGGCCGCGTGCAGACAGGCATCGTCGGCTGCGCCTCCGTGGACGAGTATGCGAACGGTACTATCAAGAAGCATGAACTGACCCGCAGGGAAAAGGAACTGGACCGCATCGAGCATTTCGATGCCTGTTCCGCGCAGACGGAACCGGTCTTTCTGGCGTACCGGAAGCATGATGGGATTTCCCGCATCATCCGGGAATGGATCAAATTTCATAAGCCGGAATACGATTTCACCACGGAGGACGGCGTAACCCACATTCTGTGGCCTGTTGCAGATCCCTCAACCGTTGAGGCCATCCGGAAAGGATTTGAGGAAGTGGAAGCTTTGTACATTGCGGACGGCCACCACCGCACGGCCTCCAGCGCCGCCGTCTCCGCCAGACGCCGGAAGGCGCACCCGGACTATACGGGGCAGGAAGAATTCAACTATCTGATGGCGGTTGTCTTCTGCGACGAGGACCTGTTCATCATGGATTACAACCGCGTCGTGCGCGACCTGAACGGCCTGAGCCGCGACGAGTTCATGCAAAAGCTTCAAACCGTTTTCGACGTGGTCCCCGCAGACACCGTTCCGGGAGAAGGCTACGCCCCGCGCGCCAAGCATGAATTCGGCATGTATCTGGACGGCCGCTGGCATTCCCTTACCGCCAAACCGGGCACTTTCGACGCGGACCATCCCATTGAAAGCCTGGACTGCGCCATCCTCCAAGCCAACCTGCTGGCTCCCATCCTGGGCATTGACGACCCGCGCACCAACGACCGCATCGACTTCGTGGGCGGCATCCGCGGCCTGGGAGAACTGGAACGCCGTTGCGCCGAAGAGATGGCGCTGGCCTTCTCCCTGTATCCCGTCACCATGGACGACCTGTTCCGCGTGGCGGACGCCGGGGAAATCATGCCCCCCAAATCCACCTGGTTCGAGCCCAAGCTGCGCAGCGGGCTTTTCGTCCACACCATTGAACACTAACCTTCTCCTCTCCATACCAACATGAACAAGGTTCTCATTCCCACCAAACTCTCCGACGTAGCGGCCAACACGCTTAAAACGGCAGGATATGAAGTCATTCAGGACGCGGACACGCCCCTGGACGTACAGGCAGCCAGCCACCCGGATACCGTGGCCCTGATCGTCCGCAGTGAAAAAGTCACTCCGGAAATCATGGACTCCCTTCCCTCTCTGAAACTGGTGATCCGCGCCGGAGCCGGCTACGACAACATCGACATCGTGTACGCCCGCAAGAAGAATGTGGACGTCATGAACACGCCGGGCGCCAACTCCAATGCCGTGGCGGAAGAAGTCATGGCCATGATCCTGGCGTATTACCGCCATCTTGTCCAGGCGGACACCACCACCCGCGCCGGCCTGTGGGAAAAGAAAAAGTACATGGGCAGCGAGTTGACCAAGAAGACCGTGGGGATTATCGGCCTGGGCAACATCGGCCGCAACCTCGTCAAACGCCTCCAGGGCTTTGAACCCACCCTGCTGGGGTATGACCACTTCCTGGCCCGCCAGCGCGCCCTGAACATCGGCGTCACGCCCACCAGCATTGAAGACATTTTCTCCCAATGCGACATCATCACCCTGCACGTTCCGGGCGGTCCCTCCACCCACCACATGGTGAATGCGGAACTCATCAGCCGCATGAAGGACGGAGCCGTCCTGATCAACTGCTCCCGCTACGGGGTAGTGGATGAAGAAGCCCTGGCCGCCGCAAAAGCCGCCGGCAAAACCATCGGCTACCTGACGGACGTGCATCCCAAGGACGCCGCCGGAGAGAAACCCTCCGCCGCTGTGGCAGACCTGCTCCTGCCCCATCTGGGAGCCAATACCAGGGAAGCCAACACCAAGGCCGCCAAACGCGCCGCGGAACAGATGGTAGCTTATTTCTCCGACGGGGATACCTCCTGCGTGGTCAACGGGGAATCCCCCAACGGCCTCAATCCGGCCCATCTGCAACTGGCCTTCCTGCTGGCCGCCCTGGCCCGCAAAGCCGGCGGCAACAAGCCCATACGCCGTGTGGAATGCACCTTTTACGGCAATCTGCGCGTTTTCCGCAAATGGTTCACCGCCCCCATTCTGGAAGGGTTGCTGCCGCACGCGGAAAAAGGGCTCATGCCTCCCGCCGCGGAAGAGTCGCTACGGGAACACGGCATTGTCTTCAAGGCCCGCGAACCCAAGGACGACAAGCCCTATGAAGATTCTATCACGCTGGACGTGGTCATGGAGGACGAAGGGGAATATTTCAACACCAGTGTGCGCGGCGTCGTGACGGAGGGCATTCCCATGGTCTCCCGACTGAACAACTTCAACGGCCTGTATGCCGACCTGCGCGGAACGACCATTTTCCTGCACTACAAGGACCGCCCCGGCATCATTGCCATCATCGGTTCAGCCCTGTATTCCAACGGCATCAACATCGACAACATCGCCGCCCCGGCCGACCACTCCACCCAGGAAGCCCTGGCCGTCCTCAAAACCAACAAGCCCGTTTCCGACGAACTACTCAACAAAATTGCCAAAGAAATAGACGCCATAACCGCCTTTTCTCTGGACGTTTGATCCGCGCCATGCTTCCGGAGCTGTCTGGAACATCCCTGGCAAAAAGGCCGCTCTCCTTGATACTAAGGGAGTGCGGTCTTTCTTCATTTCTGCCTGATTGACAAGAGAGACTTATTTTTGTAGTTTTACCCGAATCGTTGGAACATTCCCATGCGCTACGTACTTCTCTTGCTGACTATCCTGACTGCCGGTCTCTCCGTTTGGTATTACCAACATAAAATCACACCGAAAGGAGAGGCCCTGGCCGCCCGGAAACAGACCATGGAAGAAGCAGCCGTGACACTGCAGCAAACTGTCAACGAAAGCCGCACAAAATTGAACAACGCCCAGGACGCTACGCGGGATGCGGAGCTGGCGTTGGAAAAATTCCAAGCGCATTATCTGGATAAAAAAAGGCAGCAGTATCAGGAAAATGCCGATGCCTCCTACCGGAAAGCCATGGAGGACCATCAGGAGGAAGTGAACGATCACAACCAAAAAATGGAACACTTCCGGCAGCGCGCCGCCAAGCAGAGGGAAAGCATCAAATCAGCCCGGGAGGAACTGCTCCAGAAAAAAGAGCAAATGAGGGGCCTTCTTGCCAAACTGACGGACAAGCAGCGAAGCATCCAAAAGGAACTGGCGGATGCGGAACGCGAGGCGGCAAAATCGCGGGAAGATTCCAAAACCAAGAAAAAATCCGCCGTCCGTGCTCCTTCCCAGAAAGTCAATACGGAAGCCTTGCAGGCACAACTGGCCCGCATCCACCACGCAATCGCCGGCACGAATGAGAAAATTCGCCAGTTGGACGCCGATCTGACGACGCAGGAAGAAAAGGCCGTCAAGCAGGAACTCCGCCTGCAAAACGCCGAAAAAAAATTGACTGAACAGAAAGATACCGCTCTGGCAGACAACAGGGAGGAAAAAGTGCCGGACATGATGGACGTGACGGACGACGATCTGCTGGCAACCGCAGAATACAGGGAACAATCCAAAACCGTCCGGGAGGCATTCGCACGGGCCCAGAAGGAAGAAGCACAGGCTTCCAATGCCTATGACAGGGCACGGGCGGCCATGGGCAGGGCCTCCAAAGAGGAACTGGCCGATTTGAACAAGGAGCAAAAGAGCCATGCCTCCTTCCAGAAGATGTTCACGGGAGCCGCTTCTGTCGTCGGGTTCGTCCTGCTGCTGTTTACCGTGGGGGCCTTCCGCCGCGGTAACGGTTGACGCCCCCCGGAGGGAGGCGTTGACGGATGCAGGAGATATGGTAGTCTCATGCGGCTTGATGATGTTAAAACTGGCCCAGCTTCACGGAGAACCGGAGATCTTCCATTCCATTCAGGGGGAGGGAGCATCCCAGGGTGCGCCCTGTGTTTTCCTGCGCCTGGCTGGGTGCAATCTGGCCTGCTCCTGGTGTGATACGGCCTATTCATGGGACGGTACATCTCCCGTCGTGAGGCTTTCCCCTGAAGAGGCGGCGATAGCCGTCCTTCGTTACCCCTGCCGCCGCCTGGTCCTCACCGGGGGCGAGCCTCTTATTCAGCAAAAGGCTCTACCGGGACTGTTCCGACTGCTTCCGGAACACTTCGTGGAAATGGAAACCAACGGCACTATCCTGCCGGATGAAGAGTTGCTGCACCATATCGGCCAGTTCAACGTATCCCCCAAGCTTCCCCATTCCGGCAATGATGCCGCCCGAGCCTGGAAACCGAATATTCTGCGCCGTCTGGCGGAGACGGAAAAAGCCTGGTTCAAATTTGTGGCTTCCTGCGAAGAGGATGTGGCAGGCGTTTTGCGACTGGCACAACAGGCGGGAATCCCTGCGGAGCGCATCCTCATCATGCCTCTGGCCGCCAGCCGGGAAGAACTGGACATCATGCGCCCGCGGGTTGTGGCATGGTGCCTGCGCTACGGCCTGCGCTTTTCCGACCGTCTGCACATCGCCATTTGGGGCAGTAAAAAAGGCGTCTGACCGGATTTCAGTATTTTCCGAAATCGGCCGGACGCCGTAAAAAAGGGAAAGCCTTTTCCCTAGGCCTTCTGCTTCAGGTCCAGAAGCATCTGGGCATTGCTGGGGTACTTGTTCAGGAAGAACAGGAAGCGTTCCATGGCTTCCACGGGCTTGTGGCCTGCCAGCGCACGGCGAATCAGGTTCATCTTGAAGAGCCACGCATCCGGCATGATCAGTTCCTCACGGCGCGTCCCGGACTTCAGGATATCCACAGCCGGGAAAATGTAATGCTCCGCAATGCGGCGGTTCAGCACCAGCTCCATGTTGCCCGTTCCCTTGAACTCCTGGAAAATCAGGTCGTCCATGCGGCTGTTCGTTTCCACCAGCGCCGTGGCGATAATGGTCAGAGAACCGGCCTGCCGGGTGTTGCGGGCGGCGGCAAAGAGGCGACGGGGCATTTCCAGTGCACGGGCGTCAATGCCGCCGGACATGGTGCGGCCGCTCCCCTTGTCCGCATTGTTGTAGGCACGCGCAAGGCGGGTGATGGAGTCCATCAGCAGGAATACATGCTGCCCCGCTTCCACAAGGCGTTTGGCGCGTTCGATGCAAAGTTCCGCCATGCGGCAATGGTCGCGCACTCTTCCGTCATTGGAGGAAGCGTAGATTTCCGCGCCGGGCAACGAACGCTTGAATTCCGTGACTTCTTCCGGTCGTTCGTCCACCAGAAGCACCATCAGGTGGACGGAGTCCTTGTAATTTTCCAGAATGGCCTCAGCCATATGCTGGAGGAGCGTCGTCTTGCCCGCGCGAGGCGGAGAGACGATCAGCCCGCGCTGGCCGCGGCCTATGGGGGCAATCAGGTCGAGCGTACGCGTGGTATAGCGTTCCGGACGGGTTTCAAAGGAAAGGCGCTTGGTCGGGTTGACCGCCTTGAGTTCTTCAAAATGCGGATGCTTGCGGGCTTTCTCCGCAAGGTCTCCGTTGATGGAGGTGATTTCCGTCAGCAGAATGCCGCGGTCATGGCGGCAAGCCTGCCCGTGAACCCACACGGCGGGGCGCAGGCCGAATTTGCGGATCATGTCCTGCGGGACGTACACGGCCTCCGCAAAAGCGTCAAAATCATTGTCCGGCTTCCGCAGAAAGCCGAATCCCTTGTTCGTGATCTCCAGCAGGCCGTCCACCGGTTCCGGCGGCCCCAGTTCCCGCGGAGCATTGTTCTGGGGGGAGGGATTGTCCTGGAAATTGCCATTCCGGCGGTTTTTAAATCGGCCGTTGCCGTTTTTATTATTATAATTTCCGTTGCGGTTGTCGGGCCGGTTGGTCCTGTTTTTGTTAAAACGGTCGTTATTGCGCTGGTTGTTCCGGTCAAAACGCTGGCGCTGCTGGTCATTCCCCCGCTGTGGTTCCCGGGAAGATTCGTCTGACAGGTCTGCCGCCCCTTCCTGCACTACCTTGATAGCGGGGGAAGCGTCATCGGAATTCCCCTCCGCATCCTGCACACGGCTCTTTCTCACGAACCGCTGGCGGATCACTTTGGGCTTCTTTTCCTCAGCTTCTCCGGAAGGAGGCTCTGCGGGTGGAGCGAAATGCTGCGGCGCCAGGACGGGAGCGGAGGAATCCGGGGCGCCAGCCTCATGTTCCACCATGGGAACGGCCTTTTTAGAACGCCTGCGTACCGGCTTGACTGCGGTATCCGCAGCAGGAACAGGCGTTTCTGCCTGATCGGAAACTTCCTCCACGGGCTTCTTGCGGGGACGGCCCCGTCTGGGTTTGGCGGAAGCTTCCTCCGCCGGGACTTCTTCTACGGCCTTGGCAGTACGCTTGCGGACGGAGGTCTTCTTTTCCGGCTCCTTCGTTTCCCTTTCACC
Organism: Akkermansia sp. RCC_12PD; assembly: GCF_036417355.1. Classification (NCBI taxonomy): domain Bacteria; kingdom Pseudomonadati; phylum Verrucomicrobiota; class Verrucomicrobiia; order Verrucomicrobiales; family Akkermansiaceae; genus Akkermansia; species Akkermansia sp. RCC_12PD. Next base: position 1,435,218 of record NZ_CP143889.1, on the reverse strand, counting down.
TTTGATTTCCGTTTCAGGCGCCTTTTTCCTGACAGTCCGCTTGCGCGGGGCGGGGGAAGATTCCTGTGCGGATGCGGAAGAGTGCGCGTTCACCAGGGATTCCGCCGGAGTTTCCGCAGAGGATTTGGTCCTGCGCACGGTGCGTTTTTTGACTGCCGGCTCCGGAGAACCCTGCTCCGGAGTCAAATCTGGGGAAGTATCAGACATGAAAAAGAAGGTTAAACTGCAAAAAGCGTTTCCTGAAAGACAACGGCGCTAGTCAAGCTGTTCGAGGATTTCCTCCGCCACGTCAAAATTGGAAAACACGTTGAGCGCATCATCGTAATCATCCAGCGCTTCATACAGCCGCATGGCGGCCCTGGCCGTATCCGCATCATTAATCATGGTTACATTCTGGGCCACGGAAATCAGCTTCATGGAGGTCACCGTGTGTCCAGCGGCGCGCAGGGCGGCGCATACGTTATTCAATTCCGTGGGATCGGTCACAAACACCCATTCATTGTCGGAATCTCCGGTTTCCACGTCGTCCGCACCGCATTCCAGCGCCAGGTCCATGGCGGAATCTTCCGTGAGGCCTTCCGCCATGATGCGGGCTTCCCCCTTGCGTTCAAACTGGTAGGCAACGGAGCCGGGAGTGCCGATGCTACCGCCGTTCTTGGTGAACAGGGTACGCAGTTCGGAAGCGGAACGGTTCGTATTGTCCGTAGCCACTTCAATCAGGAAGGCCGTTCCGGCCGGCCCGTAACCCTCATAAGTAATTTCCTGAATGGTGGCTCCTCCCAGTTCTCCGGTTCCCTTCTTGATGGCGCGTTCAATGTTTTCCTTGGGGGTGGACACGGCCTTGGCTCCGTCAATGGCGGCTCGCAAGCGAGGATTCAGGTCCGGATCTCCCCCGCCGCTCTTGGCGGCCAGCATGATTTCATGGGCAAAACGGGCGAACACCTTGCCCTTTTTGGCATCTTCCTTAGCCTTAACGTGCTTGATTTTAGACCATTTGTTATGTCCGGACATAGAAATTAACTGGGAATAATAATAAGTGAATGTAAAAGAGGCAAACTAACAAGTGGCGCAATCCTTCAACCCGGGCGAACATATTGCTTTCTGCATCATACCACGCGGGGGGGGAATCAGGGCTCGATCATCCGTAAACATGCTACAGGGACCAGATACTCTGCCGGAAAATATGCCGAACTCCCAAAAAGGATGACGGCAACCACTTGGCAGTCACTCTCAACGCAAGCAAAATACAGCATTCCCCGGCGTTGGCAATACTTTTTTAGGTCACGGAAGCATGGAGGCATACTCCAGGGAATCGGATAAACAATTCCTCCCTCAGTCTGGAGGAATTATTCTGCGGAAAGATCGCCCGTCTTATTTAATTTGATGAGGAGCAAGCGTCTCCAGGAAAAGATGGAGGGACGTTTTATCTCTCTCCGCTAGTCCTCCTCACGCTCTATTATTTCTCCTTCATCCCGATTATCGGCCTCATACATAGTCACATCCTCATGAAGCATGGAATAACACTTATAGGAATCGGAAGTGATTCTGTCCAAAAGACCTTTCTTTTCTTTTTTCAAATGCTTCAATTCCCTGCCGTGCTCATCAAAATAGCTGATCTGCTGAATACCGTTTTCCGGATAGGAAAAACGGATCATCGCACATTGCAGCTGATGATCGGAACTTAATTCGCCGTGCTGGTCATAGTAACGAATTTCCTTTACGGCACGGCCCCCTCCCAAATCACTTCCAGGCTCATAATGGTCTGCACAGCGCCGTGCCCAGCCCTGCAGGCCGCGCGTCAGCCGTCCGAATTTGTCCGTATATTCCGCCTCGGCTACGTCGTAGGGGTTCAGATAAAATCTGGCCTGCAGCAGTTTTTCAGGCAGAAGCATCCGTAATACATCAATGTCATAGTCGAAGCCGAACCTGCCCTTCAAATAAAATGTTTTTCTCTCAAAAGCTGTCACTTCCGCCTCCCAGCCCTTGTGAACTTCCAGACAGGTCACACCGGCTCCGGGCGCGGGCGTTGCCTTGTACTGATGGTACCGTATTGTCCGCCCCCTCGGATAAATTGCCGGGCGCTCCACATCCACAGGTTCCTGATAAAAGATGCCGCTTCCCTCATCCCCCTTTCCAAAAAAGGATTCCCTGAAAACAAAAGCCCCGTGGAGAATCCATGCCGCCTGCTGAATGACATCTCCGCGGTGATAGCCGTCCTTGCAATGGCATTCTTTTCCCTCCGCATTATAAAAAGTGACACTGTTTCTTCCCCTGTTCTCTTCCACTACCCGCATATGGTATCCCTGATCGTCAAGTTCACAAATTTTGCCATCCATTGTAAAATACGTGTAAATGAAAAGTCCGTAATCCTGAATATCAGTCCAGCTCCGTTCATTCACCCTATCATATTCTTTTTTGGGATAAAAACCGGACAGGGCATCCAGGAACCCTCCCTGCCGCACCGTTGACGGGGAAGGAGCATCCACCCATTCTTCACAGGCTAGAATCAATGTTGACTGCAGAAATTTCCGCCTATTGAATTCTATCGGCTTCAACTCAACACTCCTGGAGTTGACGGGAGGATATTTTCGGTCGAAATATCCGGGATTCGGCGGTTCCCACAAGTCCATCACCGGCAATCCTCTCACATCAAACATGCGGACACCTCCTTCAAACAGGCTCATCCCCGGCAGAGCCATCATCAAAAAAGCCAATAAATATTTCATATCCATATGATTTTCTTCCTATAACCTGGAAGATAAAGATTCTCTGGGCAAAATTGACCACATGTGGAGCATGGGAAACGGCAAATGTCTTTTATTAAATGATTTGGCCTTCAACATCAAGGAGGCTTTCATCATCCGGCAAAAATTGTTCCCCGCATCTTCCGTCCGGCTTGACGATTTTTCGTCAGTATGCCGTCTGAAACCATAGCTGTCCCAAAAAGGCAGCCGCCCCGTTCAACAAAGAATGTGTTATCGTTGACTAAGAGAGAGGACCCGGCTTAGATTGGTTTTTCCGTTCTCTTCAGTCTTATGGATCAAGCAGCCCACCATGAAAAATCACGCGCGGCCTTCTCCTCCGTCCTGTGGTCTGCCTTCCTGACTGGAATCAAGATCTGGGCCGGTGTGGAAACGGGCAGCCTGGGCATTATCTCGGAAGCCCTGCACAGCGGACTGGACCTGATGGCGGCGGGAATGACCTTTTACGCCGTAAGGATAGCCGCACGCCCGGCGGATGAAAGCCATCCCTACGGGCATGAAAAGATAGAGAACCTTTCCGCCCTGGCGGAAACGGCCCTGCTCCTGGTCACCTGCGGATGGATTGTCTGGGAGGCCATAGACCGCCTGTTTTACAATGAAGCGGAAATCACTCTCACCTGGTGGGCCTTTGCCGTGGTGGCCGTCTCCCTGCTGGTGGACGTGAACCGCTCCGCCATGCTCCGCCGGGTAGCCAAAAAGCACAAGAGCCAGGCCTTGGAAGCAGACGCCCTGCATTTTACAACGGATATCTGGTCCTCCGCCGTGGTGCTGCTGGGCCTCTTCTGCGTATGGCTGGCCCATCTGGTTCCCGCGGAATCCGTCTGGCACGGCCTTCTGGAAAAGGCGGACGCCGTTGCCGCCCTGTTCGTTGCCGCCCTGGTTTGTTCCGTAGCCTTCGGCCTGGCCAAGCGCTCCATCCACGCCCTGATGGACGGGGGGTCCTCCGCCCTGACGCACCAGGTGCTGGCTGCCATGAAGAAGAACGCGCCGGATTACCCGGTCAAGCGCATCCGCCTGCGCGACGGCGGGGCGCGCATTTTCGTGGAACTGGATGTGGAGGCCCCGGCGGAATTGCACGTGGACGTGGCCCATGACGTGGCGGAGTCCATAGAAGGGATTGTGAAGTACGAGCTGCCGGAAGCGGATGTCATCGTACATATCGAACCTGCCCATGAAGACTTTGCCGGCATGGAGCCGGATGCGGTCGTCCACCGCCTGGCCCTGCGCCATCACGTCCGCATTCACGGTTTTTATGAAGGAAGGGGCAAGCATGCTTCCTGTTATTTCATGGATGTGGAAGTTCCCGCGGACTGGCTGCTGGACCGCGGATACGAGGTTGTGGAAGCTTTCAGGAAAGATGTTATCCAGGAGCTCCAACCGGAAAAGGTTGTCTGCCGCATTGAACCGGATTGCCGTGAAATGAAGGCCAATTCCGTCCCGGAGCACATTCCCCCGGAAGAAGTACATTTGAAGGTGCGCCTCATCCTCCAGCAGCACCGCGACATCCGCGACATTGTCAAGCTGGATCTGGACAAGGAGGACAGCTTCCCGACCCTTACCTGCCTTTGCACGGCCGACCCGGAGCTGACCGTCCGCCAGTCCCACCAGATAGCTTCGCAACTGGAAGACCAGATAGAAAACGCCCTGCATCATCTGGGCCGCGTCACCGTCATCCTGAAGCCGGAGGCCCGGACCTGAGCCGGGGCAGTCAGGCTCTTTCCTCCTTTCCCTCCGCCATGAAGCAGAACAAGTACGACGAAGATTCCTTTTTCCGGAAATACAGCCAAATGGACCGTTCCGTCAAGGGACTGGCCGGAGCCGGAGAATGGAAAACGCTGGAACGGATGCTGCCGGATTTTCACGGGAAACGGGTTCTGGACCTGGGCTGCGGATTCGGCTGGCACTGCCGGTATGCGGCGGAACATGGAGCGGCTTCCGTCACGGGGGTGGATATTTCGAAAAAAATGCTCGCCAGGGCCGCGAGCATGGAAAAGACGGATATCATCAACTACATCTGCATGCCCATGGAGGACATTGATTTTCCTCCCTCTTCCTTTGACATAGTCATCAGTTCACTGGCCTTTCACTACACGCGGGATTTCCCCCGCATCTGCCGGGAGGTTTCCCATTGCCTGGGCAGCGACGGCGCATTCGTTTTTTCCGTGGAGCACCCCGTTTTTACCGCCCAGGGACGCCAGGACTGGCATTATGACGGCTCCGGCGGCATCATGCACTGGCCCGTGGACGGTTATTTTGCGGAAGGCCCCCGCAAGTCCGTCTTTCTGGGGGAGGAAGTAACCAAATACCACAGGACGCTCACCACCTACCTGGGCGCCCTGGCCGCAAACGGATTTGAGATCATTGCCGTGGAAGAGCCCCAGCCTTCCGGAGAACTTCTGAATACTGTTCCCGGCATGCGCGACGAGTTGAGGCGCCCGATGATGCTCATCATTTCCGCCCGCAAAAAATAGCGCGTCTCACGCGTTTAGTTCCTCATGGCAGAGATCGGAAGTGCATTCGTTATTCAGTTCGGCGCGGATGCGCAAACGTTCGGAAACGATCTTTTCATCGTCCGCTCCACCCTCGCGCAGGAAATATTCCGCCATGGAGAGGGCCACTTCCGATTCCGAGGAGAAAACCTGGGAAGCTCCGGCTTCTTTCAGAATGTCCACATCCCGCATGTATTTGGTGTGAATCATTACGTCGAGGCGGGAATTGAGCTCAATGGCCATTTCCACGATGTCCTTGGCATCCGGAATGGAGGAAGAAAGAATCAGACTCTCCGCGTATTCAATGCCCGCATGCTTCAGCACCTCCCGCTGGCGGGCGTCCCCGTACACGATTTTACCCCCTTGTTCCCGTATTCTGGTGACCGTATCTATGTTCATTTCCACGATGACGACTTCCACGCCGTTGTCGTTTAAAATGCTTTTAAGCATGCGTCCCGTGGGACCGAACCCCACCAGCACCACGCGCCGGGCATCTTCCTCAGGCGGCGGAATGGCGTTTGCCAGGGATGGAGCGGGAAGACCGATGCCGCGCTTTTCCAGCCATTTGACCACCGGGGTAATCTGGCGGTACAGGATGGGATTCAGGGAGATGGAAATGACAGAGGCCAGAATAATGGCCTGATTGGCTTCCGGAGGCAGAATGTCGTACACCAGCGCTATCCCGGCAAGAATGAAGGAAAATTCCCCTACCTGCGCCAGCGCTACGGATACGTTCAAGGCCAAAGCCAGCGGCCTCCGCAGGCAACGCACAACCACATAGGCGGCCAGGGGCTTGCCAATCATCACGACGGCCAGCGTTGCCAGGGCCAGCGGCCAGCAGTCGCCCACGGACATCGGATCAAACATCATCCCCACGGAGACGAAGAAAAGAACGGCGAAAGCGTCCCTCATCAGCATGGCCTCCGCGGCCGCGCGCGCGCAAAAGTCTGACTGGCCGACGACCATGCCCGCCAAAAATGCACCGAGCACCATGGACGCCCCGAAGAATTCGGCGGAACATACCGCCACCCCCAGAGCAATGACCAGCACGGCAAGCGTAAACAGGTCCCGCGCCCCGGTCCGTGCCACATAACGCAGGACCAGCGGAATGATTTTTTTACCGGCAAAAAGGGTCAGCGCCACCAGGACGGACAGTTTGACAAACATCCATCCCAATTCGGAGAGAATGTTGTCCCAGCCTCCTGCTCCGCTTTGCCGGGCTTCCATGACAGCGGGTATCAAAACCAGCAGAAGAATGGTGAACAAATCCTCCACCACCAGCCAGCCGAGAGCCACATGCCCGCTGGGAGTATGAAGATTCTGGTGGTCCTCAAGCACCCGCGTCAGAACCACGGTACTGGCTACGGAAATAGCCATGCCGAACACAAGGCCGGAAATCGTGGACCAGCCGAAGCACCACCCCACAATCACCCCAAGCACCGTAGCCACGGAGATTTGCACCACCGCGCCGGGGACAGCCACCCGCTGCACAGCAATCAGGTCTTTCAAATGGAAATGGAGGCCAACCCCGAACATCAGCAGAATAACGCCCAACTCCGCAAATTGCTCCACTGTATGGCTGTCCGCTACAAAGCCCGGCGAATAAGGCCCTACGACAACGCCGGCCAGCAGGTACCCTACCAGCGGGGACAGGTGCAGCTTTCTGGCAATGAGACCGAAAAGAAGAGCGGCGGTCAAGCCGCCGACGAATGTAAGAATGAGGCTGAAATCGTGATCCATAAATGGGAGGAGTGACAGGTCTGAGGGATGGAATTGGTGAAGGTCCCGGCCTTTTTCAAGGCTATCCTGTTTGGACCGCCCCCACAAGAACGCAGTGCGCTTCACCCGGATACAGCCGCATTTTCACCGTGTCCGGGGAAAGATAGAAAAGAGATGATGGGAGTTACATGGATTTATGCCGTTTTATTGTATCAATGGTCCCGATCCTTAACCGGCATCCACAACCGTGATTCAAAAAGGGCATGCCTCCATTCTGCCGGGCATGGCTTTCTCCTGGCCGCCTTTCCTGAACAAAGACGCAGTGGACGGAGTTCCTATTCGCCAGTGTATGCGTCTTTCATGTCGCTTTTATTTATCATTATTTATTATTTATTTGAATTAAATCATGAACATCATAGTCTCACCCATGATTATATTATCAAAGATATGCCACAACATTCCAATTTTAACAGACAATGGAACAGCCTGAAAAGCGAGATGAAACTGGAAGACCGGCCACTCCGTAGGCAATTGGAACATTTCATCGACCGGAAGCATGACCTTTTTGTTTTTGTGCAGTATGTAAAAGCTCTGACAGCCCTGGGCCTCAGTTTTGATTTTCACCGCCGGTTCCACAAACGCAACAGGGACGTGGCCGCCTCCATCCATTACTGGACTATTCTCTGCGTCACCGGTATTCACATGCGGATGGACAGGCTCCACAACCTTCCGGCCTGCGCGGAAACGTTCCGCTTTAAACTGCTTCCCAAAATCGACCTGCTCAGGAGCTGCTACATAGCCTATCTGACGGATCAACGGGAGAAAATCTGGAAGCCGGATTCGCGCATAAGCCGTTTCATCCGGTGCAAATGGAACGCCCCGGACCTGGAAGCCTCCTGCCTGGATAGAATTTGCAACAAAGCGGACGCCGGCAGATACGCCAACATTCTTGTCGTCATCCTCAGCGAAATTCTCCACGCTTTGGGAGAACTCCGGAACACGCTGGACCTCGGAACGGCTCTGCTGGAATTCAGCCGGGAGACAGAAAAGCCCTGAGCATTACAGGATCAGCATGCAGTCTCCGTAGGAAAAGAATCTGTACCGTTCCCGAATGGCCTCCATGTATGCCTTCATGACCAGCTCCTTTCCGGCAAAGGCGCTCACCAGCATCAGCAGGGTGCTTTGCGGCAGGTGGAAATTCGTGATCAGCGCATCCACTACCTTGTATTTATAAGGCGGATAAATGAAAATGTTCGTGGAGCCGGAACATTCACGTAGGGGCAATCCCTCCGCCGCGGCCACATGCTCCAGTACGCGCACGCTGGTAGTACCCACGGCAATAACTCTTTCGGCTTCATTGATCGCCCGGGCGGTGGCTTCCGGCAGGAAAAAATGCTCCGTGTGCATTTGATGGTCCTCAATATTGTCCGCCTTGACGGGACGGAACGTGCCCACGCCCACGTGAAGCGTCAAAAAATCATGCGGTACTGAGGCAAGCAGTTCCGGTGTAAAGTGCAGACCGGCCGTAGGGGCGGCAATGGCCCCCTCATGCCTGGCGTATACTGTCTGGTAACGTTCCCTGTCCGAAGGATCGCTCTCCCGGTTCATGTAATGGGGAAGCGCCAGCCGTCCGTACTTTTCCTCGTCCACTTCCCGGTCAAACCGGATCAGGCGGTACCCTTCCGCATCGATTCCCTCCACCGTTCCCACGGATTCTCCGATGGAAACGGCGCGTCCCACCTTCATTTTGCGCCCCGGACGCACCATGCACTTCCACAGAAGGGGATTAAGCACCTCGGCCCGGACAATCTCAATGGAACCGTCATTGGAAAAATACCTGGCAGGGACCACCCTGGTATCATTGAGGATGAAATGGTCTCCCGGCCTTACGTACTCCGGCAGGTCGCAGAAATGCCTGTGTTCCATCAAACCCGTATCCCGGTGGAGCACCAGCATCCGTGAGGCGGCGCGGTCCGGCAGAGGGCGGTCCGCAATCAATTCCTCCGGCAGGGGATAATCAAAATCAATGGTGCGCACGGCCAAGTGCATTGCCACGAATCCGCCGAAAGGTCAATACCTTTGAACATCGGGGAACACAATTATCTCTTTACCCTCATCCGGCAAGTATGGTATGGAGGGAAGCATGAACAATTTGCTGTTAGCGGACATGTCCAATGCAACTGTCTGGGGAACGTTCCTCATTGTCGTTCTCGTCATCTTCCTGGTGATCTTCTTCGCCATCATTGCCAAATTTTTCAAGACATGGCTGCGCGCGCGCCTGGCGAAAGCCCCCGTTTCCATGGGCAACATGCTCGGAATGTGGCTGCGGAAGGTGCCCTATCCCCTGGTGGTGGACACCCGCATCACTGCGGCCAAGGCCGGGCTGGACATCAGCACGGACGAGCTGGAAGCCCATTTCCTGGCCGGCGGCGACATCGTGGACTGCGTTCTGGCCCTGATTGCCGCGGAAAAAGCCGGCATTCCGCTGAGCTATGACCGCGCATGCGCCATTGACCTGGCGGTGAAAGGCACCTCCAAAACTGTGCTGGAAGCCGTGCGAACCTCCATCAATCCCAGGGTGATCGACTGCCCGAACCCGAGTTCCGGACAGACGCGCCTGACCGCAGTAGCCCGTGACGGCATCGCCGTAGCGGTACGGGCCCGCGTGACGGTGCGCACCAATCTGGACCTGTTCGTAGGGGGCGCCACGGAAGAAACGGTGGTGGCCCGCGTCGGGGAAGGTATCGTCTCCGCCGTAGGCTCCGCGCCATCCTACAAGGACGTTCTGGAAAAGCCGGAAGTCATTTCCCGCACCGTCAGCGACAAGGGGGTGGACGCCGCCACGGCATTTGAAGTTCTTTCCATTGACATTGCGGATGTGGACGTGGCCGGCAACGTGGGCGCGCGCCTTCAGGCGGAACAGGCTGAAGCGGACAAGCAGATTGCCCAGGCCAAGGCGGAAGTGCGCCGCGCCGCAGCCGTAGCCACGGAACAGGAAATGGCCGCCAGGACGCAGGAAATGCGCGCCAAGGTAGTGGAAGCGGAAGCCCAGATTCCCATGGCCATGGCGGAAGCCTTCCGCAACGGCAACCTGGGCGTGCTGGACTACGCACGCTACCAGAACGTGGTGGCGGATACCAAGATGCGCGACTCCATCGCCAAGCCGGAAGCAACTCCTTCCTCCATTAAATAAACTTTCCGGCGTCCGGTAACGGTAAAGCCCCCTTCCGGATGTCCGCCCCTTCTTCATGAATCTACTGGCAAACATCCTTGCCGCACGCGGCGAAGACGGCAATCCGGAACTATGGTTCTATCTGGTCCTAGCAATTGTCTTTATCGGCAAAAGTGTGATCAGCTACCTGAAAACGAAGAGAGAAGACAATGAGGAAGAGCCCGACCTGGAAACGGAAGAACAACACGAAAAACGCGTCAGGGAAGTCATTGCGGAAATGAGGCGGACCGTGCCCGAACGCCCGCAGCAGGCTCCCCGCCAGGAAGTGCCGCAGCCCCGTGTTCCCGCACGTGCGCCCCGACCCGCATCTTCCCCCGTAGAACTCCCGAATCCCTCCGTGAAGCGCAAGCAGCGTTCCCAACCGGACCCCGTCCCGGACTGGGGGCACGGACATGCGCAGGAAGCCGCCAGAAATACGATCGAACGCTACGTGAAGGCAGAGGAGGAAGCGCATAAATCCATCCGCTCCCTCTCTGATGCGGAGCAGGCCGCTCTTCAGCGTTTGCAGCAACGGGAAAAGGAACGGCAACCTGAATCGATCCCTTCTTCCCCCCTTCCCGTTCCCCGTCCCCTGAAAGATTCCCTACGGCATTCCCAGTCCCTGAGAACGGCCATTCTCTATCAGGAAATCCTCGGGAAACCGAAAGCCCTGCAAGGTTTCCGGCAGTAGCTGAAGCCTGCGTTTTCTACGGAATACATCCCATCCCGGTAATCCGGCCCTGGCTGAAAGGCGGCCTGTCTTCCAGCATTCGCTCTTGCACGCAGAAGGTGGAGAAGGTAGTCTTCATGCCGCAATGACAGACACACCTTTGCGGATTGCCGATCGTGAATTTGCCTCCCGCCTGATGATGGGAACGGGGAAATTTGCCTCCAATGAGAGCATGAAGGAGGCGCTGGAAGCTTCCGGCTCCCAAATCGTGACTGTAGCCCTGCGCCGGGCGGACCTGACGGGCAATCACGATCCCGCTGCCAACATCCTGGATTTCATCAATCCGGAAAAATACCTCATTCTCCCGAATACCAGCGGAGCGGCTACGGCGGAAGAGGCCGTGCGGCTGGCCCGTCTTGCCGTGGCAGCCGGACTCCCCAACTGGATCAAGCTGGAAATCCACCCGGATGCGCAGTATCTGATGCCCGACCCCATTGAAACGCTCAAGGCAACGGAAACCCTCGTCCGGGAAGGCTTTATCGTTCTTCCCTACATCAACGCAGACCCCGTACTTGCCAAACGCCTGCAGGAGGCGGGCGCCGCCGCCGTCATGCCCCTGGGTGCGCCCATAGGCACTAACAAGGGCGTACTTACCCGTGAATTAATCAACATTATCATTGAACAAGCCACCGCTCCCGTGGTGGTGGACGCCGGCCTGGGCGCCCCCAGCCATGCGGCGGAAGCCCTGGAAATGGGAGCGGACGCCGTCCTGGTGAATACGGCCATTGCCGCCGCAGGCAATCCCTCCCTGATGGCGGAAGCATTCTCTCAGGCATGCCGTGCAGGCAGGTCCGCGTGGCTGGCCGGACTGCCCGCCGTCTCCGTCAAAGCGACAGCCACCAGTCCCCTTACGTCTTTCCTGCGGTCATAAACTCTTCGAAGAGTTCTTTTCCAGATATCCCGGCGGCTGCGGTGGATTCCCATTGGGTACCATCAGCATGCGCGTACCTATGAATTCCACCGAATCCCAAGTATATTCTTTCCAGTGAGAAAAGGATGCTTCAAATTCGGTTCAGTTATCTACAAATAATGTCGGTAAAAGTACCATGTAGGAGTGATTGTTGATTCATTGGCGTTAACTTTGTCCTCCCAATCTGGAAATTCCCCATGAAGTCCGGTCTTCTATCCTGCATGAGATAGCGCACGCCCTAGCCTGGATGCGCCACGGCGACCGCTTCCACGTTTGGAAATGGAAAACCAGTTGCCGGGAAATAGGAGCCGTTCCACGCGCCGCCAGGCAGAAAGCCATCCGTGCCACCATCTACCAATAGGCCCGGCGCTTGCAAACTATGGGAGAAAGCGTCGGCAAATATCACCCTCTCCCCGCATCCTTCAAGCTCCTCAAGCATAGTATCCGGGAAGACAAGCCCGAATTACAGAGACAACCGGAAACGATGCTTGATAAAAAAGATTGACCGGACTGATACATAGTTTCGATCGCCAATACTGTTGTACAGATAGCTGAAATTCTCTGCATGATGGATTTGATCTTCTATCGCTTCACAGTAACTATTGTAACAATCACCAATCCTGGCTTTTAAACTGGTACTGCATTTGGGGATAGTCCAACACCATGAGAGGAATATTTTTAATGATCATAGATCCGGTAAAGACCCCCAATATGTTCTTATATATACTTTCGTATAGAAATACATCAGTTCAAACGAACCCTTAATATTTTTCCACCAATCTGGAACAGGGTGTAAATGTTTTAACCTTTCTTTCAGCAATTGATGCTGCTGGGCCGGAACCAGGGCTACTCTTAATCCTGTATCGGATTTTCTTGAATCAGCGTAATACTTGCGACGAGGTATTTCTTCTTTATTATCCAATATGGAGTAAAATAATCCTCCTCCCACGGATGTAATCGATAAGCCCATGTCGGTTGATAAATTTCCGGTATCCGTTTTCCAGTTGACTGGATTGCTGCCATACAGGCGATGAGGATGATAAAAATCTGCACATAATTCCCATACATTTCCCCACATGTCATGGAACCCCCAGGCATTGGGCTCCTTTAATCCCACGGGATAGACTCTTGCCTTTGCACCATGAGGATTCGTCCATGCTATTTTCTCCAGATTGCCGGAAGAAACGATTTCCTTGCCGCAGGAACAGGCCAATTCCCATTGAGCCACCGTGGGTAAGGAAAAACAATATCCTTTCGGAAGAATTCCTTGTTGTTGTGCCATCTCAGTCAATCGATCACAAAAATCCAGGCATTCATAGTAGGATATCTGGCACATGGGGTACAGCGCACCCATTGCAATGGTATCTTCCTCATTGAGTTCCGGAACCGGTGTCCATCCCATCACTTTTTTCCATTCCTCCTGTGTAACTTCGTATTTCCCCAACCAGTAGGGATAAGTTATTTCTGTAGGGGGATCGGATCCTGCAATTTGGTAGCTCCCTTTTGGAATGAAAATCAGGGTGAGTTTGTGTTCCGAATCAGGAAGATCAGTTTCCAATATATCTCTAGCATTAGTAGTTTCGATATGAGTTGATGTCGGGGAAACCCTATCCAAACATGTGATGTCATTGCCGGGATAAAGTAAAAAGATGAGCAAAGTCAGTAATGTTATAATAAAAAAACTGATTTTTTTATTATTTTTTATCCATTTTATGATCGTATTATTCATCCTCAAGGGGCAGAGTGAGTTGAGAGTTTTTCATGGCTGTCTGATGATCTTGTCTTATAAGGCGATACCCTACATATCTTCCCATCTGTCTGTTATGGAGGATACCATGCACATCTAACCATCCACCATCAGTTTTAATAGGTTGAATAGGATATCCCGAAATCATTCTTCTCACATGAAGTTTGGTGAATGGTTTTCCATCGATTTGGGGAGGGACTGATACTTCTCCTGCCACCAAGCATGACGCCAAGGTAGTCTGTACTTCGTCTTCGTCAGAAAATATTTGAAGGAGATTTTTATTTTTAATCATTCCTATCCCATCTTCTGTGCTATAAACAGGAACATCCATATTTCCATAACTAGCTATGACTTGAGGCGGAACAATTAAAACAACTGCGTCAATAAGAGGTGCGGAACAATTACAAATTCGTGCCAAAGTGGCGAGAGCAAACAGAATCACATTGCCTCCATGGCTGTGTCCTACAAGGCGTATTTTTTCATTTGGATAATGCAATGAGATTTGACAGAGAAAAGATGCCAATTGAATTCCTCCCTCAATTCTTTGAGAACTTATATTCTCTCCGGTCCATTTAAAAGGAGCACATTTGGGTTTGTTCCGGGTTGTAAATTGCCAAACATCTCCTACAACCCAATTCACGGCTTCAGCAAAGTCTCCTGCCGGTTGCCACCACCGTTCATCTTTGGCAAATGTTCCATGGATAATCATGGTAAGAAGTCCCAGATAATCACTGCCGATATTGACGGAATTTCCAAGGATGCCATATAAATTTTCCCCTCCGTTTTCAGCAATGGGATCACGGCTGATCCACCTGCCGTCCAGGGGATTGAGATGACGGTAATTGTAATAGACAAGTCCCAGTTCATCGTCTGCATATTCGCAGGAGAAGCGGAGTTTATTGGCCTGAGCCATGTCTCCTTCTGTCATAGATTATCTCTGAAGGGCGTATTATGTGCATCGTGCTATTTACATTTGTTGTCCGTTGAAAATAAATTATAAATTCTTCAAATTATCATGAATGAAGGAAATAGCTAAAATTTATATGAGAATTATATTTTGAATTATTTAGATAATCAGGGCTCTCTTTTATTATGAAAATTCCTTTTTTTATGTTTTAATTCTTTTCGAAGAATCTTATTTTTTTGTCGTCGAAATGTATGGTATGATTTTCCATGTTTGATTCGAGCATTTGGAAACGCCTGACGACTGAGATTTGACTCGCCGGCAGGTGTTTTACTAATATTTTTTGATTTAATATATTTTTCTATGAATTCATATAAAAAACTTATTATAAACAACATAATTACAGCAATTACAGAAGAATTATTAAAAAGTATATCTTCTGCCCAAGATAATAAAATCATTAAAATGAGCGTAATAATTCCTAAAATTAAACCTTTCTTCCATCCTTTTAAATAAATTATAATAGTGAAAGCAATAAATAAATAAATTACGCTCAAATAATTCATAAAGTTGATTTATCTTAAGGGATAAAAAGGACGTATAGGCGGTATATAGTTTGGATTTGTCTCAAGGATATCTGGTCCTGGAGTGGATGGTCCAATTGGTTGTATTGGGTTGTAAGGATCGTAAGGATTATGTTCTTCAAAATCTTCTATTCTAAGAACTGATATTATCGTTATTATAACAATGATATCCTGGCAACACCCCTTGTTTTGTTGTTCTATTTCTTTTTTCGTCTCTTCATATATTTCACCTCCAATACGTTTAATAATATTATAGAAACAGGTAACAATGCATTGTCTTGTGCACCGTTTTTATACATTTGGTATACCTCATTTTTATTTTGTTGTCTCTTGTGAAGTTTTCTACCATGCGGCGTTTTTGACTTTCCATCACACATCCGAATCTTTTGACCGGCTTTAATGCGTTTACGCATTTTCAATCCATCTTGAATATTTTTATATATTTTGGTTCCTGTTTTGAGAGCTCCTGGCACTCCTACTGCCCCTAAAGCTGCTGATGTAGTAACAGAACCCCAATCAATATCCCATCCATAAAATGCCGCAATCAATCTGTTCTTATGATAAGGCTCTTTGCAAGCAACGCTTCAAATCAGAAAATATATTAAAATAAAAAAGATATGGCCTTAGTACTGCCATGTGCTACACGAATGTCCCACATCTTTTCTCGACCATTTAAGCTATCATTAATCAATGATCCCTCAGCTTAATAGTCAGATTTTTTCCAAAGCAAAAGGAAAGTTTTCCCGCAGGGAGCATTTTGAAAAGAATTCCTCAAACCAAATCCTTTTCAGATCAGATTTCACCCTCAGGCGCCCTTGGACCCAATCTTTTTCCGGATTACGATTTCCAGTATAAAGCAGCCGGCCACAAACAGCACGATCAGCGGAATGAGGTAAGGCTGGCTGAAAAACATCTGGTAGAAGAATGCCGCCAGAATGCCCAACATCAGGACAAATCCGGCAATGATCAGCAGGGCGTTTCCGTGCGTCTCTTTCCGCAGCCGCCAGTGGGCCACGAATACGGCCAGATAACTGATCAGGAAACAGGCCCCCGCAAGGTTGGCGATGGCGACAAGATTAAACGCGTTGGTCAGCACCAGAATACCCAGCAGCAGATAGAAGAAGCCCTGCGTTCCCCTCCCCCAGAAAGGCTGTTTGAACATGGCGTTCAACTGCCCGTTGCGGGCCAGTCCCCGGGAAATGTCCAGCATGCTGAACATTGTGGCGTTGATTGCAGATGCCGTCGCAATCAGGGCTGCCACGGATACGGCCACGAATCCCCATACGCCCAAAACAGGAAAGGCCGCCTGCGCCACGGCGGTTTCCGCATGCTTGTCCAAGGAGGACGCGGAGACATTGGTCAGAACCACGTATGACAGCACCAGATACAAAACCATCACAACGCCGATCGCCAGAAAGATGGCGCGGGGAAGCGTCCTGGCGGGATTTTGAAGATTGCCGGCCGTATTGGCCATCATGCCGTATCCGGCAAAGGCAAAGAAGGTGAGGCCCACGCTTCCCAACAGTCCGTCCAGGCCCTTGACGGGAATGACGTCCGCCCCAACAGGCACGGAAGAACCGAAGCTGGCGAGCATCAGGATGGTCAGAATCAGCAGTTTGAAGGCTACCAGCACCACTTCCGACTTGCCGACGGCCTTGACGCCTCCCATGTTCAGCGCTCCGAGCAGCAAAATGGCAATACTGGAAAAAAGACCCGTAGTAAACACAGTGACGGATTCATCCGGCAGGAACAGGCGGGAAGCATACGCCCCGAAGGATTTGGCCACCAGGGCCACCGTGATGACCAGCGTGCCCAGATAAATCAGTGTGAGAGCCCCGGCCAGTGTTTTGTGGGAAAATCCCTTGTTGAAATAATCCATAATGCCGCCGGAACCGGGATAACGGGATCCGAGGCGGGCATAGGTATAACCGGAAAGCAGGGCGGCCACTCCGCCAATCAGGAAGGACCAGTACACGTTTTTGCCCGCCATGAGGGTCGCCTGACCCATCAGGGCGAATATGCCCGCTCCCACCATGGAGCCTATCCCCAATGCAATGACGTTCCACAGGGACAAATAAACTTTGGGAGCCGCTCCTTGCATAAAGGAATTAGAGGCTGCCAGCCGCCGGAACGTTGATCTTTGCACGCGGCATGACACGTCTCCCGCCCATCCGAGAGCCTCTGTCATCATGACTATTCCGGCACGGCTTTCCCCTTGAACCTGCGGGACGCGGCATGTAGGGTACGGCCAGATGATCAAGACTGCCATTTTCGATTTTGACGGCACCCTTGCAGACACGATCCCCCTGTGCCTGGAAGCTTTCCGCCGGGCAGTGAATGATCTGGACGGAAGAGTCCTGACAGATAAGGAAATAGAACGGAATTTCGGCCCGGACGATTTAGGCGTCATCCGGAAGCTGTTTCCCGGCAAACCGGAATTGCACGAACACGGGCGCGAATTGTTTATCCATTATTATCAGGAATTGCATGCGGAAATGGCTCCCGCTCCGTTTCCCGGCACGGTCGAATTGCTCCACAGTCTCCGCAACAGCGGCATTCGTTTGGCGATGGTTACGGGCAAACGCAGGGAAAGCGCGGATATTTCCCTCAAGTTTTTTCATCTGGACGGTTTTTTCCCCGTGCTGGAAACGGGTTCTCCGGAAGGCGGCGTAAAAACGGACCGCATCAACCGGGCTCTGGAACGCCTGGGAGCTTCCGCACGGGAAGCGGTTTACATTGGAGACTCCCCGTCGGACGTGGACGCTTGCCGTGCCGTTCCCGTCCGCATCATTGCCGCGGGATGGGCTCCCGGAGCCGACGTCAAGGGACTGGAAGAACGTTGCCCCGACTGGTTGCTGACGCGGTTTGAAGACCTGGAACCCTTTTTCCGAAAGCACGCCGCGGATGTAAATCATCAAAATGCAGCCCTTTGATATTGCAATCCCCGGCAAATTCGACCAACATTATCCGGCTCATTTCACCCTAATCCATTGATGACTCCTCAGAAAGAACCCGGAAAAGAAGGCTTGAAAATCCTGCTTATGCTGGCAAGCGCCATCATTATCACGGCCGGGCTTCAGGCAGGCAAGCAGGTGTTGCTCCCCATCGTCCTATCGGGGTTTCTGGCGATCGTCAGTTACCCGATCACCACATTTTTCAAAAACAAGCTCCGTTTTCCACACTGGCTGGCAGTTCTATTTACGGTCATCATGGACTTCGGCGTCCTGGTCGGCCTCGGTTATCTGGCCCAGTATCTGGGGCAGGATCTGGCCAAGACCATCAATGCCAAATATTATCCCCTGCTGTTTGAAAAAGTCCACGAATTCCGCGCCTTCCTGATTGAAAGGGACTGGAACAATCTGGCGGACCAGATGCTGCAGGAAATTCCCGACCTCCTCAACAGCCAGCGCATTGTAGCTCTTTCCACCGGGGTCATGGGGCAACTGGCCTCCATGCTCACCTTCACCACTCTGATCCTGATTCTGATGACCTTTTTCCTGGGGGAAGCCCCCAGATTCCGGGCAAACATCAACAAGCTGGGAAGCAACAGCGACACGGGCATCCGCAAATTCTCCAAAGCGCTTGAAGGTGTCCAGAAATACCTGGTTATCAAGACATTCATCAGCGCCCTCACCGGTCTGCTGGCTTTCCTGCTCTGCTATTACATGGGGGTGGACTTCCCCCTGCTCTGGGGCATCGTGGCTTTCGCGCTCAACTTCATTCCCACGTTCGGCTCCATCATCGCCGCCATTCCCCCCACGCTGCTGGCCCTGCTGCTCATCAGCCCCACGGCGGGCATCATTGTGGCGGGAGGGTACCTGCTCATCAATACGGCCCTGGGCAACTGCCTGGAGCCCATGCTGCTGGGACGCCAGTTCGGGATCGTCACCAGCATGGTCCTTCTTTCCGTCATCTTCTGGGGCTGGGTATGGGGGCCCATCGGCATGCTTCTGGCCGTTCCCATCACCATGTTGGTGAAGCTGGGCCTGGAAAGCTCCAAGGATCTGGCGTGGATCGCCCAGCTCGTTGACAATCCCCCCGTATCCAGATTCCCGCTCCCTCCTCGTCATTCCGGGAAAACAAACGAAAACATCAACAAGGAATAAACCCATGCATTCATTCGCTTACAAAAACGGCTTGCTGTACTGTGAAAACGTCAACCTTCAGGAACTGGCGGACAAGGAGGGGACTCCCCTGTACGTGTACAGCAAGCATACCATTCTGAGCCACTTCCACCGCCTGAGGGAATCCCTGGAGCCGTTGAATGCGGAAGTAGCGTACGCGGTGAAAGCGTGCTCCAACATCGCTATCCTGAACCTCATGGCCCGCAATGGAGCGGGATTCGACATCGTGTCCGGAGGGGAACTCTTCCGTGTTATCAAGGCCGGAGGAGACCCGTCCAAATGCACGTACGCCGGCGTAGGAAAGACGGAAAAGGAAATCCGCTATGCCCTGGAGCAGGGCATTTACTGCTTCAACGTGGAATCCGAGGCGGAAATGCGCGCGATCAACGATATTGCCGCCTCCATGAACCTCACGGCCCCGGTAGCCGTCCGCGTCAACCCCAACGTGGAGGCGGGCACGCACAAGTATATCACGACCGGCAAGTCGGAGAACAAATTCGGGGTGGATTTTGAACAGATCGAATCCCTGTATGAAACGGCCGCCCGAGAATTGCCGCATGTGCACCTGAAGGGGCTGCAAATGCACATCGGTTCCCAGCTCACCCAGGCAAAGCCCTTCATGGAGGCCGTCAGGAAAGTGGCGCCCCTGGCCGCACGGCTCAAGGAAAAGCACGGCATTGAATTTTTCTCCATCGGAGGCGGTATCGGCATTGTTTACCAGAATTCCCTGGAATCAGGCGTTCAGGAATGGTGGAACGAGGATTGCGCCCAGCTTACGCTGAGTACATACGCCCAGGCCGTTGTTCCCGTCCTTGAACCTCTTGGTTTGCATATCATTGTGGAACCTGGGCGTCTGATCGTCGGCAACGCCGGAGCTCTCATCACGCGCTGTCTGTATGAAAAATCAGGCAAGGCGAAAACCTTCAAGATTGTGGACGCAGGAATGAACGACCTCATCCGCCCGGCCCTCTATCAGGGTTACCATGAAATTATTCCGGTCAGGGAACATCTCTCGGAATCCTGCATTACCGCAGACGTCGTGGGACCCATCTGCGAATCCGGGGACTTCCTGGCCCAGGACAGGAAAATGACGGACGTGCGGCAGGGAGAATTGCTGGCTGTTCTTTCCGCGGGAGCCTACGGGTTTTCCATGTCTTCCAATTACAACTCCCGCCCGATGGCGGAAGAGGTGCTGGTGGATGGAAGCCAATGGAACGTCATCCGCCGCCGCCAGACCTGGGAAGACCTCATTGCCGGGGAAATCATCCCCGAATAGTTCCGTTTACGGGAGTGGGAGGGAAACCGACCTTCTTTCAAGCTCGTTACCATGCAAATGGTATCGGGAGTTTTCCTGCCCGCTCCCATTCCCAACGGACATCCCGCTTCTCCGGAGCGGCCCTTCCACCTATTCGACAAAAGCGGCTTTCATGAAGTTTCCTTGCAATGCCCCGCCAAATGCATTATTCGCTATCCGATCCATTTAATTCATTCTCCATGCTTCTCAAAAAACTTGCTCTTGCCGCCTTCCTCCTGTCTGCGCCTGCGGCCCTTTCCCTTCCTTCCAGCCCCGTAGAGGGTAATCCCGCCATTATTCCCCTTCCAGCAACGCTGTCCATAGAAAAGGACAAACCGGGATTTTTAATCGACAACAACCTGCCCATCCTCAAAACAGGTAATAAAGCGTGCCTGTCCTCCTTTCTGACCGGTTTTTCCAACAACATTCATCAAATCAAGGCGGTGCCCGTGCAGAATGCGAACAATGCCGTGCAGATACTCCTGAAAAAGAATTCATCCCTTTCTCCGGAGTGGTATTCCATTAAAGCCACCACACAGGGAATCACCATCTCATGCACTTCCCCGGCAGGAGCCTTTTATGCGGCGCAAACCCTCAAGCAATCCCTGACGAAAGATGCGGCGGGGAAATGGGCCATTCCCTGCATGACCATCACAGACAGCCCGCGCTTTACATGGCGCGGCATCATGATTGACAGCGGACGCAACCCCCGTTCCATTGAGGAGCTGAAAACCATCATTGACCTGCTCGCGCACTACAAGGTAAACACCATCCACTGGCACCTGACGGAAGACCAGGGCTGGCGGCTGGAAATTAAAAAGTATCCCAAGCTCACCTCCATCGGAGCCACCCGCCCGGAAAGCCCCATGCCCGGCAACCGCAACAAGGGAGACGGCAAACCCTTCACCTTCTTCTACACACAGAAAGAAGTGAAGGAACTGGTGGACTACGCCAAACGCAGGCACATCACCATCGTCCCGGAAATAGAAACGCCCGGCCACGCCGCGGCCGCCATCACGGCCTATCCCGAATTCGGCAATAAGGACATCCCCGGCTACAAGCCCCGGGTGGCGACGCGCTGGGGAATTCTCCCCTTCACGTTCAGCCCTACGGAACCCACCTTCAAATTTATTGACGGCATTCTGGAAGAGGTCTGCCAGCTCTTCCCGGATTCCCCCTACATCCACATAGGTGGAGACGAAGCGCCCAAACAACAGTGGAAAAACTCTCCCCAGGCCCAGGAAGTGATGAAGAAAAACGGCCTGAAAAACGAACAGGAACTCCAGAGCTACTTCATCCACCGCGTGGAAAAGCTGGTCAACGCGCGCGGCAAGCAAATAATCGGCTGGGATGAAATCCGGGAAGGCGGCCTTTCCAAAACGGCCACCCTGATGGTCTGGCACGATCCCGGCATTGCCAGGGAAGCTATCAGGCACGGAAACAAGGTGATTATGACCCCTTTTGAAAGTACGTATCTGATCCGGCAGGAGGGTCCGCATCCGGAAGGTCCCGAGTACGAAATGGCGACTTTCTCCACCATCCCCCTGCAAAAGGTGTATAATATGAACCCCATTCCGAAGGGGCTCACCCCGGAACAGGAAAAAAACATCCTGGGCGTGCAGGGAAGCTGCTGGAGCGAATACATGACCACGCTGGCCAAGTGGCAGTACATGGTGTTTCCGCGCATGTTCGCCATCGCGGAATTGGGCTGGACGCAGCCCGACCGTAAAGATTTTACGGATTTCAAGAGACGCCTGGACAGGCACAAGCCTTTCCTTGATGCCCTGAAGATTAACTACCGGACGGACTCCGGAGAGCCGGCGCAGCCGGATGCCAAAATGATCCGCGAGTAAACGGAACCCCAGAAAAATCACGGACGCCGCGCCGTACCGCGAGCGCCGGAGTTCAGTCTTGCCCTTCCTTGAAAAAGCGCCTATCATAACCCCGTTATGCCAATAGCCACACCAGAACAATACATCACCATGCTTGAAACGGCCAAGAAGGAAGGCTACGCCTACCCTGCCGTTAACGTAACCACGATTGAAGTAATCAACGGCGCTCTCCGCGCCTTCTCCGAAGCCAAGAGCGACGGCATCATCCAGGTTTCCATCGGCGGCGGCAAATTCGCTTCCGGCACCTCCGTCGGCAGCTCCGCCATCGGCGCCATTGTTCTGGCGGAAGCCACCCGCCGCCTGGCTGAAGAACACAAGGTGCTCGTGGGCCTGCACACGGACCACTGCCAGCCCGAACATGTAGATACCTTCCTGCGTCCCCTCCTGGCCGAATCCCGACGCCGCGTGGAACGGGGTGAAGCTCCCCTTTTCAATTCCCACATGCTGGATGCCTCCACCCTGCCCATGGCCGAAAACCTCAAGCTTTCCCAGGAACTGCTGAAGGAATGCGCCGAACTGGGCATCGTCCTTGAAATTGAAATCGGCGTCGTGGGCGGTGAAGAAGACGGCGTGGACAACTCCGGCCATCCCGCCGACAAGCTTTACACCTCCCCGGAAGACATGCTGATGACGTATGAAGCCCTGGCTCCCCTCGGCAAATTCATGCTGGCCGCCACCTTCGGCAACGTGCACGGCGTGTACAAGCCCGGCCATGTCAAGCTGAAGCCCAGCATCCTTCGCGACGGCCAGGAAGCCGTGGTCGCCAAGCACGGCGAAGCGGCCCGCATGCCTCTCGTCTTCCACGGCGGTTCCGGTTCCGAGCTTTCCGACATCCGCGAAGCCGTTTCCTACGGCGTGGTCAAGATGAACATTGACACCGATACGCAGTACGCATTTACGCGCCCGATCGTCTCCCACATGTGCGAACACATCAACGGCGTGCTCAAGATTGACGGTGAAGTGGGCAACAAAAAGGATTACGATCCCCGTTCCTACCTCGCCAAGGGTGAAAAGGGAGTCGCCGCCCGCCTCCAGGAAGCCGCAGACAACCTCATGTCCGCCGGCAAGACCCTCTTCGGCAAGATCTAATAGTACCTGAAACGGTGCTTGTACAAAACCCGGTCTCCCGAAAGAGGCCGGGTTTTGTCTTTTGTCCTTCACATCGGAAGAAGCAAAAGTTAGTCTTTCAGACTAAGATACTTTAGCAAGCATGGCCATTTTCCCTCTACTGCAAAAGCTTTATTCCCATCTTCCCGGATTCTCTGAGAAGAAACGAAAAAACATGAACCGCAGGCTGGCATTCCATGAATGGACCAAGGGGTTCCGGCGCTTTTTCAGACGCCCGTTCGTTTTTCTTTTTGGTTCCCCGTTTCATTCCAATTTAGGAGATCAGGCGCAGACGGAATGCATCATTGCCTGGATCAGGAAAAATCTGCCCCGGCACGAAATATTCATTGCTTCCTACATGAATACTTCCCCGAGGCTTCTGAAGAAGATACGCAAGCATATCCGGAAAAATGACATCCTGCTGTGCCACAGCGGCTACCATATGACGGACCTGTACGATGAGCAGAGCCACTATCTCCGCATCGCCCAGCTTTTCCCCGACCATCCCCTGACTATTCTGCCCCAAACTATTCATTATCAGGATAATTCCCATGCACAGGCCACAGCGGACGTTTTGAACGCCCATCCGGACTGCACCCTCCTTTGCCGGGATGAATATTCTTACGAAGTAGCCAGGGGATTATTCAATAAATGCCGCCTTTTTCTTTATCCGGACATCGTAACCTCCCTCATTGGCAATATCAAGCTGCCTGAATATCCGCGGAAGGGCGTCCTCTTCTGCATGAGAAATGACAAGGAAGCCTTTCACCAGCCGGAAGCCATTGAACAACTCCGCCGGAAACTGGAAGAGTTTATTACAACGGAGCAAACGGACACTACCGTGGATATCCCTCCCGACGAAGTCATTGCGGACAGAAAGAGAATACTCCATTCCACCTTTGATTATTTCTCCCGCTTCCAGGCTGTAGTCACGGACCGCTACCACGGGACCATTTTTTCCCTGATCGGCAATACTCCCGTCGTTGTCCTCAATTCCAGCGATCATAAACTCGCCTCCGGCGTCAAATGGTTCCCCGAATCTTTCAGCGGGCACGTCTATTTTGCCGAAACGCTGGACCAGGTACCCGGGTATGTGCAGCATATCGTTGACCAACCGCCCAAGGAGCCTCTTCCGCCTTATTTTTCCACGGAATATTACGACCACCTCCTTGAAAAGCTACATTTCCCCCATACATGATCGACATTTGTCCCACCACTGACTGTACAGGATGTTCCGCATGCTTTTCCATCTGTCCCAGGCATGCTGTTACCCTGATCCCGGACCAGGAAGGATTTCTGCATCCTCAGATTGATCAAAACCTCTGCATTGATTGTGACCTGTGCCGAAAAGCCTGTCCGGCCCTGCAAACGCCGTCCCGTAAAGACAGGCTCCCGGAAGAACTGTTTTTTGCGGCCTATCACCGGGATGAAAACATACGCATGGCATCCTCCTCCGGAGGCGCCTTTTCCGCGCTGGCTTCATGGATGCTGAAACAGGGAGGATACGTTTGCGCCGCATCCTATGACGACGATTTCAAGGGAGTACACCACGTTATCATCCGCTCGGAGGAAGAGCTGCCCAGGCTGCGAACATCCAAATACACGCAAAGCAGAACCGGAACCTGCTTCCGGGACATCCTCCGGCTCCTGAAGCAGGAGGAAAAGGTCCTGTTTGCCGGAACGCCGTGCCAGACGGCGGGGCTGCATCTCTTTCTCAGAAAAGAATATGACAACCTGCTGACCGTGGACATCGTCTGTCACGGAGTTCCATCTCCCGTCATTTTTACGGACTACATCAGCTACCTTGAACACAGGTACAAGTCCCCGGTCAAAAATTACAATTTCCGTGACAAGAAATGGAGCTGGTACCATTTCAATACAAAAGCTGAATTCAAAAACCGCAAGGCCATTTATCTGGGTACATGGGAGGAGGACACGTTCATGCGCGGGTTCCTGAGGGACTATTTCCTGAGGGAAAGCTGCTATACCTGCAAATACAGCAAGCACGAACGCTACGCCGACATTACCTTGAGCGATTTTTGGGGTTATGACGCCACCGACGGAGGCTTTCCCAATGACGACAAGGGGATTTCCATGTGCATGTGCAACACGGTATCAGGCAAAAATGCTTTCGAGTCGGCCAAATCCTCTCTCATCTGGTGTACGCGTCCACGGAAAATGAGCCTCACCAACGGAGGGTTCTCCCCCAGATTGGCCACTCTGGAAGAAAGACAGGCTTTCCTGGAGGAATACCGCCGCATCGGATTCGACCGGGCTGTGCCAAAATACATGTACCCCGAACCTGTACCTGATGACCTGAGAGTCTTGTATTTCTGGGGCAGGGGGAGCCGTGCCCTGAAACGCTCCAGGAAACTGCTGCGTCTTGTAAGAAAAATACAGCGCTTTTTCCGGGGCTCCAAAAAACAGGCATAGATCGGGAATCCAAGTTCCCTCTGCATCCTAAATATCGTTCCTTAAAAGAAACGGCAGAAATGTCGGTTTACTATGGATTTGCCGTTCCGGCGTCCGGAGTCCCCCGCACGTTGGACTGGAAAACTTCCGGAGGCAACGAAAGGCAAACTCTGCACTTAATCCTGGCAACCGTTCGCTTCTAGTTCCCTGCCTTGCGGGATTCCCGGACGCGGTCGTTGGCGTTCAGGATGCGCTTGCGCAGGCGGATGAAATGAGGAGTAGCCTCTACCAGTTCATCCGCTTCAATGTATTCAATGGCGCGTTCCAGGGAGAAGTTGACGGGAGGTGAAAGCTGGATGCCGTCCCCCTTCGTGGCGGAACGGATGTTGTTTAAATGCTTTTCCTTGCACGGATTCACGGGCATGTCCATCTGGCGTGGGTTTTCACCCACGATCTGCCCTTCGTAAATGTCCTCCTGCGGCCCCACGAACAGGCGTCCGCGCTCTTCCAGGGCGGCCAGGGCGAAGGGAGTGGAAACTCCCGTTTCCATGGAAACAAGCGTGCCCGTGGTGCGCGTGGTGATTTCCCCGGCGTAGGGGCCGTAATCCCGGAACAGGTGGGAGAAAATGCCGTGGCCGGACGTCAGGTTCACCAGCTCGAATTCAAACCCGATGATGCCGCGGGTGGGGATGTACGCCTGGATGAAGGTATGGCCCGTGCCTTCCTTGCATACCATGTCTTCCATCTGTCCCTTGCGGGCGTTCAGGAGCTTCATGACGCCGTTGGAATATTCGTCCGGCACTTCCACGTAAATCGTCTCGTACGGCTCCGTCAGGCGGTCGTTCTCATCCCTTTTCATGATCACGGTGGGACGGGAAACGCACAGCTCGTAATTTTCACGGCGCATGGTTTCCACAAGCACGGCAATCTGCATGGCCCCGCGGGCGGAAACGGAGAACACGCCGGCCTTGTCCGTATCCTCCACCTGGATGGAAATATTCGTACGCATCTCCCGCATCAGGCGGTCGCGAATCACGCGGGAAGTAACGTTTTTGCCGTCACGGCCGCCAAAGGGGCCGTTGTTGATGGAAAATTCCATGGAAATCGTAGGCGGGTCAATCGCCACGAACGGCAGGGCTTCCGTCTCCTGAGAACCGCCGAGCGTTTCACCAATGTTTACGTTTTCAAATCCCGCCACGCCCACGATGTTTCCCGCCACGCCCACGGCGGAATCCGTGGTGCCCAGGCCGGAATATTCAAACATGCGGGTGACCTTGCCGGAAACGCAGGCTCCCCCGCTCTGGTGGAGCCAGACGGTGTCTCCTTTCTTGACGGAACCGGAAGTGATGCGGCCGATGGCCACGCGGCCTACATAATCATCCCAGTCAATGTTGGAAACGAGCATCTTGAACTCCCCATCCGGGTCTGCATCCTTTGGCGCGGGGATATGTTCCACAATTTTGAACAGGAGGGGGGTGCAGTCCACGGGAGGTTCCCCTTCCATGGAATTCATAAAATAGCCGTCGCGGGCGGAGCCGTACACGAAAGGGGCTTCAAACTGTTCATCCGTAGCGCCCAGTTCAAGGAACAGTTCCAGCACCTGGTCATGCACGGCGGCGGGATCGGCGTGCGGACGGTCGATCTTGTTGATCACCACGATAGGCATCAATCCTTCCTGGAGAGCCTTGCGGAGCACAAAGCGCGTCTGGGCCTGCGGTCCTTCAAAGGCATCCACCACCAGAAGAACGCCGTCCACCATCTTCATCACGCGTTCCACTTCACCGCCGAAGTCGGCGTGCCCAGGAGTATCAACGATGTTGATGGTGTATCCGTTCCAGAGAATGGAAGTGTTCTTTGCCTTGATCGTGATACCTTTTTCCCGTTCCAGATCCATGGAATCCATGGCGCGTTCCTGCACGGCCTGGTTGGCCCGGTAGGCGCCGCCCGCCTGCAGAAGTTGGTCAACCAGGGTCGTTTTTCCATGGTCGACGTGAGCGATGATGGCGAGATTGCGGAACTTGGAAGGATCTGACATTTCGCGCGAGAGCTAAAGGCACGGGAAAATAAATGTCAAGCCTGCTCCACGAATACCGTCATAATAATTTCGCGCGCGCGAGGCCTCCGTGAAAAACCGTGATTGACGGAACTTTTCCTTCACGCGTGAATTTATAGCTTTCCCCGGCGGGCAAATGCGGCTATCCTGTTCCGGCACAAACAATTTCCTAATTTTAAACGACAATGAAGATTTGGTTAGACGGCAAGCTAGTGGAACAGGAGGAAGCCAAGACCTCCGTGTTTGATCATGGCACACTTTACGGCGACGGTATTTTTGAGGGCATCCGCTTTTACAACAGGCGCGTCTTCCGGCTGGAAGACCACATGGACCGCCTGTTCAACTGCGCCCATTACCTGCTGCTGGACATGCCCTACAGCAAGGAGGAACTGTCCAAAGCCGTTTGCGAAACCGCGGCGGCCTCCGGCCTGGACGACGGCTATATCCGCCTGGTAGTCACGCGCGGCATCGGCAACCTGGGCCTCAATCCCTTCAACTGCAAGCGTTCCTGTGTTTATATCATCGCGGATAAAATAGCCCTGTACGATCCGGCAGTTTATGAAAACGGCCTGTCCCTGATCACCAGTTCCATCCGCCGCAATCGTCCGGACACCATTTGCCCGCAGGTGAAATCCCTCAATTACCTCAACAATATCCTGGCCAAGGTGGAAGCCGTGCGCCAGGGAGCGGCAGAAGCCCTGATGCTGAACGACCAGGGCAACGTGGCGGAATGCACGGGGGACAACATCTTCATCGTGAAGGACGGTACCGTTTATACGCCCCCGGTGACGGACGGTGCGCTGGACGGCATCACCCGCCGCGTCGTTCTGGAAATCTGCCGTGAGCAGCAAATCCCGGCGGAAGAAAAAACCATGAACCGCTTCACGGTCACGTGTGCGGACGAATGCTTCCTGACCGGAACGGCCGCGGAATGCGTTCCCGTTACCAAACTGGACAGCTACGAGCTGGGTTCCGGCAAAATCGGGCCCGTGACCGCCCGCATTCTGGCACGCTTCCAGGAACTGACCCAGCACACGGGCACGGAATTTTAATTCCGTTTCCTTTTCAACCGTAAAGCCGCTCTTCTTTCCGGGAAGAGCGGCTTTTTCTTTCAGGAGGATTCCTTAAAAGTTAATCCTGAATGAGAGGGGAGGAACTATTCCGACCCCTTGCATCGGAATATGGAAAAAACAGACTTACTTCTTCTTCGGCAGACCGGTTTCCGGGTCAAACTGCTTGGCCTGCTCCATGTGTTCCTTGGTCTGGTAGAAACGAACATAGTCAATCAGGAACTCAACCGGATATCCCGTGCCATCCTCGGGCGCTTTTTCACACCATTGGCCGCCTACAGCGGAATTGAGGATCAGATAAAAGGGCGTGCGGAAGGGATTGCCCGCCCCATTCGCGTAATTCGTGGTATTCAGATCGATAGACTTTACCAGCTTGTCATCCACCATCAGCTTGATGCTGTCCTTGTCCCATTCCATGACGTAGATATGGAAATCGTCGGAAAGATTGTCGATCTTCACCGTGCCGCCGCGTGAAACGTCTTTCTTGGAGACACCGTCCGGGCTTAAATGGAAAGTGGAATAAACCACGTCCGGCTGTTGGGAAATATTTTCCATCATGTCAATTTCCCCGTTGGTGGGCCATCCCCACTTGTTCTTGCCCAACAGCCAGATGGCGGGCCAGATGCCCTTGGCCTTGTTGGGAAGTTTGGCGCGGACTTCCAGCCTGCCGAACAGGAAAGTCTTCGTTTTAAGCGTGCTGACGGAACCGGAAGTATAAGGCATGAATTTGGTGTTTTTAATCCATTCCGCATTGCTTTTCTTGTAATTGATGTTGGCAAACTTCTCAAAATGGGTCTCCAGCACCAGATTGCCGTCTTTCACGCGCAAATTCTTCGGGCGCGCGGTATATGTCTGCTGGGAGCCCTGGTTGCGTACTACGCCCAGTTCCGGCTGCCATTTCTTGAGGTTGATCTTGGTGCCGTTGAACTCGTCGCCCCACATGTACACCCAGCCGCCCGGCAGAGTTTTGGGAGGATTGACGTTTTCTCCCTTTCCGGACGCACACAGACACGCCGCCAGCAATACGGCAAACAGGCCTTTCTTCATCATATGATCAATACTGTACTTGAAGAGTCCGCCTTTCAATCAAAATCCCGCATATATGTGTTTGCCATTGAAAATTCCGGAGCAACCCGTTCTCACGCCTGGTAAAAATTTAAAGAGAAATGGTCCCCTGCCTGTGTTATATTTCATCCATGAATACAAATTTTCCCGAGAAATGCTGGGCAATGCTTCATCAAACTCCCCTGGGGCCGGTCGGCATCATAGAAAACGGAACAGCCATCACGCATATCTTTTGGGGACACATGGATCAGCCGCAACAACTGCCATGGAAGAATACCCCCCTGCTGCAACAGGCGGCCAGCCAGCTTGACGAATACTTCCGGGGGATACGCCGCATTTTTGACCTGCCGCTCGCTCCTCAGGGCACTCCTTTTGAAGAAGCCGTCTGGCAGGCTCTTCTAACCATTCCCTACGGGGAGACAAGAAGCTATGCCGACATCGCCCGGCAAACGGGCAGGCCGTCTGCCTGCCGCCCCGTAGGCCGTGCCAACGGGCGCAATCCCATAAGCATTATTATTCCCTGCCACAGGGTCATCGGCGCCAACAAAAAACTGACCGGGTATGCAGGAGGATTGTCCATCAAACAATACCTGCTTGAACTGGAACAGGGAGCGACATCTCCCTTCCTGCTCTTGCCGGAAGAGCAACACATGCACCGGAACCTTTCCACCACCTGTTAAGGCGGCAAAACAGGAAAAAAGCCTATTCCTGCGGGGCTTCCTCCTGATTCTTCTGCGTTTCCTGATTTTCAAGAGACTTCAGGGCTTCCTTGGGCGACTCAATGCCCAGCCACTGCAAGGGAAGGAGTTCTCCGGTAACCTTGTAATGCTTGTAAGTCACCCCGGCGAACAGCGCCAGGAAAAACATCAGAACGGCATACAAGGCCATCCACATGTAATTTTTCCGTGCCGTGCGGGTAGCCTGGTCCGCAAGCTGCTGCAAATTCTGCATGGCGGGAGAAAAGGATTCTTCCTGTCTGTTCCCTCCGTCCGTTCCGGAGACCGGGAGGGAAACCGGTTCTTCAGAGAACTTCAAATGCACCTCTCCCAAAATAATATCGTCCCCTTCATACAGGGCGGCAGGCCCCATGGGAGTCAGGCCGTTGATTTTGACGCCGTTGGTGGAACCCAGGTCTTCGATGACATAACCGCCGTCCTTGTACTGGAGCAACGCATGTTCTCCTGATACGGAAGGAGAGGGAATGGCAATTTCACAATGTTCATCCCGACCGATACGAGCGAAATATTCGCCGTTTTTCGGGAGAACGATGGTTTTCTCGGAACCGTCAGGCAGCAGAATGGAAAGGCGGGGCATGATTTACAGCTGATGATGCCATGCCGGCACTTCTTTTCAATCCAAAAGACCGTTTGCACGCATTCCATTGGAAAAAGCCGCACCAATGCCCTCTATTGACACCTTTGACTGCAAGTGATTTAATAAATTCATGCCCCCTCTCTCTCCTTCTTTTGACGGCTATAACTTGGCCACAGCCGTCAAAAGCGTTTTCCGCAAATACGCGCGCTTTTCAGGCCGCGCCACCTTGTCCGAATTCTGGTACTGGACATTGGGACAAACGGTGATTTTCATTCTCTTGTGGATGCTCAGCCTGGCATTTATGCTGAACCTTTTTATTTTCAATGATCCCCAACAGATGCCTCCCTCCAGGGTTTTCAACCATGTTCTGGCAGGAGAAAGTCCGGTGCTGTTATGGGCGCTCTCCACGCTACTCCCTTCTCTGGCCGTGGGATGCAGACGCCTGCATGATACCAATAAAAGCGGCGCGCTTCTTCTGCTGAACCTCATTCCGCTGGCGGGCCCCATCCTTCTCATCATCTTTTTTTGCGAGGACAGCCAGCGGGGAACAAACCAATACGGCCCTTCGGAAAAATATCCGGAAGACAGCGATCGGGCCGGTTTTGTTCCCCCCGGACGTATTCCGGCTCCCTAGGTGGCACGAATCACATGCCGTGGAAACGGACGTACAGTCCTCCACTTGTCTTGCTTTCGGGCCAAAAATGCCTAAGATCAAGCCATGTTTGTTGACAACATCCGCATATTTGCCAAGGCAGGAAAGGGAGGAAACGGGCTGGTCAGCTTCCGCAGGGCCAAATTCGTGCCCAAGGGCGGCCCGGACGGCGGGGACGGCGGCGATGGCGGTAGCGTCATTCTGGAAGTGGACCCGCACACGAATGACCTGCGTTCCTTTTTTTACGATCCCAAGCTGATCGCTACGGACGGCGTAGGCGGCCAGGGAGCTAAAAAACACGGCAAAAACGGGAAATCCGTCATCGGGAAAGTTCCGCCCGGCACCATCATCTACCGCAGCAATGCCTCTTCCATGTCGGAAGCCACGTGGCTGGAGCGGGAAGGCGACGGCATTGAACTGGAAAAAATCGCGGACCTGACGGAAATAGGAACCCGGTTCACGCTGTGCCAGGGCGGCATCGGCGGCAAAGGCAACTGGCACTTCCGTTCCGCCACCAACCAGGCTCCCACGGAAGCGGAACTGGGCACGGAAGGGGAGGAAGGCGTCTTTTTCATGGAACTGCGCCGCATTGCGGACGCTGGGCTGGTGGGCTACCCCAATGCCGGCAAAAGCACGCTGCTGGGCGATATTTCCGCAGCCAAGCCGAAAGTCGCCAACTACCCGTTCACGACGCTTCAACCCATCATCGGCGTGGTAGAATTCAACAGTTTCCGCCGCTGCGTGGTAGCGGACATTCCCGGCATCATTGAAGGCGCGCACCGCAACCGTGGCCTGGGACACGAATTCCTGCGTCATATCACACGCTGTAAGGTACTCGTCTTCGTTCTGGACATGGCCGGAAGCGAAGGACGCGACCCCATCGAAGACCTGCAAAACCTCCGCACGGAAATCAAACTTTACAGCGAAGACCTTGCCAAACAGCCCTGGTTTGTCGTTGCCAATAAAATGGACCTGGAAGGTGCGGAAGACAATCTGGCTAACTTCAGACTGCGCTTCCCGAAGGTGGACGTAATCCCCCTTTCCGCCCTCAACGGAGACGGCGTCGCACAGCTCAAAAGCAAGCTTGATCAACTCGTAGGCTATAAATTCGTTCACTGATTCCCGTTCCGTCCAACATTGCCTCAAACACAACCCCATGAACGCTCCGCTCTCCACGCCAGCCGATCCCGACCAGCTACTGAGCCGCATTGCCGGAATTGGAGACCTTTTCGCCATTGAAGGGGAATTCGTCACCGGCAAGGAAATACCCAGCGGCCACATCAACACCACCTACAAGGCCACCTACCGCAAAAGCGACGGAACGGAAGACTCCTACATTCTGCAGCGCATCAACGACTACGTCTTCAAGGACCCCCGGGCCGTTATGCGCAACGTGGAAAAAGTTACCCGTCACATCAACTGGAAAGTACTGCGCCGCGTGAAAGACTCCGCCGGTCAGACCCTCAATCTTTACCCGGCGCGCGGCGGCCGCAACTACATAGACATCCCCGGAGACGGAATCTGGCGCTGTTACAACTACCTGGCCGGCACGCATACTTACGACGTAGTGGAAAACACGCGCCAAGCCTATCAGGCCGGTTTCGCCTTCGGATCTTTCCAGGACCTGATCAGCGACATGAATCCGGACGACATTGTGGAAACCATTCCCGGCTTTCATCACACCCGGAACCGCTACAACCGCCTCATGGAAGTTGCGAAACAAGATCCCCGGGGGCGGCTTTCCTCCTGCCGGGCAGAGCTGGAATTCATCAGGGCGCGGGAGCAGGACGTAGACCGTCTCCTGGACCTCCAGACAAAAGGAATACTGCCCACCCGCATTACCCACAACGACACCAAGATCAACAACGTCATGCTGGACGAAGACACGGACCACGCCGTCTGCGTCATTGATCTGGATACGGTTATGCCCGGCCTCGTCCTGTACGACTTCGGGGACATGGTGCGCACCGTCACTCCGCCAACGGAAGAAGATGAGGAAGACCTGAGCAAAGTCCGCATGCGCATGCCCATGTTCCAATCCATTGTGGAAGGTTATCTGCAGGCTGCCCATGGATTCCTGACCCAGGCGGAAATAGACCAGCTCGCCTTTTCCGGAAAGCTCATCACGCTGGAAATCGGGATCCGCTTCCTTACGGACTATCTGGAAGGGGACCAGTACTTCAAGGTTTCCCGGTCCGGACATAACCTGAGCCGCTGCCGGACACAGCTTAAGCTGGTGGAATGCATTGAACAGGAACTTCCAGCCATGGAGCAGTATGTCCAGAGGCTGGCCAGGGGCCTGACCAGGAAATAGGAAAGCCCTGGTGCTTTTTCTTCTTCATCTTCCTTCCTCCGGGACGGTAATACCGTCCCTTATTATTTATATTTTTTGAACACGGCGGCGATTTCCACAATCCAAGAAACATTCCACACAATCACTGCCATTTATGTTCAAAGTCCCGGAAATTCAATTAAACGCCTACGGCAAGCCCGCAAGAATCCTGTATCTGGCTCCCTATGCGCCCGATGCACCCGACTTCTCCCAAAAACTTTACACGGGCAACGGAGGTTATCCCCAGTACCACTACAACATTTATAAAGCCATCCAGGACATAGGCTATGATGTCGTCTCCTCCTCCAAGCCGTACTCCGTACAATTTGCCAAGGGAAATGTGGATTATGTCTTCTCCCTGATGAACAGGTTCCAGATGGCCAAGCCGGAAATCTTTATCTCCTCCTACTGCGAATTCATTCAGGTTCCCTACCTGGGCGCTCCTCCCAACATTCGCGCCATTGCAGAAGACAAACTGCTGACCAAGCTTGTCTTCCGCTCCCTGGGCCTCCACATGCCGGAGGGCATGGGACTTTCCAAAGACCGGAAAATTCCGCAGGAAGCCCCCTTCCCCGGTCCCTACTTTGTCAAAAAACGCTTCGGCGCCGCTTCCGGAGGAATCCGGGAAGACAGCATCTGCGGGACCTGGGAGGCTGTGGCTTCCTGCGCCAAACGCCTTATGCAAGAAGGGCATGAAGTTCTTGTGGAACAATACTGCGAAGGCATTGACGTCACCGTTCCCGTGCTGGGAGGAGAAGAACCCGTCGTTCTGGGATTCGTACAGCCGAAGTCGGACAAACCCGGCAACATCATCACGGAAGACCTCAAACTGCATGACCATCTTGGCTACCAGCTTGTATCCGTGCACGATCTGGAACAGGATATCATTGCAGACGTCCGGAAAGTCTGGGCGGCCCTGGGGCCCATGGACTACTTCCGCATTGACTACAGAATCGATTTTGAAAAGGGCGAACGCCGCATTCTGGAAATGAACGTCTGCTGCCACCTGGGCAAAAGCGGCTCCATCTGCCTGGCGGCCGCACAACACGGCTACACCCAGGCGGATATTCTTAAATACATCCTTGACTACAGCATGGGAAGGCAGAAGGACCTCCAGCAATACGGAACGTGGCTCATTTGAGCCTGATACGTGTCTTTCCATACACAAAACCGCTCCCCAATTTACGGACAGGAAAAGCTCCTGTTCGTAAATTTTATTATATAGTAAGGAATGTTCCTGCTTTGCTTCTGAAAAGAAAGTTCCTTCTAAAAAATATGGAAATTAGCTATTCTCTGCCTTGAGAAATAAAATCCAGATGAGCTTTTCGTCATAACATTTTAGGCGTCTTTCATTTGGGTGACAGAAAGTTCTACATTGTCCGCAAATCACTTAACAATACTGGTTTACAAGACAATGAACAATACCGACAACACCCTGGATCCCCGCTATCCCTTCGTTCCCATGTTCGCCAATGGACTGCCCCAAGGCGACTTTTACGTCAACGGCATCACCGCCCCCGTTCTCATCTCCCCTCGCTCCGCTTCCGATGACACTCGCCATGAATGGACCGGGTACCTCAAGATCATGAAACGCGGTACCTATTTCCTTTCCCTGGACGCCGATTCCTCCATCTCCCTGGCCATTCCATTCAAGAATGTGGAACTGACCAGCGAAGCAAAGGACCTTTCCGTGAAGCCGGAGAGCGTCGTGCTGGAACAGGGGTATTACTGGTGCCGAATCGTCCATGAATACCACCCCGCCCTGGGCTCCGGACAGGAGTTCTGCATTGCCGTTCTTTCCGACAAGGCGGAGGCGCCCGATATTAATTCCTATCTCAATTCCAATATAACTCCGCCGGATAGGGAAGGGGAGGAAGTCATCACCCTGGTCAATCTTTATCGGGACGAGGAAGAAGAGACCACCTCCAGCAGCTCTTCGGAAGGGGGAGGGGATGATTTTGAGTTTGATCCCAAGTCAAGCAGTTCCAGTTCCAGCTCCAGTTCCAGCTCCAGCTCCAGCTCCAGCTCCAGCTCCAGTTCCAGCTCCAGTTCCAGTTCCAGTTCCAGTTCCAGTTCCAGTTCCAGCTCCAGTTCCAGTTCCAGTTCCAGTTCCAGCTCCAGCTCCAGCTCCAGCTCCAGTTCCAGTTCCAGTTCCAGTTCCAGTTCCAGTTCCAGTTCCAGTTCCAGTTCCAGCTCCAGCTCCAGCTCCAGCTCCAGCTCCAGCTCCAGTTCCAGTTCCAGTTCCAGTTCCAGCTCCAGCTCCAGCTCCAGCAGCAATTCCTCTTCCTCCTCCAGCGGACTGGAAGAAGAAGGCTGCCCGTGCCCCTGTTCCTGCAAATGCGAGGAAGAAAGCGCTCAATCCGAGTGTGACAAGAATGGAGGACCCAACTCTGCCGGAGGCCACTCCTTCGGCGGCAATCCGAATGATCCCGACGACTGTGAAGGCATGCTGGAAGTCGGCGGGGAAAACTCCGGAGGCGGGGGTGAAGGAGGCGGAGCTACTACCTTTGCCACCTTCAGTTTCCGAGCCAATCCTCAATGCTCCATCGGACTGCGCTACAAGCATCCCCTCGAATGGACCTGCTCCTGGGACTCCGCTTCCCGCCAGGCAACTGTCAAGCGCCCAACCGGCAGCTCCATCTCTTTCCGCGCCGCCGCCGGAAGCGCCGACGCTCCCGTTTCCGGAGGCTCACGCAAACTCAACTACAGGGTCCGGCTGCTCAACCAGGACAAGTCTCCCTGCACTGACGGAAATCCCATTTATCTGGACATGGTCCAGAGCAATGGAAGTACCCTGCGCTTCTCGGCTTCCACCGGCAAGGTTGTCTCCCTGATTTCTTCTTCCGGGGTGGAAACCACGGCGGAAGCCTATGCTGCCAAACTCCAGGTCAACCGCCATCCCTCCACCGGCGCCATCCAAAGCATCTGGTCCCAGTCGCAGGGTCTTCTCCAGGCAGTGCCTGAAGGCAACAAACTCACCCTGGAGTGGTACTCCCCCTCCCAGGTGAACAAAACCGCCCGGAGCGTAACTGCTTCCGGGACTCCCTACAAGACGGTCAGCTATGAAAATACTGTCAAGGATGGAGAACCCGTGATGCTCATCACCGAGCAGAGGCAGGGCATGCCCGCCTTCCGCACGGAGCGGAAAGTGGAAGGCAACAATGTAACTATCACCCAGGGTGAAGGGGACGAGCGCATCGTACGGCGGATTGAGCGCAATTTCCTGCCCGGCTCCAAGTGGGAAATGATTGAGAGCTACCGCAAGATCAACGAGGAAACGCCCGTATCCTGCGTACGCACCGTCCAGAAGAGCACGGACGGAGGCTGGCTGACCATCAGCAGCACGGAAGGCTACGATACTCCTCTGGCCCAAACAACACTCTACACGTATAACGACCAGTTCCGCGTGTCATTGGAAATCAAGCCCGACGGAGGCTACACGCGCTATGAGTACGACGACCAGGGCCGGGTGGTTCTGGAAGCAACACCGTGGGCAGGAGGAGGAGAAAAAGGAACACGTACCACCTATGCCGACCTGCGTTTCAATGATTTCAGGCCGGCAACGGAAAGGGAAATCATCATTGCCCAGGACGGAACGGAAACCGTTCTGAACCAAAGGAGCTACACTTATGAAGACAGCCACGAAGTCAACCGGACCACAGTTACAGAGACGGCTCTGGGCTCCGATGAGGTTCACACAAGCATCTCGGAGACTTATGGAGAAGCAACACAATACCCTTATGCCCGGGGAAGACAGAAGATGAGCCAGGGTATCAACGGCGTTCAGACCGTCTATACCTATGAAGCCACCACGGATCATGGTGCTACCCACAAGGTGACCTCAACTGTCCAGGCAAACGGGAGCATTGTTCCCGGCCAAAGTACCAGAACCGTGCAATACGTCGCTGAAAACGGCACCACCACCAGACAGGAGCAATACGTCCACACAGGTGAAAATTGGTCTTTAATTACTTCGGAAGATTATGAATACGATGTTGAACTTCGCCGTACCAAGACGACGAAGGGCAATGGACGCATCCGCACGACGGAATGGATGTGCTGCGGTCCCTTGAGAGAAACCGACGAAGATGGCATCACAACCAGCTACGCATACAACTCGGCCAAGCAACTAGTTGAAACTATTCGTTCCGCCACGGAAACCACGCCTGAAACCATCACCAGCTACATTTATGATGCCGCAGGAAGGATTATTTCCACACGAAAGGATGTCGGTGCCCTGACGACGGTTGAAAGCACGGAGTACGACGATTTGGGAAGGGTTATTTCCACAACCGATATCCTCGGACGTGTGACCAGGACCCAATACAGTGACAATCAACTCACCACCACCATTACCAATCCTTCAGGGGCTACTTTAATTACTCAAACTTATTATGACGGCTCCATTCTCCTTCAGGCCGGAACCGGCCAGCGGGAAATGGAAACCCAGCTTGAGTTGACACAGGAAGGCATCCTCACCACCACCCTGTCCCGGGGAGTCGTTCTTTTACGCTCCCTGGAAAACGGCTTCGGCCAAACCATCCGGCAGCAACAGCCCAATACGAAGGGAGGATTCATTGTCACCAGCAACGCTTACAACGACAAGGGGCAGCTTGTCCGCTCTCAAGCAGAAGACATGGCTCCCACAGCAACCGACTACAGTGAATTGGGCAGCATCGTGAGGCAAACCGTCCTTCTGGACGAGCTTCATCCCGAAGATGCCACTAAAAACAGGATATCGGAAAGCTCCACATGCTACCAGATACGGGAAGATGGCATTTATCAGGTACAAACCTCTACAACCTACAATACCGAAGGACTGCCCGTGACACAGACTGCGGAAACCATGGTTTCTCAGCTGGACCCTGTACTGGAAAGCAAGGTCCTTTCTACCGACATTTACGGGCAACAGAGTATCCAATGGTCAGAATACACCGCTCCTGCCCGGCGAACTCAATTCAGCCGCATTCCCACTTCGGATATCGTGGCTGAATCTCTTGTAGTGGATGGATTTACCATAAGCCAAACCAATTATGCAGGAATCCACTCTTCACGGAAACGCTCCTATACCTCCACAGGAATGATGCTGAAGCAAACCGATGCCAGGGGCAATGTTACTGCCATCGAAACCGACCTGGCCGGACGCCCTATCAGGACAACCGACGCACAAGGCAATATCACTTCCACTGCCTACTCCCCCTGCTGTGACGCCCCTGCCTGCATCACCAACGCCCTGGGAGGCACCATCTGTTATTGCTATGATATCCGCGGCCGGAAAACGGCCGAATACGGGACTGCCATACAGCCCTCCTGCTTTGCTTACGATGAAGCAGGACGCTTGACATCGTTAACCACCTTCAGGACGGATGAAGGCGATATTACCACCGATCCTTCCAGCCGCACCGACGGAGACACCACCAGGTGGCTCTACGATGCAGCCACGGGATTGGAACTCAAGAAAACCTATGCCAATGGTTCCTGTGTTTCCAAAACCTACGACAGGCTCAACCGCCTGGAAACACTCACCAAAGCCAGGGGCATTGTGACAACTTATCAGTACGCTCCGGCCACCGGGGAATTAGTCTCCGTCTCTCACAGCGACAACACCCAGCCATGGCTCTACTCCTACAACCACCTCGGGCAGATGACCTCTGTTTACGATGCCTCAGGAACCAGAGAACTCTGCTATGATGCCTATGGAAGAACCCAACAGAATAATTCCTTTGGGACCGTGGAAAGCTGCATCCAGGAAGAGTATGACGCCTTTGGGCGTCCCTGCGGATACCGCCTGATGATCGGAACCCGCACCGTGCAATACTCCCATCTTGACTATGGCCATCAAGGTGCCATGATCGGGATGAATATGGAAGGCTTGGATACTCCCTTCACTTGGCAGTATGACCAGATCAGCGGCTTCCTCAATCAATTGTCCTATCCCAACGGCATGGTCCGCAGGAATACCTATCATCCCCAGCTCTATCTCCTGGCTTCCATCGGCTATGAGGTCCCCGGGAATGGCGGTAGGGTGGCTGGACATGTCTACCAGTACGACCACTTGATGCGTCCCGTTCAACGAAAGGATTCATGGGAGGCTGCCACTCCGGCGACCACCAGGGACTTCACCTACAACGGCAGAAGTGAATTGACAGGGGATCAGATACAGCAAAGAAACAACTTTGCCTATCAGTACGACAACATCGGCAACCGCAAGACTGCCCGTGAGCTGGAAAAAGAAATATCCTACGGAGCCAACGAGCTCAACCAGTACACAAACATAATTCAGGCGGATGTTTCCTTTGACCCTCTCTATGATGCGGACGGCAACCAGACAAGAATTAGAACCTCAACGGGCATCTGGAATGTTTGCTACGATGGCAATGACAGGCCTGTTTCCTTTACCAGCGAAGATGGCCGCACTGTCGTGTCCTGCGGCTATGACTATCAAGGACGCCGCTTTGAGAAGAAGGTACTTGTCAACGGGACAGCTGCTAGTCGCACTTATTATTTGTACCGCGGCTACCTGCAGGTAGCCGAACTGGATTTGATGCATCCCCAGCCAGTGCTGGTAAAGGACTACGTATGGGACCCCACAGAGACGATAGCCACGCGCCTCCTGATGATGACATGCTGGAAAGCGGACGGAACGGAAACCGGCGGACATCTTTTCTTCATGCACGACGCCCTGAAGAACGTCACTTCCATTTTTGACGGTCAGCAGGCACGAAGGGCCCGCTACGAGTACGCTCCCTTCGGTGCCCTCATCACGGCACAGGGAGACATGGCTCAGGACAACAGGTTCAGATTTTCCTGTGAATGCATGGACGATGAACTGGGACTTGTCTACTACAATTACCGCCTTCAACCCCGCTGATGGCAGATGGATCAATCGAGATCCTATTGCGGAAGTTGGAGTCTGGAATTTGTATAAGTTCGTTAAGAATAATGGATTAAATAACATTGACATTTTGGGGCTTAATGAAATTATTATC
Source organism: Akkermansia sp. RCC_12PD (assembly GCF_036417355.1). Classification (NCBI taxonomy): domain Bacteria; kingdom Pseudomonadati; phylum Verrucomicrobiota; class Verrucomicrobiia; order Verrucomicrobiales; family Akkermansiaceae; genus Akkermansia; species Akkermansia sp. RCC_12PD. The sequence goes on along the minus strand of NZ_CP143889.1, from coordinate 1,393,858 downwards.
AGTGGAGGTTGTAATACAAATACAGGAGGCATTAATCAATCATCCATTTATTTTGATCGTTTTCTTTCATATCTTGCCTTTTCTGCTGTACAAAAAGTATCTGGTTGGGGATTTCACGATCAAAACTGGTCAAATTTTATCATTGCCGCTGAAGAGCAAATCAAAAAACGCAAGGGATTACTCAAACCCGGCGAACAAATAGAGTGGTTGGTTGAATATGAAACTTATAGAATACGAGCAATGAATGACATGCACGGTGGTCAATATTATCTAGATCAAATTCAAAAAAAAGCTCAGGAATTAGGTGTTGTATTAAGATTCTATAAAACAAAATCAGATTTAGCCTCCCTTATCAATTCGGTTCAGGTATATGTATTAGATAATGCTACAGGAACTTTAACCACAGCCTTCATGGAAAGGACAGCGCAAGACAAAATCTCCCGCTTCGTCTATTATGGTCACGGAGAACCGGGAAGTTTAAATCCACGATATCCTTTTCCAACCCATGGGCTACCTGACAATAGTTTCTCCATAACTAACAATGATATTCAACAAGGGATTTTTAAAAAAGGAAGTTTTATAAAGGGTGCAGTCGTCATCAGTTGTGGTTGTAGAACAGCTACCCCACCAGGACCAGGTAAACCATCTTTTACCCAAGTATGGGAAGGATTTTTTGGTACGGTTATGTACGGAGTCGATGGTAGAACCAGTTACGCAAAGCCAGAGAAACCAGTTCCATCAGAACAAGAAAAAGCACACTACGTGCCTTCAGCTCCCCCTCTTTAGCAGGTCTCGATAGAATAATTTACATGAATATAAAAAAATACATATTTTCCTATAAAACATTGTTTATTTCAATATTAATTGTTTTATCAATATTATTTTATTTAACTTTCATAAAAGGTATTATTTTTCTCTGGGAAAGACCTGCAGAATATACGGGAAGAACACTGGAATATCATCATAACCAACTTATTGACGCAGGTTTCATTTTCGTTGGATTTTATAGAAGTTTTGAAATTGATCATTATTTATATAAAAAAGAAGAGTCCCTCGGTACATGCAAATATATAGAATTAGAAAAACATGAAAACTTGGGAGAAAATAACTCTCATTTAGTGAATTTTTCAACAAAATATTTTAAAACTCCTTTAAAAAATAAAATTTCAGTTAGATTCAGTAGTGATCTGGCGGATGATTTTCCCATTGATAATAAGGAATTTGAAGAAAATTATACCAAGGAAATTATTGAACAAGAATATTTTTTACTAGAAAAACACTAATTTTTTGAATATTATCTTTTATCGTGAAGAAAAATATTCATTTAAAAAGAATTAAAGCAAGAAAAATAAATTTTATCTAGATAACTACGGGGTTATTTGTCTTTATTATTTGTTCACCTGACGTATTTACTTTCAAAATTCAATGAATACACATGGTTGAATATATATCTTTCTCTAATTAATATTAATCGTTACTATAACGGAATTCCATTTTTAATTCTCAATATTACCATAATTGAATTATTTTAATTAAAATATATATAAAAAACAATCACTATCAGTGATTTCACTTTGAACAATAAATGATTAAATACATATTTTATCTCATCTGTTTCTTCATATGCCCCGTAGGGACTGCAGCAGTTCATACTGAATTCGTACCACAAATTCGGCAAGAAAAGAATTCACTGGCTTTTCAGCTTGTCGTTGACGATTTCAGTAATTGGAAAACCGATTTCTTCAGCGTTTCCGAAAAAGAAAATGATGCTTGCCGCCTGATAAAAGACGAACATATTCCCGTTGTTGAAGTGGTCAAAAAACTCCAGTCCCTGGAAGAAACAGGAGACAACTGTGCGGCCCGAGCATTAGCGGGTATGTATTTACAAGGAGAAAAACTCCCATACGCCCGGCTTGATGCCCTTAAAATTCTGAAAAAGGCGGCAGGCCGGGGAGACAAGGTATCCAAACGGATAATCGGTCAAATGCTGCTTGATTTTCAGTACACGGATTTTTCCCCGGTAAATGCATTTTCCTTTTTAAAGGAAGCAAAAGAAGGGGGAGATCCGGAAGCGGCTGTTCTTTTCACGACCGCCTGCATTTTAGAGGACCTCGAAGAAGGGAAAGAATCTGCGGAAGAAATTCAAGAATTGAAAGAACTCTCGGAAAAAGGTTCTCCACTGGCCCAGATGTATCTTCTTCTCACCCGGAAGACACTCCTGAAGCAAGCAGGAAAAGATACAGGAAAGATTGATGAAGCCATAATCCAATTAGCTTTACCATCCCCTCGCCTGACTTACATTGCAGCCTTGAACCAGACAGGGGAGCGGCAAAAAGAATGTATGGAAAAGCTTGTCAAAGCCAATCATCCTCTTGGAATCATTCTAAAGGCAAAAACCTATATGGCAGACGGAGACTGGAGCATAGCTGCCTTCATGTTGTCCAAGCCGCCCATCAATAAAATGCCGGAAGCCCAACATCAATTGGGAGCGTATCTGTTTCTCAGCTTCATGAACCAATCCGATCCGGACCTCAAGGAACATTTGAGAGAGAAATTCATCTCTTCCTTACGGTCCGCGGCCGACCAGCATCACCGAAAAGCGGAGTACAAGCTTGCTTCCTTTTTAATGCTTGCAGGACCATCTCTCATCGAAAATTATTCTACCCAGGAAAAAATGCGAATGGTTGACGTTTTAAAACGGGAAGCGCTGAGTGGGGATGCTGTGGCCATGAATAATTATGGTTATCATTGTCTGACAGGTTTTTATTCAAGGAAGAACCTGAAGGAAGCTGAAAAATGGCTGTTGAAAGCAGTTCAGGAAAACTATGTTCCTGCTTTAACTAATCTGGCCCTGCTTCACGCCGGAGAATTCAATGATGGAACCGAGGGAGACGCTCCCATCAATTATAAAAAATCAATAGAATTTTTGGAAAAAGCAAAAGAAATGGGAGATACCGATGCACAACGGCACATTGATTATCTCAAGGAAATCTCTTCCAAACATCAAAAAACCAAATCAGAAAACCTGTAAAGCAGAATATTGAACTATGGAATCAAGGCCATAGTCTTGCAGTTTCTTAGCTCTTTTTTCTTTTCCTGATCTGCGCCCATTCCAACAGATTTATTTTCCGGCCGAGTGGCACGGCCGTTTTCCATGCCGTCATCCTTTGAATGTAATATCTCAGTAAAAAGCGCAAAGCATGCTTCTATACCTGGTCTCTACGATTTTCCCTTCTTTTATACCTTGTAGACAAGTCAATTGCAAAAAAGAATAGACTGTGTTGATAAAAAATAAAAAGATATGGAAACAAGCGGATTCTCCAGGAGAACATAGGGCCATCAACCGCTTCTTAAAAAATCCTTCTGGCTGTAAATTTGAGGATCATTCATTTATGGGAAAATAGACGTAAGGAAAGATTATTACTGATCCTGTGCCTTTTCCTTCATGTCCAGCGCCTTAAAACACGTCAGATCCAGATATACAAAGGATTTTGACGACGGCCGCCGTGCAGTATATGATCCTGGAAAAAATCAAAAATACCGGGAGGATGTTGCAGTAACCCTCAAATGAAATCCTCCAAACGACAAATTAAATATGAAAACAATAAAAAATATTTTCAAATGGATTGCGGGCATTATTATTATAATGGGTGTCATGTGTATCGCCATGCCGTTTGCTTTCATGTATCCCTTTTTATACATAAAATATACTTTAAGCCCCGAGATGACTCCTGGGATGATGGATGAAATCATCAAGGAAAATCCTAAAGATATATACGATATAGAACAACGATTAGGTAAGAACAGAGTTCCTCCCAAGCAGGATGATTCCGCCTTTCAGTCCTATATAGGACGGCTGGAGCGAGACACAGCCAGATACATAACGGAGGGGAAATTAAATTCCCTGCACATCAATTGGTACCACGGAAATAAAGAGGCCGATGAAGTAAAATATATAGTTGAGTATGAGGCAAGGACAGCATGGGAACGCACCAAGGCCAATGCGGGAAATCTCTCAGATAAAACGACTTATTATTTCCTGCTCGACCGAAATCTCTACATACTTGGATGGATGAAAGAAAAATTAGAGAAATAGAAATATGTGGCGATAATTCATTTTTCATAAACTACTTACTCATGTATGGCCCCATCATTTCATCCATAGATTTCACGCCTGATACTATCCTTCATCCATGTGTGTACAATCTCTGTTTCCGTTCCTGAGCCAGTGGAAGGGTATGCTACGGCTTCTACAATAGAATTGGTCCAATACTTCTTTTGTATAAGCAAAAAGATTTTAAAAAAATTGAGATTGCGGAAAACTCTTTCAGTTGGGGATATGTCGAACCCAGCAACTTCTTCAAACAACCTCAAACTATACATAAAGAAGATTAACTACACACTCTTTTCCATTGATCTGTCGCCTTAACCGATTAAAGAGGAAACGCGTTAATTAATGGTTCATGCCATCTGATTACCCCGTGTAAAAATGTATAATCCTCTCATTCCCTGGAATGAGAGGATTATTCCAATACAAGGCCGTTCCAAAACGGAACAGGGCTTCACAGTCTCCCGGAGGGGCGGCAGTGAAGAGGCATTATCCCTGATCCCCTGTCTTTTCTTTCGCGTCCAGAGCTTCAAAACGGGCCAGAACCCAGCAGAGGTCGGACAGGCGGTTCAGGAACAGGGCGGTGTTTATATTGCTTAAGGCGTTGTCCAGTCTCAATGCCACCACCCGGCGTTCCGCGCGGCGGCAGACGGAACGGGCCAGATCCAGATAGGCGGATCCCAGAGATCCTTCCTTGCCGGGGCGCGCCCAGCCTTTGAAACGGATGTCGCATTCCTTTTCCAGTATGTGGGCCTGTTCCTCCAGCCATGCTACGTCCTCCGCCGTAATACGGGCATAACCCTTGGCATCGTACTTCGGCAAATCCTCCTCCAGCGTGGCAAGTTCCCCCATGGCGCCCACCAGACGGGCCTGAACGCCGTCCAGCACAACCACCGTACGCGGATTTACTCCGGAATGCCGCACGACGCCTATCAGGGAATTCAATTCATCCACGGTTCCATATGCTTCTATGCGCGGCGCCGTTTTGGGGCTGCGCCTGCCGAACATCAGATCCGTTTCGCCATCGTCTCCACGCTTGGTTATCACGCTCATATCCCGTACCCTATCATGCCATTCCCAGCCTGCACGCAAAAAAGAAGGCATGATTCCGCAGGAAAAGCACTCATACAACGCTTCATAAATAACAAGTTGCCTTCCTGCTCACCTACCTTGACTTTCCGGGCGTGGAGATATTAAACTGAAACCATTAATCCTATTTTCGCCATGATTCAACTTCCCTCCTGCGTGCTTTCATTTCTCTTTATCCTGCCATTCTTTGAATGCATTCACGACAAGCCTTATTCATTAACCAGCGATGTGGTCGTGAACGCCTCCGAGCTGCCGGGCCCCATCCCGGTATGGAAGACTCTTCCTGCGGACTCCGGCAGGCTCCTGATCATCAACCTGGATCATCCGGAACTTCCTTGGAAGCACGTTTCCAGAAGCATTCAAGAAGTCTACGACTTTTCCCTCTGCATGGACATCCGCCTGCGCCGGGGAAATGCCTCCGCATCCGCTTTCCCGAACTACTTTGAACAAGACCTTCCTGTCGTCGTCAGCCCTAAACCCATGCAGGAAATAGAAAATTCAAACCATCTGGTCATGGAAATCCCCGTCTCTGACAACTCCGCCCCTGCCAGCAACTCCAGCCAAAAAACATTTTCCTACCCCTTCACGGAATCCATCCGGTCGCGCGACCCGGCCAGAGGAATCTACCAGCTCACCTGGTGGCGCATTCAAAAAGAAACGGATGCGGCCGCCCGGGAAAATGACCTCACGGCTTTTGCTGCGGCGGCGAATGCCGATATCCGGCAACGCAGGGCATTCATGTTCCATGTTGACGATGATATCCCCTGCGGAGAGGTGTTCCGCTATCTCCATGCCATCAAAGAGCCGTCCTCCCTGGTCGGAGTAGGTTTCAACCGGCCCGAAGCTTCTTCAGGCAAAGAACCGTGATTTCTCTCCTTTTTCATCTCACCCTCCAGCATGACACGTCCATTATTTGAAACTTTTGGAGATGGCTGTACAACCCCTGCATGAACCGGACGAGAGATGAATTGGCGGCGGCAGCCATTCCATCGGTCAAAGTCCCTCTCTGGACCCGGGACTATATGCTGGCCTGTTGCGCCAACCTCATGATGGGACTGGCCTTCTTCGAGCTGGTTCCCGTTCTTCCGCTGTACCTGACGGGCCAGCTTCAGGTTTCCTCCGGCTGGCTGGGCTGGATCATGTCCATTTACGTGCTGGCGGCCATCCTGTCCCGCCCCTGGTTCGCACACCGGGTGGATTCCGGAGACCGCAAAAAGATTTATGTTACGGTTTACATCCTGCTGGCCCTGTCCTTTTCCGGATACGCCGTTGCCGCCACGGCCCTGATGTTTTTTGCGACGCGCTTTATCCAGGGGCTGATCTGGGGCGGCATGACAACGTCCGGCCCGACGATGGCGGTGGATATCATTCCACCGTCCCGCCGCGGTGAAGGTTTGGGCTTTTTCGGGATGACGATGACGCTGGGCATGTGCCTGGGTCCCGTGATCGGCCTCCAGGTGTACCAGCAGTACGGCTTTTACGTGATTACGTGGAGCTCCCTGGTACTGTGCCTGGCCGGAGCGGGCATTGCCTCGCTTATCCGCGCCCCCAAACGTCCCGTTCAGGAACCCGTGCAGGAAACACCTAAAAAGGTGCTGGACCGGCTCGTGCTGCGTGTGGGCATTCCTCTGGCGGTCAACGTCATGATCGCTTCCTTTTCCTATGGCGTAGTGGCCGTTTACTCCGCCTTGTACGGCAAAATGTACGGCTTCAAGTACGCGGGCCTGTTTTACGCTTTGATGGGAATCGGCATGCTGGTCTCGCGGTTCATGGTGGGCAGGCAGATCGACCGCGGCCGCGTGGCGGAGCTTTCCGTCATTTCCCTGGGCATTCTGACGGCCAGTTTCGCCGCTCTGGCCCTCTTCCCGCTGGAATGGGTGTATTACACCTCCGCCATTCTGATCGGCTTCGGATTCGGCATCTTCATTCCCACCTTCCAGACCATGAAGCTGAACATGGCGGACCGCGGCCACCGGGGGGCCGTCAATTCCACCTTCTTCACAGCGTTCGACATCGGCGTAGGAACGGGCATGTTCTGCGGAGGCAAGATTTACGCGTACCTGAACCTGAACTGGGCCTTCGGCATAGGCGCGTTGCTGAACCTGCTGGCCATTGTCTATTTCTACCGCATATCACTGGACCATTACCGGAAAAACAAGCTGGGCGTGGACTCCGACTGAAGCGCCCGGACACCCTCGGTCAGACCTGTCTCGAAACGGCAAAGGCCTCGATCACTTTTCCGGCGGAAGGCCGTACGCGCAGCAGCCGCGGATTCCAGGCCAGGGAAATGCTGCGGGCCAGGCCCTCCAGCGCGGGATGGGTGATCTTGAGAAAACCCTTTCCCAATTCCCCCTCCGCCATGCAGGGCAGAATTGCCATGAAGGCGCCGCTTTTCAACATGCGAGCCGCAAAGGGGAACGACTGTGTTTCACACTGCACCCGCAGGTCTATTCCATATTCCATGCAGCTCCGTTGCAGGGAGGCATAAAACCCTGAACCGCCGGCCAATGTTGCCAGAGGCAACGTTTCCATCAGACGGGGAAAATCCGCGGACGTCCCGCTTGCCCCCTTCCCTGCCAGCGCCTCAGGAACATACAGCGCATAGTCCATGGACCGGATCACCCGGCTTTCCAGTCCTTCCGCCGCCAGCGCGCTGGTGCGGACAATGCCGAAGTCCACATCCATATTCTGGAGCCTGAGAGGAACGTCGCTGTTGCGCAGGTTTTGCAGGGCAAACAGCCAGGGCAATCCGCGCTTCTGCATCTCCGCCAGCACGGGCGCCGCAATCCACGCGTGAAGGCTGTCGCCGGCCCCGATCGTGAAGCGGTACGGCATGTTCCGGCTGCGGCTCTTAAAATCGTCCAGCAGGCACAGGCTCTCATGGGCGCGCCTTACCAGCTCCCACCCGGAGCGGGTGAGCACCAGCACCTTTCCGCGGCGGCGCGTCAATTCTACGCCGAAAAACTCCTCCAGCTCCTTGATCTGCCGGGAATACAGACTCTGCCGTGCACTGTCGCCGCGGGCAGCTGCGGCAATGCTGCCCGCCCGGGCAACTTCAATCAGGGTCTTCAATCGGTCCAGGGATAATCCGCGTTCGGAAAAAAGATGCTCAAACATGACTATATAGTCATACTACATGCATCTTCCTATAATGCAAGAGTCAGAAAATACGTTATGGTCACGAAGTCACAGGACACCGCCGCCCGCACTTCATGCACGCCATCGCGGCGCCCTTCAACCATAGAAATGAGACATATGATCACCATCAACGGAAAATACACGGAAGCCCGGGTGTTCACGGATGAACTGGAAGACCTGGCACGCACCCAGATCAAGGACGTTTGCCACCACCCCGCCTTTGAAGGAAGCCGGGTGCGCATCATGCCGGACGTCCACGCCGGGGCCGGCTGCGTGATCGGATTCACCGCGGAATTGAAAACGGACAAGGTGATTCCCAACCTGATCGGCGTGGACATCGGCTGCGGCGTACTCACGGCGCGTCTGAACGCTCTTCCGGATTTTGCCGAGTTTGACGCCCGTCTGCGCGAACGCGTACCGTCCGGCATGCACGCCCGTTCTTCAGTCCACCAGGCCCTGCTGGACGATCCTGAACTGGATGAAGAGATCGCCCGCATCTGCGTGGACGTTCTGAGGACGGACAAGGACAGGCACCGCCGTTCCATAGGTTCCCTGGGCGGCGGCAACCACTTCATTGAAATAGCACAGGGAGACCGGGACACCTACCTGTGCATCCACTCCGGATCCCGCAACTTCGGATTGAAAATAGCGGAATACTACCAGAAGCTGGCCACCGCCACATGCCCGAACGAATACCTGGTCCAGCGCAAGAAAGGGCTCTGCTACCTGGAGGGGGAAAACACGCTGAATTACATGCGGGACATGAAAGTAGCCCAGCGCTTTGCCGCACTGAACCGCCGCGTGATGCTGCACGAACTGATGGACAATGCAGAAGGACTGGAAAGCTTCGACACCGTCCACAACTACATCGCGGAAGACAACATCATCCGCAAGGGCGCTGTCCAGGCCTCCGCGGGCTGCAAGCTCATCGTGCCCCTGAACATGCGGGACGGCTCAGTCATCTGCATCGGCAAGGGGAATGAGGAATACAACAACTCGTCCCCGCACGGGGCAGGCCGTAAAATGTCCAGAAAGAAAGCCAAAAGCAGCATTTCCCTGGAAGAGTTCGAGGCCTCCATGCAGGGCATCTTCTCCACCTGCGTCTCCCGCGCCACGCTGGATGAAGCGCCCATGGCTTACAAGGACGGAAACAGCGTGCTGGACAACATCCATGAAACGGCGGAAATCGTGGAACGCATCCGCCCCGTGTACAACTTCAAGTCGCCTGAATGGTAGACGCCCCGCCGCCCGCCCCTCCCGGAAACGTCCTGTTCCGGGAGGGGTCCGGGGACTTCCGAACGACGTTTAGGATTTACCGGCCTGGTAAATTAGCTTGTAGGGTTCCGAGGCCTGGATCGGAATGGCATATACCCTGGAGGTATCATTCCATTCCACTGAAGAAACATCAAATTGCTGGCGATCGTAATACCCCACCACCTTGCCGTTGGTCGTCACGCAGAAAGCCGCGGCATTTTCCCCGTTCCTGACCACGATCATGCTGCCTTTCCTGGTGGCGGAAACGGAAGAACTGAGCCGGGCGTTTTCCTTGTACTTGGTCCAATAGCCATTGAGCTCGGAACCGTGCAGGTTCTTTCCCCATAAATTCACCGTCTTCCCGTGCTGGTGCAGGAAAGCGATGCGGAACTTCGGCTTGGGATACCTCTTGGCGGCAATGCGCGCCTTGGAGGCGCGGGCCATTTCCTCCGTCATCTTAAAACTGTACTCCCCATACTGGTTCCCTTTATAGTCGATGGGAACAAACCAGTTGAAGATCTCGAAATCCTCCGTGAAGTCCGTTTTGGAGACATTGCAAACGCGTTCATACCACGCCAAATGGGCTTCAGAAACCTCATACTGCTGTTTGGCAAGAGGCTTGCGCCGCAATGACTCGAACAGGACGGGATAAAATTCCGGATTGATCCCCAGCTTGTGGAAGTACAGGTAGAAGGAATATTGGGCAAAGCCCCATTTCGCCCATCCATTGATATCGTGAAAGGGCTTTCCCTTCACGACGTCCTCCAGCAGGTACTTGCAGGGATTCTCCATATCCGTGGCCCGTTCGTTGCCATTGATCCGGTTGGCCACCTGGTCCAGAATCAGTTGCGCGAAGAAATTGTTGGAGCTTTCCGACATACTGCGCCAATTGAACGGATGCTGGTAGCAGTGACCGATTTCATGGCCTATCCCCCAGAGGCGGTTTCCCTGAAGCACGCCGGGCGCTATCACTTCATTCTTCATCGTGTTGCCGTTATCACCGATGCTGTAGCCGCAATAATACCAGGTGGCGAACATGTGGACGCCGTTGCCCACGGAGACGCCAAGCTGACGGTTATTGTGCGGCTGGGGATATTTGTCAAAGCCCATGATCTTCCACATGGCCTTGACGCTTTCATCCCATGTCTGGACGGACTTCGTAATGGAATCCGGACTGTAGGCCCTGAGGTATTCCGTATGAAGAATCATCATGGAATAACGCCCCACGATGTCAAACATGCTGTGGGGAGCCTTGCCGATCATCCGTTTCCAGTCCTTGTCCGTATGCCTGGTGACATCAAAATACCCGTTCACCGTTCCGCTGCCTACGGGAATATGGACGGTTATGGGTCGCTTGGGCTTGCTGATATCTGTATGGTACATCACATACAGCAGCCCTGAACGGGAAATTTTGATCTTGTTGATTCCTTTGTCAAGAGGATAGGCGGAGGATTCTATTCCCGCCGGGGAAACGGAAGCCAGGGCAATGTCTTCCCCATGCGTGGGCCCGACGAACACCAGAATTTCATCCCCTTCCTGCGCTACGATCCCGGTAGGATTGTCAAATTTATTCAATGCGTTGATGTTTCTTACTTTCGCAGCAAATTCGGGATGGCTGTAAGCCCTGTAGGAAGCGATGCGGAATTCCTTGTCCTCATATCGTCCGGATTTCAGCTTTCGCGCCACTATCTGGAGAAACTCCGGCAATGCCTTGAGATCCGCCAGCGTGCACTTGGGATTCAGGGAGGAACAGGACGTGTCTTTGAATACTTTCAGCACTTGCCGGTTGAGGCCGGATTCAGGTTTCTGGTAAAAACCTACTTCCCGCACAGTGAATGAAGGAGACGTCCCTTCCGGATAATCCACCTCCATCCTGATTTTCTGCACCTTCTGGAGCGGTGTCTTGAATTTGACGATCCTGGAACCGCCCAGATTGAACTTGCCGAGCTTCCGCCAGGAGGATCCCGTCATGACAGAAAGGGACACTTCGTTGAAATTGGCTCCGGAGAAAGACACGTAATGAAGGGTGGACGGTTCAGCAAGCTCAAACTCTCCCTCCACGTGCCTCGCACCGGGCGCATGCCAGTTGGCGGACTCCAGGGAACCGTCTATCGCCTGGTTCACGGAATGGCCGGAAGAATAGGGGGACTGGGGGGAGGAAGCCTTGTTCACCTTCAACGCAATGTCCGCGGGGACATCCAGGGCAGGATAATCTTCAGCCGGGGAAATCCCTGAAAAGAATACTGCCAGAACGGCAAGCAGAACCGTCAGCCGGCCTGCGGAAACAATGGATAGGAGTTGAACATTCATTGGACTGCCCCATTTTACACGTTTTTCATCTCTTTCTTTCACCAAAAAACAACAACAGCAAAAAGACCACATGTCCATTCTTCTTCTCCCATCTTCACCTCTCCCTATTTCCGGATGGACAATACGCATCCCTCCATGCCATGCTGTGAAGCCGTCCTCCACCGGAACGCAGACTGCATGCAGGTAAAAAACACATTCGGCAAATGGTGTGCCATTCTGGCTGTTCCCATATTCCTTCTGGGCACGGCGGTATTCTCCTTCCTGTGGAATATCCCGTTCGACAAGCTTTCCGCCCTCCGTTCCGGGGAATCTCCCCCTGCAATCCTTTTCCGGGACGGACCGTCCCCTTCCCCCTGTCCGGCGGATTCATCCCTCCTCCCCTGCATTCTGCCGGTAGTGAATCATTATGTGGGCGGCATCAACAACTGCGGCCATGTTGATTTCACTTCATATGCCCCCGCAGAAGCGGAAATACGGCTGGATCACCTGATCATCGGAATGAATGCCGACAAGGTAATTTTCAATTTCCGGACCAAATACGGCTTTTATCTCCAAACAAGCCGGAAACCCACCGCGCGCGACCGGGCCATTTACGAATGGTTAAAAAACCTGCCGCGCACCAGGAGCACCCCCGGGCGGAAATCTTCCGCTGACATTCGCGGCGAACACAACAGCGACAGCATTGTCTAACTTCATAGCCTTCCACAAAATATCCGGACACATTCCGGAAGGCAAACGCAGCAATATGGTTATGAAACGTATCTACCACGGTCCGTGGCCCCTGGCTGGCTTGGCATTCGCCATCCTGGCGGCCGTGGCCATGCTTTCCCTGCTTTCCTGCGGAGAAAACGGCCATGCGGACAACAGCAAACATCATATGGACAACAAGAATTTGAAGACAATTTACCTGGCGGGCGGTTGCTTCTGGGGGGTGGAAAAATATCTTTCCCTGATTCCCGGAGTTAAAAAAACGGAAGCCGGCTACGCCAACGGCTCCACCGCCAATCCTACGTATGAGGAAGTATGCAATAAGGGAACAGGCCACGCGGAAACGGTTAAAGTGGTATACGATCCGGACGAAGTCAGCCTGCCCTTCCTGCTGGAACAATACTATGCCGTCATTGATCCCGTCTCCGTCAACCGACAGGGAAACGACTCAGGAGTACAGTACCGCACGGGTATTTACTACACGGATGAAAAAGACAAGCCTGTCATAGAAATGTCCTTGAAACGCCTCCAGCAGCACTTTAAGCAGCCCCTGGCCATTGAAATCCAGCCCCTCAAACAGTTCTCCAGGGCGGAAGAATACCATCAGGACTACCTGAACAAAAACCCCGGCGGCTACTGCCACATTCCGGCCTTCCGCTTCCGGGAAGCCAGCCAGGCCAAAGAGGCCAAACCCGTTTATCAAAAGAAATCGGATGAAGAACTGCGGAAGTCCCTGACTTCGGAACAATTTGCCGTCACCCGGAAAAACGCAACGGAACCCCCCTTCCGGAATGAATATTTCAACAATGACCGTCCCGGCATCTACGTGGACATAACTACAGGAGAGCCCTTGTTCCTTTCCACGGATAAATTTGATTCCGGCTGCGGATGGCCCAGCTTCAGCCGCCCTATCAAGGAAGGCTTGATTCAGGAAAAACAGGACTTTTCACACGGCATGAACCGCACGGAAGTTCGCAGCAGGACGGGGGATGCCCACCTGGGCCACGTGTTCCCGGACGGTCCCAAAGAACGCGGCGGCCTGCGCTACTGCATCAACAGCGCTTCATTGAAATTCATTCCGGAACAGGACATGGAAGCCCAGGGTTATGGAAGATACGTTCCCCTCCTGCAAAATAACTCCGGAAAAGATCAATAGAACGCGGGATAACAACCGCTGCATTCAGAACCATATTTCCGGCAGGGTTACGGAGAAGGTTCTATGGTTGCATGCCAGCCGGTACATTTGCCGCGCGTCGTGTCACCACTCCGAACAACAGTGCAGACAAAGTCGCCCACGGGACGGCTTCCACAAGCCGTATTTTTCTCCACAGAACAGCCAAAGCAGGCGGAATTGTTACAGAGTGAAAGCAGATGCCGTATTTCCATCACTCTAAATCTTAACAATCATTCTCATGCGCCAAAAACAACGGGTGCGTACATGATGGAAATCCATTCATGCCGCTGCCGGCCGAATTCGGGAACCGTTCAACCGGCAGTAAGGCATGGAGGAGGGTTTGGGTTGTTGGGAGCAATGCGACTTGCGGTACAAAACCGATTATCTTCATACGTTCCTATTTTGATAGCGGCAGCCGGGTCGATTTTGTGTAAAAAATCTTCTTTTATCTTTTTTTCATGCTCTCATATGTCATTCATTATATTAATGCAATAAATCTATTATGGAAATAATTAACAAATACCCTCCTGACTTCGGGGTTCCGCAATGAACAAATATCCCCTATTTCATAAGAAAACTTCAGCGAACGCAAGAAGGTTTCCAGACGGAAAACCTGCCCCTTCTTGCGGGAAGTCCCGGTCTTTTCCATCTTTCCCGGTTCCATTAGTATGCGCAGTTTTTCCGGACCTTTTTCTGAGAATAAGGAATACCGCAATAAATCATGGAGAGTGAGATTCCAGAAAAACGGCCAAATCAAGGCTTGTCAGTAAAACCAGCACCTCCGGCAGATCATTCAGTTCGTTCTCCTGTTCTAATGGGAGAACTCATTGCTTCCTCCTCATCAATAAAAAGCAGATGTCGTCTGCGGCCATTTTTTCCCGTTACGGCACAATCTTCACGGGAGTTCCGACCTTGACGGTTTTAAAAAGCGGCACACAGGAGGAACGCGTCATGCGGATGCAGCCGTGAGACTGGGGCGTCCGGAAGACGGGCCCCACATGCATCCCGATTCCGCCATCCGTCAGGCGCATGAAATAAGGCATGGAGGCATCATACAAGTTGGAAACATGGTGAACTTTCTTTTCCGTAATGTTAAAATGCCCAAGCGGCGTCTTGTGTGTAGAAGTCCCTACGCAAACGGGAAAATCCATGGCAACTTCATCGCCTACCATCAGCTGCCCCCTCTGGGCGCTCCGGCTTATCACCACACGTGTATTGCCGGATCTGGCCTTCTTCATGATATCCGGGTTCATCCATTCATCATGCACTTCCGTATAATCCACGCCGGCTACCACAACCCGCGTATTGGGATTGTAGGATGCCATGGGCATCGTCAGTGGAACTACTCTCAAATTCTCCTCCGGCGGTCCCGAACAGGAAACCATCGCCAGCATTCCCGCCAGGGCGCTTCCAATGATTACCGAGCTTTTCTTTGCATTCATAATATTCAACTCCCTTTTATGAGTTGGACATATCACAGACTTATTTTCAATGTTTCATGACGCATTCTGCCACAATCCTCACAGGCGTTCCAATGCGGATTTTATTAAATAGAGCTGCACAGGACTCCCGCGTCATGCGAATGCAACCGTGAGACTGAGGCGTCCGGAAAACGGGCCCCGCGTGCAGCCCGATTCCGTCCCTGGTGAGTCTCATAAAACACGGCATTGCCAAACCGTACAGGTCCGAATAATGGTCCTTGTCCTTCTCCAGTACGGTAAAAGTTCCTGCGGGGGTAGGATGATCCCGGTCCCCGGTGCAAACGGGAAAATCCATCACTACCTGTTCATTTGCGTACAGCCGTCCCCGCTGGCTTCCCAGATAAATAACTACATGGAGCACCCTGGCATCCACTGCTTTCAGCAAATGACGGTCAGACCATTGTTCCATGCTTTCCGGGTACCCTTTGCGGGCTACGAATTCCGTATGGGTTTCCAGATGCTCCCCCTCCATAGCAGCATGAACCGTGCCGGGGACCAACAGCAGAATCAGTAATGGCAAATAAGGCAGAAGTTTCATGGGAAGCCGCTTATGGCACTATCCCATTCCCCCGTAGAGAGGGCAAGTTCATTTTTCCGGCATGCAAGCTTCTTTTATCCTCTGCTCTCCATGACCGGACCGGAAAGCCCCGTTCTGCATTACCTCCCTGTTGCCAACACCGCTACAGGCACGGGAGATTGCGCACAACCGTAAACACCACAAGCACCCCTGCTCCTGCCAGCAATGTCCGGTTAAACACGCGCCTGTTCCGGATAAAAAAAAGGGTTCCCAGCCACACCAGGGTCGGAACCAGCAGGATATTGTACTTCAAGGAATCCGCGCAGTGCCCGTGCAAAAGGGCATGGAGAGCCCGGGTGGAACCGCAGCCATAACAAAGCCACCCCGTGGTTTTGTAAAAAGGGCACTCCGGCAGCCAGCTGGAGCGGGAGGGATCTCCCGTAAACACGAGCACGCCGCACGCCAAGGCAAGGAGCGCCCCATACAAGGCAAACAATTTCATGCGTTGGGGAAGCCTGCGAAATGCCCTTATTCCGCAAGCCTTAAATTCATCTGCACTTCCTGCCGTCTTACCAGCGGCCACGGAGCATGAAAGCTCCCACCATCATGAGTACGCTGATGATAATGGCAATGACACTCATGGTCCTTCCACTGGTGTTCTTCGGGTATTTGCTCATGCCGATAATACCAAGGACAAGACCTACGAGACTGCACAAGACAGAAAAGACAAGGGCGCAAATAGCAAGGGTGTTATTCGGCCTGACCGGCTGAGACATATGTTCCATATCCATTTCTTGAAAACATTGGTTAAGTACGGTTACGACATTAATCCTTTCCCCCATGTTCAACGCAATAACGTCTTGGTATGCCAGCAATTTGTCAGTCCTCCCCCCAGGCGGCTACCTTCCTCCGGCGGGAATCAGGCACGTTGCCGGTCTGGAAAAAAGGCATCTTCCCCTCCGTGAACAGGAAAATCCTTCTTTCGCCGCACAGAATCCTTGCCTTATTGTCTTTGACCTGTATAGTACCCGCGACTGCCAGCAGGGCAGCCGTCTGTTTATTGTTAACCGCTATTCAGCACATGACCCAGATCGCCAAAAGCACGTTCACCACGGGAGCCGGAACCCCGGGACAGTTTTATTCATTGCCCGCCCTGGCGGAAAGCGGCTACCCGCGCCTCAACCGCCTGCCCGTTTCCATCCGGATCGTGCTGGAATCCCTGCTCCGCAATTGCGACGGATTAAAAGTGACGGAAAAGGATGTGGACAATCTGGCCTCCTGGAACGCGAAAAATCCCGGTTCCTATGAAATCCCGTTCACCGTAGCCCGCATCGTTCTCCAGGACCTGACCGGCGTTCCCCTTCTGGTGGACCTGGCCGCCATGCGCTCCGCTGTGGCCGGACTTGGAAAAGACGCCTCCGTTATTGAACCGCTGGTGCCCGTGGACCTGGTCGTGGACCATTCCGTGCAGGTGGACTGGGCGGGCCGCACGGACGCTCTGGAAAAAAACCTGGACATTGAATTCCAGCGCAATGCGGAACGTTATGAATTTCTCAAATGGGGCCAGCAGGCTTTTCAGACCTTTTCCGTGGTTCCCCCCTCCGTGGGCATCGTCCACCAGGTGAACCTGGAATATCTGACGCCGGGCGTCATGGAAAAGGACGGCGTTTATTTCCCGGACACTCTCGTGGGTACGGACTCCCATACCACGATGATCAACGGTATCGGCGTGGTAGGCTGGGGCGTGGGCGGTATTGAGGCGGAAGCCGGCATGCTGGGCCAGCCCGTCACTTTTCTGGTGCCGGAAGTCGTGGGCGTTCACATGACTGGAAAGCTCCGGGAGGGAGTCACGGCCACAGACCTGGCCCTGCATGTTACCAAAATGCTGCGCCAGCACGGCGTGGTGGGCAAATTTGTGGAGTTCTTCGGAGAAGGCGCCGCGGCCCTGCCGCTGGCGGACCGCGCCACCGTGGCGAACATGGCCCCGGAATACGGCGCCACCATGGGCTTCTTCCCGATGGACGAACAATGCTCCGACTACCTGCGCCAGACCGGCAGAAGCGAGGAATCCATCGCCACATACGAAAACTATTTCAAGACACAGAACCTCTGGGGCATGCCCCGCAATGGAGAGCTGGACTACACGGACCAGCTGGAGCTGGATCTTTCCACGATCCAGCCCGCCGTTTCCGGCCCCAAACGTCCGCAGGACCACATCCGTCTGGACTCCATCAGGGACAGCTTCCGCAGCATGGTCAGCGCACCCATTACGGAAGGCGGTTACGGAAAAACGGAATCCCCCTCCGTAAAAGTGACCATGCACTCCCCCGCGGGCGTTCCCGTTCCGGTGGAAGGCTTCAGTCAGGAAGCCGAGCTGAAGGATGGCAGCATCCTCATTGCCGCCATCACCTCCTGCACCAATACCTCCAACCCCGGCCTGATGCTGGCCGCCGGGCTTTTGGCCCAAAAAGCCGTGAAACTGGGGCTTACGGTCCCCTCCCACGTAAAAACATCCATCGCTCCGGGTTCCCGCATCGCTTCCGACTACTTCGCCGCGAACGGACTCCAGGCCTCCCTGGACGCCCTCGGCTTTGAAACCGTCGGCTACGGCTGCACCACCTGCATCGGCAACTCCGGCCCCCTGAACCCGGAACTGGAACAGGCCGTGAAGGAAAACAACATCATCGGCGCCTCCGTGCTGTCCGGCAACCGCAACTTTGAGGCGCGCATCCATGCCTCCATCAAAACCAACTTCCTGATGTCGCCGCCTCTGGTCGTCGCTTTCGCGCTGGCGGGCCGCGTGGACATTGACTTCCAGAAGGAACCCCTGGGTACGGACAAAAACGGCAAGCCGGTATTCCTGAAGGACATCTGGCCCAGCTCCGCGGAAATTGCGGAAGCCGTCGCCAAATCCCGCAACCCGGAGGCCTACCGGGAGCTTTACACCATCACGCCGGACAAGAACCCGCGGTGGGCCGCCGTCCACGCCCCCTCCGGTTCCGTCTTCCAGTGGAATGAAAACTCCACCTACATCCAGAACCCGCCCTTCTTCTGCGGCTTCAACGGACAGACCCGCACGCTGGCGGACATTACAGACGCCCGGCCCCTGGGCATCTTTGGCGACTCCGTAACCACGGACCACATCTCCCCCGCCGGAGCCATCCGGGAAACGGGTCCCGCCGGTCTATACCTGCAATTCATGGGCGTCTCCCGGAACGACTTCAACTCCTTCGGCTCCCGCCGCGGCAACGACCGCGTCATGACCCGCGGCACCTTTGCCAACGTCCGCATCAAGAACCTGATGGTGGACGGAACGGAAGGCGGCTACACGCTGTACTTCGGGAACAGGGAAATCCCGGCCCCGGACAAGAACATCCCCGCCTCCGCGGGCTCCCCCGCCTTCATTTACGATGCCGCCATGGCCTATGCCCGTGATAACACCCCCCTGATCGTCATCGGCGGGGAAGACTACGGCATGGGCTCCTCCCGGGACTGGGCGGCCAAGGGAACGAACCTGCTGGGCGTGAAAGCCGTGGTAACCAAGAGCTTTGAACGCATCCACCGTTCCAATCTCATCGGCATGGGCGTACTGCCGCTCAACTTCGCCAACAAGGAGGATTACGACCGCATCGCTCCGTTGAAGGATGTCACTTTCTCCATTCTCGGCCTGAACAACGGCATTGCCCCGCGCCAGCAGGTCACCCTGCGCGTGCAGCCCGCAGACGCTCCGGCCTTTGACATTCCCGTAGTCGTCCGCATTGACACCCCCATTGAAAAGGAATACTACTTGGCCGGAGGCATCCTGCAATACGTGCTTACGCAAATCCTTAAATAACCATTCCATACCGGGAAATCCGGTACGGAATTCGTGCAGACAGTCCGTGCGCCTCTTCCCGGAAGCGCGGGCTGTGCACGCACGCATGGCCCTCCCCGTTTCAAGGCAGGCATGACACGGCAACTTAGTTTGAGTAAACTAATTCCAAATTCTGCTTGCAATCGCTCCGGCCTGTTTCTAGAACAGGCACATGGAATACAGATCTTTTTGGACGGGCCTTCTTGCCGTGTTTGCGGCCCTGACATTCGCCGGCTGTTCCCAGAACGACAAAATGAGGCCGCCTGCCATCTCCTTCAAACCGCAAAACGCCCCGGTCGTGCCGCGCTCCATGAACCAGATGAGCCGGGAAGTAGGTATCCGCGTATCTTACATGCCCAAAAGCACTTATGCCCGGAAGCGGGCTTCCTCCATGACCCCCCGCTTCATCACCATCCACAGCACGGCCAACCCCAAGGGGGACGCCAACGCCCATTCCCGCTATCTGAACAGCGGCAAATCCCGCAGTTTGAACTGGCACTTCACGGTCGACCAGTTCGGAGCCTACCAGCACATTCCCACGACGGAAACAGGCCATCACGCGGACCATTCCGGTCCGGGAGACAAATACTCCGTAGCCATTGAAATGTGCGAATGCACCACCCATAACCCCGCCATCATCTACAACAAGACGGCCAAGCTGACCGCCCTGCTCATGCAACGGTACGGAGTTCCCCTGCGCAACGTAGTCCCCCATAACTACTGGTCCGGAAAAAACTGCCCCGCCCCTCTGATGACCAACGGGCGTCCCGGTTATAAATGGAGCTGGTTCATCTCCCGCGTGGACTACTATTACCGCTGCCTCCAGGCCGGGAAGTAGCCTCTCCACCCGTTTGCGATGCGGCTCCTGCATGCCGCTTTCATGACAATAAGGCCTCTTTACGCGCCCCGGCAAAGGGTGCTTCATGGAAAGCATGAGCACCATCACTTCTCCCGGAGATACGCACCGTCTGAACAACGGGCTGCCGATGCCCGGCATCGGTTACGGAACGTACCTGTCCCCTGACGACGAGGCCGGGGTCCGCTGCATCCTGGACGCGCTGGAAGCGGGCTACCGCCTGATAGACACGGCCAGCCTGTACGGCAATGAAGACACGGTGGGCCGCGCCGTGCGTGAAAGCGCCCTGCCGCGGGAAGAAATATTCATCACCAGCAAAATCTGGAACACGGACCAGGGATACGACAGCACCCTGAGGGCATTTGACGCCTCCATGCAGCTTCTTCAAATGGACTACCTGGACTTGTACCTGATCCACTGGCCCGTGCCCGCCGGGCATGCGGACGACTACCGGCAGCTCAACCGGGAAACCTGGAAAGCCATGGAACAACTCTACCGGGACGGACGGATCAAGGCCATCGGCGTAAGCAACTTCCTCCCCCACCATCTGGAGGCCCTGATGGACCGGGCCGAGGTTATGCCCATGGTCAACCAGCTTGAAATCAATCCCCGGTACCACCAGACAGCCACGGCCGCCTTCTGCCGGGAAAACGGCATCCTCGTGGAATCATGGGGGCCTCTGGCCAGGGGAGGCGCGCTGGAGGAACCGATTCTGCGCCGCATCGCGGACAAGCACGGCAAATCCGTCGCCCAGATTTGCATCCGCTGGGTGCTGCAACGCGGCATCGTGCCTCTGCCCAAATCCGCGCACAAGAACAGAATCCGTGCCAATCTGGACGTTTTTGACTTTTCTCTGGACGGAGAGGACATGGCCCTCATTGAAACGCTGGACGCTCCCGGCAACTATTCCATCCATCCGGATTATTTTCCCGAGGAATAATCTTCCCGGAAAAACATCCTCTTATCCGTTCCTCTTCCTGGCGGACTCCACCAGACGCTGCCGTGCTTCCAATTTGGCCCGAAACGCCCTTTCCCGTTCCTTCTCCTTTTCAGCTATGACCTTCTTCTCTGACTCCCGGAGCTCCCCGTACCGCAACGGGTCCATTCCAGCCTCGTTCTCCGGCCCTTCATGGTGGTAAACGGGCAGCCCGTCCGCAGCCAGACCCACATGGTAATAATGCTCATCCTTTACCTTGGGGTCCCGGCTCTTCTTGTTCATGCGGGAAATCATCACGGCGTACCCCAGGCCCGGAGCGTTCATGAGCTTCTTTTCCGCATCAAACAGAACGGCCACCCGGGCATTGTCGTATTCCAGCTTCATGACGCCGCAGACCATTTTCCCCTCCGCATTCCATTGGAAAGACAGAATCTTCCGGGTCAGGAAATTGGGTTTGCATGTCTCGTAGCCGCCCTTGACGGAATTCTTTGCCATACTCAGGGAATAATCAGCATTGCTGAAAGTTTTTGATTCACGGGCGGCAATCTTCTCCCCCGCCGGCAGAAGAGAGGATACCGGACCGCGCATTTCCGTCCGCGCCTCAAGGAGGTGTTTTTCCGGCGCCAGCAACCCCTTTCCCGTATCGTAGCAGGCGTAAACTTCTCCATTCTCCAGAATCATATCGAAATTTTTCGGACCCCCTCCACTCGCAGGACGGACTTGCGGACGGTAATATTCCCGTATCAGGAAGGGATTCCCTCTGATGGAAGTAAGGGAAGTCGTGCAGGAAAAACCGTCCACCTTCCTCATTCCC
The DNA here is from genome assembly GCF_036417355.1 of Akkermansia sp. RCC_12PD. NCBI lineage: Bacteria > Pseudomonadati > Verrucomicrobiota > Verrucomicrobiia > Verrucomicrobiales > Akkermansiaceae > Akkermansia > Akkermansia sp. RCC_12PD. The sequence continues at coordinate 1,371,619 of NZ_CP143889.1, read as the reverse complement.
GCTACGGTCTTGGTGGCGGCTTTCCGGGCGGCCCCGCTGAATCTCGGGGATATGTCCCTTTCCACCGGAATCCAGGTAACCTTTTCAAGCTCTTTCATGATATACGGCCAGAACGTTTCCGCCAGCTTGATATCCCGCCGGGCTGTTGTTCCCGTCAGGGAACGGACCAGCGCGGCATCCTCCTCATCCAGGCGGTTCAAGGGAATCTCCACACGCTTGCGGCCCACCTTGACCGCCACTTTGGTTCCTGTACAGGACTGAAAAGTTCCCTTCACCACGTCTCCTAACTTGGAGACCCATTCCCGTTCTCCCGGGAAAGGATAATCTTCCGCCAGGCTGCAGCATATGCCGCACCACGCCAACATAAGGATTAATGCATGTTTCATCACAGGGAAAACGGGTTGCAGTTCCAGACTAGCACAAGGAAGAAGGGGAAAAAGCTTTTTCCACCCATCCCTCCGCCGCAGGCCAAGCGGAACCCTTCACGCCCCCGGCAAAAAGATGGTTGGAATCGCTGCTGCCGGAAAATCCGCCGTTAGAAAGCAGCCGCATCCGGCAGAAGGATGCTTCTCCTCTCAGCATTGCCGATTATCCTTTGTGCGGCAGGGGAAATCCGCAATCCATGCCTCTACAGGGAAAATTCCCTATTTCGACTTCGGTTTGCTTTCCTTCGCCTTTCCCTCTTTGGCATTCTTCCCGGAGGCTCCCGTTTTCCTGGCAGGGAACTTCTTTTCCCGGGGCGGGAATTCAAAGCCGATCTTGCCCAACTTGGCATTGAACACAAGATAGGCGTCAAACGGACGCTTGGTGCGCTGGGAAATGAATCCCTTCATCAAATCCGATTTGCCCTCCGAAAGGATCTTCAACACCTGGTCCAGGGGAATTTCACGGCCCAGGATGGTGCGGGCCACGGAAACGGGAGTATGTTCCTTCCCTACTGTCAGGGTAGGCAGTTTCCATGCCTTGGCGGTTTCCATCACGTCGTGCTCTCCCATACCGGGAACGGTGACGCTGGCGGCCTTCACGGCTTCTTCATTAACCGTCGACTCGTCCTCCTCCCTGGCGGGGAAGTACAAGGCGGCGCGGCACTTGTCGTTAAGTTCCAAACCTGCCTCAAAGGGCTTGCCGAAGCGGGATGTAAATCCTTGCAGAATCCCCGTCTTGCCGTCCACAATCAGGGTCTTCAACTCTTCATCCGCCATTTCGCGGCCGGAAATCACCTTGCGGATGCTGAACTTGCAGGAACGGCAGGAAACTGCATCCAGCGTATTCTTCAGACCGTGGACATGGCAACACGGGCAATCCAGGTCGATTTCCGGCAGTTCCACCTGCTGCTGGGCTTCCTGGAAGTCATGGACGCGCTTCACAATCTCCCCGGTTAGCTTCTTGATGCCGTCCATGAAGGATTCCCGGCCCAGGGACGCCTGCTCCATCTGCTTGAGCTTGTATTCCCATTCTCCGGTCAGGCTGGGGGATGTCAGAGTTTTCAGACCGATGCGTTCCAGCAGGGCGATCAATTCAATGCCGCGCCGCGTTGCCAGCAGGTCCCTGCCGTCGCGGGCAATGTATTCCTGGGAAATCAGACCTTCAATGATAGAGGCGCGGGTGGCGGGCGTACCCAGGCCGCGTTCGCTCATGGCGGCAGCCAATTCTTCGTCATGCACCAGTTTTCCGGCACCTTCCATGGCGGCCAGCAAGGTGGCTTCATTATAGCGGGCCGGGGGCTTGGTCATGGCGTTGCGTATCTCGATTTCGCGCACGGCAGCCTGTTCGCCGTCCTGCACCGGCACCAGTTCCTCCTTGGAGGAGCTGCCGGTCTTGCGGCCGTACACGGCCTGCCAGCCGGGTTCCACGAGCACGCGCCCCGTGGTCAGGAAGGCGTCCGTGACGCCGTCCCGATGGTCGATAAGAGTGGTTCGTCTGGTATCTTCAAAAACAGCGGGAGGGAAGAAAACGGCCAGGAAACGCGCCATGACCATTTCAAAAAGCTTCTGCACGTCGCCGCTCAGTTTTTCGATCTTGCCCGTCGGAATAATGGCGAAGTGGTCGCTTACCTTCTTGGTGTCGAACACGCGTCTGTTGGGCTTCACCCGCTTGTTATCCAGAATGTCTCTGGCAAAGGGGGCGAACTCCGCATTCTCCTCAGCCACGGCGCCGACAATGCCGTACACCTTGCCCAGATAATCTTCCGGCAGGTAGCGGGAATCCGTACGGGGATAAGTCAGCACTTTGTGCTTTTCATAGCACTCCTGGGCCAGCTGGAGCGTCCTTTTGGCGGAAAAGCCGTAACGGTTGGCGGCCTCCCTCTGGAGGGAAGTCAAATCGTACAGCAGAGGGGCAATCGTCGTGACGGGCTTTTTTTCTTCCGTTACCGTACCGGACTTGCCCCGGCAGCGGTCGCGGATGACGGTGGCCAGCGCCGAATCCCAGATGCGCTCCGCACGGGAATGGGGATTGTCGTTCTTCTTCCAGTCACGGTCAATCCAGCGGCCGGAATAAACTCCGGATTGAACGCCGAAATCCGCCCACACCTCGGAATAGGGTTCCGGTTCAAACGCCTGGATCTCCAGTTCGCGCTGCGTCAGGATGGCGAGCGTCGGCGTTTGGACGCGTCCGGCGGGCGTTACGCTGAACCCTCCGCGGGATTGAAGAATGGTCAGGGCGCGGGTGCTGTTCAGGCCTATCAGCCAGTCGGACTCGGAACGGCAGACGGCGGCGTTGGTCAGCGGCTGCATGTCTGCCTCGCTGCGCATGCTGTGCCAGGCGTTCAAAATGGCCTCGTCCGTCATGGACTGCATCCAGAGGCGGCGCGCGGGCTTTGTCCACTTTCCGTACCGCACCAGGTTGTGAAAAATCAATTCCCCTTCGCGGCCGGCATCGCATGCGTTGACGATTTCCGTCACATCCTTGCTCTTGGCAAGCTGAAGAACCTTTTTCAAACGGTCTTCGGACTGCTTGATGGGCTCCAGTTCAAAGGACTTGGGAATGACGGGCAGATAATCGAACTTCCAGGGAAGCGACTTGCCGCCCTCCGTCATGGGCTTCTTCTGCTCCAGAAGATGGCCTACGGCGGAGGTGATGATGGCTTTGTCGTTCTGGTAAAAGGAACCGGACTTGTCACGGGTGAATTTTCCAAGCTCTTTGCCGAGAACTCTCGCCAAATCAGTGGCTACGCTCGGCTTTTCTGCTATAATTAAGGTTTTGGACATATGAAAGGCTCGGAAAGATGAAAATAGTGGAAAATACGTGCACGTCAAAAACCGCTCCTGGCGGCGCGTTGCATCTGGAGGTGAATTCCTACTCCCCTACCCCCCATCCTTGTCAATCACCAATTATGTATCTACGGAAAAAGTGCCCCTTTATGTCAGGATTAAGGGCATTTCCGCTATTTCTCACACGGTACAGCCTCGCTGTTCCCTTGCCAGCCGCGCAGCCGCATGCTATGAAACCGGATGATGAAAAGAAGCCTTTTTCCCGTTCTGTTTCCGGCCTGCATCGCCCTGCTGGCGGCCTGTTCCCCTACGCCGTCCGACCGCATCGCCAAAAACATGCCGGTTTACCAGCAACTGCCAAAGGAACAGCAAGTCAAAGTAGCACGGGGAGAACTGGAAAAAGGAATGAGTCCGGAGGCCGTCCTTCTGGCCTGGGGGGAACCGGAACAGAAAATGGCGGGGTGGAGCAACGGCAAAAATACGGAACGTTGGATTTACACGCGTAGCGGCACAGGCTGGTCCCTGGGGCTGGGCGGGGGCGGATTCCGCGGCAGGGACTCCGGCGTCGGTACCGGAGTCGGCGTAACCATGCCGCTGGGAGGCAGGCCTCCCATTTCATACAACGTCCTGTTTGAAAACGGAAAAGTCGTCAGTTGGGAAGCCGTCAAGGGCTTCTGACACATCGGCGTCCCAAGACGGAACCATGCGCCAGAAGGCACGCGGAGCCACGGCCTTCTCCCCGTTACTTGCCGCAGGCCTTGAGGATGGCTTCCACCAGGCCGTTGATATCATGCTCCCTGGCCTTGATGGCAGGGGGATGTCCCAGTTCCTTTAAAGTATCCGTAGTCACGGGGCCGATGCTGGCCGCCTTGCACCCGGCCGGCCAGGGCAGTCCGAGCTTGAAGAAATTCTCCGCCGTGGAGGAGCTGGTGAACGTCACGATGTCCGCCCCCGTCTCCCGGAAGACAGCCTGGGCTCCGGCCACATCATCCGTCTCCGGTTCCGTTTTATAAGCTACGCATTCGTCCACAATGGCTCCCATGGACATCAGGCCGTCGTAGATAACGCGGCGGGCGTCTTCCCCGCGTACCCACAGAAACGTGCTGTGTTCAATGGTGCCTATCTCCTCCCGGGCGTCCTTGAATGCCTTGACCAGCCCTTCCGCCACGTACTTCTTAGGCATGATATCCACAGCCAGCCCGTATTCCCGGAGCTTGGCTTCCGTCCCCGGCCCGATGGCGGCGATCCTGGCGCCCCCGATGCTCCGGATGTCCTTGTATACGGCAAAAAATGCCTGGAAGAAGCGTTCCACGCCGTTGGGACTGGAAAAAACAAGCCAGTCATAGGTATGGGCATGCACTACGGCTTCCGCAAATTCCCGCTTGTCCGTAGGGGGGGCGATTCGGATGGTGGGCATTTCCAGCACTTCCGCACCCAGGCGGCGCAGCCGGGAACTCAATTCCCCCGCCTGCGCCCGCGTGCGGGTCACCACGATGCGCTTTCCGAACAAGGGAAGGCGTTCAAACCAATCCAGATGGACGCGTTCCTCCACAACGTCCCCGATCACGACCACGGACGGAGCGCCCAGCCCGGCCTTCAACACTTTTCCGGGCAGTGTCTCCACCGTACCCGCCACGGTGCGCTGTCTCCCCGTCGTGGCCCATTGAATGGCGGCGGCAGGCGTAGAAGGGGTCTGTCCATAACCGATCAGGGCCTTGCATATTTCCTCCAGCTTCTGCATGCCCATCAGCATGACCTTCGTCCCCTGAGCCTCTGCGATTCCCTTCAAGTCCAAGGAAGACTCCTTCTTGTTCACGTCTTCATGGCCCGTAAACACGGTAAACTGCGTGCAATGCCTGCGGTGCGTCACCGGAATGCCCGCATAGGCGGGACCCGCAATGGCGGAAGTGATGCCCGGTACAACTTCAAAAGCAACGCCGGCAGCATTCAGGGCTTCCGCCTCCTCTCCCCCCCGGCCGAACACATACGGGTCTCCCCCTTTCAGCCGCACCACTTTTTTCCCATTGCGGGCCAGCTTGACCAGCAGGGCATTGATTTCCTCCTGCGGCAGCGCATGCCGGGAAGCTCTTTTGCCTACAAAAATCCTTTCACAGAAAACGGGCGCCCAATTCAGCATCTCTGCGGAACTCAGCGCGTCGTACACCAGCACTTCCGCCGTTTCCACCAGCTCCCGGCCGCGGACCGTAATCAGACCGGGGTCTCCCGGACCCGCTCCAAGCAAATAGACGATACCCTGTTGCATGTTGTCATTCAACCTCACGAACAGTCCCCTGGCGATAACAAACCCCGCCATACGCACACGTACGCTCGTAAAACGGAAACTGTTCCTGTGGATGGGGGAAAATTCCCGGAGACACCCCCTTCCAATCAAATCCGCCTCATTTTTCTGAGGGTAATGCGTGACGCAACTGTCACACGGAAGCCTGAAAAAAATCTTGTTTTTTTAATGAATACAATTATTGCATATGTTATGAACATTTCCGGAATTCTTTTACCAGTTCTCTGTGCCGCATTCATCGCATCCGGTTTTGCAGACATCCCGGCCTCCAATGTGCCCGCCCCCGTCAAAGCCCAAGTGCAGAACCAGTTTCCGAACGCCGGCGTCATCGAATGGGACTTTGACCATGACGAAGACGTCTATGAAGCGGAATTCCACATCAACGGCCTGGAATACGAGATGAAACTCTCCGCAGACGGCACCGTCTTCCTCATCAAGGCGGATGTTCCCCTCCAGAGCCTTCCTGCTCCGGTCACGGCGGCGGTCGCTAAGGACTTTCCGGGATACGCCCTGCGCAGCGCCAAACAAATCACCGTACGGGGAACCGTAAAATACCGCGTCGACTGCCGTTCGGAAAGCGCCGCCGTCCGAAAGCTGGAACTGTATTATACCCCGGACGGCAGGCTACTTTCCAAAAAAATTGACGACTGATCCTTCCCCAGGGGCATGAACCCTTGATGACAAACGGGCCGTACACTGACACGCCGCTCGCTGGAGTCAATGAAACCAGATGATATAAAGTCAAAACTGCAATGATTGAATTCTTCAACGTAAATATCCTTTCCTATTACGTGCAAAACGCGGAATCCGCTCCGCAGCATTCCTATACCATTTATTGGATCATCCTGCTGGGCTCCATGCTGCTCAGCTGGCTGGTCAGCGCGCGGATGAAAAGCCGTTTCAGCGAATACTCCCAGATTCCCATCCCGATGACGGGACGGGAAGTGGCTGAGCAAATGCTGAAAGACAACCACATCACGGACGTCAAGGTGACGTCCACCCCAGGCCATCTGACGGACCACTACAATCCGGCGGACAAGACCGTCAATTTGAGCGAATCCGTTTACAACTCCAACAGCATCGCGGCAGCGGCCGTGGCGGCCCATGAAGTGGGGCATGCCGTCCAGCACGCCCAGGCCTACCACTGGCTGGGACTGCGCTCCGCGCTGGTGCCCGTGGTGCAGCTATCCTCCAACCTGGTCGGAATCGTGCTGATGATCGGCATTGTCCTGCTGGCGATGGGCGGTTCCCCCTGGGTATTGGGGCTGGGCATCGGCCTGTTCGCCGTCACTACGATATTTGCTTTCATCACGCTACCGGTGGAATTTGACGCTTCCGCCAGAGCTCTGAAATGGCTGGACCGCTCACACCTGATGAACTATTTTGACCATGGCAAGGCCAAAAGCGCCCTCTTCTGGGCGGCCATGACCTATGTGGTGGGGGCTCTTTCCTCCCTGGCCATGCTGCTGTACTACGTGTTCATTTTCATGAACGCCAGGGGCAGAAACTGACCCCTGCGAACCTTCCGGACCGGCCCTCCGGCCGACCGGAAGGCCGGGAGGCCCGGCGTATGATGAAATGACATTGCATTTCCGCATGCAGCATATAAAATAAGGACGTGGCACATGGCGACACTACATTACCGGATTTGCAGGCAAGCGCCCTCAAGGCCTATCAAGCCATTCTTCTGGCGCGCGCCTTCGACACCAAAATTTCCAGCCTTTATAAAGCCGGAAAAATCACGGGCGGCGTTTATCTGGGCAGGGGCCATGAGGCCATTGCCGCCTGCGGCGGCGTTTTTCTTACCGCCGGCTACGACGTAATTGCGCCCTTCATCCGCGAACAGGCCGCCCGCGTCGCATGGGGGGAACCTATCATTGAGGCGGCACGCGCCTACCTGGGGTCCGCCCTGGGATACATGAAGGGGAGGGACGGCAACGTTCACCGCGGCCTTCCGGCTGAAGGCTACATGGCCCCCATCAGCCATCTGGGCAGCTCCGTGGCTTTTGTCAACGGCTGCCTTTTCGCCAAACGGCTGGACGGCAAGCTTCCGGGCCCCGTAGGCATGGTTTTCTGCGGGGACGGCACCACTTCCACGGGAGCCTTTCATGAAGCGGCCAACATGGCCAAGGTGGAACAGCTTCCCCTGGTGCTGGTCGTGACGAATAACCAATTCGCCTATTCCACGCCCAATGTCCGCGAATTCGGCACTGCCTCCCTGGCGGACAGGGGCCGCGGCTACGGATTCGCCGTTCATGAAGTGGACGGCACTGACTTCATGGCCCTTCTGGAAACGTTCCGGAAAGCCGTAGGCAGCGCGCGCATCGGAGATGGCCCCCAGTGGGTGCTGGCCAAAACCCTGCGCATGTGCGGCCACGGGGAACATGACGACGCCTCTTACATCCCTAAGGAACTGAAGGAGGAATATGAAAAAAAGGACCCCGTATCCGTCGCGGAGCGCCAGCTTCTGGAAGCCGGATGGCTTACTCCGGAAGAAGCGGCGGACCTGAAACGGCAGTATGCGGACGAAGTGCAGCTTGCCGTAGCCACGGCACAGCGGGAACCGGAGCCGGACCCCTTCCGGGAAGACTGGAACGCCACTGTCTGGAGACCTTATTAAGACCGCAAACGGAACATTCCCATGAGCGTAACATACATTGATGCCATTCACGACGCCCAGAAAGACCTGCTGACGGAAGACAAGGACGTCTTCCTGTACGGGCAGGACATAGGCGTTTTCGGCGGCGCATTCAAGGCCACCAAGGGCCTGAAGGATCTGTTCCCGGACCGCGTGATAGACGCCCCCATCAGTGAGGACGCCATGGCGGGCATGGTCACCGGCGCGGCCGTCATGGGCAAAAAGCCCATCATGGAAGTCCAGTTTGCGGACTTCAGCACGATTGCTTTCAACCAGATTGTCAACATGGCCGCCACCCACTACTACCGTACGGGCATTCCGGCCAATATTACAGTGCGTCTCCCCTGCGGCGGAACGCCCGGCACGGGCCCCTTCCACAGCCAGAGCATGGAAGCCCTGTTCGCCCATTATCCCGGTCTGCATGTCATGACGCCGGCCACGGTGGCGGACGCCTACTGGATGCTTCGCCAGGCCGTGGAAATCCCTGATCCGGTCATCTTCCTGGAACACAAATTCCTGTACCGCTGGTTAAAGGCGGAAGACAACTACAAGGAAGCACCCGTCGTCCCCTTCGGCATGGCGCGCATCGCCCGCACCGGAAAACACGCCACAGTAGTGGCGTACAGCGCCATGGTGCATGAAGCCGTCCGTGCGGCGGACCTTCTGGCGCGGGAAAGCGGTTATGAAGTGGAAGTGGTGGACATGCGCACCGTGCGTCCGCTGGACATGGACACCGTCATCGCCTCCGTGGCGCGCACGGGCCGCGTGCTGGTAGTCGGGGAAGACTTTCCGTGGGGCGGAGTCACGGCGGAAATAGTCTCCCGCATCGTGGCGGAAGGCTTCCACCTGCTTGACGCGCCTCCCCAGCGGCTCAACGCCAAAGACACGCCCATCCCCCAGCATCCCAACCTGTGGAAAGCTCACCGTCCCACTCTGGAATCCATCGCCGCGTCCATCCGCCATCTTTTATCCATTTGATTCAACCCAGTTTCCAACCATGCCTAAAGTACCCATTCTCATGCCCCAGCTCGGGGACTCCATTGCGGAGGCCACCGTGCTCCGCCTGCTGGCGGCTCCGGGGGACACCGTAGAAGCCGACCAGGAAATCTTTGAGGTAGAGACCAACAAGGCCACGATGGGCGTCACCACCATGTGCGGCGGCATCCTCAGCGACATGTTCATCAAGGAGGGGGACTCCGTCGTGGTCGGCGCCTGCATGGCGATGATTGAGGCCACGGACGAGGAAATAGAACGTTCCGGGGCCACCCCGGCGGGGGAAGACAACCAGCCCTCCCTGCCCGCCAGCCCGGAATCCGTCCCCCATTCCTCCCCTGCCGCCCCCGCCGCGACGGACAAGCCTGCCGGTGTCCACTTCGGCATAACGGGAGACTCCTATCAGGAACACGACGCAGACCTGAAGGTACAGCCCAGCGTGCGCGGATTGCCCGTTCCCGCCGGCATGAAAGGCGCCCACTACATGTCCCCCCGCATGAAAGCCCGCATGGATGAACTCGGCATGAGGGCGTCCGACATAGCCTTCATCTCCGGTTCCGGATCCGGCGGCCGCGTCACCATTGATGATCTGGAGGAATTCCTGGAATACGTCAGCCAGTGGCCGCGCCGCAAGGCATCCTCCATGCGCTTGGCCGTGGCGGACGCCATGCGCCGCAGCTGGACGCGTCCTCTGGCCTCCGCCGGGCGTCCCGTGTTCATGGATCCCCTGATCAAACACAGGCAGCACTCCCCGCACCGGCCCGGCATCACCCTTTACTTTGCGCGCGCCCTGGCTTTGGCCCTGGCGGAAAACCCGGAATGTGCGGGCTATCTGGTGGGGGAAAACATCCTTTCCCCTCGCACCATTGACATCGGCATCGCCGTTCAGGTGGCGGACGGCGTCATGGTTCCCGTACTGCGCCGTGTGAATGAACGGACAATGGAAGAACTGCTGGAGGACTACAACCGCCTGATCGCCCAGGCGCGCCGCAGAAGGCTGGCCCCGGAAGACAGCACGGGGGGCATCGCCACTGTCACCAACTTCGGCGGCTTCGGCCTAACCTTCGCCGCTCCCATGCCCATGCCCAGCGAATCCATCATTCTGGGCGTAGGCGCCGTGACCAAGACCCCGGTATGGAGCGATGAAGTGGAAGCGTTCATTCCCATTTCCAAAGCCAACATCGTGGCTACAGGAGACCACCGCGTGGTGGACGGCGCCGACATCGGCCGCGTGCTCAAGCGGGTGGCGGAACTGCTCCAGCGCCCGGAATACCTGTAACTCTTTCCATTCCTCCCGCCTGCCCAAGCCGCATGACCACCAACCCGCCCGTCTTAGGTCTGGTAGCCGGTGACGGAGCCTATCCGGAATACATCGTCCGGGGAGCGCGCCGCCACACGCCGCACCTGCGCATCGTGGCCGTGGGCTTCAAGGGGGAAACCAACCCAGCGGTCATTCCCTTGTGCGACGAGTACCGGGAATTCAGCGTAGGGCAGATCAGCAAGCCCTTCTCCTTCCTGAAAAAACACGGTGTGACCGACGTCATCATGGCGGGGGGCATCAACCCCAAAAACATCCTTTCCCTCCGGCCGGACCTGCGCGCCCTTTCCGTCCTGATGCGCATGCCGGAGAAAAACGCGGACTCCCTGCTGGGGGCGGTCATCACGGAAGCGGAAAAGGAAGGCTTCAACATCCTGCCTGCCTCCACATACATGGAGGAACACATGCCCCAGCCGGGTCACATCGCCGGCCCCAGACCCACCCCGGAGCAATGGGAAGACGCCGTCTTCGGCATGCAAACGGCTAAGGAAATCAGCCGTCTGCACATCGGCCAGTCCGTCATCGTGCACCATGGCACCGTGGTGGCCGTGGAAGCCATTGAAGGCACCAACAACTGCATCCGCCGCGGCGGCGAGCTGGGCAACGGCAAACCCGCCACGTTGGCCAAAGTAGCCCGCCTGGGGCACGACATGCGCTTCGACATCCCCACCGTAGGCCCCGTCACCATCCAGACGTGCGCGGAATGCGGCATCAGGCAAATCGCCCTGGAAGCGGGAAAAACCATCCTGCTGGAACGGGACCGGGTGGAGCAGCTGTGCAAGAAGCATAAGATCAGCCTGCACGCCCTCCAACTTCCGGAAGAAGGCGCCCCTTCTCCAGCAAACCAGCCTGCATAGAAATCCCCCTGCCCGGGAAACCCTGACAAGGGGAAATCATTCCGCATACGGGATGCAGAATAAAAAACGGCTTATTCACTCGCGGGAATTAAGCGTCTTTGTCCTTGTGCATCATGGACTTGGTCTTGTCACTTACACCGGAAGCCATATCCTTGACGCCTTCCTTGCCTTTTTCGTAGGCGTCCTTCATCACCTGCTTGCCCTCTTCCATCTTTCCGGAAGCGGCATCTTTGGAGCATCCACAGCCTTCATGCATATGGTTCATATGATCTTTGGAGTCACACATAATAATTAAATGGTTTGTTTTTTATCGTTTGAATTAACCGTTTTTCACAGCATCACCGACGGCTTCGGCCTTATCGGCAGCCCTGTCCGCCGCATGGTCCACGGCTTCCTTGCTGTCCTGGTAAGTATCCTTGACGGCTTCCTTGCTTCTTTCGTAAGCGCCCTTCATCGCTTCCTTGCCTTCCTTCATTTTTTCAGAAGCGGCATCCTTGGCGGCTTGGGCACCCTTTTTCATGTGGTCCTTGGCTTCGGCCATGTCCTTGTCACCCTTGGTGCAGGAACCGCTGTTACAAGCGCTCTGGGCCAGGGCCACGACGGGAACTGCAACGGCTACCGCTGCTATAGCATATATCAATTTTTTCATGACGTTGTTCTATTTGGATTCATTCCAATAGACCCTTTCTTCATGAAAAACTATGAATACAGTCGTGTCATTCTGCGTTCACTCCTGCAAATCAAAAGCCATAACAGCCGCGGAGGCAACGCAGTCCCGGCACGGAACACGGCCTTCTTTTTTCAGGTCTCTGCAATGGGAATAACCCAGCTTTTCCACAAACCGCCGCTTCAGCTCCTCCCTTGACTGCACGGGCGTGCACAGGAGGGCTCCATACAAGGCGCCGCATACCCCGTCAGGCGCTCTTCCCGTGCCGCACGCGGAGACGGCTTCCAGCAAATCCTCCCTTCCCAGCGCCGCGCAAACGGCCTGGGCGCAGTTGTGGCGCCAGGGTTCCGTGCGGAAGGTGGACAGCGCCTTTTCTTCAACGTTCATGCCCCCACTGTAGGCCCGGCCTCCTTCCGGGTCAAGAGCCCCGTCCTCCCTTCCATCCGCGAACTCCGCCGCCATATTCCGGATGGATTCCGGGTGCGGAGAATATATGCCGTCCGGAAAACCGCCGGAAACGGCATTCACTTCCCGGCAAGACGGCGGCTGGTCCCCAGGCGCGCGGCCAGTTCTTCAAAAGGAATGGTCCCGTCCAGACAAAGGCTCACCCAGCTTTTCTTATTCATATGGTAGGCCGGAAAACGACTGCGATGGTCCACAAGGCCGTCAAGCTCTCCGGGACAAACCCGCAAATTCAGCACCTCAACCCTCTCTTTGGAACTGCTGCCCAGCTTCAGCCGCGGCACGGCCAGAAAAACGGCATACCATTTTTCCGTGTCCTTCCGGCGCACAATGGCGCTCCCCGGCGACTTGCGCCACAGGAATTCCAGTTCGTCCCCGTAAACCTCCCGGACGTGAGCGACGAGGCTCCGGGCAGGATCGCCGTGGAAGAAATCAGGCTCAAAGCAGCATTCTGCCACATGCCACAGTTCTTCCTCATATTCCCTCCGGAGCGCCCTTTCCTGCAACTTGTCCGCCGCCTCCCGGGCTGAATGCCGGATGTCCCTCCCGTCTGCATCATGCATTGCCACGCAGACGGAACCGTCCGCGCGTATTTCAAATTCCATGCGGCGGCCATTCAGCAGTTTTGTCCGGTACAGGAAACCGTTTTCTCCGCGAACGCAGCCGAAGGGGAGCAGCTTTTCTTCACACAGTTTCCTGTCTCTGAAAACGCGCTCCACGGCTTTTTCATACCAGGTTTTCCGGGGAATGCGGTGAAAGAACATAGGAGAAATGGAGTTTAAGGCGGCGCAGGAATGAGAAACGTCACCCGTACCCCTTGCGGACGTGCAGGACCGGGAGAAGACATGATAAAACCGCACAAGAACGGTACAAGCCAAAAAACCTGCGCCTCCTGTCCGGGGCACGCACCGGAAAAGGCTTTACCGTCCCGTCAGCAGGTACCACACGAACAGGCTGTTATGCTTCACGTACCGCTTGAGCAGCCTTCCCGGCTCCCTGCAAATGCGGTACAGCCATTCCAGACTGTTCTTCTGCATCCACACCGGCGCACGCTTCACCGTGCCCGCATGAAAGGCAAAAGCCGCTCCCACGCCTGCATACACGGCGGGAGGAAGCAGGTCCTTCTGTTCCGCCATCCACCGTTCCTGCTTGGGACATCCCAGCCCCACCCAGACCACATTGGCTCCGCTGCTGGCAATGGCCTCCCTCATATCCTGCAAATCCTTCTCACTCCAGTAGCGGAACGGCGGAGAATAAACTCCGGCCAAACAAAAACCGGGGAACTTTTCCGCCAGCCTGGCCGCCAGGGTTTCCAGTGTCCTTTCGTCGCCCCCCAGCAGAAAATGTCTCAGGCCGGGATATTCGGCATTCGCCTTCACCACGGCTTCCATCAAATCCGGCCCGCTCACGCGTTCGGCGGTCTTCCCCCCCCCCGCACTCTGTTGAGCTTCCATACCACCGGCATGCCATCCGGACAAATCACATCCATCCTCTCCAAAACCGCGCCATACTCCGGTTCATGTACGCCGCGAGTTATCACGTGCACATCTGCGGCGGCTACCAGAAAAGGGGCTTCCCCGGCCAAGGCACGTTCCACCAGAACGGAGCACATCTCTCCAACGGAGCTTACGGCCACGGAAAAGCCGAACACGTCTCTGGTGCCGATATCCGGCGACGCGTCATTCCTGTTCTTGTCGGGAAAAGAGGTCATGTCGGCAGGGAAGGAAGAAATCATGGCAGGGACAGCCGCAGGCCATCATAGGCCGCCCCCACGTTCTCCGGCAGCCTGCCGGACAAAATACGGTAATCCATGTTATGGGAAAGGTGCGTCAGAAAAGCCTGTCCGGGTTCGATGGCCCTGATGGCGGCCAAGGACTCGTCCAGGCACATGTGAGTGGGATGAAGGTCATAGCGCAAGCCGTCGATAATCAGAAGATCCGCCCCCGTCATGCGCTCCAGGGAGGCCTCCGGAATACTCTTGACATCAGGCATGTACACCAGCCGCCTGCCTCCGGACTCCAACACGTAGGCATAAGTCTCCACTCCGGCATGCATAACGGGAAGAGGCGTCACCAGAACGCCGCCCACGTGGAAGGGTTCCGTCGTCTCGTGGGGTTCCGGCCGCACGTAGCCGGTTCTGGCCTTTCCGGACTCAAACGCCCAGCCGTACATGGTCCTCAAAGTCTTCATGGTTTCCGGGGAGGCGTACATGGGCAATCCTCCCGCTCTGCGCCAGCAGAAGGCTCGCAAATCGTCAAACCCGCCTATGTGATCCACATGGGCATGCGTGTACAGCACGGCATCCAGATCGGTAATATTTTCCCTCAGGGCCTGCTGACGCAGATCGGGAGAGGAATCCAGCAGGATACGGATGCCGGACGCCTCCACGTAAATGGAAGAACGCAATCGCTTGTTTCTGGGGTCCGGGGAGGTGCAGACCGCACAGGAGCAACCTATCTGGGGAACCCCGGTAGACGTGCCCGTGCCCAAAAAGAGAATGTTCATCACGGATGTCATGGTTGCGTTTAGAGCTGATTATGCCATAATGCATTCAAAATCCAAAGCCCGAATGCTTACTTTGCTGAAAATCAGGAACCTGGCTCTCGTGGACCAGCTGCTGTGGGAACCCAGCTCCGGCTTCATCTGCATCACGGGGGAAACGGGAGCGGGCAAATCCGTCATCATCGGCGCCATTCGTCTGGCGCTGGGCGAACGTGCGGACAAAACGCTCATCCGTTCCGGAGAACAGCAATGCAGCGTGGAAGCCGTGTTTCATCTCCCGAACTCATCCCCTGTGCACGCCATCCTGAACGAACACGGGGTGCCCCCCTGTGAAGACGGCAACCTCATCATCAAGCGCATCATCTCCCCCACCGCCAACCGCCAGTTCCTGAACGACAGCCCCTGCACGCTGAACCTTCTGCGGGAGGCGGGCGCCTGCCTGGTGGACATGCACGGCCCCAATGACCATCGTTCCCTGACCTCCCATGACAGGCAGCTCTCCCTGCTGGACGCCTTCGGTGAACACGCCCGGCTGACGCAGGCCTACGCGGACTCCTGGAGACAATGGCAGGACGCGCGCAGGGCGTATGACGACCTGGAGCACGCAGAAGCCGCCGCCGACCGGGAAATAGAACTGCTGCGCCACCAGGTGGACGAGATAGACGCCGCCGGATTCACCCTGGAGGAAGTGCTCACTCTGGAGGAACGCTGGCAGCGCGCCCGCAACGGAACAAGGCTCCAGGAGCTGGTATCCAGAATGCTCTCCATGCTGGAGGAAACGGACGGTCCCGGACTCGGCTCCCAGTTGCGGGAACTCTCCCGTGCCTCCCACGACCTGGAACGCATGGACTCTTCCACCGCCGCATGGCTGGCTCCGCTGAAGGGAGTGACACTGGAACTCAAGGAAATTGAAAGCCGCCTGGCGGACTACTCCGCGGAACTGGACTGCGATCCCCAGGAGCTGTTCCGGCTTGAAGAACGCATCAACCTGCTGGAATCCCTGAAAATGAAATATGGGCATTCCTTTGAAGACATCGCCGCACGACGGGAGGAAGCCGTACGCAGGCTGGACCGCATCGAGCACCGGACGGAACGCCTGGAAGAACTGCGGGCCGCCATTGCCCAGCTGCGCAAGCAACTGGACGCCGCCGGACAGGCCCTGACGAAAGCACGCCAGGCCGCCGCGCCGCGTCTGGCGGAATCTATCGTCAAACATTCACGGGAACTGGGCTTCCGTCAGGCCGTATTTGAAATATCTCTGACTCCGCTCCAGGACCCCGGCTCACAGGGGATGGAAACGGTGGAATTCCTCTTCGGCCCCAACCCGGGAGAACCCTCCAAGCCCCTGCGGCTCATTGCATCCGGCGGGGAGCTGGCCCGCATCATGCTGGCGATCAAGAGCGCCCTGGCCCACAAGGACTCCACGCCGCTGCTGGTGTTTGATGAAATAGACGCCAACGTGGGCGGGGAAGTGGCCCGGTCCGTGGGCTTTAAAATGCAGCAACTGGGCGCCAGGCATCAGGTCATCTCCATCACGCACTTTCCGCAGGTGGCCGCCCTGGCCTCCCACCACTATCTGGTCCAGAAAGCCTCCGCGGGCAACCGCACCATCTCCTGCCTGCGGGAAGTGGACCAGGAAGAAAGAATAGATGAACTGGCCCGCATGCTGGGTGGCGGAGGCGATCACGCACGCACGCTGGCCCAGGCTCTTCTGCAAAACTCCTGACATTCTTTTTCAGCCCCTTCTCCATCAAGGCAAAGCCCCTGTTCTGCAACGTCTCACGGCCTTATTTCTCCAGATAGGGCTTAAATGTGCGCAGCCTCAGGGAATTGAACACCACGCACAGGGAACTCAGGCTCATGGCCGCCGCAGCTATCATCGGATTCAGCGTAATGCCGAAAGCAGGGTACAGGGCTCCGGCGGCCAGAGGAATGCCGATCGTATTGTAGAAAAATGCCCAGAACAAATTCTGCCTGATAATGTGGAGCGTGGCGCGCCCCAATTGCAGGGCCTCCGCCACGCCGCGCGGATGACTCTTCATCAGCACGATGTCGGAAGACTCCATCGCCAGGTCCGTCCCGGACTTCAGGGAAATGCCCACCTGGGCGCATGCCAGGGCGGGCGCGTCGTTCACGCCGTCTCCGACCATAGCCACCCTGGCCCCCGCCTTCTCCATCTTCATGATGTGGGAGGCCTTTTCATCCGGCAGCACGTCGGAAACCACTTCGTCAATATGCAGTTCTTCCGCCATATGCCGCGCCGTAGCGGCATTGTCCCCCGTCAGCATCACCACGCGCATCTGCATTCTCTTCAAATTGTCCACGGCGGAAAGGCTGTCCGGCTTCAGGGAATCCGCCACCATGACCGCCCCGGCGGGGCGTCCTTCGCGTCCCACGTAAAGGGGAGAAGCGCCCTGCCTCATGAACTCCCTGAACCGCCCCTGTTCCTCCTCCCATGAAATCCCTTTCTCCTGCATGAACGCCAGGTTGCCGATGACATACGGTACTCCGTCCACCGTCCCCGCAATCCCGCGGCCGGGCACGATGGACAGGTCCGACACAGGCCGCACGGGCAGCTCCAGCATTCTGGCGTGTTCATAAATGGCCTTTCCGACCGGATGCTCCGATCCCTGTTCCAGGGCGGCCGCCGCTTCCATCAGTTCACTCGCATTCATGCCGTGCTCCGGCAGAACAGCCACCACGCGCGGCTCCCCGACGGTCAGGGTTCCTGTTTTGTCAAACACCACGGTATCCACACGGCTCAAGGCCTCCAAAGCGCTGGCGGACTTGCACAGAATGCCCAGGCGCGCGCCCCTGCCTGTACCCACCATAATCGCGATGGGGGTGGCCAGACCGAGAACGCAGGGGCAGGAAATCACCAGCACGGCAATCGCCCTGGCAAGAGCAAAGGAAAAGCCCTCCCCGGCAGCCAGCCAGATGCCAAACGCCGCAAGAGCAATGGCAATCACCGCGGGCACGAAGAAATAACACACCCGGTCCGCCAGCCGCGCAATGGGAGCCTTGGACTGGCCGGCCTGCTCCACCAGGCGGATCATGCGGGCCAGCGTAGAATCCCCGCCCACCCGTTCGGCGCGGACCTTGAGATATCCGGCGCGGTTGAACGTACCGCTGATCACCCTGTCTCCGGCGCTCTTATCCACGGGTAAACTTTCGCCCGTCAGATCGGACTCGTCCAGAGCGGCCTGTCCTTCCGTAATCACGCCGTCCACCGGAACCCTCTGGCCGGTCTTCACCACAATCAGGTCATCCACTTGGAGTTCATTCAGGGGCACGGCCCGTTCCTCCCCTTCATGCCAGACCAGGGCTTCCTGGGGAATCAAATTCACCAGACCCTTCACGGCGGCATTCGTCTTCCGGTAGGAACGGCGCTCCAAATACTTTCCCAGGGAAATCAGGGTGACGATCATGGCGGAGGACTCAAAATACAGCTCCATGGTATCCACTCTGCCGCCTTGCAGCATCCTGCCGCACAGCAGGAACAGGCCATACAGGAAGGCGGAACCGGAACCGATGGCAATCAGGGAATCCATATTGGGAGACAGGAAGGCCAGCTGACGCACGCCGTTGACCAGATAACGCCTGTTCAGCCACAGAATCAGGGCCGCCAGGATGCACTGCCCCCACAAATTCGCCCAGATCCCCCACTCTCCGGAAGGCGCCGGCCAGCTCCACATGGGCCCCATGGACAAATACATCAGGGGCAGCAGCAGCAAGACGGACCACACAAGCCGGGCGCCTCCGGCATCTTCTGCCTTTTCTTCTTCATCCTTGCCGGAAGGTGTTCCGTCCACCCAGTCCGCCAACTGGAATCCGGCTTTTTCCACCACCTCCGCCATACGGCCCCTGGCGGGAGAACCATGCTCCCGGAAAACGACGGTCATGCGGCCTGTCAGCAAATTCAACTCCACACTCTCCACCCCCTGCAACTCTCCCACGGCCCGTTCTACTTTGGCGGCACAGCCGGCGCAATGCATGCCGGAAACCAGATAATTCTTTTCTTCCATGGTCGTTAAAAGTGATTGTTTCCTTATTCAGACAAACTGAAACTCCTTATTGTTAGCCAATCCTAACACATGCCATGAAATTCTCAACACTCTTCCGCGTAAATGAACTTTTATGGCAAAAGATGACAAACCGCCTTACCTATGACCGTAAAAGATAAAACAACCGTCATTCACATCATATGAAAACCGCCTTCTTTCTCCGGTCCCTGGCCTGCGCCGCAATTCTGGCCGTTCCCGCCCATGCCCAGCTCTACTCGCTTCACGGGGACGGCGTCAAAAAAGCCGACAGAGTCGTGGAAAAGGCGGATTATTCCGGCTATGAACTCGTCTGGAATGACGAATTTGACAAGGACGGCCGCCCCGATCCCGCCAAATGGAACTATGAAAAGGGATTCGTCCGCAACAAGGAAGCCCAGTGGTACCAGCCGGAAAACGCCTATTGCAAGGACGGCATGCTGATCATTGAAGGCAGGAAGGAGAAGCGCCCCAACCCCCGCTACAATCCGGAAGGAAAAGACTGGCGCACCACCCAGAAGAATGCGGAATATACATCAGCCTCATTGACGACACAGGGCAAATTCTCCTGGCAGTACGGACGTTTTGAGATCCGCGCCAGATTCAGCCCTCGGGAAGGCATGTGGCCTGCGTTCTGGACACTGGGGGTCAGGGAAGGATGGCCCAGGTGCGGGGAAATAGACATCATGGAATACTACCAGTCCACGTATCTGGCCAACCTCTGCTGGGGATCCGCCAAAAAACACGTTGGCAAATGGAGTTCTACCTACACGCCTCTGAAATGGTTGCGGGAAAAAGACCCTCAGTGGGATTCCCGCTTCCATGTCTTCCGCATGGACTGGGATGAAAAAGAAGTGCGCCTGTACGCAGACGACATCCTGCTGAACAAGACCTCCCTGGACAATACAATCAACGCCGTTTACAAGGAAATCGCCAATCCCTTTCGGCAACCTCATTTCATCATCCTGAACCTGGCCCTGGGCGCCACCGGAGGCGATCTGAACAAACTTCCCCTGCCCCAGAAATACGAAATAGACTACGTCCGCATTTACCAGAAAAAGGATTCCCCCCACAAGGGGACTATCCCGTACCAGCCGGAAAAGAAACCGGAAGCCCGGATAGAATGATGGCCGGGAAGAACACGGTCCCGGAATTTCTCCCTTCAGGAACGTTACCACACTGCCAGGAGGCGTGAAAATCTTTTAAAATACCCGGCAGGCAGTCTCTATTCCGCAGCTTTCCCCTTGAGAACCAGGAGAATGTGTTCTGCCATGAGGGCGTGCCCCTCCGCGTTGGGGTGTACGCCGTCCACCAGCAGGCCCTCCTTGTCCTTCATGACCTTGTTGAGGTCGATCACTCTGGAGTTGGTGCTTTTGGCCACTTGTCGGATAAGCGGAATGACTTCACTGGAAATGCGCTCCCTGCTGATGCCGCCTTCCCGGGCCTCCTGGGACGGAATGGGCAACAGGCAATACACCTTCAACCTGGGATTCTCTTTCCTGAACTCCGCGATCACCTCCTTGTAATTATCCGCAAAATCAGCCTTGTGTTTCCAATTCACTTCCTTGCTGTCATTGGTCCCCAGGCCGATCAGCAACATGCCGGGTTTGAATGCCAGAGCGTCACGGTAAGCCTTTTCCCGTGTGATGGGCCGGTCGCCCTTGAAAAGCAAGCAGCGGGCGGACACGCCAAAATTTCCGACTTCCGCCTTCTTGCCCAAAGCTTTAGCCACACGCGACACCCAGCAATCCTCCTTCCTGACCAGCATTCCGGCGGTAATGCTGTCCCCCAGGCACGCAATCCGGACCGGAGACGCGCCATACGCCGGAATCAGCGCGTACCACATGCAAATCCCTAATAAAATGATCAACTTTTTCATGGCCGGAAATCTGTGATGAAAATGGTGTAACGCAAGCAGGGACGGATGTAAAGGAATCGGGCCGCCCGGCTTCTGGTCTTTCCGGCGTTTTGCCGCAGACATAAAAAAACCCTTCCCGGTGGCAATCGACCGGAAAGGGCGTAGTAGGAAAAAAGAACGCTTAGTTCACGCGGCCCAGGTAGGAACCGTCTTCCGTCTTCACGGAAATCTTTTCGCCGGGCTTGATGAACAGGGGAACCTGCACAACCAAGCCGGTGGTCATGGTGGCGGACTTGTAAACGTTGTTGGCGCTGTCACCCTTGATCCCTTCCGGGGCTTCCGCCACTTCCATCGTGATGGAGGCGGGCAGTTCCACGGAAACGACCGTTTCATCAGTGAAAAGCAGAATGTAAATATTGCCTTCCATCAGGTAATCCTTCACGGGTTCCACGATGTCCGGAGACACGGTGATATCCTCATACGTATCGGGATTCATGAAATGGTAGCCCATGCCGTCAATATAGCTGAACTCATACTCCTCACGGGCAAGGTTCACGCCTTCCAGTGATTCATTGGAAGTCAGGCGAAGGTTGTACACTTTTTTGGTGGAAATGCTGCGGATGCTCATTTGCACATAGGAAGCCATGCGGGGGGGGCACTTGTGCTCCATGCTGACTACAACGCAAACGTCATTGTTATGATTAACCGCGTGTCCCTTGCGAAGATTGATTACGGGTACTTTTGCCATGCGGCCCGTAACATACCATGTTTTCCCTCTCCGTCAAGCTGAAAAAAACCCGTCAACCCCTTGATCCGCTTGGCTGAAACGCTCTTCCATCATGACGGAAAAACCGCCCCCGGCCATGCGTTTCTAACGGCTGAGATCCTGCTGGAAAAGCACTTTGATGCCGGAGGAATTCAAAACCGTGCGTCCGAAATTCATGTCATCCACATGCAAGGCTATCAGGGACACCCCGGCAACGCGCGGCAGGAGGGGATACACGAAATTGACGTTCATCTCCGCTGAATACAGAACATCCAAACACCTCTTGAGGTCCGCGGGACCGTGGCGCAGAGCCGCCACCAGGACGTCGGAATCCGTATAGCAGATGCCCTTCTCCAGAAAAATCTCGGAAGTCCGTTCCGGATCGCTCACCACCAGCCGGGCGATTGTCGCTTCATGGCAGTCATGCATGCTGAACCCCAGACAGAAAATACCGTGCATGTCCAGCAGGCCCAAAAGGGCGGACAAGGCCCCCACCCGGTTCTGGAGCATCACGGAAAACTGCTTGACCGTACTGCCGGGCGGTTGAATGGCTTCATCCTGCATGACTGCGAAAAAACGGGTTGGAACTCTCTTTACTTCACGTACGTCTTGAGCACGCGCCTGATGATGGCGAGCGCCTGCTGAACCTCTTCTTCACTGACGTTCAGAGGGGGCAGAAGGCGTACCGTTTCCGGTCCGGCGGGAACGGAAAGCAAACCTTCCTGCCGCAGGGACTCCACAACGACGGAGGCAATCGTCTTGCCTTCCGGCGCGTCCACCATTTCCGGATTCAGGCCGATGCCCAGCAGCAGCCCCAATCCGCGCACCCCCTGCACCACGGGCAGATTCCAGGACTCTATCTCCGCACGGATTTCCGTACCCAGCCGGTGGGCGCGTTCCGGCAGCCCTTCGGAAACGACTTCCCGGAGAACGGCCAGGCTGACCGTGGCGGCAAGAGGATTGCCGCCGTAAGTGGAACCGTGGGAGCCGGGGTCCATGATGGAGGAAAGCTCCGTGCCGCTCTCGTCAATGGCGCGGTCGGAAATCCAGAAGCCGCCGATCGGGAAGCCGCCGCCCAGGGCTTTTGCCCAGGAAACGCCGTCCGGCTCCACGTCCGGGGCCACAGCGCGCCATCCCATGATATTGCCGCAGCGTCCAAAGCCGCACTGGACTTCGTCAATCAGTAAAAGAAGGTCATGCTTCCTGCATAGCTCAGCCAGCCCGCGCAGGAACTCCGGCGTCACGGAATTGACGCCGCCCTCGCCCTGAACGGGTTCCAATAGGAACGCGACCGTTTCCGGGCTGATGGCTTCGCGCGCCGTCTCCAAATCATTGAAGGGCAGGTGCCGGAACCCCGGCAACATCGGATCAAAGCCGATCTTGATCTTGTCCTGTCCCGTGGCGGACATGCTGCCCAAGGTTCTGCCGTGGAAGGACTTGTTGAACGTAAGCACCTCAAAGCGCGGTTTGCCGTCCGGCTGGGGGCGCCGGTGGCCGTAGCGGCGCGCCACCTTGATCAGCCCGTCATTGGACTCCGCCCCGCTGTTGGAGAAAAACACCTTTCCCGGACGCTCCACGCACTTGGTCACGATGAACTCCGCCAGATCCGCCTGCTGGGGAATCTGGTACAGGTTGGAACAGTGCACCAGCGTGGCGGCCTGCTTCTGCAGGGCCTGTGTGACAGCGGGATGACAATGCCCCAGCACGCAGGTGGCGATGCCGGCGCAGAAATCCAGATAGCACTTGCCCGTGCTGTCCCACAGACGGGCGCCTTCTCCGCGAACGGCTGCCATGGGATAGCGGCCATAAGTGTGAAGTACGTACTGGTTGAATTTCTCTTCTGTATTCATGGAGGTGAGGTTGAATAATGCCTCTGTAGTTTGCGCTTCTGGCCCCGTCTGTAAATGATTTTTTTAGGACCCACGTCATGATTTGCACATTTTATCCGGAACGGAAGTCATATCTCTGTTCAGGGCAGGATTTGATTTTTCTTTTCTTTTATCTGTACCGTATCAAAATAAATCCATCAACAGCATCAGTCCACTATGGCACATTTTCTTAATCCCAAGGGATTCCTGGAGGAATTCAAGGCTTTCGCGCTGAAAGGCAATGTTATTGACCTGGCCGTGGCCGTCGTCATCGGCGGCGCGTTCAACAAAATCGTCTCCGTATTCGTTTCCAGCATCATCACGCCCATCATCGGCTACCTCACGTCCGGCGTGAACCTTGCGTTCCTGACCCTTAAGCTGGGAGACGTGGAACTCCGGTATGGAGAACTGCTCCAGGCTACCATTGACTTCCTGATCATCGCCTTCTCCATCTTCCTCGCCATCAAACTGATCGGCGCCATGCACCGCAAGCAGGCGGAAACGGCCGCCGCGCCCGCACCCAAGCCGGATGACGTCGTCCTGCTGGAACAAATCCGCGACATTCTCCAGAAACAGGCGGAAACCAAATAGGCATTCCGCCGCCCGTGCCGGCTCTTGACGGAACCGGCGCCTTTTTCCCCTTTACTTGTCCGCTCCATGGCGGGAAAGTGGAGGCATGACTCTCCTGTTGCGTGTCCTGGCTTGTGCCCTGCTGCTTGTTCCGTCCCAGCTTCCGGCGGCGGATGCGCAGAGCTTTATATCGGAAAAGCCCTACCCTGTGGCAAACATCCGGGAGCCGGAACAGCACCTGCCTGTCAACAACGTCATCCTGATGATCGGGGACGGCATGGGCATCCACCACCTTTCCGCGGCGTGGGCCGCCAACCGGGGACGCCTGTTCATTGAAAACTGCCCGGTGACGGGTATTGCGAAAACCTGGTGCCGGGACAAGCTGGTCACGGACTCGGCCGCGGCGGGAACCGCCATGGCGACGGGGACCAAGACACTTTACAAAAGGGTGGCCACATGTCCGGAGGGCAACAAGCTGGACTCCCTGATCGACAAGGCGAAAGACATGGAAAAATCAACGGGCGTGATCGTCACCTGCGAACTGAATGACGCCACCCCGGCAGCCTTCTGCGCCAATAATGAAAAAAGATCCGACTCCTACGGCATCATCGGCGACTATCCACGCTCCCGTGCGGACTTCATCTTTGGCGGCGGAAGCAAATATTTTACCCAGAGGCCGGACGGGAGGGACATCTTCAAGGAAATGGGGGCCCTGGGCTATAAAATCGCCCGTTCCTGGGAGGAAGCCGCCGCCCTGCCGCCGGGAAAAACGCTCGCCGTCGTAGCTCCGGGGAACCTGCCCCCTCCCGGCAAAAGGGGCGCCGTACTCCGCCAGGCCACGCTGAAAGCCCTGGAAACCCTCTCCCGCAACCCCAGGGGATTCTTCCTGATGGTGGAAGGCTCCAACATCGACAAGGCGGCCCACCATGGCAAACTGGCGGAAATGATGGAGGAAATCTTCGACTTTGACCGGACGGCGGGAGCAGTGCTGGAATGGGCGGCGCGTCATCCCGGCACGCTGGTGGTCATCACGGCGGACCACAACACCGGCGCTTTCTCCCTTTCCGGGGGCAATCTGGAAAAAGGGGAAATCACGGCCCTGTTCTCTTCCGGCAACCATGACGGAGTGGCCGTTCCCGTTTACGCTTTCGGCTCCGGAAGCGGCGCCTTCACCGGCATCTATGAAAACACGGACATTTTCCGCAAAATCATGGCGGCCATGAAAGGGGAGGAAAACAAGGCTGTTCCCGTCAAAAAAGACTCTTGAGCAGTCTGCCTTCTTCCTGCTGCCCGCTATGCTTCGCCCTTCCGCGGCGGCGCATCCATGTGCCGCGCCACCAGGCCGGCTCCGGCCGTAGCCAGGCCGCCTATCAGGAATACGGCCTGCGGACCGCCCGTGCTCATCCAGATCAGGCCGCCCAAAACGCCGTAGGAAATGGAGGCCACATGGTTGATGGCCAGCCCCGTGTAAATACTGGGCGTAATATCCTCCGGCCTCTCGCAAATGCGGGCCACATACGTGCTGCGGGCCATGCCGAGCGCAAACAACAGGTTATCCAGAACGAAACAGGCGGTCACTACCGCCACGGCCCAGTGCGAAGGCAGCAGCCCGGGGGCAAACGCGTAAGCCAGGCACAGCAGGGACAGTGCAATGCTGTCGAAAATCGTGACATTCCTCTCCCCGAACCTCTTGATGCTCCACCCGATCAAAGGCTGCGTTCCCAGACCGACCACCCCGGCAATCAGCAGGGTCTTCCCGATATGCTCCGGAGACTGACCCAGCGTACTGACCATCAGCCAGAACCCGAATGTAAGATACAGCTGCTTGCGGATGCCGTGCAAAATTTCCAGCCCGTAATAAACGGTGTACCTGCGCTTGAAAACAAAACATTCCCGCCACCCGCGGCGCTTGGGAAACACGGGCGTCTTCACCCGGCTCAGAAGGACGGCAGCCAGCAGGCACACGCCGCCCATGATGAAAAAATCCACGGCAAAGGACTGGTTGAACTTCCACTTGATCCAGACGCACAAAGCCCCCAGCAGAGAAGCCGCCGTGCCGAGCGCCTTCATCTGCCCCAGCCTCAGGCTGCGGTTTTCGGGCCGCGCCGTATGAATCACGATGGTATCGATCATCCCCATCAGAACGTGCTGGCCCAGGCTCACCGTCAGAATCCACGCGGACAAAACCCACAGCCCGGTTCTGGGACCGCACAGGGCCAGCGCATACATGCCGCCGAACATCAGCAGGCAGGCCACGCCGGCCATGCGCACCTCATTGAACATGAAAAGCATGCCGACCACAAACAGGGAAAGGATGCCGGGCAGCTCCCGCGGCAGTTCGATAAACCCGCGCATCTCCACGTCCAGATGCTGGGCGTCCCGCAGGAAATTGCTGAACACCAGATCATACACGCCGCTCCCGAACTGCCCCAGGAACAGGGCCAGCAGCACAAACACCATCGTCTTTCTGATGCGGGGGGAAGCGGCATCACTCATAGCGGCAGGATACTCTCACAGGCCGAAAACAGGAGCAACCGCTATTTTTCAGGGATCAATGGTATCCATTCCCGGCTCCGCAAACATCATCCCGTTCCTTCGCCCGGAAATTCATATTACTATTCCCTTCCAGGCAACTCACCGGTCTTCACATCTTCCGGTCCGTGCGAACCTTCGCCCCTGCCAGTCTTTCCCTCCTCCGGCGGAAGAACGGTTTCCGGCTCCACCGCCTCCTCGCTGTCGCTGAGCGCGGAAGGAGCAGGCATTCTGACCACCCAAAATCCAGTCCCGTTCTCCCGGTCAATGCGTCCCAAATCAATTTCAAACACGCCCTCTTCCTCCATATCCCGGCAAAGAACCGACTCGTTCCATGCCTTGGAAAACCATCTTACACGTTCGGATGGCAGAGCTCTTACGCTATGCCCCGTCACCGGGACAAAAGGACGCGCCACCTTGAAAAATTCCCTGCTGTCCTTCATGGTAGGGAGAAAAAAGAAGTGGTCCACAGAGCCGCTCCCATCCAGAGAGAATACCTTCCCGGTAATATTGACGGGACGCACGACAATATCATCCTTCCCGGATACAGGGGAATCTTCCTCTACGGCCGCTGCCGCATGCGGTTCTTCATCTTCCCGCCCATAAACAGCGAGAGGCCACGCCGGGAAAAAGAAGCCGGCCGCCGTCAGGATACGCAGGACATGTCGCGATACATTCATCCAAGGATTTCCTGATTTAACCACAAACATGGCTCCTGACAAGTTCCAATCACACAGCCACACCTGCCGGCGCTGCTTTCCCGGTACATTCCAAATGTTTTTTCAGGAAAAACACGGAACACGTTGAAAAACTCTCTCATCATTCCGGCTCCTCGCTGTCGGGTTCCCGATCTTCTCCCCCCTTCCATGGCCCTCCCGTCTCCGGATCCACTCCACTGGATTTCATATACTTATTAAATTTGTTTTCCAAACCGTCATCCGGCTCCCACTTTCTCGGCTCCCTCTTCTCCGGTCCCAGCGCGTGCATCTTCTTCAACTCACGGTCTATCCTCCGTGCTGCCGGCAGCATGTCCCTCCGCAGGTCCTCCGCGATCACGCACGCCGCCGTCGTCCCCCTCACAAAGAAAATGGCGCCGTACCTCCCCTCGCGCGTCGCCCTTCCGAATTTGTCCAGCGTTCCCTTCAGGTACAGCGCGTAGTCCCCAACCAGGCTGTCGGACACGTTCGTCCGGCCCGCCACCACCACAGGATCCGGCTCCACAGGAGGATCTTCCTCCTTTTCCCCCATCGCCTTGCGCCGCGCCTTTTCTTCCAGCTGAGCCTGCCACAGACGCATGCGCGCCAATCCCTCCAGCGCATACGCGCGCGTCCCGCACTGCGCCACCGCCACATACACCGCGCTCCGGTCCTCATCGCTCAACAGGCACCGGCGCGCAATAGACGCCTCCGCCTTCCATTTCTCCAATACATAAAGTACCCCGCATTTTTCCAACCAGGCCTGGCAACAGTGGGTCAGCCGTTGCGGGTGCGGACCGGATTCCTCCGTCTGACGGTACCCGGAGGCATCCGGAAAGTGCAATTTTTCAGCCACCACCTTCCAGCTCTTCTCAAAGGACGGAATCACGCCTCTGTCGGGCGCCTGCGGCGGCGGAGGAGGATTCCCGTAACTGATCGTCCGACGATTATGGTCGTATTTCAGCTTTTTAGCCCTGGGCAGCAGGGACAGGATTTCCCGCTCCGCCTCCACCGCCTTGCTCGCCCCCGTCTGCATCTTGACGAATTCCCTCAGAATCGGAACCAGGTCGTCCTGCCTGATCGTCGGGAATTCGCGTTCCAGAGGCCAATCGAAATAATGGCCTCCTCCTACATCTTCCGTAATGACAGAGACATTTCCTTTCACGAAAGAGCGCAAGAGGCGCTTCTTCTTCTGCTTGTCCACATAATAAATCCACATTTCATCATCCTGTTCATGCAATTCCATGTTATCCCGCGAAGGAGTTTCATAAGCTCCGACGCCAAGCCATACAGCCATAATGCGTGGGAGTACCTTTCCGCTGCCATACCAGAACACAAAGGAGTGGACAATATGCCCTTTCTTGTCCATTACCAGCCATGAATTCAACCTAACAAATTCCCCGTCCAGCGTGAATACATAGTATTCTCCGATCTTCAGATTGTTTTTTACGGCCAGCTTTTCCGGCAAAGGCTCCTGAAGGTCCATGTGGGCGCCCATCAGGGAGTCATACATGATGCCAAGCAGGTCCCGGGTGGTCTGGGGTTCCTCATACGGATGTCCGAAGGTCATCCACTTGCCCCACTCCGACATTGATTCTTTTTCCAATGAATCATGCCTGTCTCCCTTCACAAAATACATGCCCACCCGCGCATCCGCAGGAACAACTTGCACCCAGCAACACAGGGCCAGCCAGATCATCACCACTCCCCTTCTCATTATTCCGGCTCCTCGCTGTCGGGTTCCCGATCTTCTCCCCCCTTCCATGGCCCTCCCGTCTCCGGATCCACCCCCTTCGACTTCAGATAATCATTGAAATTCATTTCTTTACCGGAATCCGGCTCCCACATCTTCGGCTCCCTCTTCTCCGGACCAAGAACGTACATCTTCTTCAGCTCTTCGTCCATCCTGCGCGCCAGGGGCAGCACGTTCCTCTCCGGGTCTTCCGAGATCACACATACCGCCGTCGTCCCCCTCACGAAGAACACGGAACTGTACATCCCCTTCTCCGTCACCCGGCCCAACTTGTCTAGACTGCCCTTCAAGTACAGCGCAAACTCTCCCACCAGCTTGTCCGACGTGTTCGTCCGGGCCGCGACCACCTCGGAATCGGGCTCCGGCGGATTGTCCCATTCCTTGTCTCCCTGCGCTTTCAGGCGGGATTCCTCCTCCAGACGCGCCTTCCAGAGTCTCATCTGAGCCAAACTATCCAGAGCAAACTCCCGTGTCCCGCACTGCGCCACAGCAATATACATGGACTTATGGGTACGTTCGTCAGGCAAATATCGGCATACAAGAGACGCTGGCGCTCCATATTCCCGCACCACATTCTTGACTCCGAATTTCTTCAGCCAATCCAAGCGGCAATGCGTCATCCTCTGAGGATGCGGACCGGAAGCCTCCGTTATTTTGTACCGGGAAGCATCCGGAAAACCCAGCTTATCCATCAACGGCTTCCTGTCTTTTTTAAAGTAAGGAATCATTCCATTGCGAAGCGCCTGCGGAGGTGGAGGCGGGTTCTCGTAGCGGATCGTCCGGTACATATGGTCGTATTTCAACTTTTTAGCCTTCGGCAGCACGGAAAGTATTTCCCGCTCCGCCTCCACTCCCTTGCTCAATCCCTTCTGCACACGGACGAATTCACGCAAAACCGGAACCAACTCGTCCTGCCGGATCGTCGGCGAGTCGTACTCCAGGGGCCAGTCGAAATAATAGCCGCCTGCCACATCTTCCGTAACAACAGAAACATTCCCCTTCACGAAGGAGCGCAGCCGTCTCTTCCCGCGTTGCACATCCACGTAATAGATCCACATTTCATCGCCCTGTTCGTGCAGTTCCATGTTATCCCGCGCGGGCGTTCCATACCCGGACATCCCAATCCACACGGCATCAATGCGCGGAAGCACCTTTCCGCTGCCGTAGCTGAAATTAAACGCATGGACAATATGCCCTTTTTTGTTCATTACCAGCCACGAATTCAAATCAACAGATTCCCCGTCCAGCGTGAATACATAGTATTCTCCTATTCTCAGATTGTTCTTTACGGCCATCTTTTCCGGCAGAGGCTCCTGAAGGTCCATGTTAGCTCCTATCAGAGAGTCATACATGATGCCCAACAGCTCACGAAGAGTCTTTGTTTTCTCTGTAAGAGGTGTAAACGTCATCCACTCTCCCCATTCCGACATGGACTCTTTTTCTACTGCCGTTTGTGTGGGTCCACTCAAAAAATACATCCCCACCCGCGCATCTGCGGGAACAGCCGTCCAGAACAATAAAAGTATCAGCAATAGCCTTTTCATATCAATTAATCAATCGGTGTTCCGTATCTCCTTCAGAAATATACCAGCGGTCATTCACTATCCCTTCATTTCGCTTGTCAATGAATTCATTCAACGTCATGGTGCCTACTTCGTGTTCTCCCTGTGGCGGCCTTTGCCCGTCCGTCGTCTTCTTACAAGGTGTACCGTCATAGACTTTTCCTCCATAAATAGCCACTTGATGGCCCCAGTCATACTTGCGCAGGATGTCCTGTGCGGCTGCTTCTCCATCTGTCACCAAATTCTGCATGGAACGGAATAAGGCGGCAGCTTCTACACAGATTAGAAATATCTTGTCTTCGGCAAAATTGTCTACCATTTTGTTGAGGAAAATGTCATGCACATAACCCTTTCCTTTCTGAAACTTCCGGCTATAAGATGGCATAAATTTTTCAGGATACCAGCTTTTCTGATAAATCCCCTTCACCAGCATTTTGGCATATTCCCCCGGCTCCGAACATGTTTGCGCGTCCTCCTTCGGAGTAGGGCGCAGAAGTGTATCAACAGCCAGCTTAATACCATTTTTCCAGATCTTGGTGTCCTTACTTGCGCTTTGGTCAATTTCCGCCTGTCTCAGGATCAGGAAGGTGTCCTGGATCGTGGTTCGGTGAACCTTTTCCAGATAAATATCATCCTTGCCCTCCTTGAGAACCCATTCCAGATCGATTTTCCCTTTGCGCATCTTGTCGCCCAGAGGTGCCTCAGCCGAAAAACGACCTGTCAGGAGTAATTTTCCGACTTCAATGGATTTTCTGATCTCTCCGTCTTGTTTTAAATCTTCCAAGATGTTATCTGCATCATCTTTGACAAATGGTTCCGCCCTTGCTCCCCACTGAAAGGGTTCCAGCTGCTTTGCGGTCAGTTTTTTGGATGAGAGCTGAAGTACGGTTTCCACCACTGGCTGCGACTTGACGGGATAAACAACGGCCATGTTCTGATTCACCAGCTTGCCGTCCTTGAATTCGGGCTTGTCGTTGATAACCTTTCCCTTCACCTTGTCCACCAGGTCAAATGCGTCATTGCTGATTTTACCGGGAACGGTATTGAACGCAATGGATTTGACCCGCATCTCCAACCGGGGATCCTGCACGAATACGCGGCGCAACTGCCCGCGCTTTTCCTTCCATTCCTCCTTTTCTCCCGGGGATTTGAGCCGTGCGCGCATGCAAACCAGAATGCGGTGATCATTTTCCGGCTGGATATTCTGGAGATCCGCCTCATACGGATATTCCCAGGACAGTTCTTCTTCCTTGGGCTTTACGTAGCCCCGGTCGTCCTCCATCTTCCATACCAGCTTGGCCTCCACTTCCGCATTCGTCTCCCGGTGAACGGTGGGAATGAATTTGCAGGAAGCCCGGAAATGCTCCCTGTTGTTCTCCGAGGTACGGATATAAACAAAGCTGTCGGAATCCTGGCTGTGCTCCAGTTCCACAATGTGCTTGGTCACGTTTTCGGAAGTAACCGTCAGATTATCTGTTTTCTTCCAACGGGCATCATCCACATCCACTTCTTCCGGTTTCCGGTCCTGGGCATATCCGCAGGCGAACAGGCAGGTCCAGACACCAAAAACCGCACCGGCAATCGGCAATAGGCGTAATACGTTATTCTTCATCATTATTTTCGGGTTGTTGAGGGGGAGCTTCCTTGAGAAAACGTTTCAGTTCCTCCAGAGACATTTGCGGGGGGGATGCCGAACCCGGGAGATACTGCTTCCAGTCAATGCCGCGGGCCGCCATTTGGGACAGCTCTTCCCGGCTCAGGGGCAGAACGTTGGGGCTGTTGGGCCTCCATTCCCTGGAACGATAAATAACGCTGCGTTCCTGTAGCTCGTTCCATGAACGGATACACGCCCTATCAAAAGCGTTCCTCAATTCGCCGTCCCAGAGTTTCAGGGAAAACTGCCATACTCTCAGCAATTCCCGGTGCTGCACGTTTTCGGCGCGGGGCATCAGATGCTTTCGCATGGACCTGTAGGCCCGGAGACGGTCCCGCTCTCCGCGGTCCCACCGGGAGGGAGAAGGCAGGTAATCCGTAAAAGCCCCGCTCCACAGGGAAAGAACGTCCATGGGCAGGTCATCCCCTGCCGACAAACCGTTTACGGAAGGAATATAAGGATCCCTGGACGCCAGGATGGGCAACGTGTCGTATTTCCCGTCCAGCCTTGTCACGAAAACACCATTGACGATCGTATTAAACGACGCATTGCGCCTTACGGTGAAACCGCATGAGACGGGCCCCTTCACCAAAAATCTCTTGTACACGCCGTTCCCCGCAAAATCCTTCACCCGCGTCCGCGCTTCCACCGGCTTACCCTGCTGGTCGAATATTTCCTCCTTCCTTTTGTCCATATTCCTGCCCCAGGCCCCTTGGGGAGGCTCTTTCCCCTGGAGAAACCGCATCCGGTTCCCCTGGATCAGGAAATTGACAAGGCCCGGATATTTCGGCTTCCATGTCCGGGCTTCCAGGAGAAAATCCCGGTAGCCGTTGTTCCCCTCCCTGCCGTTCGGACTGTAAAAATACAGGGCCACCTCGTGCAACCCTTCCGGAATATCCGTTACCACCCAGACATTCGGCCCGTCAAACGTGCTTTCATAAGCTTCCCCGTGGTCGTCCCATTCCGCCTCCGTGCGCGTTCCTACTTCCGGGCAATAAAGTACGTTGCGGTTCTCCGGCCAGCTGGGCCTGTGGCACCAGGCGCGCAGAAAGTCCTTTTTCCTCTTATGGGGACCCATGTAACCGCGAATGTCCACTTCCAGAATTTTTTCTCCCTTGGTCACTGCGCCGGGTTGGCGCCAATCCGGATAGCGCGTAGAAAAATAGGTATTGCTCAAAGGAGCGTTTACGGCACACAAAAGAGCCTGGTCCTGTCCATAATGGCCACACCAGTCCCCGCGCGTCGCCCAATCCTCCCCTACGTACACCACTCCCGTAGCGGGCGAATTCCCTCCTTCCTTCACCGCCGCCGCATTCCGTATGCGTTCCACCGGCGCTTCCCGGGGATGCGGGGGCGTGGAGGCGGCTGGCGCCTGGATACGGTATTTGGCTGTCTCTCCCACCTTTTGCAGCCCTCCCCCGTTCGTGCAGGCGTACACATCCCCGCCGGGCAACACTACAAAACTCCTGACCCACTTGGCCCTGCCGTTGCGCTGCCTGTCCAGCGATCTTTTTATCACCTTCATTCCCGCGGGATCCACCAGAGCCGCCCCCTCCTTGCGGAATCCCACCCACAATCCTTCGCGGCAGGGCAGCAGCGCCGTCACGTAATCCTCCGGCAGAACGTCCGGCTTCCCGATTTCCGACGGAAACCCCGTTTTGCGGAAGACGGAGGGAAGCCCTCCGTAAATACCCTTGTTCTTGGCCGCCGCATCCTTCCCGCGCGTATAAAGCCACTTGCCATCACGCAGCCATGCCAGGCCGCAACTGGTTGCAGCCCATACGTGCCGGGTTCCCGCCGCCGCCACGGCGTTGCACAGATTGGAGGGCAGTCCCGTTCCGTACATTTCTCCGGGCTGGTGCATGCGCCTGCCTTCATCCCAGTGCCAGGGCGACTGCGTGTTGTTCCATTTTTTCCATCCGCTCTCCGGAGTGGAAATCCCCACTCCGCCGCACTGGTAGCCCGCCACCAAGGCTCCACCGGCCATGAAGGCCAGGGATTCGATCTGGTTTTCCGCCAGCCCCTCGGCCCTGCTGACGGCCGTCCAATTTTTTTCCGCCGGGCTGTAGATGCTCAGTCCTCCGGAAGTAGCCACGGCCACATCCCCCGTCTCCGGACTGACCTGGATATCGAAAACGCGGTCTCCGGCGAGGCCGTTGAGCCGGTTATAGACCTTCCATTCCCGTCCGTTCCATACGGCCACCCCTTCATGCGCGGTGCCGGCCCAAATGCGTCCCTGACCATCTACGGCCAGCGCGTAAATGTTGGGGGAATCACCGGGAAAACCGGGAGTCTTGTTCATCTGCTGCCAGGAGCCTCCCGGAATAAGCCTCCAGAGCCCCTGATTCTCGGAAGCGGCCCAGAGGGCGCCCTGGCGGTCGACAACGGCATCCATCAGGAAGGAGGCAGGACACCGGGGAATGGAAGAGGAAGCCTGCTGCGGAGCTCCGGAGCTTTTGGGGGCGCCATGTACCGCCGTCAGGGTCAGGGCGCCCGCGAACAGGCAGACAGACAAACGGATCAGGGCGCGCCAGGTACAGGTCACTGAAAGAGAAAACATAGTAAAGAAAGATAGAGGAATTATTCTGATGGAATAATAAAGGAGACATTTCGTCAATTAAAAAATAATTGTTATAAAATTGTGATCCATCCTCCGGTTTTCAAATAGCCGGGAAATGCTCCAGGATGCCCCGTTGAAGGGGAAAATCCAACCTGCCGCGCCGGAAACAAAAATAAATAAAAATGCAGAACGGAATTTTTTGCAGGCACCGCCCGTATTCCTTCTTGTCATGACTTCCATCCCCTTTCCTGCGGCAACAGCTTTTATCCTCGCCCCTTTCTGCTGGGGAGCCCCTTCCGCCCCCGTCCAGGAGGTTCCCGCCATCATTCCACGGCCCGCTGCGCTGGAATTCCAGGCCGGACAACCCGGTTTTTCACTGAAAGGCGGCGTAAAACTGCCGGAGGGCCATCCCCTTTCCGTACAGGCGGAGCGGCTTTTCCGGGAAAACGGCGTCAAAACGGCGATGGTGGAACAGGACGCCGACATTTCCTTTACGGAAGACAAATCCCTGGGAGGGGAAGGCTACCGCCTGACCGTCACCCCGGATTCCATTTCCATTGCCTGCGGCGCGGCCAACGGCGGGCTCCATGCTCTGCAAAGCCTCATGCAGGACATCGTCACGGACGGCGGCGGCGCTCCTGCGCTGGCCGCGCTGAAGGTAAGGGACCAGCCCCGCTTCTCCTGGCGCGGCATCATGATGGACAGCTGCCGCCACATGATGCCCGTGCGGGACATCAAGAAAGTGCTGGACCTGATGTCCAGGTACAAATTCAACATCCTGCACTGGCACCTGACGGACGACCAGGGATGGAGGCTTCCCGTTGCCAAATACCCCAGGCTCACGGAAACAGGAGGAACCCGTGCGCAATCCCCCATAATCGGCAGCCGCAGCAAGCCGGACGGCAAGCCCTATTCCGGCCATTACACGGCGGAGGAAATCAGGGAGGTAGTCCAGTATGCGAAGAACCGGGGCATCACCGTTATTCCGGAAGTGGAACTGCCGGGGCATGCAGCCGCAGCCATCGCCGCCTATCCGGAGCTGGGAAACGCAGACATTCCGAATTACGCCCCGAAGGTGCAGGAAACCTGGGGAGTCCACCCCTACACGTTCGCCCCCACGGAAAAAACCTTCCGCTTTCTGGAAGACGTCATTGACGAAGTGTGCCGCCTGTTCCCGGACAGCCCGTACATCCACATCGGCGGAGACGAAGCCCCCAAGGACCAGTGGAAGCAGTCTCCCGCGGCACAGCAGGTCATGAAAGACAAGGGCCTGAAAAATGAGCACGAGCTCCAGAGCTACTTCGTCAGAAGGGTGGAAAAAATGATCAACGCCCACGGCAAAAGGCTGATCGGCTGGGATGAAATCCAGGAAGGGGGGCTTTCCCCGACCGCCACCATGATGGTCTGGCGGAGCTGGATGCCGGACAGCGCCAGGCATGCCCTGGAACAGGGCAACGACATCGTGATGACGCCCAACAGCCACCTGTACTTTGACTATGACCAGGGACCCGGAAAACCCGCCGCCGCGGAATACGAAACCATCAACAACGACTCTCTCACCTGGCAGCACGTGTACTCCCTGGAACCCGTCCCGCCGGGGACGCCGAAAGCCCGGGAAAAACAGGTCCTGGGCTGCCAGGCCAACGTCTGGGCGGAATACATCCCCAACCTGCCGAAGTGGGAATACCAGGTTTTTCCCCGCGCTCTGGCGCTGGCGGAAGTAGCCTGGACGCCGCGCGAATTGAAGAACGAGCAGGACTTCCGGCTGCGGCTGGAACGCCAGCTCCCGTTCCTGGACGCCCGCGGCGTGAACTACAAGAGGCCGGACAACGGCGCTCCCGCACGCCCGGATGCCGTCATCACCCGGGAACTCCGCTGAATCCGGGAGGAAACCATGCCGTGCGGCCCTCCCCGAGGCCGCATTATGGACTAGCCAAGTCCCAGGAAAACCATTACATTGGCGGCATTATGAATTTGGAACTGCTTCGTCAGGTTTGCGCAACTCCGGGCGCTCCGGGGTTTGAAGACAAAATCCGCGACTTCATCATTCAGGAAGTGGCGCCCCTCGTAGACGCCATACGCGTGGACAACATGGGCAGCGTGATCGCCATTGTGGAAGGCAAGGATACGGAAAAAACCATGATGGCCGCCGCCCACATGGACGAAATCGGCTTCATGGTCCGCCACATTGACGACAAGGGGTTCATCAAATTCCTGCCCCTGGGCGGATTTGACGCCAAGACGCTGACCGCCCAGCGCGTGATCGTACACGGGAAAAAGGACCTCATCGGCGTCATGGGCGTCAAGCCCATCCATGTGATGTCCCCCGCGGAACGCACCAAGCTTCCGGAAGTGACCGACTTTTTCATCGACCTGGGCATGAGCAAGGAGGAAGTGGAAAAATACGTCTCCGTGGGCGACTCCGTCACCCGCGAACGGGATCTGGTGGAAATGGGCGACTGCGTGAACGTCAAATCCCTGGACAACCGCGCCGGATGCTACGTACTCATTGAAGCCCTCCGCGCCATCAAGGCTTCCAAAAAGAAACCCTCCTGCAACTTCGTGGCCGCATTCACCGTGCAGGAGGAAGTGGGCCTGAGAGGCGCGCAGGCCGGCACGCTGGATATTCTGCCGGACTTCTCCATCGCGCTGGACGTCACCATCGCCTGCGACATTCCCGGCACCCCGGCGCACGACCAGGTCTCCCGCCTGGGCGAAGGCGCGGCCATCAAGCTCTATGACGGCTCCATCATCGCGGACCGCCGCATGGTTCAGTTCATGAAAGCCACCGCGGAAGCCAACAAGATCAAATGGCAGGTGGAAATGCTGCCCGCAGGCGGAACGGACGCCGGAGCCATGCAGAAATTCGTGCCCGGCGGCTCCATCGCCGGCGCCATCTCCGTTCCCACGCGCAACGTCCACCAGGTCATTGAAATGGCCAGCAAGAGCGATCTGGATGCGGCCGTGGACCTGCTGGCCGCCTGCGCCATGAATGTGGACAAATGGGACTGGTCCTGGAATTCCGTCAATCAATGCCAGAGCGTCTGCGGCAAACCGGCCAAGGCATCCAAGGCCGCTGCCAAGACCGACAAAGCCGCCGCCAAGAAAAAGAAGGCCAAGTAAAGCCAGTCTTTGATACATCCCTGAACAGCAGGCCGCACCCGGGAACGGATGCGGCCTGTTTCATGGGAAAGCTTGTCCGCATCATTCCGGAAAACGTGCATGACCGGCAGGGCCATGTCTCCATAAACCGGGTCTGGCATTTCCCTTCCCCTTCGGCGGCATGCCGCAACCGGCAAAAAAATCTCCCGGCATCCTAAAGACACCGGGAGCGAATCAATGAGAAAAGGAAAATTACTTGGCGGCGGGAGCCGGTGCAGGAGTAGGAGCGGGAGCCGGAGCGGCATCCACTTCCACTTCTTCTTCCTCTACTTCAACGCCTTCTTCCGGGCCGGAAGCGCCGGTCTTTTTCATGGCGTCCTTCAGAGCCTGGCTGCCGAAGAAATCGGCCTGCTGCAAGCGCTGCATGTCAGTCATCATGCCCATGAAAATGGGCAGAAGTTCAGCTTGGCGGGCTTGCATGGCGGCGTCCACCTGGTCCGCCAATTTCTGGGCGTCCTTGGAAAGGGCCTCGCCCTTTTCATTGATCTTCGCCATCTTTTCGGCGGCCGCATCTGCGGTGGCCTTGTCCTTTACCGTGCTGAGCGTAGCGGACATTTCCTTCATCAATGCCAGCATCTGGTCTGCGGCTTCCTTCGCTTCCTTGGAAACTTCAGCGGCCGGTGCAGCCGGCTCCGCAGGCGTTTCAGCAGCCGGCGCGGGGGCCGGAGCCGGGGCATCCTGGGCGGAAGCCATACCTGCAAATGCCAGGGCACATGCCGAACTAATTGTTACAATGCTCTTCATAGCGTTCTCCTTGTACAGGCTCTCCATGTCTGCGTCAATGCCTCATTGTGTTACGGCTCCCTCTGATGCCGCAGAAAACGTGTTTTGCCATTTTTTCAAGCTTCCGGACTTTTTCAGTTGCATCTTTTTAGAATTATTATAAATTTAATTCCGATGACCAAGACCATAGAAAATCTGAAAGCCGCCATTATTGGCGAAAGCACCGCCTCCGCCACTTATGCGGCCTATGCAGCCAAAGCTGCCCAGGAAGGGCAGCCTCTCATCCAGAAACTGTTTGAAGCTGCTTCCAAGGCTGAATCCGTCCATGCCGCCAACCACAACAAGGTACTGGAAAAACTCGGAGCCAGCATGGACCCCTTTGACATCCAGATTCATGTGGGCACTACGGCGGAAAACCTGAAAGCCGCCATTGCCGGGGAAACCCATGAATTTGAAAGCATGTATCCGGAATTCATCGCCGCAGCGGAGGAAGAAGGGCAGAAGGCCGCCGTCCGTTCCTTCACCTGGGCCACGGAAGCGGAAAAGGAACATGCCGAATTTTACGCCGCCGCCCTCCAGGCCCTGGAAAACGGAGACACCAGCGCCCTGCCCGGACAATACTGGATCTGCCTTGTGTGCGGGGACACCTTCAAATCTCTGGAAGGTGTGGAAGCCTGCCCCCTCTGCGGCACCAAGGCTGAAAAATTCCTCGTCATTGGATAAACTCTGCTTGAGCACCGGAGACCTTCCATGACATTGCAAAACCGCCCGGGTTATTCCCGGGCGGTTTTTTACACCAGCTTCCGCAATACACGCGGGCCGGAAAAGAGCAAGAGTTTCTATTTAGCGAACTTTTTCTGCAGATTCTGCGAATATTGTTCCAGTGCCTCCTGCTGCTCCTTCTTCAGCTCCTCCACCTTCTTCAGGTCGCCGGCCTTCTGGGCAGCCTCGATTTTCTTTGCAAACTCTACCTGAATCTTGCCTTGATCAACGAGATTCAAATCCTTGGCTACGGAGAACAAATACCCACCCGTAGCTATGCCGCCGGCAATCATGCCCACGACGATCATGATGATGCCGAACATGGTGGCCTTTTTACATACGGCCACAATGGCGCATACGATGGATACTACCGCAAGCAGAATACCGATAAGGGCCGCCATCATGCCGAACCATGGAAGCACCACGGCCAGCACGGCACAAGCGACCGTAATACCTTTAAGGACTCCAGAACATTGACAGGCAACAGGTTGGTTTTGAGTTTCCATATGTCTCCTATATACCTTGCCACAGCTGATTGTCAATCATTGCCAAAGAATCTCAGGTAAAAAATTCCAACATCATTCGGTTTACGGAATTCCGGGTAAATAATGCCGGTAGCCGGAAATTTGCTCCTGTGCAGCCACAGCCGCGCCCTCTTCCATGAAACTCCACTTGCAGGCAAATCCGGTAAAACCTGTTTACCTCCCTTTCCCCATGTGTACCAGGCGTCCTGACAGATACAGCGGTCATCATCTCCATTAAAGATGGGCTTGCAGAAATGAAAAAGCAGTGCTAATGGTTGGAGATCAACTAATTCCAATAATGAAAAAAATCTTCCT
Organism: Akkermansia sp. RCC_12PD; assembly: GCF_036417355.1. Lineage (NCBI taxonomy): Bacteria > Pseudomonadati > Verrucomicrobiota > Verrucomicrobiia > Verrucomicrobiales > Akkermansiaceae > Akkermansia > Akkermansia sp. RCC_12PD. Next base: position 1,331,327 of record NZ_CP143889.1, on the reverse strand, counting down.
CATACTGACCGTTTGCTGTCTGTGGCTGTGTACTGCCGCCGCCTCGGATGAAACTTGGCTGCAGGACATGGAAAAGGCAAAACAAGCTGCGCAAAATGATGGCAAGGATATCCTGGTGCTTTACAAAATCGGGGAATACCCCCTGTTCAGTGACGAAAATCCGGAGCCCTTGTTCCATTCCATTCACTTCACAAATGCCGCACGCCGCAACTACATTCTGGTGAAGTAGCAAATGCCCCTGTCCGACCCGGAGGATTCTCCGTCCACCGCCATCGTTTTTTGTGATGCCTCCAGCCGCCCCTACTACAGTTTCTCCGGTGAATGGACCATGGGAATGGACTGGGTCCTGGAAGAATTGGTTATTGCGGCCGAGCGCAAACCCGTCATACAGAAAATTCTTCAATCCCTGGACAGGCAGCCCGGCAAAAATCCGGATTTCCGCCTCATCGGACAATTGTTCCTGTCCATGCCTGACGGAATAGAACAATTCCATGCTTCCTACCGCAACTGGATGGAAAAAACGCTGAAAAACGACGGCGAAGATTCCAGCGGATTAAAAAAACGCGCTCGCCGTATTGAGCAGATGAACCAGCTTTTGAGTGAACTTCTCAAAATCATCTCCAACGCAGAAAACATGGAACAGCTGCAATCATTCCTCCAGCCTTATCAAACACGGCTCAATGCCTCTCCTGTCGTAAAGCAGTTCCTGGAATCTTACCTGGCTGTGGAACCATACATCCACCCCCTGAAAAAGGACCCCTCCTTCCTGGATTCATTTCTACAAGAGCCAGTGGAAAAAGTGCAGGCCCGAATTATTTCCATTTCTCCCCATTCCAAAATGTCCCGTTACCTGCGTACGCATGCCTGGGACAATATCCGCATGGGGGCAGATCTTTTCAAATTGGACGACACTTATAAAAATAATCCATCACTAGCCCTTCAACATCTGGAAAAATCTTTCTCCAAATACACCTCTTATGCATCCCGTCAGTTGCTGCTGTTGCTCAAAGGCCGTTTTTTTGCGGAACAAGGAGAGTGGGACAAAACCCGGCAGGCTTTGAACCAGGCAATCCCCATGGACCCTCTTTCCGGCAATGCCGGGGAAGCCAAAAAACTGCTTCAATCACTCTCCTCCAACCGGGTGCGTCTGCAGGAACTTTTTTATTTGAAACGTCGGGGAAACCAGGGAATAGATGACGAATGGGATAAACTATTGCTCATAGAAACGTCAGGAAACGTATTTTTCAATTTTTCCACCTTTGACGAATACTTCAATTAGATAAACCCTCGCCGCCATGAAATTCATTCCGGCATAATTCTGCTTGAGCCTCGTTTCCGAGGCCTTACAATAGCTTCTTTCCGGGGCGGAAGGAACCCCGCCCCGTTCATCTGATGGCAATACCCCGGACAACTACCGACTCTCCGGCACGGCACCTTGCAAAACAACACGTATGGACGGCGGTTTTGCAGGCTTTGCGTGCCGCGTTCGTACCCCGCCGCATGCGCTGCCTGTGGGCGGCCAGCCTCGTAGCGGCACTGGTGGTCAATCCATATGTACTCAATGACGGTCAAAGCGTGCTGATGAGCTGCATGGGGATTGTCTGCTCCACCAGCCTGCTCTGCGGCGTCATCCTGCTCTGCGGCGTCATCCTGCTCTGCCTGAAATACCGCTTCACGGCTTACGCCGTTCTTCCGGCCGTCATCCTGTTCAATGCGGGCCTGTACATGATGCAAATGCGGTACGGAGTGACCCTGAGCCTCTCCGTCCTGGCCAGCATCGCAGAAACCAATTTCCAGGAAGCCTGCGCCTTCTGCACGGCCGGCTCCATAGCGGGAACGCTGCTGCTGGCCGGCTTTATCTACCTGGCCATCTACTGGAGCCGCCGTTCCCTTCACCAGACGGCCACATGGGCCGCCCTTGCCTGCATCTGGAGCCTTTACGGCGTTTCCCTTCTTTTGAGCATCCCGGCCGTTTCCTGCAGTGCGGAACCCCTTTACCTCTATTATACTTCCGACAAGGCGATGGGCTGGCCGCTGGTGGATTTTGTAATGGCTCACAAGCTGGTCAACGAGTACGTTGCAAATGACGCCAGGCAGTTCAACCTGCTCCAGGAGCTTCCCTCCTGCGCGGAGCCGCTTTCCCATTGCGATGCGCCGGACAACCTGGTCGTCGTCTTCCACATGGGCGAGAGCGTCCGGGCCGACCATCTCCCTCTCAACGGCTACCACCGCAATACAATGCCTCTGCTCTCCCGTGAGCCCAATGTCGTTTCCTTCCCCCACGCTACCTCCTTCGGCATCGTTACGCGCATTTCCGCCATCGGCATGTTTACGGATGCGGAACTGGAGCGGCGCCAGCCCGGCCATTCCTCCTTTATTGACCTTTTCAACAAGCACGGCTTCAAATCCATCCGCATCATGGACCTGAACGGGGATTCCGTGCACGACTATTCCCTGGGCATCCTGACCCGGAACTGCCGGGTGCAGAAACAAACGCCGCCGCTTCACCGGACACCGGACATGATGCAGGAGCGCACTTCCCTGGTAATGGAGGGATGTCTGGGAGAGTACGGGAACGCCAGACAACTGTACGTCATTTACAACGAGGGCAGCCACATGGCGTTTTCCTATCCGGAAAAAGCCGCCCGTTTCACTCCGGCCCGCTGCAACATGGACGACCCCAAGGCGCATCTGGATGAAACGATCAATGCCTACGACAATTCCATCGTGGACCTTGACGCCTCCGTGCACCGCATGATCAGCCGGCTGAAAGACCGGCCCGCTATTTATTTCTACTGTTCCGACCACGGCGTGGCCCTGGGAGAAAAAGGGAAAATGTTCCAGGGCCACACTCTCCCCTGTGTTTACCGCCCTGCCATGTTCGTCTGGTATTCGGACGCTTTCGCCGCGCGTTACCCGGACATGGTGCGCGCCCTGAAGGCCAACCGCCTGAAAGCCGTTTCACACGACCATATTTTCCATACCCTCCTGTCCCTGGCGGCCATCCGCTCAGAGACCGTGCGGCCGGAATTGAACCTGGCCGCCCCGCAGGCAAAAGAAACCGCCGTTCCCATCCAGCCGGAAGTGCTGGCGGACTGGCAGCCGTTCGCAACGGCCACGGCAGCCAGCCTGTGAAGGAAACCACGACATTCTGCGATAAAACGGCGCCCGCCGGAACTCAACGCACTTTTACCTGGAGCGGAGTCCGGATGCAATCGCGGACGCGGCGCACCTCTTTTTCCCATTGTTCAGCGGACTTGACGGGAGAAGCCTTGCTCCATACCGCCCCCATGTACCAGTCAAAGGAATTCCCGCTCTTCATGGAGCGGGTCCAGTAGGAGCATCCCTCTCCATCCTCCGCGGCGCCATCCGGCGCCCACGGCACCATAACAGCGGTTCCGAAACAGCCGTTATCCTCCTTGGGCCTGCTCCATGCGGCCATGATTCCGGCTTCACGGTCCGCCGTGACAACTTCATAACTGTTCCTTTTCTTCCCGGTATCCAGGCCAGCACCGACTCGGATTTCCGAAGAATTGCCCCCGTTCAGAGTCACGGAACTTCTTACCCTTGTGAAATGGCTTCCGGCATCCAGAGTCACCTTCCTGGTCTCGACAGCCTTCATTCCTCCTCCCACGTTCCACGGCGCGTAACTTACTTCAAAAGCGGTCTGAACAGGTCCGTTGTACAGGGTCCGTACCTTGGCCCAGTTGCCGGAAACATGGGCTTTCCCGTCTCTGAATACGGCAATGCCGCCGCATCCGCGTCCGGGCCCCACATTGTACATGTCCAGTCCGTTGCCGTGGTCACGGTGATAATCTCCCTTCTTGTAAAATTCATTAATTACAGGCACCCCTGCCTTCTTGCTCCATACGTCCGTTCCGCTGGAAACAAGCCCCTCCCCCTCCGGCGCAGGCCTGGAAACTGCCGGACCGTAAATACGGTGGGCCGTACGGTCGTTTTCCCACGCAAAATCGTCCAGCCGCTCCGGCACATGACGACTGAAGCACACCCCTTCCACAGGAGCGGCATCCAGGGAGGAATTCTCCAGAATCCAGAAATCGCGGGACGCTCCCGCGCGGAAATTGCTCTGGAACAGCAGGGTGTCCATCCTGCCGTCTCCGTCGGTATCCGCCAGCTGGTGAACGATCACGCAGCCGTTGCGCACATCAAACACGCGCAGCCGGGAAGAATCCCGCCCTTTTCCGGGATTCCACGGAACGGACACCGTTTCCCGGGGTCGGAAAACATTCAAGGGATTGGTGACGGAAACGGTTTTCCGACGCGGATGATCTTGACGAATCACCCATTTGCGCAGTTCGCAGCCGGCCAGCAGATAGGCTCCGGAACCGTACACTTCCGTATCATTCCCGGAATAATGACCCGGCTTGTCCGCGATCGGCTGCACCCAGCCCAGCGCTCCCTCCGCATTCACGGCGCCGCAGGCCGCCTGCCATGCCTTCCGGATAACGGGCAAATATTCCTTTTCATCCAGATAACCCTGGTTCACGCCCCACATCATCCCGTACATGATAAAAAGGGTGCCGCTCATTTCCTTCAAGGGCGGTTCGGCGGGGTCCATCAGGCTGGCGTGCCAGGAGCCGTCGGGAGACTGGCATTTCTTCAATGCCGCCGCCATGCGCTTGAGCAGGTCCACGTAAAAGTGACGTGTGGGCCAGTCCTGCGGCATGTCCTGCAGAATCATCGGCAGTCCGGCAATTACCCAGCCGTTTCCGCGGCTCCAGAACATCTTTTTCCCGTTGGCCGCCGGAATGGTGAAGTAGCGGGAATCCCGGTAAAACAGGCCTTCCTTCTTATCGAACAAATAATCGTATGCGGCCTTGTATTCCCGGTCCATGAACTCCAGATACCGGCGGTCCCCGGTATAGGCCGCCAGCTTCGCGAATACGGGGGGCGCCATGAACAGGGCGTCCGACCAGCACCAGCGGTCCTGGCATCCGGGCGTCTGGAATTCAAGGGAAGCGGAAGAGGGCCGGGCCATCACCTTATCCAGAACGGCCCGGATCTTTTCGGCGGCGGCGGGGTTTTCATCCTCCATGGCCATTTCCATCCAGGCATGGCCGATCGCATGGTCATCCGCATGGTAAGGCCGTTTCAGAATGCCCCATTGGCTGCCTTCCCCGACCGTCCTCACGGTTTGAAGCTTCATGCTCTGCGGATTGGCCAGGGCATACTGCATCAGGCCGGAATAAAATGCCCCATAGGTCCAATGCAAATGGGAACGCTTGACAGGATGGGCTATCTGCCAGGCTGCTACAAGTTCAAGATTTTCCTTGATGGTTTTTTCCTTCCAGTCCGCAGGAGCGCCGGAAGCAACTCTGAATACGGACAAAAAGAACAGAAACAGAACCAGTATGCTTTGTTGCAGCCTGTTGAATGAGAAAGAAAATCCTTGCATACTCATATATACAAACAAACCAGTTTTAAAATTTCTTCCTTAATCATTTTTCGGAATTATATGAAATAATCCCGCAGAATCGTTTTACCCCTTTAATGATAGCGTTTGAATGATAAACGCAGAAGTTTGATGGCGCCGTCCAATCAGTTGATATGCATAACCCGGACGGATCAGGCAAGACAAAAGTAAAACAAAGAACCCGTAATTTTTGATCCATTTTCTCATGCCGTCCTCAGGGAAGCCCTTCCGGGCACATATGGTGTCATGACGAAGGCGGATGCCGTATTTTCAATCATCCGCTTCCAATATTATACAATATGTTGTATAATAAAAATATTTAATACATTATTTGCACATTTTCCTTGCAGCCCTATATGTTCTATGGTTCATTGCATTTCAGCGCAGGTAACGGAAGACGGTGAAAATCCGTCGCGGACGCGCCGCTGTAACCGGTAGACGATGGACCGGACACTGATTGCCAGTTAATCGGGAAGTCTCCATCACATGTCGCACCGGGAGCCAGAAGACGACCTGATGCTGCCGTATCTCCCATCCCGCGGACAGGATGAACATACGCACAGGTTTCCTCGTGTACCGCTTTCCAGACGGGCTGCACGCGGCTTCCCCTGCTTATGATTTTCCAGGCTTGTGCCAGGCTCGCGGATGAGCGGTCATCATCCTTTCAAGCGAGACATCACCATGGCGACAAGCATCATCAAACGTTCCGGAAAGAAGGAACCATATCAGGGCTACAAGATCGAGGAAGCCATTAAAAAGGCGTTCCACAGTTCCGGCACTGTTTACAACCGCGCCATTTATGAAGAGGTGGAGGCCAAGCTGGGCCACCAGGACAACGCAACCGTGGAGGAAATCCAGGACCTGATTGAACGGGCTCTGTTCCGCTGCGGATATTTTGAAACCGCCAAGGCTTTCATCACCTACCGCTTCCTGCACAAGATGCAGCGCGAACAGATTGCCGGCCTGTATTCCGGCAATACGTATGTGGACTGCAAGCTGACGGTGGAGGAATACATCGGCCAGAGCGACTGGCGCATCGCCGCCAACTCCAACACCACATATTCCAATGCCGGGCTGATCAACAACACCGCTGGCAAGGTGATCGCCAACTATTGGCTGGACCAAGTCTATTCCGCACGGGAAGGCACCGCCCATCGGGAAGGGGACTACCACATTCACGACCTGGACTGCCTGACGGGCTACTGCGCGGGCTGGAGCCTGCGCAACCTTCTGAATGAAGGGTTCAACGGCGTGCGCAGCCGCGTAAACAGCCGGCCTCCCCGCCACTTCCGGGAAGCCCTGGGCCAGATGGCCAATTTCCTGGGCATTCTGCAGAGCGAATGGGCCGGAGCCCAGGCGTTCAGCTCCTTTGATACTTTCCTGGCCCCTTACGTTTTCAAGGACCAGGCGGACTTCACCCGCATCAAGAAGGACATCCGCAGCTTCGTGTACAACCTGAATGTACCTTCCCGCTGGGGGCAGTCCCCCTTCACCAACGTAACGATCGACTGGACTGTTCCGCGCGACCTTCAGGACCAGGCCCCTTTCAGTGGCGGAGAACACCTGTTTGAAGGAGTGGAAGACCCCGCCCTGCTCCTCCTAGCGAAGGAACGCGGGGTGAACAGTCTGACTGAATTGACCTACAAGCACTTCCAGAAGGAAATGAACCTGATCAACAAGGCCTTCTATGAAGTGCTCACGGAAGGCGACAGCACGGGGCAGCCCTTCACGTTCCCCATTCCCACGGTCAACATCACGGAAGACTTCGACTGGGAAGGGGAAAACGTCCCGCTCCTGTTTGAAAATGCTGCCAAGATAGGCTCCTCCTACTTCCAGAACTTCATCGGCAGCCAGTACACTGTCAATGAAAACGGGGAACGCGTGCCTGACGAACGGGCCTACAAGCCGGACGCCGTGCGTTCCATGTGCTGCCGCCTCCAGCTGGACCTGCGGGAACTGCTCAAGCGCGGCGGCGGCCTGTTCGGCTCCGCGGAAATGACCGGTTCCATCGGAGTGGTGACCATCAACCTGGCGCGCCTGGGCTACCTTTTCAAACAGAACCGGGAAGCTCTGTTCGCACGGCTGGGGGAACTGCTGGACCTGGCCAAATCCTGCCTGGAAAAAAAGCGTGCTTTCGTTCAGGAAATGTATGACCGCGGCCTGTACCCCTACACCAGGCGCTACCTGCCCACCTTCCGCAACCACTTTTCCACCATCGGCGTCAACGGCATGAACGAACTGCTGCGCAACTTCTCCAATGACACCATGGATATCACCACGGAAGAAGGCAGAAAGTTCGCGGAAGAAATCCTGGAGTTCATCCGCCTCCGCATGCAGGAATACCAGGAGGAAACGGGCAACCTCTACAACCTGGAAGCCACGCCCGCGGAAGGCACCACGCACCGCTTCGCCCGGGAGGACCAGAAACGCTACCCGGACATCATCCAGGCGGGCCCCGTGGGCCAGCGCTATTACACCAACAGTTCCCAGCTCCCCGTGGGCCATACGAGCGACTTGTTCCGGGCACTCCAGCTCCAGGACGAACTCCAGTGCTGCTACACCGGCGGAACCGTCTTTCACATGTACATGAATGAAGCCATCAGTTCTCCGGAAGCCTGCCGGGACATCGTCCGCAAAGTGCTGACCCGTTTCCGCATGCCGTACCTGACCGTCACCCCGCTTTTTTCCGTCTGCGAGAAACACGGCTATCTGCGCGGGGAGCACCAGTACTGTCCCTTCTGCGACGAGGAGCTGCTCCGCCTTCACAGACACGAATAACCGCCTTTTCAACCGGCCGCCTCATTTCAATCCAACCATCAAAACAACAATGACCAAACAGGAAATACTAAGCAAATACGCCCAGGACCGCACCCGCTGCACCGTGTACACGCGCGTCATGGGCTACCACCGCCCCGTGGAAACCTTCAATGCCGGCAAGCAGGGCGAATTCCATGACCGCGTCCACTTCGTTGAACCGGACGCTCCCTGCAACTGTTCCCCTCGTACGGAACAGCCACGTTAATTTTCCCAATAACATATGCGAAGTCAATGGGAACGGGTCGGGGCATAGCGGACATCACGCCGCTCACCTTGCTGGACTTTCCCAACAAGGTGGCCTGCATCTTCTGGCTGGGAGGCTGTAATCTGTTTTGTCAGTACTGTTACAACGTCTCCCTGGTTAAAAATGCGGCCTCCGGAACCGGCGGACGAACGGACTACCTCGATTTCCTCAGAGATCGGGTGGGATTTCTGGACGGAGTGGTCCTGTCCGGAGGCGAATGCACGCTGTGTCCCGACCTTATTCCCATCTGCCGTGAAATCCGGCAACTCGGCTTCGCCATCAAAATAGACACCAACGGAACGCGGCCCTCCGTCGTGGAAACCCTGGTGGAAAAAGGGCTTTGCGACTACATTGCCCTGGACTACAAGGCCCCCGCCGAACAATACGGCGCTATCACGGGAAGGCCCGGCCTGTTTCCGTTCTTTTCCAGAACGCTGGACTATCTGATTGCCTCAAAAATCCCTTTCGAAGTCAGAACGACCGTGCACCCGGACCTGTTGACGGAAGATCACGTCAACACCATCATACGCGACTTGACAAAGCGGGGTTATGAAGGCAACTACTTCGTGCAAAATTTTTACCAGACCACACAAACGCTCAACTCTCTCCCCACGCCGGACCGCCCGTTTGACCGGAGCAGGGTGGATTCATCCTCCCTCCCCGTCCAATTCCGCAACTTCGACCTCGGCAACGGAAGAAACTGATACCGCTCCACATGTTCGACATCCTGCTCAACCACAATACCCTGGTCCTTTTCGGAATCATCTTCTTCGGCATCGCCCTTGGCAGCATTAAAATATACGGCCTCAACCTCGGCCTTTCCGGCGTGCTCTTCGTGGCGCTTGCCGCCGGCCACTACCGGTTGGCCATTCCCAATGGAGTGGGGCAGCTTGGCCTGGCGCTCTTCGTGTACTGCGTGGGGCTGAGCGCAGGCAACCGCTTCTTTTCCGCCATCGCCAAGCAGGGCAGCAAACTGGCCGTGATGTCCGCCGTAATTGTGGGCGTTTCCGCTCTGTTCACCTGCCTGTGCGGCATCTGGTTCAATGTGCCCGCGGGTATTTCCTCCGGCATCTTCGCGGGGGCCTGCACCAGCACCCCGGCTCTTGCGGCCGCCACGGAAAGCCTGCCCGGAGCCTCCGGCAGCGGCGTCAGCATCGGCTACGGCATCGCCTATCCGTTCGGGGTCGTGGGCGTGGTTCTGTTCGTCCAGCTCCTGCCGCGCCTGCTGCACTTTGACCTGCACAAGGAGGCCAGGGCCATGCACGCCAAGCAGGAAGCCAGCATCATTTCCCGCCTGGTCCGCGTCAACCAGCCCAACCTGCTCGGCCAGAACATTGCGGACTGCAAGCTGCTGGACGGCCTGCACTGCATGGTGACCCGCGTGGTGCGCGACGGCAGGCTGATGCCTCTGACGCCGGAAGACACCTTCCGGGAAGGGACGGAAGTCCTCATCGTAGGCAACAGCGATACCATGCCGCACGACATCGCGTTCCTGGGGGAAGCCTGTGAAAACCCCTACCCCATGGACTCCCAGAAGGAACGCCGCAAGCTGATCCTGACCAACAAGGACTATGCGGGACGCAAGCTCCGCGACCTGAAAACCCTCCGTACGGACGGCGTCATCATCTCCCGCATCTCCCGGCTGGGGTTCACCTTTGTCCCCACGGGCGACACGACGCTGGAACGAAACGACGTGCTCACCGTCGTCGGTTCGCCGGAAAACCTCACCAAATACGGGGAAAAAATCGGACACCGCAGCCAGGACATGAATCAGACGGACCTCCTTTCCCTGGGATTCGGCCTGTCCCTCGGCATCATTCTGGGGCTGGTCAACTTCAGCCTGGGCAACGGCATGGGCATTTCGCTGGGAATTGCCGGCGGTCCGCTGATCGTCGCCCTGCTCCTCGGCCACTTCGGCCGCCTGGGCCCCATTGTGGGGTACATCCCACGCCCCACGCGCCTGCTTCTTCAAGACCTCGGCCTGGTCTTCTTCCTGGCGGATGCGGGCATCAAGGGCGGGGCGGACCTGGTGGACACGGTAGCCACCCACGGCGTGGCCGTCTTTGTGATGGGCATTATCGTCACCTGCGCGGGCATGTTCTCCGGCTACTTTGTCGGCATGAAAGTCTTCAAGATGAACATTCTTGAATGCCTGGGCGGCATCTGCGGCGGCATGACCTCCACTCCGGCCCTGGGCGCCATCGCCAGCAAAACGGATTCCCAGGCCCCGGTGGTCAGCTACGCCACCGCCTACCCCGTGGCTCTCATCCTGATGACCATCATCGCGAAGGTCATCATCCAGACTATTGGTGCCGTGGTCGGCATCTGACGCGCCGATAACATTCCATGCAGCAGAACTTGTGAAGCCGGGAGGAATTTTTTCCGGTTCAGTGGCAAAACATCCCGATCTGACATACTGGGAGTAATTCATTAACGAGGAATCATGAAATTACTGCTCTTTCCCATTCTTTTCCTGTGCGGTTGCTGCTCCCGGCTCTAAAAATCGTACCGCGGCAATGAAATCCCTTCAGAAACCGCAGCCAGCCAGATGGATCGGGATCTTGCCTGTACTGCATGGTACATGCACCAGGTGGGCGCTCTGCATACGCTTGCCTTTGGAAAATACAATTTCAATAAATTCCAGGTTACTCCCGAAGAGATTATTGAGATGGAGGTGCGCGAAATTCAACTCAAGTACTCACAAGGAAAGCTGGATACCGAATCCAGGGAGCAAATAAAAAGAATGGCTGAAATTCCAGAAAGAAGCGTTTGCCGTGTTGGCCCCGGAAAAAGAGCAGATAAGGAAGATCAACATGAAACATCCGGATGGCCCTATCCACCTTCTTCAGGAACAGAAACCCTATCTCAAAAATTTTCTGTTCCTTGAGACAAACCTCCAGTTATGAAAGGAAAAAACTGTCCGCTACCGACAACCGGGCATTCCTGCCGTCCTTGATCGGATGCTGGCGTTCCCTGCATTCCTTTCAGGAAGGTGTTACTGCCGCCACTTCCAGGCAAACGGACAGGAACATCTTTTTCCACTTGATGCGGAGGCCGGTGAACAAAACAGGAAAAATCGGGTAGCGATAGCTCACTTAAACAATGTTAAATTTGTGAAGATTTCCTTTTGATTGATGATAGCCTACCAGCAGAGGCCCCATATGCCGCCATACAAATGAATGCTATTCCGGCAACTGATCGAGACTGTAGAATACTTCTTCCCAGCTTTCTAATGAGGCTTCCATACCACCAAGTTTCCGCCCGCGCTCACGGGCAGCCGCAGCTATGTCTTCACGCAAGTGCGGTTCCCAAGCCATTTTCGAGGCGTAGGCAATGAAGTCTCCCGTATTTTCGCAGAGCCACCCGGTCTTGCCGTGTTCGATCATCTGCTCCCATCCCCCACGTTTGTCCACGATGAGAACGCTACCACTCGCCATCGCCTCAAAGCCTATACGGGGCCAGTTTTCTGTGGTGTCCGTGGGTTGCAAGATAATATGGCAACGGTGGTAAAATTCCTGCTGCGAAAGGTCATTGTGATCGTGGTAGGTTTCGATCCAGGCAGGCGGTTCTCCAGTCTTCGCTTGGCTACGGGCATCGAAGCCAAGAAAAAAACCTCTCTTTTCTATAGGTGAGGAAAAATATTCATATATTTTGAGGATATCTTTGCTGAATTTATCGTCTTCCTGTCGGGAGATATGACCCGCTCCAAACCAGTCCGAAAGGCGTTTTCCCATGAAGGGAAAGGCCGCATCGTCGAAGTAGGGCCGGAAGCTCATGAATCGAATGTTCGCATCGTCATTCAGTGCCTTAAGACGAGGCATGAGGTTTGTTTTAACATTTTCATTTTGATAGAGAAAGAGAGCGATGTCTCCGCGTTGCATAGCTTCCTTTTCCTTGCCAAAAAGCCAGGTCATGCAGTTGACGAAAATCGTGCGTCTCGAACGTTGACGGATTTCAGGCAATGAATTCAAGAACTCCTGATTGCAAAAACTGATGACAGGAGCACCATCAGGAATGACTGACCAGTCAAAAGCATTATGAATCGTACTCCCACAGGCAGCCATTTCGGAATAGAGGGGATTCTTCTGAACATCATCCTGTGTGGGGATGAAGTGAATTTCCATTCCTATCCTTTCCCATACCTGAAGCTGATGGTAAAGCTCAGCTCCTGCGCCTCCGTATAGAGAAGGAAAACCAATAATGTAAAGCGCCTTATGCATTTACCTTTCTTTATGCGCCCACTTCTTCAACTGCTTCAAGGCACCCATTGTCATAAATTCCCATATATTGATGTTCACTGCCAGCCATTTCCACATTATCAACATTTTTCTCCACCCTCAGATTTTCTATTCCGATGATCTCAGAATGATAATCCGATACATAATTCTCTATAAGCGTGATAAAAAGTTCCTCCGTTGTGGTTTTTGCCATAACATACAATTTTGCACTTGGTGCGTGAGAAAGATCAACAAACAATTCATCGTCCTTCCCGCAATTTTTTATGATGACAGTCGCACTTCTCCAGATAGGAATAAGAATAGGGTCATGACATGTTTTTTCAACAAAGTCGTTCTCTGTGGTCAAAGAATAACAATTGATCGAAAGATCGGTATAAATGCCCAAGTAATGATAGTAGCCTTCTCCGTCAAAATCCGGCCTTTTTTCCATATTGGAAATCTCAATAATACCCGTCCGATATTCATCTGCATAGTTTTCTATAAGTTTTTTAAACGTCAACTCGCTGTCTGTTCTTGCAAAGAGATATCCATAGGCCCCATATTGACCTTTATTTTGATCGAACATTTCGTCATCAGGCCCCATGTTTTTGAAATGCACTAATGCGCCATAATAGGATATAATTCGTTTCATCATCTCGGATAATTATAATGAGTTCCTGGAATTTTTTTTCCATCCTTGTCTGTGGCATGATAATGGGGTGAGCCTACCGTAGGATTAGGATGATGCATGGGATTGCCCTTACCTTCGTGTTGCGCTGCTTCTTTTGCTTCCTTTTTACTGGATAGGTCTTTATTATGAATTTTTGGCTTACCACTAGGGCCTAAATCTTTTTCACGAATACCTTTAGCTAAATTTTTCTCTGTTTCTTTGAGCGCTTTTTCTGTTTTTCCTCCCTTACCTAATTTGGCACCGTACTTAATACCTTTAAGCGAATCTCCAAAATACGGCACACAACCGGCTAAACTGATACCAATGTCCATCCAATTACCACGGCAACAATGAATTAAGGCATTCGTCAAATCACATGCAGGCGTTGGATCAATGACACCTACAGCATCTAAAGCCGTCTGCAAATCATCCAAATGATCCTGACTGGTGTCCACTATTTCTTGTGCCATATCTGCGACTTCCTGTGCACTGGGCGTATTCCCTATAGCTTCGCGGGCTTGTTGTTTTTCCTGATTGGACAAATTAGAAAATCCTATGGATTTTCCAGCCATATATTCTCCCATTTCCATAGGAATGAGCCCTAGATAGTCAACCCTGGAGGAAATCCGATTATTAACCATCCCATAGAGATTGTTCCCTCCCTGCTCTCCTACAGGTTCCCGGGAGAGCCACGTTCCTTGCTGCGGATTGTAATAGCGGTAATTGTAATACACGAGGCCAAGTTCATCGTCGTAATATTCCGACGAAAACCGGAATGGATTCTCTTCCGCCGCATTTCCTTCCATCTTGATGATGGCTCCATAAGGGCCGAATTCATACAAGGCTCTACGTCCCGCCTGGATGCCAAACAGGGCGATGGTATTTTTCAACGCATCGTGCATATAGTAAAGGTCTTCTACATAGGAGCCACTTCCATTAAACACCGTCATTGCCAGAATGCGGGTTGCCGCAGACTCCGCAGGATCCCATAGATAGGTTTTTCTCAGGACAGGTTCTACCTGCCTTTTTATACTTGAGGCGTCCAGTTCTGCAATTTGTTGGTAACCTCGGTAAATAAACCGTTTTTTTGAAACAAGTATTTCTCCTTCATAGACGGCTTTTTCGACGCGGCGGTTCAGATAGTCGTAGAGGCATTCTACACGCTTGCTACCCTGTGCAAAGAGGATAGCTTGATTTAGGCCGTTGTAAGTAACGCTCCATTCTCCACTGGAAGTTTTCACCTTCGTCTGGTTCCCATCCATATCATAGATGGGAATGAAGGATGTTTCTCCATCTTCCACAATGGAAGCGTACTGGTTGAGATCGTTTGCCATATACACAGTGGCGGGAGCCCCCGCACCTTCCTGTGATGTTTTCCGATTGCCGATGTTATCATATCCGTAGCCATATATGCCGCCACGGGTCATCACATCGGAGGTGAGTTCGCTACGGTCATTATAACTATAGGTGTGCGTGAGAGAGGGATTGGGCGTGTTGAAGTAATCTTTCTTGCTGGTTGGCCTAGCCAGCGCATCGTACGCGTAATCGACTTTCGCCGGATAATTGGTGCTGCCGGGGCGCAGGTAGTCCACCTTTGTGACAAGATTCCGTTTGTGTTCATAAGTATACCACCTTGTCATGGTATTGGGATATCTCAAGGTTTCCAACAAGCCATTAATTGCATTATAGCCGTAGGTGAAGGGCATTTCGATGCTATTCATACCGGCACTACCCATGCGTCCTTTAGTGTCGTAGGCAGTAGTGACGGTCTGGACGTTTTCTCCTCCATAGGCGAGGGAATAGCCTCCAGCGCGGCCCAGAGCGTCGAAGGAATTGGTGAGCGTACTGCCGACCAGTCCATCGGTCGTTTCCGATTCCAATTCATTGTACTGGTTGTAGTCAAATGTCCGCATCCCCGAACCATCTGTGATGGAGACGACCATACCAAGATGATTGTAGGCATAAGTAATGGAGGGCGTTTTTGTAGTGGTTTCGTCATCGAAAATAATACTCACCAGTTCACCTGTTAGAAAAGCGTAGGTCCGTTGTGCCGTAATTGATCGCGCATCTATGCTGTACTCCAGCCGGTTCAAGGCATCGTAAGAGTAGTTTTCGGAGGTACCGTCTGCATAAGTTTTACTGAGAAGCAATCCCGTAGCCGTATCATAATGCCAAACTGTTGTATCACCATCCATACGGTCGGCAGGATCGGAATCAATAGTTTCTTTCAACGCCCGGAAGGTAGTCAGGGAAACAAGGTTGTCTGCATCGTCATAAGCATACAGGGCAGGCTGGATTCCCGTGCCATATTCACCGATTTTCCTTCCTCTTCCATCGTAGGAATAACAGACAGTATGCCCCAAGGCATCCGTAACAACGGCAGGAAGACCTGTAGCAATATCATAGGCCGTAATAGTGGTATTCCCAACGGCATCAATCTCCTTGACCGTGCGACCGGAAATATCCTGTTCTACAGTAACCGTATTATTACGGGCATCAGTCCGGGTGACGCGTTTTCCTGATTCATTAAAGTGACATGTATAATGGGATACGATACCAGTACAGTCCTTGAAGTGGGCAAGAATACCATCCGAAAGAATGCACTCTTCAATAATATCCGATTCCGGTTTTTTTATTTTCCGTATACGCTGCCCCGGCTCTCCATATTCCGTCCACTCCACGGTTTCACTGCCACGAGCATCCACCGTAATCGTTTTCTCCTCTAATAATGGATGAAGTAGGGTTTCCAATTTCAATTGAGCTGTTTCAATAGGGGTTCCCGTTGAAGAGTAAGCTTTTGTAACCTCTTTCCAATAAATGCCATCTTCCCTTTTCTCATACGAGGAAGTCCATTCCGTGATACGAGAATTAAGGGGAGTTGGCTCTCCATCCAACTTTACTATTTCCTTTTCAAGCACTCCCATGACATCATAGGAGTAGAGGATAGGAGCCAGATTACCGGTTTGCCGCTGGACTTTCTGCCCCTTTTCATTGTATCTGTAATGGGTAGCAATCCATTCTCCATCCGTATTGGGAACTTCCTCGCTGACCGTCTGACCGAAGCCGTTCACGGTTTTCCGGGAAAGGAAAATGAAATTTTTCCCATCGGTAGAAAGGGTTGAAACCGTCGTACGTATTCCATTTTTAGTAGCTTCTACGTTATGGATCAGGTGACGTTGTCCCGTTCCTGACTCCTCCAGAATGGTTCCATCCGGATGGATTTTTGTAACAAGCGAACTGCCGGTGGGGCTAATAATTGTTCTCGTTAAACCATCCTCGCTATAAGAATAGGAAGTGACGCGGCCCAGTTCATCCGTATAGGAAATAATGCGTCCCTGAAGATCGTAACTCGTTTTTGTGATGGTCGTCATCGGACCAATGTCCACACGCTTCTCAAGAATACGGTCCATCGCATCCCGTTGGTAGGATGTGATTGTTTCCGGGATTGTGTCTGTTGCCGCGCGGATGACTTCCACGAGCTGTCGTGCCGTGTTGTACGAATAGGTAGTCAACACACCATCCTCATCCCGCTCCCATAAGGGACCGCAACACATCATTTCCCGTTCGCTTACCCTTCCATTGGAGCGCGTGCGTTTAATCCATCTATTTTCACGATCATATTCATAATCAACGGTGTCTAACAAAGACCATGTACCATCTAGCAACAATGCATAGTCTTCAATGCGCATATCGTTGCCCTGCTCGGAGACATACGTAACGGAACGGGTACTTTTACCTGGTATGAGTTCTCCTTCTACGCGTATTTCAGCGGTTTGCCTGTACAAGGAGCCATAACTGAAATCTTCTTCATAAGTATAGTGTGTCTGGATTCCGTCAATTCCCTGTTCCATTTTAATGCGTCCCTGGGCGTGCGGATTTGGAGCCGTTCCCAGCCATGTTTCTTTTATTTCCAATTGGGTCTTGTCAGAACCAAGCGCCGTCATACGTTTTTCCACGCGCCGCACATGGCTGGCAGTGAAGTATGTATATGTAATTCGTTGATATTGAGTTGCATTCCCATCCTTAATAAGAGCAATGCGCTGGTAGTCAATATCCGAATCATAGAAATCCCCGTCCTTATAATAGGTATAGGCTACCCTGTGTGTACCCCCTGCCCAAGGCTCATACGAAACGGACGGCCTATTGTGCGTATCATAACCGCTCTGACGAACCGCTCCCTTGATGGAATAATTAGGGCTGATGGAATTACCACGTCCCGCAGAATCATAGGAATATGATATTTTGGCTGAAGAAGAGCTCCCATAGGCAACCGTCTTGTCATTTCTCAAAGTTCCTTCATCGGTTTTGGTAAAAGTTTCCGAAGTGCAGGAAACGGCTTCTCCGTTCATTCCCCTTTTGATTGTTGTGATAATCCGGTACTTATTGTCCCCGAGTTCTTCCCGTTCTCTAAACGTTATAATTTCGTCCTCACCTGTACCGCGAGACATGGACCACGCTTCACCCGTCTGCCACCATGAAGTGACATATGGTTCCCGTCCTGTCACCCGTTCCGTAACAACAAGACGAGTACGTTCTTCGTTTGTACCGATTTCAAACGTTTTGAATGGTTCTCCAGTCACCGCATACAAACCACTCTCAGCATCTTTCATCCCTACTTGCCTGGGCAGATACAGGGCAATCGTGTACCCGTCAGCAGTGATATTTTCTATATTGGCCAAGCCATCCCACATGTTCCAGATTTGACGCAGGCTTCCATCCGTGGATGTTACGACATCAAGATAATCCCTAAATTCTTCATAGGAAATTTTGCGGCCCGACCACGTATTGTAACTTGAAGGCAGTCCTGAATCGGTAGAATAGATGACTGAACTTTTGTTCGCACCCTTAATTTCCATGTAAGCTTTCCCAGAAATAGTATTTCGGGAAATTTCCGAAAAATTCCCATCTATTGCAAGAAATCTGATGGATTGATCTGATTTAGTTGAGACTCCTGCACCAAAGACGGACATTCCGTCACCTCCTACCAAATAATGGCTTTTGTTCGCTCCATTGATACATTTGATCATGGTATTAGGCTGACCGATGTATTCGGCTCCGGAAGGTTTTTCCAACCGTTTGGTTATCGGATGTTTATAGCTGAGAGATTGAACAGACCAAACTGCCGATGAAAAATTCCTCACCGCAATTTCAAGCACCCCACCTGGTACACCCCCTAACCCCCGAAAAGTACCAAAATTAACCTGCCAGAGCATATTGCTTTTATTAGCGGTAGCAACCACTTTCTTTCCGCCCGATGAGCTTGCCCAACGTGACTCCTTCCACGTGCTTCGACGAGAAGGAGATGAACCGGATCCCCCCGGTGAAACTCCGCTGTTGTTTCCTTCACTTGAAGAACATTCACAGTCGCAGTCGCAGGGATCACAATCACAGGAATCGTCTTCGTTGTCTTCCGGCACAGCTTTTCCCGGAGAAGCATTCAGGGTGAAATCCATGAAAGCTTTATTATTGTTCTTTTTGTAGTCGATGTTATCATAACTGAGGCTTGCGCAGTAGAAACCAGGGGATAATCGTGACGAATCAGAACCGCTTTGTCCCGGACTGCCTCCTGCTGGGCCTTGGGGGGGCAGACTAATAGACAAGGGCCCCATGGAAAATTCACCCAAGTCATCAACACTCAGGCTGGCTGTCACTTCTACAGGTTCCGGTTCCGAATCCCCTTCTGTTCGGGTTGAAGGGATTTCTCCAACTTGTACCATCCAGAAATAATCCCGGGATCTACATACTTGACTAACCATCCAACAGATCACCTCTTCCTTTTCAGGAAATTTGGTAAATAAAAAAGGTGAAGGTAATTTGCGGTTACCTTCACCTTTATACAAAAATTCTCCTTATATCAAGGATTATCAAATAGTAATTTGATAAAACATACTACTGTAAATAGTAATTTAATTAATTCATATTTGTCTAAATAAAGACTATTTCTCTATTGGGTTTTCTGAAGAAAAATCTTTCTTTTCCTTCAGGGCTACGCAGATAATAAATTCTGCGTAACCCCCAAATAGTTTTAATATAATATATTGTCGCCATAGGCTCCATTTTATTATTTCTTCTTAACTAAATGGTATTTTACTACCACCTAGGGTCGGTCCTGGAGAAGATATAACAATGAATGGCCTTTTCATTCATCCAATCTTTCCTCCGACCGGCCTTAGTATACCACACAATTAATACGCATGACACAATTATTTGAAAATAACTCATTTATTATAAATGATATATAACTTAACCATCATTAAACCCAATGATGGTTAATTTAATCCTTATTAATTTTTATATCATTAAATTCTGAGAACAATTTTCTACTCGCCCAATATGGGTAAGAAAATTGTAATACAAAATACTTCTCAATACGCTGAAAATAAACGCGTACGAACTAATCAAAACACGACAAAATTTCCCTATCACAACAACGATATGGGAAACAACAAAACCAAATATACTTCCTTATATGAGTTCTTCTCCAAATTTCCTAATGAGGAATCCGCCCGGAAGTATTTTGAGTTAAAAAGATGGAATGGTCATGTCCGTTGTCCTCATTGCGGTTCAGATCATATCACCAAATGTAAAAACCACTTTCCGATGCCTTATCGCTGTAAAGATTGTAGAAAGTTCTTCAGCGTCAGATTCGGTACAATTTTAGAGGAATCCAAATTGCCTCTTCACAAATGGTTGATGTGCATGTATCTGTTGGCGACTTCCAGAAAAGGCATTTCTTCTATCCAGATTTCAAAAGAACTTGGAATCACTCAAAAGTCCGCCTGGTTCCTCTGTCACAGAATCAGGGAAGTTTGGATGAAAGATAAAAAGGAGAAGTTGGACGGTATAGTGGAAGTGGATGAAACCTTCATCGGAGGAAAGGAATCCAACAAACACTTTTCCAAGAAATTGAACAGGGGAAGAGGTTCTGTCGGTAAATTGATTGTGATCGGAGCCAAACAGAGAAACGGAAAAGTAATCGTCAAACATATCGACGATACATCCGCTTACAATTTACAAGGATTCATCGGAAAACATGTAGAGAGGAATTCCAATGTGTTTACGGATGAGTTCAAATCCTATAAAGGACTTGTCGGATTTGTCCATGAGTTTGTCAACCATAAGGGGAAACAATACGTCAATGGAGAGGTTCATACTAATTCCATTGAAAGCTTTTGGTCTCTACTGAAGAGAGGATATTATGGCGTTTACCATTATATGTCTCCTAAGCATTTGAAGAGGTATATCCATGAGTTTTCCTATAGGCATAATACATCCAAGGTCGAAGTGATGGAATGTATTGGTGATACGATTACCAAAATGATTGGTAGAAGGTTGATGTATTGTGAATTAGTGAGTTGAAGAAATTGAACTCTACTTTCCTTGATACTATTCTTTGGAAGACTTCTCCATCACATCATCCAGAAGACTATGCACATCTATCTGTAGATTTTTACAAATGTTGATGACCTCCGTGAATGTAAGGTACCGTTCTCCTACTTCATATTTGTTAATGAAGGTATGAGGTGTATTCAGGAGTTCTCCCAAGTCCCGTTGAGTCATATTCAACTCTAAACGTTTTTCTTTTAATATTTTACGAAGATTTTTCTCTTCATTACTATTTCTGTTCCTCATTTTGGAACAATAACAGAGAATGAGATTGTACCAAATTTAGGTACAAAAGTATTTACAAGTCATTCGATATTCGGTAATAGGTCTTCAATGTTCCTAAAATGGGAACAAACCTAGATAAGAACTATGAAGACATTATCATCAGTAAAGGCCTTATTCATTTCCCTAAGCCTATTGGTTTCATACACCATACCCTATTGTTTGGCGGCAAAAACTGCCGATGTCACGATTGATGGAGATATTATAGAAGATAACGAAAAACATCATAACCTCTCAAATGCTTCATGCGCTTTATTGATTTCTTCAGGATCTTCCTATACCGGAACTAATATTGTAATTTCTACAGTTTGTGGATCTAATTCTTTTGGGGATGCGGCGATTTACTCAAAAGGAGGAAAATTTCTTAATTTAGGAGCGAATTATGGTTGGTCCTCAGTTACCGTATCAAAGGGAGGCGTGTATGGTGGTTACAGTTCAGCGATCGAACTGAGTGACATGACCGAAACATCTACTATCTACAATACGAAAATTTATAATTACGCAGATGAGGGAACAGGTATTCGCCTCTGGAATAATTCAAACCTTCTCCTTGATAATGTAGAAATTTATAATGCCTCAGATACGGCGATCCACGCGAGTAGAAACGCTACAATATCAAATAAAGGTAATGGAATTATTAGAATATCGACAACAGGAGATAATAGGGCTTCTATATCCGCAAGCGGAGATTCAAAAGTAACTCTTTATAATACACATATTGAAAATAAAAAATCCAGTACTAGTGGGGTCTTGGTTGGAGATAGTAGTACTATATCTCTTACAAATTCATCTATTTCTTCAGTTAATAACAACACACTGATTTCAGGTGCAGGAAATCTAGAAGTTAGTCTTAATAACGTCGATTTGTCTAAATCTAAAAATCAGAGAATATCCGCTTCATCTGACTTAACTGTTAATATTCAGAATGGTACTTCTTTCGATGGTTATACTTCTCAAGAAAATGATGGTTCAATTAACATAAATTTAACAAAATCAAGTTGGAACATAACTAAAAATTCTACTTTTTTTTCTCTATCACTAAATGAGAATTCATTTTTAACATTTAACTGCGGGAATGGAGATAAGTTCTACTATATATCCGCTGGTTCTGTTTTCATGGATAAGAGTAGTCAAATAAGGCTTGATCTTGATGAGACGAAAATTTTGAGTATGATCTCTTCCGGTGATGAATTCCAACTATTTTCGGGCGATTTGACGAATTATGATCTTTCAGATATTGATATGTTCAACTCTGACGGATCATATAAATTAACTTATGAAGAAGGGGAATCGGGAAAGGGATGGTTCAAATTAATAGGATATGACGTTGTTCCCGAACCATCGACTTCTACCATGAGTCTATTAGGAATTGTTTGTATTCTCCTAAAGAGACGGAGGGTTTGATAGAAAAAAGGAAGATCGTAAGTTGATCTTCCTTTTTTCTATATTGTTCACCTTCAAATAATTAGGATATAATGAAAATATTATAAAATAGTTTGGTTAGTCAAGTATGTAGGTCCCATAATCCCTATGGAAACCTTCTGATGGAGGCCCTTCACTGATAGATTCATGAATGCTCTGGGGCTCGCTGCTGCGTGTCCGTACAACAGGTTCGTAATACTTAAAACCGGGGAATTCGCCTGTAAGTATCATATTCGATGAGTCGAAACAAGGGGTCGTTCCATTATAAGTTTCTAATAAAGGAATATTTGATATGGTCGAAGAGGATGTAACGTTTTGCATAATGATAAAAATGTGAAATGGTTGAGTCGAAAAATCTTCCTACCAGTATTAAAAAGTCTGGGAGAAGAAAATGCAGTTGCTCTGAAAAGCTCCGGAAGGAGCGCCTGCCAAAAGCCGTCCGGATGAAGGTAAATCACAAGACTGAAGATAATGACACCTTCATTCCTTCCTGATTCACGTTGAATAATAACTAACTTATAAATAATGACAACAGAATAATATTTGATTTTTTGGATATCCTTAATATTCAAATATTCCCATGACAATAAATGCCACTCGATTGTGGAGGACTTGATGGTTTCTCTCTATCATCTTTCCGCCATTCCCTTGCATTCATCAGGGGAATATTTGAGCCACTCATCCAGATGCTTCTGGAGTTCTTTATAATCATGTAGAATTTTTGATGAAAATCAGCCTCGAGAAAGCCTTCTTTAAACTTTGGAATAAAACGTTTTCACAATCATAAGCGTACAGAGTTGTAATACGCGTTTTGTAATATTCCATTTTATTGATTTTCAAGCAGATCCTATAATGATAACAAGTAAACCAATCGCAGCATTTACATCTGTTATTCGTTACCATGGGCTCTATGCCAAGGGCATGCTGTTAATAAAAGCAGGATGCCCTTGGGAAGAATAGGGATACCTGTTCAACAGTTTCTCCAGGTATGGATATTCCTTCCTCTCCTGCTCCAAGCGCGGTCACATGATAAAAACCATGCAATCGGACGCTATTTTTTCAGGAAGGAACCCTTCTGACCACTTCCAGGCAGACGGACTGAAACGTCTTTTTCCAGTTGATACGGATGCCCGCATTCATCAGGAAATCGCCGCCCAGAACCCGTTCATGAACATTTGTGACGGAGCCGTTTTCATCCATGTTCAGCTCCAGGAGCATATACCTGGCTTCGGGTTTCAGGCCCTTCAGGCGCAGGGGCGGCGGGGCGTCCGCAAGCCACTTGTCCATCAGCCACGCGAACACGACGGCGCGGTCCTCCCGCACGTACATCAGGGAAGCCACACGGCTTTCATACGGCGAGGACAGGCGGTACAGGTCCCCGAACTGGACCACGGGGCGAATGCGCTTGTATTCCGCCAGCGCGTGTCTGGAAAAGGCCATTTCCTCTTCCGTCATATCGCAGGGCTGGAGCTCGAAGCCCAGGCGGCCGGACATGGCTGCGTCAAAACGGAATTTCAGCGGCGCGGCGCGGCCCGTCTGATGGTTGGGGGAAGCCGTCACGTGGGCGCCCATGGAAATGGCCGGGAACAGGTGCCCGATGCTCCACTGCATGAACACGCGTTCGCAGGCATCCGTATTGTCGGATGTCCAGAACTCGTGATGCCGCCGCATGGTGCCGTAATCGGCGCGGCCGCCCCCGGAGGAACAGGCCTGGAACACCACCTGCGGAAATTCCTCCGCCAGCGCGTCCAGAACGGATTCATAGCCGCGCACATAATCAATGGCCAGATTTCCCTGATGGCGCGCATCCAGCCATGCGGAACCGGGATCGGAAATCTTGCGGTTGCAATCCCATTTGACGTAGGCGATGTCGGGATGCTTTCCAAGCAGTTCGCGCATCACGCCCAGAATATGACCGCGCACTTCCGGGTTGCCCAAATCCAGCAGGTACTGGCTGCGCTCCAGCCTGTTTTCCCGGCCAGGCAGGCCGATCACCCAGTCCGGATGATTCGTGAACAATTCCGACTGCGGATTCACCATTTCAGGCTCCACCCAGATGCCGAAGCGGATTCCCAGTTCTTCCGCCTTTTCCGCCAATCCGTCAATTCCGTGCGGAAGCTTGGCCCGGTTCACCTCCCAGTCCCCCAGCCCGGCACGGGCGTCATTGCGCGGGAACCGGCTGCCGAACCATCCGTCATCCAGGACAAAAAGTTCTATCCCCAGCTCCGCCGCACGCTTCATCATGCCGTGCAGCACTTCCTCGGTAAATGAAAAATACACCCCTTCCCAGGAGTTCAGCAGCGTCATCCGCTCCTCCTCACCGCCGCGCAGGCCGTAGCGGCGCGCCCAGCGGTGCATGCTTCGGGAGGCTTCCCCCTTGCCCCTACCACTGTGGGCCAGGATCAGGGGAGGCGTCTCAAACACGCCGCCGGCATCCAGCACATACGGTGCGGGAGCCACATCCATTCCCGCCCCCGCATACAGATAATGGTACGGACTGTGCCGGAACCATATCCGGTAATTGCCGGACCACGCCACCGCGCCCATGATCACTTCCCCGGAATCCTCACGGGCCGGGCCGTCCAGAGAAATGATGAAACCGGGGCTTCCCTCCTGCGCGGCGCGGGTTCCGGTACCGGAAGACAGGACGAGTTCATGGCCCCGCGCCACTTCTTCCTCGCTCATCAGGGATTCTCCGCCCCAGGTGCCGCGGAAGCTCGTCACAAAATACCGTTCCGCCTTCAAATTCAGATGGTCGGAAGCCGCCCGGTGAATCCGGATGTCTTCCTTTCCTTCATTGCGGATGACCATCCACTCCATGAAAACGCCTGATTCCCGGTGAGCGCGCACGTGCGCTTCCACCCGTACCGGATAGGCCGGATCCTTCAGGTAAAAGACGGCCTCCTCCCGATCCCCGTCCAACCGCACAAGCTCCTGCCGTTCACACTCCAGGGACAGGGAGAGGAAACCGTCCCCCTGGGTGATGCAAAGATCGTATTCCCCGGACGCATTCGGCAGACCGTCCAGGGAATCCGCCAGCGTCGTACACAGAAGGGGAGCGGAGGCGGAATCTGTAAAAGCGTCTTCCGGCTCATGCAAGGGCGCTCCGTAATAGAGGCGGCGCACTCTTCCCTTTCCATCGCGGAACAGGCTCATCTGGGAGGAACGGGTCAGCAAATGCACGGAATCCGGCGTCATGGTCGCAAAAAAGATGGATGATTCTATTCCAGACCGGCCGTCCGGGCCGCCCCTGTCATCTTCATTAACCCTGCACCGGAACGGGAAGTCAATGGCAAAATGGAAAGGACGGCCCGGCGAATCTGCCTACTTTTTCCATAAATGGCCTGAAGGCCGGAATTTCATGGTGCTTGATTCATGTACAAACAATTTGCCTCCATGGCCCGGATGCCGAACTACGCGAGCCTGGCGCCGCTTGATGCCGAAAGTGCCGAAACCGCGGAATTTAACCTGCGACTTCCGCTGCACGGACCGCGCAATCGTGTTCAGCACGGCGTCAAGCACCTGTTCCGCCTCCCGGGAAGTGGCTTCGCCTCCCAGTTCCCGCCGCAATTCCTGAATGAATTCTGTCTTGTTCATAAGGCCGCCAGCATGAAAGGCCGCCTTCTTCCGGTAAAGCGAAGACGGCGCAGCCCCATTCCTGCCACCTGAACCGTCCCATTCGCGGCCGCGGAGAATCCGCAAGTTTCTCCCTTGCCTCCCCGCGCCGCCGCCATTAAGGTCCGTGAGAGCATGCTCTCTTCTTCCATGAATTATTCCAGTCCGGAAAGAACCTTCAACACGGTTCTGCTGGAATGGCACACCTGTGCCTGGCTGCTGCTGCCCGTGCTGGCGTTCATGGCCGGATGGATGCACTGGTACATCTCCCTCCCCGTGGCGGCGCTGCTCATCCGGGGAATCGGGAAGGGGGCACGGAGCGGCGCGCCGGGGCAGCAACCTTTTCCCCTTTTCACGCGGCAATCCCTGTACGTACTGACGGCTTTCACCATCGTGATGGTCCTCTCGGGATGGGGAGGCTGGGTCAACCAGCATCCGGACCACATCGTCAGAAACGCCTGTCTTCAGGAACTCGTTTCCTCTCCGTGGCCCGTCGTCTTTCCCGACGGAGACGCACTGATATACAACATCGGCTTCTGGACCATCCCCGCCCTGGCGGGCAAACTGGCCGGGCTGGACGCTGCCCGCCTCCTGCTTCCCCTGTGGGGAGCCTGGGGGCTGTTTCTGGCCTGGTGCTGGATTTGCGTCTTTTCCGGACGCCTCTCTACCGCCTTCGCCCTTCTGCTGATCCTGTTCGGCTCCCTGCTGAACCTGCAATGCTGGTTCTCCCTGGATCTGTTCCGGCTCCATTACTTCGGCATTGCGGAACAAATCATGTGCAGCGCCAACGCATCCATCCCCGTCGTTCTCTTCTTCGTCTGGCTTGCGTCAGGCCGGATGCCGTCCGGCTGGCTGCTGCCGCTGTTCTCCTGCTTGGCCTTCTATTCGCCCCTGGCAGCCGTGGGCGGCCTGCCAATAACAGTCTGCCAGGGAATCAGGCAATGGAAGGCCGAACGCAGCGGTACGGCAGTCTTGACTGTTCCTGCCGTCCTTGCCGCCGTCATTCCGGGAATCTGCTTCCTGCTCTACTACGTCCATGTGAACGCCCCGGCCTCCCGGATGGGCCTGCGGCCTTTCTACACAAGCTGGGGAGACCTCCTGCTCATCGGCACTTCCTTCCTTGTATATGCCCTGTTCTGCTGGCACGACTTCCGGCGGAATCCTCTCTTCCTCTGCACGCTGGCAACCGGCCTGCTTCTCCCCTTCCTGTACGTCAACGGAGACGTCAACGACCTGCTCTGCAAGGGAAGCGTTCCGGCGCTGGCCTGCCTGCTCGCCTTTCTGGCCTCCGCCTGGGTGCGGCATCCCAACCTCCGGATGTGGATATGGCTCCTGCTGGCGCTTGGGCTGGCGCCCCGGTTCAACATTCCCTATTACTGCTGTTCGTTCAACACCCTCCAGGCATTTCTGGCGCCTCCGGCTTCAGAAACAAAGCCTTCTTCCTTCGCCTACGGGGAATGGCGGCAACTTGCCTATGCGCCGCAGGCGCGCCGTCAGGATGAATGGGCTTCTACCATGCACCATCCCGGGCATCGGTGGTATCCTTATTACTCCGGCACGCCGCAGCCGTGGCTGCGTTTCATTTACCGTTTTTAACAAAACCGTGCAGGTACAAAAAAGGAATGTCGCCACCCGTCCTTTCTTTCAACGGACTGAAGCCTCAGGAATTCTTTTCCTCCTGGAAATTCTTCCAGCATTCCTTGATGACCGCAGGCAGGGATTTGCCTTCCTTGTCCATATCCCCCTGGCTTACCATCCTTTTAATCACTTTTCCGGAAACGGGGTCCAGAATGATCACGGCGGGAGGACCAAAGACAACATAAGGAGCCTTGGAACCTGCGCATCCCACCACCTTGGCAGCTTCCTCCGGAACAAACTGAAAGGTAAAGGAACCCGGAGACCTGCCCGGCGCCTGCCTGGTATCCACCAGCCAGAAGATGAATTTTTTGCCGGATTCCCTCTTAAAAACCCGCTCCTTGATATGCTTGTTCGTAAAGATGTTGCAGTATGAGCACCAGGAAGACCCCGTCAGGTAGATGACGAGGGGAACCTTCTTGGCAATGGCTTCGTTGCGCAGTGTGTCAAAGGCGGGGCTTCCCGATTCATTCACGGCGGGCAGGGGCGCCTGCTGTGCCAGAGCGGAAGCGGGATGGAGCATGCCCGTCATGGCGGCGGCACAAAGAACGGAAATGGCAAACTTGATCATATTATAATAACCATAGGTTCCCCTGCGCAGAAGTCAAACTTCAAGATTCCGCCATTGCCATCATTTGCCGTTCAAGGTATATACATTCGCCATGCGCCATTCCAACCCTTATAACCGCAGGCATCCTTCCCGGAATAAATGGCGGCTCATTTTCTGGTTGTTCATGGCGTTCCTGCTCCTGTGCGGAGCTCTGATTTACTTCCACCCGGCGGAAAACTGGAAAACCGCAGACCGCAGCAGTAGCGGACTGGCCCCGCTGCCCTCGGAAGAACCGGAAGCCGTCGTCCAGGTCTATGCCGCGCGCGCTTTCGGCTGGCGCAAGTATTTTGCCGTGCATACCTGGATAGCCGTGAAGGAGAAGAACGCCGGTTTTTACACCGTGTACCAGGTTATGGGTTACCAGCTTCCCTCCCGGGGAACCAGCGTTTCCATCTCCCGGGATATTCCGGACCGTAAATGGTTCGGCGCGGAGCCGGAGTTGATTCAGGAACTGCGTGGAACAGCAGCGGAAAAGGCCATCCCCGTCATCAGCCGCACGGCACAGGATTACCCCCATGCCGATACCTACTGGATTATTCCCGGACCCAACAGCAATACATTCACTGCCACGCTGATGAGGGAAGTGCCGGAATTGACCGTGGAGCTTCCGCCTCATGCGGTGGGGAAGGATTACCTGCCCGGTGGCATTGCCGGACGAACGGAGAGCGGTACAGGCATCCGCATCAATTTATGGGGTCTCGCCGGGTTCAGCCTGGGACTGGCGGAAGGAGCGGAAATCAGCCTGCTGGGCCTGAATGCGGGGTTTGACCTGCTCCGCCCCGCCCTCAAACTCCCGATGATCGGGCGCATAGGCCTGCCGGACGCCCCCGTGGGCTGGAACTGGTGGAGCGTCACGCTGCTTCTTTTCACCGTGGGATTCATTTTCTTCCGAATATTCCGCCATATGCGCCGGAAGCGCAGGCAGGCGCACAGTATTCCCCATTTCCGTCATCCACGGACAAAAACGAGCGAACGTATCTGAACCAGTCTCATTCCGCTCAAAATACATTGACATTTCAGGATTATTGGTTAACCCTACCACTCAATAAGCGGGGAAGATCGCACTGTTTTTATTCTATAAAACGCCTATTCTCCCATAGCCGGCAAATGGGTAATCAGCCATAGGCACGGTGAAATACCATCCAAACTCACATGAATATCATGATGATGGTACATGGATTAATACAGTTCGCCATACAGAACCTAAAAAGGAATCCCGGCCAAGAGGGACCAATTCAATTCCGGGTTGAATTCTCCTTTAGACATGAGAAAATTTCAATAGAATGACATATGAAAAAATCACTCATCGTTTTTATATTATCCAACATTTTATTTCACTCCTATGGCGCCCTGCCTGCAACAATTCCCTCTTCTCATTTTTCTGCCATTCCATCCTCTGAAGCCATGAGAAAAAATGGTCATGATGTCGAATCAGAAATAACTAATCTTATCCAGGGAAGCGCTCCATTAACTTTTTCCCAGAGAAAAGTTATTTTTGATCTTCTGAACCGTCTCTCCGGAAAAGATTATATAAATTTCCTGCATGAGACCATTGATTTATTTCATGAAAACGCGGATCTGCCAGAGAGTAAAATAGAATTAGTTCTTTTTCCAAATCTTCTGGAAATGCCGGACATCGTCGGAAATAAGGATTTATTTCTCATATTCAATTATAAAAACAAGCATGTCCAGTCCCTTAAAAACAAGATTCTCGGCTCTGAAAAAATCTCCAAACTTCTCAAGGACAAGCTGGCCTCGCGTCTAAGTTATAAAGAAAAGTCTAGAGCTTATGATACTGTGGCATTTGGGCAGGGCCTCCTCCCGGAAATATTGCCTTCCACTCAATGGGCTCCCTCTTTTCTCAACAATCCGGCTTCTTTACGAATCCAAGAAGAAACCCTTTCCTCCCTTACTTTGGAATTAAGAAATATCGTTGCTTTATTAAGCAACAACCGCCATTTCACTGAAGACCAGATCAAACAAATATCATCATCGGCGCGCCAAATGCTCCTTGATTTAAAAAATCTTATGCTGTATACACCGCTTCCCGATTTACATGAAACCAAGTATCTGGAAGAGAAATTCTATGCGGAAACATTCCCATCAATTCAAAAACTAAAAACCGTTTTATTTGAAATCCAACAAAATAAAGATGACAATCAGCTAACGGACATTATTGGCCATCACTTTTTTGATATTGGAAATTCCTGCGATAGTTATTTTATTGAGTATGTGGTTTGCCGGGAATTATTGAAACAGCAAGTTGAAGAAAATTCCACCTCCCCAAGAGCGACAAAGTGAATACATCTTTTTTTTGTCATCCATTATTCTTCAAAAATGCTTTCAGACTTTATTCGATAGTTAACTCATCCTTCCACTTTTAGGATCATTTTAATCATAGGCAATCCCGGCAATTCACTTGCCAAGCGCGGATGAAGCTGTAAGAATCCGCGCCATGAAAAGACTCCTGATCCGCTCCTGTCTGATTGCCGGGTTGGTCTGCGCCGCTTCCTGCGCCTCCAATAAGGAAACGGCCGCTCAGGAACCCGCCGCCACTCCGACAATGCAGCTGGAACAAACGGCCGCTGCCAGCCGCCCGGCGCCGCTGCCCCCTGTTCCCGTCACCACCAGCCTTCTTCCGGAAGAAAGGAATGAAAGCGATATTTCCGGCCCGGACGTGCTCCCCGGTGACTTTCGCCCCGGGCTGCGCACCCCCAAACTGCCGGATACCCTGTTGTACGACCTGGACGGCAAGCTGATTACCCCCGCTACTCCGTAATCCATCCCTCTGAACTATGACCGCCACCATTCCCAAGGGCTTCCATCCCGAACCTTTTTCCTACCACCAGGAGCTTGAACTGGACATTGACGCCCTGTCCAACGCGGGCGACGGCATCGGCCGTGTGAACGGCTGGGTGGTGTTTGTTCCGTTTGCCCTGCCGGGAGACCGGGTAAAAGCCCGCGTCTGGCGCAACGACAGGAATTATTCCTCCGCAGACTTGGTGGAAGTGCTCCGCCCCAGTCCGGACCGCGTGGACCCGGTGTGCCGCCTGTTCGGCACCTGCGGCGGCTGCCAGTACCAGCACTTTTCCTACGACTGCCAGCTTTTCTGGAAAACGCGCCAGGTGGCGGACCTCCTCCGCCTGCAGGCGGGGCTGGAACTCCCCGTAAACCCGGCCATCGCCTCCCCGCGGGAATACCATTACCGTTCCAAGATTACGCCTCATTTCGACAAGCCCAAAGAAGGCGGCAAACCCGCCATCGGCTTTCTGAAAGCCGGCTCCAGAAGGGAAGTGGTGGACGTACCGCAATGTCCGATTGCGATGGAATGCATCAACGAGGTCCTGCCGATGGCCCGTAAAAGCGTCTATCAGGCGGCGGCCCGCTTCAAGCGCGGAGCGACGATTCTGCTCCGGGCGTCGGAAGGCGGCGTCATCACCAATAACAACGCCGTGGCCTGTGAAAAGGTGGGCACTCTGGAATTCCACTTCCTGGCCGGAGATTTCTTCCAGAACAATCCGTTCATCCTGCCCCTGTTCACGGATTACGTGGCCCGGCAGGCCAGCATGGACGGCGAGGAATTCCTGGTGGACGCCTACTGCGGTTCCGGCCTGTTCGCCCTGAGCCTGGCGGAAAAATTCAAAAAAGTGCTTGGCGTGGAAGTCAGCGAGACTTCCGCAGACTGGGCGCGGAGCAATGCCCGCAGCAACGGAATCAGCCACGTGGAATTTCTGGCGGCGGACGCCGGAGCCATTTTCGCCCAGGTGGACTTTCCGGCGGAAAAAACTGCCGTGGTGATCGACCCCCCGCGAAAGGGGTGCAGCATGGAATTCCTGACCCAGCTATTCGCTTTCAGCCCCGGAAAAGTGGTGTACGTCTCCTGCAACCCCGCCACCCAGATCCGGGATCTGGCAGAGTTTGACAAGGCCGGCTATGCCGTCACCGCCGTCCAGCCTTTTGACCTGTTCCCCCAGACCAAGCATTTGGAATGCGTGGTCACTTTGAAAAAGAAAAACTGACCTTTCCATGCCCAAGCTTTACATCAAAACCTACGGCTGCCAGATGAACGAACGGGACTCCGAACAGGTGGCCCGCATGTTCGTCCAGAAGGGGTACACCATGACGGACCGCGAGGACGAGGCGGACGTGATCCTGTTCAACTCCTGCTCCATCCGTGAACAGGCGGAGCAGAAAGCCCTGGGCAAGATGGGGCTGCTCGCCAAGCAGCAGCGGCACCGCCCCCACGTGGTGTACGGCATGATGGGCTGCATGGCTCAGAGCCGGAAGGACGAACTGTTCAAGGAACTTCCGCGCCTGGATCTGGTGATCGGCACCCAGAAATACCACCGCGTGTTCGAACACGTGGACGGCATTCTCCGACAGCGGCAGGAACGCCGCATGGACAACCTCCGGAGCGCCTTTTCCGGCAGCCATGTATGCGATGTGGCGGAAGAGGAGGACTCCCAGAACCAGATCCGCGACCACCTGGACCCGGGTGCACGCTCCACGGCCTACGTTTCCATCATGCAGGGGTGTGAAATGAAATGCGCCTACTGCATCGTGCCCTACACGCGCGGAACGGAGCGGAGCCGCCCCATTCGGGACATCGTGGACGAAGTGGCCATGCTGGTGGACTCCGGCGTGAAGGAAGTCACCCTGCTGGGCCAGATCGTCAACCGGTACGGACGCCAGATGGACAGCGTGAATGGAAAAGGCGGCTTCGTCCAATTGCTGGAGGCCGTCCATGAAGTGGAGGGCCTGCGGCGCATCCGCTTCGTTTCCCCCCATCCCATCGGCTTCCGGCAGGACCTGGTGCAGGCGTTCACCTATCTTCCCAAGTTGTGCAGCCACATCCATTTCCCGATGCAGAGCGGCAGCGACCGCATCCTGAAAATGATGCGCAGGCCGTACAGAAACGAGACCTTCCTGGATCTTTGCGCGCAAATGAAGCAGGCCCGTCCGGATCTCTCCATCACCACGGACATCATCGTGGGGTTTCCGGGAGAAACGGAAGAAGACTACCTGTTGACCAGACAGGCCGTGGAACAGGTTCAATTCGACAACGCGTTCATCTTCCGCTATTCCCCGCGCCGCGGCACGCCTGCCGCCGCCATGGAGAACCAGATTCCGGAAGAAGTGAAGGAGGCGCGCAACCAGGACCTGCTGGCCGTCGTCAATGAAATCGCCGTCCGGAAAAACCGTGAACTCATCGGCACGGTTCAGGAAGTCCTGCTGGAAGGGCCTTCCAAAACCAACGCCGCGCGCTTCTCCGGCCGCACCTCCCAGAACAAGCCCGTGATGGTGGATGCGGAGCCCGGCCTGACGGGACAAATCCTGCCCATCCGGATTGAGGAAAGCACCGGATTCACCTTGTACGGCGTTCCGTGCCCTTCCAGGGCGTGACGGTCACGCCGTCCTCTTCCGCCTTCAGGTACAGGGCTCCGGTTTCCGGCAGCCGGTACACGGCCACGCCTTCCGGCACGGGGCATCCCCATTCCGTCGTGAAAATGACTGTCCGGGCTCCGGTTTCCCTGATCCATGCAGCGCTGCTGACCGGGTCGCGCGGATGATGCCCGATAATCAGGACATCCGCCCTTTCCGTCTCTTCCGCCCGTGCCAGGGTGGAAAATCCGGCATTCCCGACCAGCAGCACGCGGCGTCCCCGGCACGTCCACGCCAGCACCGGGCTCCGGTCCTGATGCACCCCCGTAGGCAGCGGCTCCGGCAAATCCGCCGTACTCACCCTGTTGCCGGGGCGCAATACCCACTCCTTCGCAGAATGCTGCGCCCCGCGGCCCCAGTTCTGGATGCCGGGATACTCCTGCAGCAAGACTTCCACCCCGGCCCGTTCCGGCTTGCCGTTCCTGGTCGTCATCACGCCGGAAGGCTGTATATGAAGGTATTTCAATATGGGAAGAAGAGTGTAGCGGACTGTATTCTCCGTACCGGTATCCACCACCAGCGCTGGATTGGAAATGACGACGGACCAGGCGTTTTTCTGCATGGGAACCACCACGGCCCCGTTTTCCTGAGCAGGAAGCCGGGCGGGAAGATAGCTGCACGGCAGGGCGGCCGCAAACTGGGTAACACCCAGCATGCTCCCGGCCAGCCACGCCGCCGCGGCATTGCAGACGGACAATGCCCAGGGACACCACGCAAACATCAGCCCGAACAGGGAAATACCCATCAGGAAGGGAACCAGCAACGCCAGGCATATGTTGGTGAATGGCGCATACAGGTTCCAGGTGCCGAAATGCCACGCCGTCAGCGGGATGGACATCAGCCATGCCCCCACGGACACAAGCAGGGTTCCGCGGCACGCTTTTTCCAGCCATACCAGTCCCCTTTCCCGTGCGTTGTAAATCCGGGGAGGAATGAACGGGTCCGGTCTCCACAGGGGCTTTTCCCGGTTCATGTATGCTACAATGCACACAATCACGGCAAACACGCAGAAAGAAAGCTGGAACCCCGGCTGGAAAACCTGGAGCGGATCCACGAAGCACAGCACGATAAACGCCAGAGCCAGAATGTTGGCGGGATGCCCCTTCCTGCGCAGGACGGAGGCCAGCAGCCAGACCACCGCCATGATCAGGGCGCGCAGGGCTGAAACGGACATTCCCGTGACAAACACATACAGGGCCAGCAGGGGGATGCAGGCCAGCCGCGCCACGGAGGGACGGATGAGCAGCAGCCTCAGCAGGCCCAGAATCAGCATGGCGGCCAGACCCACATGCATGCCGCTGACAGCAAACACATGCATGCAGCCGCTCTCCATGAAGCTGACCATGGTCTCCGGCCGGGCGGTCGTCTTGTCGCCCAGCACGGCAGAAACCATTACCTGCCGGGCCTCATCGTCCGGCGGCGCACCCTGTTTCAGCAGCCCTGCCGCCTCTTCCCGGAGATTCAGGGAAGCCGCCAGAAACCGGCTGCGCCAGTCTCCCGGCCCCAGCTCGGAAAATCTTTCCAGCCGGACTCCGGCCACTACCCGGTGCAGATAACCCCACCGTTCCCGGTCAAACAGGCCGGGTCCGCAAGGAGGTTTCAAGGAATAAACCTCCCCTTCAAGCCGGTAGCGTTTTCCCGGTTCCAGCGGAAGCTCTTTTTCAAGGGAAGAAACCGTATAAAGCCACTTGGCCCCGTGCGGCCTGAACAGGACGGAACGCCCGGAAACGGCATCAACGGAACCTTCCGCCGCAAATCTGCCGCCCTCTTCCACAGCCAGACTCCCGTATTGCCGCCCGTAATCCAGCAGACAGCCGCCGGCCCAGACCGCCAGCGCGACGGCCAGCAGACTCATGGCAGGCATCCGGAACAGACAGGGCAGCAAAACCCAGCAGGCGCAGAACGCCCATAACCACGGGGAAACGTCCACGGCCGCACAGGCGCACAGCATAGCCAGCGCAGGCGCCAACAGCGGAGCGGAAGCCATCATCCGCTCCGGCCACGGCCGCAGCAGATGCGACTCCTTCTCCATGCGGGGAACAGGTTACGGCATGGCGTCCGGGCCGTCCGGAATGAAGGGAAGAACGGAAGGCAGCGGAAGAACAACGTTTGCAGGGAGGGGAGCCTTGCGCTGGAGCACCTTGGGCGCCAGCGCCTCGCTCGTTTCATAGGCGCTGCGGAACATCTCCAGCTTGGCGTCCAGATTGTCGATATAATGAAGGGCCACCGCCTCCGGTGTTTTCGGGAACACCGGGGAGCCGAACGCCAGTTCCCCGTGGTGGGAGGCAATCAGGTGCAGCAGGTGCATGCGCACGTCCGGAGAGGGCGGGTCCAGCGTCTTCCAGGAATCCGCCTCCGGAAGCGCCATGATGCGCTTCCACAGATTGTTGACCAGTTCAATTCCCAGAGGGATGTGACCCAGCAGTTCGCCGGCTTCCGAATACGGCATCGTGAAATCCTCCTTCGGGTAACAGTTCTCCCACAGCTTTCCGCAGTCGTGGAACAGGCAGCCGGCCAGCAGCAGGTCGCGGTTCAGCTCCGGATTTGCCTGGCACACGGCAGAAGCTGTACGCATCATGCCGGCCACATGTTCCACCAGGCCGCCGCGGCGTGCGTGGTGGTACGTTCTGGCAGCGGCGGCGCGTTGAAGCCGTTCTCCGAATTGTTCGATGAATTCGACGCACAAGGCCCGGATGCGCGGATCGTTCATGTTCTTGATCAACACGCAAATCTCCTTTAAATCCGCCTCCTGCTTCTTCTTCAGGGTTCCGGAACCGGCCAGGAAGCTTTCCTTCTCCGCCTCTTCCAGCAGGCGCACGTCCAGATCGGCGGCCTCCATCCCGAAAGAACCCTTGGTCCACTGGCCGCGCAGGCTTACGAAACTGCGGAGCGGCAGGGAAGCCAGCACCCGAAACCAGGGCTTGTCTTCCCACACCTTCAATCCCATGGACCCTTCCGCATCGGCAAAAGTTACGTCCAGGTACGGCTTGTTGCTCTTGGTCAATTTCTGCGCACACTGGGAAATCTGGGCAAAAACCTCCGCTTCCACCTGGCCTTCCGCGGCCAGTTTTCCCAACTCCATGAGACTGACTTGTTCCATGCGTGCCATCTTGCCCCGCTTCTCCCCATCCGTCAAGAAAACGCCGGGCGCGCGGCCACTTATCCCCGTACCGTTACGGCAGGTTCCGTAAAAACAGGAATACGCTATTTTTCCAAAACGCCCAGTTCAGCAATGACGACATGACTGCCTTCCAGCACACGCCTGCCGACAAAACGCAGGTAGCGGGCTTTCACGGGAGCCTTTAAATCAATTCTCTGGAGGATGGGATTGGCCCGGATATTGGAAAACTCTCCTTCAGCCGCGGGCGTTCCCCATTCCCTTCCGTCCTTACTGAAATAGACGGCGTATTGGTCAATCGTACCTTTGGCGGAATCCGCGCGCGGAGTGTACAGCACGGCCGCCACATTCACCGCGCGGCCCATGTCGATATCAAGCGCCTGGGGCGGAGCAATCTCTCCCTGTGGAGCATGCGTGTGCCACAACGTTCCGGAATCACCGTCAAAAGCCAGTTCCGGCGCGGCGGCGGATCTTTCTCCGCTGATCACCTTCCAGTCACGCGAAGGTACCGGAACCACCCGGGCCGTGACAGAAGACTTCCTGCCGTTACCCTCGCTCACCGCCTTCACGGTTCCACCGCTGGAAAGAACAAACGGCTTTTCATAAACGGGAGACTGCGGCCCCGGCTCCGTTCCATCTATCGTATACCGGACAGCAGCTCCCGCCGCACCTGTTAGCGTTACCCGGCCGTCGCGGTCATAGCTGACGGAGGGAGCATTCAAAAAACCGGGATATTTCCACAATGAAACCTCGCAAAGCGCTGGAACGGCCTTAAATTCTTCCAGCACCACACGCACTTCATCCGTCGTCACGGGCCTCCCTTTCAATATGACCCTGGCCCCAATGCTGGATCCCTCCACCCATGTGACAAACCGCCCGTTCTCGCGCACTTCCACTCGGAACTTGCGCACCCTCTGCCCAAGCTGGATGGGCTCCGCCAGGCGGATGACGTCAAACGTCGCGGAATCGGGCAATTTCAGTGTGAGGAAAGGGTTCCTGTCTCCTTTGGAAGCGACCCAGTACGTAGCGCGCTTACGGTCAAGCACATGCCGTGCCCCGTATCCGTTCAGAGTGGAGGAAGAGTTCGCTTCCGCTCCTTCGGCAAAATTGCGGGAATAAAGCTCGTTCAGCAACGCACGGAATCCCGCTAAAGACTTTTTATCCTCTTCATGAATGCGCCCGCTACGGTCCGGCGGCACATTCAAATTCAGGTTTGCTCCTCTCCCCACACTGTTGAAATACAGTTCCAGGAGATTCTCAGGCGTCCGTACACGGGAATTCTCGTGATCATGCCAGAACCAGCCCGGACGAATGGAAACGTCCACTTCCGCGGGAATCCAGTACTTCCCGTCCACCGTACCTTCCACGCCCAACTGGTAGCGGACCGTGCCGGGGGAAGGTTCCGTTCCCGCCTGCAAAGGTACGGGTGTATAGGTAGCCCAGCAGGGATAACCCGCATAACCGCTCTCATTCCCCACCCACCGGACATCAGGCCCCACATCGGAAAAAATGACGGCTTTCGGCTGGAGTTTTTTCAATTCGCCCCATGTCGTTTTCCACTGGTAATAGGTGCTTCTGTCAATAGATCTCTTTTCCCGCGCCCCCCCGTAATAACCGTCGCCACCGTTCGCTCCGTCAAACCAGGCGAGGAAAAGGGGGCCGTAGCCTGTCGCCAGCTCCTTCAATTGCCTGCGGTACATTCTGATATATTCCGGCGTACCGTAGGAGGACGCGTTGCGGTCCCAGGGAGACAGGTACACCCCGAACTTGAGACCGTATTTTTTGCACGCGCGGGAGACGTCTTTCACGACATCTCCCTTCCCGTTCTTCCACGGGGAGGAAGCCACGCTGTGCCGGGTAGTCTTCGTGGGCCACAAACAAAACCCGTCGTGATGCTTGCAGGTCAGCACCACTCCTTTGAACCCGGCATCCGCCAGTGTCTTGACAAGATCGTCCGCATCAAAATCGGAAGGATTGAAAAGTTCCGGCTTTTCGTCCCCATATCCCCATTCCTTTCCCGTAAACGTATTGATTGTAAAATGGACAAAGGCATACATCTCCATGTCATGCCAGGCCAGCTGCCCCACAGTGGGAGCGGGAAGCAACGGTGCAACCTTTTCCTTCGCACAGGCGGTTCCCATGCCGCACGCAAACACACACATTCCCAGCAGCGCCGGGACCAAACTGTTTAATCTTTTCCTGCAAATCATCTCGTGCAATCATGTACGTTGAAACAGATTCCCATTCTTTCCGGTAAATGATGCCTCTCTTTTGGTCTTTTTTCTCCAGGCCGGAATGCTACCATTCATACAACTTACGGAACCGCTTTCATGTTACACATCGGATGCCATCTCTCCTCCGCAAAAGGGTATGAAGCCATGGGCAGGGTAGCTCTCTCCATCGGCGCCAACACCTTCCAGTTCTTTACCCGCAATCCGCGCGGAAGCAAGTCAAAAACAATTGATGTCCAAGACATAACACGATTCCTGAAACTTGCCGAAAACAACGGGTTCGGCATTCTGCTGGCACACGCCCCCTATACCCTGAATCCCTGTTCAGCAGACCCCAAGGTCACCCGTTTTGCGGCTCAGGTCCTGCAAGAGGATCTGGCGCTGATGGAATATTTGCCGGGTAGCCTGTATAACTTCCATCCGGGCAGCCATGTAGGCCAGGGAGCGGAAAAAGGCATTGAATTAGTGGCGTCGCAGCTAAATGATGTGCTCTCATCCGGACAGACCACAACCGTGCTGTTGGAAACCATGTCCGGAAAGGGCAGTGAAATCGGAAAAACCTTCGAAGAACTGGCTGCCATCATCGAACGGGTGGAACTGAAGGAAAAACTGGGCGTCTGCCTAGACACGTGCCACGTCTATTCCGCGGGCTATGACCTCGTCAACCGTCTGGACAGTGTGCTGGAGCACTTTGACTCCGTCCTGGGCCTGAAACGCCTGCGCGCCATCCACCTGAACGACAGCATGACGCCATTCGCCTCCTTCAAGGACCGCCATGAAACCATCGGCAAAGGTTCGCTGGGTGAACAGACCTTTATCAACCTCATCAATCATCCGGTCCTGCGGGAATTGCCCTTCTTTCTGGAAACGCCCCGGGACGAAGCCGGCCACGGCCAGGAAATAGCATGGCTAAAAGAACATTACCGCGCGTGAACCCGGCACAATGCAGAACTGGCGGCGGCAGGCATCCAATTTTTCTCCGGGTCTTCTCTGAAAAAAAACTTGCAAGACAGTCCGATCCAGAATAAACAGAAGCCGTAAATTAGTTAAAACTAACTCATGCGTCCGCTTTTTCACGGGCCATATCACTCGGTTTTATGAAAGAAATGCGCATCGTAAAAATAACAGGGCGTGAAATTCTGGATTCACGCGGCAACCCCACCGTTGAAGCGGATGTGTACCTGGCAGGCGGAGCCGTAGGCACGGCGGCCGTCCCCAGCGGAGCCTCCACGGGCGAACATGAAGCCTGGGAGCTGCGCGACGGAGACCCGGCCCGCTACCAGGGCAAGGGCGTCACCAAAGCCGTGGACAACATCTGCAATATCATCGCTCCCGCCCTCATTGGCCTGGAAGCGACGGAACAAACCACGGCGGACGCACTCATGCGTTCCCTGGACGGCACGTTCAACAAGGCCAAACTGGGCGCCAACGCCATCCTGGGCGTTTCCCTGGCCCTGGCCAAAGCCGCTGCCGCGCAATTGCAGCAGCCCCTGTACCGGTACTTGGGCGGTCCCAATGCAAAGGTGCTTCCCGTGCCGATGATGAACATCATCAACGGCGGCGCCCACTCCGACGCCCCCATCGACTTCCAGGAATTCATGATCGTTCCAGTTGGGGCGCCCACCTTCCGGGAAGCGCTGCGCTACGGCGCGGAAGTATTCCACGCGCTCAAATCCGTTCTTCACGGCCGCGGATTATCCACTGCCGTGGGGGATGAAGGCGGTTTTGCCCCCAACCTTGACTCCGCTGAAGATGCCTTGGACTGCATCGCCCAGGCCGTGGACAAGGCGGGCTACCGTTTCGGAGAAGACATTGCAATTGCCTTGGACGTGGCTTCCTCCGAATTCTACGATCCCGAATCCGGCCTGTACGTCTTCAGGAAGTCCGACGGAAGCCGCCGCACGGCGGAAGAACTGACGGATTACTACGTGGAACTGAAAAAGAAATACCCCATCGTCTCCATTGAAGACGGCTGTGCGGAAAACGACTGGGACGGCTGGAAAATCCTGACGGACAAGCTGGGCAAAAGCACCCAGCTCGTCGGGGACGACCTCTTTGTGACCAATGTCGAATTCCTGCGCAAGGGTATCAGCTTGGGCGTAGGCAACTCCATTCTGGTAAAGGTCAACCAGATTGGGTCCCTTACGGAAACGCTGGATGCCGTGGAACTGGCCATGGGCAACCGCTACACGGCCGTCATCTCCCACCGTTCCGGAGAAACGGAAGACGCTACGATCGCGGACATTGCCGTAGGCACCAATGCCGGACAGATCAAAACCGGCTCCCTGAGCCGTTCCGACCGCATGGCGAAATACAACCGTCTTCTCCGCATTGAAGATGAACTGGGGGAATGTGCCCGCTACGGCAACGGGTTCGGTCTCTTTTAACCCATTTCTGCCGAGGCCGATATAAGGCAATCTCCATCCCCGCGCCGCTTTTGCGGCCGGGGATTTTTCGTATCCCGATGGAATGGAAACTTTTCTTTGCAGTGAAATATGCCATGCTGTGGTGTCCACCTGCCCTGCATTGATTGACTCTTTATCTATCTTTCCTCCATGCCAGCTCGCCTTTCGCTACCCGCACGTCCCTTGTTGTACGCGGGACTGCTATATCTGGCGCTGCCCATGATTCTGTTCCTGTGGGGATGGCTTCAACCTTTCTTCTCTCTCCCTCTTTGCGCCACCCTGGCCTACGGTTTGCATGCCACGGTCCGGAAACTGCCGGAATGGCGGTTTTCCCTGACAAAACGCGGAACAGTTCTTCTCCTCCTTCTGTCCGCCGGGTGTCTGCTTCTGACATTCCTGTGCGGTTTTACGGGCCACTTCCAGCAACATGCGGACTTCACCATCCGCAATGCCGTTTACGGACAGCTCATCGCGGAACCATGGCCTCTCGTCATGCCGGACGGCCACCATTTCATCTACTATCTGGGTCATTGGCTGCCGCCTGCCTGCGCAGCGGCCTTCTGCCCTG
Source organism: Akkermansia sp. RCC_12PD (assembly GCF_036417355.1). Lineage (NCBI taxonomy): Bacteria > Pseudomonadati > Verrucomicrobiota > Verrucomicrobiia > Verrucomicrobiales > Akkermansiaceae > Akkermansia > Akkermansia sp. RCC_12PD. The sequence goes on along the minus strand of NZ_CP143889.1, from coordinate 1,289,231 downwards.
CTGCATACGCTTCCTGGCTGCTGGCAGGGTGGACCTTCCTAGGGCTGGAACTGGCGCTCCTGACAGCGGCCTGCCTCTGGGGAATCCGGAAAACCGCCTGGTGGACCCTGCTACTCCTCTGTCTCGGTTCGCCTGCCGCGTCTCTGGACTTCCTGGGCATGCCTCTCTCGCACCTGTTTCCGGAATATAACGCCCAGATGGCCCTGTTCATCGGCATTCCGTCCCAAATATTCAACACGTTCAACCACGCCGTCCCGGCTCTTCTATGTACGGTCCTGCTTCTGACGCGTTCCCTGCCCGCCTCCGGCTACTATCTCATGGGAGCCCTGTTGCTGCCCGGTTCTCCTCTGGCAGCCCTGATTCTGCTCCCCTTCATTCTGTATGAAACACTTTTCCGGGACAGCGCATGCGGGTTCCGTACGGGGGAACGCCTGCGCCCCCTCCTGCTCCACCCTGTTTTCTGGGTCGCGTTCCTGTGCGTGGGGGTCATGAGCCTCTTTTACGCCCACCTGGACGGAGGCGGCCAATTCTCATGCCTGCTTTCGGACCAATACGCGGAGGCGTTTCACTACACCATGCGGCGGATGGTGCTCTATCCGGACTCCGTCAAATATGCCAGCTTCCTTCTTTCCCTGCTTCTAAATGTACTTCTGCCGGGGGCGCTCCTTTTCGCCGCCTGCAGGCGCATGCCCCTGTATTACATCACTCTGGGTGGGATGGCATGTTGCTTCTTCTTCCGGATGGGTGTGATGAACAACGAGCTCCTGTTCAAGGCACCCGCCGTGCTTTACCCCTTCCTGGCATTCCTCTTTCTGCACGCCTTCCGCACCGGAAGCACACGGTCCCGCATCTTCCTGGCCGTTTATGTGACATTCACGGCCATTCCCTCCATGATCTGCGTGGCGGAAAAACTGGGAACATTCTCTACGGACAGCGCTCTGATGCAGGCACACCGGCAGGAAAACTACGGGGGAACCCTCTACCACCCGGAACAACCGTTCCACCGCCAATTTATCAAAAAAGATGGCCATCCCCTCCCCGCCTGGCTATTCAAGAGATGCCGGAAGCCGTGAAACGGGAAACCGGCTCAGTCCAGCCGAATCCCGAACATGTCGGACAGGGAGCCTGCATCCCTGTCCAGGGCGTCTTCTCCGCCGGAAACCGGTTCCGGAGCATCCGGAATCAGAACGGACGCGTCAATTCCCCTCAACATAAACAACAGTTCCGGCTGATCGTCCAGCATCACGCCGAACGCGTACAAGGCCGCCGCCGCATGCTTGCACAAATCCGCCCAGTCCGGGCAGGAACAGGAAAAACGCCACTCTTCCGGCGTAGGGAACAGCCCCCTCTCCGGATCGCACAGGATTCCCAGCAACTCCGGGGACAGGTTCCCCTTCAACAAATCAATCCAGGATCCGATATGCCCGGCGCACCGTGCGCGCAACCGGGCAAGCGCTTCTGCATCCGGGGGGGCGGCCTGAACACAGACCTCATATACATGCTCCCCCATCACCAGCGCATCAATGCGGCCGGGAGTCCCCTTCACGTCCAGAACGCAGCCATAGCGCAAGTAGGTGCGGCCAGGGGCCAACCGCATGCCGTACACCTCGCACGCGGCCAGGCTCTTCATCCACTCCTTTCCCCAGAACTTTTTCGCCAGATTGCGTCCGGAAGCCGTTACGGGATGCAGTTCCATTCCCTCCGCGGCCAATTCCACCGCTTTCTCTTCCGCACGTTTCCGCAAATCCGCCCGCTTCAGCGGCATGTTGTCATCCATGCACATGGACGGACAATAGCACACCAGCATCCTCCACGCACGGAGAAAGAACGCTGGATTATGACTGTCCTTTTTACGGGAAGGCGAGTAATGGGAACAATCAAATTCTTAAAAAACAATCTGAATATACTCGCAAAGAAGATCAACTCAAGTATTGGGGACATAATATAGTGGCTATCGTCTCCAATCCTGCAAAACTTTCCTCATCCAGCTTCATGATCATTTTTAGAACATTGATTTGATATGCCATGAATAGGTTCAGCATTCTTTCCGCCGGAAAACCCGCGGCTCCGGCAGGAGGCCCACCGTATCACCCGGTCGCCCTGCATTCCTATCCATCTGCATAAAGACAGGAAGAAACCATGTTTTTTTCTCCATCGGGAAACGCTCCATACCCGTGCAGCTTTGGCTTTTTCCACTTTAATGGGCATATTCCCCGAAATATCCGACACCATGTTTTCCGCGCAATGCCACGGAGCCGGAGTCACATAAAACACTTCATGAAATGGCGTGAACCAGCGCTGCAACCAATAATCAATAGCCTTGTACTGCGCTATCCACGTCCAGACATGCCGGTGGTCGGGAAGCTTTTGCAATATCTTCCGCCAAACTCTCCGGTGCAGCAGCATGGAAAAGGTGCCCAATACGCCGGAACACCGGTAAATATTGAAAAAATCCCGCTGCTTGCCCAGCTTTCCGGCATAGAGGGGTTCTCCGTGATATCCCACATAAAGCAGTTCCCACCTTGGATCATGCATGAAATCCTGAAACTGCGGAGTCATCCTCTCCAGCCGCTCCACATCCAGACGGGCGTCATCCTCCAAAACCAGGATGACCTGCCAGTCTTCATGCTCCAGGGCATACTGCAATGCCCTGGCATGGGAAAGAACACACCCTGCCGCTCCCGCACACGTTCTGGCCCTGTCTCCTGTTCTGGCAGTAAACCAGGGATGGGAAAGGTATCCGGGAAGCTCCGTCCCGCGCACGGCCGCAATACGGTGTATCTTTTCGATGGGAACCACTCCCTCCAGATGGTTCATCAGTTTTTCCCATCTTTCCGTACTCCCGTCCAGATTAATGACGAGGACGGCGTCTATCTGCTCCCATAGCGTGGAACGGCAGGCTTCGTCACGGTCAGTCATAAGGATATTCCTTTGGGTACATCATTTAATTGAAGCTCCACTTGTTAGCCGCGTTCCCCTCCATAACGGCCAAAGCCGCCGGACGAAGCATTGTTTCAAACACCTCCCTCAGCCCATGGTCGATCAGCTGTATTTCAAGCATCCCGTAAGAGCAATTAGCCTCTATCAATACCGGACCGGCAGACGTGACGGCTACATCCCATCCCACACTGTGGGTGCATGGGAATCCCTCATGAGCCCGGCATACCAAATCCACGCACTCTTTCCAAAAGGGAATGCGACGTCCTTCAAAAACGATTCCGGTATCAGGATGGGCAGAAACGCCTTTTTTCCGTGGGTCCTCCGTATATCCCCATTTCCGCAGAACTCCTGTCGGCTCAATTCCCACGGCCAACCCGCCCTGGGAAAGATTGTCCAAGAACATCTCTCCTGTTCCCGTACGCTGCATGCCAGCTACATACCGGCTCCGGCCGTCCAATCCGCGCATGGTTACCAAACGCAAAGTGTTAAGGGACTCCGGGTGTAGTGCAGCTACATCGGGATGCTGCCGCACTGCTTCTTCCACCAGCAGGGGCAACGTGACCAGCCGGGAAAATTCAGTGAACCTCATAATATGTCCGCTGACGCGGCATCTCTCTTGATCCACCCATTCCACAAGAAACGAATCCTTGCCTTTCATTCCATCAGCAGGTTTGATAAAAATACAGGGACAGCAATGCCGAAGAAACCGGTTTAACGGAATGACACTGGCCCCTCCCGCAGTCTGAATCAAAGGAGTACCCCCCCCAAAAAAAACGCCAAAACGCCGGGGAACCGGCAGGCCCTGCCGGACGAACACATGCCATGCGCTGTCCTTATTGTTCAACACTGCGCATTCGTTTCCCGCATATTGCAAAAGAGGATGGGCATATTTGAGCCACTCCGACTCAAAAACATACCCGGATGAATCCGCTCCTTCATACTGCAGCCGGAACTGGAAATAATAATTGATGAGCATGCGTACGGGAAATGCCTTTCCCGTGGAAACCCATTGATGCAATTCGCGTACCACCTGGGTGAACGGCTTGGAATCCTCACGCCGCGTCGCCTCATACAATTCACGTATTTTTTCCCGTCCGCGTTTCAACTTGAGATGCCCGGAAATCGTCTTGCGTACCATCCATAACCTCTCGGAAAGAGCAGGTTCAGGCAATGGCGCATCGACTCCCAACGGCAACGGGACATTCTTCTCCATAATCTTAAGACGTTGTAAAATAAACTAATTCCAGTCATCGGTAGAGAAATCCGGTTTCCCTTCACGGCTGATCCGCACAAAAGGGGAGGGTTCACAGCGGCATCTGTGATCACGGCTGCAACGTGTCCTTACCCCCATGCGCACGGCTGTTTGCCTGAACCATTGCGCGAAACGGGAAAACCAGCACTTTTTTTCCGATACAGGAGGGAGAGGCTTGTCTGACATGGCGCGCAAATGCTCCTCCCAAGCCGGTACCTGCTTCAGCGGATGGGCATCCAGATATTCCAGCAGTAGAGACATTTCCAGCTGTTCCACAGGAGTCATGGTGAAATCAAGCAACTCCTTCTCACTCTGCAGTGGCGGCATGCAGGGTAAATCCTCCACTCCGACCGCAAGGAAATTCAGCCGTGTCCTTTTGCATTTTTCACACGTTCCGCAATTGCGGGACAAATCCTTCCCCTGATAACATACGCGGAGCTTCCGCAAAGCCAGTGGCCATGACGCAACCACAGCGGCTTTCTCCGTGCGGGTATATTCGGAACCGTCCGTAACGATTTCCACCCCGTGGGAGGAAAGGAAATGATTCGTCACCGGATTGTTGCCGCTGGCCAAGTGGAAATACCGGAAACAATTATCACTCCCCAGCATCAAATGCCCGTATTGCCTCCCAAACACCCTCATGCACGCCACCAGCATGGAAAAGTAGGACATGCCGTAAGCACAGTGCATATCGCGGAAATTCGTTTCCACCGTATAAAACTGCGGGATGCCCAGGTCCTCCACCAATTCCCTGGCTATGCGGGAAGCCCCGTTCCAGTCAACTTCCTTATCCTTGCGGATGTCGGCGCCTCTTATCATCAGGCAGGCTTTCAGCCGCTGATTCTGTGCACCGGCCAGCCCCCTCGCATGCCGGAAAGCCGTGAAACAGGCATCCAGGCCGCCTGAAAAACAGGCCAAACATCCAGGCTGCAGGACTCTGCCATTATCGTCTTCCACCACCTCCGGCTCCAAAGTCACGGCCCCATACTGGGCAGGCTGCAAATTAACCCAGGCCGTCACATAGCGGTCCAACCCGGTCAAGAGAGATGCGGACACTGCTCCGCGCACCTTGTAACGGCCCCCGTACTCCATCATTTTATGCAGAAACAGCACGGCCCATACATCCCCGCTGTTATCCAGCCGATCAGGATGGAGAGAGTCTCCCCGGACCCTCAAATATTGCTTCCAGCGTCTCACTCCAATACGGAGGCAAGCGGAAAGCTCCACGCCACCATCCGCCATCATCCTGGGTTTTTCTATCTCAATCTCTCCGCTCATGATTCGGTACGGGTACATTGCTCCTTCTGAGCTGAAGGAGAAGCTCCTCCATGTTTCTGCAAAAGCTTACATGCGATAGCGACTTCATGGACTGTTCATGAACTCCGGAAAGCTTTCCATACGAGTTATCGATCATCATCGTCTCCCTGCCTGCCATGGCTGCGGCAATAGAAACGTGCAATCGATCCGTGACCACCACATCCACCGCGTTGACGGCATGCAGGAGCATGTAAACGCCCATCATGTTATAGTCGTGCCAGCGGCAATCTCCTCCCCCGTAACGGGAAACATCCATGCGGGGGACCGGGGGAAGACAGGAAGCAAAGGCTTCATCCCTTTCCTGGTCCTCTCTTAAAAACCAGCCCACACGGCGGCCGTCTTCCAGGAACTGAACCCGGGAGGAAAGATGCCTGAGCAGGCGACGGCAGGTCTTGCGGTAAAAACGGCAGAGATGGGCCTCCCGCTCTTTGATCAGATTCATGCCGGAGAACAATCGAAGCAGGATGCCCGGTTCCGCACACCTTTCAACCAAGGACTCCCATGAAGGCAGCAGGAGAAGAGAAAAATAAAAAGCCATATCATCCGCTGGCAGAAAAAACGCTTTTTGATTAAACTTCCGGCAGTATTCCAAACTGCGGTGCTCCCGACAAAACACTGTAAACCTTTCGTCCATCAACCGCAGAATACTCCTGCACCCGCGGATGCTGTGAGGTAAAATCACACACCGCGACAATCCCGGAGAGGAAAAGACAGGAGCCATCACCTCATGCCAACCCCATTCAGACACCAAACCTCCGCCACCGCCATACACCAGTGTGTAGGCTTCCCCGTAATCTTTCCCTTCTTCATATACTTCATAACTTAGCCCAATCCGGTCAAAAAGTGTCACGGTGGAGGCGGCAATCAACTCATCTCCCAAATTGCCGGGATTAGGATAGTAAATGAAATGCTCCAAGCCCGTCAGGCATTGGTAAAGAGTGTCCGGAACCGTGTAAGGGAACGTACTGTAACTCCTGTTAATGCAAGGAGCCTTCATGACACCATGGACGAGGTTGATTATTCATGACGGCCAAGGCATTGGGGCGCAGCCAGCAATTCAACAATGGACGCAACCCTCCATGAATAGGTTGAAACAACGCCCAATGCACATTACCTTCCTGAACCAGAGGACCCTTCTCGGTAACGGCAATATCCCAGCCAACACTGAACATCTGAGGGCACTCATAATGCGCTTTCAGCGCAAGCTCTACGGACTCCTTATAGAATGGAACCTGAAAACCGGCAAACGAGATTCCTGTGTCAGGATGGCGTTCGCACGCCCCCTTACTTAAATCCTCAAAAAAGCCTCTATTTACCAATTTACCATCAGAATTAATTTTTACACACAACCCTCCGGAGCACCAGTTATCAATACTTGAACTTCCGGCTCCCATTCTAAACAATGAGAAAAGTACCTCTATTTTTCCTCCGGGAGTATACATGGTTACTATACGCAAAGTATTCAGTGAAGAAGGATGGAAAGCAGACAGCCGGGAATGCCCCCGTACCAATTCCTCTACAATTAGAGGCCCATCCTCAAATCTGTCCTTTAGTTCTTCCCATTTTATGAAATGTCCATCTACCAAACACCCCTCCTTTATATCAGTTGCCTGAAGTTTCATGCACCCCTTCCCCTGATATGAGTCTATAGGTTTTAAGAACAGATCCTTTGCCGAAGCCAGCAAATCGCTCAACTTTCTCATTTCTCCTCCTGTAAGCCGGCATACAGGCATATTCTGTTTCCAGACAGCTTCACCAAAACTCATTGATACAGGAATAGAATGACCGCGCAAATACTGCCTGGTGCGATTCTTATCGAGCAATATGTTGGCCATTTCGCCGGAAGCCTGAGCCAGAACTAAATTCCATCGAATCCATTCATCCCAAGTGCAAAATTCACTTACATTTCTGCCTTTAGAATGGAGATGCTCATCAAAATACTCTTTTTTCAGATGTTTCAGATTGCCATCATACTCCCAGATAATTTTTTTGATATCTGCCAAGACTTCCTCCTCTGATTTGATTTCATTCGGGTCACATTCGTCCAAGAGTGCGCGTATTTTCGCACGATCTTTACCATACAAACGCCGGGTATCTGCAATTTTTTTACGAACCGACGTTTTTAAAGGTCTTTCCCCAGTTGTCTCCGGTTGTTTTTGTTTTCTAGTTAGCATACGGATTTAGTTTTTAATAATTGTTTCTGCAATCTTCTGTAAACAAACATCCAGCCGCCATGCATACGCTGCATGGTCACAGTACCTCCGTGGGGATTAGACTCAATAATCAGGGGACCTTTCTGCGTAACAGCCACATCCCAAGCAATGGCAAATACATGTTTGGAAAAACATTCGTGCGCCCGGATAATCAGCTCTACAGCTTCCTGAAAACCGGGTATTTTCGTTCCTTTGAATATCAGGCCACTATCCGGATGTCTGTCCATAATCAGGGAAGGAATCTTGTAAACGCAACAGCCCCAGTCACCCATCACGCCCTCATGGTCCAAACCTACGCAAACTCCCCCAGTCTTGGCATTGTCCGTACAGGATCCGCCAACTCCTATTCTGATAATGCCATCCAGAAAACAAATTCTCCCTGAGTTGTCTCTTATAGTCCACAAACGGAGTGTATTAATACTTTGCATATGAAAAGCAGAAATTTTCGCGTGCTGAGTTACCACCTGTTCAATCAATAAGGGGGGAAACCCTTGCAAAGAATCATTCAGTTCCAACCAACTCCGGTACTGTCCGTTTACCAGACACCCACTGGTATCCCCAGGGAGAATTTTCATGCAACAAAAACCGCCACAAGTATCATAGGGTTTGCTGAACAGCCCTATCTCGTACCTGTTTAAAGCTTCTGCAAGCAACTCTTTTTCATTATTGGCGCTAATTATTACGGGTTGCGCATCTCCCCTCACAAGAACACCCAGACGTTCCGGCATGGGAATACCACGGCGGGTGAAAAAAAAGTTCTGTTTCGGTTTAATGAGTAGAACATCTATTTCATGAGTGACCAAACGATCCAATTTTTTCCGAGTAGAGTCCCATTCATTCCAAAGTACAAAATCTTCGAATTTTCTATCTTTATAATTCAAGCCTATTCTAAAATAGTCCGACACAATATCACGGAAGGGCAATGCGTTCCTTTCCCGGATAATTCTCCTGAATTCGGCCAACACTTCCTCGCCGGACTTGACCTGCTCTGCTGGATAAAGGGAATTGATATGACGTATATGATCCGCCGCCCGCCAGCACTTTCCGTATGCTCGCCATCGCTTCCGCTCCATGTTCAACTTCCGGAAAACGCGGAATCTCTCAATTTCCGGATTTGCCGGCATCCTACTCATGAAATTTTCTCCAACTGAAGGAGTACAAAATATTCCATTTATTTCGCGGAATGGGACATGGATGCGTCATGCAAAACACCCAGCCCATTCCCCTTATCTTCATTGCCTAAAAGGCAAAACTGTAACCAACATATGCCGTCGTCGTCGAAACGACGTTGATCTGACAATTAACCATCATTCGCTGTAAACCAAAAATCAGGCAATTATTAGAATTGGGGAAATAATGCTTAATGCCCAGACCCAGACCCATTTGAGCTCTGTTGGTCGTCGTAGATTCTTCATCTTTAAATTTTGTCTCGATCTGATTCATTCCAATACGAGTACCTACAAAGAAATAAGTTCTTTGTCCTACCGCTATATTATAATCAATACCTAGGTTCAAAGTCAGATGAGAAACATCCACATCATGCTCACTACCTTGAGCATAACCTAAAGAAATGCCGGCATTCCAAAAACTTTTTTGTTCAATGGCAAAATTCCGCCGCCAATCTACTCGAAAACCGTATAAATGGTCAGGAACAGCATCCCCCTTGTCATAATCAATAGCAGTATATTCTGCGTTAATCATCAATTCCGCATCCTTGATGATGTTTGAAGGTGGAGTAGAGTAATCGGAAAGAGTTTTCCGAGGAGCGGCGTCTGCGAATCCGGCGGAACACGCAACTCCGCACACCAGTGTAGATAAAACATACTTCTTCATAAATATATTAACTGTTGAATATCAATAAAATGCCAAAGACTTGCCTTGACGTTTTCAATGTAGCGGATTCTCAATCCGTACAGACAACAATTTGTCTGTTGAAGTAGCACCTTTTATGTAACACCCAGCCTGTATCCTTCAATCACTCAAACGAAACAAAGAATCTCAACAATAATCATATCATCTTGAAAACCAGTCCATACTAAAAAAACATTTTTTGCTTGATTACGGATTGAGAATCCGATGGCACTAATATCAACTGCCATGGCCACGCACACCCCTGATCAATTAACGAATATCGCCGCCGTCAAACTCATCGAAGATACCGGAATCAGCATTCTGGAGGCGGCCCTCCTCGTCCGTGAACTGTACCAAGGCCTGGGCGGCCGCGGAAAAGGCATCATGAGAGCCAGATTGTGCATTCAGCTGGGAAAAAAGGAACTGCATCAACGGGAAAAAACCGTTTCCTTCCATCAGGGGGTGGAGGAAACCCTGAAGGCCAAACAGCACCGCAGACCGCGCACGCTGGCGGAAATCAACTACATCTGCACACGGCTGATGAAGAGCTGCCCGGAGCTGAAAACCAGGCCTTTAAGAGCCATGTACATGCAGGAATGCGCCGATTGCATACGGCGCACTTTTTCCACGCTCCGCCAGCAGCACAAGGCAAGGGTGGTTTTAAGCGGCATTTTCTCCACGGCACTCAAACGCGGCTGGTGTGCGGAAAATCCGGCGTTACAAATAGAATTGCCTCCCCTGCGTGAACAAGCGATCCGTCCCTTGGTTATAACGGAAATCCGCACTCTGTTCCATTCAGCCCGGCAGCTCTACGGCAGCGCATGCATCCCGCCGCTGGGCCTGATGCTGTATGCGGGAATCCGTCCGGCAGAGGTAGAACGCCTCACCTGGGACGCCGTCAATATGGAGGAGCGGGTCGTTTGCCTGAAAGCCCTTCACAGCAAGACGGGAGGGAGCCGGCACGTTCAAATCCATCCCGTCCTGCACCGGTTGCTTAAGGAGGCGCAGCCATCCCGGAAAGAAGATCCCGTCTGTCCGCCCAACTGGGCGGAGAAATGGCGGCGCGTCCGGCAGCACGCCGGATGGAACGCGGCGCACGGCCTCCCCTGGATACAGGATGTGCTGAGACACACTTATGCAAGCTACCACGCCAAGCATTTCCGCAATTTCACGGAACTTCAATATGAAATGGGCCATTCCGGCCTTCATTTGCTCAAATCCCGCTACCTGAACATGCAGGATATTTCCCGGCAGGACGCTTCCCGGTTCTGGGACGTCAGGGAATCTGGACCGCCCCGGAAAGCCATTTGATTCTATTACCCATTTCAGGCTTTTAAAACTGCGCGGCTTGGGGCAAAACAAGTGGGTCATGTGGAAAGGCAGATTTTCTAAACCCACCGCAGACCTGGTCCAACGCTATGGCGAGTCCGTCTCCTACGACTGGAGGCTCTTCCGCCAGGACATTGCCGGGTCCATTGCCCATGCGCGGGCGCAGCTCAAGGCAGGATTGCTCAACCGGGAAGAGTTCGACGCCATCGAATCCGGCCTCCAAGGCATCCTGAAGGACATTGAAGAAGGAAACTTCACGTGGAGCCGGGAGCTGGAAGACGTGCACATGAATATTGAGAGCGAGCTGACCCGCCGCATCGGCGCGCCCGGCGCCAAGCTGCACACGGCCCGCTCCCGCAATGACCAGGTGGCTACGGACACGCGCCTCTACTGCCGCACGGAGATCGATGAAATTCTGGAAAAGGTGCGCCGCCTGCAGAGGGCCCTGGTCATGAAGGCCAGAGAATACGCGGATGCCATGATGCCCGGCTACACCCATCTTCAGCGCGCCCAGCCCGTCACGATGGGCCACCATCTCCTGGCCTACGTGGAAATGCTGAACCGGGACGCGGACCGCCTGAAGGACTGCCGCAGGCGGCTGAACGTTTCTCCGCTGGGTTCCGGAGCCATTGCCGGTTCCACCATTTGCCTGGACCGCCACGGAATAGCCGTGGAACTGGGTTTTGACGCCGTCACGGAGAATTCCATGGACGCTATTGCGGACCGGGACTACATCATGGAAACCCTGTTCGACCTGGCCGTCATCGGCGCCCATCTTTCCCGCCTGAGCGAAGACGTCATCCTGTGGTGCACGGCGGAATTCGGCTTTGCCACCCTTTCCGACGCCCATACGACGGGGTCCTCCCTGATGCCCCAGAAGAAGAATCCGGACGTCGCGGAACTGACCCGCGGCAAGACGGGGCGGCTGTACGGCAACCTCACCGCCGTCATGGTAGCCGTCAAGGGCCTGCCGCTGACCTACAACCGCGATCTTCAGGAAGACAAGGAACCGCTTTTCGATTCCATCGACACCATCAAGCTGGCCCTGGATGTCAACGCGGAGATGATCGCCGCCATGACGGTCAACACGGAGCGCGCCCTGGAAGCGGCATCCGACCCCATGCTGCTGGCCACCGACCTGGCGGATTACCTGGTGCGCCGCGGCGTTCCCTTCCGCAAGGCCCACGAACTGGTCGGCAAGGCGGTTGCCATGAGCATTTCCACCGGAACACCGCTCAATCAGTTGAGCGACGAACAATTCGCTTCCATCTCGGACGCTTACGGAACGGATGCGCGCAGTGTATTTGAATTGACAAAAGCCTTCTCCCAGCGTACCAACCCGGGGGCTCCCAATTCCGAAAACACCCGCCGCCGCATCGCCTGCTGGGAAAACATCCTTTCCAAATAGCATGGCTCCAGGAGGCGGCCGGAACGGAGAAACAGCCGTCCGCCTCCGCGGCGCGCCCTCAGGCGCAGACAGGGGGGAATTTTCAACCATCCCCGGCCATGGCCCAACGCCATAGCCTCCAGATCCGGCAGCCATGTTCAAACCAGCTCTCGTTTCCTCTCTCAAAACCTACACCAAGCAAACTTTTTTCTCAGACCTCTTTGCAGGCCTGACCGTGGGCGTCGTAGCCATTCCTCTGGCCATGGCCTTCGCCATTGCATGCGGGCTTTCCCCGTCCCAAGGGCTTGTCACCGCCATTGTGGCCGGGTTCCTCATTTCCCTGTTCAGCGGCAGCAAGTACCAGATAGGCGGCCCCACAGGCGCCTTTGTGATTATCATTATGGGCGTGCTGGAACAGTATCACGCCTCTGGCCTGCTGATCTGCACCTTGATGGCGGGCGTCTTTCTCATCATCTTCGGCGTCTGCCGCATGGGGGCGCTCATCCGCTTCATCCCCTTCCCCGTCACCACGGGGTTCACCTCCGGCATCGCCGTAGTGATTTTCTCCACGCAGATCAAGGACATCTTCGGCCTCACCATTGCAGAGAAAATTCCCGGTGACTTCATTGACAAATGGGCGTGTTACTTCCAGCACTTCCACACCGTCAACTGGGCCGCGCTGGGACTGGCCGCCGGAACCGTCATCCTTACCCTGCTGAGCCGCCGCTTCTGGCCCAAGGGCCCGGCTATGCTGGTAGGCATGCTGGGAATGACGGCCGTTTCCGTGGCTTTCACACTCCCCGTAGCCACCATCGGGCAGGCCTTCGGCAGCCTGCCGAACACCTTGCCATTGCCCTCCCTCCCCCACATCGACTGGCACAACGTGGGCGCGCTGACGGCGCCCGCCTTCACCATCGCTCTGCTGGCGGCCATTGAATCCCTGCTGAGCGCCTCCGTGGCGGACGGCATGACGGGCGGACGGCACAAGCCGAACATGGAGCTTATCGCCCAGGGAATCGGCAACATCGGTTCCGCGCTGTTCGGCGGCATTCCTGCCACCGGAGCAATTGCCCGCACGGCCACCAACATCAAGGCGGGAGCAAAAAGCCCCGTTTCCGGGATGATTCATTCCCTGACGCTGCTTGCCATCCTGATGGCCTTCGCGCAATACGCCCAGCAAATCCCTCTGGCCGTGCTGGCAGGGATCCTGACAGTGGTGTGCTATAACATGAGCGAAATGCACACCTTCAGCCGCCTGCTGAAAGGGCCGCGGCAGGACGCGGCCGTGCTGGTGATCACCTTTCTGCTAACCGTCTTTGTGGACCTGGTCGTGGCCGTGGAGGTGGGCGTGGTGCTGGCCGCCCTGCTCTTCATGGGCCGGATGGCCCAGATCAGCGACGTTTCCGCCATCAAGAACGAACTTCTGGACGACGATTCCGAAGACAGCGGAGACCGTTCCACAGCCAAACTCAATATCCCGGAAGGGGTGGAGGTGTTTGATGTCAAGGGCCCCTTCTTCTTCGGAGCAGTGGAGCAATTCAAGGACCAGGTACTGAAAACTCTGGAACACGATACGAAGGTAGTCATCCTGCGCATGCGATTGGTTCCCGCGCTGGACGCCACCGGTCTGAACGTCCTGTCCGACTTCTGCCACCAGTGCCGGGAACACGGCTGTACCCTGCTTGTCTGCGGCGTGCAGCCCCAGCCGCTGGATGTCATCCGCCACGCTCCCTTTTACCGGGAATTGAAGCGCTACAACATTTGCGAGAATATTGACGCCGCCCTGACCCGGGCGGACAAGATTCTCAACGGCCCCGCTCCAAAACATCTGTAAGAGAGAAGGAGGACGGTCAGGCTCCGTGTGCCTCCAGATAGGAAGCTCCCCACGCATTCATGGCTTCCAGCACGGGAAGAACGCTCCTGCCGAACGTCGTCAGGGAATATTCCACCTTCGGAGGAACGACGGGATAGACTTTCCGCTCCACCAGCCTGTCCGCCTCCAATTCCCGGAGCTGCTGGGCAAGCATCTTGGTCGTGGCCTCCGGAACCAGCCGGTGCAGTTCATTGAACCGGAGAACGGAGTTCTGGTAAAGAAACCAGAGGATCACGATTTTGTATTTCCCCCCGATCAGGGAAAGAGTTGCCCCGCAGGGACAGCGGTAGGTGGAAGGGGGTTTCTTCATGGCTTCAGTAACTTTTTGGGTACTATATTACAAAACAGTGCCTACTTGTCAAAAAATCCCTGTCGCCCTATTCTGGCCGGAATTCCATTTCACCAGATATGAAAGTGACTATTGATCAAGAAAAGTGCATCCATTGCGGCCTGTGCAAAAAAGCATGCATCCTCACCCGCTTTTGCGGGTTCGACTCCCTGGAACAAGGCGCAGAACAGCACTGCATCGACTGCGGCCACTGCGTCGCCGTCTGCCCTCGGCAGGCCATCAGCCATGCCGCCGTCAAAAAAACGGAACCTATCGGCTCCGTCCCGGATGAGCAGGGATTCCTGAATCTGCTAATGAAAACCAGGAGCGTCCGGCATTTTAAACCCCTTCCCGTCGGCAGGGAGGCCTATGACCTCATGCGCCGCGTGGCGGAATACTCCCAATCCGGCCTGAACGCCCAGGAAATCCGTCTGATAGTCATCGAGCATCCGGACGCCCTCTCCCACATCAGGAAGGCGGCCATGCGCATGTACGGGAAACTGGAGAAGCTGGCCCGGTTCCCTCTGACGCGCTTTTTCCTCAAAATGGCCCTGAACCGGAGGGACTATCGTTCCGTGATTTTTGAAAGCGCTACGCACAACCTGCGCCAGCAGGCTCAGGCGCAGGGCGAAGACCCCATTCTGTACGGAGCCTCGGCGCTGATCCTGCTAACCGGACCGGCAGCATTGCAAACCGGCAGGGAAGACGCCACCGTCATTTCCCAGAATATCATGCTGGCCATGACCTCCCTGGGTATGGGGTGCTGCTACATGGGAGGATTGGTCCTGGGATGCCGGATGCTCAAATACAAGCCCCTTCTCCGGGCCCTCCAACTGCCGGAAAAGCAGGAAGTGTACCAGGCCTTCGTTCTCGGCATCCCCTCCCTGCAACTCAAACGCATGCCGGAACGGAAACGCCGTGAAATAACTTTTCGCCGGTTCTCCGATCAATGACCGGAATCCTCTTCCTCATACCGGGAAAGCAGGAAGTCCAAATCTTCCAGCAAATGCTGGCTGGTACTGCTCCACCGCTTCTTTCCCTGCAGGGCCAGAACGCATTCCTTTTTATCCGTAAAGCGGTAGCGGGTAATGCCCTGCTCCCGTAGGCGGGAAAGGTACTGCCTCAGCTCACCATCAAAAAACAGCCAGAACGGCACGCTACGCGCGATCTCCGCCACGCTGACCGTTATGGGCGGCGTCATGTCTTTCAATTCCCTGGCCAGATGGGAAAGGCCCACGTCCCGGAGCATGCGGCGGATGCGGTCATACAAGTCGGACAGGGACATGACGGACAAGTCGCATTCATGCTCCAGATAGTAGCGGACGGAAGCAAGCAGGTCTTCCTTGAACGGCAGAGTCGTTCCCGCCTGGCGCGCAGCGGATTCCAGCGCGTCGGCCAGCCACTGCTCTCCGTACTCGGCGATCAGGAAGTCGCCAAGCTTGAGCAGAGGTCTGTTATTTCTGAAGCCGATCATGGGAAATGAATGGAAAGACGTTATAAAATGGGCAGTTTGCGCTGGAGGGGATCAATCAGCGTCTGGTGGCGCATCTGGGTGATCTCCTGAATGAATTCCTCCACATTGGAAAACTGGCGATACACGGACACGTAGCGGATGTAGGCCACGGGATCGATGGCGTACAGTTTTTCAATCACCTTCTTGCCGATCTCGCTGGACGGTACTTCCCGCAAGTGGTCCCGGTGCAATTCGGAAATGATTTCCTCCACCGCCCGGTCCAGGCGGTCCATGCTGACGGGACGCTTTTCACAGGCTTTGACAAGGCCCCTTAAAATTTTTTCACGGTTCAGGGCTTCCCGCAAGTTGTCCCTCTTCACAACGCGCAACTCCGTACGCTCAATTTGTTCATACGTCGTGTAGCGGTAATCGCATCTCAGGCAGACACGGCGGCGGCGAATCGTCGTCCCGTCCTTGGACATGCGGGAGTCGATGACCTTATCTTCCAGATGACCGCACTGAACACATCTCATGTCGGCACCATACTACCATATAGCGCGCCCATAAAGAAAAAAGTACGCCAAATATAGTGCAGAAGGCTTAACCATCAATATTTCCCAAACACGTCTCCTGTGAATAAACCGCGTGTGCAAATCCCTTTTCCCCGCCCTGAAAAGGATTCCCGCGCATGCCGGAATTGTGAATAAGCGGCAAACAAAAGCCCACAGGATTTGCATGGAAGGATGCCATTATTTTCATGCGTTCTCCCTGCCGGGGAAAACCGCACTCGGCAGTACCTCAAGACATGTTATTTCCCATTACCGTCATTCATTCACCGTACCACCTTCATTGACGACAGAGCCGGAGGGCAATCTGGTTCCGTTCAAATTCAGGACCGCGCCTTTCCTGACAGTAATCCGTCCCAAATTCAATAACTGCCCGGCCATTCCCTCCAAAGACATCTCCGTTCCTGCGGACAACACCCAGGAACATTTCAACGAGGAAGCCCGTACATTCCTGAATACAACTTCAGCCGCACCTTTCTGCCCTCCTTCATCCTTCCGGACGACATGCACTTCCGCCTGTCCGGACAAAAACCCAGACAGAGCCTTCCCGTCCAGCACCGCAGGCTCCTGTGATGCCATCGTTACAGCAGAACCGCCGGGAACGTTCCAGATCTGCCGTCCCGCAAGTTGAACATTCCCCCTGATGAGCAGATTTTTCCCTTCCTCCAAGCGGATTCCTCCCGGGCCAATCATCAGCCTGTCCCCGGGCGCGCCAGCACCTTCAATCACTACCGTATTCACGGCCGGATCTTCCACCTGTATGCCGAACAATTTTACTGTGCCGGACACCACGCTCGGCTTGATGGAAGAAGCCACATTCCACACGCACATATTTTTTCCCGGCTGTTTCCTGTTCATCCATGCTTCCGGAGTTCCCAGAGGAGCATCGTAGCAACCACTGCGGACAGAACCAGCCTCCTTTCCCGCCAGCCGGGCCGCTTCATAGGCAAACCGCGCACCGATGCTGATTTGGGCCTTCCCACTGTAATGCACTCCCATATTATCCCCGGCTGTAAGCTTGGGCAGGTCCCTGGTAGGAACATAGCCCATGCCCGGACGGGAAGCCGCCAGACTTTTCATGACCTGCTGCGTCGTTTTTCCCTGTACTGTGGTATCGCGGCCTTTCAGCCCTCCGGTAATATTCCCGGTCTCCGCATCCGTTTCATTCCTGCCGCCCCAGTTGGCATTCTCCCCGATGATGGCCTTTTGCGCAGCCAGCGCGGACGTGTCTCCGTAGGGTTTCAAATCCACTGACAAATCTTTCAGCAATCCCAGAAAACGGGACGCACTTTCCGGGATGGAAGCGCCAGCGTTGCTCTCCCCCTGCAAATACAGGAGCCCGGAAAACGTCACTTTGGAATATTTGGACCTGTCCACGGCCCCGCAAGCGTTTTTAACAGCCTGCACCAGCGTCTGATAAGCCTGGCCGTGCTTTTGCCAGTGGGAATTGTCCCCTCCGTCCCTGGAAGCCTTCACAACTGCCACATCCGCATCCTTGAACCAGCCGTTTTTTTCCAGGGTAAAAGCAAATCCATACTCCGGCCCCATGCACAGATTGCCATTATAGCGCGGCATCGCAGGCCGGACTTGTTCCCAGGCCGTGGAAGCACCGGGAAACACTCCCTCCCGCTGCCCGAAATTCTCATGCCAGTACAGCGTAGTCTGCGGTTCATACTTCTCCAACAGCTCCGGAGAAGCGGGACTGCCCTTCACTGCTCCTAAAGAGTTGGACTGGCCCGTCAGCAAAAAAACCTTCAACTCTTTGGCTGAAGCCATGGAAACAGAACACGCCAACAGGAAAAACAGCAGAATTTTTTTCATGTCGAAAATTGAGTGGAAACCCACCATACGCGATTCCCTCAGCGGAACAAGATCACAGACAGGATTCCATATAAAGACCAGCCATTTGGTCAATTTTTTTTACTGATCAAGGATGGGAGGATATGTTATTTATATATATTTTCAAGAAAAGAGCAAGCCCCTGGAGTTGTTTAAACTTCAGGGGCTTGAGGTAAAAAATCCCGGCGGCGACCTACTCTTGCGGGACCTATCGTCCGACTACCATTGGCGCGGCAGCGTTTCACTTCCGGGTTCGGAACGGGACCGGGTGGGACCACTGCGCTCTGGCCACCGGGCTTCAGGGGGAAGAGTTTTTATTGATCTTCATCCTGCCTGCCCGGCGCCCTTGTTAGGGGTGCTTTTTTTTGGGGGGGGATTTTTTAGTGTTTGTTGTGTGTGGCAAGGAGATTTTCTTCCTGTTTAAGGGGATGTATTGGGAAGGGGGGGGTCAGCGTAAACTGACATCTGCGTGGCTGGTGGTGTTTAAATCATGCATATGGTGAATAGGACATTTGGTAAGTTGTATTCACGATTGGGAGTGTGATGTAATATGATGAAGTCTATCGGTGATTAGTATCGCTTGGCTCAATACATTGCTGCACTTACACCTGCGACCTATCGACGTGGTGGTCTTCCACGAACCTATAGGGAAAACTCATCTTGGGATGGGCTTGGCGCTTAGATGCTTTCAGCGCTTATCCCTTCCGCACTTAGCTACTCGGCCATGCACTTGACAGTACAACCGATGCACCAGTGGTGCGTCAGACCCGGTCCTCTCGTACTAAGGTCTGAACCCCTCAATTTTCCAACGCCCACAGAGGATAGAGGACCGAACTGTCTCGCGACGTTCTGAACCCAGCTCGCGTGCCGCTTTAACCGGCGAACAGCCGGACCCTTGGGACCTTCTCCAGCCCCAGGATGCGACGAGCCGACATCGAGGTGCCAAACCACGCCGTCGATATGAACTCTTGGGCGTGATCAGCCTGTTATCCCTAAGGTACCTTTTATCCGTTGAGCGACGGCAATTCCACTTTCTACCGCCGGATCACTTGGGCCTGCTTTCGCATCTGCTCGACTTGTTGGTCTCACAGTTAGGCGGGCTTATGCCCATGCACTCGACACCCGGTTGCCAACCGGGCTGAGCCCACCTTCGCGCTCCTCCGTTACTCTTTGGGAGGATACCGCCCCAGTAAAACTGACCGGCTGACACGGTCCTCTGGCCGGATTCACGGCTCAGGGTTAGATCCTCCAGTTTCAAAGGGTGGTGTCTCATTGATGACTCGGATGCCCCCTAAAGGGCATCTTCAGCGTCTCCCACTTACTCTGAGCATTAAAACCGAAGAAACAATGACAGCTTACAGTTAAGGTCTATAGGGTCTTTCCGTCCTTCTGCGGGTAGGCGGCATCTTCACCGCCACTACAATTTCACTGAGCGCCTGGTTGAGACAGTGCCCAACTCGTTTCACGATTCGTGCAGGTCGGAACTTACCCGACAAGGAATTTCGCTACCTTAGGACCGTTATAGTTACGGCCGACATTCACCGGGACTTGGGTTTAGAGCTTCGCCTTGCGGCTAACCCCTTGCCTTAATCTTTCGGCATTGGTCACGTGTCACACCCTATACTTCGACTTGCGTCTTTGCAGAGTGCTGTGTTTTTGATAAACAGTCGGTTGGGCCATTTCTCTGCGGCCTGCATCGCTGCAGGCACCCCTTCTTCCGAAGTTACGGGGCTAATTTGCCGAGTTCCTTAACCAGGTTTCACTCTTACGCCTTGGTATATTCTACCCACCCACCTGTGTCGGTTTGCGGTACGGGTCGCTTAGCATACGCTGGGGCTTTTCTTGGCACTCGATCCAATGATGCGCTGAGTCCGTGGACTCAACTCGGAATTCAATAACCTAGTCATCTTTTCTCATGCGTCCCCCCAGTTTAAGGGTCGCGAGCTCAGGATTATTAACCTGATGTCCATCGCCTACGCCTCTCGGCCTCGGCTTAGGTCCCGGCTAACCCAGGGACGAAACACGTTGCCCTGGAAACCTCGGGTTTACGGCGGCCGGGGATTTCACCCGGCTTTACGTTACTCATGTCTGCATACTCACTTGCATGCGCTCCAGGGTCAGTCGCCATCACCCTTCAATGCGCATGCAACGCTCTTCTACCACTCTGCCTTGCGGCAAAGTCCAGAGCTTCGGTATAACGCTTGATCGCCAATCATTTTCGGCGCAGGATCACTCGATGAGTAAGCTATTACGCATTTTTTAAATGGTGGCTGCTTCTAAGCCAACATCCTCACTGTCTGTGTAATCCCACATCCTTTCCACTGAGCGTTATTTAGGCACCTTAGCTGCTGGTCTGGGTTGTTTCCCTCTCGACAATGAAGCTTATCCCCCACTGTCTCACTGCCACGTTCCATTGCACGGTATTCGGAGTTTGATAAGGTTTGGTAAGCGGGTGTGCCCCCTAGCCTTGTCAGTGCTCTACCCCCGCGCATCAGCACGTGACGCTGCACCTAAATGCATTTCGAAGAGAACCAGCTATCACGGGGTTTGATTAGCCTTTCACTCCTACCCTCAGCTCATCAGAGAACTTTTCAACGTTCACCTGTTCGGTCCTCCACATGGTTTTACCCATGCTTCAACCTGGCCAAGGGTAGGTCACCTCCGCTTCGGGTCCAGTACCTGCGACTTGATTCGCCCTATTCGGACTTGCTTTCGCTGCGACTCCGGGCCGGAAGCCCTTAGTCTTGCCACAAACACTGACTCGCAGACTCATTAAACAAAAGGCACGCCATCGCAGATCGCTCTGCTCTGACACTTTGTAGACATACGGTTTCAGGTTCTATTTCACTCCGCTCACAGCGGTTCTTTTCACCTTTCCCTCGCGGTACTTGTTCACTATCGGTCGCCAACTAGTATTTAGCCTTGCGCGGTGGTCCGCGCGGATTCATACATCGTTCCACGTGTGATGTATTACTCAGGATTCCACTAATTCCCACTCTGGATTTCGTCTACAGGGCTTTCACCTTCTATGGCCAGCCTTTCCAGGCTGTTCTACTATCCAGTATGGTCGAATATGTCGTGGTCCTACAACCCCGAAGGAGTACCTTCGGTTTGGGCTCCATCCGCTTTCGCTCGCCACTACTTACGGAATCGATTTCTCTTTCTTTTCCTCCGCTTACTGAGATGTTTCACTTCAGCGGGTTTCGCGTTTCATACCCTATGTATTCAGGTATGAACGATCGAGTATTGCCTCGATCAGGTTACCCCATTCGGATACCCCCGGATCATCGCTTGCTTGCAGCTTCCCGAGGTTTTTCGCAGCTTGCCGCGTCCTTCTTCGCCTGTTGGCACCAAGGCATTCACCGTACGCCCTTACTTACTTCATCATATTGCAAAAGCTTGTTACCACTTCCACAATACCACAAAGCCCTTTCGTGACTTACTGTATTGTCTTTTTATCTTGGTATGCATGTTTTATGTTGTGTATTGTAGTTGTTTTTCAACTACCCACTTTGTTGGAAAGCGATTGCTTCTCAGCAATCGTTTTCTTTGCCACGCAGATGTCAATTTTCGTCTTCCTTCCAATAATCAATTTTTTGGTGGGCCTGACAGGACTTGAACCTGTGACCCCGCGCTTATCAAGCGCGTGCTCTAACCAACTGAGCTACAGGCCCGGCTTGGGTCTCTTGCGAGACAGTTACCAAAGACTAAAGATTAGTTACCAAAGTCTTTTGTTTCTGTCCCTCTTTACCGAAACTGGTGGAGGCACGGGGACTCGAACCCCGGACATCCAGCTTGCAAAGCTGGCGCTCTACCAACTGAGCTATACCCCCAGTTGCGGTTCTTTCAGAAAAAAAGGCCGTGACGCACGTCGTACCGGCTCCGCTCAAAGGCGAGCCTGCTTTACACATCTTGTTTAGTTCGTTGCGCTCCCTCGCGAGATACGCTTTCTCATCCCTCAAGACGAGAACCGACCTATGCAGTCAATGCTGCACTTACTCCATAGAAAGGAGGTGATCCAGCCGCAGGTTCCCCTACGGCTACCTTGTTACGACTTCATCCCAGTTACCAGTCTCACCTTAGGACCCTGCCTCCTTGCGGTTGGCTTCAGATACTTCGGGTGCGACCGGCTTCCATGATGTGACGGGCGGTGTGTACAAGACCCGGGAACGTATTCACGGCGCCGTAGCTGATGCGCCATTACTAGCGATTCCGGCTTCGTGTAGGCGGGTTGCAGCCTACAGTCCGAACTGGGCCCAGTTTTCAGGATTTCCTCCGCCTCGCGGCTTCGGCCCCCTCTGTACTGGGCATTGTAGTACGTGTGCAGCCCTGGGCATAAGGGCCATACTGACCTGACGTCGTCCCCACCTTCCTCCCAGTTGATCTGGGCAGTCTCGCCAGAGTCCCCACCTTGACGTGCTGGTAACTGGCAACAGGGGTTGCGCTCGTTGCTGGACTTAACCAAACATCTCACGACACGAGCTGACGACGGCCATGCAGCACCTGTGTAACGCCTCCGAAGAGTCGCATGCTTTCACATGTTGTTCATTACATGTCAAGCCCAGGTAAGGTTCTTCGCGTTGCATCGAATTAAGCCACATACTCCACCGCTTGTGCGGGTCCCCGTCAATTTCTTTGAGTTTTAATCTTGCGACCGTACTCCCCAGGCGGCACGCTTAACGCGTTAGCTCCGGCACGCAGGGGGTCGATTCCCCGCACACCAAGCGTGCACCGTTTACTGCCAGGACTACAGGGGTATCTAATCCCTTTCGCTCCCCTGGCCTTCGTGCCTCAGCGTCAGTTAATGTCCAGGAACCCGCCTTCGCCACGAGTGTTCCTCTCGATATCTACGCATTTCACTGCTACACCGAGAATTCCGGTTCCCCCTCCATTACTCTAGTCTCGCAGTATCATGTGCAATCCAGGGGTTGAGCCCCTGCCTTTCACACACGACTTACGAAACAGCCTACGCACGCTTTACGCCCAGTGATTCCGAACAACGCTTGAGACCTCTGTATTACCGCGGCTGCTGGCACAGAGTTAGCCGTCTCTTCCTCTTGTGGTACTATCTTTTTAATTTGCTCCCACATGACAGGGGTTTACAATCCGAAGACCTTCATTCCCCCACGCGGCGTCGCACCATCAGGGTTGCCCCCATTGTGAATGATTCTCGACTGCTGCCACCCGTAGGTGTCTGGACCGTGTCTCAGTTCCAGTGTGGCCGGACATCCTCTCAGACCGGCTACCCGTCATCGCCTTGGTGAGCCGTTACCTCACCAACTAACTAATAGGCCGCGAGCCCATCTCCTAGCGCATTGCTGCTTTGATCTTTCAATCGTATGCGGTATTAATCCCGGTTTCCCAGGGCTATCCCCCACTAAGAGGCAGGTTACTCACGTGTTACTCACCCGTGCGCCACTAGAGAATTATTAGCAAGCTAGCAATTCTCCCGTTCGACTTGCATGTCTTATCCACGCCGCCAGCGTTCGTTCTGAGCCAGAATCAAACTCTCCATCAAATATAATTTTTGAAATTGCTGGACCAAATGGAATCTCTCGATTTCATTTGCGCCATGCTTCGCAAGCTCTTCACTCGGGTTTGTCTCCCTCGTGCCTCTTCGCTTATTCCAGCACGGCGCGCGTCACGACCTTTTTTCCTTCCCTTGCTTCTACCAACCCTACCCTCTCAGAGCTAGGTCGCTCCTTCAGACCGCTTACCCATCGGCGATTCTCATCGCTCATAGGACGGCCCTGCGTAGGGTTCGGTAGTCATTCCCTTGAAAATCTTCTTATCGGCGCTCTCTTTAAAAAAGCTTCCTGCAGACGGCCAGCCTTCCTCCCCAAAACCCATCTGCAGGGTTCCCAGGGCCGTGGGCCTTTCGTGCTGCCGCCGTGTTGGCGTGCCGAGAAGTCTACTAAAACCAATTCATTTGTCAATATATTTTGAATCAAAAATTATCCGGACTGATTTCCAATCTAGAAATGTCCATTCCTAATATTCTAATAATGAATAAAATACGTTTTTGTCATACTCCTTTTTCCACTCGTCATTTTTTTGAACATTCTCCTTTTTCTCCCTTTCCCATGCCTTTCTTCCCTCCTTGCCGCATGGTTGGAGAAACAAAGGGCATCCGGCGCCATATCTCCATGGACATGGATGGCTTCCGTGTTTGCCTGGACTGATTTATTCTCCCTGATTGCGTGATTGTTATTGAAAAAGCTGTTTATATAAAGTGACACTTCCCTGTAGAGAATCATGGCGTTTTCCCCTGTAGCGACCCTGTTGTTTCCAAAGGTCAGATTGCCCTGGTCAAATAGTAACAGTTCCACTGTTTATCCTGTGGAGAGGAAGGAATGAGGAGATATGAACCATGCACGTCCTTTTCTCTCCGCGCTACCCAATAAACAGGGGCGCAACCTAACGCCGCGCCCCTGTCCGCTTCCGGATCACGCCGGAAATACGGGCTTTTCAGTTATTTCTTTTCCTTGGTAAAATCAAGCTTGCCTCCCTTTTCCCGGACCACGATTTCCGTCCCTTCCGGGAAGTCTCCTTCCAGGAGTTTAAGGCTGAGGGGGTCCAGCAGGTCGTGCTGAATGGCACGCTTGAGGGGACGGGCTCCATAGACGGGATCAAAGCCGTGGTCCGCTACCAGGGCCGTAGCCTCCGGAGTCATGCGCAGGAACAGGCCCTTGGCTTCCAGACGCTTGCGGACACGCTGAAGCTGAATGTCCACAATGCCCTTGAGTTCTTCCGCCGTCAGCCGGTCAAAGATGATGATTTCATCAATGCGGTTCAGGAATTCCGGGCGGAAGTGGCCCCGCAGGGCTTCCATCGCCTTGGCTTCGCGCTGTTCCGCGTTGATTTCATTGAGGATGTACTGGCTGCCGATGTTGGACGTCATGATGATGACCGTGTTGCGGAAGTCCACCGTACGCCCCTGCCCGTCCGTAATGCGGCCGTCGTCCAGAACCTGGAGAAGCACGTTGAAAACGTCCGGATGGGCCTTTTCAATTTCATCAAACAGAATCACGCAGTAGGGACGGCGCCGCACGGCTTCGGAAAGCTGGCCGCCTTCTTCGTAGCCCACGTATCCGGGGGGAGCCCCGATGAGCCGGGCTACGGAGTGTTTTTCCATGTATTCGGACATGTCTATCCGGATCATGGCGTTTTCATCGTCAAAGAGGAATTCCGCCAGCGCCTTGCTGAGTTCCGTCTTGCCCACGCCCGTGGGCCCCAGGAACATGAAGGAGCCGATGGGCCTGTTTTCATCCTGAAGCCCCGCACGGGCACGGCGCACGGCATCAGACACGGCCTTGACCGCCTGCTTCTGTCCGATGACGCGGGCTCCGAGGCGTTCCTCCATGTGAACGAGCTTGGCGCGTTCCCCTTCCTGCAGACGTGCGGCGGGAATGCCGGTCCAGGTGGCGACCACCTTGGCGATGTCCGCCTCCGTGACTTCCTCCTTCAGCAGGCCTCCATCCGCCTTCTGCATCTTGTTGAGTTTTTCCTTTCCCTCCGCCAGGGCTCGTTCGGCCTCCGGCAGTTCTCCGTAAGTGATTTCAGAGGCACGCGTCAAGTCGCCCATCCGCTTGGCCCGTTCGCTTTCAATCTTGAGGGATTCTATTTTTTCCTGTTCCACGCGGACGGCGTCCAGCGCGGCTTTTTCACTCTTCCACTGGGCAATCATCGAACCGGATTTTTCCTTCAGATCAGCCAGTTCCTTGGTGATTTTTTCCAGACGGGCCTTGCTGTCTGCGTCTTCCTCCTTCGCGAGCGCCTGCCGCTCCATTTCAAGCTGCATGGTTTCACGTTCAATCTGGTCAATTTCCGAAGGCATGGAATCCAGTTCAATCTTGAGCCTGGCAGCCGCCTCGTCCACCAGGTCCACCGCCTTGTCAGGCAGGAATCGGTCGGAAATGTAGCGGTCGGAAAGAGTGGCGGCGGCCACAATGGCTGCATCCGTAATGCGCACGCCGTGGTGCACTTCATAACGTTCCTTCAGGCCGCGCAGGATGGCGATGGTGTCCTCCACGCTGGGCTCGGACACCATGACAGGCTGGAACCGGCGTTCCAGAGCCGCATCCTTTTCAATATATTTGCGGTATTCGTCCAACGTCGTGGCGCCGATAGTCCGCAGCTCGCCACGGGCCAGAGCCGGCTTGAGAAGGTTGGAGGCATCCACCGCCCCTTCACTGGCGCCCGCGCCTACGATGGTATGCAGTTCGTCAATAAAGAGGATGATTTCACCGTTGGAGTCCGTCACTTCCTTGAGGAAGGATTTCAGGCGTTCTTCAAATTCGCCGCGGTATTTGGCTCCGGCGAGCATGGACCCGATGTTGAGGGACACGATGCGCTTGTTGCGCATGCTTTCCGGCACGTCGCCGTTCACGATGCGGCGTGCCAGGCCTTCCGCGATGGCGGTCTTGCCCACGCCGGGTTCCCCGATAAGTACGGGGTTGTTCTTGGTCCTGCGGGAAAGTATCTGGAGAACGCGGCGGATTTCCGTGTCACGGCCGATGACGGGGTCAATTTTGCCGGCGCGGGCGCGGGCCGTCAGGTCCGTGCCGTATTTTTCCAGCGTCTGGTATTTGCCTTCCGGGTTGTCGTCCGTCACGCGCTGGTTGCCGCGCACATCCTTCATGGCGGCCAGATAATTGTCCCTGGTCAGTCCAAAGGTATCCGTCAACTGGTGTACCTTGTTCTGCGTATCCAGCGCCCCCAGCATGAAGTGTTCCACGCTGAGGTAATCGTCCTTCAGCTTTTTGCGTTCATCCTCGGCGGCGTGCATTACCGTAGCCAGGTCCCGGCCCATCTGGGGCTGCGTGGTGGCTCCGCTCTGTGTGGGTTCATGGGAGACTTCCCTTTGTGCGGCCTGCAGAAGCAGCCCCGGATCACAGGAAGCCTTGCGGAGAATGGGGGAAAGAATTCCGCCGTCCTGTTCCAGCAACGCCACCAGAACATCCAGAGAGGAAATTTCCGGTTTTCCAAGCCGCCCTGCAGTCTGCTGCGCCTGCATTAGCGCTTCCTGAAATTTTGTTGTTAGATTGTTAAGCATGGTATGTTGGTAATTTAGACATAAGAATAACTCCAACCGTTGAATGGGAAAGCAGGATTTTTGTCGTTATCCAAAATTTTTTTGACCCTTCGAATTCCTTGTAATATTGTGGTGTGATCGGCGTAATTTACAGAACAAGCATTTTACAGGCCTTTTCTTATTTTCTCATTACCAGCTTTTTGCCAAAATGATCCGCATTTCTTTTCTTCCGTTTCTCTGCTCCGCCCTGCTCCTGACCCAAACGGGAGCCTCCGGCAAGGAGATGCCATCCCCCTATCCCGCCCCGGAACCCGGCGTGCGCCTGACACCGCCGGAATCACCGGCTCCCGTCCTGAACGAACCGCGGCTTTTCGGCGCACGGCCCGGCTCCCCCATCCAGTTCGCCATCTGCGCCAGCGGGGAACGCCCCATGAGTTTTGCCGCCGCCAAACTGCCTCCCGGCGTGAAACTGAACAGGGAAACCGGCGTCATCACCGGAAAAATCAGCCGTCCGGGAACTTATTCCTTTCCCGTGCAGATAAGCAACGGCCATGGCAAAACGAACGGAACCATCACTATCCGCATCGGACAGGAGATGTGCCTGACTCCCCCCATGGGCTGGAGCAGCTGGTATTCCTACAGCGGCGGCGTGAGCCAGGAAAATATTCTGAAAACCGCCCGGCTGCTCGTCAGTTCCGGGCTGGCGCAATACGGCTACCGCTATGTTAACATTGATGATTGCTGGCAAGGCGCCAGAGGCGGCAAGTACCGCGCCATCCAGCCCAACAAGCGTTTTCCGGATATGAAGTCCATGTGCCGTGAAATCCACAGCCTGGGGCTGAAAGCGGGAATTTACTCAACCCCGTGGATGGGAACCTACGCCGGCTACATGGGAGGCACTTCCCCCAATCCGCAGGGAGATTATTCCTCCCTGGCCCTTCCTGAAAACAAACGCCCCCAGCCCGACCAACTGTTTGGGGGCTGCCCAGGTTCCCAGCGGCTGGGAGCCGCCAAAATAGGCCCCGTGTGGATGGTTACCCAGGATGCCAGACAGTGGGCGGAATGGGGATTCGACTATGTCAAGATGGACTGGTACCTGATCGACGTGCCAAGCACGGAAAGAATTGCGGCGGATTTGAAAAAAAGCGGCAGGGACATTGTGCTGAGCGTTTCCAATTCCACCCCGTTCGAGATTGCCGGGCCTATCAGCAAGACGGCCAATGTCTGGCGCACGACGGGGGATATCGAAGACCACTGGGGCAGTTTGAAGAAAATCGCTTCCTCCCAGGAGAAATGGCAGCCCTACGCCGGGCCGGGGCACTGGAATGATCCGGACATGCTGCAAATCGGCCGCCTGGGCAAGGTCGGAAAGGCGAATACCACGTTCAAGCCCACCCGTCTGACACCGGACGAACAGTATTTCCAGATGTCCTTCTGGGCCATGATATCCGCCCCCCTGATTATTTCATGCGATCTGGAACATCTGGACGATTTCACCCGGGGCATTCTGTGCAACCGGGAAGTGATCGCCGTCAACCAGACATTTCACGGCCCTTCGGAAAAAGTCCTGTCCCAAGATGACGGTGAAGTCTGGATCAAACCGCTGGGGGAAGGCCGTACCGCCGTCGGCTTTTTCAATAAAAGCAATAAAGGCCAAACCATTCATGTTCCCCTTTCCCGCCTCAAGGTGAAGTCTCCGCAAAACGTGCGCGACTTGTGGAAGCAGGAAAACGTCGGCACGGCAAGTCAGGAAATGAAAGTGCAGCTCAACCCCCACGGAGCGGCCCTGTTTCTTCTGGAGGGTAAAAAATAGCCTTATGGCCCGGAAGGCGCGTTCCTCCATTTCATACATAAAATCCGCCCCGGCGACCGGAGAAAGATGCGGAACCAAGGCACCGGCCGATTGCCGGACGATTTTTCCGCCAGGGTATTCCCCGGACCGGGACGGTCAACTATACACCCCTAACTGGAAGGCAATGTATCCAGGGCGGCATTCAGCGTCATCACGTTGATTACGTTTTCCCCCAGAATGCCGCCCGGAACGAGGTGTTCCGCCACCAATTGCCGCACTTTTTCCAGAGGCAGTTTGCGGGCTGTGGCCACGC
Source organism: Akkermansia sp. RCC_12PD (assembly GCF_036417355.1). Taxonomy (NCBI): domain Bacteria; kingdom Pseudomonadati; phylum Verrucomicrobiota; class Verrucomicrobiia; order Verrucomicrobiales; family Akkermansiaceae; genus Akkermansia; species Akkermansia sp. RCC_12PD. The sequence goes on along the minus strand of NZ_CP143889.1, from coordinate 1,259,744 downwards.
GGGCCGCCTGGAATTCCGCTGCTTCCGGGGAAATGCAGGATTCCAGGCCGCTTCCGGAAGCGAACAGGAGATCTGCCGGAACAGGCGTTTCCTGCGGCAGGTTGTGGGCTTTCAGCAGGGCCGCCTTGCGCTCCGCCACCGTCCTGACCAGTTCTCCGGAGGTCCAGGAGAGGTTGCTGGCTCCGGAAGGCATGGTGGCGTAATCCCCGGCGGAAGGCCTGGGCCAGAAGTACCTGGCGGAGGTGAAGGGCTGGGCGATGAGCTCCGAGGCGATGACTTCCCCCCGTTCATTCCGGATCAGGGAGCCGTGCGCCTGATGGGGGAACAGAATCAGACTGACAAGCGTGACAGCCAGGGGATAAATGCCGCCGGTGACGACGGCCAGCGCCAGAAACAGGCGCAGATTGGGAAATGTCCATTTCATAATGATTCAGCAGGTTGATTTTTAATTGTTCAGACGAGGTGCAGGGCAGTGACGGCCATGTCGATGAGCTTGATGCCGATGAACGGCGCAATCAGGCCGCCTACCCCGTAAATGAGGATGTTGCGCTTCAGCAGGGAGGCTGCTCCCGCCGGTCGGTAGGAAACCCCCTTCAAGGCCAGTGGAATAAGCGCCACGATAATGAGGGCGTTGAAGATCACCGCGCTGAGGATGGCGCTCTGCGGGGAGTGTAGTCCCATCACGTTCAGAGCGGAAAGCGGCCCCCGGGCCATGCCGTCAGCCACAAAGAGGCCCGCAAACATGGCGGGGATGATGGCAAAGTACTTGGCCACGTCATTGGCGAAGGAGAAGGTGGTCAGCGCGCCGCGGGTGATCAGCATTTGCTTGCCGATTTCCACGATTTCAATCAGCTTGGTCGGGTTGCTGTCCAGGTCTACCATGTTGCCCGCCTCCCGGGCGGCCTGCGTGCCGGTGTTCATCGCCACGCCCACATCGGCCTGGGCCAGGGCGGGAGCGTCGTTGGTGCCGTCCCCGGTCATGGCCACCAGATGGCCTTCCGCCTGTTCTTCACGGATGCGCGCCAGCTTCATTTCCGGCGTGGCTTCCGCAATGAAGTCATCCACTCCGGCCTCCGCCGCAATGGATGCGGCAGTCAGGGCATTGTCCCCTGTCACCATGACGGTGCGGATGCCCATGGCCCGGAGCCGGGCGAAGCGTTCCTTGATACCGCCCTTGACGATGTCTTTCAGGTAAATGACGCCCAGCACGTCCCTTCCCCGGGCCACCACCAGCGGCGTGCCTCCGGCACGCGCGACGTTCTGCACAGTCATTTCCACCTCCTGCGGGAAGGCTCCGCCCTGGTCCTTCACCCACTGCGCCACGCTTTCCGCAGCGCCCTTCCGGATGGAAACGGCCGGCTGGCCGCCGTGCGCCGCAATGTCCACGCCGCTCATGCGGGTGGAAGCGGAGAACGGAACAAAGGCGATGTGGTCCGCGTCCATGTGGCGGCCCCGGATTCCAAATTGCTTTTTGGCCAGCACCACGATGCTGCGCCCTTCCGGCGTTTCATCGGACAGGGAGGCAAGCTGGGCGGCTTCCGCCAGCTGCTGGTCCTCCACGCCGGGCGCAGGCAGGAATTCATTCGCCATGCGGTTGCCGAAGGTGATGGTTCCGGTCTTGTCCAGCATCAGCACATCAATGTCCCCGGCCGCTTCCACGGCACGGCCGGACGTAGCCAGCACGTTCCGGCGCACCAGCCGGTCAATGCCGCTGATGCCGATGGCGCTCAGCAGGCCGCCGATCGTCGTCGGAATCAGGCACACCAGCAGGGAGACCAGAACGGGCAGGGAGATATGGCCGTCCGCCCTGAAACCCAGCGCCCGGGCGGAATCTTCAATGTATCCGGCCATGGCTGGGAGGGAAAGCACTACGGCAATGAAGACGATGGTCAGCGCCACGAGCAGGATGCCCAGCGCGATTTCATTGGGCGTCTTCTGCCGGCTGGCGCCCTCCACCATGGCGATCATGCGGTCCAGGAAGGTATTGCCCGGTTCCGCCGTGATGCGGATGACGATGCCGTCGCTGATCACGCGGGTGCCCCCCGTTACGGCGCTGCGGTCTCCCCCGCTTTCACGGATGACCGGGGCGGATTCCCCGGTAATGGCGGATTCGTCCACGCTGGCGATGCCTTCAATCACCTCGCCGTCAAGAGGAATGATGTCCCCGGCCTCGCACAGCACTTTTTGCCCCTTGCGCAGCTCGGAAACGGAGACTATTTCCTCCGTGCCCTTGTCCGTCAGCAGACGGGCGTTCACATAGACGCGCATTTTTTTCAGGGCGTCCGCCTGGGCCTTTCCACGGCCTTCCGCCAATGCTTCCGCAAAGTTGGCGAACAGGACAGTGAACCAGAGCCAGAGCGTGACTTGCAGGGTAAAGCCGAAAGGCTGCCCGGCGGCGGCATCCCGGATAAGGACGACCGTGGCAACCAGGGCACCAATGGCCGTGACGAATATCACGAAGTTTTTGGATAAAGCACGCGGGTCAAATTTGCGCAACGCGTCCCGAAAGGCCGTTTTCAGCATGGCCCCGCTGCACCAGGATTGATTCTTTTTTTCTTCTTTCATCATCGTAAAATCTGGTTTGTTGGTGAATGCTCCTTACAGCATGGTTCCCGAATACAGAAGCAGATGTTCCAGAATGGGCCCCAGGGCCAGAGCCGGGAAGAAGGTGAGGGCACCTACAATCAGCACCACGGCCACCAGCAGAACCATGAACATCAGGTTGTCCGTCGCCATGGTGCCCTGGGCTGGAGGCGCGGTTTTTTTGGATACCATGCTGCCCGCAATGATCATCACCGGAATGATGGCTCCGAATCGGGCCAGCAGCATCGCCAGGCCGCCCAGCACGGAATAGAAAGGCGTATCCCCAACAGCCAGGCCGGCAAAGGCGCTGCCGTTGTTCCCGGCCTGGGAACCGAAGCAGTACAGAATTTCCGTCAGACCGTGCGGTCCGGCATTGCAGATGGATTCACGCCCCACTTCCGTAGCGGCGGCCAGTCCGCTCATAAGCAGGACGGTTATGCCGGGCAGCAGAACGCCCACCATGGACCAGCGCACTTCCCGCGCTTCAATTTTTTTGCCCAGGAATTCGGGAGTACGCCCCACCATCAGCCCGCACAGGAAGACGGTGATCATGGCGAACATCAGCATGCCGTACAGACCGCAGCCCAGGCCGCCGAAGATCACTTCACCCAGCAGCATGTTGAACAGGGCAATGCCGCCGCCCAGCGGGGACATGCTGCAGTGCATGCAGTTCACGGAACCGTTGGAGGAGGCCGTCGTAGCCACGGACCAGAGGGAGCTGTTCGTCACGCCCAGGCGCACTTCCTTGCCTTCCAGCATTTCCATGCCGGGGAACAGCGGGTTCCCCGTGTGTTCCGCCCACTGGGAAAGCCCGATGGTCGTCACAAGCAGAAGCATCATGGCGCCGAAGATGATCCAGCCCTGCCTTTTTTTCCCGATCATCACGCCGTAGGCATACGGGCAGGCGCAGCCGATCAGGAGCAGGGAGAGCATTTCAACCATGTTGCTGAACGGCGTGGGGTTTTCAAAGGGGTGCGTGCTGTTGTTCCCGAAGAAGCCGCCGCCGTTCGTCCCAAGCTGCTTGATGGCCACCTGGGAGGCCGCCGGACCGTTGGGAATCACCTGCTCCACGCCGTCCATGCCCGGTACGGTGACGGGTCCGTCAAAGGACTGCACCACCCCCTGGGAGACCAGCAGAAGCGCAACGACCACGGAAATCGGAATCAGAAAGTACAAGGTACTGCGCGTCAGGTCCGCCCAGAAGTTGCCCAGAGTGGAGGCGCATTTCCTTTTCAGACCGCGGATCAGGGCGGCCATGACGGCAATCCCCGTGGCGGCGCTGACGAAGTTCTGCACGCCCAGCCCGGTCATCTGGACAAAGTAGCTGATGCCTTCCGGCCCTTCGCCGGAGTAGAACTGCCAGTTCGTATTGGTCATGAAGCTGATGGCCGTATTCAGGGCAATGTCCCACCGCATGTTTTCCGTGCCGGCGGGATTCAGCGGCAGCCATTTCTGGCACAGCAGGGAAAGGAACAGGATAAGGAATCCGGCGGCGTTGAACAGAAGAACAGCCGTCAGATACTTTTTCCAGCCCATTTCGCAGGAGGGGTCCACGCCGGCCACACGGTAGGTGCAGCGCTCCACGGGACCAAGAACCGGGGAAAGCCAGCTCCGCTTTCCCTGTAAAACATTCGCCAGCCACTTCCCGAGCAACGGAGTGAAGGCGACCAGTATGCCTATGAATAGGACAATGATTAACAAGTCGTGTGAGGACATAACGCAACTTTATACATGTTCCGGAAATTCCGGGTAGTTAACAAGGGGCTGCCGGACATTAAGAAATTGTTAATTTCCCTCCGGAAGCCCGTTTTCCATGACGCCAGTACGCCGTTAGAATTCCACGCCCAGGCGGAAGCCCACCCAGAACTCGTCCCCGGCGTCCCTGCGGCGCAGCACCGTAGCCGCCTGGGAATAATTGACGGAGCCGGAAAGGGAATAATGTTCCGCAAACCGCCACGTCACGCCCAGGCTCCAGTCAATGCAGTTGGAGCCGTCGTCATAGTCCACGTTATAACCGCCGTTGTACCCGTACCTGGCCATGGGCGTTACCGTCACGTTCTCCACGGGGGACCATTCCAGTTGCACAAAGGCGCTGTAATAGGCTTCAAAATCCTGGTGTTCCACCTTCGCCTGGGTTTCCGCCCCCACGGTCAGCCAGTCCGTCACGGCATAGGAGACGGTCAGGGCCGGATTGGCTACGTTGTAGTCCTGCGTGAAATAGAACTGGTGCTCATACCAGGGATTGACGGTCCACTTCCCCAGCTTCCAGGCGTAACCCAGAACCAGGTCCAGCTCGTCATAATTGGAGGAATCCCCCCCGGCGTACCAGGCGCTGAGCGTAAGGTCTTTCCAGGAGATGCTCGGAGCCACTTCCCAGATGCCGCTGCCCGGCAGGCAGTCCAGCCCTTCCGTCACGTATTTGCTGGACCAGCCCGCGGAAAGGGAGAAAGCCCAGTCCGTGTCCGTAGAAGGGATGGCGGCCTCCTGAGCGTTGGCCAAGGAGGAAGAGGCCGTTTCCCCGCCCATGCAGACGGTTCCTGCCATCATGGCGCAGCCCAGAACTGCGGCCCCTATGTTTCTTGCGGTGTGTGTAATCTTCATAAAGACGTATCGAATACGTCCTGAATCCTACACAGCATATTAACCTGCGTGAAGTTAAGCCACACCCTGCAACCGTTATGAAAAAATATATTTTCCGGTTGCCATGGATGAAAAGCTGCAACCTTCCGCGGCCTGCGGAAATGGAAAAAAGATTTATTCAGCTCCGTCCGCCACAATTCTGTACCCCAGGCCGGATTCTGCACGGATAATGCGGTTTTCGGGATCGGAATCCCCCAGCTTCTGGCGCAGGTGGGCAATGTGCACCCGCAGGTAGTGTGTATCTTCCTCATGCTGGGGTCCCCAGATTTCACGGAGCAGTTGGCGGTGGGTCATCACCTTGCCCTGATGGAGCAGCAGAAGGCGCAGAATGCCGTATTCCTTGGAGGTCAGATGGATTTCCTCCTTCCCCTTCTCCACGCGCCGGGAGCTCAGGTCCACAATGATGGACCCCAGCCGGAATACGGAGGGCTCCCTGTCCGGCCGGTTGCGCCGCAGCATCACGCGCAGGCGCGCCAGCAGTTCCCGGCCGCTGAACGGCTTGGTCAGGTAATCGTCCGCCCCGGCGTCCAGGGCGTCCACCTTCTCATCCTCCCTGTCCCAGGCCGTCAGGATCAGAATGGGAACCTGCGTCCATTCCCGGAGCTGTTTGAGCACTTCCAGACCGTTGATGTCCGGAAGGCCCAGGTCCAGAATAATGGCGTCCGGCCGTTTCAGAGCGGTCTCGCTCAGGCCGAGCTGCCCGTTTTCACACTCGCGGACATGGTAGCCTGCGCCAGTCAGCGTCAGGTTCAGGAGACGGCGTATCTGCCGTTCGTCATCAATAATCAGGATATCTGCGGGAAGGTCGCTCATGACACAGGAAGGGGAGGTTTATTCTTCAGGAACATCATCATGCTCCACCAGGGGAAGGACAAGACGGAAACAGGTTCCGGCGGGAACGGGAACCAGGGTAACGGCTCCCCGCTGCGCCTCCATGAAACCGCGCACGATGGGAAGCCCCAGGCCCAGACCGCCGGGCCGCGTCGTCCGGAAGCGCTCAAAAATGGTTTCCGCCCGTTCGGGGGGAATGCCCGGCCCCAGGTCATGGACATCCAGCCAGACCAAGCCGCGTGCGGGATCGGTTCCGCCCTTCAGCGTAATGGGGGTTCCCGCAGGAGTATGCACGCACGCATTCAGCAGCAGATTGACCAGCACCTGCTCCATCAGGGAGAAATCCGCCTTCACCAGCGGATAATCCGGCGGCAGGGCGACGGACACGGGATGGTCCCGGCGCGCCTCCCTGGTGGCGGCCAGGGCTCCTTCAATCACGTCCCCCAGGTCGCACCAGTCCAGTTTGGGCTTCAGGGCGCCGGATTCCAGACGGCTCACGTCCAGCAAATTTTTCACCAGGCGGCGCAGGCGGCGTGCGGCCAGCAGGATTTCCCCATACTCCTCCCGTTCCTCCGGCGCGGACGCGGCGCGCCCGGCCAGCTTCTCACAGCCGCCCTCAATCACGGCCAGAGGCGTCTTGAACTCATGGGAAACGCTGTCCAGCAGGGATCGGTGCAGTTTTTCGGATTCCTCCATGAGCCGCGTACGCGCCCGTTCCGCCCGCAGTTCTTCACGTTCCAGCGCCATGGCCAGCTGCGCGCCCATGCTTTCCAGCAAATCCTTCTGCCCTGCCGTGAGGCGCTCCTCTTCCTCCGGCCTCACGCCCAGCACGCCCATGCAGCGCTCCCCGGACATCATGGGGAGGTAAAATCCTTCCGCCACCGGGAGCGTATCCGTAAACCTGCCTGCGGGCCGGCGGTGCTCCAGGCACCAGGCAGCCACGCTCCATTCCTTGTCATCCATGGAAAAAGCCCCCCCGGATTCCCACAGCTTCAGCCTGCGGCCGTTGCCTTCCGGCGTCATGACCGCCAGGCGCACCCCCATGATCTGGCTGATCTGCCCTGCGGCGACGGAAATCAGGGAAGGCACGTCCGAGGCGGACCCAATGGCGCGCGAATACAGGAACAGGGCATTCGTCTTTTTTTCCCGTTCCCGCTCCTCCTGCTCGCGAACCCTCAGGCGGGAAGTGAGCCGCCCCGTGGAGAGAGCCACCAGAAAGAAGAAAAGGCACATCAGGGCATCCTCCAGCCGTTCTATCTTGAACGTCATCACCGGGGGAATGAACAGCAGGTTCCACAGCAGGGCGCTCAGCGCAGCGGCCATCAGCATGGCCCAGCGGGAACGGATGAAAAAGCCCAGGCCCACTACTCCCGCCAGATACAGGAAGCCGGGAGCGAAATAACCGGTAAACGCGGAAATCAACAGGCCGATTCCCGTAACGGCCGCCGTCACGCCTGCGGCCAGCCAGTAGTCCCGGCCACATTTTCCCGTTTCCCGGTGCCAGCTCTTCCACCGGTTCCGGACTGGACCGGGAGCGGCGGGAACTACGTAAATATCAATCTGGTCGCTCCCCTTTACCAGCTTGTCCACCAGGGACATGGGCCGCACCAGCCCCCACAGGTAAGCCTCTTGCGGCTTGCCCACCACAATCTGGCTGACATTTCTCAAAAAGGCCATGCGGAGCAGCGTCTCCGCCAGGTCGGAACCGGGCATCACGATCACTTCCGCACCCAGCCGCCGCGCCAGCTCCAGGTTGGCGTCCAGCCGCTGCTGCTGTTCGGGGGACAGCGGCACGCCCGTATCCACGGAAAGGGCAATCCACGGAGCGTTCAGGGCGTAAGCCATGCGCCGCGTCCAGCGCACCAGCCGGGCGGAAAACGGGCTGGGCCCCACGGCTACCATCAGCCGTTCCCCGCTACGCCAGATGGAGCGGTCCCCGGAAATGGTGCGCACCTCCGTCAGCTCATGGTCCACCTTCTCCGCCATGATGCGCAGGGCCAGCTCCCGGAGGGCCGTAAGGTTGGACTCCTTGAAAAAATGGTCCAGCGCGGCGGAAGCCTGGGGAGCGCTGTATACCTTCCCTTCCTGAAGACGCGTCCGCAACTGCTCCGGCGTGATGTCCACCAACTGGATGCAGTCCGCCTCCGCCAGCACGGAATCCGGCACGGTTTCCTGTACGGGAGCGGCAGTAATGTCATGAACGGTATCGGAACGGCTTTCCAGATGCTGCACGTTCAGCGTGGTGTAAACGTCTATCCCTGCGGCCAGCAAATCCTCCACATCCTGGTAGCGCTTCCTGTGACGCATTCCGGGAACGTTCGTATGCGCCAGCTCGTCCACCAGAATGAGCTGGGGCTTCACCCGCAGCACTTCCTCCAGATCGAACTCCTCCATCTGTACGCCCCGGTAAGCCACTTTCTTCATGGGAAGGCGCGGCAGCCTGCTGATAAGGCGCATCGTATCCTCCCGGCCATGGGATTCCGCCACGCCGATCATGACCTGCACGCCCTTGTCCGCCGCCTGGATGGCGGCCTCCAGCATGGCGTACGTCTTGCCTACTCCCGGCGCCATGCCGAAGAAGATTTTCAGCAGGCCGCGGCCGGGGCGGGATTCCTCCCTCCGGATGGAGGCCAGAATCCTGTCCGCCCGCTGGCTGTCCGAATGCATTTCCGAAAACATAAATAGTACAGGAAAACAACACTTCCCTGAGGCTGTAAAGCATTTTAGAGACTTCCTCCTTTCCATGCAAATAAAAGAACTCCGGAATAACGTTAATATTTTATTAAATTCCTGAAAGCACTCCCGATCATCCCCCCATCCATTGCCCTAATAGAAACAGGGAGCTCATTTGTCCGCCAGAAAATACAGGGAACAAAGAATTTTATTTACCCTTCCCAACGCTACTTTTTGCTCCGGCAGTTCCATACTTTTTCAGAAAGAGGAAATTGAAAGAAAGAATTCATTTTTTCCGAACGTGTTTTTTAAAGAAAAACACTCTGCACATAGCCTCTGCACCATTTGAAAAACTGCAGGGCGGCACCGGAGACATTCAACTGGCACCATAGGCAAATGAAAAAACTGGCATCCACCATCCTGGCGTTTCTTTGTCCGTTCCTCGCCTGCGGACAAACCACGCCATCCGCAGGTGGGGCCGTTCCCGCACCGCACCAGCTAAAATGGCATGAGGCGGAAATGGGGGTGGTTTTTCATTACGATCTGCATGTCTTTGACGGAAAAATCTACAATCAGGAAAACAACCGCGTCAAACCGGTGGAAGATTACAACATCTTCAATCCTGTTCGGCTGGACACCGACCAATGGCTGGCAGCAGCCAAGGCGGCCGGAGCCAAATTCGCCATCCTTACCGCTACGCATGAAACAGGTTTCGGACTATGGCAGAGCGATGCCAATCCCTATTGCCTGAAGGCCGTTAAATGGAGAGACGGCAAAGGCGATATCGTGCACGACTTTGTCACCTCCTGCCGCAAATACGGCATCCAGCCGGGCATTTATATCGGCATCCGCTGGAATTCCCTGTTGGGCATCCATAACTTCAAGGCGGAAGGCGAAGGCGAATTCGCACGCAACCGCCAGGCCTGGTATAAACGCCTGTGTGAAAAAATGGTGACGGAACTTTGCTCCCGCTACGGGGAATTATTCATGATCTGGTTTGACGGAGGAGCGGACGACCCCAACGGACTGGGGCCGGATGTGGAACCCATCGTCAGTAAATACCAGCCCGGCTGCCTGTTCTACCATAATGTGAACCGGGCGGACCTGCGGTGGGGAGGATCGGAAAGCGGAACGGTGGGTTACCCCTGCTGGTCAAGCTTCCCCTATCCCTACAGCCACAGCAATGCAAATGACAAAACTGCAAACCATAACAAACTCCTGAGGCACGGGAATCCGGACGGAAAACACTGGGTTCCCGCCATGGCGGACACTCCCCTGCGCGGCTACAACAACCGCCACGAATGGTTCTGGGAGCCGGGAGATGATGACAAGGCCCTCTATCCGCTGGCCAATCTGATGGATATATATGAAAAATCCGTAGGCCGCAACGCAACGCTGATCATCGGCCTGACGCCGAACCCGGACGGGCTGATTCCCCCCGAAGACGTAGAGCGACTGAAAGAACTGGGACAGGAAATCCGGCGCCGTTTCGGCACGCCGCTGGCCTCCGTCTCGGGAAATGCGGAAACGCTTACCCTTCCATTAAAAGGAGAGCAAAGCGTCAACTACTGCATCATTCAGGAAAACATCCGGCACGGCGAACGGGTGCGCACCTACCGCGTGGAAGCAAAAGTCAACGGTAGCTGGATCACTGTATGCAAGGGAACTTCCATCGGCCATAAGCGCATCCAGTCCTTTGACCCCATCAAGGCGTCCGCACTCCGTCTGACGGTGGAAAAAGCCACCGGCATGCCCGAAATCAGCAACTTCAGTGCCTGCTACGTCATGGAAAAATAGCAAAAATCTCCATCATTCTCTCCCTCAGGGTAAAAACCATCCAACAGGCCAAATTGAAAATTCAGAACGTTTTCCCCTTTCTGAATTGACAAATGATGCCCTTCCCCCTTAATGGATTAATGTTTACGAATCCGGCACATTGCCTGCCCGCTTGTTTCTGTACCTGTGCCCTGTTTCCGGTCTTCTCGGCGACCCTGCATGCGGAGACGGCCTACAGCACGCCCTGCGGCTATATTCAAACGGACCTGTACGCCAAGCAAACCAATTACCTGGGGCTGGGAGTACATCCGGAAGCCCTGATGCAGCATACATTGAAAACGGACAATGTCACTTCAAGCGGAAGCAAGGTCACCATCACGGACCCGGACGTCAATTTCAATGAATTGATGGACGAAAATTCCGCCTATATCCTGGTCCTCCACTTCGGCAACGAGGTCGTGGCCCTTCCCCTTAACCGGGACGGCTGGAAAAAACCGTCTTCCTGCTGGAAGGAGCATGAGATTGAGGTAAGCGACTCCCTTCTGGCCGAATTCCTCAAAAAGGGGAATTCCCCGGATTTCTATGTTCTCCGCAAGGCGAGGACTTTGAATGACGTGCTTGGCGATGACAACAAATTCGGGCTGAAAAGCGGCTCTGCGGCTTCCGCCGACAATGCGAGTATTTTCAACTCGGAAACCACCAAACAGGCGGTATATTACTCCGGAACGCAATGGATGCGGAGAGGGTCCAAGGAGGATGTCGGCGGCATGCCCGTCTTCGGCCATGAGCCGTTGGACATCACCCGCAAGGCCGGGGAAGATATCAAGGCTTTCGTCATTGGGGAAGTATCTCCTAAACATCAGAAACTTCTGCTGGCCGGGCAAAATTCGCTGCTCCACACAAGGCTTCCCCTGGCCCACTCCCTCCGGGAAACCGGGCTACAGAATACTCTGCAATCAGGAGATGCCGTTTACGTCCCCCTCGGTGACAAGAACGTCATGATAAAATGTACCTATCAGAGAGACCATTGGGAAGACGAGAAGGGACAGGATGTGTCCGATATCCCCTTCCATGGAGTTCTTTCCATTTCTTCCTCTTCCAAGACTCCAGCCTACATTAATATTAATTCTTCCATCGCCACTCAACAATAACCTTTGTAAACCATGTCCCACCATTCCTTATTTACTTGTGCGCTTGCTTCAATCTCCTTCCTTGCCGGCGGACTTGTCCAGGCAGGCGATTACTTCATTTCCAACGAGGAGAATTATAATACCTCCATCGCTGATACCCTGGGAATCCCTCTCAGCAGCGGTTGTGCCATGCTCGGCACCCTGACAAACTGGAATTACAACTTTAACGACGCCAAATGGGCCAATGGAGGAAATGAATATGATCAAGGCAATCTGAGCTATAGTCAAATAGTCGATATTCGGAACAATTTTGTCAGCACGCTCAACATCAGTCCTTCCGACAACGGATCTATTACCAATGGCGGACTCTTTTCCCTGTCGGGGTCATACCAGCAGCCTACGGGATTGGCCTTGGAAAATACCCCTCTTTATCTGATGGTCGGCAACGGCTCAACCATTGATGTATCTACCGAAATCGCCGTATTCGTCTTCCGCAAAACTGAGGATGGCAATCTCGCCACCTATCCCTCCGATCCGGATTTTCCCGGTTCCAATTATCTTGATTTTCTTTCCCGGGATAAAGCTGTTGCACTGGAAAGTGAATGGTATGTTGAATGCATCCTTGGCCACAACACTCCCGATGGATTCCAGCTCATTCCCGAACCGGCCACGGCCACATTGGGCCTGCTTGGCCTGGCGGCCCTGATGATGCGCAGAAGAAGATAAAAAACAGGCTTTCCTTACCAATCAGCCTCCGTGCGGATTACTCTGTACGGAGGCTTTTTCATGCACGAAAACATGGATGGCAAGAGCCTCATGAAACCGCATGCCATCCGCAAACCGCTATTAATTCAGAAATGGCTGTCAGGAACGCCGCAAGCCTTGATGGCAATGGCGGCCGAACGAATACCTGCGAATGTGCTTTAAATACAAGTGCAGCCGGAGGCCGCATGCTATTCGACTGGCGCCAGAACTTGCTGCACTTTGCCAACCTTGCAGGAAGGAAAAAGGACCGCCCCGCGCGCTTAAAAAAACGGCGGGGCGATCGTGCAAGCGGGTTGAGCCGCAGAAGCTACTTCTTCACCGGAATAATTTCCAGTTCAGCCACGGCGGCGTAATCCCTGCCCCCCGCCTCGCTGAGGGCGGAAAAGCGGAAATAGCGGGCTTTTACGGGTGCGGCGAATTTCACCTGCTGCAGGTCCGCATTGTTCGGGAAGGAACCTTTGGCGGCAGGCTGCCACTTCTCGCCGTCCATGCTCACTTCCACGGAATAATCCTTCACGCGGCCGTTGGTGCTGCCGTCCTGGCGCGGCAAATAGGTAATTCCGGAAAACTCCCGTTCCTTGCCCAGGTCCACGGCCAGCACGTGCGGGTGCTTGGTCACGGTCTTGTTATATTCGGAGTGCCAGAAGGTGCCGGGATCGCCGTCAATGGCAAACTCGGCGTCCGCTTCGCCCTGTTCCTGGCTGGTCACGCTCTTGACCGTGTACTTGTCTGTGCGGGTCAGCATGGTCATGTCCAGCTGGGCCGCGGGCACGCGGATTTCACCCTTGTAGGACTTGGCCGTAACAGGACGCATGAAGAAGGACAGCGGGTAGGGCTTGTTGGCCTTGATGATGTCCCTGCTCATGGGGCCGGGGCCGCAGGAGGCGCCCCCCAGGCCGCGCGTGGCGGAGGAGAGGACCAGCACGGTCTTGTCCGTCGTCTTCGGCAGTTCCACGGGATGGTTGGCCAGAATCAGGTCCGTGGTGGTGTACGGAAGGGCGGAGAAGGCAAACGGGGCGCCCACGGAGCCGAAGAGCAGGCCCTGCCCCTTGTCGTCCGTGACTGCCACCCAGCGGGTGTCTTCATGATTGCCGCAGTCCTGCGGCCTGCCGTACGGGAAGAAGGAATCCCGGGCCGTCGTCTTGTACACGCCCAGAGGCATGCCGCTCTTGCGGTCCGCATAATTTTCCTCCGGCCCGCGGCCGTAATAGGTCACGTTGCCCATGTTCGCCGGCAACTGGAGTTCATACCCCAGGCGCAGCAGCTCCAGGGGATTGCCGCGCGGCAGCAGCACGGACTGGCAGACGACGGTTCCATCCGGGTAGATGGTCCATTCCAGATTGTTGATGAAATGGGTGTTCGTGTCATTCAGGGGCTGCTTTTTAGGCGTGATGGAGGTCTTGGTGTCTCCATAGCCGCTGATGTTTTCAGCCTGCTTGCCGCTTACCTTGACGGACTGCTTGACGGTGACGCTGCTGCCGTTGTCCACGGCTTCATAGCTGAGCAGTTCATGCTTCAGTTCACGGAGGCCGTTGGCCATGCTCTTGGCCATGACGCCCGGCTCGTTGCTGGAGGCGGCACGCAGGGCGTTCACCGCCATGGGCGTCTTGAACAGGGGCTTGCCGTTCACGGTGAACTGGGTCAGTTCCCCGGTGGCCGCGTCAAACTGCACGGAGAAATCCTTGCCGGACACGGTGTGCTTGTCCGCGCTGAGGGTTACCTTGCCGGAAGGAGCCTTGAACATGGGCAGTTCTCCCTGCACGGGAAGCTGTAGCTGGTCAAAGGCCAGTTCATAGCCCTTCTTTGCCCAGTCCGTGTCCTTCTTCAGCTTGTAGCTGACGCGCAGGGCGTATTCCGCGCCGGGTTTCCGGTTCTTCCACTGGGGAATGTCCGGTACGGACACTACGATCTTTTCCCGGGGACCGGCGGCAGGCGTATTCAATTTGCCTTCCGCCACCACATTCCCGTTCTCCGTCAGGGTCCAGGTGATGTCGTACGGGGTGAGGTCCGTGAAGAAATTCTTGTTAAAGATGGAAATCTTGCCGTCGTCCGTCAGGGACGTGGAGATGTTTTGATAAACGTGCTTCACCTCAAAGTAGCCCGGTTCCGGCGTGCGGTCCGCCAGGATGGTCCCGTTGAACACGAACTGGCCGCTGTTGGGATGGTCGTTGAAGTCGCCGCCGTAGGCAAGCATCTTCTCACCGTTCGGCAGGGTCTTGTACAGCCCCTGGTCCACCCAGTCCCAGATGGCGCCGCCCATGATGCGGTCGGAGGACTCGATGGCCTCCCAGTAATCCGCCAGGTTGCCCATGGCGTTCATCATGTTGTGCGCGTACTCGGAAATGTAGTAGGGCTTCGGGAAATTCTTGTTGCCCGCCATGGAGCGCGTCCAGTCCACGGAGGGGTACTGGTTGGAACCCAGGTCCACGATGTCGTTGTTGCGCTCATAGTGGGTGGGGCGGGACATGTCCCTGGCCTTCACGATCTTTTCCGCGCTGCGGAAATTCTGGCCGGGTCCTGCCTCATTCCCCAGAGACCACATAATCACGCTGGGATGGTTCTTGTTGCGCTCCACCATCGCCATGATGCGGTCCACATGAGCCGGCATCCATTCGATGGGGTGGGAAAGGGACTCCTTGCCGTAGTAGTAGCCGTGGGACTCGATGTTGGCCTCGTCCTGCACGTAAATGCCGTACTTGTCGCAGAGATAGTAGAAATAGGGATCCGCCGGATAATGGGAACAGCGCACATGGTTGATGTTGGCTCTCTTCATCATCTGCACTTCCTGCTCCATCTGTTCCGGAGTCACGTAGTGCCCGGTTTCCGGATGGCTTTCATGGCGGTTCACGCCTTTCACCTTCACCGGCTGGCCGTTCACCAGGAACACGCTGTCCTTGATCACTACATTGCGGAAACCCACGCGGGAGGAAACCATTTCCTCCGTCTTGCCGTCACGCTTCAGCGTCAGCACCAGAGTGTACAGGTTGGGGTCTTCCGCGGACCAGAGCTTCGGCTTGGAATAAATGCCCAGCAGGGAAGTTTTGAAATCCTTCATGCCGGTAATGCGCAGAGGCTTTTCCATCACGCCGTCGTAGGGAGCGTCCTTGGGCTTCACGGGTTCCACCAGTTTCCCGGCGGAATCGTAGAGGGCCATGGAAATGGTGCAGTCATCCAGCTTCTGCGTGGCCGGGAACAGGTTGCGCACATCCACGTCCACCTGGAGGCGCCAGTCGCCGTCCACGGTGCCGGGCTTGGCATGGTCAATGTTCAGGGCCCAGTCCTTCTGGTCCGCCGGATTGGTATGCACGAAAAAATCGCGCACATGCACCTTCGGCAGAGCGAAAATGGAAACATTCCGGAAAATGCCGGAAAGGCGGAACATATCCTGGCATTCCAGATAGGCGCCATCGGAATGGCGGTACACTTCTGCGGCCACTACATTCTCACCCTTCTTAAGGTAAGGGCTGATGTCAAAACGGGCGGGATTGCGTGAATCCTTGGAAAAGCCCACGTACTTGCCGTTGATCCAGAGATAGAAGAAGGAATCCACACCGTCAAACTGCATGTACACTTCCCGGCCGTCCCAGTCCGCGGGCACCTCAAACGTGCGGCGGTAAGAACCCACGGGATTCCGTTCCTTGTAGGACGTGTAATTCTTGTTGGAGGGCTCCTTCATCACATATGGCCAGGAGCGTTCAAAGGGATACGGCTGGTTGGAATAAATGGGTGTGCCATAGCCCTGAGTCTGCCAAGAGGCCGGAACCTTGATCTCCTTCCAGTCCTGAACATCGTAATCCGGCTTGTAAAAGTCGGCCGGGCGACTCTGCGGATCCTTGGCCCAGTGGAATTTCCATTGTCCATTCAGGGACTTCCACCATTGGCTGTTTTCCGGCAGCACTTTCAGGGCTGATTTCAAATCACTGAAAGACATGAAGGAAGCCGTGGGGGCCTCCTTGTTCAAATGCAGGTTCTGCTCTTGCTCCCACTCCAGCCCGGTGGGGGCGGGTTCGGACGGCGGCGCATCCCCGCCATGGGCGGACAGGCCGCACATCACGGTGCCTGCCGCCAGTGCGGTGCAGGACAAACGCCAGGATCTGGTTGTTTTCATGAATATATCGGGTGTGTCAAAGGTTGTATGTACGAACGGATCGTCCTGTTACATACGAATCCGCAATTCTAATTCTAACAGCAAACCTGCATTTTGCAAGCTGCCGCTCCGCTATGCAAGCTGCCCGCACGGAATGCGGGCATTAAAAAGTATGCCTCAGTTGAAGCACGCCTACGCACTGGATGGACTCCTGCCGCGTGTATTCCTTGGTAATATAATGCAGCCCGAAAAGGAATTCCGTACGCTTGTAGGTGACGCCGAACCCGTAGCCCCATTCCGCCACCACGGGATATTTGTTCACGTAATCCGGGGAGGAATGGAAAACGGTGCCGTCCAGATACAGATCATGCGCCACGGCGCGCGCCGACGCGTGAAGATATCCGTAATAACCCCAGTTGGAAACGGAAGTCCTGTTGTAAACGAAGGGGGGAGCGGCGCTGGTAGCCCCGCGGATGCTGTTTTCCGGCGAAGTATTGCCCAGGTTATAGCCGAAGCGGAAAGTCATGCCTCCGCCTGCCTGCACCTTCACGGTGCCGGCATCCGCGTGCCAGTAGGCCAGGGCGTCTGTCTCTAACCCGGAACCATAATGCCTTTCCAGCCCGCGGAGGCGGTAATAGCGTTTGAAAAACAAATTGGCGGTCATTTCGCTGGGAAGCTGGTTGTTCCAGCCGGGCCATTGTTCCATCCCCCACATCTTATGAACCAAATGCTGGGAGCCCTTGGCCAGGGAAGGAGAACCCGTGGTACCCAGCTGGAGTTCCAGGACATTTGCCCGGTCCTCATTTTTAACCAGGGATATCAGGCCCAGCGTCAGATTGCCCACGTAGGGATGCTCTCCGTAAATCGGCTCGCGGAGTTTCCGCTCCGGCGTAAACATCAACTGGGTCAGGTCCAGGCCCCACTGCTGCCGCAGATTGGAGGAACCATTCATCCCCATGAAACGCCGCCAGGAATCAGAAGCATTCGTCCCTCCCAGCACTGTTCCCAGCATGCCTGAAAACGTGCGGCTTTCCGCAGTGGTGCCGGACATCCAGCCAATGCGGACGCCACTGGTATAATTGTCGTCGTCCCCTACAAACATGTCGTTCTCCACATGGAGGCTGATAACAGGCCCTTCCTGAGGGGCTGCGGCAGGGACGGTTCCTGCATAAAGAGAAGACGCTCCCGCCGTTAACAGGCTGGCGCACACGCGCAAAGCTGCACATTTCATGCGGGGCAGTTTGTCCATTTCCTATCCGCCTTGCAAGGAAAAATCAGGCATGCTTCCGGTTTGGACTTTTCAATAAGGGAAAATATCCACAGACTTCCGCTTTACCCCACAAGGGTTTCACACCATGATCATTGACACGCACTGCCACCTGGCTTCTCGGCAATTCGACCAGTCTCGCCGGGAAATTTACATACGGCATGCCGTTGAAGCAGGAATAGACCGCATGATCACTCTGGGAGCATGCATGGACGACTGGGAAGAAAACCTGTCCTGGGCGCGTCAATTTCCCGGCACGGTCTTCTGCGCGCTGGGCATTCATCCCGACGATGCGCACGGTGCCCCGGAAAAGTGGGCGGAAAAGCTGACCGCGGCCGCGGAAACCGTTCCCCTCGCCGCCATCGGGGAAACCGGTCTGGACTACTTTCACCCTGCCCCGAAAGGCTGGGAAACGGCGGACTTCCACCGACGCCAGCAGGAACTCCTGGAAGAACACTTTGAACTGGCCGCCCGCCTGGGATTGAACATCGTTCTACATACCCGGGACAGAAAAGGTTCCCGGAGTTTTGAAGACGCCCTGGCAATTGCCGGAAACCATGCGGGCCGCGTCCGGCCCGTATTCCACTGCTTTATCGGAGACACTGCACAGGCAGCGCGTATCTTTGACGGGCTGGACGGCATGGTCTCCTTCACCGGGGTAGCTACATTCAAAAACGCTCCCATCGTGGCGGAAACGGCGCGCTGGTGTCCGGAAGACCGCATCATGCTGGAAACGGACTCCCCCTACCTCAGCCCGGAACCGCTCAGGGGCCGCATGAACGAACCTGCCCATCTCATCCATACGGCCCGTTTCATCGCTGTGGCCAGGGGAATGGAACTGGAAGAACTCGCCCGTTTGACCACCCGGAATGCCGGAACGTTTTACAATTTGTGCCAGCAGTGAAAAAAAATCCGCAAAATCCGCGTTAGCTCCTTGAAACCGAAATAATAAATTAGTAAGAACAGGCACACATGAAAGCGCACCTTATTTTAACCTGCACCTGCGCTGCCGCGCTGGTCCTTCCATTTTCCTCCTGCTCCAGCCAGAAATCTTCCACAGCGGGCTACGATACTGCAGAACCCATAGCCAACGGGGAAATTCCGCCGTGGATCGCGGAAAGTTCCGATCCCTCGTATGAATCCGGCCACTACAGCCCGGTAGCCAACCATTCCGACTACTCCTACAACCCGCCCGCCAAACCTTCCGTCAGCAAGAAATCCACCACGCGGAAATCGGCTGCCAAGTCCTCCCGCAACGCCGTTGCCAAAAAAACTACGCGGAAGTCCGCTCCCAAGGCCCGGACCTATACCGTGAAGAAGGGCGATACCCTGGGCGCCATTGCCCGCAGAAACGGCACTTCCGTAGCCGCACTCAAGAAAGCCAACAGGCTCAAGTCCGACCTGATTCACATCAACCAGAAACTGACGATCCCACGTTCCAAATAATCCGGAGCCTCCGCCCCGGATCCGCCACTTATGAAGCGCCTCCTCCCCTGGGCCATCCTCCCCGTGCTCTGCATGGGGTGGATGTCCTGTTCCCACTCCGGCAAGGAACACTCCTCCCTGCCGGACCCCCGCACCCTGGACAAATCCGTTCCGGAATACAAAAACCCCTTCCATCCTTCCACGTACGCGCACTTCGTAGCCCGCAAGGACTACAAGAAAACCTACGATATTTACAAGGATGACACCCTGCTGAAGCGTACGCCGAAGAAATCGCGCAAGATTTTCGTCTGCCTGAACGAGCAACGGGGACAATACTTGGTGGACGGACTCGTCGCCATGGACTTTCCGCTCTCCTCCGGTGTCAAGGCCTATCCCACCAAAACGGGCGACTACACCGTCATCTCCAAAAAAGAGGACCATGTTTCCAACCTGTATGGCAAGATGTATGATGCGGAAGGCAAATGCATCAACTACAATGCGGAATCCACCGACCCCGTTCCGGAGGGAGGCCGCTTTGACGGCTCTCCCATGCCTTACTGGCAGCGTCTCACCAACGCAGGGCTGGGCCTGCACGTGGGAAAGGTGCGGCGCCATCCCATTTCTCATGGCTGCGTTCGCCTGCCGCGGAACGTGGCGGAAATTCTCTACAAGCAAACCAGCATAGGAACGCCCGTCACCATCCGGAACACGCCCCTCCCCGTGCCGGAAGCGCAGAAAGCCCCCGCTGGGCAGTAAAAAGCAGGCGGAATCTTACCACAGAAATAAGCTTTTGCCGACAACCGGATGCGAAAAAGGACTGCCTTTCGGACAGTCCTTTTTTAACGATTTTTTATTAGAATAGCGGCGTAAATTTTAGAAAAGGGAAAGTCTCAAGCGCTTGAGAAGCCCTGTTACGGCAATGTTCTCTTATTCTTTTGATCTCCATGAAATTTCAATTCTCCCTGGATGATATGCAACCATGAAAACCAGCTAAGAGGCAATTACCGGATCAATTCAAATCAGCTTGTCCGACATACGGAATAAATATTGATCACCCGGATCATCATTAACTGCCCCTTCTTTTGAAAAGAACAAAACCCCCTGCCTGTCTTTAACTAAATCTTCCAGTATTCTATCTACAAATAATAAAGCTGTTCTCAAGGAAAGGAGCTGCGTTGTATTATATATTGAAGCTTTTCCGCCCAAAGATGAATGACAATGTGTAATTTCAACCTGGGATTTCCACTTCATCTGCTCTGCCTTCACCGGACATAATATATTTATTGTTACATCAGATACATTTCCTGCAGAGTCCCTTAAAAAAACAATTTCCTTTATCATCTTATTATCTCGTGGAGTGATTACATTGTTGTATGCAAGAAACACAATTCTCAGCGGCTTGTGCATAACATAAAGCTCGTTCACGTGCTGACCAACGAAATTTACAAGTAGCAGCCTGTATACCATAAGCCAAATGACATCCTTCTGTACAAGCTTGACGTAATGCTTCTTTTGTAAGTTTCACAATCAATTCACGACAAGCTGTTGTAGCTAAACATACACAGACACTCAGTCCCATCATTTTTGCTGCAGTATATGTATAAGTCCCTACAACAATTCCGCCGCAGGCGACCGCTGGTGCAACCATGCCTTTTTCATTATAGAATATTATCGTATTATTCTCAAGCATACTATACAGATCCCTGTTAATCCACCTACCGTCTGCAGGATTATAATAACGGTAGTTTTAGTAGAATAGGGCCAATTCTTCATCGTTCATCTCACTGGACCACTGTACGGGCTGGACAAGACTTCCTGTGCTGCCGACTGTCCCATAGGGAGAGTAGTCGTAAGTTGCCGCAACAGTTCCCTGCCCATTGAACACTTCCGTGACATTCTTGTCGAAGTCTATTCTATAGCAGTAAAGAACATCGTCCTGCACCAGGGCCAGGGGACGCGTTGCTGCCGATTCCAGCGGATCCCACCAAAGTGTCTGAAGCACGTTCCGGTTATGGAGCATATTCCCCACCGCTTGTTTAGTTAGAATTTATACAATTCATATTACGCAGTTTAATATTTCAAAAAATCAGACCAAAATATGCACAAAGAAAACTAATTTCTACGACTAAACTCTATCACCACTAGTCGAGTAACTATGACCAATTATCATAGTCATAAGGACAGTAGATCATTTGTATAGCAATAATGCCGAGCACAAGAGCTTTTTGCATATCATCATCAGCGTCAAAGAGGGGAGGAATAATGGACGTTTTTGGTTGTTTTAAAAGGCCAAATGACAACAATCCTATAATCATTCTTAAAAAATACAATATAGTTTGATTCCTGGAAATTGAAACTTCAAATTGACGGTCTATATTATCGTAAACTAATGATTTACGTATTAGTCTATTATTTAAATCTTCTTGAAGAAAAAAATCGATATATCGACTTCTCTTGTAAGAAATTCGGATTCTTATATCATCTAATCGTGATATACAATATTCTTGTTCCGTGGTATTAATGCAATAGGAATCTGAGTTAATTTGAGATATTTCAATTTTATTTCCCCCTATTTCTCCTATGCCTTTGCCTGTTTTTATAAAGTAATGGAGTCTACCTACCGTATCAAATATAGAATTATCGATTAAGTATAGAACCCTTGCATTTTCTTTTGTATTTAATAAAGTCGCCCCGAATTGAAGTTTTCGCCAATCAATATCCTTTTTCATTCCTTCAATTATTTCTTATGGGCTTATGTTATTGGTCATTGTAACAATGGAATCCATGGTGTGCAATATTGATCTTGCCACTCATGATTACAATCTATTTTTTCAGCGTCCAAATTTTTGCACTAGCCCAAACACGAGCACGCAAGGATGCACACTCCCGACCTTTAACTTCAAACTTATCCAATTTAATAGTCACACAAGCTGAAGCCCTAAAGTTAATACCTCCCCTGGCACCCACTTCTAAGGAACCTATTCGGCTTGCAGCTTTGGCAATTAACCCAAGTTCCGAATATCCATGAACACATCCACCGCCAGAAACACTATTGCTATAGGAACTATAATTCATTAATATCCATAATATTAATTCTATTTTGAATAATTTGAAACGGAATTATATAGAATAGTCTTGTGACGCCGTTTTTTCCAATCACAGGATTCAAATGATAAATGTAAAAGTTTGATACGCTTGTTCAATGAACCGCCACGAAGAATCCAGATAAATCATGCAACACAAGACTAAATTAAATAATTCCGTTTAGTATTAAATAAATAGTCGAATATATGAGTCCTGAACAAGACATTCCTAAAAGAAAGAACTGTACTTGTTTCAATCGTCTAAGAGACATGTTTGCTCGAATAGCAATTACAAGGTAAATTTCATCTGGATTCCAATGTCTATTTATTTTGCAAAGAATGTATGCAAAGATAGACGTAGAGACCATCAATAATAAAGTGTATAAAGAACTTAAGAATATGGCAACCACAGGACACTTGCCAGATTGGTATAAAGCTAATAAAATGAGTACACATAAAACAATAAGAAATAATGAACCTATGATCTCAGCACTAATTTTATATTTTTTAACTATATTCTGAATTTCCTTACTTCTATAAAATTTATTTTCTTTTTTTGTTTTTGAATTTAGCAGACATATAAAAAAGGATGAAACAATAGCCCATAATATATCAGACATGTCTCTTAATTTTCAATTTAATGCAGGCCATGGCCTAGATGGTGAGGGAGGAGGAAACGTTGGAATAGACAAACGCTGTGCAGTTCCCTCAGCAGAAGCTCTTTGCCCAACAATAACTTGAACTGTACAATCTTCCATATTATCCAGATCCACTTGAGTATTCTAGGATTGAATTATTCCCGACCAACCCGTACAAATTCCATCCCTTCTTCAACAATCAATAGTTAATTCAATGGAGGTAAAATAGATTTCCAATCGAAAGTTTCTAAATCTTTATCTTTTAAAAAATCCTTTAAAGTAATAATTTTTTGTGTATTAATTGATGAGCTACTATCCAAATTACATTTTATAAATATTGGTAAAGATTTTACTATTTTATTTTTTTGTGAATTTTCTCCATGATTTATATATTGCTCCATTTTATTAGAAATTGCATTGTCTTTAATAGAATCCATGCGCAGTAAATTTAAAATTAATAAAATTATTATCATTGTATTCTTTTTTTATTCTTCTTTTTTTCTTTACAGCAATATGTTGCCCATTGCCCTAACATTTTTCCATCTTGAAAGTGTATTTTATCCAATCCTGGTTTAATAATATACTTAACCATATGGTTTTGGATGTTAGTTATACCTGTGACACGGTTTCCATCTACTCCTAATTTAAATTCAAAAGGAGGTAATTATTTTGGAGTTCCTAATGGAATTGTACGCCCTACACAATGAACTTCAATATCAATTCGCTCTGCTTCGTGATAAAGTATGCTAAGCAAATGATTTCTCTTTCACATTCTTGGCATTGGGTTTCATTTTGTGTACTGTTTTTCTCCATTCGAGTACAATCTCCAATAAGAATTTCTCGAATGATATCAAGAAATGTGTTTAAATCTACATTTTTAGGTATCTTTTCTGGATCGGGAGACAATGGTTTTGTCGTTTCACATGCAATTCCAATACAATTACCTTCTGTTTCTGTGTTCGGAATGACTGTGCCGCTACCATCGTTAGATAATAACCCGAGGTTATCAATATTTAAATTATTTCTCACAAACCCATACAAATTCCAATCACCCTGTTCAGCGATGGGATCACGATTGATCCATCTGCCATCAGCCGGGTTGTAATAGCGGTAATTATAATAGACCAGCTCCAACTCTTCATCGTTCATCTCGCTGCTCCACTGCACCGGCTGGACGAGGTTACCTGTACTACTGACTATTCCATAGGGAGAATAATCATAGGCAACAGCAATAGCGCCTTCCCTATTGAACACCTCTGTGACGTTCTTGTTGAAGTCCCACCCATAGCAGTAAAGAGCATTATTCCACACCAAGGCCAGGGGACGCGTAGCTACCTCTTCCAGAGGATCCCACAACAGTGTCCGGAGCACGTTCCGGCTGTTGAGCATGTCCAGGGCCGCTAGTTGCAGGTAGCCGCGGTACAGGTAGCGTTCATGGCTGGTGACCGTTCCGTTGACGGTTACTTTCTTCACTTAGCGTCGACTTTCTGGAACAAAGACAAAATTTTTTCTTTCACAGAGCTGAAATTCAATTTTCCTTTTGGTTGATACCATAGATCCATATCTATTGATTCGATTCGATTTTTATTTTCATCTAAAAAATCAAGTATGTAAAAGAATGCTGGCGTAAAGAAAAAACCATTCTTGGTACGTGTAGACCAATATTTTGCATTTTTCCATTCTCCCAATAAATCTTTTTTTAATTCCTGACTTAAATTATATATATAAATCTCATTATCTTTACCCTTCTGATAATATCGTTTTTCTATTCGAACATACATGGCTCGTTTTTCGATATTAACCAACTTTTTCTGAATTTCCATCAATGATGTTTTTCTATACCGCCAGTCTGTAATCGTATTTTTTTCACTATTTTTTAAAATTTTATCTTTGCCGAAACAAGGTATTAATAATAGAAAAATAAATATAATAAAAAATTGAGGCATAAGATTTAGCATCTATAAATTTTCCGAAAGATATGCAGCATAATTTTCTGCATTCGTTACAGCTGTCCAAGCATCATGTTCAGCTATCCATTCCGCATAATCATCCCCGTAAGGGGCACCGGAAGGTTCCGTATTAGGATTCCATGGGGCTTGTTTATCCAAAACAAGATTAGGTTGTGGCATTTCTACTTCATGTGATAATTCGTGCAATATGGTATTAGCTTGGTTCTTAAAATCATTGCCTCCTGGAGAACTGAAGAATTCAGGGCATAGAAATATTTGAAATTTCCCATCATTGTTATAAACATAAGCAATCCAATTTTCGTCGCATTCTATTCCACAACAATCAACAGAAATAGTTGCATGATCCAAGATACGTTTTATTTCTGAAATTACGCGATTAACCACTTGGTGTCGTGCGCGGGAATACTTACCAAAAAACCGAACATAACGATCCGACTTGGGATTGATGTCCTTTATTGCCTTAGAAATTGCATTCTGAGCTATCTTAAATTGCTTGCTTATATTAGGTCTTTTATCTCTACAATTCTCGTCATATTCAATCTTTGGCTCTAATCCCAAACGGTCACTGTTAAGAAATATATGGTTTTTAACAATTGCATATAAATTCCATCCCCCTTCTTCGGCGACGGGATCGCGATTAATCCACCTGCCATCAGCCGGGTTGTAATAGCGGTAATTGTAATAGACCAGGGCGAGTTCTTCGTCGTTCATCTCGCTGGACCACTGCACGGGCTGGACAAGGTCTCCCGTGGAAGCAACCTGTCCATAGGGTGAGTAATCGTAAGCCGCCGCGATTGTTCCCTGCGCGTCGAACACCTCCGTCACGTTCTTGTTAAAGTCAACGCCATAGCAGTACAGGGCATTATCCTGCACCAGAGCCAGAGGCCGTGTGACCACCGGTTCCAGAGGATCCCACAACAGTGTCCGAAGCACGTTCCGGCTGTTGAGCATGTCCAGCGCAGCTATCTGCAGGTAGCCGCGGTACAGGTAGCGTTCATGGCTGGTGACCGTTCCGTTGACGGTTACTTTCTTCATGTAGCGGCGGCCCTGGTAGTCGTACCCGCATTCCACCACCGTAGCGCCGTCCCGGCTGGTGAAGCTCACCGCCCGGTTGGCCGCGTTGTAAGCGGCCGTCCAGATACCCGTTGATGTTTTGATCAGCGTCTGGTTGCCCGAGGCGTCGTACGTCGGCACAAAAGGCGTTTCCCCCCTTTCTTCAATGCGGGTGTACTGGTTGAGTTCGTTGGCTGTGTAGGCGAGTTCCTCGGCCAGTTCCTGCGCCGTCTTGCGGTTGCCGATGTTGTCGTAGCTGTAACCGTAGGGGGCGGTGCCCAGGGTAGCTGCGGTGAGTTCATTTCTGCCGTTGTAGCTGAAGCTGTCATTGCGGGCAGCTTCGGTTCCCCGCTGCCGGGTGCGGGTGACCGGGCGTCCCAATGCGTCGTAGCTCTGGGTGCACGAGACCGGCACGGTTTCTCCCAGATGGTAGTTGATGGCTGTTGCCAGGTCGCGGTGTTCTTCATAGGCAAGTTCCCTGACGATGCCGTTGGGCATCGCCAGGCTGAAGAGCAGGCTGCTTCCTGCCAGATAGCTGTAGGCGAATGTCTGTTCTTCTCCTCCGTGCATGATTCCGGCACTGGCAAGCCGCCCGTTGGCTTCATACCCCTGGCTGACTTCCTGAAGAACGGTGGTTCCCTGCTTTAAGGCGTAGCCGGAGGACCGGCCGTAGATATCGTAGTTTTCCTGGAGCTGGTAGGAGGCTCCCCCTATCGTGATGCTATCGGTGTCCGGTTCGCTGTATTGGTTGTAGGAGATGGTGCGCGTACCGGAAGCATCCGTCACCCTCATCAGCTGGTTGAGGTAGTTGTAGGCGTATTGGATGCCGGGCGTGGAGTCGCTGTAGGAGACGGAGGTGTTGACCCCCTTTTTCAGGTTGTAGCCCCAGGTGGTGACGATCCCCCGCGCGTCGGTGAGCGTTGATTTGAGGTTCAGGGCATTGTAGGTAGTGTCCTCATGGGTGCCGTCCGCGTAGGTTTTGCGGATGAGCAGGCCCGTGGCGTCATCGTAGCTCCAGGTGGTGAGGTCCCCGTCCGTGCGTCCCGTGGGATCGGTGGTGATGTCCCCCGCGTCCTCCCTGAACGTGGTGAGGCTTACCATTCTGTTGGCTTCGTCGTAGGCAAAGATCAGGGGTTGGGCGCCCGTGCCGTATTGCGCCGTCTTGCGACCCCGGACGTCGTACTTGTAATGGGCTGCATTCCCGAGGGCGTTGGTGACCACGGAAGGCTGGTCGAAATAAGGACTGTAGGCGGTGGAAGTCGTGTTGCCCGCCGCGTCCGTCACCGAGGCGGTGCGCCCCGCAATATCGGTCTTCGTCGTGGTCGTGTTGCCCCGGCCGTCGGTTTGGGTATAGACGATGCCGGTTTCCGCATAGGTGCGGGTTTGGCTGGTTACGATGCCTGCGTAGTCGGTCTGCGCGGTGGTGAAGCCGTCGATAACCGTGGCTGTAGCCGTGATGCTGGAGGTGGGAATGTTGCTTTTCTGCGTCCGCAGAGCGCCCGCGCCGTATTCGCTCCACTGCGTGGATATATTTCCTCTGGGGTCGATGGAAATGACCTTGCTTTCCAGCGTGGGCGAGAGGGAGGAGAGAAGCGTTTTTTGCGTCTCGTCATAGGTCGTGCCCTGGCCGTTGTTGCTGGTTGCCGTGACGACACGGTACACGCCATCTTCTGCCTGCTCCACGCCGTAGCTCCACGCGGTGATGCGCGAGTTGGATACGGTGGCCGGATCGGCAAGCTTCCAGGTTTCTTTCGTTCTGTTGCCGAAGGCATCGTATTCCCACAGGGTCGGGGCCATCGTTGTGGCCGCGGTTTCCGCATCCGTCTGTGTTTTGGTGAGCTGTCCCTTGGCGTTGTAGGTGTTTCTCGTGTACATGAACCCGCCGACGGTGTTGGGGACGCCCGTGCGCAGGGTTTCCCCGGCTCCGTTGACGATCATTCTTTGCAGCTCGATTTCCGTCTCACCACAGATGGCTTTCGTGAAGGTCCGAACGCCGTCATTGGCCAAGTCAATGGAATGGATGACATGACGCTGTCCCGTGCCGGATTCTTCCAGGACCGTTCCGTCCGGGGCGCTGCGCGTGATGAATGTGGCTCCGGAGGGGATGGTACGCGTGGTCGTCAAACCGTCCTGGCTGTAGGCGTAGGTGGTGACCCGGCCCAGGACGTCCGTGGTGGAGATTGTTCTTCCAAGAAGATCATATGCCGTGCTTTCCTGCGTAGTCATCGCTCCCGTGTCCGTGCGTGTTTGCAGCACACGCCCCTGGGCGTCCCTCGTGTAGGTGGTGATGGTTTCCGGCGTGACGACGGTTTCCCCGTCCGTCACGCCGGAGCGGGTTGTTTCCATCAATTGTCTTGCCGTGTCGTAGGCGTAGTCCGTTCTGACGCCGTCTTCATCAATACCCCACAGCAGGCGCCCGTCGCACATCAATTCGCGCTGCGTCACCCGGCCGTTGCCAGCCGTCTTTTTCACCCACCGGTTCTGCGTGTCAAATTCGTAAGAGGCGCTGTCTGTGATGGCCCATTCCCCGCTGCTGAGCAGAACGTGGCTTTCCTCCCTGACGCGCTGCCCTTCCGCCGTGATCCAGGTAATGGTGCGCGTGCTCTGTCCCGGCACGGTTTCCCCGTTGAGGCGCGTTTCAACCGTTTCCGTGTAGAGGGCACCGTGTTCCGTCGTGGCCGCGTAGTCGTGCCACGTTTGCACGCCGTTGAGGTCCCGGGTCATCCGGGTGCGTCCGCGGGCGTAGACATCGGGCGCGCCGGCCAGCCATTGTTCCGTGGCCGTCAGGTGCGTGCCCGTCACACCTGACCCCGTGACCCTCTTTTCCGTCCTCTTGACGTGGTTGGCCGTCGTGTATTTCCAGGCGGTGGACGCCAGCGTTTTGATGTGCCCTTCCAGTGGAAGCAGGTCTACCGTTTCCGTGGCGGGTTCGTCGTTGAAGTCGGCTTCTCCCGAATAGGCATAGGTGTAGCGCGTGATGCGCCTGCCGCTTTCCGCCCACGGTTCGTCGCGGGTAAGCAGCCGGCCGTAGAGGTCATACGCGTAATGAATTTGGCTGCCGTCGGGAGCCGTTTCCGTCTTGAGCCGTCCGCACTGGTCGTAGGCGTATTGCGTGGTTTGCGCCTCCGGACTTTGGTAGCCTTCCACCCGGGTGAGCAGCAGGTCGCCTACGTCCGTCGTTTGATAGATGGAGCAGGTGCGCGCCGCCATGATGCCCCCTTTGGAGATTTCCGTCACCAGCTGCCAGACCGAGTCTTCCGGTTCCACCTCCGTGCGCGTGCGGGTGGTTGTAATCGCCTCTTCTCCCGTCCCCCTCCGCATGTTCCACGCCAGGCCGTTTTTCCACCAGGTGACGGCATAGGGCTGCCTGGCCGGCGTCTGCTCCGTGATGGTGAATTGGCCGTCCGTGGAAAGGGAGAGGGCAAACGTTTTGAAGGGAACGCCTGTAACGCTATAAAATCCCTGTTCGTCCGTTCCGGTGATTTGCCCCGGCGTGTAGAGCGCGATGAGGTAGCCCGCGGCCGTGACGTTTTCCACGTTGAGCAGGCCGTCCCACAGGTTCCAGATTTGCCTGAGGGAGCCGTCCTGGGCATGCCTGACGTCCAGATAAGTGGCGACATTGGAGATGACCTGCCTGTCGGCCGTGGTGTAGGTGAGGAGCGTTCCTGTTTCCGCCGAGAAGAGGTAGGCGCTGCCATCCATGACGGTCCATTGCAGGCAGGATTGCCCCTCCACCGTGGCCAGAGCCGCGCGCCCTCCGCCCGACGTGTCCACCCCGATGGGCAGCACGGACCCGTCCGTGTAGCAGCGCATCGCAATCACCCGGTCTCCCTGCACCAGATTGAACCGCACTCCGGGCACAATGCCCCCTTCGGGCACGTCCAGACGGCTGTTCAAGGGATGGTTGTAGGCCAGAGACACCGGGTTTTCCAGGCCGGAGATGTTTTCCTCAGCCCTCAGTTCCAACCGCCCCGCAGGAAGATTTCCCAGCCCCCTGAATGCCCCAAAGTTGCACGACCAGTACATCAGCGTAGCCGTGCTTTCCGCCGTCACGCTGCACCCTGCCGAGGAGTAGTTCCCCAGTGTGCTGCTTTTCACACCCGCCGCAGAGCCCGACCGGGCCAGCGACGGGGAGGGCGGCGTTCCGCCGCTATTGTCGCACGTGTCTCCCTCGCACGGGCACTTCTCAGGTTCCTCCTTGCCGCCCGGCTCCGTCGGAACCACGTCGATGCTGTAGTTGCAGATGGAGACGTTGTCTTTTTCAGGCTTGTAGTCGATGTTGGTCTGGTTGACTTCCCAGCTGTAGGAACCGGAAGGCAGCTGCGCCCCGCCGGTGCCCGTGTGGTATTTGTGGCCGCCCTTGTCTCCCGCCTCCTGCGAGTTTTCCTTCAGGTCCACCTGCGCCACCACCTTGCCGCCGGAGTCCTTCACCTCCAGACTGCCCCAGTCGTCCACCCCCAGGAAGAGAGAACAGGTGCCGTAGAGCTTTTTGCCATCGGCTCCTTCCGGGATGGTGAAGGTGCCGTAGGTGTTGTACCCGTCCGCCGAGGTGCTGGGAGGACCTACTTTGTGGTTGTCTTTTTCGTGGATTGGTTCAAACGGCAGCGGATCGGGCTCCGAAGCGGTGCGCATGCCCCGCAGCATGGGTTTGGCCGTAGAGCCGAAGTACCATTTGCGATAAGCAGGAATGGAAGAAGACTTGCTGCCAGGAGTAGCAGCTGGAGTGTTCATAAGGTATTAAGGTGTTGGGATTGATGAACGAAATGAGAGGAAGGCTGTCCTCCATGATCATTTCCCCAGTAGCATATGTCCGCATCTCATGTCAATGTAATTATCCCGAATTTTCCATATTTACGTTATGAAATCATGGGAATTTATTATGGATAAACTACACTACTATTTTTAACATCAATTTGTTTGTATCATAGACATTAATATTTTCTATCTGTTAGAGAAAAGTTTCTGATAGAAGACCATTTTTTCCTGCCTCCTGTCACATTCCCGGAAAAAGTCCTATTCTTCGATAGGAAAGAAAATACTTATGTCTGCGAAGACAGGTTTTATCCGGCTTTAATTCACTTGCAAAGTTTCAAACAAATACTGCACGCTTGCAAAATTTTTCATGTGAAAAACCAGAAGGAGAAAGATTGCTCCTTTTCCATGGAATCCGTACACTTTTGCCATGCCTGTGACTCCGGAACATATTCTCCAAGACATTTTTTCTTTTTACCGGGAAAAAGAACTCCCCGTGCTGCTCAACCAGTATAAAAGATGGTCGGAAAGCCGCCCGCTGGAAGGATGCCGGATTATTGACGCCTCCCCTGTATTCCGGAACACCTGCGCCAAATACGCCGCCCTGCTGGCGGCCGGAGCGGATTTGACGGTGGCCGTCTCCCGGGTCATGCCCCATGATCCGGAAATCCTTCTCCTGCTGGCGGCCTATGGAATTCCCGTGATAGACGCGGAACGGACCGAAGGTCCTTACGATGTCGTCCTGGATTGTGCGGGCGCCCTTTCCCATGTCCCCAGCCGCTGCGGTTATGTGGAATTGACGCGGTCCGGTGCGGAACATTACGCGGGATGCACGCAGCCCGTCTGGATGGTGGATGCGGGGAAAATCAAACAGATTGAAACCTGCCTGGGCACCGGGGAAAGTTTCTTCCGCGCCCTGGCCTCCCTGGGATTTGATGACTGGCATGGGAAAACGCTTGTCGTCATCGGGTATGGGAAAGTGGGCCGAGGCATCGTCCTGCATGCCCTGAACAACCGGATGCGCGTCATTGTGGCTGATGTAGAAGAAAAACGCCTTCCTTCCCCGTCCGTTTCCTTTCTCTGCGCGACGGATGGCGCGGCTCTCAGCCACGCGGTAAAACAGGCCTTCTGCGCCGTCACGGCCACCGGCAGGCGGCATGCCCTGTCAGGTCTGATTGATCCCGCCCTGCCCTGCTCCTCCGGTGTTCTGCTGGCGAATATGGGTGTGGAAGACGAATGGGGGCCATCCATCCCGAAAAACAGCATTCTGAATGAAGGGCGTCCCCTCAATTTCATCCTGCCCGATCCCACGCAAATGTGCTATATTGATCCTCCACTGGCTCTTCACAACCAGGGCGCCGTGGAACTGGCCGCAGGCCGCGGAAAGCCCGGTCTGTTTCCACCTCCTCCGGAAATGGAGGAATACTTCCTTTCCCTGATCCGTTCCGGGGGAATCATTCCAGAGCAACTGCTAGACTCCCTTTCCTGACTTATCCTCTTGCGTCCCCGGAGCCGGAAGAGTATCCTATAGAATGCGGCTGGAAACTCAACATGCCCGCCGGATCCGTTTCATTGACTTCGCAACTCATGAGCACTTATTATTCCTACCATAGCTATCACCTGGCCGGGAAGCTTTACGGCACTCTGGGGTGCGCCCTGGCGTGGGGCATCTTTGGAGCCGGCTGGTGGATTCTCCCACTGGCTGCGGTCCTGACTTGCCTGTGGCTTTCCGTCATTCTCGGCAGGCCGCATTTTTTGACTGTCACGTCCGTCTTCATCGCATGGGGCAACGGAATCGCGCGCAGGGAAATTCCCTGGGAAGCCATTGAAAGCATAGGATATACGCCGGACCAGGAAAACAAGCCGGGTCTCAAAATAGAGTTGAAAGACGGCAATATTCTGGATGTGGATTCCTCCTGCTTCTCCTCCCTGCCCGCCGTGCGGGAAGCCATTCTTCAAGCCTCCGGCAAATATCCCGTGCATCTTGCTCCGGACCTGTTTGCCGCTCCGGGCATGCTGAGCGAATAAGCATTCCAAAAGCCTTTTTTTCCACAGAGGGAGGGAAGACGTTATCCTTTTATTTTCCACAGATCCATGCTTCATCTCATTCGGGAAAATGAAAAATGTTCCACGTAGAACATTCATGTGAATAACATATTCATTCCATTCACTTTCAAACAATAAAAAACAGGCGCCATGTTTCCACGGCGCCTGTCCCTTTGTATGAATGATTTTGTGCCAGTCAAAATCAGTTGGGAGATCTCATCGGCATGAGCACGTACAGGAACTCATCGCCAATCTTCAGCACGCCCGGGCTCATTTCATCAATGAGGTTCAGCGTGATCATCGTATCGCCGGGCATGGTTTTCAGGGGGGCCATGAAGAAGTCCGGATTGAAGGAGATGGAAAGGGGCCTGCCGGAATAAGTGATGGTCACGGATTCGTGCGCTTCACCCACGCCTTCCGCGCTGGATGCCACTTCCAGTTCGTTTTCCCGGAAGTTCAGCTTGATGTTCGTGCTCTTGTCCACGGAGAGGAGGGAGACGCGGCGCACGGTTTCCAGCAATTCTCCGCAGGGAAGCTCAATGCTTTCCTTGCAGTCCGTCGGAATCACCTGGCGGTAATTCGGGTAATTGCCGTCAATCAGCTTGCTGATCAGCAGCGTATCGTTGATTTCAAAAGCCGCCTGGTTGCGGGTGAAACGGATCGTGACGGAACCCACTTCATCCAGCAGGCGCCTCAGTTCCCCTACGGCCTTGGTAGGCAGAATGGCGTCCAGCTGCTGTTCTTCCGGGAAATCCAGAGCAGTTTCCGCCAGGGCCAGGCGGCGGCCGTCCGTAGCCACCAGCGTCATCTTTCCATTGCGGAAGGAAAGGGAGATGCCGTTGAGCACGTAGCGGGTCGTATCCGTGGAAATGGCGTATTCTGTCCGGCGGATGCAGTCGCGCAGAAGGTTCTGCTCCACCTGGTACACGGTTGCCTGTTCAAAGGAAGGAAGCTCGGGGAATTCGTCCGCCGGAAGGCCGTTCAGCTTAAACTGGGAGCGGCCGCATTCCACGGTCGCCTGGTTGCGCTGGTTCACATCCACCTGCACTTCCGCTTCAGGAAGTTCGCTGATAATGCTCACCAGCTTTTTGGCGGGAAGGGTAACCGTACCGTCCCTCACCACGTTGGCGGGCACCACGCCCGTGATGCACACATCGAGGTCGGTTGCAGTAAAGCGCACCTGCCCGTTTTCAGCTTCAATCTTTACATTGGAAAGAATGGGCAGCGTCGTTTTGGAAGACACCACACTGACTACCTGTCTCAGGCCATCCAGAAATACTTGCTTGGAAATAGTAAACTTCATGTGACTGTGCTTTTATCTGCCTCGCATCCTCTCACAAATGCCTCCCTCTCTTCAAGTTCTTTCTCCGTCAAATCGGCATATTTGGCAGTATTTTTTTCAAAAGCATACCATATATAGTAATTCACCATTTTAAAGGGCATATCTTGCATGGTGCGTTTTTTGAGATTATTTAAGCATTCTTAAAAGTCTGTTCCACCAGCTGTGCGTCTCCGGCATTTCCGGTTCGCCGGAGCATTGGAAATGCAGCTTCAGCAAGGTTTTCGGACAGAAATTTTCACAAATGCAGGAAACGGAAAGAAATAAAGTGGTAAAAACTTTTTCATCCGTACTCATTCCGGAAATCTTGGAATGAAACAAAAAACTTTGTTGGTTTCCACTCAGGATACCCCCGTTCACGGGCAAACCATGTGTTCGGTTCCGAAAAACCGTCCTACCGGAAAATTTCGCCGGGCATGGTCCATGTTCCGGGGGAAACCACTCGTCCCGGCAGTACAACGGTATTGGCTCCAAGCCTGACGTGATCTCCAATGACGGCTCCCAGCTTGTTCCTTCCCGTTTCTACCAGCCTCCCTCCAGCCATCATCTGCTGCTCCGCCCCGTCGTGCCTGAAATTGGAACAAACCGTTCCCGCGCCAAAATTGACATCGTTTCCGATGATGGAATCCCCGGCATAACTCAAATGAGAAATAAACGTCCCGTCCCCCACAATGCAATTCTTCAACTCAACGCCCTGCCCCACAACACACCCGTCTCCCAAAGAAACATATCCCCTCAAATAGCAATTCGGACCAACCCTGCAACCGTCTCCCACCCATACGCAGCCTTCCACCACCACGCCGGGCAACACTGCGGAATCCCTCCCAAGCCGCAAGGTTCCCATAACATGCGCGCCGTCTTTTATGAAACCGCCATCTCCTTCCATTCCCCTCATCACTCTCTCCTGCCAGTCCAGCAGATCCCACGGATATACCAGCCGCTCCACGGCCATATTCCTTTTCAAGGAACTCCGCCGTACTCCCGGAGCCCCCTTCCCCGCCAGAAAACAACCCTCCGCATTCCTCAGCTCGCATTCCCCCGGTCCGTAATCCGCCAGCCACACAGCAGCCTCCGGTGAAAAATCATGCATGGACACCTCCACAGCTCCATCCCCGCTCCCGCGCTCTTCCTCTTCCGGTCCCAAAACGGCTTCAAAGCCCGCTTCCCGGAGTTGTAAGGCACAATACGCACCTATGCTTGTCCCGGCCACGGAAAACGCGTGGAAGGGCCTTTCAGGACCCGTTGCCGGAAAAGTGAGATCCCTCTCAGGAATATAAATCAATCTGGCAATCCGCATGCAGGAATGATATTCCCTGTTCCGTACTTTCTGCAAGAGCAATGCAGCCGGTGCCCGGAGTGACCTCTTCAGGAAATAACTGTGTGAAAGGAACAGTGAATCACAAGTGAATACTCTGTGAATAACTTATTCAGATATTATTCACATTTCTGTTAACGGAATTTATTCACATTTGCAAAAAGGCAAACCGCACTCATTTTAAACGCGAAACCAGTGTTGTTCACAATTGCCACAGGGTAGAAGAAGAAGGAATTTAATATTGTTAAATCTAATACTCTTCAACACACATCTCTATTGTCCTTTTTCCATGATCCATGATACAAGGTCCCCATGAACGCAGAGGATCGGGATGCCCGCTGGATGAAACTGGCCATTGAACTTGCCGGAAAAGGGCTCGGACTAACCAGCCCCAATCCCTGCGTAGGCGCCGTCATCGTTCACAAGGATCAAATCATCGGCTCCGGATTTCACGAAAAAGCCGGCCTCCCCCATGCAGAAAGAAATGCCATTGCCGACGGTATTGCCAAAGGCAATGCCGGGCTGTTTCCAGATTCCACCCTTTACGTTACATTGGAACCGTGCAGCACGACGGGAAAAACTCCCCCTTGTACGGAAGCCATTATGGAACACGGTTTCAAGAGAGTAGTTTACGGTTCGGAAGATCCCAATCCCGGTCACAAGGGAATTGCTGCGGAAATCTTGAAGAATGCAGGCATTAAAGTTACCCGAGGAGTTCTGGAGAAGGAATGTGACTTTTTGATCAGGGCTTTCCGTCTGAACATGATGGAAGGCCGTTCCTGGGTAATCGCCAAAAGCGCCATGTCCCTGGACGGGCATATTTCCCGCAGTCCGGAACGTTCCCAATGGCTGACCGGAAAAGCGGCTAGGTCTTTTGTGCATACGCTCCGTTCCGAATGTGAAGCTGTCATGACAGGAGGAAACACGGTGCGCATGGACAATCCGTCTTTGACGATCAGGAATCCGGAAAAACCCGTTTCTCCCCTTAAGGAACAACCGTGGCGCATTATCCTGACCCGGAATGCCGCTTCCATTCCGGAAAATTCCATCTGCCTGACGGATGAATTTCGCGACCGCACCCTGATCGTAGAGAATGTATCCAATTATTTGGAATTGTTACAAAATTTATACACGGAAAGAAAAATAAGCTCCCTTCTGCTGGAATCTGGAGGTGTTCTGATGAAGGAATTTTTGAAAGCCGGTCTGGTGGATGAATGGGTGGGGTTTTATGCTCCCGTCATTACGGGCGGCGGTGTTGACGGAGTGGAGGGAGGGGATTTCCTGGAGCGTGAAGCTCATCTTGTAAAGCCGTCTGCAAGGATGTTTGGAAACGATGTATGCATCCGGGGTGAAGTGCGTTATCAATAACAGGAAGCTTTGTCTCCGGATGCCGTGACGTTATCTTCCTTTTTACGGCAGACTATTTCCGTTTTTCTTCTGGAATTCCGTTTCAGGTCCTGGTGAACCTGCCATTTGACCATCTCTTTCATCATTGCCTGGTGCCTGTCGTTGCTTTCTTTCTGCAGGACAATTAATATGGCATGGTCCATGCCGGGAATGTATCCGACAAGGCAAAGGAAGATATTGAGGATAAAGCTTCCGCATCCTCCATAAGCCAGTGCCATGGAAGGCGGCAGCAAAATAGCCAGAACGTACCGCATGATGTAATGATCATATGTCGTTTTCTATAGGTCAACAAGCACAATGATTTTTATCTTTGCGTGCTGAAGATTTCCAAGAAAGGAAATTTCACCCGGAAAAAGTAACGCGAATGCTGTTTATCTGTTCCGTTTCTTCAAATAGACAAGCAGAAGCGCTATATCCGCCGGAGTAATGCCGGGAATGCGGGAAGCCTGTCCTATGGTGGCAGGACGTATTTTACCCAGCTTGATGACGGCTTCCTTTTTTAAAGCATGGACGGATTCGTAATTGATATCGTCAGGGATAGTTTTTTTCCTCCATCCGTACGATTTTTTCTGCCTGTTTTTTTTGCCTTTCAATGTGGCCCTCATACTGGATGTCCGTAGCTATGGCATCCCAATGTTCCACGTGGAACATTTTTTTCATGTCTTCCGGCAGCATGGACCAGTCATTTCCGGGGCGCTTGAGCCAGATGGAAACGGGCACACCTTCATATTTCATTGCCGTAGCCTGTTTTATTCCCTCTTCAATGGCCTTCCGCCTGTTTTCTGTTTCCTTAAACAGATCATGGGTGATGAGGCCGTTTTCAAACGCCAGGGGAGCCAGCCGCAGGTCAGCGTTATCCTGCCGCAGCAGCAGCCGGAATTCCGCGCGGCTGGTGAACATGCGGTATGGTTCGTCCGTTCCCTTGGTAACCAGGTCGTCAATCATGACGCCTATATAAGCCTGGTCCCTTCGGAGAATCAGAGAGGTTTTTCCAAGGACTTTCAGGGCGGCGTTCGTTCCCGCCATCAGGCCCTGGGCGGCGGCTTCTTCATAACCGGAAGTCCCGTTGATCTGTCCGGCAAAATACAGGTTCTCTACGAGCTTGGTTTCCAGAGTGGGGTGAAGTTGGGTGGGTGGGCAGAAGTCGTATTCCACCGCATACCCCGGGCGTATCAACTGGGCATTTTCCAAACCGGGAATAGTGCGGATAAATTCGCATTGAGCGGAGTAGGGCAGGGAAGTGGACACGCCGTTGAGGTAGAATTCTTCCGTGCTGCGTCCCTCCGGTTCCAGAAAAACCTGATGGCTCGTTTTTTCTGCAAACCTCACGATTTTGTCTTCAATGGAAGGGCAGTAGCGCGGCCCTATCCCTTCAATGATACCGCTGTACAGGGGACTGAATTTCAGATTATCCCGGATAATGTCGTGCGTGGTCTGGTTGGTGTACGTGATCCAGCAGGGCATCTGCTCCATCCGGAAATCTTTGTCTCCCCACGTGTTCAGTGTACAATAGGGTTCGGAAAAACGCTTCAGCAGCTTGCGTGAGCGGTAGCTGAACAGGGCAGGGGGAGTGTCCCCCGGTTGGAGTTCGCAGACAGAAAAATCAATGGACCTGCCGTTGATGCGGGGAGAAGTGCCTGTTTTCAGCCGTTCCACCTGAAAGCCCAAATCCGCCAGGCCCGAGGAAAGCGTGGAAGGTGCACAACCCATGCGGCCGCCTGTGATATGCTGCAGTCCTACATGCAGCAGGCCTTTCATGAAGGTGCCGGAACAGATGACCACGCTGCGTGCATGAATGGTATAGTCCAGGGAAGTGACGGCGCCCGCGGCCTGCTGTTCTCCATTGACAAGCAGCTTGACGACGTCTCCCTGGAACAGCCGTACGCCGGGAGCGGTTTCCAGCACTCTTTTCATGCGTGTGCGGTAGGCAGTCTTGTCGCATTGGGCGCGCGGAGCGCGGACGCTGGGGCCCTTGGAAGCGTTCAGCATCCGGAATTGAATGGCGGTGGCATCCGTATTCAGGCCCATGGCTCCCCCCAGAGCATCTATTTCCCGGACAATATGCCCTTTGGCAAGGCCGCCGATGGCCGGATTGCAGGACATTTGGCCGATGGTGTCCAGATTATGAGTAAGAACGGCTACGGAACAGCCCATGCGGGAAGCGGCCAAAGCCGCTTCAATGCCCGCGTGTCCTGCGCCGACGACGAGAACGTCGAACACGGAAGATGCTTGGGTGGAGGAATTCATCAGGATGCTGAACAAATGGCAAGACGGTGCAGGACCAGCCGAGGATCAAGAGAAGAGGAAACCAGGGCCTTGTCGGCCTTCATGCACTCCTTCAAGGTCTGTTTCAGTTTCTCCGTCTTGAATTTGGCGGCGTTTTGAGCTGCCAGGAAAAGCGGGTAGGCATTCGGGGTGCCGTCCTTCTTCAAGGGAATCAGCGCGGATGCATAGGAGGGCAGGGAAGAAATTCTGGCGGTGAAATCCTTGAAATTGGTAGGTTTCAAATTGAAAGCATCACACAAAAGCTTGGCGGCCAGCAAATTTCTAAGGGTCGGAATAAACGCGGCACGCATGATGGTGACGGCATTTTCCCCGCGTTCCAGTTGAAAATCGATCAGGGAAATGGCTGTGTCGCTCTTCTTGTTTTCCAGCGCCCGTGAAATTTCGAAAATTACTCCCGTGCGGGTGAGTGGAACCATTCTTTCCACATCCTCCGGCATGACCGTCCGCCGTTCCGCTCCCAGGAAAAGATCCAGCTTTTCAATTTCGGAAATAATCTGGCGGGAAGACTCGCTGACGCGGTGGATGAACAATTCCAGTGCGGAAGGGTCGAAGGCCATCCCTCTTGCGGCCGCCTCCTTGTTTACCAGGGGCATCAGGCTGCCTTCCCAGCCGGCCTTGGTAATGTCCGGCTTATTCAATTCTACCGCTGCGGAATGCTGGAGCAAGAATTTATTAAAGGAGCGGCGTTTGTCGAATTCGGAAGCGGAAACAACCAGAATGACGTCCGGACCCAGCCCGGCTTCCAGCAATTGCTTCAGGGAATCCAGAGCCGTTTCCGTGGTGGAGGATCTGCCTGTAACGGAATCCCCCAGGAAGTTGCAATTTTTCATCCAGACCACCTTGCGTCCGGGGAAAAAGGGCAGTGTGCGCAGGGCCTCCATGACCTGGCGGACAATTTGGGCCGCTTCATCGGAATCTCCGCAGCCCGCTTCCAAAATTTCATGGGAAAACTCGTTCGTTCCTTCCGTCAGGGCGGCAAAGACGCCGGAAGCCTTTTCACGCACCATCCCTTCATCCGTGCCGAAAACGAGATGAATGGCCTGTTGTTCTGGAATAAAGCTGCCCATAAAGCGTGCCCGTTCATACCACAAAATCCGGTTTTTTGAAAGACGTATTTGTCATTAGAAAGTTTTTTCATTTGAAGAAGATAGGCTTAAATAGTATCAATGGGAAAGGAATGAGGGATATAATCCGGAGTTTTTCCGTTCCTTCCCTTCCCATACCCTTGTGATCAAGCCGAAAACCGTTTGATCATCACCACGGCAGGGCATTTTCATGAGATCGAACATCTGGACACGGACTCTACTTGTCATCATGATGACGGTTATGATGACCGTTGTCGCCGTGGCTTATTGGAGGTGGGAAAGCCGCGTTACGGAAAGGAATATTTCCTTCAGGTCGGAAGTGTTCACCACCGCTCAGGAATCCGAGTTGAAGGACACGGACATTCCCACTCTTCATCAGCTCAATGAGGAATACTCAAAGGTGGCGCAGCTCGTGGAGCGGGTTCTGGTCAGCATAGACACCACGGGCGTAACCAATGTCACCCAGCCTTCGGAAGACGGACAGTCCGTCATTGAAAAAAGGCTGGCGGTGCACGGCCTGGGTTCCGGAGTCATTGTCACCAAGGAAGGGCACATCATCACCGCCTACCATGTCATCCAGAACAAGCATGCCCTGAGGGTCACCCTGAGCGACGGAAGGAGCGTCTCCGTGCATCTGGTGGGAGTAGACCCGGAACTGGATATCGCCGTGCTGAAGGTGGACAAGCCGGACAACCAGACGACCTTCAATCCTCTTCCCTTCGGCAACAGCGACAAAGTGGCTCCCGGAATGATCGTTCTGGCCTGCGGCAACCCCTACGGACTGGGCACGACGGTCTCGCGCGGCATCATCAGCGCCCGGGAACGCAAGCTGATGGATTCCGGCCTGGATCTGATTCAGACGGATGCCAGCATCTTTCCCGGCAATTCCGGCGGACCTCTCATCAACATTCGCGGGGAAATCATCGGCATCAACAAATCGATTCTCCCCAATACGGAAAAAAGTTATACGGGCATCGGCTTTGCCATTCCTTCCAATCTCGTCCAGCACTCTTTCCAGCAAATCTGCGTGCATGGCCGTCCCATGAGGGGGTATCTGGGACTGGACATCGTACCCAATACGCCCCCTCTCCGCAGTTTTCTGGACTATCATGAAGCCACGGGCGCTGTCGTGAACATGGTCAAATCCGGCTCCCCGGCTGAACAGGCCGGTCTCCGGACGGGAGACGTCATGCTCAATTTCAATGAAGTTCCCATTCTGAACGTTCAAGATGTGCTTGACCGCATAGAAAACCTTTCCATTGGCGACAAATTCCGGTTGAAAATCTGGAGAAAGGGGCAAAAAATGAATCTTACCCTGAAAGTTGGTGACAGCATTCTGCAAAATGCCCCCTCTCCGTGGGCGGACTTCATGGAAGGTGTAGGCATGCACTTGCGCGAACTCACGGCGGAAGA
This sequence comes from Akkermansia sp. RCC_12PD, assembly GCF_036417355.1. Classification (NCBI taxonomy): domain Bacteria; kingdom Pseudomonadati; phylum Verrucomicrobiota; class Verrucomicrobiia; order Verrucomicrobiales; family Akkermansiaceae; genus Akkermansia; species Akkermansia sp. RCC_12PD. The sequence goes on along the minus strand of NZ_CP143889.1, from coordinate 1,218,180 downwards.
ACAATCCATTGGCGCACGGGGGCTGCTGGTCATTCAGGTGAACCCGAAAAAATCCGTGGGCCAGATCCTCCAGACGGGGGACATGGTCTTTGCAGTGAACCACCAGAGCGTCAGTACCATGGAAGCACTGGTCAAAGCGTTGCGGGAGGGGCCCGCCCTGCTGACCGTTTCCCGTGACGGACAGCAGTTCAACGTGAAGGTGGATGCCCGCCCGGTTTCAGAAAAAACCCTGCTTCCCCGCATTCCCACGGCTACGAAAAGCAATGCCATCCTGCCGAGGGAACTTTGAATTCCGCTGCCGCAGTTTCCTGCGAAGCGCTTCCTCTGCCGTCGCATTTTGCGGCATTCCCCGGCACAGGCTTGACTGCCAGATAAAAACGCATATAATATATCACCTTTAAGAAATTAAACTTATGACTCGTCATACCATCTCCGTACTTGTTGAAAACAAATTCGGCGTGCTTGCCCGCATTGCCGGTTTGTTCAGTGGACGGGGCTACAATATTCATTCGTTGAACGTTGCCCCTAGCCAGGACCCGCGCTTTTCACGGATGACCATCGTCGTACGTGAAAAGGAAGACGTCCTGGACCAGATCATCAAGCACCTGGAAAAACTCGTCAACACGGTGGAAGTGGTGGATTTCCGCAACACGGACAACGTGTACCGGGAGACGGTATTGACCCGCATCGGCGTGGATTCCGCCACGCGGCATGAAGTCATTGAATTCTGCCAGATCCTGGGCGCCTCCATTGTGGACGTCACCAAAGACGCCCTGACCATCGAGGTTACGGGCGGCGAACATAAAATTGACCGTTTTCTGTCCCTTATTGAAGACTACAATGTGCAGATGCTGACGCGCAGCGGCCGCATCGCGCTTCCCAAACCCCGGCAGTAAGAAACCTTTCCGGCCTTTCCATCAAACCCTGCAGGACGGTCTTGCAGGGTTTTTTTCTCCCTTCCTTCCATGAACATCACTTATCCTGACCTTCCCATCTCCCGCCGCCGGGATGACATTCTGGCGGTCCTGCGGGAGCATCAGGTCATGGTGGTGGTCGGGGAAACGGGTTCCGGCAAAACCACCCAGCTTCCCAAAATGGCCATGGAACTTGCCGGAGACAGGCCGGGCAGAGTGGGCTGCACCCAGCCCAGAAGGCTCGCCGCGGCTTCCGTCTCCCGCCGTGTGGCGGAAGAACTGGGCTGCGAACTGGGCGGCCTGGTGGGGTACCAGGTGCGGTTTGAAGAAAAGGCGGGACCGGATACGCGTTTGAAATTCATGACGGACGGCATCCTGCTGGCGGAAACTCAGCATGATCCGGACTTGCGCCAGTACCATACCCTGATCCTGGACGAGGCTCACGAACGCAGCCTGAACATCGACTTTCTGCTTGGATATCTCAAGCTCCTGCTGGACAGGCGGCCGGACCTGAAGCTGGTGATCAGCTCCGCTACGCTGGACGCAGGGGGATTCTCCGAATTCTTCAACGGCGCCCCCATCGTGCAGGTGGAAGGGCGTACCTACCCGGTGGACCTGCACTATTTGCCGCCTCTGCATGAAGACGAGGAACTGGCCGCCCATGTGGCGCGGGCCGTGGACTGGCTGGATGGCCTGGACGACCGCGGGGATGTGCTTGTCTTTCTTCCCGGCGAACGGGAAATACGGGAGGTGGCGGAAAAACTGGAAGGCCGCCAGTTGAGGAACACGCGCATCCTGCCCCTGTTCGCAAGGCTGGGCCTGGCGGACCAGCAAAGAATCTTCCATCCGGAGCAGGGGTCCAGACGCATCGTGCTTGCCACGAATGTGGCTGAAACGTCCCTGACCATTCCCGGCATCATTTACGTTATCGACTCCGGCCTGGCGCGTATCAGCCGCTACAGTCCGGCTCGCCAGGTGCAGCGGCTCCAGATAGAACCCGTCTCCAAGGCCAGTGCTCGCCAGCGTGCGGGACGCTGCGGACGCGTGTGCGAAGGCGTCTGCATACGCCTGTACAGTGAAGAGGAGTGGGAAGACCGCCCCGACTTTACGGACCCGGAAATCAAACGCAGCGCCCTGGCCGGAGCTCTGCTCAGAATGAAAGACCTGGGCTTGCCGGAAATGCCGGAATTCCCGCTGCCGGACCCTCCTTCCTCCAAACTGGTGACGGAAGGCTACCGTACCCTGCGGGAAATAGGAGCCTTGGACAAGGCCCGGCAACTTACATCCGTGGGCAAAAAACTGGCTCGGCTGCCCATTGATCCGCGGCTGGGCCGTATGCTGCTGGAAGCGCAGCATGAACAGGCCCTGCCTGAAATGCTTGTCATCGTGGCCGGCCTGGGCATCATGGATCCCCGTGAGCGTCCGTCGGACGCCGCCCAGAAGGCGGACCAGGCTCATGCGCAATGGAAGGACGAAGACAGTGACTTCCTGTCCCTGCTCAAGCTGTGGAAAGATGCGTGGCAATTCAGGGAAGGGCGGCGTTGGCGTAAAAACCAGCTCCGCAAATGGTGCGGAAAAAACTTCCTCAACTTCAACCGCATGATGGAATGGTTCAACCTGTGGGAGGACCTCTCCCGGCTGGTGAAGGAAACCTTGAGGTGTAAAATATCCCCTCTGGAACAGGAAACGGACCGCCAAGCCTCCTTTGCCATGATTCACCGGAGCATTTTGGCCGGCGTGCCGCGCCAGTTCGGCCTCTGGGATGCGGACAGCCGGGAATACCGCGGCGCGGGGGGGGCGTTCCTTCGGCATTTTTCCCGGCTCCGGCCTGTTCCGCCGCAAGAAGCGGAGCGAATGGGTCATGGGCGTGGAACTGGTGGACACCACCCGCCTATGGATGCGCCGCGCCGCCCGGCTGGAACCGGAGTGGGTGGAGCAGGTAGCTCCCCATCTCTGTGAATCCCATTACTCCGGAGCGCGGTGGGACAAGGAACAGGGTGCGGTTTACGCGGTGGAGCGCGTGGTATGCGGCGGCCTGCGTATCATTGACAACAGGCGTGTTCATTACGGACGCATCAATCCCGCCCATGCGCGGGAAATCATGATCCGCGAAGGACTGCTTGGTGGTGGCTTCCGCACGAAGCCCGCCTGCATCCGGCATTTGGAATCGCTCCGCGAGGAAGTGCGGCAGATAGAACTTAAACTACGCCGCCCGGACCAGGTCTGGTGCGAGGAAGGCGTTTTTCAATTCTTCAATGGCCTTGTTCCGCAGGACTGCTGCACGGCGAAGGCCTTTTTGCGGTGGGCCGCAGGCATGGAAAAAAACAACCCGGAATCCCTGCATGTTCCGGCGGAGGAAGCCATGTATGAATTCTGGGGGAAGGACCTGCTGGCCGGTTTCCCGGATGAAATTTCCTGCAACGGTGCGGAATACACCGTCTATTACCAGAATGACCCCGGCGCGGAAGATGACGGTGTAACTTTGGGGGTCCACATCGACCAGCTTCCAGACGTGCCGGAATGGCTGCCGGAGTGGGGCGTGCCGGGCCATTTGGCCCAAAGGGCGGAATGCCTGCTGCGCACTCTTCCCAAAGATCTGCGCGTCTTTCTCCAGCCCATCAGCCAGAAAGCCGCCTACTTTGCTGAGCTGCGGCATGGGCTGGAACCGGACGGCCCGCTGGCGCGGAAACTGGCGGAATTTGTGGAAGCGGAAACAGGGAGGTTCTGTGCTCCATCCTTCTTTGATATGAAACGTATTCCGGCGGAACTGGTTACAAAAGTCTGGGTATGCGACGATGAAGGCGAAGAGCTTGCCATGGGTACGGACATTGCGGAACTAAATAGCCGCTTGGGTAAAAAACTCTCCCGTCGGTTCAAGGAAACAGCAGCGGATATCGTATCTGTGACCGGCATGAAGGAATGGACCTGCGGAAATTTGGAGCGTACGGTGAATGTGGCGGGAAGGCCGGGTTATGTGGCCCTGGTGGATGAAGACGGATCTGTGGGCGTCCGTGTTTTTGAGGATGAACTGCGCGCGGCGGAATCCCACCGGAAAGGGTGTTTGCGCTTCATGCGCTTGCGCCAGACGGACCAGCTCAACCATCTCCGCAAGAAATTTCCTCTGAGGCTGGAAGGGAAACTCTCCCTACATACGCTCGGGCAGGTGCCGTCCACCAATGCGGACGACTTGGTGGACGTTTCCGCGGAGATGGCCATGGGGCGGCCCTTGCCGCGCACGGCGGAACAATTTGCTGCTGCGGAAATGAACTTGCGCCAGAACCTCTTTGACGCTGCGCATCATGTAGCAGAGATATGGGAACTGATGGCGGCTACGGAACATGCCGTCAGAGACTTCATGGCCGCGCAACAGGGAGTGCGCCATACGGAGCGCATCACGGCTGATCTCCAGAGCCAGCTTGACTGGTTGCTCCGCCCCCGTTTCCTGTGGGCGCATGGAGCGGAGCGCCTGCCGGACCTGAAGCGGTACATGCAGGGCATCGCGGAGCGCATCAGGCGCATCGGCCAGCAGCCTCTTGCCAGAGAGCTCGAACGCCTCGACCTCTTTGAACGCGTATATCTTCCCTGGCATCAGGCCCTGCCGGAACATTCCGGAGACCCGCGCTGGACACAGTACGGCTACCTGCTGGAAGAATACCGCCTGGCCGTCTTCGCGCCTGCCGTCTCCGTCAAGGGCCGTATCTCTGAAAAGCGCCTGGGAACCGCTTTTGAAGAATTAAATATTAGGTAGAAATTGAAAAGATTTTTTACCACTAGCCGTATTTTTTTCTCATACCATTATTTTACTGATTTAATTAAAAATCTTGCCAGACTTGTAGATCACAAAACAGAGGAAATACAAGAATTGAATTATTGTCTCCGAATATGGTTCATTAATTCACTCAATAAAAAATCCTGTTTTTTATTTGAATGAATATAATACGAATCTGGCAGGTGGAAAAAATGCCGTCTTATTGTAACGGGGCTGATGGGACGAAATAAATTTGAAACATTGCGGAATCTGAGAATTTAAAGCAATGGATTGACGTTCAGTATTTTTTTGTGGATGATTCAGGGATTTTTAGAAATTCTTTCTCTCCTATGGGCATGGAAGTATCGGGAAAATAATCCCTTGCTTTTATCTGTTAACTGTTCATCCTTCCTCTGTCTGGTTGCCGGAATTTATTTAAACCTGCCTCCTCCGCTGGCCGTAGTCTTTTACTGAAGCGGGAGGATATGCTGGATTTCCACTAATACCAAGCCGCAGGAATACATGATTTTTAAGAAATTTGCCATTCGGAAAAAGACGGCAAATAATCCGGGAGAATCTTATTCTCCATTCCTTGCGGCAGTTTTAATAAAAAATGCGGTGGCTTGAGCCGTGGTCCCCTGTCCATGGAAAATGTTTCCAGACTACAGTCCCTTGGAAAGCTGGGCGAATTCGATCAGGTTCGTTTCCTTGCCAAACAGCACGAGAATGTCGTGGTCCTCGAACACGAGGTCCGGGGATGGGGTGCCGATCACGGGAATGCGCGGGATGGAAAGGATTTCACGGCGTCCCTGGGGCGTTTGGGCCTCCCCGCGGCGTACGGTGAGCAGATTGAGGTGGTGTTCCGTGCGCAGGCCCACGTCGCGGAGCTGCTTGCCCACCCAGATGCGCGGCACGGCTATTTCCACAATGCTGTGATTTTCATCCATGGGGGAAACGCGCAGAAATTCGGGGGACTCCAGCTGGCTGGCGAGCTGCTTGGACGCCACGCGCGACAGGTTGATGAGCGCGTAAACGTTCATCTGGCTCAGAATATGTTCGTGCACCGGGCTCATCACGCGTGCGTAAATGTAGCGCACGCCCATTTTCTGGAGGTGAGTCACGACAAGAAGGTTTTCTTCAAAACTGTCCCCGATGGCCACAATCACGGCGGACTGGTCGTCCAGCTCCAGTTCCCGCAGGGCGGCCGGATTGGTATAATCCGTCACCACGGCGTAAGTCACCAGGTCCTTGACCTGCTCCAGTTCTTCATCGGAGGAGGCGACGGCCACCACTTCAATATTGCGGGCGGAAAGCTCTGTGCAGAGTTCCTGTCCAAACTGGCCCAGGCCGATAACGGTGTATCTCATAACGGTATATTCAGGTTAGCGGGATTTTGACGGATGGATAGCGGTAATGCCGCGGGGTGGGGGTGCCAGCCAGGGCGATGAGAAAGGCGAAAAGCCCCACGCGGCCGGCGAGCATGTTGATGATAAGCAGGTATTTGGAAGGGTCGCCCAGATGGGGCGTGATGCCCCGCGACACGCCTACCGTAGCAAAAGCGCTGCAATTTTCAAAGAAGATATCCAGGGAGCTCAGAGCTGGCTCCAGGCTGCAGATCAGAATGGTAAAACAACCGATCCACGCGCAGGACACCACCACGGTGATCACGCACCGCGCTACGGTCCGCTGGTCGATGCGGCGCCGGAAAAACTCCACATGCTCCCTGCCTTGGAGAATGCGCAGGATTTCGGCCCCCGCAATGGCGCAGGTGGTGGTGCGCATGCCCCCCGCGGTGCCTCCGGGGCTGCCGCCCACAACCATCAGCCCGCACATGATCAGGCTGGCGGCGGGCAGGTAGCGGCTGTAATCGCTGATGTTGAATCCGGCCGTGCGCGCCGTCACGCTGTCGAAAAGGCAATTCCAGAAATGCTGGGCCAGTGGTTCGGAGGCTTGTGGGGCGGATACAGTGAAAATCGCCAGTGTTCCTCCGACCAGAAGAATACCGGTGGTGATCATCACCAGCTTGAAATAGGGAGTCCATTGCATGCGCAGGCGGCGGTGTCTGGCCGTAAAGCGGTTGACCAGCCGGGCGTAGAGTTCCTTGTAAATGCCGAATCCCAGGCCGCCGCAGACAATCAGGGTCATGATGACCGCCTGCCCGGTGTGGCACAGGCGGATACCCGGTTCCATCAAATTCATCGGGAACGTGGAAAACCCCGCATTGCAGAAGGCGGAAACGGAATGGAAAAGGGAATGCCACCACAGCGGTTCCCCCATCAGGTTAATGTCCCTTCCCTCCCAGGAAAAATAGAGCAGTACGGCTCCGCACAATTCGATAAGCAGGGTGCTGACGATGATGGTGGTGATGAAGGAAACCACGGAACCCAGGTTCCCCTCGTCCAGCAGGTCCGTCAGCAACACGCGGTCGCGCAGGGAAAAGCCCTGGCCGGCCACCATGGCCACAAAATAAGCGAAAGTCATGATGCCGAACCCTCCGATCTGGATCAGCGCCAGCACGAACATTTCTCCCAGCGGTGTAAACACATTGGCGAAGTCAACTACGTTCAGCCCCGTAACGCAAACCGCGCTGGTGCTGGTGAATAGGGCGTCCGTAAAGCTCAGCGTAATACCGGGATAGGTGGAATTGGGAAGCAGAAGCAATCCGGTTCCGGACAGAATGACTATTCCCAGGGAAGCTACAAACTGCATGGCCGGAGCCATTAGTGGCCTTCCGTGTTTCTGCTTGCGCAGCAACCATTCAAAAATCCTGGTCAGGGACATCAATGTGGGAATGGCGATCAGGCCCGCCGTGATGACCAGACGGGACAGCTCCGTAAAACGCATGAAATTGTCTTCCTGCTGTTCCCGCGCGATCAGGGCGAAAATCAGCAGGCAGCTGACAATCTGGAAAACAAGCAGCCGCGGCCGCGGCCGGTTGATCTCTTTCCGGAGGTAGGAACCCACGACGCCCGTCAAGTGCCCGAAAGTGGCTACGGCGGCAATCAGGCGCGCCCATTCGTGTTCCGCCCGGTCCAAGGGCCAGCCCAATTCCCAGATCACCGACCCCAGAAGGATGGCAATGCAGATAGCTGCAAGTTTGGTGAATCCCGAGCGCGTGGTTGTCATGGGTGAAATGCCTTGCGCGGAGTCTACCACCTGGATATGGAAAGAAAAGCTCTTAAGCCGTTTGCCGTTCCTCGCCCGGGTTCCTTTGGTTAATTTCGGAACTTATGCCGTAAATACGGTTAAGGGAAAAGACAGGCCTCTCGGAAAATTCCCGGCATGATCCGGGACTGTTCTGGAGCGCCGGCATCCATTCTTTTTTGTTAACTCGCGGGCAGATAAATACCCGGGAGAAAAAAATCACCCTCGGCGGCGCATGGTCAGCAGGGCCGCCATGCCCAGGAGTCCCAGCAGGGCTGAAGACGGCTCGGGAACGGAAAGCGTTACGATTCCTGTGGAAGTGTCGTAATCCAGCACATTCCAGTCATGGGCGGCGTCTGCCATGGAAAAATCTTCCGCAGAGGAAAGCCCTTCCAGGGTCCCCCCTGAAATGTCCATTATCTTGAATGACATGGTATCCGCAGCATTCGCAATTCCGCTGATGTCCAGCGTCAATCCGTTCAGCAGGTTCAAGGTTCCACCCGTCATGATGATGGCGGCCAGCCCTTCGCCTCCCTCTACCAGGTTCATGGATGAAAGTTCCACGGTAAAGTTTCCCACCGTCAGACCGTCGCCCGTTCCGACCGTCATGGAATTGCCGGCCAGGATGCGGGAACCGTCGGACAAGGTGAGCGTTCCTGCCAGATGCTGGTTGGCCCAGACAACCTGGTGGGCGATTTCCACCCGTGCCGCCGTTCCCCAGTTCAGCACCTCTCCTCCGGCCAGGCGGATGATGTTGGAAACATTGTAATGGTTCAGGTTCAGCGTGCCTCCAACGTTGACTGCTGCCGTTCCATTGCCCAGGGCACCCTTGTTCCCCAGTTGCAGCGCGCCTCCGTTAACCTGAGTGCCTCCTTCATACGTATTGGCGTGGGCCAGCACCAACGTATTGTTCGTGGTCTTGGCCAGCGTCCCTTTTCCAGAAATTTCACCGTCCAGGGTAAGAACCTTCCCGGCGGTATTGGAAGATCCGCCGAAAGAGGATAGGGTACCTTCCTCCAAAATAAAACGGTTGTTCCATGTATTGCCCGCATTTTCCCAGCCGGCAAGAACGGTAGCGCCCTGCAGGGTTACCGTTCCGGTTCCCCATCCGGAGCCCGCCGTCTGGGAACCGGTTCCGTTCATCGTCATTTCAACGCCGGGGCCGATGAACCAGCTGCCCGTGAAAGCGGGGGCGGTCGCGCTGAGATAAGTATTCACCTCCACCCGTGCTACGCCGGAAGGGCTTTCCACCAGAGTGGAATTGCGGATGGCGACATCTCCCGTTCCCGTGATGAACGTGAGCTGGTGGTTGCCGGAGGAGCTGTTTCCCCGGATGGACAGGGTGCTTCCTCCCGCAATGTCCCACTGCTGGGTGCCCTGAAGTTCCAGTGCGGAGGCGATGGTCAGGTTTTTTCCGGCGGCGATGTCGATGCCGCCGCTTCCCAGGATCAAATGGCCGTCCTGCATGGAGGGCGCGGAACTTCCATCAGCGGCTACCCCACGGATGGTGATGGTATTCAGGTATGTGTCTTCAATCCTGATGCCGTAAAGCGTGGCGTTGATTCCGGCGGCTGAACTTACCATATTATCCTTGGCGGAGGAGGCTACGTCCCAGACGGCCACGCTGTCCATCGGCAATTTGCCGTTCATCCAGGCCTCCGTGGAGGAAAGGACGGCGTCGTAATTTCCGCTACGGACCGTGCCCACGTCATAGCCGGCCAGTCTGGCCGCCTCATAGGCATACCGGGCTCCGATCGTAATCTGGGACTTTCCGTCGTAATGAACGCCCATGCTGTCGCCGGAGGTGATTTTGGCGAGGTCCCGTGTGGGAACCCAGCCCATCTGGTCGTTTGCCCGGGCCAGGGCCTCCTGCTGTTCACGGGTCGTTCCGGAGGAACCTTCATTGCCGTTGAATCCTCCGGTGACGTCTCCCGTTTCGGCATTGGTGACATTCGTTGTATTCCACTTGGCTTGTTCTCCCAGTATGGCCTGGTGCTCCGTCAACCGGGAGACATCCACCCCTTCCTGTGCCACATCCCTTTGCAAATTGTCCAGAAACGTTAACAAGGAATTGGCTACATTATTGCTTTCGGCGGCTGTGTTGGATTCCCCCTGCAGGTACATCACGCCCATGATCTCCACCTTGTCGTAGTTGTTGGCCAGGGCGTTTTCACAGGCCTTCATGACGGTTTCCACGACCGCATTGTAGGCGTTCGTACCCTTGTTCCAATAGGAATTGCCACCTCCGTCCAGGGAGGCTTTCACGATCCCCATGTCCGCATTGCCGGAGGACGGTCCGCCCAGGGACCATCCCTTGCGCTCCATCACGGCGGCGAACCCATACTCCGGCCCCATGCAGTTGTAAGAACTGGCGGCCGTTCCGCATACCTGGGGAGCAACGGAGCCCCAGGAGGAAGAGGGTGGAGGATTGTAATCCACGGAATTGCCAGTATTTTTGTTGAAATTGTTGTGCCAGAATTTGGTGCTTCCGTCGGACTTGTACTGCTCCAGCATCTCTACGGACGCCGGGGAACCCTTGACGGCTCCCAGGGAATTGGATTGCCCTGTCAGGATATATAATTGGAGCGTTTTGGCTTCCGCTGCGCTGATTAAAGCCGCCGCCAGACAGGCGTACAGCAGGCTGCGGCAAAAGGGAGTCGGTTTCATTGTTGTTGTAGTTAGAAGGGTAAAAATGAAATCCGTTGGCAGCGCAACACGGTCAGTGGCTTTCAGGGAGTGGAAAAGCCGTGGCCTATTTCCTCCGGCGGTGCAGGAACAGTGCGCCAAGTCCCACAAGGCCCAGGGAGGCGGTTGCCGGTTCCGGGACATTGATGATGGCGGCCAGGTCGTCCTGGGTTGCCGCTCCCTCCCAGAAGCTGATGCCGGATATCGTTGCGGCAGACTGGTATCCGGGAAGAGTAGCCCAGGAGCCGAGGTACAGCGTGTTCAAAGTTCCGGATTGTTTTTGGCTGGGCCAGGATAAGGCTTGAGCAAAGCCGTTTTGTGTAATAAACAGCGTGTAGGCACCCTCCGCCTGGACGGAAAGAGTCAGGGAAAAAGGATTGTTGAAGTCAATGGCTGTTCCGCTTAATCCGCTTCCGGGGCGGCCTGTACTGCTGCCGTTGTTGGCAATGCCAATCTTGTCTCCATTTTCGTAACGCCCTATCAGGGAATTGCTGTTGGCTTCTCCTATGGAAGCGCAAAAAAGGGAATCCTGATTGTTGAGGTCCGTTGCCTTTTGAAAATTGATGTTGACAGTGTACCCGCTGCCTCCGGTCGCACCGGAAAGTCCCAGAGAAGATACGTCCAGCATCGTTTTCGTATTATTCGCAGGGTTGGTGGTAAAAGTCCCGTCGTCGTTTCGGGTGGCATTGGCAAGTGACAGGGAGAGAGATTTGGAACCCAGATCGGAAACTGCGGTTTCTCCCTGTCCGAAATGGGAAAATCCGGAAACAAGAGTAACGGCCGCTTGTGCGGCGGAAATTGCGGCGGCGCTGATGATCAGCATAGAGAGTGTTTTCTTCATTGCATAAGCTAGTGTGAATTAAAAACGTTTGCAGAGAACGCTCCCATCCCTCTATCGGATTCTAAATTCGGTTCCCTACGAGTATGAGTTAGACTTGATACAAGTCCGGGAAATCCTGGAAAAAGGAGAAATTAAAAAAGGCCAGAAACAATTTAATAATCTTATTTTCAATAGATTAATATATATAATATGTTGATTGTTAATTTTTCTTATTGTTTGCGGATTTAGAATCCGGAAATACTTCAATACATAACATTATTTGTTGAAATACAATGTGTATTTTACAAAAATGAAGGTACTTGTCATGGAGGGAAGAAAAAGATCTTGGGTAGAAAAAACGATACCCTCCTTTTGAAAACATCCTGAATCAAGCCGTATTTTAGGCTTTTCCTTTGCTGGCGGGAATGGCTTGATAAGGCCGTGCTGGCTAAAAGAATCATTCCGTGTCTGGACGTGACGGACGGCAGGGTCGTCAAGGGGACCAATTTCGTCAATTTGAGGGATGCCGGGGACCCGGTGGAATGCGCCAGGGCGTACGACGCCCAGCAGGCGGACGAGCTCGTTTTTCTGGACATTACCGCTTCTTCCGACGGCCGCGCTACCATGGTGGACGTCGTGCGCCGCACGGCTGCATGCTGTTTCATGCCGCTGACGGTAGGCGGCGGTATCCGTTCCGTGGAGGACATGCGGGAAATGCTCCTGGCTGGCGCGGACAAGGTGTCCCTGAATACGGCGGCCATCAACCGTCCGGATTTGATTAACGAAGGAGCGGCAGCATTCGGCAGCCAGTGCATCGTCGTCGCGATTGACGCCAAAAGGCAGGCACCCGGCAAATGGGGCGTTTCCACCCACGGCGGCCGTAGATTCGTGGGGCTGGATGCGGTGGAATGGGCCATGGAGGCGGAACGCCGCGGCGCCGGGGAAATCCTGCTTACCAGCATGGATGCTGACGGCGCCAAAACCGGGTATGACATTGAACTAACCCGCACCGTCAGCGAGGCGGTGCGCATTCCCGTAATCGCCAGCGGCGGGGCGGGTAATCTGGACCACATGGTGGAAGTGCTGGTGGAGGGAAAGGCGGATGCCGTGCTGGCGGCCTCCATCTTCCACTTCGGCGAGTATACGGTACCGGAAGCCAAAACCTACTTTGCTTCCAGGGGGATTCCGGTGCGACCCTTGGCGGAATAGTGCGGATGTTCTTTTTTCTTGAGAGAAAATGGAATTCCGGTACGTAATGTACGCATGCGCCACTTTTTTTTTCCCTCTGTGCTCCGTTATTGCATTAACGTCTTTTGTTCAAGCCCAGTCGCCGGACAGGCATCCCCTGTACGAACCCGCTCTGGTTTCCGCTGGAGCGGCGGGTGATGCGGGCAATTTGTTTGCCGGGGCCAAAGTCACCGCTTCCGGACATTACGGCAATGACCGTCCGGAACTGGCCGTGGACGGCCAGGCGAACAACGCCGGCAAATACTGGGGCTGTGAAGGTGTTCCCGTCTGGCTTCAGGTAGATATGGGAAAACCCCGCTCCCTTTCTGCACTGCATGTCTGGCCATATTGGGAAGGGGGACGCATTTACAAGTACAAGATAGAAGGTTCGGAGGATGGCAAGAACTGGAAGATGCTGGCAGACCAGTCATCCAACAGCATTGCAGCCACTTCGGAAGGCGTCCCCTTCAAATTCAATCCCCAGACGGTCCGGTACGTCAAAATCACCTTCCTGGGCAACAGCGCCGGCAATGACAAGGGAGGGCATTTGGTGGAAATCAAGGGTTACGGTCCCGATGCCGCTCTGAATCTGCAGGCCGCCGCGGTGAAGGATTATGACCGTATTCCATGGAGCGGCGCTCCCAGGCAGGAAATGCTTCAGGATGCCGTGCGCCTGTCCGGATGGAGGGGCGAACGTGCCGCCGGACAAATTGCCGTTTGGTCTTCCCAGGCGCAGCCCCAGTTGTCCGCCTCCTGCGCCGGAGTAAAAAACGCTGCCGGGCAGGTTATTCCCGTCCGGACCACCATGATACGCTATACCAAGGGCGGCAACAGGATCATTTCTGATATTATCGGTAGTGAAAACGGCTGTGACCTGCAGGCGGGAGGCGTCCGGCCCGTCTGGGTGGAAGTCAATATCCCCCCGTCTGCCAAACCCGGCGTGTACAAGGGAAAAGTAGTGGTTTCCGCTGAAAGCGGCTCTCCAGTGAGCATTCCCGTAATTCTGGAAGTGGCTCCGGAATTCCTGCCTGCCCCCTCCAACTGGCAGGTTCATCTGGACCTTTGGCAGCATCCGCAGGCTGTGGCCCGCTGGCATGATGTGGAGCCGTGGTCCCCGGAACATTTCGCGCTGATGAAGCCGGTGATGAAAAGGCTGGCGGACGCCGGGCAGAAGGCCATTACCTGTTCCCTCATTGATGAAGCCTGGAACGCCCAGACTTACGACTGGTTCCCCCCCCATGATCGAATGGATCAAGGGCAGAAACGGAACCATGCGCTGGAACTATGCCAACTTTGACAAATGGGTTTCCTTCATGATCAACGAGGTGGGCATCAAGGGGCAGATATCCTGCTATACCATGATTCCGTGGAACATGAAAATCCGTTATCTGGATGAAGCTACCGGAAAATACAAGTTCCTGGACCTCAAGCCGAACGATCCTTCCTACGAAGCCATCTGGGGACCTTTCCTGACGGATTTCCGCAAGCACGTCAAAAGCAAAGGCTGGCTGGACAAAACCTGCATCGGGCTGGATGAACGGCCGGACGCCATGGTGAAGGCGGCCAAGAACGTGCTGGACAAGTATGCTCCGGAATTCAAAATCGTTTCCGCCGTCAATCGGCCTACCGCCATGACCCGGCACGTGTATGACGTCTCTCCCGTGCTTGACCATGCGGATACGGTCACGAGCGATCTGCTGGCGCAGCGCAAGAAAGAGGGGAAAAAGACGACATTTTATGTTTGCGTCTATCCCAAAAAGCCAAATACCTTTACCATCTCCCCGTTGGCGGAGGCGGAATGGCTGCCTCTCTTCGCCGCCGCCAACCATCTGGACGGTTTTCTGAGGTGGGCCTACAATTCCTGGAACCGCAATCCGTTTGAAAAAACCGACTTCGGCAACTGGCCTGCGGGAGACTGCTACCTGGTTTATCCCGGCAACCTCAGTTCCCTGCGGTTTGAAAAGCTCCGCGACGGGCTGGAAGAATTTGAAAAGGTTAATATCCTGCGCGCCCGCGCCGCGAAGAATCCGAAGGCGAAAGCCGCCGTGGCCCGCATGGATGAGGAGCTTTCCAAACTCTTCACAGTGGAAAGAAGCCGCGGCGATTCCCATGAGGATGACGTGCGCAAGGCCCGTAAAATCATCCGGAAGACGGCAGAAGCCACTAGATGATTTCATAGATTCCGTATTTCCCCATCTTTATTTGATAGAAAGCCTGTTCCTGTCTTTCCGGTTACCGGAAACAACGGACAGGCTTTTTTATCGTTCTATCACCGATGGAAAGAGGGCAATACTCCAAATACTCTTCCTGTTTTTCTTTATGATCCCGGTAAAGCCGGTCACTATCGCGCGTGACTGAACGTTTCTCGACAATGGTTCATTTCCAGATATAATAATCACGGTTTGGACTATGCGGACAGGGTTCTGACTGGAATATTTATTATGAACACCTTGCTCACAGGGGTATGCTTTTTATGTTGTTCGGCCGCCTTGCTAAAGGCGGTCGAACCCCCTGTTTTTTCCCTTTCTTTTTCAGAGCTTCCCTCTTTTCTTCAGTGGAACATACGGAAACAGGTTTCCGGACAGGGAGACCTTATTGAATCCTGGACGGGTTGGAATTCTGGATTAAAGAATTCGGAAGGCCCCCACGGAGGCCTTGTTTTTATGCAGGAAATCGATCTTGTGGGGGACAAGGGGAAAGAAAGAGTCTTCTTATATCAAAGTCCCGAAGTAGCTGGAACTCTTCCACGGCAGGATGAACATGTAAGTTTCATCTGTAATG
The DNA here is from genome assembly GCF_036417355.1 of Akkermansia sp. RCC_12PD. Lineage (NCBI taxonomy): Bacteria > Pseudomonadati > Verrucomicrobiota > Verrucomicrobiia > Verrucomicrobiales > Akkermansiaceae > Akkermansia > Akkermansia sp. RCC_12PD. The sequence continues at coordinate 1,202,861 of NZ_CP143889.1, read as the reverse complement.
CAGATGGCATCTATCTTTATACGGTTCCTTCCTTCTGCCTGCGCGGGAAGAAAATCGGCAGTGTTTTCCGCGGTGAAGAAGCCTATTATTTTTGTCCTGACAGGCATGTTAACAGGTATCGCTTTACGTATGGATGGAAGCAATGGGAACTAACGGAACAGTATGGCAGGATATTGGAATGGAGTGGCTGTGAAGAGACTGATCCCAAAGATGGAACCCATTGGAAAAGCGGTGTGGAGCAGACGGAAAGCGTTTATGTAACTACGGGCGTCATTAAGGAAACATGCTCCCTTTCCCCAGGCAGACGCCGGGTCCCTCTTTCCCAGAAAGCCGAAGGTGAAGATCCGTTTGAAACAATAGTAAAAGAAAAGGCAAAATCGCCTGCATCACCTGAACAGGAAAAATTGAAAGAAAACAAGCCTTCTGAAACAGTTTGGGTTGTTTCCCTGTTTGAGCTTCTTACGCAGGATATTCCCCATTGGAAATGCTTTAGGGAAGTTTCTTTAAAAGAGGCGGAAAAAGAATGGAGGAAAGTTTCCGGTCCTGCCATTGAACAATCCCGGCAATGGAACCATAAAGAAGCCGTGCGGGCCATGGATGCGCTTCTTCACGTAAAAAATCTCCGAGAAGTAAAAGCCTGTCCCTTATTTCCATCTCCGGCTGAAACTATATTTGAAAGAAGTTCAATGAAGCCGGAAGGAGCTGTGGACCGGGAAGAGCCGTAAAAACAGGAATATTCTTTGTCTAGCGGGCTTGGTGGATGTCCATTTGCTGATAGGCCTTTCCCCAGCGGGACATGGAAGCCAGAATGGGATGCAGGCTGTAGCCCAGTTCCGTAAGTGTATATTCCACGCGCGGAGGGACTTCGGCATAAACCTTGCGGGTGAGCAGGCCATCTTCTTCCATGGCCCGCAGATTGGCTGTCAGGACTTTCTGCGTTACGGGACCGATGGATTTCCGGAGTTCTCCGAATCGTTTTGTTCCTTCCAGCAAATCCCGGATGATCAGCACTTTCCATCGGGAGGAAATCAGCTGGAGAGTCGTCTCGACGGGACATGGAGTCATTTTGCGAGTCATTGGTTTTAAACGATAGTTCCCTTTTGGTAACTAAAGCACAATTTTCTGCCTACTTTACAGATGGGATATTCAGGCCTACTGTAGGGAAGGTTTGCCGGACAGGCAAGCATGATAGGGAATAAATCACAAACACGGGAATAAAATGAAACGAATGGAAAAAATAGCCGGCGGTGAAAATTTCAGCGCGGCAAGTGTCGGCAAATTTAATGAATTGGGCGATTATGTTCTGGAACTTTCTCCGGAAGTGAGAATTCCGGGCAAAGTATTCGGAGGAGCTGCCCTGCATACAGGCGGGGGGGATTTTTCCTTCCAGCTTTTTCAGCCGGGCACGGAAACGGGATTCCTGCATACGCACAAGAATCATGAGGAACTCTACTTTTTCCTCAGCGGCAGGGGAGAATTCCAGGTGGACGGCAAAGTTTTTCCCGTATCTGAAGGCAGTGTTGTCCGCGTAGCGCCTCCCGGAAAGCGTTCCGTGCGCAATAATGGTTCGGAGCCGCTCGTGATGCTCTGCGTGCAGTATCGCGGAAATACGTTTACGAGCGAGGATGCGCTGGACGGCGATATTCTTGATGAGCCTGTGAAGTGGCAGTAGCGGGTTTCGCCGGGACGCTTCCGTCTGGCGAATCACCAAGAAAATGACACTCCGGATTGTTCCGGAGCGCCACTCCCTTTTGCCTGCCAGCCGTTGAGCGGAAAATTGGCCGGGACTCATGGCGGTTCTAAACTCGTGCAGACTTCATGAGGGCGCCTGCAGGAAAAGAGAAAGGCTCCCTGATGAAAACTCACATCCGGACAAGCCGTAAATCAATAAAAAACGCCCCTGGCGGAAGAACCGCGCAGGGACGTTGAAATTAAGGAAGATAACCTTATTCCGCGTCCGCAGGTTTTTCAACGGGCATCGCGGCCATGTTCTGGTACAGTTTCCAGCGGCGCCAGACGTCTTTCTGGGCCTGGTCAAGGAGGTTTTCAAATTCTTCCTTGTTGGTCTTGGCCAGAAGCTTGAAGCGGTTTTCGCTGAGCAGGACGTCGCGCAGGTCGCCCTTCGGGCCCTTGCCTTCCACGATCAGCGGATTCTTGCCCTGCAGGGCAAGATCCGGATTGTAGCGGTACAGCAGGATGCGGCCCGTGTCTACCCACGCCTTCTGCTGCTGCAGCCCCTTGGCCATGTTGATGCCGTGGGAAATGCAGTGGGAGTAGGCAATGATCAGGGCGGGACCGTCGTAGGCTTCCGCTTCCACGAAGGCTTTCAGCGTGTGTTCGTCCTTCGCGCCGAGGGCGACGGAGGCCACGTACACGTTGCCGTAGGTCATGGCCATCAGGCCCAGGTCCTTCTTCACGCCATGCTTGCCGGTCGTGGCGAATTTGGCCACGGCTGCGCGCGGGGTGGACTTGGAGCACTGGCCGCCGGTGTTGGAATACACTTCCGTGTCCATGACCAGCACCTTTACATTCTTGCCGGTGGACAGGATGTGGTCCAGTCCGCCGTAACCGATGTCGTAAGCCCAGCCGTCGCCGCCGAGAATCCAGACGCTCTTGCGGACCAGCTTGTCCGCAAGAGTGAGGAGGCGCGCACATTCCGGCTTGCCAGTGATTCTCTGCTTCAATTCCGCGACGTTTTCGCGCTGTTCGACGATGTCGGCTTCGTCCTTCTGCGGGTTGGCAAGGATTTTGTCCACCAGTTCCTGGCCGATGATGCCGGCGGCGTCATGGAGGAGTTCGATGGCGTGTTCCATCTGCTTGTCCAGGGAGACGCGGAAGCCAAGGCCGAATTCGGCGTTGTC